>NZ_CP116337.1:2693363-2695243 GCF_028198085.1 Caldicellulosiruptor sp. DIB 104C | reverse complement strand
TCAGATACCTTAAAATTCTCTTTTAAATTGTTTTTTCTCTTTTTTTCTCTTGATTACTTTTTTATTTGCCTATATATACTTTGGGTACTTCGCCAATATAGACATTTTCAGCAATCAAAACGCGCTGAGGTACTTTGAATGTCCCTTTCTTTTTTAAAAATAGCATATGCCCTTCAAAATTTAAATTTAAGTATACCCTATGGACTGTCTGATTTATTCCAGCTGACTTGAACTCTGATTGCCAATCGTATGAAACTGCAGATACATACAAAACATTTCCTTTCAAGGTAGGACCAAATTGATTAAAGAAGATGTTTTTAAAAAGGTAACCTAATTTAAACTCTACTTCAACAGGCGTGAGCTTATTTATTCTTTTGTTTATCATTAGCACCCAATTTGATATAATCTTGTTTAAGGAAATGGTGTCAATCTTGATAAAAGATGTGTCTTTGCTTTTTTCAAACTTCACAATGTCATCGTAGTTAACCTTTTGGTCTTGCAGAATTTGCAAGACCGAAATATTTGTAATTTCTACAATTTTCAGTTTTGCTTTATCTTCAAATGCATCTATTAGCATGTTTTCAAGCCAATTTGAAATTATAATAGCAAGAATTATTAAACTTGAGATTAAAAAAGCCAAAAGGAAAGCTACCTTTTGGCGTCTGCGCTTTTTGTAGCCATATAATCTCATTTTGAAAAAGTCTTTTTCTTTCTATATTAAGTTTATGCGCCTCTACTTTTTTTGATTACTATTTGTCATAAGAACCTTTTGTATTTTTCATTCAAAGCTATTCCTTGAATTATATCCTTGATTTCTCTCTCTTTGGACTTATGACAAATCAAGATTGCATCCTCAACTGACACTAAAATAATGTCTTTTATCCCAAGTGCCATTACAAACTTGTCAGAAAATATTATGCAATTTTTTGATTCACTGACAATCGCCTCTGTTTTTATGACATTGCCATTTTCATCTTTCCTTAAAATCCTCTCAAATGCACTCCAAGTCCCCACATCATCCCATTCAAACTCAGAGATGCACACAACAAGCTTTTTTGTCTTTTCCATGATTGCCTTGTCAACAGAAACTTTTTCAAGAAGCTTGTAGCCTTTTTCAACTCTTCTATATAATTCTCATTTGAGATAGCTGAAAATATCCTCATAAAGATGTCATAGTAGTGCGGCATGTATCTTTTTAGTTCTCTTAGAAAAGTAGAGACCTTGAAAATATAGATTCCGCTATTCCAAAGATATCCCGACTTTATCAAATACTTTGCTTTTTTGCTATCAGGCTTTTCTATAAATCTTTCTGTCAAAAATAAACCTTCTCCTATCTTTTTTCCCCTTTTTATATACCCATAATTTGTCTCAGCCCTTGTAGGGAGGATACCAAAACATACAATGTGATCTTTTTTAGCAAGTTCATACCCTTTTTTCATTGCAGATTCAAATTTCTCAATATTAGATATAAAGTGATCTGAAGGAAACACACCTAATATACTATCCGGGTCTTTTTTCAAAACGTGCATGCATACCAAAGCAATGCACGCAAGGGTCTCCTTCTGTTCGGGTTCAAAAACCAAGTTTTCATCTTTTACTTGGGGTAGCAACAGCTTAAGATGGCTTCGATAGTTTATATGTGTTACTATGAAGATTCTATCTTGAGGTAAAATCTTTTTTATTCTGTCATAGGTCATTTCCAAAAAACTTTTGTCGCCAAACAACTTTAAAAATTGTTTTGGAAAAGCTTTTCTGCTCTTTGGCCAAAGTCTAAGTCCGCTACCACCTGATAATATACAGGCATATTCCATAACCTTTTTATTCTTCCTTTTCTATGAGCTCTAACGTCATCTTAAAGTAACCTTCCTTGCCTTCCATGA
>NZ_CP116337.1:2598551-2693263 GCF_028198085.1 Caldicellulosiruptor sp. DIB 104C | reverse complement strand
GCCATATAATCTCATTTTGAAAAAGTCTTTTTCTTTCTATATTAAGTTTATGCGCCTCTACTTTTTTTGATTACTATTTGTCATAAGAACCTTTTGTATTTTTCATTCAAAGCTATTCCTTGAATTATATCCTTGATTTCTCTCTCTTTGGACTTATGACAAATCAAGATTGCATCCTCAACTGACACTAAAATAATGTCTTTTATCCCAAGTGCCATTACAAACTTGTCAGAAAATATTATGCAATTTTTTGATTCACTGACAATCGCCTCTGTTTTTATGACATTGCCATTTTCATCTTTCCTTAAAATCCTCTCAAATGCACTCCAAGTCCCCACATCATCCCATTCAAACTCAGAGATGCACACAACAAGCTTTTTTGTCTTTTCCATGATTGCCTTGTCAACAGAAACTTTTTCAAGAAGCTTGTAGCCTTTTTTCAACTCTTCTATATAATTCTCATTTGAGATAGCTGAAAATATCCTCATAAAGATGTCATAGTAGTGCGGCATGTATCTTTTTAGTTCTCTTAGAAAAGTAGAGACCTTGAAAATATAGATTCCGCTATTCCAAAGATATCCCGACTTTATCAAATACTTTGCTTTTTTGCTATCAGGCTTTTCTATAAATCTTTCTGTCAAAAATAAACCTTCTCCTATCTTTTTTCCCCTTTTTATATACCCATAATTTGTCTCAGCCCTTGTAGGGAGGATACCAAAACATACAATGTGATCTTTTTTAGCAAGTTCATACCCTTTTTTCATTGCAGATTCAAATTTCTCAATATTAGATATAAAGTGATCTGAAGGAAACACACCTAATATACTATCCGGGTCTTTTTTCAAAACGTGCATGCATACCAAAGCAATGCACGCAAGGGTCTCCTTCTGTTCGGGTTCAAAAACCAAGTTTTCATCTTTTACTTGGGGTAGCAACAGCTTAAGATGGCTTCGATAGTTTATATGTGTTACTATGAAGATTCTATCTTGAGGTAAAATCTTTTTTATTCTGTCATAGGTCATTTCCAAAAAACTTTTGTCGCCAAACAACTTTAAAAATTGTTTTGGAAAAGCTTTTCTGCTCTTTGGCCAAAGTCTAAGTCCGCTACCACCTGATAATATACAGGCATATTCCATAACCTTTTTATTCTTCCTTTTCTATGAGCTCTAACGTCATCTTAAAGTAACCTTCCTTGCCTTCCATGACCTTGCCATCTTTTGTCACAAACTCTGAAAACCCAAAAGCCTTTGCTTTTTTTTCTGTATCTTCTGAATACTCACCAGGAACCAAGATTTCTATTCTGTCCTTTTTCTTCTTAGACCGCTTATATCCAATTACTAAATACCCTTGATCTGAGACAAGTCTAAAAACAAATGGATTAGAAATTATATACAAAAATGGATGCAAATTTGAAAATCTAAAGATGTCTTTTTTGTCAACCTTCATCCACTTGACTTTATCATCAGAAAAAGGCTCAAACTTTTCGCACTTTTCTTTTAATTCTTCAAATATTCTCTTCCACGTTCTTTTATCACCAAATTCTAAAATGCAGTAGTTCTTTTCAAGCTCAGGCTGAACATCTTCTGTAGAATCTATTTTTTCGATGATTTTTTCTTCTTCCCTTTCATTTTCTAAATTTTTAATCTCCTCCGTACGTTTTTCAATTATTGCAGGAAGTTCTTCTTTTTCGTCAGAGCACTTACTAATTTCATTCACGTTGGTTTCTTCGCCATTTTCTTCTGCCTTTTGGGATATCACTTCAACTACCTGCAAGTTGGAATCCTCCAGGCTATTGTCTGTAAATTTTTTTTCATCATCTTCTTGAGCTTTCTTAGATTTTGTGTCTAAATTATCCTGAGCCACAAGATGGTTGTAGTCCAAGTTTTCATTTAAAGACTTTTCATCTAAAAAAGTTTTGTCAATTTGGTTATTTACGTTTCTTTTTTCTTCCCTTTTCTTGTCTTGCTCAAGCTCCTCCAGAACATCCTTTTCCATTGTATAAAGGTCCTTTTCATCAATACTTCCAATGAGCAATAGTTTCCTTTTTCCTTTTCTTTCTTTTATAATAGCAAAACCCATAATCTCTTTTAGCTGATACCCAGACCCAAACATATTAAACCTGCCGGTTGAAAGCAGTTGTGAAATTGTAGACTTTTGTAGATTTTGCAAATGACAAAAGAATACCGGACAAAACCTATCCGTTCTTTTTACAATGCCCATCAAAGCTATTTTTTCTTCATTTTCTTCAATTCCTTGGAGTACAACTTCCAAATCCACTGTATCAACAATTGCCTGAACTTTGACATACCCAAAAGGAACTCTATCTTTTTCTTCTATTCCCTTTAAGATGACCACAACCCTTGTAAATGCAGAATTTGAAAGCAAAACAAAAGACCTCCTTCACACCCTTTGTATCAGTATATGAAGGAGGTCTTGAATTTGGTGATTGTTTACCTTAAAAGCCTTTGTTTTAGTTTTTCGTTCTCTTCAATGAGCTCTGTGGGGAGTCTTTCTCCAAACTGGCTTAAAAACTGTCTTGCATCTTCTGCTTCCTTGAGCCACAGGTCTTTATCTATCTCAAGAAGCTTTTCTACAGTTTCTTTGTCTATATCAAGACCTTCTAAGTAAAGATCATCTACATATGGAACATATCCAATTGGTGTTTCCTTTGCTCCTACTTTACCTTCACATCTTTCGATTATCCACTTGAGCACTCTCAAGTTCTCACCAAAACCTGGCCAAATGAACTTGCCATTTTCGTCTTGTCTAAACCAGTTCACATGGAAGATCTTAGGAGGTTTTGGAATCTTTTTACCCATCTCAAGCCAGTGTGCAAAATAGTCTGCCATATTATAACCACAGAATGGAAGCATTGCCATTGGGTCGCGACGAACTACACCCACCTTACCCATTGCTGCAGCTGTTGTCTCGGATGCCATTGTTGCACCCACATATACACCATGCTGCCAATCAAACGCTTCATATACAAGTGGAGCAACCTTTGCTCTTCTTCCACCAAATATGATAGCTGAAATTGGCACACCTTTTGGGTTCTCCCACTCTTTTGAGATTGACGGACACTGTGCAGCTGGTGCTGTGAACCTTGCATTGGGGTGAGCACCCTTTTCACCACTGTCTTTTGTCCATGGTCTTCCAAGCCAGTCAATACCTCTCTCTGGCGGCTCACCATCCATACCTTCCCACCAAACTGTTCCATCTTCTTTTAAAAGAACGTTTGTATATATAGTATTTCTCTTTATTGTCTCCATCGCATTCGGATTTGTCTTGTAGCTTGTGCCAGGTGCAACTCCAAAAAACCCTGCTTCAGGGTTAATAGCCCAAAGCCTTCCATCCTCGCCTATTCTCATCCATGCAATGTCGTCGCCAACAGTCCAAACTTTATATCCAAGCTTCTTGAGCGGCTCTGGCGGAATTAACATAGCAAGGTTTGTCTTTCCACACGCGCTTGGGAACGCACCTGCGATGTATGTTACTTTACCGCTTGGGTCTTCAACTCCAACAATTAGCATGTGCTCTGCCATCCAGCCTTCTTTTTTCCCCAAGTAGCTTGCAATTCTGAGCGCAAAACATTTTTTGGAAAGAATGACATTGCCACCATATCCTGAGTTTACGCTCATGATAGTGTTGTCCTGTGGAAAGTGACAGATGTACCTCTTCTCTGGGTCAAGTGTTGCTTTTGAGTGAAGTCCTTTTACAAAGTCAGGAGAAGAGCCAAGATGTCTTAGCGCAACATCGCCAATTCTCGCCATGATTCTTAAGTTAAGTACAACATAGATGCTGTCTGTCAGCTCAATGCCCACTTTTGAATATGGTGACCCAACAGGTCCCATCAAGTATGGAACAACATACATTGTTCGACCTTTCATTGAACCGTCAAAAAGTGAGTAGAGCATCTTGTAAGCCTCGTTCGGGTCCATCCAGTTGTTTGTTGGACCTGCCTCTTCTTTTGTTGGAGTGCAGATAAATGTCCTGTCTTCAACCCTTGCAACATCGCTCGGATGTGTTCTGTGAAGATAACACCCTGGAAGCTTTTCCTGGTTGAGCTCCATCAGCTCCCCCGTCTGAAGAGCTTCTTTAATAAGCCTCTCCTTTTCCTCTTCAGATCCATCTATCCAGACAATCTTGTCTGGCTTTGTAATCCTTGCCATCTCGTCAATCCATTGATACACGGACGGATGCAAGTTCACCTCTACCACCTTTTCTCCACCACCTTGCAAGTTTTATTTCGCATAATTGCAATTTGTATTATATTATACCTTAACTTAAGCCAAAATGTCAAAATAAAAAATTAAGGCGATGTGTAAAAATGAAATTGTACATATCAATTGTTGCAAAGCCCTTTTTACTTGACTTGGAATTTTAAATTATATTTTCAAGTTCTTTGTAAAGTCTTACAAAATGGTCCAAACTCAAATCCTCTGCCCTCAAATTTTCCTGCAAAGAAGCTTTTTCCAATATATTCTTTAGTTCTGCTTTTTCAATCCCAAGAGAATTTGAAAGAGAGTTCAAAATGGTTTTTCTTCGTGTAGAAAAGCAAGCGTGAACTATCTTGAAAAACTTTTTCTCATCAACATCAGGAATATCTTCTTTGAAGCTTACCTTCAAAACAGTTGAGTCAACCTCAGGTCTTGGAAAAAAGACATTCTTGCTAACATAAAAGAAGTCTTCTACTTTACAATAAAAGTTCATTGCCACTGTCAAAATCCCATAGTCCTTTGAACCAGGTTTTGCTAAAAGTCTCTGTGCAACTTCCTTCTGAACCATAATTGTAAATGACTCTATATAATTTCTTTCCTCAAATAACTTGAATAGAATCTGTGAAGTTACATAATACGGTAGATTGCCAACAACACAGAGTTTTTGCGCACTTGTTAAATTTTTAACATCAAGTTCAAGAAAATCCTGGTTTATTATTTCTACATTTGAGAGATTCTGGCAAACCTCTTTTAAGACATTCAAAATCTTTTTGTCAATCTCAACAGCAAATACTTTTTTTTGCCTTTTGAGAGAGAAATGTTGTCAAAGTACCAGGTCCTGCTCCAATCTCCAAAACCTCTTTTTGATCAATCTTTGCAAGATTCACTATCTTTCTTACAATGTTTTCATCAATCAAGAAATTTTGACCAAGTTTTTTATTTGGCTTAAGACTATACTTTTCAAGAAGTGAAAGAAGCTCAGAAATTGTAATGGTACTCTCAACTCCTTCTTGAAAAAATAAATCCTTTATCTAAAAATAAATGGCTCTGAAGCCAACACCCTTCAGAACCATTCTTCTTTTAGTTTATGGCATTTTTTTGCTCTTTAATCTCTTGGCTCAGCCTTCTTCAAAACTTCCTTTACAGCCCATTTGTAAACCTTTAGCTTTACCCTGTCAGCCCCTACCTCGATTGTCAAGATGTCATCCTTGATATTCACAATTTTTCCAACAATTCCACCGTTTGTTACTATCTCATCACCAACAATGAGTGAATTTATCATGTCTCTGAACTGTTTTTCTCTTCTTCGCTGCGGAAGGATTATAAAGATATAAAAGATAGCAAACATCAAAATCAACGGAAGAATAAGCTGGGTAAAGACTACCACCCAAGTAGCCCCTGCTGGTGCCTGATTTGATGAGCTTTGAGCGTTGTTTGTCGCAAAAGCTACCTCAAACAAAAGATTAAAGAGTTTCATAAAGTTCTTTTGCCTCCTACCTATCAATTTGATTTTTTAATCTAAAACTAACATAATAATATTATAATAGTTTTCAAAAAAAGACAAGCATTTTTGAAAAGCACAAGGAGGGGAAGGTATAAGTTATGCCAGCTTCAACTAACAGTCTTAAAATTGACAGACTTATCTCTGGTGGGGTTATAACAAACTACTTCTGCTCATCAAGGTGCAGGCATTGTCTTTACAACAGCTCACCTTCATGGAAAAAAGAGTATATAACTCCGCAGATGGCAGACAAGGTCTTTAAGACCTTAAAAAAGTTTGGAGTTTACTCTGTTCATATAGGCGGTGGTGAGCCTTTTCTGAATTTTGAAGGTCTTAAAAAGGTTGTAGAGAAGGCAAATGAAAATGGAGTGTACATAGAGTACATTGAGACAAACGCATCATGGGTGGAAAATGAAAAAGAGGCAAAGCAAAAGCTAAAAGATCTAAAAAGCCTTGGAATAGAAACTATTTTGGTATCAATTAGTCCATTTCACAACGAATACATTCCACTCAAAAAAGTGCTAAAGCTGATAAATCTTTTGAAAGAAGTTGGGGTTGAAATCTTCCCATGGATAGAAGGGTTTTTGCCTGAGATAAAGAGATTTGATATTGAAAAAACACACTCACTTTCAGAGTACATAGCTACATTTGGAGAAAACTATGTAAAATCGCTACCTTTGCGCTATTACCTTACGTTAAATGGAAGGGCAATAAAAACTTTTGAAGAGTTCTTCCCAAAAAAGAGTATTGAGGAAATACTCGAAAACTCATCTCCCTGCCATGAATTAAACAGCAAGACTCATTTTCATATGGACCTTTTTGGAAATTTTATCCCAAACCCATGTGTGGGATTTAAAATTTCTATTGATGACTTGGGAAAAGATCTTGATGACAAAAAGTATTTTTTTGTAAATATGCTCTACACAAAAGGTATTCATGAGCTTTTCAGGTTTGCTAAAGAAAACTTTGGATATAAGCCTCAAAAGAGCTACCTTCACAAGTGCAGCCTGTGCTTTGATATAAGAAGGTTTTTGGTATTAAAAAAAAACGTAGAGGCATTTGACCTTGGGCCAAGAGAATTTTATCAACAGTATTAAAATCTTTTCAATTTCTCTCTCAGCCACTTTATTCCTTGACCGCTTAACAAAAAGAGTGTGAAAATTGCAGGGTAGTGATAACGAGGTTGAACTTCTAAAAATATGTGTAATACAACATAGCCAAGGAATATAAGATTTAAAAAAAGAAAAATTTCTTTGTTGGCATTTTTTATAGATGAGAGAATCCCTAAAATGATGTAAATCAAAATTACATAGTAGTATAGCTGAGAGAACATATAGAAAATGGTTGGATGACTCTTTACAAGATCTACAAAATGTGTAGTTTTGTAAACCTTAAAAGTGCTCCAAAAATACCCAAAGCTATCATCGCCCCAGATAATAGCATGTTTGCGAGGAAGAATAGCAATAAATTTTTTTGTTTCTTTTTTAAGTCTCTCTAACCCTATTTTCATAGCCTCACCGTGCATCTTTTGAAAATCATAAGCATATTTTTTAACAAACAAAGAATGTTTAGGATTGTTCATACCATATGTTGTATAGTCTGTACCAATCATGAGATTAAGCCCCATTGAGGTTTTCCACACTGGAATGCCTGTGAGACTAAAAATTAGATATCCTACTGTATAGAATGTAATAACGTATGAAATTATACTTAAGATAGCACTTTTTAAGATTTTAAAATCTTTACAAAGAGCTTTTAGTGCAAACAAGAAAACCATCGCAATTATGATCACAACAGCAACAGGTCTTATATGATTTGAAATTGCCACAAGGACTCCTGCAAATATGCCAAAAATGGCTTTTTTCTCTTTTATTGCCCTTAACAAAAAATACAGCCCCAGCACAAAAAACACAATAAACGGGTGTTCAGACGCCAAAACTGAATTATACATTATCTGCGATGGCCAGAAGGCATACAAAACTGCTGAATATGTGGCTGCTTCTTTGCCAAAAAGATAGTCAACAGTAAAATATATGATAAGTCCTAAAATTACTGAAAGAAACACATTGAAAAGTTTTCCTACAATCACGCTGCTTCCAAAAATCTTGAAAACAAGTGCCAAAATTAATGAATATCCAAATCTGAACCTAAAGAGTGTAAAAGTCATGTCATACCCTTTTAAAAAGCCTTGAGAAGCTTTTTGGGCATAGGAATAAAAACACAAATAGTCCGAAACCGGCTTTGTTGGCATCAAAAAAATCCATATAAGTCTTGGAGCTGCTATAACAAGAATTAACAAGAGTATAGCGAGTTTTTTGTTTGCCAGTTTTCGAAATATAAAAAGCCAAATATTAAAGATTAAAAAAGCTGACAAAAGAAGAATAACCATCACAACAAAACTTATTTTCTTATGTGTAAGAGCAACTATCCGAAACTGAAATGACAAAACAATGGCTAATCCTAAAAGCACTACAACAATGTATCTAAAAAATGTGTCAAGTCTTCCTACTGTATTTTGCATTCACATACCCTACCCTTTCAAAATTTGTTAAATACCCAATACTTATACGATAAATAGTTTATCATTTGAGCGCAAAGAGTTGCAAGAACTTTGGCGATTAAAATTGAATTTGATAGGTAGGTTTTTGAAAGTTTTAAGACAACAATTGAAGATCCTAATGAAACAAGGTTTGTAATCACAAATTTTAACAGCTTTGTAATTATTACTTTGCCGGTGGTTTTGTCTTCAAATGTCCACTTTTTGTTCATTATAAAGCTATTTATCATGCCGCTTGTGTACCCAAAAACCTGACTGAGTGAGTAACTGATATGAAAGACAAAATAAAAAAGAAAAAATACTGCAAAGTCAACTGCCGTATTTATAACCCCAACTATCGAAAATTTCACAAGCTGGACTATTTGCTTTTTGTACAAATTTATCTTTTCTACAAAATAGCTAAAATTATTCATCCCCCGCTATCTCCTCGATGAAGTATAAAGGTCTTCTTTTGACCTCTTTATAAATTTTGCCAATATACTCACCAATGAGCCCTAAGGCAACAAGCTGAAGCCCGCCTATAAACCAAATTGAAATTGTAAGCGAAGTCCAGCCTGTAACAGCTTGTCCTCTTAATTTCTGTACTATCGCATATATAAGAATTACAAGACTTAGCAAAAACATCAAAAAACCAGCTGTTGTGATATACTTTATGGGCTTTACCGAAAAAGATGTAATCCCTTCAAAAGCAAAAGATAGCATTTTTCTGAGTGGATACTTTGTTTTCCCTGCTACTCTTTCTAACCTTTCATAGTAGACAACTGTTGATTTTAAGCCAATTAATGGAATCATACCTCTTAAGAACAAGTTTCTCTCTTCAAACTGCAAAAGATACTGGACTGCTCTTTTACTCATGAGCCTGTAATCAGCATGATTAAAAACAATCTCAACTCCAAATGCCTTCATTAGTTTATAAAAGCCTTCTGCAGTAAACCTTTTGAAAAACGTATCTGTTTTTCTGCTGCTTCTCACTCCATACACAATCTCATAGCCTTCCTTGTACTTTTGAATAAACTCATCAATGACATTGATATCGTCCTGCAAATCTGCATCCAATGTAATTATACAATCAGCAAACTTTACAGCATAGCTCATTCCTGCCATAAGGGCGTTTTGATGCCCACAGTTTCGCGAAAGTTTGACCCCCAAAAATCTCTTATCCTCTGCAGCAGCTTTGATTAGATCCCATGTTCTATCACGGCTTCCATCGTCAACAAAGACAACTTTGCTTTTATCAGAAATTAGCCCTTTTTCAATGAGGCCTTGCAGTTTTTCACCCATCTTTTGAATTGTGAAAGGCAGCATTTCTTCTTCGTTAAAACAGGGGATTACAAAGTATACTCTCAGTGGCATTTTTTGCAGCTCCTTTAATAACTTTTGAAGATATTATATAATAGTTTCTTGAGAACTTCAAATTTTAAGTATAAAGCGGCAGCCTCTTTTGATAAAAAATAAAAGAAAGAAAAATTTTTTGTCAAAATATGCTAAACATAAATACTTAAAACAAGTATTAAATAATTGAAAGGCGGGAAAAAATCAAAATGGTTAATATAACTTCAAAAGTTTTAAAAAACACCTTAATTTATTTCGTATACGTCATTAACATTCTTTTTGTATTGTATGTTTTTGAAAAAAATTTTCTTAATGGAAACATAGACTACATACTACCTACTCGAATCCCAAAACCTTTATCAAGATTGCTCCTTTTAATGTCAGTACTTATTGGAAGCATAATTCTTGTATTAGTAAATAGCAAAATAAATATTTCTCAGCTCAATGACAAATACATATTGGTTACATTGTTTATCACTGCAACATTACTTTCACTACCATTAATATTTTTTTCTGAAATTATGCCTAACTCTGATTTTTTAACTTATTACTTGATAGCTAAAAATTTACTTAATGGAAAAATATTTATCCCAAATTATATAGCAGTATTCCCGCATACAATTGCGTTCTCTACCTTTTTGTCTTTTGTTTTTCGCTTGTTTGGCCCATCAATACTCTCAGCACAATTAACAGGCATAGTTCTTTCATCACTATCAGTTGTTTTTGTCTATCTAATTGGGCAAGAAGTTAGTAAAAAGCAATATGGATTCATTGCTGCTTTAATTTGGACCTTAATGCCATCCAGAATTTTTTATTCAATCTTAATATGTACAGAAAACTTATTTAATGCCATAGCACTATTATCTGCGTTGATATTTTTAAAAGCAATGAACAATACCCTGCCAATAAAGAATAAATATTTAAATTTCGTTTTAATCGGCGTTTTATTTGCCATATTGAATAGCATTAGACCTAATGGCATTATTGTATTTATAGCATTTATTGTATTTTATCTTTTGTTTTTTGAATATAAAAGTGACAGAGAGAATGTTTTTTTCTTTTTTAAAATTCATTTAAAAAAGGGGTTAATAGTAAAAAGTTTTTTTGTGCTAACGGTTTTTATTGCATATTTCTTGACTTCATTCTCAATTAATCTTGCTATTGAATCAAAAATTAAACAACAAATTGCAACCCCAAGAATTGGGTGGAACATGTATGTGGGTCTGAATGTATCCTCGCACGGTCAATGGAATAAAAAAGATTCTGAATTATTTAGTAAATTAATACAAGAAAAAGGTCCCCAACAAGTTCAGAAAACCTTTTTTGAGCTTGGCATTAAAAGATTACAAGACATTATAAAAGACAAAAAAATGAAAAGATTTATCCTTGATAAAGTAATTACAATGTGGCATGCTGACCATGAATCTTATGATTACGCTGCAGGAGCTCAACCAAAAAATTCAAGAGCAAAGCTAAAGTTTTCACAAAATAATAAGGCTGCAAAACTTATCTTTGATACTTATTACTACATTGTTTTATTTACCTCCTTGTTGGAATTAATAATGCTAACAATAAAGAGAGGAGGTTTAAAACCAGTAATTCTAATAGGATGCTTTATTATCTTAGGAACTATTTTGTTACACATCCCTTTCGAAGTAGCATTAAGATATAAAAACCATGCTTTGTTATGGTTTTGTTTTATTTCAGCCAATGGAATAGTTACAATTTCAGAAAAAATTACAATATCAAGTAAGCTAAATGTAAATAATTAACCATAGCTTATATCCTATTCTTTTCAATATCCTAATCTTAGCTTTTTTATAGACCTTAGTAAAAATCTATATAATCTATAACAATAAAAAGGCCGTCTTTGTGTTGACAGCTCACCTAAGGTTTTTTCCTTTTATTAGTTATCCAAATTAAAGTAAGAATATTGACAATTGCAATCATCATTGCACATATCACTAATGTAAATTCTAATCCGTTTTTTCTAAAATAAAGTAGCCAAATTAGTGATAATACAATTATAATCATTGAAAGAAAAAAATAAAACTTTTGCATCTTCTCATCTCCATCAATTTCTCAATCTAATCTTTAAAAACATGGCAAGCAATATAATGGTCCGCATTTACCTTCTCAAGTTCAGGTGTATTGCTCAAACATTTATCAACAGAATAGTTACATGCATGTGAAAATGGACAGTTTTTTGTCTCAGGCCCCCTTAGCGGTGGGTCGTACGACCTTAGCTGTTCGATTTCTCTATTTTTTGCCAGTTCTGGATCCGCAATAGGGCTCGAACTAATAAGTACTTTTGTATAAGGATGAATGGGTCTTGTTATTACCTCTTCACTTGTCCCTTTTTCAACAATTCTGCCACCATATATAACTGCTATCTCACCTTTTTCATAAGTAAAATACCTTGCTGCTCCAATATCATGTAAAATGAGTATGACAGTGATATTATGTTTGTCATTTAGGTCTTTTAATAACTTTATTATTGCAGCTCTTAGCGACATGTCAATCATACTTATAGGTTCATCAGCAATTAGTATCTCAGGCTGTGCAGTCAACGCACGTGCAATTGCAAGTCGCTGGCGTCCACCACCAGATAAATGGTGTGGATATTTATTAAAAAAATAGTCAGGTGGCATCAGCCCAACCATTTCTAAAAGCTCATAGACCTTTTCTTCTAACTTTCTCCCTGTAAGACCTTGGCACTTTTTCAACGGGTCAGCTATTATCTTAAAAATGGTCTTTGATGGGTGCAAAGATGCATAGGGGTCTTGATGAACGTACTGAACTTTTTTTCTTAAATGTTTGTATTCACTTCTATTTACATCTTTTAAACTTGTCCCAAACCAGTATACATCACCAGATGATGGTGCATCAAGGTTTGCCAATATTCTTGCAAGTGTAGTCTTTCCCATACCACTTTCGCCAATAATAACTAATCTGTCACCTTTATTGACTTCTAAATTTATATTATCAAGGACTAATTTATATCTTTTCTTGAATAATCCTTGAGAATAAATTTTACTTACATTCTGTGCTTTTATGGCAATTTCGCTCATTCTCCATATCCTCCTTCTTCATACAAATGGCATGCTACCTTCGTTCCACTTGAAAGCTGAACAAGTGGTGGTCTAACTTTCTTGCAAATGTCCATTACATGTTCACATCGCGGATGGAATCTGCATCCAGAAGGAGGATTAAGTAAACTTGGTGGGTCGCCAGGGATTGCTTTTATTTTCGACATATCAGCATTAATTGCCATAATGGAATTTATTAGTCCTTTGGTATAAGGATGTTTAGGATTTTTGAAAATTTCAACTGTTGGACTGCACTCCACCAAACATCCGCCATAAATTACAAAAATATTGTCAGCAAGTTCGGCTGCAACTGCAATGTCGTGAGTCACAAAAATAAGTGTAATATTAAGTTTCCTTTTAAGCTCCTTTAGCAGCTGAATGATATGTGCCTGGGTTAAAACATCTAAAGCAGAAGTTGGTTCATCAAGTATTAGAATTTTAGGCTCAAGAAGCAATGCCAGTGCTATCAACACCCGCTGTTTCATACCACCTGAAAGCTGCATAGGATAAGCATTAAGTACAGTTTCAGGATCAAGTCTTACCATTCTTATCTTCTCTGATGCTCTACTAATCAATTCGTCCTTACTCCAGTTTATCCCATGGGTTTGGATTGTATCTCTAAAATGGTCAATAATTTTCATAGTAGGATTTAACGATTGCTGAGCTGCTTGAGGAACAAGCGCTATCTCTTTCCACCTGATTGTCCTCAGCTCTTCTTCGGTAATTTTTAAGAGGTCCTTTCCTTTGTACTCAACAGTACCTGCAAGAATTCTTCCATTGGGGGGTAAAGTTCTTGTCATTGCTTCAATTATTGTACTTTTGCCCGACGCACTCTCCCCTACAATTGCTGCAGCGGTATTCTCAAAAATCTCAAACGACACGTCATCTGTGGCTTTGATAGTGCCTTCTCTTACTAAATAAATTGCCTTGAGATTAGAAACCTTCAACAAACAATTCATTTTTATTCATGCCCCCGAAGTTTAGGATTAAACACTTCCTCAATTCCTTGAGCCAGTAATATTCCTCCATAAATCAGCAGCACAATATTGAGGATTATAAAAAACGGATAGTGAAACCCCTTAGGTGTATATAATGCTCCTGCTTGGTACAGAGCATAATTTAGCATTATTCCCCAATGAGTGGGATCAAATTTTGCAAGCCCTAAAAACATCAGTCCTATTGAAAATTCCATTGCACTTTTTATCTGCGTTACAAAATTTATGAAGATATAAGGTATTAACAGCTTTGCAATGTCACTGAATAGTATGTAGCCAAGCCCCATGTTTAGCATTCTTGATGCTTCTATAAACTCTTTTGATTTGATGGTAAGTACCTGAGCTGATATCTGTTTTGCCAGCGGTGCCCACAACCAGATAGCAACCAGCAGAGCAATTTCAACAGCGTTCAATTTAGCATTTGTAAATATCGCCGCTAAAATCAAAAGTGCAGGAAATGAAGGAATGACTAAAAATACAGTTATGACCGCATCTAAAATCTTCCCTGCAATTCCCTCAATGTATCCTCGAGCAACACCGAAAATTGTACCTATAATCACTGCAAATAAGCTCGCAAGCAATGTAAGCGAGATTACAGACCTTGATCCATGAACAATTTGCTGAAATATATCAACACCGAAATAGTCTGTACCAAATGGGTGTTTGAGTGAAGGTTTTTGGTACCTTTCTGCAAAGTTGGAATTCATATTTAATGGAACTACTAATGGTCCTATGGTTGCCATTAAAATAAAAAAAGAAAGTATTATCAAGCCAATTAGAGATTTTTTATTTGTAAGTATAGGCTGAATATAGTCATAAAAAAAGTTTGAAAATCTCCTATTTTTCATTTTAGCTTCACCCTTGGATCAATTAATGCATATATAATCTCGGCTATAAAGGTAGCAACAATCACACCAATTACAATCAGTGAAAATAAACCTGTTAAAAGCCCAAAATCTCTCACAGCAATTGCTTTTCCAAAATAAAATCCAATACCAGGATAATTGAAAATAGACTCAACCAGTGTATGTCCTCCTAACATGTAACCTACTGAAATTGCAAGGCTGGCAACCAGTGGTAGCATCGCATTGTTTTTGATATACTTATTTGCAATTACAGAATCTTTCAGACCTCGTGCCTGAGCAAACCTAATATAATCTTCCTCCATTACTTGTGATGTATTTCCCCTCATTGCAAGCGTCCAAGCTGCCATCTGAGGAATGGCCGTCGCAAACATAGGCCCAATTGCATGATGCAAGACTTTTAAAATGAACTGAACTGAAAACGAAGGCTCAACATCAACCGGATAAGCGCCACCAATAGGAAGCACTCTTAGTCTCACAGCAAAAATAAATAAAATCAGCACAGCCAATACAAATGGAGGAACAGCTTGAATTATGCTGGAAATTGTTGAAATTATTAAGTCAATTATTGTTCCTCTTTTTTTCTCGAATAAGTGTAGAGATATTTACCCAGCGAAAGAATGTGCGAAAATACTAAGAAGAAGGTTATAAAAAGAATTGAGGCTGCCTCCATCCTGATATGAATATAATTAAAAAGTGTAATCTACCACTCAAAATAAACATTCAAAAACTACCAGGATGGGAGGGCAGCCTACTATGAATATTATATCATATCACGAAATAACAATCTGCCCGAAAAAACAAGAGAATTAATTCGAAAAGTATTTGAAGTAAATAACAAAAACGTATCAAAAACTGCTAAAATATTAGGTGTATCAAGAGCTACTATAAGAAGAGCAATTTACGGTCCCCTTGAGGATAAATCAAGAAAACCTAAAACTTGTCCTAAAAAACTTTCTTCTGAGCTTGAAAAGCCTATTTCCCAAGAGGCTAAAAGAACAGGATTGGAGAATACAGACGTCCTTTTACTTTATTTGTCTAGAAATACGGGGTTAAAATAAGCGAAAACACGATAAAGTCAATTCTTAAAAGAAATGCTGTACCGAGAAAAACAAGAAAGACAAAAAAAGGAGAAAGAAGTTTGTATGACTATGAGACTCTTATTCCTTTTTCCGAATTCCAGCTTGATACAAAGCATCTTGCAGAATAAAGACAGTCTTCCAAAAGAAGTATATGAACACATTAAAAAATACAACTTACCATGTTATGAGTGGAACATGATAGATGTTGCAACAAGAACAAGATTTACAGCGGACTTTTATGAACTATAATCTACTTTTGGCTTTATGTTTATATCCTTGGTTGCTTTATGGCTAAGAACACATAATGTTGAGAACCCCAATAAAAATCCGATTGGATAATGGAGAAGAATTTTGCGGAGGAAGCGAAAGAAAGCTAAAGGAGTGGAATGAGATGTTTTCTATTTTAGGAGTAGAACTAAATCCTATTCCACCAAGAGCAAAACATCTTATGGGAGTAATTGAAAATTCACATAGAGCAGATGACGAATATTTGGCAATAGATTCATGCTGAGAGATGTAAAAACAAAGTTTATAGATTCGAAATCTCTGGTCTCTTCCCACGTTTTTCAGTTTCCTACGTTACTTCTTGAGGACATCCTTAAGAATGTAGGTACTTTCTATTCTCTTTTCTGTAATAAATTAGGTGGTAAATATGTCTTCACCAAGTGCCCTTTACTAAAAATTTATTTTATTTAGCAAATGTGAACAAAAAATAATACAGCTTAATAACAATAATTCTTGGTGGCAAAAATTAAGTATTTTATGGAATTATATGCTAATATTAAGCAACGTAGTAAAAAGCAAAGAAGTAGCAGACTGTGTCAACCATTTATTATTATCTTAACTAATTTTTCTATGTTATAGAACATTATTACATAGTATCCTATTTTCTAAATAGTTGTACAATTAAATACAGCAATGTAAATTTTCCTTAATATGCTTTTGCAAAGCACTTAATTTTTTCTCTAAATTTTATGCTATACTAATTATTGTAAGAAAAATCCTTATGAAAGGAGAGGCTTAAGAAGTGAACAAGAGGAGGATACTTGCCACAGTGTGTGCAGTTTTGACTGGTCTGACGTTTGTTAGTTTCTCTTTAGGTAATTCCTCTGATTCAGAAGCATCCAGTAACAGAGCCAAAATTCCAGAAATAAAGATTGCATCAAGAAAAATCCCAAACAACGCTGCATTAAAATTTGTCAAAGACATGAAGATAGGATGGAATTTAGGAAACACATTTGATGCGGCATTTGAAAATCCAAGTTTTGACGATGAACTTTTGTATGAAACAGCATGGTGTGGTGTAAAAACCACCAAACAAATGATTGATACTGTAAAAAAAGCAGGATTTAACACAATAAGAATTCCAGTTTCGTGGCATAACCATGTGACAGGAAGTAATTTTACCATAAGCAAAAGATGGCTCGATAGAGTTCAGCAAGTTGTTGACTACGCAATGAAAAACAAGATGTATGTAATAATAAATATTCACCATGATATCATGCCGGGATATTATTATCCTAACTCTCAACATTTGCAAACTTCTATAAAATATGTAAAAAGCATTTGGACTCAAGTTGCCACAAGATTTAAGAATTACAATGATCACTTAATTTTTGAAGCAGTAAATGAACCCCGACTTACTGGTTCAAGATTTGAATGGTGGCTTGATATGAACAATCCAGAATGCAGAGATGCTGTGGAAGCAATAAACAAGCTCAATCAAGTCTTTGTAGATACTGTCAGATCAACCGGTGGAAATAATGTTTCCCGTTATCTTATGGTACCAGGATATGCGGCCGCTCCAGAGTATGTCCTTATTGATGAATTCAAAATTCCAAAAGATAGCTCAAAATACAAAAACAGAATCATAATCTCTGTTCATGCTTACAGACCATACAATTTTGCCTTACAGGCACCCAACGAGTCAGGAAGTGTTTCTGAATGGAGTGTAAATTCGGAAGAAAGTCGCAGAGATATTGACTATTTCATGGACAAACTGTACGACAAATTTGTAAGTAAAGGTATACCTGTTGTGATAGGTGAATTTGGAGCAAGAGATAAAAATGGCAACTTGCAATCAAGAGTTGAATTTGCAGCATACTATGTCAGAGCAGCAAGGGCAAGGGGTATAACATGTTGTTGGTGGGACAATAACGCTTTTTATGGAAATGGAGAAAACTTTGGACTGTTAGATAGAAAAACTCTTAAATGGGTATATCCAGAAATTGTTTCTGCAATGATGAAATATGCGCGATAAACATAAAAAAGGGAGGTGTGTAGCAACAAACTTTTCTACACCTCCCCTTTTTTTAATTATTTTCTTGCTTTTATATCCTATCCTCTTCAATATCCTTTCTCAGCTTTTCCATAAACCTTAGCAAAAATCTTACATTATGGATGGAAAGCAAAATTGCACCAAGGATTTCCTCAGCTTTAATCAAGTGCCTCAAGTAAGCGCGGGTAAAGTTCTGGCATGTGTAACAGTCACAGTCCTCTTCAATGGGTCTGAAGTCCTTTGCATACTGAGCATTTTTTATAATCATCCTGCCCTCTTTTGTGAAAACTGTTCCATTTCGAGCAGTTCGCGTTGCAAATACACAGTCGAACATGTCAACACCGCGAATGACAGATTCATACAAGCAGTCTGGTGTTCCAACACCCATGAGGTATCGTGGCCTGTCCTCTGGCAAAAGTGGGTGAAGTACCTCTATCATCTCATACATGAGCTCTTTTGGCTCGCCCACAGAAAGCCCGCCTATCGCATAGCCTGGAAGGTCTTCTTCAACTGTGCGCTTTGCACTTTCTATTCTCAAGTCCTTGTAAGTTGAGCCTTGTACTATCCCAAACAGAGCCTGATTTTCTGTGTTTTTGTGATGAGCTTTGCATCTTTTGAGCCATCTTGCTGTTCTCTCTAAAGCCCACTTTGCATACTCATGGTCACAAGGGTATGGTACACACTCATCAAATGCCATTATTATATCTGAACCAAGGATATTCTGAATCTCAATCACCTTTTCAGGTGTGAAAAAGTGCCGAGAACCATCTATGTGCGACCTGAACTCAACGCCATCGTCTGTGATTGTTCGAAGCTTGCTGAGTGAAAACACCTGAAACCCGCCACTGTCGGTTAAAATTGGTTTTTGCCAGTTCATGAACTTGTGAAGCCCGCCTGCTTCTTTTATGACATCTATTCCAGGTCGAAGATACAAATGGTACGTGTTTGCCAGAATTATCTGAGTTCCTATCTCATACAGGTCCCTGTGCATAATTGCCTTGACTGTTGCTTGAGTTCCGACTGGCATAAAAACCGGTGTTTCAATAACTCCATGGGGGGTGTAGAGCCTTCCTCGTCTTGCATTGGATTTTTTGCTCTTCTTTATCAGCTCAAACTTTATTGCCACCTTGCCATGCCCCTTCCCATTAATATCTTCAGCTAATTTTCCTGTGTATTCTTAAGGATTTAAAACAAGTCTTCCCTTTCCTATCTTTATTGAATTGTGTATCAAGTTTGAAACAAAATCCTTTGTTTGTTTTAATGTATCATACATATTATATCCCTTTGCAAGGAAAGTAGCAAACGCAGATGAAAAGGCACAGCCAGTGCCGTGAATGTTGTCTGTTGAGCCTATCTTTCCAGCAGAAACTCTATAAATTTCAGTTTGTGTTATCAAAACATCCTCTGCAAGATGGCCATCAACATGCCCACCTTTTAAAACGCATGACTTTATACCTATCTTATTCATTTTTTGTTGAATAGAATTTAAAATATCTTCTCCAAAATTTTCAATTTTCATATCAAAAATGACTTCTGCCTCGGTTTTGTTTGGCGTGATAACGCTACAAACTTTTAAAAATTCGCTTTTCAAAAACTCGACAAACTTATCTTTCCCAAACTCAAAACCGCTTGTTGATTTCAAAACTGGGTCACACACAATGTTTTTGAGATTATACCTTCTTATATTCCTCAGCACAGCCCTTGCTATTTCTTCACTTCCCAAAAGTCCAATCTTGACGCTATCTGGCTCTATATCCTCAATTATCTTTTGAAGCTGATACTCAAAAAAATCAGGGTCTATGGTAAGTGCATCATAGACCCTTTCTGTAGTTTGAACTGTCAAGCAGGTTATTACAGAGGCTGCAAACTCGCCAAGTGATCTTACAACCTTTGTGTCAAGCACAATGCCAGCTCCACAAGAAGGATCAAATCCAGCAATTACAAGAACTTTTCTCACATTTTTCATCCCCTGTAAAATGTATTGAATCCATCAAACTATCTTTTTTAATGTTTTACAGTACTGCCTCGTCCCTTGAATTTTTTACAGCACACAGCCTTCCACACATAGAGCATGTATCAGAAGGGTATGTGCTTCTGTACTCTTTTGCCTTTTGCGGGTCAATCGAAAGGTTTATCATCTTCTCCCAGTCAAGGTCACGTCTTGCAATTGACATCTCAATGTCTTTTTCAAGTGGCTTTTTAAAGCCTTTTGCAATATTAGCACTGTGCGCTGCAATCTTGAACGCAACAATTCCTTCTTTGACATCATCTGCCGATGGAAGCCTCAGGTGTTCAGCTGGTGTCACATAGCACAGAAAATCTGCTCCATTTAAAGCTGCAATGAGCGCACCCATCGCACCTGAGATATGGTCGTACCCTGCTGCAATGTCTGTTGTAAGAGGACCCAAGACATAAAACGGTGCACCGTGACAAAGCCTTTTTTGAATTACCATGTTTGCTGCAATCTCGTTTGCTCTCATGTGCCCTGGCCCTTCTATCATCACCTGCACATCTTCTTTCCAGGCCATTTTGGTGAGCTCTCCAAGGTTTATAAGCTCTTCTATCTGAAGCGCATCTGTTGCATCATAGACCGTGCCGGGCCTGAGACTGTCTCCAAGGCTTATTGTAACATTGTGTTTTTTGCAGATTTTTAGAATCTCGTCAAAGTGTTCATAGAGCGGATTTTCTTTTCGGTTTGCCATCATCCATTTGTACAAAAGTGCACCGCCTCTTGAGACAATCTTGAGCAGCCGATCATTTTTTTCAAATCTCTCTAAAGTCCTTCTTGTAATTCCTGCATGTATTGTGAAAAAATCAACCCCTTCTTCTGCCTGCCTTTCAATCTCTTCTATAAACTCTTTGCTATCAACCTTTGTAATGTCATCATGCCTTGATGCAACCTGGTAAACTGGAACTGTCCCTACTATAAAGTCATAGTTTTGAAGAATGTATTTTCTGAAGTTTGAAGCGTCAAGCCCGCTTGACAAATCCATCACAGATTCAACCTCAAATTTTTTGGCAATCTCAAGCTTTTGAACCTCTATATCAAAATTCGGACATGCTTCTGACACGCCAATATTTACATTGATTTTTACATATGTTCCATCTCCAATTGCAAAATATTTGTCTCTTTTCCTGTTCTTGTTTGCCGGAATGACAATCTTGCCCTCTGCAACCTTTTGCAAGAATTCTTCTTTATCTATCTCTTCATTCTGGATTGCAAGTTCCATCTCGCGTGTAAATATTCCTTCTTTTGCATATGTCATCTGGGTTTTCATCACAAAATCAGCTCCTTTCAAACTCTTTTATAATATCCCAAAGCTTTTTTATTTTTTGTGAAATGTCATCGCTACCTACAATCTCTGTCACAAGGCTGACGCACTTTGCACCCGCCTCAAGCACATCTTTTAGATTGTGCTCTTTTATTCCACCTATTGCAACAAAAGGTATCTTGCAGTTTTTTGCTGCCCAGCTGACCATCTCAAGGCCAATCGGCGGATGTGGCTTGTCTTTTGTAAAGCTCTGAAACACAGGACCCAAACCAATATAGTCAGCTCCATCTTCAACTGCTTTTTCAACTTGTTCTTTTGTATGGGTTGTAACACCGATTATAAAGTCTTCTCCTAAGATTTTTCTTACCTCTTTTGCTGGATAGTCTTCCTGCCCCAAGTGAACACCGTCCGCCCCTACCATCTGGCACAGGTCCACATGGTCGTTTACTATCAAAAGCGCACCATATTGCCTGGTAAGTTTTCTGATTTGCAGACACTCTTCATATTTTTCTTTTAGACTTTTGTACTTTTCCCTGTACTGGATTATTTTTATTCCACTCTCAAGCATTGCCTTTACAACTTCTATATTCGACCTTCCATTTGAAAATTTCTCAGCTGTCAAGCCATAGATGTTGTAGCTTTTAAAAAGCTGCAGCTTCTCTTCTTTACTCAAGCTCACTCACCATCCTCAAAACCTCATCAGCCTGCATTGCGGCAACTGCCATTACCTTTGGTGCAAGAGGCTTTTTTTCTTTGATTGATGTCACAAAATCGCCCACAACTGAAAAGTTCTTGCCACGCTTTATTTTGATATTCTCACAATCGCCAAACCCTGCAACGCCTGAGGCTAAAACAACTTTCTTGCCATGATCATATGCTTTTTTGAAGATGAGCATTTTTGTCTGCTCATTGTCAACTGCCTCAACAATTATGTCATGCTGTAAAATCAAATCATTTATATTTGACTCATCAATTTTCATATTCAGAGCCTTCACAGTTATATACGGATTTATCTTCTCAAGAATGTCTTTGAGCGCTGACACTTTTTCCTGCCCTGTCTGGTAGAAGAAATAGTTTTGCCTGTTGAGGTTTGAAACATCTACCTTGTCAAAGTCAACGATTGTAAGGTTTTTAACGCCACTTCTTACAAGCATAACTGCAATGTTAGATCCAAGCCCGCCACAGCCAATTATAAGAATTTTTACCTTTGAGAGTTTTTCAAGCATCTTTTCATCAAAGTAGTTTTTCAGCATAAGGTCAAATAAGCTCATACACTTTTCACACCCTTTACCCAGTTTGTAAACTCGGGCCGCAGTCCTTTTTTAATTATAACATCTACAACCTCAGATACACTTCTTCTATCTTCTACCTCAAACTGAGCCTCAGCATCTTCATCTTTTTCTTCTGCATACCCACCAACTGTTGTTTTAGAGCCTGCTGACATCTTGGTTATGCAAACATCAATCAAAGCATCACGAAGAGAAGGCCTTTCTCTGGTTGACACCACAATTCCAACTCTTGGAAGATACAGCCTTGCAATGATCAAAAATTTGATAAATTCCTTGTCTGATACAGTGTATGATGGTATAAAGTCTGTGCCAGCGCTTCTGAACCTTGGGAATGAAATTGAAATTTCAGCTTTTGGGAACTTGTCAAGCAAGTACTCTGCATGAAGTATTGCACACAAAACATCTTTTTTGGGCTCAGAAAGTCCCAAAAGTGGGCCTACACACACCTCATGAAATCCAGCTTTTAATGCTCTTTCAGGTGCATTTAGCCTGAATTCAAAGTCTTTTTTTGGTCCAAATGGATGAAGCTTATCATAGTCTTCTCTTTGATATGTCTCTTGGTACATAGTAATTCCAACAACGCCAATGCTTGATAGCCTTTTGTACTCTTCTTCATAAAGAGGATACACTTCAATTGAGACCTCTGACATAAACTCGGTTGCGATTCTGCATGCTTTTTCAATGTATTCAACCGAAGAGTTAATTCTGTCCTCACCTGTGAGAATTATAACAGAGTCAATCCCCTCTTCTTTCATTTTTCTAAGTTCATTTTCAATCTCTTCAAAGCTCAGCTTTTCTCTTTTATACTTTTTCCTGCATGAAAATCCACAGTAAACACAACCGTTTTGGCAGTAATTTGCAATGTAAAGCGGAGCATACAGAAGAATAACCTTGCCAAAATTCTCGCGTGTAAGCTTTTGAGCTTTCTTTGCCATAAGCATTATATCCTCTTTACTGCTGACGTTCAAAAGCTTTGCTAAATCCTCTTTTGTCAAAAACTCCTTATTCTCTATAATCTCGCAAATTTCCCTGTGAGAAGGAGCATAGTCTTTGTACTCTTCAAAAAGTTCTTCTGCCTCTTTTAAAAAGCTGACCATTTTTGATAGCACCTTCTTTTTCAAAAAATTTTTAGCCGCTTATAAAATCCTCCAAAGGTGATGATGCCTGAGCATACTCATACTCTTTCAAAATTCCAACCTCAAAAGCAAGCCTTCCTGACTCAACTGCCTTTGCAAACGCTATTGCCATCTTAAGAGGATCAGCTGACGTTGCAATTGCAGTGTTAATTAAAACAGCATCTGCTCCCATTTCCATTGCCTGTGCTGCGTGAGATGGTCTTCCAATCCCTGCATCAATTATTACAGGGATTTTTATCTCGTTTATGATAGGCTTTAAAAGCACCTCACAACCAATCCCTTTGTTTGTCCCAATTGGCGAGCCAAGCGGCATGACTGCTTCAACTCCAATTTGTTCAAGCTCTTTTGCAAGGTTAAGCTCAGGGTAGATGTAAGGAAATACCTTAAAACCCTCTTTTACAAGGATTTCACAAGCTTTTAGCGTCTCAAAGCTATCTGGGAAAAGATATTTAGTGTCCTTTTCAATCTCAACCTTTACCCAGTCAGAATCTGTAAGTTCTCTTCCAATCATGGCAATCTTTACTGCTTCCTTGTGGTCTTGTGCACCTGATGTGTTTACCATAATTGTGGCACCTTTCGGAATGTACTCTAAAACATTTTTTGTATGCTTAGTGTTAGGACCTATTCGCCGAACAGCCACAGCAAAAACTTCAATGCCGGCTTCATAGTACATCTTTTCAATTAGGCTATAATCAGGAAGTTTGCCTGTTCCAACAAAAAGCCTTGATTTTAACCTCTTGCCGCCTATTTCAAACATACAACATCACCTTTCTTTATAATTTTTGTGATTGATTTGTAGCATAGTTATTTTGATATAATTTTTTAATTTTTTAGCCGCCGCCAACAAAGCTTACAATCTCAACATAGTCACCATCTTTTAAAACAAAGCTTTCCCAATCATCTTTCTTTACAATCTCGCCATTTACCAAAACTGCACAGGTCTTAGGATTGAGATTCAAACTCAGCACAAGATCTAAGATGTTCCCACAAAACTCCATTTCTTTGTCATTTACTCTTATAAGCAAAGTTCTCACCTACCCTACAGGCTTTTTGCAAGCTAAAAAGTGTCTCAAAAGTGCTCTTAAAACAAAAAGCTGCCTGTTGCCGGCAGCTTCTTTTTTTGGTCGCGTCTGAATAAGCTTTTATATAAGCAAAAAAAGCCTTTAATGCCGGACTTTATAGCATTAAAGGCTTTTATTTTTTGCACTTTTCCTCCCTTCGCCGGCATTACCCGGATCAGGTTCAAAGGGTCAAGGCACGGGGATTTTTTAGTGCCTACTCTCAGCCGAGCTTTGCCCCGCTCAGCTCCCCCTTAAAACCACTTTATTTAATTTTCACTTTTTAGTATAGCACTCTCGGATATATTGTGCAAGAAAATTGTTTGCATAAAGCTTCTTAAGTTGTTTTGGACATCAGTTAATTTTCTCCTGTGCTATTTTCTCAATCTCTTCAATACTTAGGTTGGTCGCTTTGGATATGATATCGTATGAAATTCCTAACTGAATCATTCTTTTTGCTGTCTCTATCCTCTCTTGCCGGATACCCTGTTGAATTCCTTGTTGAATCCCTTGTTGGACTCCTGCCAAAAACTCTTTTGTTTTTGTTTCATCCAAAAGTCTTGCCACATTTGACACAAACTCACCCATTAGCTCCACCCCTTTTTTTTATACACACCTTTCTTTCAGCCCTTTTAGCTTTCTTGTATTCTATGAATGTCTTTCCACTTTATTATATAAATTAGGCTCAACACAGCCCAAAGCAAAACTACAAACTCAATAGCAAATATATTAACTTTTACTAATGCCATATATGCAGCAGGGGCATCAATGATTGTGTGAAGCAATATCGCAAGAGCAAGATAATACAGCCTCTTTCTTTTAACAGCCACCAGAACCAAAAGCGAAAGAGCAATCTGAATTGCCATTGTGAATACTCTTTCAAAGCCGGCAAGAAGAAATGTCGAAGCAGGTGTTTCAATAAGTGCACTTTTTATAGACCTAATCACCTCAGGAGAAACCTTGCCCTTCAAAAGAATATCTAAACTGCCAGAGTTAATTAAAAAAGAATACACAATGTTATTTATATAGGCTATCCCAACAAGAAAGATTGATTCAATCCCACCATGCCCAACCCCATAAGCAAGACCGTTTTGATAGTTTAGCCTATCTTTTAAAAACCCCCTAAAACCAATGTATCTTCCAACCTCTTCAAAAATCCCAGCTGTCAGACCCAAAAAGAGAGAGTATACAATGTAATGCTTGGAAAATTCTACAAAGTAACTTTGTTTTGATAAAATCTGAAGTATCGGAATTCTCAGAACAACCTGAGAAATGAAAAATATTAATGCTCCTATTAAAATCGATTTCAAAACTCCTGAGTACTTCTTTAAAACAATCACAGCCAATACAATTGGCAGGCCTACTGAAAGAAGAAGTGTAATGCACATAAATATGATTTTGAGATTAGATACCAAAACAAAGCACCTCTTTCTAAGTTATATATGTGTTATACAGAATTATATACCATAGAAGCTTTAATTATCAAACAAAATAAAAAAAAGAGGGCTTTTGCCTCAGTCTACCTGAATGTGCAAAAGCCCCAAAAGCCATTTCCAAAAACTTTTCTTTTCATGAAACTTTATTGCTGTTTTTACCTCTTTTGAAACCTGTTTTTCTTCTTTTGCCTTTATCTCATCTGTCTTTAAAACAAATTTTACCTCACCATCAAGTTCATCCGAAATACCAGAAAATGTCTTATAACTCTGCGAAAATTCTTTAAGCTCATTCAAAGTATCTTTTATATCATCAAGTTTCCCCAATGCCTCATCTGTTTTTGAATAGAGCTCTTTTATACCTTCATTGTGAAATTTTCGGTAATTATTGCTAAGAGCTACTGTCCCATCTTCAAGTTTTTTCGAGCCTTCCAAAAGCTTCTCTGAAGCTGAATAAACCATTTTTACATTCTCATCAAACTTTTCCATTCCGCCGGAAAGCTGTTTTGCACCATCTTTTAACTTTTCTGTGCCAGAGACAAACTGCGCTGTTGCACTGTCAAGTTTTGCTGTGCCTTCACAAAATGCTTTTGTACCGCTTACCAGCTGTTCTTTTGAGGCTAAAAGTTTTTTTGCTCCTTCATCCAAAGCTTTTTTGCTGTCTTTTAGCTTTGCTGCTGACTGATCTAAGAGTTTTTGATTTTGCACAATCAAATCAGACGAGCTTGCAATTTTAGCCTGTGCATCTTTTAATTGCAGCAAAGCTGTGCTTAACTTTTCTTGCCCTTGAGACATCTTTTTCACATTGTCAAGAATCTGTGAAAGACCATTTATCATTGCCTGTTTTGAATCAATCAACCCCTTTATTGCCTGCCTTTGCTTGTCAATTCCTGCTATGAGGTTTGTAACTATGTCCTTAACAACAGGGATGCTCTCTAATTTTTGCAAGCCAGAAATAACTGTGTCAAATCCATTATAAACAATGTTTAAAACCTCAAGCTCTTTTTTGGTCCCTTCAAGAACATTTTGAATTGCATCCTGCAGCCTCTTTGATCCAGCCTCCAAATCTTTCTGTGAAGAAGTAGCCAAATCAAGCCCAGAAGATACCTTCTTTACTGCATCAAAAAGTTCTTTGTTCTTTACAAACAAGGTCTGGTATCCATCTATTATTTTAATTGCACCGTCAGAAAACTGTGAACTTCCATAGGTATACTCATAAACTCCATTTCCAAATTCTGCAACACCTTTATAAAGTTTTTGTGAGTTTTTGACCAGTTCACTTGCACCTTTTCTTAGCTGCTTTGAAGAATCGTATAGCTTTTCAGCCCCAGCTTCAAGACTCTTTACCCCTTTGTAAAGCTCACCTGACCCGTCTGACAAAAGTTTCAAACCATTTGTGAACTTTTCAAAATTTAAAGTAAACTCTTTTTCGCCCTCAGATAGTTTCACAGCACCTTCAAGGATTTTTTCACTGGATGTGTAAAGTGTATTAATTGCCTTTTGTAAGCTATCAAACGAATCAATCTCTTTTACATCTTTTATATCAAGCAGCTTATTTGTCGCAACCATATAGATTGGAGAAAGCTCAAAATTCTTACAATCAGCAGTAATTTCTATATACTTTGGAACATGTACAATGTCACCTTCGTCGTCCAGCCCAAGACTCTCCAATAGGTCAGGAAAGAGTACTGAAACTACAGCCTGTGTATTTCCTTCTGTTATGACCTCACCAGCATTTGTCTTGACATTCTCGAATTTATCAAGAGGAAGATTTACAACCGCCGCAAAGGTCAAAGGTAGATAAATTGTTCTGTTTTTTCCATTTATTTTCACAATCTTTTGTTCTTTGTTTGCAACCTCTATCTTTATCTTTACCTTTCCAGACTTGCCTGCTAAATCTTGGGGTTTTATCTCTTTCCCATTTAAATAGTATTTGATTGAAACCTCAAATGGAAGCTCTTTTGAAATAGTGCCCTGATAAAACAAATCATTGGAATTTAACTTCCATGTGATATATTCTCCATCTTTTTGAGGACTTTCATCGCCCTTTAGATTTACTATATTTTCAAGCTCTGATTTGTCTTTTATTGTGACATTTGGGGTATCTGAGTGTATCCAGTCTGTGACTATCTGGCTTTTTACTCTGCCGCCAGCGTCCAAAATGACATATACTGTCTCTTTTTTGACAGCTGTATTAGCAAAAGCAGTAATGTTTGTGAACAAAAACACCACCGCAAGGATGAGAGAAATTAGTTTTAAAAAGCCTTTATTTCTCATCATTGTACTACACTTTCCCTCCTCTTCTCTTCACTTTATAACGTTTCATATTCTTCTGATGGCTTTACAGAAGCTTCTTTTGATCTCCAACCAAAAGTTGTTTTGGCAATTGCACCCTCAAAAAGAAGTAATAATGATGGCAGAACAAACAATATAACTACCATGCTTATAACTGCACCTCGTGAGAGCATCTCACACAGGCTTCTTATCATATCAATCTTTGCAATGAGTGCTACTGCCAATGTAGAAAATGCAAATGCCAGCGCACTTGTTACAACAGAGCGTGAAGATGTTTTTACAGCTATTTTTATAGCTTCAAATCTATCATGACCTTTTTGAATCTCTTCTCTAAATCTTGTTGTCATCAAGATTGCATAGTTAATAGCAGAACCAAGCTGGATTGTTCCAAGTACAATTGAGGCAATAAACGGTACTGTTACATTTGTGTAATACGGAATTGCTAAATTTATAAATATCGCAAGCTCAATCGCCAAAACCAAAATTATTGGAATTGAGATTGATTTGAATGTTATGAGTATTATCATAAATATTGCCAGGATAGAGATAAAATCTACTCTTTTCAGGTCTGTGTCTGCCATCTCAACAAGGTCTTTGGTCAATACACCTTCGCCTGTAACATATGAACGTTTAGAATATTTTTTGACTATTTGCTGTATTCTTTCTATCTGGGCATTTTCTTCATTTGTAGCTGATTTGTAAATGGAGTTTATCATTATGAGCTTGAAATTTCCTTTTTCAAAGTTCTCCTTGACAGACGATGGTATAAACTCATCTGGAATAGCCGGTCCCAAGATATCGTCAAATGCCAATACCTTTTCAACACCTTTGACCCTTTTTATCTCTTCACACATGTTTTTAATCTGATACTTTGGCACTGAACTGTCAACTAAAACCGTATGAGTTGTTGTCATGTTGTACTCTTTTTTAAGAAGGTCGGTTGCCTGCACAGATTTCATTGTCTTTGGCAAAGAATCTATGAGGTTGTAATATTCTTTGATGTTCACTCTGCCATAAATAGCTGGTATAAATGCAAGCAAAAATACAACAAAAAGCACTACATGGTATTTTGTTACAAACTCTGCTGTTTTAGAGAATGTTGGAAGGATATTTTTGAGTCTAAATTTGTGGATTGCCCTGTCAAATGTTAGAATCAAGGCAGGCAAAATTGTTACAGTTCCAATAACCCCGAGGAATACTCCTTTTGCCATAACTATGCCAATGTCTGCACCAATTCTTAGCCTCATCACACAGAGTGCCAAGAACCCTGCAATTGCAGTTGCAGCACTTGACAAGATTGCAACAAGAGTCTTTGAAATAGCCTCTGCCATTGCCTCTTCTTTTGAGTCAAACCTCTTTCTTTCCTCATCGTATCTGTGCATCAAAAATATTGAAAAGTCCATTGTAACACCAAGTTGCAAAACTGCAGCAAGTGATTTTGTAATGTATGATATCTCCCCTAAGAATTTATTTGTACCCAAGTTGTATATGATTGCCATCCCGATGCTTGTCAAAAACAGGATAGGTACAATAGGTGATTCCATCGTCAACAATAGAAGGATGAATATAAATATTACAGCAACAAGTACATACAAAGGAGTTTCTCTGTCCGACAAATCCCTTGTATCTTTTATAATTGCTGACATACCACTTAAAAAGCACTGAGCTGTGGCAATTTTCCTTATCTTTGATATTGCATTTTGAGTTTCAAGTGATGATGCTGAGTTTTTAAACTGGATAAGCAGAAGGGTTGAGTCTTTGCTATAAAACGTGTTTTTCAAAATATCCGGTAGCATCTCCTTTGGAATTGTTGGGTCTAAAAAATCGTCAATCCATATGACCTTTTCAACCCCATCAACATGCGAGATTTTACTCTTGAGCCTTTGAATACTTGATATGTTCATATCTCCTTTTACAATGAGCATTGAAAGTGCAGCTTGCTTAAATTCCTTATCCAAGATATCTTGCCCTTTTACTGATTCTAAATCCTTTGGAAGGTATGTGAGAATGTCATAATTGACCTTTGTAGTAACAAATCCATAGATTGATGGAATCAAAAGCAAAATTGCAATTGCTAAAACAAGTTTTCTGTGCTTTGCAACAAAAAGCCCAAACTTGTGCACAGCCGCATCATCTCCATTTAGATTTTGACTAATAGTCATGATTTATATTATAAACAAAATTGACCAATAGTCAATACATTAAATAAATTTTTGGGGTTGTAAAAACTTTTGGGTATATAATAAATAGCAGGAGGAAAAATTTTTGAGAAAAATAACATTTGTTCTGGAGGAGATAAGATGCTCTCAAACATTATTAACCAAGATTTTATAAAGCTTTTTCCAGCAGATACAGTAAAGCATGCTTTAGAACAAATGCAAAAAAGAAAGAAAAGCGTTGCGGTTGTTGTAGATGAAAATGACTTTCTGAAAGGAATTATAGTAAAAGCTGATATATACAGGTTCTTAAGTCAACCTGGGCACTTTGAAACATATCCTGTTGAGCTTGCAATGACAAAGGCGGTAATTACTGCTGATAAAAACGATGATATAAAACATGTTGCAAAGCTTTTGCGTGAAAATGACATCTCAGCTGTGCCTGTCTTAGACAATGGAAAAGTAATAGGGCTTGTAGGGCTTGAGGATATAGTTGATTACTTTATAAAAATGTAGTATTAAATATTCAAGTAAATTTTTAAAAATTGCAAAAAAATCTGTTGTGAAAAGGGGGCTAACAATTGCACCAGGGATTTGAAACAAAAAGGGTTATAATTGGCCCAGACGGTTTTAAAAAAGTAGTTGACATAACCGTATCAAAGAGAGTAAATTTGCCAACAGGACATATAGATTCTACTTCTTTAGCACAAATACCACCAGGCGGCAGTTTTGTGGCAAACGATGTTGAGTATTATGTGTTCCCTTGTGACACATTTGACTATGTTATGCATTATCTAAAGCGCCATACCCAGATTGTCTACCCGAAAGATGGGGCATACATACTCATGCGCCTTGATATAAACCCTGGAAAAAGAGTTGGTGAAGCAGGTACCGGCTCTGGAGCTTTCACTTTATATCTTTCAATGGCTGTAGGAAACGAAGGAAAAGTATATACCTACGAGCAAAGAGAGGAGTTTTATAAACTGGCAGAAAAGAACATTAAGGGCTTTTCAAAATTTGACAATGTCGTGATGCATAACAAATCAATCCTCGATGGAATAGAAGAAAAAGATTTGGATGCATTTTTCTTGGACATAAGAGAGCCAGAAGAAGCTATACCTGAAATCAGAAAAGCATTAAAGCCTGCAGGGCACGTAGGAATACTTGTACCTACAACAAATCAGGTTGCTGAAACCCTGAGAGCTTTAGAAGAACATAAGTTTTATGTATCTGAAGTTGTGGAGATTATGATGCGCCAGTACAAACCCGTGCCAGAAAGGCTCAGACCTGATGACAGGATGATAGGCCATACTGCTTATATGATCTTTGGAAGGAAAATTGGTGAGTAAAAACAAAGGGTTGGACAGTTTTTTCTGCCCAGCCCTTTTGTTTCTCAAAGAAAATTTCTTTGGACAAAGCGAAAAAAATCATTTAATTATTATGCTTTGCGCGCAGCTCCTTTATCTTTTCAATATCAAGCCCTGTTATCTCATGAATTTCCTCATCTGAATATCCTTTTACTATCATCTTTTCTGCTATCTCAAGCTCCTTTTTCTGCAGCCCTTGTTGCAGCCCTTGTTGCAACCCTTGTTGCAGCCCTTGTTGCAACCCTTGTTGCAGTCCTTGTTGCAGTCCTTGTTGCAGTCCTTGTTGCAGTCCATCCTGAATTCCTTTTTGAATTCCTTCGTGATACCACTCTTCTCTTATTTTTCTCAAATTTTGAAAAAGTGGCATTATACCTTCACCTCCTGTTATATATTCCAAAATATCTCTTGCTTCTTGTATCTTCTCTTCACCTAATTCCTTCAATGCAGCTGGCAAACATATCTTTAGGGTATTAATCTCTTTTTCTTTTGCACCTTGTAGATATTCATTTAAATCTAAAAACAATCTTTCTAACTCCTCACCTGTTCTCACCTTATTCAATTTTAATATTAAACTTAAAACATCTTTATATTTGAACACCATCTCTTCAAGATTATTTAAATCAATCAGTATGTATTCAAAATCTACTATATACTTTCCAAACATCTCAAAATTCATTATTCTCTCTTTCAAATTTACACTCGCTGTCCAAGGATTATCACCATCGTATAAAACTATTGGCACAACTGGTGGAAATTTAAAACTTTTATTTTTAAATTGATTTTTATCAAACTGCTTGAGCCAATCTCTCCAAATGTCGGTTATATAAAATAACAACCTCATAGCCATGTTATAATCAACTGTAGATTGGTGTTCAAACAAAATATAGAAAAAAACCTCTTCTTCTTGCAATCTTGCCTTGTACAAAAGATCACTTTCCTGTTCAGAAAAATCTGGCAATACATAGTTCTTATCCACCAGTTCAAGGTTTTCTTCTGTTAGTTCATTAAATATCTTCATCTTGCCAATTCTTTTCAAAAGTCTCAAAAATAGGCTTTTGTTTGAAAATATATATTTGTATTCAAGATCATTTACATTGTGAGGTAAATTATCACACATTAAATTCTCCCACATGAAGTGTTTTGTAATAATTATACCATAAATTATCTTAAAACTAAATACACTAAAAAAAGTAAGGCAATAACCATATTTTCTGGTAAGGCAAATATGATAGCACATGAAAATAAGGGAGGCTGTTTTTTTAGCTTAAAGACAGCCTCCCCAGAACAAGCACTTGACACTACTCTTACAAATTTGTCTTACTTTATCACATTAACCTTATAGAATGCATCCACGTTTTGTTTTGTTACAACCATCGTACCTGTATCGATGTATGGCGGAAGTGGATTTATACCAAACTTCTTCCAATTATCAACTGGATTAACAATACCATGTTTTAAGTAGAACAGGAATGTCATGCCCCAGAATCCCATGTTCCATGTACCCTGTGCAATTGATGCATCAATGACTCCTTGCTTTATGAGGTCAAGTGTCCCTTTGTCTGTGTCAAAGCTTACTATCTTAATCTTACCAACCTTGTTAGCCTCTTTGATGGCTGTTGCAACACCAACTCCACCGGGAGCAACTGTGCAGAATATTCCTTTGATGTTTGGATGAGCTTGGAGCATAGCTGCTACCCCTCTTGCTGCTTTTGTTGAGTCATTTTCGTCGTTGACAATTGAAACAACTTTGATACCAGGAAATTCTTTCTTGAGAGTATCAATAAATCCTTGTTTTCTCTGCTCATGGTTGAGCTGTGCAGCAACTGTTGAAATACCCACTTCACCTTTTCCGCCTAAAAGCTTTCCTAAGTATCTTGCAGCCATTGCACCTGCGTTATAGTTTCCTGTCTCCAAAACAGAATATCTAAGGGACTTTGGAGAGTCTGCGTCAAATGTTACTACAGGAATTCCTTTTTTGATTGCCTCATCAATTGGAGCTTTTAACGCATCCGGATTTGCACATGTAACTAAAATACCTGCAGGTTTTTTAGCAATAACCTGACGAAGAACAGTAACCTGTTGGTTTACATCAAACTGCGGTGCACCTGTGTAGATTGCTTTTACACCGTACAGGTCTGCTGCCGCCTTCATTCCTTTAAAGCAACCCTTCCAGTACTCAATACCAGAAGCAAAGGTCACCATATAATACTCTTCTTTTGGACTTCCTTTTAGTTTTGGATTGCCACTGCTTGCCTGTGTGACATCCTTTGAATTTGGAACAAGCGCATAAGCCAAAGACACAATGAGTGCAATCGCAAGAAAAATTGAAAGGTACTTGTAAAAGTTCTTCTTCATAGCCTATCAAACCCTCCTCCAATTTTGTTTTTATTTATTTTAACCCCTGATGCCACCAAAGCTTTCCTCAGTGCAGGCAACAGGAGTTAAAACCACACTTTAACCTTGAAGCCTTTTAAGACTTTTTTTGATGTGTGAGATAGTCAATTGTAACAGCTGCAATCAAAATCACACCGCTGACCAAGTTTTGCCAGTAGACAGAGACGTTCAAAAGCACAAGCGCATTGTTGATGATTCCAACAAGGATTGTACCAAGGATTGCGCCAAGGACAGTGCCTTCGCCACCTGCAAGCGACGCTCCACCAATGACGCACGCAGAGATTGCGTTTAGCTCAGAACCGTTTCCAGCTGTTGGTGCAGCAACTGAAAACCTTGAGAGAGTAAATATTCCAGCAATTCCTGCCAGGATTGACATCAGAACATATACAGAGACCTTTACCTTTGGAACATTTATACCAGACAATTTTGCTGCATTTTCGTTGCTGCCTACATAGTACACAAGCCTAAACGGTGCAGATTTTCTCATCAAAAAATCAAACAGGATTATGAGAAGTATAAAGAACACAATGAAAAATGGAATCCCTAAAATCTTTCCCTGTCCTAAAAATTCAAATCCTTTGAGATTGCCATACAGTGCAAGTGGTGAACCTTGGGTCAAAACATAAGCAGCACCACGAGCTATTCCCATCATAGCCAGTGTAACAATTAAAGGTGGAATACCAACTCTTGCAATGAAATAACCATTGAAAAGCCCAATCAAAGCACAAACAATAAGTGCTATTAAGGACCCAACCCAGATATTAATACCGAAGCTTAAATAAAGCCCACCTGCTATGACAGCCGAAAGCCCCAGAACAGAACCAACAGAAAGATCTACGCCACCTGAGACAAGCACAATGGTCATACCTATTGCAAGAATTCCATCTGCTGCAAGACCCAAAGCTGTGGTTATAAGATTTTCTGCAGTCAAGAAGTTTGGGCTCAATATTGATATAATGGCGCTTATTACAATTATGATAAAAATCAAAGTTATTTCTCTAAACCCCATTAACTTTTTGAAAAAGCTCTTACTTGCTGCTTGATTTGAAGATTGTACTGACATCTCAATTCTTGCCTCCTTTTGCCCAGAATTATTTGTGTGCAGCAAGCTGCATGATGTTCTCTTCAGTGATTTTGTCGCCAGAAAGCTGGCCTGTTATTCTACCTTCTCTCATGACAAGAACTCTATCACACATTCCAATGATTTCTGGCATCTCAGATGAAATTAGAATAATTCCTATGCCACTGCTGGCAAGTTCCCTGAGCAAGTTATGTATCTCTGCCTTTGCGCCAACGTCTATTCCGCGCGTCGGCTCATCCAAAATCAAAATCCTCGGTTTTATAGCAAGCCATTTTGCTATCATCACCTTTTGCTGATTTCCACCAGAAAGACTCATAACAAGCTGAAGATATGAAGAAGTCTTTACATTGAGCTTTTTTACAAACTCCTGCACAAGTCCTATCTCCATATGCCTGTCAATCAAAAGTCCGTTGTAGTCATACTTAAGATAAATAGCCGAAACATTGTAGGCCACAGGAAGCTTTAGAAAAAGACCATACTGTTTTCTATCTTCTGTAACATATCCGATTTTATGCTGAATAGCATCTTCGAATGAGTTTATCTCAATCTTTTTCCCCTCAAGATAAATTTCTCCACCGCGGCGCGGTAAAATTCCGCAGATTGTCTGAGCAAGCTCAGTTCTTCCGCTTCCTACAAGCCCTGCAAAACCCAAAATTTCACCTTCGTGCAGGGAAAATGATACATTCTGGACCTTATCAGAGCTAATATTCTCTACTCTAAAAACTTCTCTGCCAATTTTATTGCTCTTTGGTGGGTACATTTCTTTGATTTCTCTTCCAACCATCAGGCTTACAACCTGGTCGGGATTTGTCTCAGCTGTATTTAGCGTTGTAATGTATCTTCCATCCCGAAGGACAGTGATTCTGTCTGCAAGCTCGAATATCTCACGCAGCCTGTGAGAGATGTAAAGAATGCTAATACCCTTAGATTTTAAATCCCTTATTATCTTAAACAAAACTTCTGCATCAGCCTCAGACAGAGCTGACGTTGGCTCATCTAAGATCAAAAGTTTACAGTTAAATGTAATCGCCTTTGCAATTTCAACTATCTGCTGCTGGGCAACATTCAAATCTGCTACTTTATCAGTGGGATTTATATTTACCTCATCAAAAAGCGCCAAAATCTCTTCAGACATTTTATTGAGTTTTTTGTAATCAACAACCTTGCCAGACTTTTGAGGAAGCCTTCCTATGTAGATATTCTCAGCAACAGTGAGGTGCGGGCAAAGTGCAAGTTCCTGGTGAACAATGCTGATACCAAGATTTTGTGCATCTCTTGGAGACCTTATACTGACCTTCTTGCCCTCAAGGTATATCTCACCTTTGTCTGGAAGAAGGCTTCCTGAAATGATGTTCATCAAAGTAGACTTTCCAGCACCGTTTTCGCCAACTACCGCATGAATCTCTGCCTTGTTTACTGAGAATGACACATCAGACAGCGCCACAGTGCCAGGAAATGTCTTTGTTATACCATTTAGCCTCAGTAGTTCAACAGATGCAGAATCCTTCACACAGGTTCACCTCGCTTTGTTTTAGCATTACAAACTTTTGGTTAATCAGGTGCATTGTTGATTTAATTTTGTGTCTTGTAATTATATATATTCTACATTCAAATCAAAAATCCTTCTTTTTTAATCAAAAATTTTTTATTTTTTTGAACGTTGTTATCAAAAGTGTTCACCATGTTGACAGACTTGATAAAATATAATACACTGATGGAAAGAAGGATATATAAAAGTTGTACGTGTACAACTTTTTTCAAAACCAAAAATGATACAATCGTAAAAGTGGTGAATATTAAATGCTTGTTGCTGAGAGGTTAAAGAAAATAAAAGAGATCCTGCTGCAAAAAAAACATGTTGACGTTGCAACACTTGCTGAGCTTTTGAATGTTTCTGAGGTGACAATAAGGCGGGATTTAGACAAGCTTGAGAGTGAAGGTTTTCTGATAAAAACCTATGGCGGTGCAATCTTGAAAGAAGAGGCAACAAAGCTCCTATCACCAATTATAGAAGAAAACTCAGAAAAAGAAGCAATTGCAAAGGTCTGTTCATACATGATTGAAGACAATCAGGCAATAATCTTAACAGGTGGTAATATATGTCGCCTTGTACCAAAGTATATAAAAGATAAAAAGAACATAATAGTTTTAACAAATGATCTTCTGGTGGCGTTGGAGTGTGGAAAACTTTCAATCCAAACAATTGTGACAGGCGGATACATTATTGGTAATACATTTATGTTAGCAGGGCCAATGCTTGTAAATCCTAATATGGACATATTTGTGGACAAGGCATTTATTGAGGTTGACGGAGTATCTTTAGAGCGCGGTTTTACCGTCAACAATGTTGAGTTTGCAAATGCATATAAGTATTTTAAGTCAATTGCCAAAGAAACAATTATTGTTGCTGACTCCTCCAAGTTTGATAAAATTTCACTTTTCCAAATTGCAAAGGTTGATGAAATCAAAAAGGTAATAAGCGACACAAATGTGCCTGATGAATATAAATCATTTTTCTTTGAAAACGGCACTCAGATATTTTGCAGTTTTGACTTTTCTGACCTTGAAAGAGAGGTTTGAAGCTGTTATGTCAATTGTTTTAGAAAATGTATCAAAAAAGTTTGATGATTTCTATGCTTTAAAGAGAATAAACCTTGAGTTTTTGGAAGGAGAGGTACATGTAATTCTTGGAAAAAACGGTTCCGGCAAAACGACATTGACAAAGATAATCAACGGAACATATCTGCCCTCTGAAGGAAAAGTTATAGTAAACGGCAAGGTTTTTTCACACCTCAATCCCCTTTTGGCAAAGTCGCTTGGGATTTTCACTGTTCATCAGGAGCTTTTGTACTTCCCGCACCTTTCTGTTGCAGAAAATATCTTCATTGAAAACAAGCCAAAAAATAGCCTTGGATTTATCAGCACTAAAAAGATGATAAAGCTCTCTTCAGAAATTCTTGCTAAAATGGGTGTTAGCATAAATCCAGAGGCAAGTTGCAAAAACCTTGGCACATCTCAACTTCAGGTGATAGAGATTTGTCGTGCACTTGTGCAAGATGCAAAGGCTATTATATTCGATGAGCCAACAGCTGGCCTAACTTCCTATGAGATAGAAAACCTTTTAGAATTATCAAGGATCTAAAGCAAAAAGGAATCATCATAATATTTGTCACAAATATGGTAGAGGAAGCACTCTCCATTGCTGATAGAATAACAATACTGCGCGACGGCGAGGTTGTGGCATCTGATAAGGTAACAAGTTTTAATCTAAACAGGGCAATTTCTCTCATTTTTGGAAAAATAAATAGAACATATCCAAAGCTAAAAGTAGAAAAGGGACCGGTTATTTTTAGCGTCAAAAATTTAACAAAGTCTGGGATAATAGAGGATATATCGTTTGAAGTAAGAAGCGGTGAGGTGTACGGAATAGCAGGGCTTGTTGGCTCTGGAAGAAGTTTCTTGGCAAAAGCACTTTTTGGTGCTGAAAAGATAGACTCGGGAGAGATTTTTATTAAAGGAAATCTTTTGAAGCTTTCAAGCCCATCTGATGCAATCAAAAACGGCATTGCATTTATGAGCGAAGATAGGATTGGCACAGGACTTTTTAAGACTTTAAACATTGCAGATAACATCATCTCGTCTAATATTTGGAATATTGTAAATGGGTTTTTCATTGACTCATCACGTCAAGAGAAGATTGCAAATTTTTTTATAAAGCGGCTTGGGATAAAGCCAAAGGAAATTTCTCAAAAGATAGCAACTCTATCTGGAGGTAATCAGCAAAAGGTCTTGATTGCCAAGTGGTTATTTTCCCAGTCTTTAGTATTTATTCTTGATGAGCCAACAAAGGGTTTGGATTTGGCATCTAAGGTTGAGGTATATAACATCATAAACGAGCTTGCGCGAATTGGCTGTGCAATCATTTTCATCTCCTCTGAATTTTCAGAGCTAATTGGCATGTGCGATAGGATTTTGGTCTTGAGAGAAGGTAAAATGGTTCATGAATTTTCTAAGAAGGAAATGGATTATGATAAAATTCTAAAAAGTGCGATGGGAGTGTAGAACATAGAATAAAAAAAAAGACTGATGAGATACAAAATATAAAAAAGGCAAGGTGCATGAAGAGATTACAAATCAAAGAAAAGAGTTTTGTTTCAATGATAAAAGTTTACATTTAATTTAATGCATGAATTCTTTGTATATATATCTTATCTTAATATTGATATTGCCAATGGCATTTGCCTTAAATCTGATAAATTTGCTATAGTATTTTGGTACAATTATTTTGGTTTGCCCTGCTTCTAAAATCACTGATACATCTTCAATCCAATTCAAATTATCATTACTACATTCCAAAGTTAATTTAGTCAGATTTGCCCCTTCATTTTTAGCAACTACTGTCCCATCCAAAATATAGCTTGTATCGTAACTATTGCTTATAGCTTCTGTGTTTCCTATTAAAATAGCCTCTTCTTCTTTAACTTGAACAGTCTGATTAGATACTATAATATCAGGGATTTGTGGCATAGCATATTCAACCCGCAGTATGGGTCTTAAATAGCTAATTGGAAATCCAAACGATGTAAAAGCCATTAGCGATCTTTTATCTTCATTTAAAAAAAGTATAATACCTTTGTTCTTTAAACTCCCATCTACCCATCTTGCAACAATATCTTTAACATTAACTTCAGCTGTAATTTTACTATTGTCAATTGGTGCTTCAACAAAAAAATTTTCATAAGTTGGTATATTGTCATATGTTGTTTTGAAGCTAAAATAGTCTAACAAAGCATGTATTTTTATTATTTTATCTTGGGTTGGATAAAAATCTTTTACTTTAAACAAAACCAGTTCAGCTTTTGTAATTGTACAGCTTGCTGGTATTGAGGATGTGTCAAAAAACATAAGACTTCTGAAATTGTGTCTACCATCTCTTCCTATGAATATTATCTTCTTATCCACTTTGTTATTTTCATTTTCGTAGTTCGTAACTGATAATGCTAATTTTGCTCTAAGAATAATCTCTGACATTATTTTTTCCTCCTTTTTTAGAAAAAAAGAGTAGCTATGTGCTACTCTGTAAATTCACCCTTACACATGAGCCTGGAAGTATATATTAAGAGTAGTTGATAATAAAGATACAGTGCTTTTATAGCCTAAACGGACATAACGTAAAAATTTATTTGGAACTAAAACATCTTTATCTCCTGCAGGTAATGAAGCCAGCAGTAAAAGATCTACCGTATCATCGGGATTTGTTGTTGGACTAATTTGAAGAACTAAATCAGCTGCGTTTGTTGTTCCAGTATTCTTCACATAGAATGAATATGTGCTATAATTCGAAACATCAATAAAGTCAGTGTATTGGTAACTATCTCCAGTTGTAACATTCAACAATGATAACTCAAAAAATTTTCTCCCGCTATGATTAATATTAATATCCCCACTGGTTGTTGTTGAAATCGCAGTATTTCCTGAATCGCTCAGGCCATATATTAGAATGTTATCTTGAGTATTATTGAGATTGCGAATATCAAGGTCTGTTGCCTGAACTGATAGTACCCCCGTTGAACTTATCACTATTTTGCCATCTGTATCGGTGAGAATGGGTTTGTTTGTTGTACCGTCTGTTCCGTATATCTGTACGCTATCCTGAGTATTGACCAAATTTCTAATATCCAAATCTGTGGCTGTAATTGTGCCTGTTATATTCACAATATCTTCAACTGACTTTATGAATATCTTTCCGTCACTGTTCACAGCAAGGGGGGTATTCAAATCTGAGCCAAACATCTGTACCTTCAGTTCTTCAGGTTTGTTAGTAAATACTGAATAATTAGGCATACAAAAAACCTCCTTTATAGAATAATGTTTGAAGTTTTCAGTTCATTATCATTATATTCTGGTTGACAATTTGATGTGATTATTTTTTTATTACTTATGTATACCAAAAAGTAATTTATTCAAAAGCAGGTGAGTTTTGCCTTTTCATGGTTTATATTAGTAATACAAAACGATCGATGTTTAGCATCTCTTTGATACTGACAAAGTTTAAGCATCAAAGCACCATCTCTGTCTTTATTGTAGTTTACATAAGTATGACATGAGGTAAAGCAAGAAAACGTGTGATAGGAATTTTAGAAAAAAGACAGGGCAGAATGGCATAAAAAACGAAGGGATGAAAGGTTAAGATATTTGAAAAATGAGTATAAACTGCTAAAAGAAGATGAATAATATGTATTAAAGAAAAGTAAGAGGAACAATTCCAGTAATGCCATCGCCCAATTTTTTTAGAGGGTTAAAAAATGGGTTGATAATAAGCATTTTACTGTGGATGGTTATAATTGTTTTGGTAAAGGTTTTGTTTTTACTGCGCAATATATTTTGAAGATGAATTTATAAAGTCCAATTCCTATTAAGGCTCCAATGCCATCAATCAAAACATCAGTAACCTCTGTACCTCTGCCCGGTACAAATAGCTGGTGTATTTCATCAGTTATAGCATAAAGGATGCAAAATATGAGAGAAAAAACAAAAGCTTTATAACCTTTAACTCCACTCATTATAAATGCATTCATCACTAATACGCCCAACACCAACTATACTGCGGCATGGGCATATTCTCGTACAACATCATTGAGTTTGTTGACCAAGTTTGTTTTTGGTTTATTAGAATCATTTAGCATAACTACCTTTTCTGTTGTTTTAATAATCTGTTTGGTTACCTTTTTACTTAGTTCGTTGGACTTTGTACCTGGCTGAGAGGATAAGGAAAATATAACGAGCAACCATAAGATTACGGTTGCCCAGGAAAGGAGTGAAATTATTTTATTATTCATGCTCCTGTAGTACCTCTTTTCTTGTTTAGTTGGATATTAGTCAGAATGTTTAATTTCCTTATTTTTCAAAATATACTTTTAATCCTTGTCAAAAAACTGGATTAAATATTTTTGCCCCATTTAAATGTTTATTTAATTGCTCTCATGCTCATTAGTATATAACTTCTTAGTATTATAAAGATAACTCTATTACTAATACTTTGGCTATTACATTCTATTTATATCCTTTGTATTCCTTTCTCGTTGTATTCATAACTACTTTTATTTAACTCTCATCTATACTGCTTCTCAGAGGTACTAAATCACTTGCACATAGAATTAATAATGTGCTGAATAAACTCTGGTGGATATTTTCAGTCTTTAGATGTTTTAGAAATAAATATTTACTTACAACGTGAGAACCTGCGTCGTACAAAATGGAAAAAAGGAGTACCTAGCATTAAAAAATGTACTAACAATATAATACAGTTCTACAACTTACGTTATAAATTGGAAACACAAAATTCTTGTCAAGTCTGCCTATCTTATTCGTTGATAATGTTTATTATACCACACTATCGATTTTTAAAAAACTATATTTTGTTTTCTCCTCCATTCTAGCATCCTAAAACTAAATATCCTCTATCACACTTTATAAATTAAATAATTAACCATAGCTTATCTCTAAATTTCTCCAGACTATTTCACTTCTTATATATACCTTCATTACTTCAAATATCTTATCAACAACATCATACATTTTTTAGTGGCTATTCTTCTTATCTATCATAATGAAATATAATTGAGCTTGTTGAATAAATATTTTTGCCATAAAAGTATGTATAAGGTTAGCAAAATTGATTCCATACATAAGCAAGAGTAAATTTACGTTTTTCTAATTTCCTAATAAATTCTTCAAATAAGTAAGTTATCAATATCCATTCCACGTGCCTTTTATAAGTTCTAAAGCCTCTTAATCTCACATTTTCTAATTTATATTCCCCTTTAAGTTTACTGAAAAGCTTCTCTATCATCGTTCTTTTTCTGTATACCTTTTTGCCTTCCTCTGTTTCTAAATACTTCATATTCTCTGCCCTCAATTCACTTCTTACATTATCTTTGTTTTTCATATTCCTTTTGTTTATCCCTGCAACAAATTTTATCTCAAGTTCTTGAGCTGCCTTGAACCATTTTTCGCTGTCATATCCTGCATCCGCTATTAAAATCTTCGCTCCATAAATCCATGCCCTGTACAAAAGCTCTATCTTTTGACTATCATGCTCATTCGCACAGGAAAATTCCCACGCCAAAGGTATTATCTCGTCTTTCCCTGTAACAAGTAAGTGTAGTTTATATCCATTGTAAAAACCCAAAACTGCACATACACCTGTTGCTGCTTGTCTGTCATTTTTGCTACTTCTCAATGGTGTTGAATCCACCACACAAATACTTGTGTCTGGATTTATTGCACTTATCAGTATTTCTTTTATATCAGCTAAATATTTTTCTTCTATCATTGCTGCATACTTCGCAAAATAAGAATGATCCGGGCTTTTTTCTATCCCTATCGCTCTTCTAAATTCCCTATCCTCATTTATCTTATACTCAAGTTCTCTAAAACTTGCAATACTATTTTTTACTTTGTAAACCAAACACGCTATTATTTGAGATAGTCCAAATTTTCTCGGCCTTCCTCTTTTATTTGATTTTCTTGAGACTCTTAAGATTTGAGCTATTTTTTCAATAGCAAAAAGGATCTTTAAAAATTTTCTCTTTTGTGGTTTAATATCATTAGTCATGTTTTGTATCCCCCTTGTGGTTGTTGTGTTATTGCACTTTAAAATTTTATCACAAGGGGGATATTTTTTTATTTCTCCTGTGGATATTTTTACTTACAATGGTTATATCTTTTATTCAACAACCTCTTAAGTTCTTTTATTACTCTTTCTAAAACAGTTCGGCTGACAGCAATTTCTCTGTAGTCTTTGACAAGCTGCTGCCCAAGCAAAACATCGCTGTATAGTGCTTGAATGTTATCATTTGAACCATCGCTGTTAGTTGAACGCCCCGCAAAAAGTGTAACAGTTGCTTTGTAAATTGGTGGGAGAATGTAAAAACTTAAAATTGCAGCGATAAGAGTGGATATTAGAGTGGTTGTAACAATAAGTGGTAACCTTCTTCTAATTATAAGTATGTATTCTTTTATTTCCAATCTTAATCATCCCCTGCTTCGAATATTTATGCCAAAAATAATTGCCACCTTTTGGGAGGGTGTACATTGACCATTTATTATTATACTCCCAAAAGCGGCAATTTTTCAACTCATTTTAAGCTTATTCAGCATGTGTGTTAAAAAATTTTCATATTTCAGTAACATTTTTGTAATAATATTTACACAGAATTACAAAATACTATTAATTCTCTACTTCAAAAATCTCACCTTCCCAGTTTCTAAAAACCACTTTGTCTTTGCCAAAGTAAAGAAGATAATTTGGCAAAATTGGGGTTTTTCCTTTGCCTTTTGGAGCATTTATGATGTATGTGGGAATTGCCATGCCTGAGGTTCTTCCTCTGAGGCTCTCAATAATCTCCATGCCTTCCTCAATTGTCACCCAAAAGTGCGAGGTTCCTTTTACTCTTTTTGGATGAAAGATATAATATGGCTTTACTCTGATTTTTAAAAGCTCTTGATTGAGCTTTCGAACAACAAACTTGTCGTTGTTAACTCCATTTAGCAGTACCATTTGGTTGCCAAGGGGAACTCCTGCGTCTGAGAGCATCTCGCAAGCTCTTTTCGACTCTTTTGTTATCTCACGTGGGTGGTTAAAGTGGGTGTTTATATAAATTGGATGATACTTCTTTAGCATATCAACAAGATCTTTTGTAACTCTTTGTGGCAATGTCACAGGTGCTCGTGTGCCAATTCTGATTATCTCAACATGAGGTATTTGCCTAAGTAGCCTTAAAATCCACTCCAAAATCTCATCAGAAAGCATCAGGGCATCGCCACCTGTGATAAGTACATCTCGAATGTGCGGGTTATGTGCCACATACTCTATTGCATCTGTAATATCGTCTAAGGATGCGTGTGTGTCAATCTCTCCAATGAGCCTTCTTCGCTGGCAAAATCTGCAAAACATCCCACATATGTTTGTGACTTTTATTATCAGCCTGTCTGGATAGCGCTGTGTAATAATCTTTGTAGGTGATGTGTGCTCTTCGTCCATTGGGTCAAGCTCGCCTTTTTCTATAAGCTCTGAACTGCTTGGAACAGACTGTCTTTTTATTGGGCAGTTTGGGTCATTTGGGTCAATTAGCGACAAATAGTAAGGTGAGATTGCAAAGCGATAAATCTTTGCTACTTCTTCTATTTGCTGTGCTTCTTTTTCATCAAGGTTTAGAAGATCTTTTAATATTTTGGCTGAGGTAATTCTGTTTTTCAGCTGCCATTTATAATTTTCCCAGTCCTTTTCACTTGCACCAAAGTAAGAAAGTATCTTTTTCTTTTGATATTCAATCTTTTTCTCATCCTCTATACCAGTTTTGATTGTGTCTTTGACATCTAAGTAGTCTTGAATTGCTTCTTTTAGCTTTTCAAACCTTTCCTTGTTGTTAACAACATCTAACCTTTCCATTTGCTTGATACCTCCTTTCAAAATCTTGACACACAGGTTTATCAGCAAAAATAAAAGCAGCCAAACTCCATAACCTCGGAATTTGGCTGCTTTGAAATCAAAGGCAAAAGAACGCCTTCTTTTGCGCCTATTAAAAGGCGTAAAACCTCTTTTGCCTCCCCTTTCAAAGCTTCCGAGGTTAGCTGACGGGTTCGGGCCGAAAGGGTTAGCCCTACAGAAGCCTTTGGCTTCTGATTCACCCCGAGAAAAATTGGGTCCCCCGTATCCCAGGTCTTTTCCCCTGGGAATTCAGCTTTTTAAAAGGAGTGCTATATTTTATATTTATTTTTATATTTTCGGTCTCTACTTTTTATAAATATCCCCTCTTGGACCTATCTCATAGATGTAAACTGTAAGCTGCTCTTTTTCCACCCTATATATTATCCTTAAATCACCTTCTTTGTATCTGTAAAACCCTTCTAATTTGCCATGCAATGGTCTGATTTTAGAGGAACAAAATGGATTCTGTGATAATTCTTCTTCTAAAATAGTTACAATCCTTTTTTTGATATTTTGAGGTAACTTCTGCAGATATTTATATGCATTTTTAGAAAGAATTATGTTGAATTTGTCGGATATTCCCATTTAATACCGCCACCTGATTTAAACTCTTCCTCTGCTTCTTTTAATCTATCCATAAGTTCATCATCAAGACAGATTTCAGCAGTTTCTGCCCATTCAATTAATATATCTTTTAATCTTGCAGGGAATAAATCAAAAGGTATATCTTTTAAGGCATCTAACAAGGAAATAACAAAGGAGAGGAGATTTTCCTTTGTTTCAGTTTCTAAATATTTTTTAATCAATTCTATTTTTGCTTCAATATTTTGCACGTCTGATTCTACAATGTGAATTTTCATTTTTTTTCTTGAAATCAATTTTATACACCTCAAAGAACTAAATTAAATTCTCTTGGTTTTAATTATACCACATTTGAAGCTCTATTAACAATCTTTTAAAGTTTAAAGTTTTTCAACATAAGCTTTGCTGTAAATATCTTGAAATATGTGGTTTTTTCATGGTATTATTAAATAAGATTTTTATGTGGAGTTGAAGCGGCAGTGTTGAATGTAGATAATAAACTCCCTGAGCTTATTAATTTTTTTAAAGCGCGAGATGATATAGTAGCTGTTTGGATAGTAGGTTCGTATGGTACAAAATATCAAACAGAAAATAGTGATATTGACCTTGCGATTTTATTTTCTAAAGAAATTAGCTTTTTTGATGAACTTGATTTAGAAGTGCAGATATCTGACATTCTTCAAACAGACAAAGTGGACATTATAAACCTTAACAAAGCACCGTTAACCTTACAGTTTAAAACTATCAGTGAAGGAAAAGAAATAATTAAAAAAGACCCCGTCAAAGTAGCAGATTTTGAGGAGATAGTTCTGGATTTGTATCAAGATCATGAGTACTTTTACAGGAAATTCTACGAAGAATTAAAGGAAAGAAATCATCATGCTATTTAATATAGATGAAATAGAATTGTTCATTTGTATTTTGAGGTTGATAATTTAGCCCTGTTTGAGATACTTCAAAACAATCTTAGTGACTTTGATAAATTTATAGATGAAATCACTGAAAAGCTTATGTTATAAAATGGAGCGCTATTAAAAATTGTTTAAAGGAGGATCTATTTATGGTGGTTGACATATTGCTGATAATAATCCTGTTGCTTGTCTTCATATTACCTTTCATTTTTCGTAAAATTGAGCACAATTTGGAGTTATTTTTGCTTGTAATGGGTATCTTAGCAACTGTGGTTTCTAAAACTTTATCATTTCACCTTCTGGGACATGTATTTAGCAATTATCTTCTTTATCTTGTTACCGGTGTTGTTCTTGTTATGGGTTTTGTGTTTAACCTCACAGTCAGCAAACTTAAAACTGTAATAAATTCTATTTTGAGTAGAATTAAAATAGAGGCCTTTGTATCTCTTGTAATTTTATTTCTTGGGCTTATATCAAGCATTATCACTGCAATTGTTGCCACACTGATACTTGTTGAAATAATACACCTTCTGCCCATGAAACACAAAACAAAGGTTAAAGTAGCAATAATAGGCTGCTTTTCTATTGGATTTGGTGCAGCTTTAATTCCAGTTGGAGAGCCACTTTCAACAATTGTTGTAAGTTCGTTGAATGCCGAATTTTTGTATATACTTAAAAATCTTGGAATTTATATAATACCCACAATAATTATCTTATCACTTTTAAGCTATTTTATCCTGCTTTATGAAAGAAAAAAAGGGTGTATTCTATCAACCTATGAAGAGCTTCTCACAGAAGAAAAGGCTATTGTGAAAGCCGAAGAGAGAGCCATTTTAGATCTTGAGGCAAGGAAGGATATAATGCTGCGTGCTGGCAAAATTTTTATGTTTATAGTTGCATTGGAACTGTGGGGCAGTGGTTTTAAGCCTTTCATTGATAAATATGTTGTAAAACTAGGAGACAAACTCCTATTTTGGATAAACATCATCTCAGCAGCCCTCGACAATGCAACCGTTGCAGCTGCTGAGATCACACCAAGCCTTTCAACTGGCCAAATTAAAGCAATACTTTTAAGCCTTCTTGCAAGTGGCGGTATTTTAATTCAAGGTGATATTCCAAACATAATTGCGGCAAATAAACTTGAAATAAAGAGTAAGGAATGGGTAAAGCTGGGACTGCCACTGGGATTAATTTCCCTTCTTGCATTCTACCTACTTCTTTTTGTAGTTTAAATGGAAAAAGAAATAGTTTAAAAAACATAGGGGCTGGTAATATCCCAGCCCCTATTCTATTCTTACAACTTCATACCCTGCATCATCAATTGCTCGAACAAACTCGTCGTCCTTCACATCTTTGTGAAGTTCAACAGTAGCAACCTTTTCTTTCAAATCCACTTTAACAGAATGAACGCCATCTAAGGATTTTAAAGTGTTCTCAACTATTTTTGCACAGTGTTCACTTCCCATTCCCTTGATATAAATCTTTTTTGTCATTTCAAAACAACTCCTTTCTTAATTAAATTTTTTATTTTCTTTGATAATTCTTCACAGATGCAACCAAAGTGGTTAGCTCAAAATGCTAATTAGCTTGCCAACTTTTTACTCAATCTTTACTACTTTATAGCCTGCATCATCCACAGCAGCAACAAACTTCTCATCTTCGATGGGGTGGTGAAGTTCAACAATTGCATACTTTTCTGCCAGGTTTACACTTGCTGACATTACCCCATGAAGTTCCTTGAGAGCATTCTCAACAGCTTTCGCACAATGGTCACATGTCATGCCTTCAATATAAATCTTTTTTGTCATTGTAAAGCCCTCCTCTTCAAATAAATTTTTTATTTTGCAGGTCTATATCTTCGCAAACGCAGAGCGTTTGTGACAACCGACACAGACGAGAACGCCATTGCCAAAGCTGCTATTACCGGGTTCAAAAGCGGGCCGCCAAATATGTGCAAAACTCCAGCAGCAATTGGAATACCAGCAGTGTTGTAGAAAAATGCCCAGAAGAGATTCTGTTTTATGTTCCTTATTGCTTTCTTGCTAAGATCAATAGCTGTCACCACATCCATTATATCGCTCTTCATTAGCACAACATCAGCAGATTCAATTGCAACATCTGTACCAGACCCAATTGCAATTCCAACGTCAGCCTGAGTCAATGCTGGAGCATCATTGATTCCATCGCCAACCATTACAACCTTTTTCCCTTCTGTCTGGAGCTTTTTTACTTCTTCAGCCTTATTTTGAGGCAAAACTTCAGCAATAACTTTATCTATGCCAACCTGTTTTGCTATTGCCAGAGCAGTTTGCCTGTTGTCACCTGTTAACATAACAGTGTTAATGCCCATCTTATGCAAAATCTCTATCGCTTTTTTACTTGTAGGTTTGATAACATCAGCAACAGCAATTATTCCAGCAAACTTACCATCAATTGCAATGAACATAGCAGTCTTTCCTTCTTGTGACAATCTCTGAACCTCGTCTGTCAACCAAATGCTTACGTTTCTCTGTTCCATCAACCTCCTATTGCCAAGCAAGATATTTTTGCCATCCACTGTAGCTTCAATTCCAAACCCTGGAATAGCCTCAAACTCTTGTGCATCAACAAGGTCTAAGTTCTTTTCTTTCGCATAGTTTACTATTGCCTCAGCCAAAGGATGTTCTGATGTTTTTTCTGCCGAGGCAGCAAGTCTTAGGACTTCTAATTCATCAAATCCTTCGGCAGTTATGATGTCTGTAACTTTTGGTTTTCCTTCGGTAATTGTCCCTGTCTTGTCGAAAACAATAGTATCAATTTTATGCAATGTCTCAAGCGCTTCACCGCTTTTGAACAGCACTCCAAATTCAGCACCCTTACCTGTTGCAACCATTACTGCAGTCGGTGTTGCTAACCCCAGTGCGCACGGGCATGCAATGATGAGCACAGTTATAAATACTTTCAAGGCAAAGCTACCTGGTTTGCCCCATACATACCAAAGCGTTCCCGAGATTATTGCAATTGCTATCACCGCAGGGACAAAATAGCCAGAAATAATGTCTGCAAGTCGTGCAATTGGTGGTTTTGAAGCTTGCGCTTCCTCTATTAGCTTTATTATCTGCGACAGCACAGTATCTTTACCAACTTTTGTTGCTCTGACTTTTATAGTACCGTTTTTGTTAATTGTGCCACCATATACAGGGCTTCCAACTGTTTTTTCAACTGGAATGCTTTCGCCGGTTAGCATTGACTCATCAACAGAAGTTCTTCCGTCTATTACTTCACCATCAGTTGGAATTTTCTCACCAGGTTTTATTATCAAAATATCTCCAACTTCTATCTCTTCAATTGGAATAACCGTTTCCTGACCGTCACGCAAAATAGTTGCTGTTTTTGGAGCAAGTCCCATCAGTTTTTTGATTGCATCAGATGCTCTTCCTTTTGAAACCACCTCAAAGTATCTGCCAAGAAGAATGAGCGTAATTATTACTCCTGCTGTCTCAAAATACGACTCTTCAACAAAGCTTGTATCACCAGCAGCGATTTTAAACATTCCATAGATTCCATATATATATGCTGCAGCAGTACCAATAGCAATCAACGAATCCATATTTGGGTGGCGTTGTATAAGCCTACTAAACCCCACTGTGTAAAATCGTATACCTGCTATAAAGATTGGTATTGACAGTATCAATTGGATAAAAACAAAGTTGAAAGGATTTTTATCAGGGTCAATTATCTGAGGGAGGGGCAAACCGATAATATTGCCCATCGCAATATACAGTACTGGTACAGCAAAAATAGCTGAAATTACAAATCTTTTGAACCAGTATTGCTCTTCAAGCTTTTTACGATCTGCTTGGCTTTCTGCAGCAGTAGTTTCTTCTACCTCAAGTGGAGTATAACCTGCTTTTTTGATTGCTTCTTTAATCTCTGAAAGCCTTACTTTGGAAGGATCATAAACAACTCTTGCTTTTTCTGTTGCAAAATTAACACTCACTTCTTTAATGCCCGGCAACTTCGAGATAGATTTTTCAATAGCCCTTGCACATGATGCACATGACATACCACTAATTGGTATTATAACATCTTTTGCCGTGTCATCTGGAATGTCTTTTACATCATAACCTGCCTTCTTTACAGCTTCTTTTATCTTCTCCAGGTTAGTTTTGGTTTCGTCATACTCTACAACAAGCTTTTCTGTGGCGAAATTTACAGAAGCCGAATTTACACCTTCTACTTTGCTTACACTCTTTTCAATAGCTCTTGCACATGAAGCACAGCTCATACCCATAACATCTAATATTTTTCTTTCCACTTTATTTCATCCCCCTTTTGGCATATGCCATTTTCAATCATATTATATACTCTACTATTCCTATATGTCAAGTGGGAATTAAAAATAAATAAAAAAATTTTCATCATCAATTATCTTCTTCCATGTCCAAAGCAATAGCATCTTCCTCTGCCTCTTGTGCAACCAATGTCTTTCGAATGGCAATCTGGACATTCATGGTAATCTGAGTCGAAGACTTTTCCACAGTTTAGGCATATATATGAACACTTTCCATATACATAATTCCCGCCTTCTATCCTTATAGCCTTGCCATGGACAAGCGCATCTGCAATCTTTTTCCTTGCCTCTTCTAAAATGAGTTGAAAGGTCTGACGCGAGACTTGCATCTTCTGGGCACACTCTTCCTGCATCAGCCCTTCCAGATCTTTTAGCCTGATTGCCTCTAATTCTTCTACCTTTAATGTTACTTCATCACTGGTCCCTTGAGCAGGAGAAAAATACTTAAATTTTGGTAAAAACTCAACCCTTCGGCACCTAATTGGTCTTGGCAAAACTCAGGCCCCCTTTTTTGTTCTCACCTTTGCTTGAAATTTTTGCGCCAACTTAAATTCTCTCTTTATATAGTTTATTATACCACTATATTTCATTTTTTTAACGCAAAATAGTTTGGCAAGTAAGCATTGTGGGTTTACACATCTTAGAAAAATGGTATCAGGAAGGCATGCCTCGACCATGCCTGTGATGGTGCAACCCCTCTTCATGGTCATGAATTTCTCTTGCAAGCATTTCATCTGATTTTAGCTCACCTTTTAATAGCTTTTCAACTGCTTCATCTGGAGAGCCCAAAACACCGATGAAATACTTAATACCAAGATTGTCAAATATATATCTTGCCCGCTCACCAATTGACCCTGCAATTACAACGTCTGCACCTTTTTCTTTTATAAACTTTGTAAAAAGGCCAGCTCTGTGCTCTGGCATGTCAAAATATTCTTTTCCTACAATAGCACCATTTTCAACTGTATATATGCAAACTTTTTCGCTGCCACCAAAATGAAGGCTTATTTTGTCACCTATTAGCATAACTGCTATTTTCATTGTTTATCTCCTCCTTTTTTTAACTCAATGGATTTGAACTTTTGGACAGCAAGCAATTTTTGCAAACCCCGTGAAATTCGTACAATACAAATTTTGAATCAAAATCATACAGTTTTTTTATCTCTCTTTTAACCTTTTCAAGTGTTGTGTTTCTCAGCTTTAGCCAGAATCTCTGATTACATATATCACATACAAAGAAGGTTAAATTCAAGCTCTTATTGGACCTGTCACCGATATAGGCAATGTATTTATCATTAGCTACATCAAATGCTACTATTAATCCTTTTTTCTCTAATCTGGCTACACCTCTATAGATAGTACTCAAACTTGCAAAGCTTATTAGTTTTTTAACCAAGTCTTCTTTTTTCGCAATGTTGCCATTTTCTTTTAAATTGTCAAGTATCATTTCACATATTTGATTATTTCTTAAAACCCTCTTTTTATACACCACCATATCATTTCACCATATTTTGAAACTGAAGCTCATTCCTTTTCAATCTACACCTAAAAAGGTATTTTAGGGGGGCAACGAGAATTTACCTTTTTGAAAGCCCCCCTTCAAAAAATTTTTAGCTTTTACTCTTGTTTTTGATCCTTTGAAAGAAGCTTGTCAATTAGTTTTAACCTTTGCTCTAAAACCTGCTTTTCATACTCCAAAGCTTCTTTAGCAAAAGGAACTTCACTTGAGCCTGTCAAATATAGCCATTTGCAAATTCCAAGGCCTCTGCCAAAACCAAAACCGCCGCCAAAACCTCTGCCAAAGCCTCTTGCAAATCCTCCTCCTGCCCACGCAGGTCCAAAACCCCAAGGCATCATTTTTCACCTCCGAAGCTGTTTTTGTCTTATTATTGGCATATGCCAATTATAATTATACTCTGTTTTTGGCATATGTCAATAACTTTTTTGAAAAAATTTTACCCTTGTTTTTTCACAAGGGCACTGATCAGCCAAGATAAATTGTTTTGACGCTTAAAAAGCTCTCAAGTTTTTAAAACAAAAAGCCACCTAAAAGCCTTTTCTTTATGCAATCTCTTTCTTCAAAACTTCAATGCAAGAATCCAGGTACAAGTTCCTTGCCTTTTCAATTTCACCTTCATCACAAAGTTTAGTAAGTTCTGGGTCTATTGGAACCTTGCCCAAAATTTTTAAATCTAACTCCTGGGCTATGCTCTCTAATTTGCTTTTGCCAAAGATTTCAATCTCTTTTCCGCAATGAGGACATATTGCATAGCTCATATTCTCTACAATCCCCACAATTGGTATATCCATCTGTTTTGCCATGTTATAGGCTTTTTTGACTATTAAAGATACAAGGTCTTGAGGAGATGTTACAATTATTATCCCATCAATTGGAATTGACTGAAAAACTGTGAGAACAACATCACCAGTTCCAGGTGGCATGTCAATAAGAAGATAGTCCAGTACACCCCAGCCAACCTCTGTCCAAAACTGTTCTATTGTTTTTGCAATGAGCGGTCCTCTCCAAATAACAGGAGCATCCTCTTTATTTAAAAGCAGATTCATTGACATTATTCTTATATCATTATGAGTCCTCACAGGATAAATTGCTTTAGAGTCAGAATCAATCTTTGCGCCAGTTACACCAAAAATCTTTGGAATGGAAGGGCCTGTAATATCAGCATCAAACACCCCTACATCAAACCCTTCTCTTCTCAGTCCCACCGCTAAAAGGGATGTAACAAGGCTTTTTCCAACTCCGCCTTTGCCACTGACAATTGCATAAATCTTTTTAACATCAGTAAATTCATTTTTGGGAATTGGGTGCATTACATTTTCTCTCAACTCAAATCTCTCCTTATCATAAAGTTTTCTTGTGCTTTCATATTTTATATTCATTTTTGGCATATGTCAATAACTTTTAAATTTTAATGTTAATTATTTTTACAAACCGGGTATAAATATTTTTAAAGGTTATGTAAAGTAAATAGTGGAGTAAAAAAATGAAAGAAAAGAACAAAGGTGCGGGTCGAAAAGCGAGTAGTTATGCTGCAAAAATAGCTGGAATTTACATGCTTGTGGGTAGTGTGTGGATTATTTCATCTGACTACATAGCAAGTAAGATGTTTGAAAGCAAACAGCTTTTTTCATTGATTTCTATCTTGAAGGGCTGGATGTTTGTTGTAATCACTGGAATTCTTTTGTACTTTTTAATACGTGGTAAGTTATACACTTTACATCTTTCCGAAAGCAAATTGCAAAATACCTTAGAAGAACTGCAAAAGACAAATGCAGAGCTTTCACAAACACAAGAGAAGTTAGCTGTTCAGTACAAAAAGCTTGCAAAAAATCAAGCAAAGATAAGAGAGCTTTCTTTTTTCGACAGTTTAACAGGACTTCCGAACAAAAACCATTTTCAGCTTGTGCTTGAAAAGGCTGTAAAAGAAGCTTATTTGAAAAATCAGCAGCTTGCTATTATCTATATAGACATTGATAACCTTAACAAAGTCAACAACACTTTAGGACATATAGCAGGAGATTCGGTTTTGAAAAAGATTGCTAATAGACTAAAATCAGTAGTAGCCGACAAAGGTTTTGTTGCCCGTCTTACAGGCGATGAGTTTGCAATAATTTTGTATAACTTTATTGATATCCATTTACTTGACTATTTTATACACAAATTTACCAGCATATTTAACAAACTTTGGAAAATTATGGATTATGAATTCTATATAACAGCCAGCATTGGAATTGCTATATTTCCTAATGATGGCAATGATGCAACAACACTTTTGGAAAATGCTCACAAAGCTTTGAATAGTGCAAAAGAGAAAGGGAAAAACACTTTTTGTTTTTACAATAAAGAAATGGACAAAGCTTTGCAGGAGCAATTTGAATTAGAATGGTCTTTGAGAAAGGCAATTGAACAAAATCAATTTGAATTGTTTTATCAGCCTATTATTGACCTTAAAAGAATGAAAATCTGTGGAGCAGAGGCATTAATTCGCTGGATTCATCCAGAAAAAGGATTTATTCCACCTCTTTCCTTTATTCCAATTGCTGAACAAACAGGTCTGATTTCTAAGATTGGTGAGTGGGTCATTTCAAGGTCGGTTTCCGACTTGAAAGAAATCAAAATGGCGATAAATGACAGTTTCTATGTTTCTGTAAATGTTTCATTGAAGGAGTTTTCAACCTCAAATTTTGTAGACAATGTTCTATATTCTATAAACAGTTTGAAGATCGAACCAACAGCATTTGGCATTGAAATCACAGAATCAGTTGCAATGGTTGACCCCCGAAAGACAATTGAGATTTTGAACTTTTTAAAAGAAAGAGGCATAAAGATCTTGCTTGACGATTTTGGAACAGGTTATTCATCTTTGAACTACCTAAAACAGCTTCCAATTGACATTGTCAAGATTGATAGAAGCTTTATACAAAATATGACCTATGACCAAAAAGAGCAAAAATTAGCAAAAAGCCTGATTAACCTTTCTCATATTTTAGATCTGAAAGTTGTTGCAGAAGGTATAGAAGATAAAAGACAGGCAGAACTTCTAAAAACCTTCTCATGTGACTTTGGGCAAGGGTATCTTTTTGGAAAGCCTATGCCAAAAGAAGAGCTTTTGGAGCTTGCAAAGAGATTTTAAAAGCCGGATAGAATTTGATATAATTAAATAACAAGAAAAATTAAGGGAGATAGCAAATGGAAAAGAACATGACTATATATGAAGAAGTTGAGTACTTAAAAGAACAGATTCTTAAAAAGTATCCTGTTGAGGATATAATTGTATTTGGTTCTGTTGCAAAAAGGGCTGTTAGAAAAAACAGTGATATTGACCTTTGCTTGATTATAGATACATCTGACAAAAGAAAGCTTGTTCAAGAAATCCTACTTAATTTAGACTACTCAAGAGATGTTGACATTATAGTATACACACCGGAAGAGTGGGAAAGACTTAAAAACGACACAACAACGTTTGCAAATTTAATTTATAGAACAGGAGTGAGTCTTCTTGGTAGATTCTAAGAAATTTACAGATTGGATTGAAATGGGAAAAAAAGACTTAAGAGCTGCTCAGATTCTTTATGAGCATGAAGGAGATAATGGCCTTGTTTGTTTTCATTGTCAACAGGCAGTCGAAAAATATTTGAAAGCATTTTTGCTACGTAAGACAGGAATAATTCATGAAGGTCACAATTTGCTTAAACTCTGCAAAAAAGCGATGGAATTTGAACCTTCTTTAAAAGAGTTTATAAAGGACGTTTCTTTTATAAATATGTTCTACATTGAAGTCAGATACCCACCTGATGAACCCATGTATGTAAGCGAGGAAGATACAATTGAGTGTTTAGAAGCAACAAAAAAAATATTAAAGAAAATAGAAGAAGCATTGGAATTTCAAAATTAGCAGTTTTATTGCTTCTTTAGGACTTGAGATTTCTAAAATAAAGCCACATTATTATGGCATCATCGGGCGGATTTGTATAGTAGTTTTTGCGAAGGCCTGCCTCTTTGAATCCAAAGCTTTTGTAAAGCGAGATTGCAGGGATGTTTTTGCTTCTCACCTCAAGTGTAAGGGCAATTATGCCATTTTCTTTTGCATACGAGATCAGAGCAGAAAGAAGCGCTTTGCCAATGCCCTGTCTTCGTTTTTGTGGATGCACTGCGATGTTTGTAATATGCCCCTCATCAACTATATGGTGCATTCCGGCAAATCCCCACACTTTTGCGTCCTCTTCGTATACAAAATAGATAGCATAATCATTTTCGGTCTCTGCCAAAAAGCTTTCTTTGCTCCATGGCACAGAAAAAGAAAGCTTTTCTATCTCATAAACGCTATCAATATCTTCCTTTGTCATACGTCTTACAATACCTTTTTGAGTCATTCTCATTTCCCTTCTGCATACGATTTTTTGAGATACAGCGGGACAAGTTCAAAGTGAGAAAGTAACTTGCCTTTTTCTGCAAGCCTTTTTGCTACAATTGCCACATTTGAAGCTCTTTGATACTGTAAAAACTTTGGTGCTAATCTAAAAGATGAAAAGTCATATACATCTAACCCCTCGCCAAAAAGAATAGGGTTGTATTTTTTGGCCATTTCTTTTGCTCTATCAACATCATAAACTGAGGTTTCTTCATAAGTCACAAGTTCTCCATCCTCAAACCTGAAAACCCCTGCAAATACTTTCTGAGACTTTGCATCCAAAATTGGCATTAAAAAATCTGATGATGAATAAAAGTTGTAACAAAGTGCTTCTAAAGTGTTTACACCAATGCAAGGTTTGTTTAGAGCAAAACAAAATCCTTTTATGGTTGAAACACCGATTCTGAGCCCTGTAAAAGAACCAGGGCCTATTGAGGCTGCAAACAGGTCTATGTCAGAGATGTCAATTGAAGCATTTTTGAGTGCCAAGTCAATTAAGTCAATTAACATAACAGAGTGAACAAGCTTTGTGTTAAGAGTTATCTCTGAGACAATCTTCTCACCGTCAAGTATACAGGCACTTGCCACCTTGCCCGATGTCTCAATCCCCAAAATCCTCATCCTTTTCAACCACATCCTCTATCTTTTTGTATCTATCCCCTATACCTTCTAAAATAATTTTCCGAACATTGCTATCAAGCCTTTCAATGACAATTTTAAGGCACTCTTTTGGATAAAGTCTCTTTAGTTTGTCTGCCCACTCTATCAAAGTTACACCATCATTATAAAAATACTCTTCATAGCCTATATCCTCAAGTTCATCCTCTTCTATTCTGTATATGTCAAAATGGTACACTGGCAATTTTCCATCATAAATATGAAATATAGTAAAGGTTGGGCTGGAAATATCATCTGTCGAAAAAGCCCTTGCAATGCCTTTTACCAAAGCAGTCTTGCCACTTCCAAGATCACCTTGCAACGTCACAATTGCACCTTTAAAAAGGTTTTTCCCTATCTTATAGCCAATTGAAATTGTCTCATCATATGAGTATGAAATTAGTTCTTTCATGGTCATTTACATCCTTTGAAAATTTTTGTTGCTATCTTACCTAAAATATTATTTTCTCTTATAAACAACTTGTCCGTTTATAAGTACATACTCTACCTCAGAGAAAAGCTCAAATGGATGGCCACTATAAATAACAATATCTGCATCCTTGCCCTCTTTTATGCTTCCTACCCTGCTGTCAACCCCTAAAATCTTTGCAGGGTTTATTGTAATTGCCTTTAAAGCTTCCAACTCGTCCATTCCACTTTTGCAAGCAAGCGCTGCACAAAGTGTTAGGTACTTTTGCGGAATTACAGGATGGTCGGTCATGATAGCAACAAGAATGCCGTTTTTAGCTAATATTCCGGGGTTTTTAAAGTCAAGGTTTTTAAGCTCAACCTTTGACCTGTCTGTAAGGTTTGGTCCAACAATACATGGGATGTTCTCTTCTTTCAGCTCATCTACAATCAAATACCCATCTGTCACATGGTCCAAAGTCAGGTTAACATCAAATTCTTTTGCAATCCTGATAGCTGTAAAGATATCATCTGCTCTGTGCGCATGTGCCTTGAGCGGAATCTCTTTATTTAGTACCTTAATCAAACTTTCGCTTTTCATATCAAACTCTGGAGGGTCTTTTTCATCGTCTTTTTCTGCTTCGAGCTTTTTGTTTAAGTACTCTTTAGCTTTAAAAAGAGCTTCTCTTAAGATTGCAGCTGTTGCCATGCGTGTCTGAGGCGCTTGATGCTTTTCATGGTAAACACTTTTTGGATTTTCGCCAAACGCAACCTTCATCGCAGCCGGCTCTTTTATAACCATCTTGTCAACTCTTTTGCCATATGTTTTTATAACACAAAACTGGCCGCCAATGACATTTGCACTCCCAGGGCCTGTTGCAACGCATGTAACCCCGCCTGCTCTCGCCTCTTCAAAACTTCTGTCAAATGGATTTATAGCATCAATTGCGCGAAGATGTGGTGTGACAGGGTCTGAATCTTCATTGCCATCTGCTCCTTCAAAGCCAACAGAGTCCTCCCACATCCCAATGTGAGAATGCGCATCAATAAACCCTGGAAACACAAGTTTTCCAGTTGCATCTATAACCTCTGCACCATTTGCCGTGATTTTCTCATCAATTTTGTGTATTTTACCATCTTTAATTAATATATCTCCTTTTTCGATTATTCCTTTTTCATCCATTGTAAAAATCTTTGCATTTTTAATAAGTATCTCCATCTATGTACCTCATCCCTTTCTATTTTATCTTACTTTGTTGCATTCATAAGATATGTCAGGTCAAACTTTGGCTTTAGCGCCAAGTGTGCATCTACACTCTTTTCAAAAAGATACACCTTGCCATAGTCTTTTGTCAATACATACACCTCTTCAAACCCGCTGGATCTCACAAGTTTTAGGTACTCAGCTGTGTCCTTTACTTCTTTTGCCTTTTCCATGAACTCTGGCTTCAATCCTAAATCAAAATCAACTGTGGTGACCTCGCCAGAAAGCTTGTCAAAGCTGATATTTAGCTTTCCTGCCATAACAAAAGCCCCGCCAATATAGAATTTGTATGAAACAGCATGTTCTTTCTCATTGTCAAAAATATATGATTTAGCAGTGACAAACTTTCCCAAAAGAGTTTGCATGAGCTGCTCTGCCCTGTCGTTCAAAACCTTAGCTTCTACCTTCTTGATATTGCCAGATGCTTTGAGGTTTGCTGTCATCTTGAGGATGTTTCCAAACTTATCCGCCGATATCTCTACCTTGCCATATAAACTATCTTTTTTGTACGAATATCCACCAGATGGCTCAATTTTGAATTCAGATAATGAAAATGGCAATCTTCTTTGCTGAGACGATAGCATGTTTAAAATCTTGCCAAATTTTAGCTTAACATACTCAACTGATGCCTTCTTTTGGACATAATCTACGTAATTGTTGTACTCTTGGAGATTAAATTTATTTGGGTTTAAATTGATCTCTGGGAAGACTTTTCCTTCTACATAGTCAAAGTAGAGGTCTTTTAAGGAGAGAATATTGTTTAATGTCGTATATTTTAAAAAAGAATCGCTGCTGATTGCTGGCACAATCTTTATACTTTTTAAAATTTTTTCCTCCTCATTCCCTTTTTTGCTACCAGTTTTAAAGTTTATATTCGAAAACCAGTTTATTTCAAACTCTAAAAGTTCTCCATTGTCTTTATTTAGAACAATCACTGCTTCATTTGACAGCACCTTTTTGTCCCCTTCAACACGGTAGAAGTTGCAGATGTATTTGTCTTTGGTTTGGGTGACATAAAGCTCAACATTTCCTTTTGTGTACGGTGCAAATTTGTACAGAAGCTTGAATGCTTTTGATTTTACATCATTGAATGAGAAGTCATTTACAACATCTGATGGTTGATACTTTTTGAAGTAAACAACTGACTGGCTCTCTTTCATATAGATTTCATATTTTGACTTATCATCTTCAAATAGGTATTTGTACATAAAAGTCTCATCAGGAAGCTTTTCGAGCTTGATATCACTTTCAACAAGCTGGGCATTTTTAAGACCAAATAGTTTTTTAAGATAGTTTATATTGTCCTCTTGCGGCAGGACATTCCGTACTGTTATATATTTTATCAAGAGAAAGATAAATACAATCCCAAACACCAGCACAGCAATACTGATTCCCAGCCTTTTTGTATATATCTTTATCTTCATTACGTGGCGGTTTTAAAAAACCTTCCCTCGCTTTTTCAAAAGCCGATTTATTACTTTAATTGTATCATTTTGTATTCTCCCCTTCAATATATGCAAATGCGTTGTGGTTATGAATACTCTCTATGCTCTCAACAAAAACCTTGTACCACTTGATTCGCTTGTCACTGTTTATTTTTACAACAACCTCACGCAAAAGGTCTTCAACAAACCTCGGGTTCTGGTAAGCACGTTCTGTAACCCATTTTTCATCAGGTCTTTTTAAGATAGAATACAGCGGGCATGAGGCAGAAGATTCTGCTATTTCAACAAGCTCTTCAATCCACATAAATCGCCTCATTTTAACTTCAATTGTCACATACGCTCTTTGGTTGTGTGCACCGTACTCAGAAATCTCTTTTGAGCACGGGCAAAGTGTGTGGACAGGAACAATTACACCTACTTTTAAATCAAACTTTTCGCCTTTTTCTGCTTCAAAGTAGCAGTCAACTTTTAAAGGTGCAAGGGTCTCGGTTACAGGTGTTCTTTTGTTTATAAAATATGGAAAGTCAAAACGAACGTAGGCTTTTTGAGAGTCAAGCTTCTCCTTTATTCTGTCAAGAAGCCTTTCTATTTCTTTTGGGCCTACCACATTTAGCTCATCTATTGCCTCAATAAATCGTGACATATGGGTGCCTCTCATATCACCTTTTAGCTCTGCAGCTGCAGTGATTTTTGCGATGGTTGTTTGAGTCTTGTTCGCCCTGTCCATCACAACAATTGGCCAATTCAAGTCTTTTATCCCTACTTTTTGAATGCTAATGCCGCGAAGGTCTTTCTGGCTCTGAACATCAATCATCATCTTCACCCCTGTAGACTGCGCCACTGTCTTCTGTTTCCCAGACTTCAATTTCATAAAGGGTACAATTTTGCGCTTTAATTTTATCATAGAGCCTTTGCCAAATCCACTTTGCAATGTTTTCTGCTGTTGGGTTTTCGATTATATCATTCAAATATGCATGGTCCAAAATGTCTATGACCTCTTTTTGGACAATGTCTTTGAGCAGGGCAAAATCTATAACCATGTCTTGCTCATCTAATTTTCCTTTGACTGTGACAACAAGCTTGTACGTGTGCCCATGCAACTTTTCACACTTTCCATGGTACTTTGTGAGGTTGTGCGCTGCATCAAACTTGAAGATTTTTTTGAGAAGCAAGGAAATATCACTCCTTTTTGCAAAAATGTAAAATTTAAAGAGGCTGCCTTTAAAACTAATACAGCCTCTTTTTAAATTTTGAGGTATTTTCAAGTTTTAAGAAGAAAACACCTTTATAAACTCTTCTGGGGTTATTATTCTAATTTTATTACTATGCATTTCTTTATCACGAGTAATCAAGTAATCTGCCTGTATCTTGAGAGCACAAATAATTTGTAATGATCCTCTAAATCATTATAGTCACTTTTTAATGATTTTATTATATCACTTTTTAATACACTTATAATATCTACCTTTTTGAAAATTATAAGAAGTAAATTTCTAATTCTGTCAACTTTCATTGTTTTTTTAGCAACATAGAAGAGGTCAGTCACACTATTTGCAGTCACATATGCCTTTATATCTTTTCTTAAAGTTATAATTTCGAACATTTTCTCAGCAGCATCTTTAAAAGGTTCTCTACCTTATATCCAATCTAAAACCACATTTGTATCAATTACAACCTTAGTCACTCCCCAAAATTCTCTCCTCTCTTACTGTATCTGCATCCATGTTAAGCTCCTTTGCAATACCTGTCAGTTCCTTTATTGCTTTTAAAACTTCTTCTGTATTATCTCTTCTCCTTTTCCTTTTCCTAATTGGAACGATTTTGGCAATTTTCTTGCCATCCTTTTGTAATATTATTTCTTCTTTCTCTATAATTTCCATATATTTGTCTACATCAGAAATTACCTCTTTGGCATCTAATATCATTTTAAACACCTCATCATTTATATAAAATCTTCAAATCTTCAATAAATATAATTATACCACAAACCCAACTACTTCTTCACAGCCTGGGTCAAGACAGAATTTCCTGCCAAATCCTTGACATTTGGTGATATGTTTACAATGCTCCCTGCTGGTAGTGGGTTTGTAAATGTTATTTCAACAACTCTATTGTCAGAAGATTTTACAAAGCTTATTATATTCCCGCCTGCAACGCAGGAGAAGTTCTGAGGGACCAATGTTGCTGGGTCCATTGGTTCTGTAAATGTAAGTTTTACCTTTCTTGTATCAGTTGTAGAAAACTCTGCTGACACATCAGGTGATGTCCTTTCTGTCACATGGTCGACAACCTGAGCTTTTGCAGGAACCACTGGATTGCCATTGTAGTCTATAATCAAATCAGGTCTTTTTATTTCGACAGAAATTGACCTGTCAACAACTCCTGGTTTTTTGACTTTTATATAAAGAACTCCATTTTGAGTGTAAGCTGTATAGTCGATATCAGGCAAAAGTGTTGCAGTTCCATCTTTTAGCTCAATGCCTGCTGCCAAGATTGTATTGTTTATACCAGGCAAAGTTGTAACAGGCTCATCAAACGTAACAATTATGGTATCAGAGTTTTGACCTGTGCCAACAGATACAGAAAGCTGCTGTGGTGAAATTTTGTCCTTCAGTTTTATATTCGGATAAAAGTTTACATCCAATGTAGGCGGAATATTCAGCACCTGGTCAAACTGGTCTTTTATGCCTGAACCTGTTGTATAGATTTTTAGATCTTCAGGTTCCTGGCCCGCGTCATTTGTATCCGCTTTAGCATCAGACGTTAACAGAGCCGCTGTTTTTAGTGTCACTACCTTTTTATCAGGACTAAGTACATAGCTTACAATTCCAAGGCTTACAATTTTGTCGTTATCAGGATTGCCATTGAGGCTGGTTGTGCTTTGGGCATTTCTGAACATTATCGAAGCTGGGTCAAATGATGCAAATATATAGTCATTTAGTACCTTTATCTGGATTGTGTTTTTGTCAATTGCTAAAACCTCAATGTCTTGCGGTGATATACCTTTGAAGTTGGCAAGAATTGAATACGGCATTGCAATTGTTGCATTTGCCAAAAAATTCCCTGCTGTATCAGTTAAAGTAGGTGCTGCAAGCTTGTCAACCACACCACCTGCTACAGACCACTTTCCAGGTGTTTTATCATCAGCACCGGGTATCAAAAGTGTCACCCTGTTTGCAGAAGGTGATATATAGTCAACCTTTGCACCTTTGACGCTTGAAAGTGGTATTGTGGCAGATGTACTACCTATAAAGTAACTGCTAAGGTTCTTTAATTTATCAACATCCATTGCCTCTGAGAAGAAGATGTCTATTTTATCATTGTCAGAGGCAGGGTCATACTTTGCAATGGCCGCTGTAATTGTTGGCGGCAATGTGTCTTTTGCAGCAAATGATAAAGTAGCGTCATCCATTATGTTTTCCCTTACAGACACATCTGGAATACTACTGATTTTTAAGATGTATGTCCCACCGTTTACTTTTTCAAGAGAGCTGAATTCCACCAAATATGTTGAATAGTCATTTTCTTTTAGCCTCTGAACACTTTTTGCAACCTGATCTAAAATTGTTTGTCCATCAGAGGACAGAAGCTTGAACGAAGACACTCTGTCCTGGGCATTGACACTCTCTGAAAATGTAACTTTTATAACATTCCCTTCTAAAACCTCAACAGACTTTACAGAGGGTTTTGTTGTATCATCGTTTGCTTTTGAAGAAACCACTACCCAGTTTGTATCTTTGTTCCCAAGAAGATCCTCAACATTTCTGTACCTTATCTCAAAAGACACAAGCGCTCTGACATCAAGCTTCAAAGCGGAGGCAAGTTCAATGTCAACTGTCTTTCCATCTGATAGCAGTTTCACTTTTGCACCAATTGCATGGTTTGTGTTGTCTGATGCCTGATACACTTCATACTCTCCAGTTGGCGTGCTACCATCAATTGTTCTTATCTCCTCATCAAATACAAGCTGGAGCCTATTGTTTGCAACAAAGTTCAAAGCAACATGCCTTGGTGGTGTTCTGTCAAGGGTTGTGGTGAAGGTTGTTTTATAGTATGCAATCCTGTAGCCTGCAAAGTCTTTGGCATCAGCAATTTCAATCGTGTGGCTGCCATCTGCAAGCGGTGTGTAGTTTTCAATCTCAATTGCATTCTCTTCATACTTTGGTGTAACCTTTGCATAAAGGTAGTTTCCATCAACTTTTATTGTTGCACCTACAGAAGATACATCGCAGATCTTAAAACTTCCATTTGAACTGCTATCAATTGGCTCATTGAATATCACTTTAAACTTTTTGCTGTTAATAACTTTAAAATCAACTACTTTGGGCTGGGTAGCATCAATGCAGGATATCTCTTTTGTGATGCTAAAGCTCTGTCCAGTTTCTGACATAAGGTTTGTAATTACAATTCTTACTTTGTCGCCTTGATTTAATTTGTTTTGAAATATTATACTCACTGTTTTGAAATCTTGTGATACTGCAAACTTTGCTGTTGAGTCCTCTTTGTCGTTGACATACACCTTAATTGGCAACGAGTCAATCTGGCTTTGAGAAATTGCTTTTGTGAATTTTATGTCTATCTTCTTGAGACTTTCAACCTTTATATCCTCACTTAAGCCAAATGGAATGACTTTAGCTGTAAATTTCAAATTGGTTGCTTGTCCTTTGTAAACAAATGTGTATTCTTTTCCTTCCTGCTGGGCAGCTGTCTTTATTTCAACAACCTTCTTTGTAGAGTCGGCAAATTTGACATCTAAGACGTTCAGTCCATTGTCAAACGCAAAGTTAGACTTGTCAAGTGTTTTCAGTTCCTTGTCAAAGGTGACTTTTACAGTTGTATTGTCAATGCTTTCAATTGCAACAGGTTTTGCTTCTTTTAGCGACTCATTCAAAAATGCATTGTATAGAATAACTGCTGTCTGACCGCGTGTAATAAGCTTTCCAACCTCAATCTCAGCCTCAATTCCAAAGTAAATGTTCATATCATAGGCTTTTTTGATGTAATTTAATGGATATTTCCCTTTTAGCTCATTTTCTTTAACGCCCAGAGCCCTTACAACCATTGCAGTGAGTTCTTCCACTTTTAAGTACTGGTCAGGCCTAAATGTTCCATCAGGATATCCTGTTATAAGCCCTATATTCTTTGCTGCTTCAATATATCCTAAAGCCCAGTGTGATACTGGGACATCTTTAAAAGAAGATCTTTTCTGGTTTGCATAAAAATCTGCCAAAGGTTTTTTGCCAAGAAGAATTATCATCATCTTTGCTATTTCTGATCTTTTAAGAGGCTTGTCAAGGTTAAGATTTCCTTTAGTATCTCCTGTCATCACTCCTTTTTGTTTTAACACTGTTGCTGCCTGGTTATAAGCTTGGGTGTTTGCTGCTATGCCAACAAAAGCAACGATATTTACTGTAAAGCAAACCAAAAATACAAAAGTAGCTAATCTTTTTAACAACTTACCCATCCCTTTTCTCTCTCCTCACAAAATATTTGAAAGTTTTAGAAGTAATGCTTGAGTATATTATATCATCTTTGTTGGAAATTGTTTAGTAATTTTTTCTTTATACAAGTCACAAAAAAAATTTACATATTTTTTTAACACTTGTGTAACAAAATCTATCCACTTTGTTCACAAAGGTCTCCAGAATATTTACAAATTACTAAAAGGTTTAAAAGCGCATTTGAATATGCTCTTTGGCGACATTATTCTCTTTGAAGCAAAAGCCTTCTTTCTTTTTTTGTCTCTGCTTGTTTTAAAAAGCTTGGAGACTATAGAGGCTTTGAGAAAGGAGGCTTTAAAAATCAGCTAATTTAATAGTGGTTTTCTCAATTTTTTATTTGTTTTATTTCAAGAAATCTGTAAGCTCAGCAATTTCGTTATCGTCATACTCTTTTTGAATTACTTTCTTTGCCGTCTCCATTTTAGCTTAGTAAATTTTTGCTGAATTGTATCCATATGTATAATAAAAATTAAAATAATAGGCAATTACAATGGAAAAGATATCACTAATTAGGTAGCAGAAAAATATTTTCAATAGAACCTTTTTCACCTCTTGAGAAATTGTTCTGACATTTTTAATTATTCAGTTTTCTTTACCTTTCTTGAGTGATATAATATTTGTAAATTAGTTATCATAATTTAGGTTAATTTTATATTTCAACACTCAAAACTGCAGAAGCTAATCACATTTTAATTTTCTATCTCATTTGGTTTTTACAACCAGAGTTAATGAGGGTATGGGTTTAGGCTTGTATCTTTCTTTGAAATCGTTTTCTTATATTGAAAGGTCCAAAAAATACTAAAATAGTTTCCACTTTGTAGATTCAAACAATCCAAATTTAAAAAACATTAATATTGTTTCGAGGTGATTAATTATGCCATTAAGATTGCCACTTTTACTGAGTGATGGAATGGTACTTCAAAGAGATAAAAAAGTAAAGGTATGGGGCTGCGCTGAGCCAAGAGAAACAGTAACAGTAAACTTTTCAGGCAAATCATATATGACTGCAGCTGATGATGACGGAAAATGGGAAGTTACTCTGCCACCAATGCAGGCAGGAGGTCCTTACTCTATGGAAATAAAGTCCCAAAATTCAGTTATTACTATTAAAGACATACTGATTGGTGATGTATGGGTTTGCTCTGGACAATCGAATATGGTTGTGCCAATGGAAAGAGTAATAGATATCTACAAGGAAGAACTTGACGATTGCGATATTCCTTTAATTAGACAATTTACAGTTCCAGACAGATACCATTTCAAAGGTCCAAAGGAAGATTTAGAGGGGGGAGTCTGGGAGCCTTTGAATAAAGAAACAGTACTTAAATTTTCAGCTGTGGGGTATTTTTTTGCAAAAGCGCTTTACAAAAAATACAACATACCAATTGGACTGATTAAAGCATGTGTTGGTGGAACTCCAATAGAAGCGTGGATGAGCAAAGACATAGTATACAACTTTCTTGAAAATCCTGAAGAACTTGAAAAACTCAAAGACGACGGCTATATAGAATCTGTCAAAAAAGAACAAGAGGCAAAAATAAAGGCATGGTTTGACTATTTAGATGCTTTTGACATTGGACTTAAAAATCAACCTCTACCATTCTTTGATGAAAACTATAGCCCATCTGATTGGAAAATAGTAAACATCCCGGCTACATGGAAGGAAATGGGACTTGACTCAACAATAGGTGTTGTGTGGTTCAGAAAAGAAGTAGACATACCTTCTTACATGGCAGGAAAACCAGCAAAATTATATCTTGGGACAATAGTTGACAGTGACTTTACATATGTCAACGGAAAGCTGATTGGTTCAACTTCATATCGATATCCACCAAGAAAGTATAATATACCTGCAGGTCTTCTAAAAGAAGGAAAAAATACAATTGTTGTAAGGGTTATAAGCAACGATGGAAATGGTGAATTTGTAAAAGGAAAAGAATATAAGCTATTTACAGAAGATTGCAAGCTTGACCTCAAAGGTCAATGGCTGTGCAAGGTTGGAGTTCAAACCAAAGAACCTCTGCCACCACAAACTTTTTGGCAGTACAAACCTACAGGTCTGTTCAATGGAATGATTACACCGCTTCTAAACTACAGTATAAAAGGTATAATATGGTACCAGGGTGAGTCCAATACAGACAGGCCTGAAGGCTACTGCAAAAAGCTATGTAGCCTTGTTGAAGACTGGAGAAAGAAATGGGGTGATAGCAATCTACCATTTTTATATGTGCAGCTTGCAAACTTTATGGAAGCAAAGCCGCAGCCTTGTGAGAGCAACTGGGCAAGGCTGAGAGAAGAACAAAGAAGAGCACTTCTTTCCCTTGACAATGTGGGAATGGCAGTTGTAATTGACCTTGGTGAGTGGAACGACCTTCACCCATCGAACAAAAAAGATGTAGCTCAAAGGCTTGCTCTTCTTGCGAAAAAAGTGGCTTACGGTGAAAAAGACTTGGTCGCATCAGGTCCTCTTTACAAATCCATGAAAATTGAAGGAAACAAAATCATCTTAGAGTTTTCAGAAGTGGGCAGCGGGCTTGTTGCAAAAGGAGGATGTATGCTAAAACACTTTGCAATAGCTGGAAAAGACAAAAAATTTGTATGGGCAAATGCTGCAGTTGAAGGTGACAAAGTGGTTGTGTGGCACGACAGTATTCAAAACCCTGTTTATGTAAGATATGCTTGGGCTGACAATCCAGAAGGTGCAAATCTTTACAACAAAGAGGGTTTGCCAGCATCTCCTTTTACAACTGAAGATGAGATTTAAAATATTTCGCTTAATGGAGGGATTATAAATGAATATATGCTATTTATTCCCAGGTGGCAGATCGAAGGCGCTTACAATGAGCTATGACGATGGACAGGTATATGACAGAAAACTTGTCAGTTTATTTAACGAATACGGAATTAAAGGAACTTTCTTTTTAAACTCAGCAAATCTCGGCAAGGATATCTTTGTTCTTCCTGATGAAGTTTCTAAGCTTTACAGAGGGCATGAAGTTGGAATACATGCAAAAACTCATCCTTTTTTAGACTCAATACCCCTTGAAAGCATAATTGAAGAGATTATTGAAGACAGGAAATACTTAGAGACCCTGGTTGGATATCCAGTCAAAGGAATGTCATATCCATATGGAGTTTACAATGAAGAAGTTGTTAAGATTTTGCCATCGCTTGGCATTGAATATTCAAGGACGGTAAATTCTGATTACAGTTTTAACATACCAACAAATTTTTTTGTGTGGAATCCAACCTGCCATCATAAACAAGATTTGCTCGAAATTACAAAGAGGTTTCTGGAAACAGAAAATAAAAATCATCTACAACTTATGTATGTATGGGGCCACAGTTTCGAGTTTGAACGAGAAAACAACTGGAAGCTTATGGAAGATTTTTGCAAGATGGTTTCAAAAACAACTTCTGTTTGGTTTGCCACAAATATTGAAATTGTAAGATACATCAAAGCGTTGAGAATGCTTGAGTTTTCTGTAAAAAGAGATATTGTTTACAACCCTTCGGCTATTTCTGTATGGCTTTCTGTAAATGGCCGTACTGTGGAAGTAAAAGGAGGTGAAATTGTTGAAATTAAGTAGCTGGTAATACGATTAAACTTGAGTTTTGTGAATATTTGTTTTTAGGAGGTTTTAAAAATGGATAGATACGAACACCGAAAAAGCCAAGTTCTATTGAAAATCACCGCAGCTGATGGCAAACCTTTGAAAAATGTTGAAATCACAGTCAGCCAGAAAAAACACAAGTTTTTATTTGGATGTGCAGAATTTTCAATTGTTCCTTTTGTAAACGGCGAGTTTTCAGGTGACCTGAAAGAAAAAACTGAGATGGCCTTTGAAAAATTTGTTGGCCTTTTCAACTTTGCTACTCTTCCTTTTTACTGGGGCAGGTTCGAACCTGTCAGGGGCAAACCAGATACGCAGCGGCTTAAAAAAGCAGCTGAGTGGTTAAAAAATGGTGGTTTTGTTCTCAAAGGTCATCCACTTTGCTGGCACACAGTTACTGCTGACTGGCTTTTAGAGCTTACCAATGACCAAATTTTAGAAGCTCAGCTTATGAGGATAAAGCGTGAGGTAAGCGATTTTGCCGGTCTTATCGATATGTGGGATGTAATAAATGAGGTTGTTATAATGCCAAACTTCAACAAATACGACAATGGAATCACCAGAATTTGCAGGCAATACGGCAGAATAGGTCTTGTCAAAATGGTCTTTGACGCAGCAAGAGAGGCAAACCCGAAAAGCATTCTGCTTATCAATGACTATGTTGTATCAGACGCCTATGAAATATTGATTGAAGCATTGCTTGATGCAGGTGTGAAGATTGATGCAATAGGAATACAGTCACATATGCACCAGGGTTTCTGGGGAGTGGAGAAAACAGAGGAAGTGCTTGAAAGGTTTTCACGTTTCGGCTTGCCTCTTCACTTTACAGAAGTTACGTTAATCTCTGGAAAGCTTATGCCACCGCATATAAAAGACCTCAACGATTACAAGCCTGAAAGCTGGCCATCAACTCCTGAGGGCGAAGAAAGGCAGGCAATGGAAGCAAAACTTTTCTACAAAATGTTGTTTGCACACCCACTTGTTGAAGCAATTACATGGTGGAATTTCATTGATACTTTCGCTTGGCTTGGCGCACCAGCCGGATTTATTACAAAAGATGGCAGAGTAAAACCTATTTACTCCACCCTTTACCAATTGATAAAGAAAGAATGGTGGACAGATACACAAAGGTTGATTACAGACGAAAATGGCACTGTAAAAGTATCAGGTTTCATGGGCGAATATGAAGTTGTTTGCAAAGACAAAAAAGCTAATTTTGTCCTTGACAGGGCAAATGAAGTTGTAGAAATAACTCTCTAAAAGAAGTTTTTCTATGTAAAACAGTTTCATACATAAAAATAGAAGGGGCTTTTCATCCACCGTTTTTGGAACAAAGCCCCTTCTTTTTATTTTGCTAAAACAATTTTTATATCCAAAGGCTCTAAAAAGATGCTGAGTTTTTGATCTTGAAACTTTACAGGGCTGGTACTTTTAAGAGCAAATAGCGTGCCAACTTCTTTTATTTCTCTTGCCAAACCAAGCTGTGCCTTTTCTAAATTAATTTCTACTCTCTTTGCTCTTAGCAAATCAGCATTTGCAATGACAATCAAATACTTCTCAGCCTTTAGCCCAAGCTTGTAGCCAAATGCTACGACAAATTTGCTGTTGTATGGAAACTTAATATAGTTTTCAGGTTTAATAAAATCAACATACCTTTTTCTTATTTTTGACACAGCAGAAATTATTTCTATCATCTCTTGAGCGCCGTCATTTGTCCAGTGAAGAGCATATCTGTCAAAGAATGCAAGCTTGCCGTAAAGCGGGTCAGACTTAAGTAACTTAAACCTTCCATCTGGCTGTGGGTCAAGTCCTAAGTTCATCGGCTGGACCTCAAAAACCTCTTGCCCTGATGTCAAGAAGAAAACTGCATTTGGCAAAAAGTTGTTGAGAACAACAGAAAACCTTGAAAAATTTTTGCCGCCTACCCTTGAGGCCGCCCGCGGACTGTCTGGAATCTCAGATGCTGCAAAAACAGGAAGTTTTAATTTCAAAAGCTTGTCTATCATCTTTTTGAGATTTCCCTCATAATACCTTGGCTCTCTTGCCCAAACATCTCCAATTATCATGTCATAGCCTGACTCTTTTGCTTTCTTGTCGCCGCTCAAACTTAGCTCTTCTGCAATAAAGCAAAAATCAGGATCCACTTCTTTTGCCTTGGAGATTATCATGTCTTCCAACTCTTTTGGCAGCGCATGACCCATATCTATTCGTGCACCATCAATCCCAAACTTCTGCTGGTAATGTACAATGATGTTTGAAATCCTTTCCCAAAGTTCTATGTTTGGCTTTTTACCTTTGAAAATATTTGCCCTTATAGTATCAAAAAGAATATAAGGTGGCTGGTCTTGATCTACATATTTTGCAGACTGCACAGGATGGTCTAAATAAAGCCTCAAATACGTAACATCTGTCCAGGGCGGCTGTGGGTCGTTCAGACAGTCAGAAAACGCAGGTGCAGTTGTAAGCCCTATTTCCTTTTCTATCAGCTCAAAAAAGTCTATATCTGGATTTTTCTTGCAACTTTCTTTTATTTTTTCCCACTTTTCAGGTGCGTACTTGTCAGGTGAGGGCATAAAAAGCTTTAGATGCTCCTTTACAGCGGGGTCTTTGTAGATAAGTTCAATGTTAGACTCATCTGCCTTTGTGAACTCTTTTATCAGTGTTAGCTTTGGTAGGCTGTATTTTTCTCTGTCTGAGACTTTTATCCAGTAAAACCAATCAGGATGTTCTAAGATAAAATCTGAATCCCTTGCAGATGTTCGCGGTATTATGTCTATAACAAATCTTATTCCAAGTATGTGGCAAGCCTCAATAAGAGCTGCAAACTCTTCTTCTATTGAAAGTTCATCTGTCATAGGGTCTTTCAAAACAGGGTCAAGTTCAAAAAAGTTCTTGACTGCATATGGTGAGCCCATCTCACCCTTTTTGTATCTTGTGCTGTTTTTGGTAATAGGAAGTGTGTAAATGGTGTCAAACCCCATCTTTTTGATAAGAGGCAAAAGCGCAATTGTTTTAACGAAAGTTCCAGTGTCTTTAAGTGCAAATTCATTTTCAAGTTTTAACTCTCCATCGCTGTCATGGTCCCAAGCAGAGCTTGTTCTTATCTGCATTCCATAGACGCTGCTTTTTTTAATCCAATTGCCTTGAGCAGATAAAAAAACTCCTTTTTTTCTTTCAATTTGTGCTAACGATTGCAGGTAATTAGTATTTGAATCTGCATAGGGTAAAATAGCTTTTGTTATGCATTCATAGAGAAAGTTATAAGGATTTACCGAAATTGTGCCATCAAAATTTTCTCTTTTTTCCTCACCTGAATAGTTGAAACTATCCCATATCTTTGGTATTCTATAGTCATTTGTTTTGCTCCACTTCTCAGATTTTTCTTTGAGAATCTGCAGCAGGTTCAGAAGACTGGAATTTTGCAAAAGAACTCTCCCCTTTCTGCTTTTTTTAGTCCATGCAAAATCAATTCTTAATCAGCAAACGTTTGCATTTTGTTGAGAATATTATATCATATTGTCACACAATTGGATAGAAGAAATTTTATTAAAAAAAGTAACTTCCTTACATAGAAAAATTTGCGCAAAAGCTCTATGTTAGATGGAGGCTTTTGTATTTTTCTTTTTTGTGTCTTTTGGAACATCCAGCTCAAGTGAAATTATAGGCGGGATAATGTATGGCTGTTTTAACATTCTGTCTGTCAAAAAACTCACTATATAGCTTACTTCAGGTGCAAGTGCATCAAGTAAAAAAGGAACATCATTTAAAACTATCTCTTCATTAATGGCTTCTTTAAACAAGTATTTTCCTATTACCTCTAATTTTATCTTAAAAAGATTTTCAGGTATACTTTCAATATTTATCACTAATTTAATGTTTACTTGGTTATTTTCAATGTTTACAATTTTATAATCATAGTTTAGTGTATGATCTATTGATTTAGGGGGATTCGATAAATCTAACATGCTTTTTGCTTCCACATCCTGCAAAAATACTGCAACTCCTTTTATTAAATCTTTAAATGATGAACTATGTCTTTTCTTTTTGGGCAAATTAATCCCTCCTATCTTTTTGTTGGAAATTACCCAGCTGTAAAACGGGAGGAACGTAACGCTCCTTTTTTATAAAGATATTCCGGATCGATCCTTTAAGAGTAGAACCAGGAATATATGGAATAGTCAATTCTTGCGTTTTATTTTCTCTACATCCCAAAGCGTAAGAAATCAAATGTTGAATAAAAGAATTTAAGCTGACACCTTCTTTTTTTGCTTCCTCTGCCAAGCGCTTATGAAGCGACTTTGGAATGCGCAAAACAAGTCTTCCGCTGTACTCTTCTTCTTTATACTCATCTGGCGGTGGAATTTGCATTCCTTTTTCTCCTGCTGTTTCAATCCAGCATTTGATTACATTTTAAGTTTCCCCAATGCTTTAATAGGTACCGCAAAAGCATATTTTTTAAAGTTTGCAGAATGTAAATAGTGGTAAAAACAAATTGAGGGGATTTTGGCATAATTCGCTAAAATCCCCTTTTGTTTTTCTGATACAAATTATTTGCTTTTTACCGGCAGGTTTTTGGTCTTAAGAGGATTTGCAATAATCCCCCACTTGCCGTCCTTTTTAACCCACGCAAGACCTTCTGAAAATTCTCTTACGCTTTCATATATTAAAGGTACAACTTCTTTACCAGTTTTGTCTACAAAACCCCACTTACCTCCCTTCTTAACCTTTGCAATTCCCTCAAGAAAATTATAGTCTATCTCGTCATATATTATAGGCACAACTACTTTTCCTGTCTTGTCTATAAACCCCCACTTGTTTTCTTTCTTTACCTTTGCAAGCCCTTCATGAAAATCCCATACTTCATCATATATAAAAGGCACAATAACTTTACCTCTCTTATCTACAAAACCCCACTTACCTCCTTTTTCCACTGCAGCAAACCCTTCGTGAAAATCTCTTACATCACCAAAATCAAACGACGGTTTTATCACATAAGTAACACTAACTTCATTCTTTGCACCAGCTGTAGGCAAAACACTCAAGCTTAAAAGTATAATAAGTATAACTGACAAAAGTCTTTTCATAATTTATTCCCCTCCAAATTTTTAATAAACTTTTTATGTTTCTTTAAAACCAGAGTTTGGAACCAAAGAAAATTAAAAAATTTGCCCTTTAATATCTATAATAATACAACCATACAAAGTTGTAAATACCTACATTAATTTAAAAAAGCAGTACAGAAATCTTTTTCTTTTCATCTCATTTATTTAAATTCTTTTCATTTTTCCAAACCACCCATCATCCTTCTTGACAATTGTCTATTTCCTTGCTATATTTTTAGTAAACCATTTTTAAATAAAAAGTTTACTTTAAGGGGGCAAAAAATATGGAATATACAAAGAGCACATATACAACAAAAATGCTTGTTCTTTCTGCTCTTTTTGCAGCAGTTGTTGCTGCATGTAGCCAAATTTCAATTCAAATTGGGCCTGTGCCGTTTACTATGCAGGTTTTGGCAATTTTCTTGGCAAGCTTAATTTTGCCACCAAAGTATGCTTTTTTAAGCCTTCTTGTCTATGACCTTTTGGGGGCTGTTGGTATTCCTGTTTTCGCTGGGTTTACTGGTGGGCTTTCTAAGTTTGTTGGCCCAACAGGTGGGTATTTAATAGCTTTTCCAATTGCTGCATTTGTAACAAGCTATATAAATACAAAAAAGCCAATAAAAAATGATATTATTAACGCAGCTTTCGCTCTCATTGTTGGTTTGTGCTTAATTTATACATTGGGATTTTTGTTTTTAGCAGTTGCTGCTCATCTTACTTTAAAAAAGGCTTTTTTGGTAGGTGTTGCACCATTTGTAATACCTGATATTATAAAGCTTGCAATTGCGTATCTTTTAGCTTCCTTTTTAAAAAGTCGTAAAGTGCTGAATATCGCATAGCCTCTTTTTGGTTTGCTATCATGTACTCTAAGGCACTTTTTTTACCCACCAGCACAACAAGTTCCTTTGCGCGCGTAACTGCTGTGTACAGAAGGTTTCTTGTCATTAAAATCGGGTAGGTCTCAACAACTGGCATTACAATGCACCTAAACTCAGACCCTTGGGATTTGTGAACAGTCATGGCATAAGAAAGCTCCAAGTCATCCAAGAGAGAAAAGTCGTAAAATACAAGCTTGTCATCGTCAAATACAATCTCCATTGCACCGCCTGCCCTGTCAATGTCCTTTATAACCCCAATATCGCCGTTGAATATCCCTGTTGAGACCTTGCCCTTCTCTTCACCTTCTATAATTGTAAATTCAAGTGAATAGTTGTTCTTTATTTGCATCACCTTGTCGCCGACTCTGAAAGTGTTTTCTTTGTAGACAACCTCCTTTTTAGACCCATCTTTGGGATTTAAATACTGCTGAAGTACCCTGTTTATATTGTACATCCCCACAACTCCTTTTTTAGATGGACACAAAACCTGAATGTCTGTCAGCGGGTCGGCTGATAAATAGTTTGGCAGCTTTTTTGTTACAAGTTCAACAATGGTTTTTAGTATTTCCTCTTGAGAATTTTTTTGAATGAAATAAAAATCACTGTTTTTCTGAAGGTATGGAAACTCACCATTGTTTATCCTGTGTGCGTTTAAAACTATAAAGCTGTCTTCACTTTGTCTATACACTTCAGTAAGCCTTACATATGGAACAACATCGCTTCGTATCAGGTCTTTTAATATATTTCCTGCACCAACAGAAGGGAGCTGGTCTTTATCGCCAACTAAAACAAGTCTTGTTGTATCTTTTGTCGCAGAAAGAAGATAGTACATAATGTAGCTGTCAACCATGCTCATCTCATCAACTATAATGACATCACATTTCAAGGGATTATTGGGTCCTTTTTGAAAAAACACTTGAGAATCTGTTACAGTCATTTCCAAAAGCCTGTGAATAGTCTTTGCCTCTTTTTCACATTGCTGCTGCATCCTCTTTGCTGCCCTTCCAGTTGGTGCACACAAGAAAACCTTTTTGCCTTCCTGCTCAAATATCTCAATTATACATTTTATAATCGTAGTCTTTCCTGTGCCGGGCCCCCCAGTAATCACACTCACACCTTGAGTTAGGGCCATTTTGATAGCTTTTTTCTGATTCTGAGAAAATACTATGCTGTTTTTCTTTTCAAACTCAGAGATTCTTTCATCTATGTCTAAAATGTCATCATATTCCTTTAGCATTGAGGCAATCTTTTCCGCGATATACCTTTCACACTCAAAAAATCCATATAAAAAAACCATCTCAAGACCGTCAACAGTATCAATAACAACCCTTTTTGCTTTTATAAGACTATCAAGTGCTTCTTCAACCTTCTCTGTATCTTGTTCAAGCGCCTTTGAAACAAACAAAATGAGTTTTTCTTTTGGAAGGCATGTATGCCCTTCATTATTGCTACCCATGTTTAAAAGATTTACAATCTTTGCTGAGATTCTTCTCATATCATCAGGTGAAACTCCCAAGTCAAATGCAAGCCTGTCCACTTTTTTAAAGTCAAGCTCTGGAAACACGTCAAGTAAAAAATAGGGGTTGTCGTAAAGTAGACCCAAAGCTGAAAAACCATATAATTTAAAAAGTCTCATTGCATGGTTTTGTGAAAGTCCATACTGGGAAAATATTGTCATGATGTCTTTTAAAAACTTCTGGAACGAAAACATATTCTTTATTCTCTCAACCTTCTCAGGTGTCATTCCGCGTACAGCCAAAAGCTTTTCAGGTTCTTCCTGCAAAATTCTCATTGTATCGTCGCCAAACATTTCCACAATTTTCTTTGCAGTCTTCTGCCCAATGCCTTTTATGACACCTGAAGAGAGGTAGAGGTAAATCTCATCCTTTGTCTCCGGCAAAAGCTTTTCAAGGTACGACACTTTTAGCTGCTGACCATAGACAGGGTGGACATAAAATTCACCATATACTTTTACTTTCTCACCAATTACAATGTCAGGTACAATTCCAACTGCTGTGAAAACCTCATCATCGCAGAGTATCTCAAATACTGTGTAGTTGTTTTCTAAGTTTCTATATATAATGTCGCTTACCATGCCTTTTATGTCTTGAAGCATCTTATATAAATCCTCTCTTGCTGCAAAAATTTTTCTTTCTCTTGCTACATTATATCTTACTCCAAACCAAAAACATTCTCAAGCTCACATTCTTCTTTTATTGTGCACACTCCCCTTGCCCACATAGACATAAAATAGTGGCTAATGATACTTGCAGCAGTTATCCTGGTTTGTGGGGGAATAAGGATGAATTTAAAAGAAAAAAGTTCAATAATACCAGAGCATGGTAAAATCTATTGAGCCAAGGACAAATACTCTGAAAAACTGCCTTTTAGCGTTTTTTATATGAGCATTCCTGTAATTGTGCATGTACTATCGATTGAAGTTGAATAGATTGTTACCTTTTTAATTCCACAGAGAGGTGAAAAAAATTGGATTTGTTAGGGCATTTACAGGGGGAGTATCAAGGACAGTTGGCGGTATTGCTGCAGCTGTGTTTTTTGGGTATATAATTGCACTTATTTTTAATCCTAAGAGTAAATAGAATTTCTCATACTAGACTTCAAAAGATTCCTAAATCTAATGTTTTAGAACAAATGCAAATTTATCTCCTTACTCATTGATCTTTTCAATTTCCATTTCCCCCTCATATGGTTTTAGCACAGTCTCAAAAAGTTTCCTCAAGATTTTCTCATTACCTTTTTCAAAAAGCCACAAATCCTCATATTCTTTTTTTAGTACCACTGGCATTCTGTCATGAATTGGCTTAATTTGGAAATTTGGTTGCGTTGTGATAATTACAAATGCATCAATTTCAGTGTCATCTCCTAAATTGATTTTCTCGTAAAGCCCCGCCATGTAAAAAAGGCTTCTGTCCTGAGGCTTTATTAAAAGCTTTTGCTTGCCATCATCTTGCTTTTGCCACTCATAAAATCCGACTGCTGGAACAAGACATCTTTGATGAGCTATCTTTTTGAAAGTCCACTTTTCAAGCAAAGTCTCTGCCCTTGCGTTTATTATCACCTGCTTTTTGCCCTCAATAGGAAGACCCCAGCGGGCAATTGTAGCATCTTTCCCATCTTCACTTGCAACAACTACAGGGACAAGCTCTGTTGGGAAAATCTCTCCTATTTTGAGTTTGTCCAAAAATGGTGTACCATAAAATTTTTGATTAATTCTTTGTAAGATGTTTTTTATCTCTTCGATTTGTTCATCTGGCAAAAATAGATATCTTCCACACATTTCACTTTACACCCCTGTAAAGAATTTTCAAATCCTCATAGATATCCTCGATTGAGTTATATATCAAAGTAGGCTTTACCTGGAATTTTTCTATATCCTCATAATTCGTCTCGCCAGATAAAACAAGAATTGAAATCATTCCATTGTCATTTGCCATCTTTATATCTGTATAGAGCCTGTCGCCAATCATAGCCATTTTGCTTTTTTCTACATTCTTAAACCTTGAGATGACCTCAACAATTATTGAAGATGGCTTTCCAATATAAAGAGGCTTTTTCTTTGTGGCATTTTCAAGCATTATACAGATTGAGCCACAATCTGGAATGTACTCACCACCGTCAAGAGGACAAACCAAATCAGGGTTTGTTGCCAAAAAAGGCACTCCTTTTCTTATAAGCTTGCAAGCATCCAGTAGCTTTTTGTAGGTAAGTTCTGTGTCAAACCCAACAATCAGGTAATCTACATCTTCTTTTTCAATGCTATTTACAACATTTATCCCAAAACTTTTGAGTTCATCTTTCAAAGACTGTGTCCCCACAACATATGCACTGACAGCACTTCTTTGGTCAATACTTTTAAGATAAATAGCAGTTGCCTGACCCGATGTGAGAAGGTTTTCTTTTGTAATCTCAATTCCCATTTTTGATAACTTTTTTAAGTAGTCATCAGAGCTTTTTGATGAGTTGTTTGTCAAAAACAAAAACTCTTTATTATTTTCTTTTAAAAGCTGTACAAACTCCTTGCTGCCCTCAAATAACCTGTCGCCAAGATAGATTGTGCCATCCATGTCTAGTAAAAAAAGATCTATTTTCCGTAGCAGCTCAAACTTATTATTTTCCATGTTTTAGCCCAGCTCCTTTTTTTGATTGTGCAAGCTTTATCACAGTATTCACAAACTCCTCATACGCTTTTTGAGCATTGAACTTTTCTTCCCATGTCTTTCTTGCCTCAATACAAAATCTCTGATACTCTATCTCTGGCATTTCAATAAATCTTTTTATTAACGATGAGAGCCTATCTGCTGAAAAATCTTTTTCAAGCAAATAACCATTTGATCCATCTTTTACAATCTCACGCACACCGCCAACGTCTGTTGCCACAACTGGTATTCCAAATGACATTGCCTCCATGATTGAAACTGGAAGACCTTCAGATGAGCTTGTATTTACAAACAGGTTGAAATTCTCTTTGGCATAAAGCTCTGTAATTCTATCGTTCGGCATAAATCCCAGAAAATTGTAGCTAATATTTTCTTTTTTTGAAAGTTTCTCATCTGCATAATTTTTTATGTTTCCAAAAAGATCACCATCACCTATGTGAATCCATGAGATTTCATAGTCTGTAATCTTCTCAAGGCTATCTATTATTTTTTCAACCCTTTTGACAGATACAACCCTTGCACAGCTGACTATCTTAAAAGGCTTTGATCTTTTCTTGTTAAGATTTATTTCATAGTCATTGAAAGTTCCAAGGTATGAAACGACTGCTTTGTCTGTATTATACCTTTTATTTATATATTCTGCACCCATCTTGGAGCATGCAAATACTTTATCAATGTGATTTATTATAAACTCCTTACAGGGCTGAGGGTAAAGTTCTCTATATAGGTCTGAGCGATGCGCTCTTGAGATTTTTAGCGCAACAGGCTTTTTAAAAAGAGAAATAGCAAATGCCAAAAAGTGAAACCAATAGGAATAAAGGATTGTATCTTTTGGGTCAATTCCTTCTTTTTCAAATAGTTTGCTAAGATTTTTCAATGTTATGCTTGTCAAAAAGATCCATCTAAAAATCATCCAAAGATAGAGTATCTTATACCTAATTGTGCTTTTTTGAAAAACTGCCTTGAAGGCTTCTTTTATTGCAAGTCCTATTAGCCTTGGAGAAATAAATAAAACATCCTTTATTGTGTACTCAACATCCCACACTTTTACCTTTTCGTGGGGTTTGTATTTGTCACCATTTTTTAATTTTTTGGGTAAAATCTTGCCCGCTTGAACTGGCAGAATATAGATCGTGTCAAAAGCCTTACAAAGAAAATCTATCTCGTTTCCCACAAACACATCCCTTTTAGGATGGGGATAGCCAATTGTAAGGAGTATAAGGTTCACCTGTCAAACCCCCAAAAAAATTTTTTACAATCCTCTTCTTTTCAAGTGTAGCACTTGAAAAGATTTTGCGTCAAGGATTTCAAAATTATATTGCCATCTTTCAAGCTAAAAATCCTGTGGTGGTTGACAAGACAATACAAAAAGATATATAATGAACATATGAATAATTGTTCATATGTTTTTTAAAATAGAATCTTAATTATTTTTGCTTAACAATCCACCAGTGATTTGAGGTGAAATGAATGTCAAAAAAGCTTGAAATTTGCTCATGCACAGTGATTCATCAGGACATCCTTGAAAAGGTTAAAAAAGATTTACCTGATGATGAGAAGCTATTTGATCTATCTGAGTTTTTTAAAGTGTTTTCTGATTCCACAAGAGTGAAGATTTTAAGCGCACTTTTGATATCAGAGATGTGTGTATGCGATTTAGCAGCGCTGCTTCAGGTAACGCAGTCGGCAATATCTCACCAGCTGCGGCTTTTAAAGGCATTTAGGCTGGTTAAGAGCAGAAAAGAAGGAAAAGTGGTCTATTACAGCTTAAACGATGACCATGTAAAAAGTATATTAGAGCTTGGGCTTTTGCACCTTTCAGAAAAAGCTTGATTTGTTTACAAAAATTAATAACATCAAGAGGGGATGGTAAATTTGAGAAATGGCAAGGTTGAACTCATATTAGAAAATCTTTCCTGTGCAAACTGTGCAGCTAAAATTGAGGAAAGGGTAAATAGCCTATACTTTGTCAAAAGTGCAAATTTGAACTTTGTCACAAAAAAGCTCACAGCTGAAATCTCACCTAACACTTATAAACTCTTTTTGGATAGTGTTGCAAGAATTGTAAATGAAATTGAGCCGAACGTGAGAGTTTTAGAGGCAGAAGCCGAAAAGCCTGTGGTTGATATAAAAGAACTGTCTTTGATAATTCTGTCAATTCTCTTTTTTGTAATTGGACTTTTTATTTACAAAAGAACTTGGTGGGGGCTGATATTTTTTGTTTTGGCATACATTTTAGCGGGAAAAGATGTAATAAAAAAGTTTTTGAAAAATCTACTTCTATTAAAAGTCTTTGATGAAAATTTCTTGATGACAGTTGCAACAATCTCTGCCTTTTTGCTCAAAGAATATCCTGAAGCAGTCCTTGTTATGCTTCTTTACAAAACAGGCGAGCTGCTTGAAGAGACAGCAATCAGAAGGTCAAGGGAGACCATAAATTCCTTGAAAAACCTTGAAATTGAATATGCAAACCTGAAGATTGAAAATGAAATAAAAAGGGTAAATCCAAAAGACATCGTTCCTGGTGACATTGTCATTGTCAAAGCAGGTGAAAGGGTACCTATTGATGGAGTTGTAGCAGCAGGTAGATCTTTTTTGGACACATCTGCAGTCACAGGTGAGTCAAGGCTAATTCCTGTGAAAAAAAACGATGAGGTCTTTGCGGGGTCAATAAATATTGATGGAACGATAGAAGTGCTTGCTAAGAGCTTTTACAAAGACTCTACAATTTCAAAGATAATAGAGATTGTAGAAAATGCAACATCTAAAAAATCACAGACAGAGAGGTTCATTACTTCTTTTGCAAAGGTTTATACCCCTATTGTTACGCTCTTTGCTCTTTTGGTAGCACTCTTACCTCCACTTTTGTTTTCACAGCCATTTGACAAGTGGGTTTATAGGGCACTGATATTCCTGATTATTTCTTGCCCGTGTAGCCTTGTTTTATCTGTGCCTCTTTCCTATTTTGCAGGGGTTGCACGACTATCTAAAGCTTCAATCCTTGTAAAAGGGACAACATACATTGACAAGATGGCAAGGAAAATTTATGCTATTCTTTTTGATAAAACTGGAACTATCACTCAAGGCAGCCTAAAAGTTGACAAAGTTGTGACAAAAGATATATCCCATGAAGAGTTTATAAAACTTCTCTGCCACATAGAAAGTTTTTCAAATCATCCAATTGCTCTTTCTGTTACCAAAGAATTTAAAGTCAAAGTTGATGCCCAGTTAGTAAAAGAAGTAAAAGAGTATCCTGGCAAAGGAATAGAAGGAGTTGTAGATGGCAAAAAAGTCATTGCTGGAACAAAAGAGTTTTTAGAAGAAAATGGTGTTAAGATTGATATAAAAGAAGATTTTATTGCTTCAACAGCAGTATATGTTGGTGTAGATAATAAGTTTTGTGGATATGTGGTTTTGAAGGACTTTCTCAGACAAGATATAAAAGATACATTGAATTTGTTAAAAAAACTGGGGACAAAAACTTATCTTCTCACAGGTGACAAAAAGGAAGCTGCTGAAGAATTAGCAGGTGAACTTGAGTTTGATGGAATTTTTGCAAATCTTCTTCCTCAAGACAAAGCAAAGATTGCTGAAGACATAAAAAAAGTTGCTAAAAATGCAACAGTTGTATTTGTAGGTGACGGGATAAATGACTCCCCTGCCTTGGCTGTATGTGATGTTGGAATTTCGTTTGCACAGAACGCCTCAAGCATTGCAACTGTAGCAGCAGATGTAATACTCCTTGAAAATTCAACTGTTAAAATTCTGGATCTGATCCAGATCTCAAGGTTTGTTCGCAGGGTTGTAATACAAAATATTTCAACTTCGCTATCTATAAAGTTTTTAGTTATGGCTTTGGGTGCACTGGGTTTTGCAAATCTTTGGGAGGCAGTTTTGGCAGATGTCGGCGTTGCTTTAATTGCCATTTTGAACTCACTTAGAATTTTAAAAAACCAAAAATAATTTTTTCTAAAATCTTTATTTGACCCCTTGCTTTGTGTCATAATATTAAAGTAAGGGGTCTTTTGCTTGGTTGTAAATTATTCCAATTTAAAAGAGGTGCTATTCACTATGATTGAGATGTACGTTTTAAACGTTGCATTCTTCCAAGAAGGTGGAGGATTTGCGGTCCTGTTGTGTGACAAGAACAACAAAATGGTACTTCCAATCTTCATTGGGCCTTTAGAAGCACAGTCAATTTCACTCGCCCTTGAAAAGCAGCAACTTCCACGCCCAATCACACATGATTTGATGGTCAACATCTTTCAAAAATTTGGTATTTCAATTCAAAAGGTTGTAATCACCGACATCAAAGATGGAACTTACTATGCAGAGCTTTATCTTAAGGACTACAATAATGTCATATCTGTCATAGACTCAAGACCGAGCGATGCAATTGCACTTGCACTTAGAACAAACAGTCCTATCTATATGGCACCAAAGCTCATTGAATTTACCTACAAGTACGAAGAGCTAATTCCTCAATAAAGGTTTTATTTTAGCAGTATCACCTTCCATGCGCTTCTGTCAAGCTGCCGACCCAAAAATTCTGTCCTGAGGCTCAAGAACAACATATTTGCATTTTGTAAATCTTTCTTTGGCAGAACTATCATCATATAATTTTTGTTTCTTTGAAATTTTGAATTATTCAAAGAAAACTGAGGAGCTGTCATACTTTTTATGCTTTTCATTTTACTTCCTGAAATTTGGATGTACATCCTTCCAAGATATTTTTGGTCTTTGAATGCACGAATGTGAAGGTAATAGTTAATAAGTCTTTTTGCAGACCCAACCATTCTGATACCAATATATATATTTTCGCTATCATGTGCAGCATAAATGCTATCTATGTCCGCACCTTTTTCAAAAATAAGCGACCAGATATCATGCGTTGGCTCTTCTATCACCAGATATTTAGGCGAAAACAGGTTGTCACCCTCATACCTTTTGGCAACGCTATTGCCAAGCTTTGCAAAAAGTTCGTTTTGCCTTATAAAAGCCTCCAAAAACCCTCGCATAACCTTTATCTGAGAATGATAATCTGAAATAGAGTTTGCTTTTTTCTCTATCATAAAACCATCAAGTGGCACCTGATACCACTTAGTGTCTGTAAACGCAAGTTTAAAGGGTGGTACTAAAAACATGTCCGGGTGCTTGCCAAACGGAGTTGGCCAGTCACCTCTGTGGACAAGATATTGCCATTCTTCACCTTTATATCCCAGCTGTAGAAGTGAAAACTTTACAAATGCAGATGTGGCCCAATGGTCAGGATGCTGGTCACGTGAGTATGGGTATATTATCAAATCTGGCTCAAATGACTTTATTATACTCTCTATGTTTTTCACCACGTTTACGCCTTTGTATTGGACATTTTTCTCATAGGAATTTGAATATGGACTATGAAAAGTTCGGGTAAGGGGATTAAAATAGCTCACTTTTGAGTCAAAGTACTTTTCCCAAAGATACCTCAAACCCCTATCAGGGTATCCCAAGAAAATGATATTCTTCCTGTCAACCCCTAAATCCTCAAGCGCATGAATGGTCTCTTTTTGACGAAGGTATCCAAATTTAATATAGTCTTCGGCTTTTAATCTAATCTTGCCAAAGTTTTGACCAGCCGCTCTTGTAAAACCGTCACCGTTTGTCATCACAACAACCTTAACTTTGCTACCTGCTGCAAGTGCTTTTTGAATAACACCTGCAGATGAGAGTGTTTCATCGTCACAGTGTGGTGCAAATATGAGTATTTTTTTGTAATTTTCCGGGGAAAGTTCGGGTAGCTGGGTTGAAAAATAGTAGTTTGAAAGATACTCTTTTACCAAAAATAAAAGTACATTTGCCAAAATCCATGCAGCAAAGATGTAAAGTATATATTTTCTTTTAAACCTTCTTTTCTTCTCTTTTTGAGTTTTCCTAAAAACTACTCCTCTTTTTTCTTGACCCAATCTGTACTTTGCCATGTTGTTTTTAAAATTCCCCTTTGACAAAAAAAATATGCCTTATTCTATTTTACAATATTTTGTGAACTACCATCCACCTGAAGAGGTGGAGGCTTCCTGCTTCATCGACCAGACTTGCTACTGGGATTGTATTCCCAGCAGTAGAGGTCCAGGTCTTTGCAGGCGTAAATTCGGGTGGTCCCCACCCTACTGATTCCTTATATAAGCAATTCCATAGTTTTTCAGGTTTTTTGCAGCATTTTCATCTCTATCATGGACTGCTTTACATTTCGGACATATCCACACTCTATCTTTCAACTTTAGCTCTTTGTTGATGTATCCACATCTGCTACACATTTTCGAAGATGGAAATGACCTGTCTGCCTCTATGACTTTCATGCCATACCAATCTGCCTTGTATTTAAGATATCTCAAAAACTTTGACCATGAACTATCAAGAATGTGCTTTGACAATCTTGTTCTTGATAATCCCTTTACGTTCAAACTTTCGACCACCACGACTTGGTTCTCGTCTATGATGGTCTTAGATATCTTGTGCAAAAAGTCTTCCCTTGAGTTCTTTACATATTCATATTCCTTTGCAAGTCTTTCTCTTGCTTTCTCCCAGTTTTTAGAACCCTCTTTCTTCCTTGATAACTGCCTCTGTAACCTTTTTAATCTCTTCTCAGCTTTAATCAGATACTTTGGGTATTCAATTTTCGAAATCCCTGTATCATTTGCAATCGTAACAAAACTTATAAGCCCTGTATCTATCCCACAGATGAAATTCTCTCGTTTAGTTATCTCATTCTCAAAAATTCGATTTACCTCCTTATTTCTTGGGTCCTGCACATCTACAAGTATGCTTACATAATACCTGCCTGCTTTTGTCTTAACAACTGTTGCCGATTTTATTTTTCCTTCAAACTCCCTGTGAAATACTGCTTTTATTCCACTTTTCACCTTCGGTAAATACAAAAGCCCCTTCTCAAAGTCTACCCTAATTGTTTCGTTTCCGCTCTTTGTTTGTTGGTTATTCGTTGTATATGACTGCTTGTCTTTCTTTCTCTTAAACTTTGGTATTCCAAAATGCTTTGGGTTTTTGAAAAAGTCTTTGAATGCCTTTTCCTGCTTCATTTGAACATTTGCAAGTGCAAGACTATCCACTTCTCTCAAGAAAGGATATTCTTTTTTATACCTTGCTGGAGTTATTCTTGGAACTTTTTTACCTTGTTTCAAAGCTTCCAGTTTTTCCTCTAACATCTTGTTCCATACAAATCTACAGCAACCAAATGCCTTCTCAAAGAATTCTTCCTGTGCTTTAGTTGGATATATTCGATACCTATATGCTTTCAACACTTTCTTTTCTCACCTTGACTTTCAATGTATTTTCTAATCACTTCAACCGGTGCACCACCACTTGTCAGCAAACAATAACTTCTTGATCAAAAATATTCCTTCCACAGTTTTTGCCTAATTTCAGGAAATTCCTTTTTATAAGCCTTGAAGAAGCACTTTTATAAGCATTTATAAACTTGGAAAGTGATGTTGTAGGAGTTGCCTTGAACAAAACATGCACATGGTCTTTATCATGATTCCACTCAACCAGGGTTATGTTGTAATTAGGTTGAATATACTCAAAAATTTCTTTTAGCCTTCTTGAAATTCTCTCATCTATCACATCTTTTCTGTATTTTGTTACCAAAATCAAATGATAGTACAGTAGAAATACTGAATGTTTATTAGTATCAAACTTCATTGTCATCACCAGTTTAATTGTATACCGAAACCAAATATTTATCAACTGCAATTCATCTCCATCTTACAGAAGATGGAGACTTCTTGCAGAATCTTTGTTAAAAAATTCCCCCTAAAATCGCAAGCGGGCAGAAGCTCCTTTGCTTGTAGAGCTCCTGCCCGCTTTCTATATAAAAGGAGGAAATGAATCGGGGGGATTCCACTGTATGTATTTTTTAAAAACTCAAGGGGGTTGTCCGCCGCATTTCTTTGTTGTCTGTCCCTTGCTCCGCTGTTTACAGTTTTAATTATATGTTTTTTGTATACACCAATCAATACCAAAAATAAATGAACTTTTTCAAAGTTTTTATTCTGTTTTTGTAGATGTGGTTATGTGAATAATTGACCGAATTACATAAAAAAATGTGATTTTTTTATATATTCTAAACATAATTTTAAGTTGCGAACGCCGTCAGTTTCATTTTCAGCTCTGAGCAAAATCAAATTTTATCCCTCATACGCTCTCAATTTAAAATTCACACCAAGGTCTCTGGCAATTTCCTTGCACCTGTCTATCTCCTCTTCATCTATGACCGTATCTACACACGAAACCCATACTTCTCTTATGTATTTTTTGCTTTCTTTTATAAACTCAATCACATGGTCATATATGTCTTCATAAAATGGTCTACAAATCTCATTGTACTTTTGTTTGTTTGAAGCGTTAAGACTTATCGAAATTCTGTCAATAAGCCCATGAAGAAGCTGTGGAACATTTTTCTTGTGAATGTAAGAGGCATGTCCATTAGTGTTGACTCTAAGTGGCACAGATGTCTTTTCTTTTAGCCTTTTTGCAACCTCAATCACAGTATCAAGTCTTATAAGAGGTTCTCCATAGCCGCAAAAGACAATCTCATCATACTTTTGTGGGTCTTTTATGCTGTTTAAAATCTCATCTGCTGTTGGATCATGGTCAAGCCACAGGTCATACTCGCTACCGAGCCCTTTTTCAGTGTTTCTTATGCAGAATATGCATGAGTTTGTGCATTTGTTTGTAACATTGATATATAACTTGTTGTCAATTGTGTATGTTACCATTCCCATCTTTACTTTGATTCATCTCCCATCTTTTTTTGTTTTTTAGCTTTATTTAATACCAAACACATCCATGGCATTTTGGGTTGTTTTTTCAATTACCTCATCTTCAGATACTCCCTTTATCTCTGCAATTTTTGTTATCACATACTTTAAATATGTTGAATCATTGCGCTTACCTCTGTACGGATGAGGAGTGAGATAAGGGCTGTCTGTTTCAAGCATCAAAAGTTCAAGCGGGCATTCTTTTACAACCTCTATGAGCTTTTTTGCATTCTGGAATGTCACAACCCCGCCAACAGAGATATATATCCCTTGTTTTCTTAAAATTCTGCTCATCTCAACACTTCCTGAATAGCAGTGAACCAAAATTGGTATTTTGCCAATTGCATGTTCTTGTAAAATATCAAGTGTGTCTTTATGCGCTTCTCTTGAGTGAACAACAATGGGAAGATTTAATTTCTTTGCAACCTCAATCTGGCGAATAAAAACCTCTTTTTGCACATCTCTTGGTGAAAAATCGTAATGGTAATCAAGGCCTATCTCACCGATCGCAACATTTTTTTCAAACTTGGCAAGCTCAAAAAGACCATCTTCAAAATCTTTTGGTGCATCCTTTGCCTCGTGAGGATGAATTCCAACAGTTATATAAATGTTATCATATTTTTTTGCAATCTCAATGTTTTCTTTTGAAGACTCAATAGAAGAAGAGGATGAGATGGCAATTATATTCTCTTCTTTCAGCCTTGCCATCACATCCTCTAAATCGTTCAAAAACGCTTCATCATCATAGTGAGCATGAACATCTATGATCATTTTACTCTTGCTCCCTCTTTGATGTCTTTTTCAGGAGTAATTAGGCAAAGCTCATCATCGATTGATGCTGCCAAAAGCATGCCCTGCGACTCAACACCACGCAGTTTTGCAGGCTTTAAGTTTGCAACAACCACAATCTTTTTGCCAATGAGCTGGTCGGGTGAATAGTGTTTTGCAATGCCTGCAACTATCTGGCGTTTCTCATCACCTAAGTCAACAATGAGCTTAAGCAGCTTGTCTGCACCTTCAATCTTTTCTGCTTCCAAAATCTTGGCAACTTTGAGTTCAATTTTCGAAAAATCTTCTATTGAAATATACTCTTTCTTTTCATCTTCTCTTTTGTCATCTGCCGGAACAGCACCTTCTATTTTGGTAACATCAGTTTTATTTTGCTCTTGCACTTCTTGCTCCTCCTTTTCATCAACTATCCTGGGGAAAAGCGGCTGGTCTCTTTTCACTTTTGTGCCATCTCTAATTAGCCCAAAAGTTGCCGCTGACTCCCAAGATGTTATATCAGGATTTTCATCTTTTGAAATTCCAAGCTGGGCAAGCATCTTTGGTGTTGTCTGTGGCATAAATGGTTCTATCAATATTGCAACAATCCTCAAAACCTCTGCTAAGTTGTACAAAACTGTTTTCAAGCGCGGATGCTTAGATTTATCCCTGCCAAGTACCCACGGCATTGTCTCATCTATATACTTGTTCGCTCTTGCAATCAGCTTCCAGATTTCTATCAAGGCATTTGAAAATTGAAGCTCATCAAGGCATTTGCACACTTTTTTGTATACTTCCTTTGCCAAGGTTATTAGTTCATTGTCAAGATCTTCTTTTACTTCAGGAAGATGGATAATTCCATCAAAATACTTTTCAATCATTGCAACTGTTCTTGACAATAAATTTCCAAGATCGTTTGCAAGGTCGCTGTTGTGCCTTGTCTTTAATGCATCCTCTGAAAAGTACCCATCTGCACCAAATGGAATCTCACGCAAAAGGAAATATCTTAAGCTATCAACCCCATACTTTTGAGCAAGCACTACTGGGTCCACTACATTTCCCTTTGACTTTGACATCTTTCCACCCTCTAAAAGCAGCCAGCCATGGCCAAACACCATCTTAGGAAGAGGAAGCCCCAGTGCCATCAGCATTGCCGGCCAGATAATTGTGTGAAACCTGACAATCTCTTTTCCAACAAGGTGAACATCTGCCGGCCAGTATTTTTTGAACTTGCTGTCATCCTCGCTCATATACCCCAGTGCTGTTATATAGTTTGAAAGTGCGTCTATCCAAACATAGATTACATGTTTTGGGTCAAATGGCACAGGGATTCCCCATTTTAAAGTTGTTCTTGAAACGCATACATCTTCAAGTCCTGGTTTTATAAAGTTGTTTATCATCTCATTTGCGCGCGACTGTGGAACAATAAAATCCGGATGCTCTTCAATATACTTTACAAGTGCATCTTGGTATTTTGAGAGTCTGAAAAAGTAGCTCTCTTCTCTTGCCCTTTCAACAGGTCTGCCACAGTCAGGGCACTTGCCATCAACAAGTTGCCTGTCAAGCCAGAACGACTCGCACGGTGTACAGTACCAACCCTCATATTCGCTTTTGTAGATATCACCTTGCTCGTAAAGTTTTGTGAATATCTTTTGAACGACCTTTTTGTGACGCTCCTCTGTTGTTCTTATAAAATCATCGTATGAGATGTTCATAAGCTTCCAAAGATCTTTTATTGACGCAACTATTTCATCAACATATTCTTGAGGTGTCTTGCCAACCTCTTGAGCTTTTCTTTCTATCTTTTGTCCATGCTCATCTGTTCCTGTTAAGAAAAACACATCATACCCTTGCAGCCTTTTGTATCGTGCTAAAGTGTCGGCTGCAACTGTGCAGTATGTGTGACCAATATGAAGTTTGTCCGATGGATAGTATATAGGCGTTGTTATATAAAATTTTGGCTTTTCCATGAACAATTTTCCTCCCCTTTTTGGAATTCTTTTAAGATTTAGAATATATTTTTTACACCTACATTCCATAACGCTTGTGAGCAAAATCATAAAAAAGTTCTGGAATTTTGGGTGGAAAGTATGTAAATAATGGAAATAAAACCAGCATTATAATTAAAAGTAGTACAAACGGCCCTTTTTTTACCTTTCTATTTGACAGTGTTATTCCAAGTGAAACAAACTGGGCAATTATTACTGCTAAGACAAAAGTGAGTATATCAAGAATTAGGTTGTTTTCTAAAAATGCTGTATAGGTGTAGAAAAACACCGCTGTTAAAAATGGTATTAAAAATAGTGCAACTGATTTTCCTACAATAAAATTGTCAAACTTCTTTCCATAAATAATAAATTCAATTATGTAAAAAATCAACCCTCCGAAAAATCCAATCTTAAGATGCTCCCATACACTATCGTTGACTGCAAAAATCACAGCAGATGCCTTTATTCTGCCGAAAAAGTCAAACCCAAAGTGAAGTAAGCTTGAAATTGCAATGATTACAAATATGCCTACAATAGATGTTATTTTGGCTCTTTTTCTATAAATTCTCTTTGAGTATGAAGAAAGATAGATTTCAAACATTTTTACACCTTCTCTACTACCAAGTTTTTGTACTCACATACACAATCCACAAAGTCTTTTCTGAGACAAAATTCAAGGTCAGCTTCAAAGCCAAGTTTCTTTAAATGATTATAGTGATATGAATATTTTAATATTTCATGAGGGTCATTTTCAAATTTTTTATAAAGCACATGTGATGCAAGAGAAAGATCATCTAAAAACACATCTGGAAGATTCTTTTTAAATAAATCTACAAAATAGCCAGCGCAAAGGATGTCTTCAAGTGTGAACTTCTCTTCTGTTCCGGCACACACAATTGAGATTGTGTCAATGTTATAGTGTAGAGTTTCTTTCATAATATACTCTGCAGTTTTTTTAGCATTTATAAATGAACCAAGAAAGATTCGCTTTGCAAAGGATGCTTTCTTGAGCGCTCTTGTACCGTTTGTTGTTGTCATAACCACAGTTTTGCCAAAAATGGCTTCCTTTTTGTACGAAAGAGGTGAGTTGTCAAGGTCAAAACCTTCAATTTTTAAGCCGCCTCTCTCTCCTCCAAGAAGAACGCTTTCATCTAACCTCTTTAAAAGCCTCGCTTCAGAAATATCCTCAACAGGAATTATTCCTTTTGCACCATTTGAAATAGCCCAAATCATGGTGGATGTTGCCCTGAGAAGATCAATAACAACGGCATATGAATCTTTTAAAACATCATCAGTTACCTCTTTGTAGTGCGAAAATGTAATTATCTTCAAGATGGTACACCTTCTTTCTTGAAAATTATTGTTCTATTAATTTGAGTAATTTCCGACAACTATCTAAGAAAAACCTCTTGACATTATCCCAGTCAAGTCTAATGAACATCTTGGGCATTGCTTCATTTTCAGCATCATCAAAGTAACAGAGACTTATAATGATATGATAAAGATTTACCATTTTGTTTGGAAATTTTTGTGGAAGAAGCTTAACAAGCTCTTCCAACTCTATTCCTGATTGGCATATACAGTACAAATCAATAAAATCTTTTTTTGAGCCTCTTGAAGAAATAGCAACTAATTTCATCACACCTATATCTATTTTTGAAGCAATTTTCAAGCCTTTTATTTCAGTTGGTATTACAAGACTATCTAATAAAGGATTAGGATAATATAGCCATGTTACCCTAACTCCATCTAAAAGCATATGAAGAGTATCTTTTGCTGAGTACAATATGTTTATATCGCCTGCTTTTTCCAATTTATATATTATATAGTCGCTTGAAAATTCTATTGGTGAAAAAGTCGAAGTCCTCTGAAACTCTATGTCCAAGCTGCAAAGCAAGTCCTGTCCCCCCACCTAAGTAAAACTCTCCAATTACATCACTTTTTACAATCTTATTTAGAACTTCATATCTTTGATACTCTAAAACATTAAAAAACATCTTAACGCTAACCTCCATTTTGAAATACCCCTAAAACGGAAACATCCCTTCCATCTTTTTGAAAACCTCAAAACACCTCATTTCATCCTCTTTCAAATTAAAATATAGTTGCCAAAATCTTGCCGGTTTTTTCAAAAGACTTCTGCTATTTTTTACAACATCTTTAATCTCTTCTTTTGAATATGTGCTAAATAGCCACTTTATTGAGTCTTGATCTCCAAAGTTAAGAAGGCGTGTGATGATAAATGCTTTATGCCTCTGAATGTCTAAATCTTCAAATTCAATATCCCAAAAGAATTTTTTAAACTTTTCGGGTATTTGAGTTTGGCTGTCCATCTTAAAATCATAAGCCCCCAAAAAGAGTTTGCTTTAACTTTATATATACCATACTTGAGCAAAAAGATACACATTTTTTTAAACTTTTGAGTAAGAATTGTGGTATAATAAAGATGTGAG
>NZ_CP116337.1:2347818-2598451 GCF_028198085.1 Caldicellulosiruptor sp. DIB 104C | reverse complement strand
AGAAGATCAATAACAACGGCATATGAATCTTTTAAAACATCATCAGTTACCTCTTTGTAGTGCGAAAATGTAATTATCTTCAAGATGGTACACCTTCTTTCTTGAAAATTATTGTTCTATTAATTTGAGTAATTTCCGACAACTATCTAAGAAAAACCTCTTGACATTATCCCAGTCAAGTCTAATGAACATCTTGGGCATTGCTTCATTTTCAGCATCATCAAAGTAACAGAGACTTATAATGATATGATAAAGATTTACCATTTTGTTTGGAAATTTTTGTGGAAGAAGCTTAACAAGCTCTTCCAACTCTATTCCTGATTGGCATATACAGTACAAATCAATAAAATCTTTTTTTGAGCCTCTTGAAGAAATAGCAACTAATTTCATCACACCTATATCTATTTTTGAAGCAATTTTCAAGCCTTTTATTTCAGTTGGTATTACAAGACTATCTAATAAAGGATTAGGATAATATAGCCATGTTACCCTAACTCCATCTAAAAGCATATGAAGAGTATCTTTTGCTGAGTACAATATGTTTATATCGCCTGCTTTTTCCAATTTATATATTATATAGTCGCTTGAAAATTCTATTGGTGAAAAAAAGTCGAAGTCCTCTGAAACTCTATGTCCAAGCTGCAAAGCAAGTCCTGTCCCCCCACCTAAGTAAAACTCTCCAATTACATCACTTTTTACAATCTTATTTAGAACTTCATATCTTTGATACTCTAAAACATTAAAAAACATCTTAACGCTAACCTCCATTTTGAAATACCCCTAAAACGGAAACATCCCTTCCATCTTTTTGAAAACCTCAAAACACCTCATTTCATCCTCTTTCAAATTAAAATATAGTTGCCAAAATCTTGCCGGTTTTTTCAAAAGACTTCTGCTATTTTTTACAACATCTTTAATCTCTTCTTTTGAATATGTGCTAAATAGCCACTTTATTGAGTCTTGATCTCCAAAGTTAAGAAGGCGTGTGATGATAAATGCTTTATGCCTCTGAATGTCTAAATCTTCAAATTCAATATCCCAAAAGAATTTTTTAAACTTTTCGGGTATTTGAGTTTGGCTGTCCATCTTAAAATCATAAGCCCCCAAAAAGAGTTTGCTTTAACTTTATATATACCATACTTGAGCAAAAAGATACACATTTTTTTAAACTTTTGAGTAAGAATTGTGGTATAATAAAGATGTGAGGGGATATCCAAAAAAGTATAAAAAGAGTTGAGGTAAAATGGTAGGGGTATCATATATTAGCTCAGAGTCTTTGATAAATACTTTTTTGCAGAGCTTGCAAAATTCAATTGACTATACAATAATTTCCCAAGGAAACGTTTTGAACAATTTAAAAAACAACATAACACCTGATAAAGTAGCAATCTTTGAAAAACAAACACAGCTCCCAAGTTTTGATAGCTACCCGAAAATGTATAGTCCAGAAACACTAAGCTTCAAATCAGGTTTAGAGGTAGTACAAAATAGTTTTGAGCAAATACCGGATTCGTCCTCACCAAGTATCTTAGTTGAAATAGCAAACCAGCTAAACCTTTTAAATAAAGGAGTTTTGACATCTTACCAAACTTTTCAAGAACAAGACGTTACTATGCTCTCAAGTAGTTATTTATTTTTGACCAAAGTACTGTCAGCTGATGAACTAAAGAATCTTATGAGGAATAACATCCCTATTTTGCAAGACATTATGATGTATTCTTATAGTCCTCAAAATGGAGTTGTACCTTATTTACAGAGTAATTCCTCAACTTCTGTTTTGGATGTAAAGGTATAGAGGTTGTTGCGCTTGGAACAAACAAAGTAGCTATGCAGAACATGACCAAAAATGGCGCAGATGTAGAATGTTGTGATGAAGATGAAATTGTTCATTTTTTAATAAACTTTGTGCCAGACGCAATCTTTAGTCCTATTGGAATTCTGACCTGTAGTGGAACAGGTGGAATAAATGGAAAAATTGCTATAAAACCGGCACATTTGGTTTTCAGCCTGAATTGTAAAAAGTGTGTAATCTCTTTGAATTTTCATTTGAGTATTTATCTTAGGCAGTGTGAATAGAATTGATGTCTCTTTTTATCTCAAAGAGATATATTAAATTTATTATTTATAGTTTTACACCTCATTTAAAAGCCTTATAATCTCATCTGTACTTAGTACTGCTTCAGCCGCTCCTTTTTCTATAGCAACTCTTGGCATGCCAAAAACTACGCATGATTCTTTGCTTTGCGCAATTGTCAAGGCACCCTGATTTTTCATTTCCAAAAGACCATTTGCTCCATCACAGCCCATTCCAGTCATGATTATGCCTGTTGCATTTTTCCCGTACCATTCAGCAACCGAACTGAATAAAATATCACAAGATGGTTTGTGGCTATTTACCTTTTCGACATTTTCAAGAAGTCTTAAGTAATACTTTCCTAAGATCTTTTCAACAGCAAGATGCACTCCACCTTTTGCTATATAAATTACACCATTTTCAATCTTTTCACCATCTTCGGCTTCTTTCACCTGTCTTTGAGAAAGTTTGCAAAGTCTTTCAGCCAAGGCTTTTGTAAATGCTGGTGGCATGTGCTGAACAACCAATATTGGAATTGAAAAATCTTTCTTAAGATTTGTAAAAATCTTTTCTAAAACAGGGGGACCTCCTGTTGAAATTCCAATTGCTATTACTTTACTTTCTCTTAGCTTATCCACTAAATAATTAGGAGTACCAGCTTTAAGACCCTCAAGATAACTTAAAACCTTAGACCTGTCTTTCTCTATCTTACTTTTTTTGCGGCTAAACTCTCTTCCTGTTAATATCCAGCGAACTTTTTCTAACAGTTCTTTTTTGAATCCTTCAAATTCTTCTTTATTTGAGGGTTTTAATATGTAATCAATTGCACCTCTTGCAAGTGCTTCAAGAGTAATCTGGGCACCAGGTTCAGTATAAGCAGAAACCATTACAATTTTTGTTAATGGATTTATCTCCTTTAAATAGCCGATAAGTAAAAGACCATTCATATAAGGCATTTCATAGTCAATTAATGCTAAATCAATGTTAAATAAACCAGCCTTTCTAATAGCTATAAGAGGATTTGTAGCTATAAAAACAACTATATCTTCTTCTAAACCCCTCAAAGCTCCTTTTATAACCTCACACATCAGTTCAGAGTCATCAACAATCAAGATCCTTTTCATAGTCTCCTTCACCATATAAAATTACTATTTGAGTATTTTGGAACTCCATCCATGAGAAATTATACACAAAATTGTTGCAAATATTCAATTAAATTTTTTGCGATTTTTTGAAGGCAAAATAATACAAAAGGTATATAACTGAAAAATCAATAAAGATGATAGATAATTTTTTTTGACAACTAAATTTAAAAGGTTTTATAATTAAAATTACTTAAAAAACACAATGTCAAAGGATTGAGATACACACATGGTCATTGCAGTTTTAGACGGACAGGGTGCTGGAATTGGAAGGGAATTTATAAAAAGACTAAAAAAAGAATTTGAAGATAAAATAAAAGTTGTTGCGCTTGGAACTAACAAAGTAGCTATGCAGAACATGATCAAAAATGGTGCAGATGTAGGATATTGCGGTGAAGATGAAATTGTTTATTTTTTGACAAACTTTGTACCAGATGCAATTGTCGGGCCTATTGGTATTTTGACCTGTGGCGGAATAAACGGTGAAATTACTGCAAAGATAGCACATTTAGTTTTCAGCCTTGAATGCAAAAAGTACATAATCCCTTTGAATCTTCATGGAATATTTATCCCCGGCACTGTAAATCTATCTATGAAAGAGATATTTTCGCAGATAATTGAGGATATAAAAGAAACTTTAAAAAAAAAGAATGAGGAAAATTCCTATCTTCCCCATCCTCTTGAGTAGTCTTCATAGCAGTCAAGACACAAAAATTTGCCATCTAAAATTCTTATTCTGTGCTCTGCTGCTCTCTCTCCACAGTTTTCACATTTTAAAGAACGGAAAATTCGTGCCATATTTGGAAGTTTGTCTTTTGGTTCTTTATACTCAAAAATCTCATCCAAAGGAGCATTAAGGATATACTGTAAGTTTTCTTCTCTTGACCTGTTCTCTACAAAACCTTTGAAAACAACTCTAATACCCTGATTTGTATCCCTTCTGAAAAACGTAAATGCCTGTTTTCCTCTGTCTTTGAAAATGAGATTGCCTTTGCCGGCAGTACAGCCCAAAATTGCCTGAATAGCATCAACACCGCATGCATCGTTTTCTGTAATGCAAACTACTTCTTCATCCGAAGAAAACTCAAGAGAAAGCTTTTTTGCTGCTGCCTCACATGCCCTAAAACCTACTGCAAGACCTGGGCATATGTGCCCGTGAAACTCAACTGCCTTTTTCCAGAAAAGTTCTTTTTCCCATGTCATGTTAACATCACCTTTCAAATCACGTCATTTGCTTGTTTTTTAAAAATTTTTTCGCGTAACTCTTTAGGAATGTCAATTCTTTCGTAATATGGCTTTATATCTACTACAGGTGAACCATCTAATGTATCAAGCCCTTTTACAACAAGTATATTACCTTTGCGGTCTATCAGCGCTGCAATGTCAAGCAGGATTGGGTTTGGTCTGTTTGGAGACCTGCATGCAAAAACACCTTTTGGAACATCTGAAAATGGCGTCAAAGTTGTCAAAACCCCCCTATTTGACTGATGACCCCAATATAAAACAATTAAGTATCTTGCTTCTTCAATATCTTTTAATCCTTCAATATATTTTTCAAATATTTCTATATAGCAAACTTCTTCTGAATCCGCACCTTGCCGCGGTGCCTCCTCTTTTGTTTTATACGGGCTGTAAATTATCCCTATTTTCACAAGTTCCATCAGGCCAAAACCTCCCCTTTTAAAAACTAATTTATGTTTAAATAGCAGCTACTATTGGAACAACAAAAATCTCATCACCATGTTTTTCTACTTTTACATCTACGCCATATACTTTTGAAATCATATCAGCTGTTATTATTTCTTTTCCACCTGATGCAAATATCTTTCTGTCTTTGATGAAGATAAACCAATCAGAAAACCTGATGGCCAGATTCAAGTCATGTAAGATTACAATTACTAAAATCTCTTCCTGCCTTGAAAGCTTTTTTAAAATCTTCAAAACCTCTATTTGATTTTTCAAGTCAAGGTTGTTTATTGGCTCATCCAAAAGCAGCACTTTGGGCTCCTGAACAAACGCTCTTGCAATCACTACTTTTTGAAGCTCTCCGCCGCTTATCTCATCTAAGTATCTGAAAGCAAGGTGTTTCAAGCCAAAAATATCAAGTGCCATCTCAACCTTCTCCAAATCTTCTGAAGAAGGGATAAGTCCAGTAAAATGCGGTTTTCTCCCAAGAAGTATTGCCTCATACACTGTTATTCTGTTTGTAGTGTATCTTTGCAGAACATATGCAACATTTTTAGAAAGCTGGTGTAGTGAAAAACTATTTACGTCCTTGCCGTCTATTAGCACAACTCCACTTTTGGGCTTTAAAAGCCTTGCTATGCACTTTAAAAGTGTAGATTTTCCTGCACCGTTGTTTCCTAAAATTGACACAAACTCTCCCCTTCTTGCTTCAAAACAAATCCCACTTAAGACCTGAAAGTCTTTGAAGCTAAATTCAAGGTTATCTACTTTCAGCATTTTTCATACCTTCTTTCCGCGGATTAAAAGATATATAAAAAGCGGAGCACCCAGAAAAGATGTTACAGCGCCAACTGGCAAAACAACTGGCTGTATTATAAGTCTTGCTACTGTGTCTGACAAAAGAAGCAAAAATGCTCCTACAAGACCAGATGCCATAGTCAAAAACCTCTGGTCATTTCCTATAAACCTTCGTGCTATGTGAGGTGCTATCAAACATATAAAACCTATAATTCCTAAGAAAGAGACAATCACCGATGTTATAAAGCTGCTTACTAAAATACCCAAAAACCTTGTTTTCTCAACATTCACACCAAGGCTTTTTGCCACATCCTCCCCGCTTGCAATTGCATTGTAGTTCCATGAATTTGCCAAAAAATACAGCCATGCTAAAATTACAAAAACCGCCATAATCTTTACATCATCCCATGTTGCCCTTCCAATATCGCCAAATGTCCAGAACACAAGCGCAGCAATTTTGACATCAGATGCAAAATACTGAATTATAGTTGTTGCTGCAGAAAAAAGAGAGCTCAAGGCAACTCCAGAAAGCACAACTGCCTCTGGTGAAAACCTCTTTATTTGTGCCAAAGCAAGCACTACTACAGTTGATAGCATTGACCCCAAAAAAGCACACACAACGACCACTGATGGATGCAAAATGGTAACAGAGTCAGAGGCGGCAGAACTTGTCGCCCCGCCGCCCAGCACAATTATTCCAATTGCCGCACCAAACGCAGCACCCTGCGAAATTCCAAGAGTAAAAGGAGATGCTAAGGGATTGTGAAAAAGGCTTTGAATTGCAGCTCCTCCAATTGCAAGACCAATCCCTGCCAAAATTGCCGCAACAACTCTTACAAGTCTTATGTCAAAGACTATAAGAACTGTTCTTTCATCACTTTTTCCCAAAAAAGCCTTTAAAACATCAGAAAAACTCAAATCTGATGAACCCGACGATATTGCATATACCGAAAGAAGCACTGTCAAGATAGCAATAGTAATTAAAAACAGCACTTTCTCAGCAACAAGCTTTTTGTACTGGGATTTTAGTTTTTGGTGTTTCTCTACTTCTTGAGTCATCTTCAAAAAACCTCTTTGCTCTTAATTTTTAGTCAAGCTTTATTTTCACAAACCCACCAAATTTCTTTGCCATCTTGGTATAAAGCGGCTTCCCTAAGAAGAATTTGTAAATCTCATCTGCTCGCTTGATTGGGTCAACATCTTTGAATCTGTCTGGATACACAACCTTTGCAATCCAGAATGTGTCTGCTAAAACAGTGTCTATATTAGTCCAATAGAAGTTGTAAGGAAGCTGACCGTAAACTTTGCCATATTTGAAAGCTGAAAGTAATTTATAAAACTCAGGGTTTTTCTTGTAATCCTGTTTTACAAGATCTAAATTTGCCTCGTCAATAAATATAATGTCAGGGTTCCACTCTAAAATCTTTTCTTTTTCAACCATGAACCAGCCTTCTTTATTGGCCTGGTCTGCAACATTTACTGCATTTATGGCCAAAAATGGAAAGTATTTGCCCATTGTGCTCTCAAATCCATGCCCGCCTTTGAAACTGATAGCCCCAACATACACCCTTGGCTTTTTAGAAGCCGGGATATTTCTGGTTCTTTCATTGAAAAATGCCTTGCACCTTTGCATATAGTTTATGAGGTCTTCTGCACGCTGCTGCTTTCCTACAATCTTTCCAATGATTCTGAGCGATTTGTATACATTCTCATCAAAAAGAAGCTTTGTACCATAGTCAAGTACCACAACAGGAATTTTTGTTTTTGCTTGAAGAGCATCTGCCTTTGCCCTGTCTAAAAAACTTGCTGCAAAAATAACATCTGGTTTTACAGAAATAAGTTTTTCTGGGTCAGGGGATGAGTCTGCCCCACCTTGGCCAATTGTTGGAAGTCTTTTGAGCTCAGGATATGCCATTATATATGTTCTTGAACCTTCTTCCCATGCCTTTTCTGCATTTTCAACTCCCACTATATTTTTTGTTCCATTGACATACAAAACAAGCCTGAGTGCACCAGGTCCTATCGCAACAATTCTTTTGTTTTTCTTGTTTTCAATCTCTACTTTTCTGCCAAGAAGGTCAGTCACAATTAACTTTGATGAAGACCTTTCTTGTTTTGCTTGCCCAGAAAATGTGTTCAATACAATTAGTAAGAAAAGACTCAAAATTAGCAGAATACTTATTGCCTTTTTACTTGCTCTAAAGTAATCAGAACAAAAACTCTTGCTTCTCATCAACTTCTTACCTCCTCTTTGTATATTTGTAAACAAAATAAAAGCCCACAAAAGGTGAAAATCTCACCCTTCGTGGGCCTTGTTCTCAAAATCTTTGGTTATACCTTTGTCGAATTTATCTTACCCCCAACTCTAAATATTTATAGCACCTTCGTGGTGCTATTTAAGAGTAATTCCAACTATCTTGGTGCATTTAATTCTGCTTTTAATCTATATTTACTCTATCAGTTTGATTAAGCAATTCATCTAAATATTATAATACTAATCTCATTTACAATTTTCAACCTTGTGTCATTAGTTATAAATATTTATGCCTTTTCAGCTATTCCTGTTGCAATAAATATTACATCTGGAGTTTTTATTTTATATTTGGCACGTAATTTTGCAGCAAGGGTTGCTATATCCTTATCCACTTCTTTAATTATTAAGTTTGGAAATGTAGCTAGGAGTACTTTGTATTTATTCACAAGGACTATATTTTCTTCTTGAAAAGGCTTTGAAAGTAATTCAGTATATACAAGGCTAGAAGTTACCCCATATAGTTGTCCTTTTTGGATTTTTTCAAATAAGGACTTAACTAATGGAAAATAAGTTTTATTCTTCTCTATGAGATATATAAATAAATTAGTATCTAATGCAAGTTTTTGCCCCGCTTTTATTGGTCCCATTCTGTTCTCATCTCTTCAATAAATTCTTTACTCTCAAGCTTTTCCCATATCTCCTGCCCTAATCCAGCCAGAGCATCTACATAAGATTCAGGACGTTTCATAATGATCAATTCACCTGTTATATTGTCATAGTCCCATATTATATCATTTCCAAGTCTTTCTATAATATATTTTATTGTGTCCACTGGAATTGATATTTTTTTTACATTATCTATGTCCTTAATTAATTCTGACACAGCTAACATCACCACTCAATTATTTTTCTATTTACTGTATTATTATACCCCTTTATTTGAAGCAAGTAAAGCTTATTGAAATCGATTATCTATCATCACTTTTTCACCATTTAATTCCTTTTCAGCTGGGCAATAATACAATCACCTTTGTTCCCTTTCCAATGCTACTTTCAATTGAAATATTGCCACCATGTGCTTCAACTATCCATTTTACAATTGATAACCCCAAGCCGCTGCCACCTGCAGTTCTGCTTCGAACTTTGTCAACCCTGTAAAATCTGTCAAATACTTTTGGTATCTCCTCTTGGGGTATGCCAATGCCATTATCTTCAATAACTATCTTTACTTTATTAAAAATTTTTGTAGCTGATATTTCAATAGTACCCATATGATGTGTGAATTTAACACTATTATCAACTATTGCTCTTAACATTTGTTTTATTAACTTTCTGTCAGCAAAAATATTTATTTGCTCTTTTATGTTATAACTCAACTTGCGGTCTTGGCACAAAAGCTCTGTTTCTTTAATAACCTCTTTTATCAGCTCATTAAGACTAAAAACTTCTTTTTGAAGTTTTATAACCCCACTATCCCCTCTTGCCAAAAATAATAATCTTTCTACAAGTTCTGTCATATATTTAACTTCATTCTTTATTGCGTCTGTAGACTCTTGTAAAACCTCTTTATCATTTTTTCCCCATCTATCTATTAAGTTTATATATCCATTTATAACAGATAAAGGAGTCCTCAGCTCATGTGATGCGTCTGATACAAATTGGTTTTGCTTTTCAAACGAAATCTTCAATCTTTCAATCATCTCATTAAAAGTTTTTGCAAGATTAGTAAGTTCATCGTCAACCTCGCCTACATCAATTTTTACATTCAAATCTGTTGCAGTAATTCTTTTTGCAGTATTTGTTATCTCTTGAATAGGTCTCAGTATTTTTTGGCTGATAGAAAATCCTGTAATAACTGATGTTATCATTCCAATAGCATCGGCAACAAGTAACAGTACGAACAATAGTTTAAGAAATAAGTATTCTCTATTCATATTTTTGGCTACTTGAACATATCCAATAATCTTGCCATTATTAAAGATGACAAAATTCTTAACTATCAAGTGGTTCTCTTCATTTTCAACTACCATAACGCGATTAGGATTTGAGATTATATTAACATGAGGATCAAAATTTCTTGAATGGTTTAAAATTCTACCACTGCTGTCTGCTATCTTTATGTTAATATCACTATTTATTACTGCATCATTTATAAGTTCTTCGTCATAAATGTCTTTTTGTTCTTCACCTATTCCCAGTATCTTGTTTTCTATATTTTTACCAATAGCATTAACTTGGCTTATAGCTTGCTCACGAAGATAAAATCTCACTCCATATAAAACTAAGAAGTTTAACAATATAACCATTACTGAAAACACTACGGCATATGTAAATGTAATTCTCCAAGAAATCTTTCTGAACCTTAAAATGTTAATCTTCATTTTCTTTCTCCTCACATTTATATCCAACTCCTCTTACTGTGTGAATGAGTTTTGTTTTAAAACCATCATCTATTTTGCTACGCAGATATCTGATATATACATCCACCACATTTGTATCGCCCATATAGCTATACCCCCAGACATTTTCCAATATTTGTTCTCGGGTTAGAACAATTCCTTTGTTTCTTACTAAATACTCAAGCAAATCATATTCTCTTTTGGTAAGCTCAATTATTCTACCAGCCCTTATAACAATCCGTTTGGATGTATCAATAGTCAAATCACCAATACTAAGAACTTCACGAATTATATTCAACTGTTTGCTTTTTCTCAAAGCTGCCCTTATTCTTGCCAATAATTCTTCTATTGCAAATGGCTTTGTGACATAGTCATCTGCTCCACTGTCTAAGCCCATCACTTTATCTGGAATATCATCCTTTGCTGTAACCATAATAATAGGGACATTAGAATACTGCCTTACTTTTCTGCAAACTTCAATGCCATTTATGCCAGGCAACATAATATCCAAGAGTATCAAATCTGGATGTATCTCTTCAACTTTTTTAAGTCCTTCTATGCCATCATAGCACACATATACATCGTAGCCTTCATGTTTTAATTCTAATTCGATAAATCGAGCTATTTGTTTTTCATCTTCTATTATCAAAATTTTGTATGATGGCATTTGTAATCTTCCCCCTAAAATTCTTCTTTGAAGATATTTTACCGCAGATTTATCAGCCTATGAAATACACAGCCCTTGACAAGAAAAGCTGCCCACAAATCACTCAGGGCAGCCTGCTTTGTTTAAAAACTTTGATATTTGCAAATCCCAAATTTTTATTAATCTTATTGTTCATTTTCTACTTCTTGATTGTCTGTGTCATGTCCATTGTCTTCATCCTTTTGTTCCTCTTGCTGGGAATTACCATTTTCAACACCTACAATCTTGCCATTGCTTGCATCAACTTTGATATTCAAAACCTTGCCTGATTTGTCAGTTATTCTAACTTCGTAGATAATCAGACCATTTTCATCACCAATATCAATTTTCTGAATAGTGCTGCCAGGATATGCCGATTTAACAATATTCTCCACTTCATTTTTTGAAATCTTTGCTTTGGTAATTAGATCGCTCTCATCATTTTCTTCGTCAGCTTTTTCTACGTCATTGTCTGTTGGGCTGTCTACATTTTGACTATCATCGGCTCTTTCAATATCATTGTCTTTTGGATTATCTACATTCTTCCCTTCTGATGAATTATAATTTTGATTCTGAGCTTGTGTTACCTGATTTTTAACAAGACTATCTTGTTTGGTAAAACTTGCAATAGAGTGTGAATTTGCATATCCTATTACAAAGCTCAAGACAAAAGCTACTGCAAGCAATGGTACCACAAATTTTTTAACTTGCTTCAACATTTTTTATCTACCCCCTACATTTTTATTTGAGCAGCTGCTCAGTGAGAATAATTATGTAGGAGGAGAATTAGAAGATTATTATAAACAGATTAAAATTTGATTAGAAAAATAAATTATTCACACACAAATTTTCAACTTCTCTACAATCCTATCCACAATCCTCTCCTGATACCCAGCAAGCTGAAGCTCCTTCATCTTCTGGCAAACGCTTTGAAGCTGAGCACTTTTTACATTCTTTAACATCTCTAAGCGCCTTTCATCAATCTTGTTTTCAGACAGTGCCAAAAAATAGTGGACTTCATCCATACAAAGTGGCCTTGCTCCAAAGTTTTGAATTACTCTGTCTGCAATCAAAAGCCCTTCTGGGTCAAAGTCGCCTGAGTACAGCAAAGATATATTTGTCTTTGCAATGCTTCCAATGATTATCTTGCTTGAGAGCCTCAGGTGCCCATTTGTGCACACAGCAGAAATAGCTGGGACTCTTTGCACAATCGCAGAAAATACAGCAGGGTTTTCAACAACCACAAGCTTATTTGAGTATGCAAAAAATCCTTTATAATCCTTTATAGTATAAAGTGGTAAGATAATAGGCTTTTTTTGATTGCTAAAGTACTTGAGCCCTTCATCTTCTTTTCCATCTTCAATATACCCGCCAATGTTATACAAAAGGCACCAGTTTGAAAGTTCATCAATTAAGATGTTGTTATCAAAAAGTAGTTCTGATTTTTCCTCTGCATTTTGGGGAAACTCTCTACCGTTTATAATACTCAAAAGCCTTAAAAATATCTTTCCTGCATCTTGCTCATCGTCAAAAAAGTGAGGGTTGCCTGTAACCCTTGTTGCAAAAATAGCCAAAGTCTCAGGACTTTGTGGTTTTTTTAAAATTGCTTCTATGACCTTTTTCATTATCTCTAAAAACTCTTTTTGTGAATACTTTTTGTAAAAGCTTTCAAATGATTTGAAATTTTCTTTAAAAGCATTTAAAACTACTGCAGCATTTTCATCTTTGTCAAAATGTGCTGATAAACTTTCAAAAAAGTTCAATACCTTTTCATTTTCCAGCTCCTTTTCTTCTTTTTTGGTGATAACCTCTTTTCTCAAAACAGCTGACAAGATGCTTTTAAAATCAAGCCTTGAGAACTTAGTGTCCTGAAATTTTGTTACAGCAAAGTCTTTCACATCAATGACAACCTTCTCGCCTCTCAAAACCCTTCTAAGATACCGTGACAAAGCCTCTTTTTCCTCTTCAGACGGATTTTCTAAAATAATCTTGCCAGAAAATCGCCCCAAAGACCTGTACTTCCTATGAATAAGCTCCAGCGCACGCTTAAATCCTGGCTGCGAAAAGTACTCTACACACTCATCGAAAATCTTATCTTTTGTCATACCTCAACCAACACCTTCTTGTACCCGTTCCAGACATACTTTACTTTTAGAACAGATGGCTGATTGTTCTCTCTCAAAAGCTCATATATGCAAAGTCCTGGCACTGTTTTGTAATCCCCCCACAAAACCTGAGAGTTCATTATATAGTCAAATTCAAGCTTTTCAATCAAATCAAACATATTTTCAATATTGTTCTCATCAACACCAGCAAATGCCTCATCAAGTGCAATTATCCGCGGCGCAAAGTTCGCAGCGCTCTGGTATTTAGCACAAAGTGCTGCCAAAAATGGGACATAGATGGAGAGTGCTTTTTCACCGCCAGAGAACTTGTCAAATGCATTGTTTGTAAGCTCTTTTCTGCTTTCCCCTACCTTTTGGTAGTAGAGCCTGAACTCAAACCACTGCCTGTAATCAAGAATCTCTTTGATTATTTCATAGAGGGTTGCAAAGTTTTCTGGGTTGTCTTGGTACTTTTTTGCCTTTTCTATGCGCGACCTAAAATGCATTGCAATCTTGTTTCTGTCTTCTTCTGTTGCGGCAAGAGGGTCTTTGCTTAAAAGCTTTACCAGCTCACCTGTAGAAAGTTCATCCTCTGTCTCTTGTCTTTTCTGTTCCCAAGAGAGCCGAAATGTAAGACCACTTGATGTAGACAAATTTGCCATAAGCTCGTTCATCCTTTTAACCCAGTCCTGAGCAAGCATAATTTTTCTTGAAATCTTAAAACCTATGTTCTTTGCCAAAACTTCTTCAAAAAGCTCTCTTTCGCTCTCTGTTATTAAGTTCTTTTTCTCAGCAATCTCTGCTGCAATTTCATCCATGAACTGGTAAAGTGAAAGAAATCTTCCCTCTTTTCTGCAAGTCCATAAATACCTTTTGTAGGTTGTCGTGTCGTCCTTCCAATCAACAAGGTTTGCTCCAAACTCTGCAAGCTGAATCTGTGTTGTGTAATGGATGGACATAAGCCTCTGAAGTATCGAAGAAAAATCCTTCTGTGAAAACTCTTTTAGCTCACCTTCCTTTGACCTTGCAAACTCTAAAAGCTTTTGATCATCTTCAAATTCTATCCCTTTGAAAACAAAACCAAATCCAAGCTCTATTTTAAGTGTGGCCGACGCTAATTCATATTCACTTTCAATTGACTTAAGTTCCTGTTTTGAAAATTCAAGCTTTTGCTCAGCCGCTGCTTTTTGGGAAGTCACCTTAAAAAGTTCTTCATTAAGTCTTTTTCTCTCAGCCGGGATGTTCTCAAGCCTCTCAAATGCTCTTCTTTGCTCATCAAAAAGTCTTTGAGCATCCTCGTTCGAAAGCCTTTTTTCGATCTCCTCTTTCTGAAGTTGTAAAACTTCTAACTTTTCAGAAATCCTGTGAACATCGCCATTTAAAGTATCTACACTTTCTCTTATCTGTTCATATAACCTGTTTAGGCTCTGGTACGTCCTTTCAACTTCCTGCTTGTGCAGCGCCTCAGTCTCAAGACGCAAAAGTAAGCTCGACAGCGTATTTGCGTCTTGTTTTGCCTTTGCAAAAACTTCTTTTGAAGATGGCAGTGATAGCTTTGTTGCAATCAGTGAAATTTCATATTTCAGCAGATTTTGCTTATTTGTCAGCTCTTTTATTCTCTCTTCAAGAGCTTCAATCTCAATCTGAAGCTTTGAAATATTTTTCTCAACCCCATCTATCATGTCAAAGGCAGTGTCTAAGTCCGCAGATGTTGGAAAGTTTTTCTTCTCAAGCTCTAAAACCTCAAGCTGGGATTTTAGAAAATTAGCCTCGGCTTTCTTTTCTTCCAACTCTTTTGTAAGATTTTGTATCTCCTCTTCAAGCTGCAAAATTAGCATTTGTTTGTACCTTCGCCTGTTTTCAATACCTATATATCTTGCCTGTTCATGTGTGGTTGTCTTCCCTTTTAATATGCCATTTCCAAACCGCCCATCTTCGCACACATATATTCCATCATCTACAGGATTTATATGGATACTGTCAATTACAGCTGCAACCTCATTAATCAAACCTTCTGCGTTTTCAAAGTTTGCAACCTCAAGATACTCATTTAATGTGTGAGAAAAGTATGCCGGCTTTGGAAAAAGCACAACTTCCTTTTCATCTTCCAAAAGTTCATCAATTTCATTTTTGTACTTTTCTGGCACAATAAGAGCATTTAAAACTCCAAGCTCAAAAAGTGCATCTTCAATCACAGCTTTTAATCTCTCATCTATGCCCGGTTTAAAGTCAACTGCCATGTAAAAAGGCACAAATGGTACACCTTTTTCTAAAAGTCTTTGCCTTACCTTTTTTTGTTTCTCTGAAGATGGTATAAACTCGTCTTTTTGGCTTTGAATCTCCTCAATCTTTTTCTTTTTGTCTTTAATTCTCTCTTTGAGTAGATTCATTTCAAACTCGAGCTTGCGCAAGTTATCTGAGATTGACAAATAATGTCTGCTATACACATCATTTAAAATCTTCTTTATACCTTCATACTCGCCTTTTTGCGATATTGTGTTTATCAGCTGAAACATCAAAGTTATATCATCAAACTCTGCTTTTAAAACCTGGTTTTGGTCAAAATAGCTCTTGATCTTGCTTTTTAGAAGATTTTTGGCATCTTCAAGTTGAAGAATTAAAAGATTTAACTCATCTTGGTACTTTTGAAGCTCATTTTTGCTATGGTCAAGTTTTCTTAGCTGAATATCTAAGTCCTTTTGCACATCTTGCAACGTATCATAATTTTTAAGAGCTTTTTCTACCTCAGCTATTGATTTGGCCAGTTCATTCTTAATAATGTCTAAGCTTTTTTGCTCACCTTTCTCAAAAATATCAAGTACATCCGAAAACCTTTGCATATTCAAACTTTCAAGTAGCTTTTTGCTCTGCTGAATATAGTCTTTTATCAGATTCTGAGAATTTAAAAGCTGGTGTTTTGTACGCTTGATGTCAGCATCTGCCTGAGAGAGCCTTTGCATGTGGTCATTAAAACTTGAAAGTTTTAAAGTTTTCTGATTTTCTAAATCTTCAATTTCAGCATTTAGCTCAACATACCTCTGCTGAAGCTTAAATATATCACTTTCTTTTATACTCTCAAGCCTAAACTTCAGCGCCTGTTCTTCCTTTTCAATACTATCAAGACTATTTCTCAGCTTTAATTCCATATCTGTAAGTTTTTGAACGTCACCTGAGAGCATTTCATATTCTTTTGTGGCTTTTGTCAGTTTTTTATGTGATTCTATCAGCTGAGAGATTCTTTGGTACATCAAAAACCTGTTGTACTCATCATATGCTTTTTTTATCTTTTCAAGGCAAGATTTTATAATTTCTAAGTTTTTAAGCTCTGTCTGGATTTTGTCCATGTTTTCAATCGACTCTGAAAGGCTGCGAAGGTCACTTTCTGACAGTGCAGGAAGCGATTCTTGCAAAATACCGCATATCTTGTCTGGCTTTATATCCCTTGAAAGTTTTGGCGCTCTTACACGGATTATCAAATCTATCAAGTTCTCAAAGTCTTCCACGTTTTCAAACCCAAACAGGATCTTGTTTACCTCTTGCATATAATCTCTTCTGCTTGTAAAGACCTTGCCACCACTGCCAATCAGGTTCTCAAACTTTCTTCTTGTGAGTGGAATCTTCTGTCCGCTTATCTTTTCATAGAAGAATATATCAATCCCAAACCTTCTGTTGTCTGTCAAGACAAAATACCAGCAATCAACACCTGAGCCTCTTTTTGCTCTCATACCCATCCCTATTGAAACAAATATGTTTTCCTTTTTGAACTCCAAAAAAAGGTATGCTGTTGACTCATTCTTCCCTGAGATATCCTGCTCGCCTAAGACATAGTCCTCAAGCTTTCTTGCATTTGACCCGAAAGAGTCAAGCCTGGATGGATGATAGTTGCCGTCTAAAAGAAGGGTTATGAAACTCTGCATTGTGACAGACTTTCCAGAACCGTTTGGGCCGCGAATCAACATCCTGCCCTCGTAAAAGTCAAAATATTCCTCATCATAGTACCAGTAGTTAAAAACACCCGCTCGGGATAGCACCCACCTGTGTTCTTTGCTCATCTTGAATCAAAAAACCTCCATCTTGTTCTTTTTTCAAAACGCTTTTTCTTTAAATACTCTTTTAAATACTCTCTTCAGCTTCATCTAAAACTTGGTACTCGCCGACCACTTTAAGATATATTGGATAGATTACAACAAATCCGTCTTCTTGCAGTTTTGCAAATCCAAGTTCATACAAAAACTTCAAAAACTCGTCAAACACTTTCTCAAGGCTTTTTTCTCGCCATTCTTTGTTCCAAAAATTTTTGTACTGTTTTTGCACATCTTCCAAAATGGACTTTAAAGAGGTTACGTGAATCTCCAAGGTTTCATTTGTAGGGTGAAGACTGTATTCACCCTTTTCTATCTTTGATAAAAGCATGCTTGCAACCAAAAGAAGAATGTCGCATAGGTTGCTATCGTCAGGATAGGTATTTTTATAATTCTCGCTAATAGCCAAAAATGCAAAAGACTTGAATATATGAAAACTTGCCTCTGGCAGATGTTTTTCAAGCTCTGATGTAATGTTAACCTTTTGACGTTTTATATACAAAAGCTCATCCTCATTCTCAAAATTAACACTGCCATCAACAACAAGCCCTCTGTACGCCCTAATCCTTTTGATATCTGATATGGGCTGTGAAATTCCATTTGTAAACTCAAATTCACTATTTAAAATCTCCTGCCAGCTGCTGTACTCAGTAATACTCTTTGGAAATATTCTCATAAAATATCGCGAAATTCCTGTCGACTCGTAAAGCACCTCTGCCTCACTATTTTCCGCAAACTCTTCCTGGTTCCCATCATCAATTCTTATCATCCTCATCTTTTCACAAAACTTAAGCACTCTGATTAGGGAGCGTCTGTTTGAGTAAAGCGTCCAATCAATCTCTTCATCTGGAAAGTTCATTCTGATATATTCTGTGATGTTGGAAAGCAAAAACTGGTCTTCTGGACCTTTGTCTTCTAAAAAGGCAAGGACAAGGCACAAAAACGCATAGTCTCGCGGCTGTTCAAAATCAAGTACTCCCATACACTCTTTGGGCATAAGCGGCACTTTTTCAAGTTTTACCATGTTTGAGGTTGTTATAAATTTTAAACCCAAGTTTTTTGCAATAAACTCTCTTGTTTCTTTGTCAAGATTTTTTAGCCTGTAAAATGTCTCACTATCCTCTTCTTTCAATATCCAAAAATTTTCAAGAAGCTTCAAAAGATCACCCATATTTTTACTCTTCCTTCTTTGCAAAGTTTTTGTTTACTCATCAACAAACTCAAGGACATACGCTGGCATGTCCATCTTGCCATCAGTGCACTCTAAGATACACCTTTTATCATCTTGGGGTCTTATGACTCTAAACTTTTTGCCAGAGTCAGTGTTTGCCACTTTGCTGCTAAGTCCTCGTGACAGCCACACAAAAAGCCTTTTTCTGACCTCTGGTGTAATCCTTGGAAGCCTTTCAAACTCTATTTTGTTCCCTTTAAGGAGGCTTTGCAAAAGCTCATTTTCTTCTTCAATCTTCTTTTTGTACTCTTCAAACCTCTTCTTCTTTTCTTCAGAAAACTCGCTTGCAGGAACTACTTTGATCTTCTCTCTAATTAATCTTCCTCGTGATTTTAAAGGCACTTTAAAACTTGGAAGGTCAAGAATGCTAATAGCTGTTGACTCGGTGGCTCTTGGAAAGTCGCCTGTGATATATTTTGGACACATTACACCAAATACAACAGCAGACAACTTATGACACTCTGATATGTCAAGATTTGAAAACAGTCTTGCTAAGTGCTTATACTCCTCTGTCCTGTTTACTTTAAGTGTTGAGGACTCTGAAAGCCTTGCTGCATAACTTGAAACCTTTCTAATTATCTGCTGAATCTGCTCAAGAAGTCTTTCTGCCTGCCCGTTTGGACTGACAAACCAGTCTTTTATATTCTGCCATCTGCTTTTGATATACCCTTCTATTGTGCCGCCATCTCTGAATATATTTTTGGGATGTTCTTTTTCTGCCTGAATTATGTACATCAAAAGCTCATCCACCTTGAACTGTGGCAGGTTCAAAAAAAGAGTCCTTATCCTTGGCAGATAACCTTGGAACATGTCATGAAAATTGTAAAGGTAATGTACAAGTTTTGATTTATATTCTAAAAACTTTTCTTTTATCATTAGACTTTCATATTCAGAGGATGTCAGCATAGAAATGTACTCTGTATAGCTTCTTTCTATCTCCTCAAATGCACCTGTTAGCTCATCCCACCAATCAACTGCCTGTTCTTGTGGGGCTTTTAAGACAATATCAATCTTTAGCAAAAGCTCATATATCTTTTCTATGTGTTTTGGATTTAGCTCTGCTTTTGTTTCCTGTGAATTTTCAAGCTCAAACAAAAACCTTTCTATCCTAAGTCCAATTGAGGTAAGCTCGTACAAAAACCTCTTGTTTTTGAACTCTTGCAAGGTGGCTGTTTTAGAGGTATCTTGAGTGGATTTGAGATTACCCCAGTCAACAAGGCTTTTGAGGTCTTGCTCGCACATCTCTTCTGTGTAGTCAGAAAAGTTTGGAAGAGTTTTTAAAAAGCTGTATATCTCGTCCTTTGTCAGCCTGTTTTTGTACTGCATGTGATTTAAAAAGCAAAACCTCATAATAGCCCTGTACCTTTCTGCATTTGGCTCAGTGAGATATTTAAACTGTTTCATTTGTGCAAGAAGAGGTATTGTAAATTGTGTCATGGCAATTGTTTCATCCTTGATAGGAATTTTTAGTTTATTTTATTATATCACAAAAAAGAAACCCAAAACAAAAAAGCTCTCATTGGCAGCTTGAAACAAAATCAAAGCAATTTCTGCCAATGAGAGCTGGTGCTTTAGCCTTTTTAACTTGCACTAGGGAGAGCCTTTTTAAGCCTGCTTATCTCAACCTCGTGTCTTCCAAGGATTTCATAAAAGACTTCAACGCTTACTCTCTTCTCTTTCAGCTCTTTTACATCTTCTTTTAGAGTTCTGAAATCATCAGAAAGTCTTCTTACTGCAAGCTCAACAATTGAGATTCTGTCATCTATGTATTTCTTGAGCTCTTCATGCTCTCGTGCATTTTGCTGCATGTAAGACTCTTGAATCTCAGCCATAAGCTCAAGTTTTCTCTTGAGGTCTTCAAGCATAACAGAGTTCTTTGCTGTCTCTTTTTCCAATCTGTCAACCCTTTGTTCTAATACATCCACTTTCTGCTCTAATCTCTCAACTCTCTGCTCTAAGCTATCAACTCTTTTCTCAAGGGCATCAAGCCTTTGCTCAACCTTGTCAAGCCTTTCTTCTACCCTGTCAAGCCTCTCTTCTACCCTGTCAAGCCTCTCTTCTACCTGTCTAAGCCTTTGTTTTACTTCTTCAACAGCAGCAGCAACACCGTCCACCTTTTCAAGCACAAGCCCTATCATCTGCTTTATCTCTTCCATGGTTATTAAACCCTCCACACTTAATTTGACATTATTATATCCTATCCATTTTCAATTGTAAATTGGAAAATTTTATTTTTTGAGTATCAACATAGCATCTCCAAAACTAAAAAACCTATAACGCTCCTCAACAGCCACTTTATATGCGTTCATTATCCTCTCATACCCACCAAATGCACACACAAGCATCATCAAGGTTGTATCTGGAAGATGAAAGTTTGTGACAAGTCCATCTAAAATTTTAAACTCGTAGCCTGGGTAGATGAAGATATCTGTCCACCCTTTTTGTGCCCTCACAACACCCTTCTCAACTGCTGCTGACTCTAAAACCCTGCACGATGTTGTCCCAACTGCAATTACTCTTTTGCCAAGTCTTTTTGCCTCGTTTATTCTCTCTGCCACATCTTCAGATATCTCATAGTACTCCTCGTGCATCTTGTGCTCTTCAATATTCTCAACCTTTACAGGTTTAAAAGTTCCAAGCCCAACGTGCAGTGTCACATACAAAATCTCAACACCCTTTTTTGATATTTTGCTAAGGAGCTCTTCTGTAAAGTGAAGACCTGCAGTCGGTGCTGCAGCAGACCCCGGCACTTTGCTGTACACTGTCTGGTACCTTGAGAGGTCATCAAGCTCCTCTTTTATATATGGTGGAAGAGGAATCTTGCCAAGCTTTTCTAAAACCTCTTCAAACACCCCTTCATAATAGAACCTCACAATCCTTGTGCCTTCTTCCTGGTTTACATGCAAAACCTCGGCTTTGAGCTCTCCATTGCCAAACACAAACTTTCTTCCTTTGCGCGCCTTTTTGCCCGGCCGTGTCATTACCTCCCATGTGTTTATATCAAGCCTTTTTACAAGCAAAAATTCTATAAAACTCCCAGTGTCCTCTCTTTGCCCAATTAGCCTTGCAGGTATGACCTTTGAGTTATTTAGAACAAGACAATCACCCTCATTTAAATATTCAACTATGTCGCGGAAAATTCTGTGCTCGATTGTACCGTCAGGTAAAATAACCATAAGTCTTGAGCTGTCACGCGGCTCCACAGGTTTTTGTGCAATCAGCTCATCTGGCAGGTCATAGTGAAAGTCGCTGAGTTTCCACTTTTTCATCTTTTCTCAATTTCAACCCCTGTGTAATAGTGTTTTATAATCTGTTTATAGTTATACCCACTGTCAGCAAGGCCTTTTGCACCCCACTGGCTCATACCAACTCCATGTCCCCAACCTTTGCCGTTGAACGTGTACGTTGTAGGAATGATTGGTACCTCTTCCACTGTACCATCTTCTTTTACAACCTTTACTGTAGAAGTTGCTGATACGCTGCCGCCTGCCCCAGAGTTTGAGCTTGTTTCACCACCTGAATAAATAGCATCATATACAGCTGAAATAACATCGTTCTTTGCAGAAGAATAAATACTGCTATCAACAGTCTGCCCAGTGTTTACTTTCCCATTTAATATACTTTCACCATTTTCGGCAAGAACTTTACTATTACTAATCCTTGTTCGCTTTACCTTGCCATTTTCATCTACAACATTGACATCTGCATCTGTTACGATTGTATATGCCTGGCTATAAAGTCCAAACAAAAGCCTTGTTGCTTCTTTCTGGCACTCGTACTCACCAGCTGTTCCAACAATTTTGAGCCTTAATACCCTTCCAGCCTTTGTATACTCTAAGACTTTTATATCCAATATATCCCCTACATCAATATTTTTCTTCTTCAGCATGTTTTTTATCTCATCTCTGGTAAACTGGAAGGTCCATGATGACTTTGAATTTTTCGCCTCTTTTGAGTTATCAACAGACCTCAAATACTCAACAGGATACATCCACACATTTTCAGAATCTTCTGTTGGAATCCCACCTGTTGATGAAAAGTACACAGCATCAATTGGTTTGCCTTTATATGTTATTATCTCGCCTCTTGTTGCGTCAACAGCCAAAATTGCCCTCTTTTCACCGTACGTGCCATCAACCGCCCCACCATACACCTGGCAATGGTCTGTAGGGCACAGGTCAAACCCTAAAGCGCCATGTCTGTTTAAATTCCTCACAGCATATGTCCTTGCAATAACTGCAAACGCTTTTACAGCTTCAATGTTCCAAAACGGATCTATCTCCATCCTTATAACACCATATAAGTACTCTTCCAATTTTGAGACGTTTATAACAGTCATATCACTGCCCTTTATGCGCTTAAACTCAACTCTTCCTCGATACCACCTGTTGTCAACTTTTATCCTCTCTATACCATTTTCCTGTTGTGGAATGAGCATTAAAAATTTACTGTTTTGCCCATCAAAAGCAAAAAGAACTTTTCCTTTTTCATCCTTCACAAGCACCATTGTTTCAGAGGAATAAAGGGTTGCCCTTTTAAGTTTTGATTGGAGCTTTTTAGCCTCCTGAAGATTGCTAAAACTGCCAATTAGCACAGAGTATCCATTGTTTATATAACCCACAAAAGCATCTTTATATGCACCCAAATAGTCTTTTAGAGCATTCTTTGCAGTAGCATAGGATATATACCTGCCTACTGCAATGTGTATGTTTGCTCCTTCTTTGCCATCTTTTTTGTATACGTCCTTTGAAACAATTAAAGTATCTTTCTGAGTATTGGCAACTGTGATAAAGTTTTTATCATCAGAAATTCCTATGTAAAGTCCGCCTTTTGCATAGATTTTTGTTTCAACCACAGGCCTTGAGCTACCATACTTGTCAGCATAGTATATTCCTATTCTTATCCACTGTGGGATTTGAGTTTGCGAAAATGTGGGTAATATATTAACTGAAAGAAAAACAAAGATAATTAATAAAGCGACCCCGCAGCAAGCTTTCTTTTTCAACTTCAGTCTCTCCCTAATGTTTTGATTTTGAAATTTGAACTTATTATTTTATTGTACCAAAAACCCTCTTGTTAGTCTATTGTAAAAGGAATATAATTTAATCTATGAATTTTATAGACTAATAATTTGGGTGGAGGGGCAAAAAATTGTATATCATAGTGGTTGGGTGCGGGAAGGTCGGGTCCACTTTAGCAAAGTCGCTTTCTGATGAAGGACATGATGTTGTTGTCATAGACTCTGATGCTAAAAACTTTGAACGGCTTGGCCCTGACTTTAATGGCATGAAAATTCAGGGTGTTGTGATTGACGAGGATGTGCTAAAACAGGCAGGGATTGAAAGAGCAGATGCACTGGCAGCAGTAACACCTGATGATAGTACAAATATTATGACAGCCCAGATAGCAGAAGAGATTTATCAAGTTCCAAAAGTGATTGCAAGAATTTATGATCCGCTGCGGGAAGATATTTTCCACTCGCTTGGCCTTGAGACAATCTGTCCAACAACCTTGGTTGTTGAGTACATCAAATCAATCTTGCTTTCACGTGAGATTCGTCATAAGCACAGGTTTGGCAAAGATGATGTGTTTTTCAAATATGTCACACCAAAAAGAGATGATGTGGGAAAAGGCTTAGATAAGATAGTTTTGCCTGAAAACTGTTATCTTTTTGGTATAATCCGAAATGAACATTTTTACTTTAAGAATAAGAACATAAAACTCCAGGAAAATGATATTATGGTAATTGCTGAGAAGAAGGTGAATCAATGAGAGTTGTCATTGTTGGTGGTGGAAAGGTAGGATATTTTTTGACAAAGCTCTTGGTCGAAAGCGGAAAATATCACATAACTGTGATTGAGGAGCAGCCAGAGCTTTGCAGAAAAGTTGCTGAAGAGTTTTCAAATGTAACTGCGATAGAAGGAGACGGCACATCTTTGGATACACTTTCTGATGCAAAGGTTCATAAGTGTGACTTTTTTATTGCCGTCACAGGAAAGGATGAAGACAACCTAATAGCGTGTCAGCTTGCAAAAAGAGTGTTTGAGGTCAAAAGAACAATTGCAAGGGCCAACAATCCAAAAAATATCAATGTAATGAAGCGGCTTGGAGTGGACAATGTTATATCATCAACAGATATCATTGCAAAGATTATAGAGCATGAAGTGGAGATAGAGCCTTTATCTGTTCTTGCAACACTCAAAAATGGTGAAATCATAGTGTTCCAGACAGTTGTGCAGAAAAATTCACCTGCTGCATACAAAAAGATTGCAGAGGTGCCATTCCCAAAAGAGAGCATCATCGGCGCAATAATAAGGGAAAATGAAACATTTGTACCCTCTGGTGACAGTGTAATTCTCCCTGGAGATACTCTTTTGGTCATCATCAATGAAAGGGATAGGGACCAATTTAAAAAGCTTATTTCTTCAAAATAATGAGGTGACGAAGAATTGAAAAAGAAAAGAGATATCAAAAAAATTACATTAGGTGTCTTGACAGAAATTGGCCTTGTATTGGGATTTATCGCAGTTGGTTTCATTGGCTCACTGTTAGTTTACTTGATACTTTGAAGCTTAAAAAGTGAGGAGATAAACAAGCGATGGACAAGTCTGTTTTCAAAAGCGACCATATAGAGCTAAGACATGTCCTTTACATGACAGGAAAGACACTGAGTGCAATTGGGCTTGTTGAGATAATTGCAGTTATTACATCTTTGTTATACAAAGAATGGAATATGGCTTTTAATTTAATGATTGGTACAGGACTATTTTTTGTGTTGAGTTTTATTTTTATTTTCATCGGAAGAGACACAAAAGACCAGAGGTTTTCATGGGGCGCAGGAATGAGCATGGTAGGGCTAACATGGGCACTGGGTGGATTGATTTCAGCCATACCACCTTATCTCTCAGGTCATTTTGCTTCGTATTTAGATGCATTTTTTGAAGTGATGAGTGGATATACAACAACCGGCCTTGTTTTGATCCAGGACCTTGACCATGCACCAATGGGGCTTAATATGTGGCGACACTTAATCACATATATTGGCGGACAAGGCATGGTGCTCATGACCTTGAGCTTTTTAGCCTCCGGTATGCGCGGGCTTTTAAAAGTTTACATGGGCGAGGCAAGAGATGAGCAAATCTTCCCAAATGTCATTCACACTGCAAGAATAATCTGGTTTGTAAGCCTTTTGTATTTGGTTCTGGGCACAACGGCACTTACAATAACCGGGGTTTTAATTGGCTTGCCACTGGATATGGCATTTTTCAGGGGTCTTTGGATGTTTTTGGGCGGCTGGGACACAGCCGGGTTTGCACCTCAATCTCAAAATGCAATGTATTTTCATAGCACATCATATGAAATTATTAGTATGATGATAATGCTCTTGGGAACAATAAACTTTGCTCTGCACTATTTTATTCTGAGCGGAAATTACAAAGAAGGAATCAGAAATGCTGAGATAAAAAGCTTGTTTGTGACAATAACATCCCTAAGCGTTTTAGGAATAATTGCTCTCAAGGCAGTTTATTCAACACCAATTATTGCTTTTAGAAAGGTGTTTTACCACTTTGTATCTGCTCACACAGGCACAGGTTTTGCAACACTTTATTCACAGCAGTTTTTCTATGAGTGGTCAGATGCTGCTATTATACTCATTGTAATAGCAATGCTTGCAGGTGGGTCTGTGTGCTCAACTGCAGGTGGTATTAAAGCACTCAGAATTGCAATTTTAGCCAATGCTCTTGTGAATGATATTAAAAAAATGATTCGGCCAGATTCTGCTGTTGTTGTTGAGAAATTTCATCATTTAAAAGAGGTGGCTTTACAAGACAGGCATGTGAGAAATGCATCTATCATTGTCCTTTTGTACATTGTAACATTTACTATTGGCACTTTGGCTGGCACTTTTTATGGATATCCTCTAAAACAGGCAATGTTTGAGTCTGCCTCAGCGCTTGGCAATGTTGGACTCTCAAGCGGGATTACCCAACCTTCCATGCCAGATGGTTTAAAAGTGATTTACATTTTTATGATGTGGGTGGGAAGGCTTGAGTTTATGTCTGTAATAGCTCTTTTTGCATTCTTATTTAAAGAAGCAAGGGAAGGATAGAAAAGAAGATGATGAGAAAATCTTGGATTGTGTTAGTTATAATTCTTATTGGATTTTTGATAAAGCTCCTTCAAGAAACTGCATCTGCAAAACCCATTGATAGCAACACTCTCATTAACAACGCTTTTAAATATGATGGCAAAGTTGTTGAGTTTCAAGGCGAAGCGATTGGCGAGATAATGAAAAGAGGAGATTTTGCGTGGGTCAATATTCATGATGGTCAAAATGCCATCGGAATTTTTATGAGATATGAAGATGCAAAGAAAATAAAATATTTGGGAAGATACCGAGTAAAAGGAGATATTGTTTATGTAAAAGGCATTTTTAATAGAGCTTGCAAAGAACACGGCGGTGATTTGGACTTACACGCACAAAAGGTTGAGATTGTAAAAAGAGGGTATAAAATAGATGAGAGAATTGACAGGACAAGAGCAGTTTTAGGAATAGGAATTTTTCTTATCGGAAGTTTTCTTATGTGGATTGTGTTTAGAAATAAATGGTAAAGATAAAGTAGAACCTCCCTTTTGGAGTTTGAGCATAAACTTTTTGTCCAAAAGGGAGGGTAAAATAGATAAACAGCTATTTATATGCTTTAAAGGTATTAAACAAGTAAATCTTTTTTGTTGAATATTTTCAACGAAGTTGACAAAAATATAACAATATATCCAAATAAAACCAAAATGCTTACAAATGGTGTCATTATAGATACCATAACATTTGTTGCAATATTATTTTCTAAAATATCTAATGGGTTTAGATAGGTGTAAAGTAAAATTGCTTTTAAAAAATTTATTTTAGAAACTGCTTGTGAAATAGGAGAGACTATAAAATATATACCGTATACCATCAAGAAGCTCAAAGTATTTGCAGTTGAATTGCTTTTGCTAATTGCTGAAATAAAAAAGCTAAGCGCACAGCAAGCAGTTATGATTAAGAGCTGTAAAAGCAATGCATATATCAAGAATTTTCCTAATGGCACTATATAAGTACTACCATATATTGGTATCAACTCTAAACCGTGTTTTCTGTATCTTGTGCCAACAGTAATCGGATATTTTAAATCTATAAAACCATATAATAATCCTGTTATTATAAACACCAAAATTTCTGAAATTATCACAAGCGCTGAACACACAATAGTTGCAGAAATAAACTTGGAAAGAGCTATTTTAAATCTGCTTATGGGTCTTGTCACTAATAAACTTATTGTTTTTTGAGATATTTCATTTGACACAATGTCTGAAGCAAAGATAAAAACTATAAACGGTAGAAGAAAAATTATCAATCCTAAAAATATGTTCATAACCGTCCAGTTATTGATTTGCCACAAAGTATAAGGTTTTATGCTTTTCTTTAAACAGTATTCATACTCTAATATTTGCTCCCTATAGTATTCTTTTGAATCCAGCAAACTCAAATCAGTAGCTTCTTTCATTGATTTTTTGAGCTTATCCAGTTGATTTTTAACATCTTTTTTCCAGTCTGTTGATTTCATAGAGATTTTTAAATTATCTATATAAGCCTGACTTTGTAATATTTGCTCATCTATCTTTTGCTTTTTGATAGGGTCTTTTGTTTTCATTCTCTCTTTTTTTAAATTAGCTATCTTTTGCTGTGTAATTTTTATCTCATTTTCAGGAGATGTTGCCTTTATAATTGCAATTGTACCCCATACACCTACAACAGAGAAAATTAAAATAACAGCAAGTCCAATTAGTATTTTTTTTCTGTAAAACATTTTTATAATTTCATTCTTAATAAGATCTTTCATTGCTCAACACCTCACCACTATAAATTTTTAAATACACACTTTCCAAATTCTCAGTCTTTTCATAAAAATCACGAACAGACACATTATTTTGAAACAAAAAATTGAGAAAATCCATCTTTTTATCTCCCAGAAGCTCCACCTCAATTTTGTCGCCATCAGTACTCACTACTTTTACCTGATTAAACTTCTCAATAATCTTGGTAATTTGTGAAACTTCTAAATTATCCGGGTTCAAAACAACAACAAATCTCTTGCATCCATTTTCTTCTTTCTGCGCTAACTCCTTTACCATCTCAATTTTCCCATCTTTAATAAATATCACTTTCTCACAGATTTCTTCTATTTCATTAAGGTTGTGGGATGAGATAAAAATGGTTGTCTTCTTGTTTTTCGAAAGACTTCTCAATAGCTTCCTTAGCTCAATTATTCCTGAAGGGTCAAGACCGTTTGTTGGCTCATCTAAGATAAGAAGTTTTGGTTCTGTCAAAATTGCCATTGCCAATGCCAGTCTCTGTTTCATGCCAAGTGAATATTTTTTAGCCTTTTGTTTCAAAGCATAATCAATTCCCACAAATTTAGCTGCTTCATAAATCTTTTCCTTACCAATTCTATAAATTCGCGCAATTTGAGCCATGTTCTCAAAACCGGTTAAAAATTCATAAACCTCTGGTTTTTCAACGATACAGCCTACATACCTCATTGCATTTAAAGGCTCTTTAACAACATCATGCCCAAAAATCTTGATTTGGCCATCTGTTGGTCGTATAAGCCCTGTCATCATTTTAATTGTTGTTGTCTTGCCAGCTCCATTTGGCCCCACAAAGCCTACAGTTTCACCCTCATCAATATCAAAAGAAACTCCTTTTATCACTTCTTTTTTCCCAAATCTTTTGTAAACAGAAATGACCTCAACTGCTTTTGACATTTTCTAAATACACCTCCACTTCCTATTTATTTTATAAATTTAAGTGCTTATCAATTACCTTGGCACAAGCCAAGAGAATAACCGCTATTACCAATATGTGTATTCCACTTACTGTCCAAAACAAATAACTACCATTCAAAGCTTTATAATCTTCGAACTGAGGAAAAAGCAGCACATCAATAAAAGGATTTGACATTGAGTAGATTAAAATCCCTGGTGCAACTGCCACCATAACGATAGTAACTAATCGGCTGAGCCATATATTTAATCTTTTAAAAATTGTATTAGAAAATGTTATTATCATGAAAATGAATAAGTATGATAATAAGAATAAGGCAGCAAATAGTAAAAAAGCACGAAAAGCTCTAAAGGAAGTAAATACTTTTAGCAATAAGCTTGCCGTATCTCGTATTAAAAAGCTGTGAAAAGTTTGACGAAAAACTATATTTAAAAAAACTTCAATAATTGTAAATGACACCAAATATAATAAGATGTCCAGTAAAATTATTAGCATTCTTCCAAAAACTATGTGCATTCCTTTAAGCTTAGGAGACCCAAATATCAAATAACCATGACCTGACCTGAAAACCGAAGAGTATTCAACCAAGGTGTAGATAAACGTTGTCAAAAAAGAAAGGAATAAAGCTATTACCATAGTACCTTTTTGATTATCAAAATAATTGCTGCCAAAGAGTGCAGCAACACAGCCTAAAACCACCCAGTAAGCAGTTATCCCCTTTCTTCTTTTAATCTCATACTTCAGAAATCTCAAAAACACTTTTACCACCCTTTCTTTTACAAATCCATTTTAGTTTTCATGCGTGAAATGGAAGTTATAGCAAAAAGAACAATCGCTATTAGCGTAATTGCTATAACTATAAAATTTAGCAGAAAAGTAGAAAGATTAACCTTTTGAAGTATATTAATTGGTCCACCACTGGCAAAACCCTGTACCAAAAACAAAAAAAGCGCAATTATGTCCACAGCAGTATCTACAGCATTATAAAAATGTCTGTTACTCCAACACTTATATATCATACAAATATGCATCCAAAGACTTAGCATAAGAATAAATGATAAATCTATCAGAACAATTCCACAATTAGTTTTAAAATCTAAATTTTTGTTTAAGTATAAAATCCACCACCAATATTTGCCGTAAAGTTTTTCATCTACCATACTCATTGCAAATAAAAGCAATAATAGATAAGCTTTTGTAAGCATTATGTCTAAAACAAAATTAATCAGTCTTGCAAAATAGACATTGGCTGCACTTGCATAAGGAGAACCAAAAATCAAATACTTTTTCCCTCTTGACAGAAGCTTAAAATACATAACTATGTGAAGTACTAATAATGATAGCGTTGCAAGCAAGTAAGAAAATGAAACTCCTGCAAGAAAACTTTCAACACCTGGATTATTATTTAGAGTAAGTTTTCCCCCATAGCGATAGAAATAAAATACAACTATGTTTAAAACAATAAAAAATATAATGTAAAAAAATTTTTGATCTATCATCTGGTATTTTATCAATTTAAATATTTTCATCTTTGAGCACCTCTTTGAAAAACTGGTTTATCGAAAGTCCCTTTTCTTCTCTTATTCTTTCGGTTGAGCCATAATAAAGTATTTTCCCATTATTTAAGAATATAACTTCATCAAATATGTGTTCAATTTCAGATATGATGTTAGTTGAAATTATGATGCTTTTTTCTTCTGATATATTTTGTAATATCATCTCAAAGACAAAATCTCTTGAAACAGGGTCAACATACGCTAAAGGTTCATCTAAAAGATATAGTTTTGCGTCTCTGGAAAAGAGCATTGCAATGGAAAATTTTTCTATATTTCCTCTTGATAACTGATGTATCTTCTCCTTGGGATTAACTTTTAACTTCTCCAGCAATTTAAATGCTTTTGAGTTGTCAAAATCATCATAAAAATCTTTAAAAAACTCAATGGCATCACTTACTCTCATCCACTTCTCAAACATAATTGTATCAGGTAAAAAAGCAACAAACCTTCTTGTCAAAAGCCCAACCTTCTTGCCTTCAATTAAAATCTCTCCAGTACTTGGCTGAACAAACCCAGCAATGAGTTTTAAAAGAGTGGTTTTTCCTGCTCCATTTTCGCCTATCAGTCCCACAATTTTACCTTTATCCAAGGAAAAGCTAACATTTTCCAAAGCTACTTTCTTTCTTGAACCATACCATTTTGTTACGTTTTTAACTTCAAGAAGCATTTTTTATTCTACCCCTCTTTCTTAATCTTTTTTTCAAGAAGCTGTATAATTTCTTTATCTGAAAAACCAATATCATTCATTGACTTAATAAAATCCTCTATCATTTTTGCAGCCATTTCTTCTCTCATCTTAGCTATTACTCTCTCATCCTTTGTCACAAAGTTTCCAATTCCTCTTTCTGTGAAAATAAGATTCTCCCTTTCTAATTCCTGAAGAACCCTTTGAATTGTATTGGGATTTACACTAAACATCTGCGCCATCTCCCTGACAGATGAAAGTTTTTCCCCCGGCCGCAAATTTCCACTGGCAATTCTCTTTTTTAAAAACTCCATTATCTGTAAGTACACTGGAATGTTAGGGTCAAATTTTAGCAATATAATTCCTCCATGTGTTAGTGTGTTAATTAAATAATACACTAATACTGCAATATTGTCAATACATTTTTTAAATCATACCGTTGTATTTTTAAGGACCGTTTAAAATGAGAAATGTAGTTTCTTTAAAATCATATCCAACGATTTGAAAAAACAAATTCGATACAAATCTAATTATCACCCAGCCAAAAGGTATAAAAAATCGCCCCTGATTTTGTAATTTCCCACAAACCAGAGGCGTAATGTATCTTAAATAACAACTTTTTATAAGCCTTCTCCTTTATTTTCATCACAATTCATCTTCATAGTTTTATTTAATTTACCTTTCATACTTCTTATCCCCAAATACCCAAATATCCCTATTGAGTCAATCATCACGTCAACAGGGCTTGGACCTCTGCCAAAGACAAATACCTGATGAAACTCGTCTGAAACAGCATAAAGGACCGAAAAAATACCACTTAATATGGCAGATTTTTTTGAACTTTTATTTGTCTCAAAAAAAGCTCGATAAAACAGCATACATAAGATAAAGTACTCTGTAACATGCGCAATCTTTCTTATTAAAAACTCAAAACCTTTTCTGTTTACAGCTGTTATAATGTCTTTTTCTGCTAAGGCTTCAATTATCCTTTCAATAAAAAGTGCAATTGAAAAGCTCTTTTGGTGCGAAATAGCTCCTTCTTGGGATGAAAAGTAAAAAATCACAGCCATCCATATAAAGACAAGTGCCCATCTTATGTATATTTTTCGTTTAACCAAAGTAGATGTTCCTTTCTTCTATTTGAGCAAAACAGGTGTTATATCATCAATTATATTACCAATTCATCAATCTTACCATTGTGCAATACCACAAAACTGGACAAGACTTTTATGACAAAGTGCCTCATAAACAAACCTTGCTAAAATCTCATCAAAAGCTCAAGAAGCTTTCTGTCAAGCTTGTGACCGTAAAAGTCTTCATATTGCACATCTTTTCTTCCAGAGTCAATTATTCCAAACGGTCCTCTCAAATTCCAAAGCGCAATGCCAATACCAAACTCTTTTAAAACATCCAAAACATCAGATAGCCATCTTAAAACAACATCATGAGATGTGTACTTATAAGCTCCACCTTCGCCGCAGATAACTCCAACTCCATAATCAAATAGTTTTGTCCACTTCTCATAATGTCTTCTTAAATATTCCCTGTCAATAACCTCACCATTATCACGCACAAGCGGCCATGAAGGCTCAGAAAATTTGTCACTTCCCTCAACCCACTCTGCCTTGTAGTGTGTCAGCTCAAAAGGAATGTATGCCCTGCAAGCTTGTGCAACACCTAAACTTGTGAGCTCAAAAACAGGTTCATTGCCATAGTCAACACCGTCAATTATAATAAGCCTCTCTTTATCAATCTCTCTTATCTTTTCAATTGTATACGTCATGACTCTTATAAAATCCTCTTTTGTCATCTCCTCTTTTGAATACTGTCTTGGTTCATTTATAAGGTTAAAACTCAAATGTTTTGAAGATATCCCTTTATACCTTTTGGCAAAAGTCTGCCAGTATGATACAAATAGTTCAAGAGGTTCTTTGTCTTTCCACAGATTATAGCCTTCCTTAGTTTTCTCATTTACACAATATCCGGGCGCACCGTGAATGTTCAAACAAATATGAATACCGTACTTTTGACCCCAGACAACTACTTTGTCTATTATCTCCAAAACTTCTTCTTTAATTTCAGGCCTTTCTTCTACATACCAGTTCCTGTAGTTCATAGGTATTCTTGCAAAATTGAATCCCCACTCTTCCATCCACTTAAAATCGTCTTCAAAAAAGCCATAGCTCATATTAGGAACAAAAAGCCCAAGTAGGTTGAATCCTTTGTATCTTGGAAGTTTGTTCAATTTTCGGTACCTCCTCATTATCACTCATAAAAAACAAAAGGGAGGTTTTAAAGAAACTAACTTCCCTTTGCCTTTCATTTTAATTCAATTCAAATCACTGCTGCCTCTAATTTCTTTACTCTATCTATCATTTCTTTAACATCAAGAAGCCATTCTAAAATCAAAAGAATTGAAGAGATCGCATCATAGTAGAAGAAATAATTAATCTTGGTATCAAGAACCTCTTTCATATACTCTCTTATCTCATTCCCAGTAAATTTGATTGGAAAATCTACAAGCTTTTCAACATCACTCATAAACGACTTGAAAAATTCTGGCAAGATAATGCGGTCATTTTTGAATTTTTTCATCTCAAGCCATGCAAGGAGCATCTTTAACTTTTCGCCATAGACTGTACAATCACTCATAATCATTATAAAATGCTCGCCTTGTCTGTCAATCAAAAATCCTGCATTATACTCGCTTTGCAAACACAATCCTTTTAGGTTCTCAACACAATGTTTTGACCCACCAGAAATTAAAGTAGCTTTTATGTGATAGCGGGAGCAAATCTTGTCAAATAGTGAAATTATCTCTTTGTCCTCTGAAAGAATGCATATTTTTTTATTCCTGAGCTTGTTTACATCAAAAGTCGTCTCAAGCCTGTTAAAGTACATCTCTAAGGGAGATGATACAAGCTCATTTACAAAATGAATTGTTGACGATGTTCTAAAATCACATGTCACAAACAGATTTTCAATCTTTCTTTCTAAGCCCTTGTCAATATTTATTCCGTTTTGGTCAAATATCTCAATTCTTATGCTGTTGCCTCGTGTTCGCACATAAACACCTGCATCATAATAGTCCTGAACAATATATCTAAATATCGGCAGAATAATTCCTCTTGTTCTGTAAAGTCTTGCACCTGTTATCTGGCATCCTGTCTCAATTGCCTTTCTTATAACACTGCTCTTTTCTGTATAGTCATCGCCAATGAGTATCCGGGCGTTTTTGTCAAACACAGAACCAAGAGAATTTCCAAGTTTTATCGCAAACTGGGGCGTAACTTCTAAATTGAAATCTCCTGTGATGCCTCTTATCCAAAATACACTCTTTATCACCTCAGTACCCCAGTATATATTCTCATCTATAACAGTATTTGCTTCAACAACCTTTTCTGGCCATATTTTAGCTTCAGCCTTAACCTCAACAAAATCTTTTAATAGATTTTTCTCACCAACAACTGCCTTTTCATTGACCCTGACATAGTCTTTTAAAACTGACTTGTTACATATAACACATCCTTTTAACTCACAGTTTTTGCCAATATAACTCCCATTCCATACAATTGCCCTTTCTAATTTGGTTCCTTTTTCTATCTTTACTCCATCACCAATTACAGTAAATTCGCCTATTTCAACATCATCTTCAATCTCACATTCACAACCAACAAAAACCTTTCCCATAAATTTAACAGAATTAGAGATATTACAATTATTTCCAATCCATGAGCTTGCCAAATCAAGGTCTAAAATTCCACCAAGTTTAAATATATCCTTATGTGCTTTTATATAACTGCCAATATCACCAATATCACACCAATACCCTTCCATTTTATACCCGTACATTGGCACATTCCCACTTAAGAGTTTTGGAAATAGGTCTTTGCTAAAGTCAAATGGCTTTCCATCTTCTATATAATCCAAAATCTCCGGTTCAATAATGTATATCCCTGTGTTAGCTAAGTTTGAAAATACCTCACTCCACGAAGGCTTTTCAAAAAACCTTCTGATTCTCCCCTCTTCATCTGTCAAGACAATACCATACTCTATTGGTATCTCAACCTCTTTTAGAAGAATTGTGACCTTGCTCTTTTTTTCCTTGTGAAACTTGATTGCAGCAGACAAATCAGCATTTGTAATCCCATCCCCGCTCAAGACAACAAAAGTCTCATCTAAAAACGACTTTGCATTTTTGACAGAACCTGCAGTGCCAAGAGGCCTGTCTTCAACAAAATGTTGCATCTTTACGCCAAATTTGCTGCCATCTTCAAAGTAATTCATTATTTTATCTGGATGATACTGAAGGGTTGTCCCAATTTCATAAATTCCGTGGCGCTTTAAAAGCTCTACAGCATACTCCATAACAGGTCTCCCAAAAAAAGGAATCATTGGCTTTGGCAAGGAAACTGTCAAAGGTCTTAGCCTTGTCCCCGCACCTCCTGCCATTATAATACCTTTCATAACCTTTTAACCTGGTCAACCAAACTGTGCACATTAGCACGAGTTTGGTGGCTGGGGTATTTGTAGTCCGCCTTTCAGGCTTTCCCAGCCCCAGCAGGCGGTATTTGGGAAAGCCATAGCCCCTGTCCCAAGAAACAGGAACTCGCGCCCTTCCAGGTCTTCCCCACTTGCCCTGAAATCAAAAGCGATTTCAGGACAGATATATCACGCAGGACTCTGTCAGGGGAGAGTGGCGTTACCACCGCTACCCTGAGAACTCGCCAGGGATTGTGGTTTTTGCCACGACTACCTGCACTTGTTCCATCCAGAGGCACGAATAGCCTCCCTGGCTCACTCCCAGAGCTTTGTAAAATCCCTATCACCCTATCTATCTCTCTGAGTTGCTTTCTCCTCAGATGTTTGTTCTTGACTACCTTCCTTACATACTCTTTTAGCTCTTCCAGGTTGTTTACATCAAGCCTACTGAGGAGTAGCATGTAGTTGTGCGGTATCCTCTCTCTCAAGCCAAGTCCTCTTCGCGCTATTACATACGCTGCCGCAATATCCTTGCTCACCATAAACTGCGGTGCATACTTTAACATCCCTATCACAGAAGTATACGCCGGGTCTACTTCTATAACCTCTATCCCTTCTCGCTTTGCCAGAAGTTTTACCTTCTCCAAAAGTGACCTGTACCCAAAATAGTGCCTTATCCGTCTTGATTTTCTGCCTGAAAAGTCTCCTCTTCTGCCTCTGTCCTGTATGCTGAGACTCTCAATCACTATAGCTTTTTGCTTCTCTTTCGCCATTTGTACTATCATGTGTGCATACTGCCACCTGTAATACTCTCTCTTGCTTGAGCTCCCACTCTCAAGCTTCTCAAGTGGTATTCTGCCATATCCCAGAAACTCTCCGTGCTCATCTGTTTCTACCCATGCAACATTCTTTGGATATGCGTTAGTGTCTATCCCTATAACCCCATTCGCTCTCGTTATCGCAGGCTGTGGAAAAACTTCTTCAATAACAAAGTAGGCATATACTACACCACTTTTAAGTTTCAGCTGGACAGAGTAGGGCTGCCCGGAAATACTTATCACCTCAAGAAGTTGATTCCTATCAATATACGTTCCATCTTTTATCTTCCATCCGGACTGTATCCTCGCACATACATACTCCCTTTCTCCCACGTTGATTCTAAGTCTTGTACAATCTTCACCTGTCTCAATCCTTGTATTGAGATTCCCCTTCTTGCTCCTGTCTCCTCTTGAGTACAGATTCCCCTTCCTTTTCTCCTGCCACTCTCGTTGAAGTTTCCTATATACATTGCCGTTTATGTGTCGCCTCTTTAGTTTTTCAAAAAGTTGCCTACCACCAAAAATGACCTTTTCAGGATTTTCTCCTCTTTCTTTGCATGAGTCTAAAACACTGTTTGCTTTCATTATTGCATCATCAACGTATCGGGAATTAAGATTGAAAATTCCTTGCAGCTCTCTTTTGAGTTCATTCCTTTTATGCCCTTCCAGTAACCTCTTGTATGCATACCTCATACAGGACGACCATCTTCTCATAAGGTCTAATACCTTTTGCCTATCTTCGCTGCTGTCAAAAATTAGCTTCGCCTGAACTGTTACCATGTCTTTTAGCACCTCTTTGTCCATAAATCCTCGCTGCAAAAAATGTTACTATCGCCTATTAAGTCCTCTGCCAGTTCTCTGTTAATATCTTCTTCGTTTTCTCTGCCATTTAACACTACAAGTTCTACCCCAAAACTCTCCATGAAAAACTTAAGATATTCAAATCCAAACCTTGCAAGTCTGTCAGGATACTCTATTACAACTCTTGCAACTTCCCCTCTTTTGATTTTGTTCAAAAGTTTTAATAGTCCTCTCCTGTTTTCATTCACTCCGCTGGCTATTTCAGATATAACTTCATACTGCCAACCTTGCAACTTGGCATATTCTTCAAGTCTTCTAATTTGGTTTTTAAGGTACTCTTCTTGCTTTTTAGTGGAGACTCTTGCATACAAAACAACGGTTGGTTTTGGTTTTTCCTCTATCATGCCAAGTAGTTTTTCTATGTCTTCTTTTTTATACCTTCTCCTTCCCATAGGTAGCCTGAGAGGTGTTATTAACCCTTCCTTCTCCCAGTTTATTAGTGTTCTTCGGCTGATACCATATATCTCTTTAACTTTTTGCACACTTAGCAACATTCAATATCACCTAGTCAAAATTATACCTTTTTGCATTGTTATTTTCAACCGTTGTGACCTCCTTTAGCCTCACTAAACACCTTTTATTCATGCTTTTTCACAAAACCACTCCATCTTTTTACTCTCATCAATTATGCCAGCATATACCTCTCTTAGCCTCTCTACAATCCTATCCCACGAAAAAATCTCTTTTGCATCTTCAAATCCTTTTTCAGCAAGTTTTTTGCGCAAGCTTTCGTCATTTAGCAACGATAAAATCATGTCTGCAAGTGAGTTTGAATTTCCACAGAAAAAGGTAAGCCCATTTTCTCCATGTTTGATTATCTCAGCAAAACCTCCAATGTCAGACACAACCGTGCTACATCCTGCTGCCATTGCTTCTAAAGCAACAATGCCAAATGGCTCATACAAACTTGGAAAAACTGCAATGTCAGCAACTTTAAAAAGCTTTTTCCGCTCTTCATCAGAAATAAAACCTGTAAACAAGACTTTTTGTGAAAGTCCCATGCCATGTGCCCTTGAATAAAGCTCACCATACATCGGGCCATTTCCAGCAATTATAAGTTTTGTATTGTAGTACCTCTCAAGGACTATCCTAAAGCTGTCAAGTAGGACGTGAATTCCTTTTTCGTACACATGCCTTCCGATGAAAAAGATTATTTTTTCACTGTCAAGGGCAAATCTTCTTCTAAATTCGATGTCATACTCAACATTTGAAAACTCTTCAAAGTCAATTCCATTGGGTATGACAACGCATTTGTCAGGTGTGAGGCTAAAAATCCGCTCACATTCGTTTTTCATATAATTTGAGTTGACAATTACCTTCCATGCCTCAAAAGTAAGCCACCACTCAACGTTGTGAATAAACCTTTGAAATTCATTATGAATACCACCATTTCTGCCATGTTCTGTTGCATGTATTGTGCAAACCATTGGAACTCTTAAAGAGTGTTTTACCATTCTTGCTGCAAAAGCTGTCAGCCAGTCATGTGCATGGATAATATCAAATTTGCCATATTTTCTTGCCAAATCTATGGCTTTTTCAGCCATTGCCATGTTCATAAGCATAACCCAGTCAATAAAATTTAGCGGATTTAGAGGATAGAGAGGAACTCTTGCAATTTTAAGATTTCCATAGTCTTCAAATCTTTCGTAATCTTCAGAAAATGTAACTACATAGACAGTGTCTTTTTCTGAAAGCCTTTGTGAGATGCTTTGAACAACCCTTGAGATGCCGCCAACAATCCTTGGTGGATATTCCCAAGTAAGCTGCAGTATTTTCAACCATTCATCTCCTTTCTATTGGCAATTTTCTTTAAAAGGGTTTATATATTTTATACCACTTTGCATAAAGTTTTAACAGAAATGTTTCTATAATTTTAGTTTCTTTATCTAAAATTATCTTCTCCAACTTCTAATACTTTAAGTTTGTAAATCTTTCACTTAGAACTATTCTTCAAAAAATTGTGCAATTTGCATAAACATTTTATTTAAACTTTGTCATTATTGATGTTTTTTCAATGGTATATTCAAAATATCAGCTTAATTTCTAAAATACAACTTTAGAGGAGGGGTTTTGTAATATGCAGGTATATGTTGTAAGAAAGACTCCTATACAGGAATTGAAAGAGTTTGGAGGAAGAGTTTAAACGGTGTGAAAGAAGGTGTCAAAGAAGTAATAAACGATATAGAAAGAACAGCAATAGCTTCCGGTTTGGAAAGTAGCATTAAAGGTGGTATTATAAAGGGTTATAAACAAATCAGAAAATTTAATGCTATAATGAAAAATGGATATACTTTACGAGGAATAGAGCAAGCTGGCATGCGTGGGGCTGTGAGTGGTTTTGCAAAAGGATTAGTTAAATCACCTGGGATTGTCGGATGGATATCAATAGGTTGGTCATTTGGAGAAGGTTTTGTTAGAGGTTGGAGAGAGTATGGAAAATAAAAAAAGTTATTTTAGTTGGATTGCAGCTGGATGCATTACTTCTACACTGATTGTCTACGCCGTTAACTATTTAAAAGAATTTTCTTATTTTAAAGAAAATCCTTTAAACAGAATTATTCAATTGTCGATTGTAGTTGGAATAGCAGTCGGAGCAATAATTGATGCTAAATGTACTGAAAATTCTGACAGAATATACCTTAGAATTTTATTAAATAACTTTCTGTTATTTTTTACTTTCTTTTTTCTACCTCTAAACATTGGTCTTTTTGTTTTAAAAATAATACCAAGCATAAAAGACTTGGTAGTTTTTGTTTTATTTGAAATTATCTTTACATATTCTGTTTTGCGTTCTAATTATTTATATATTCTCAAATTTAAGAAATATAAAAATTATGGGAAAATTGTCATATTGTCTGGTCTTTTGATAGGAATTTCTGCGGGTATAATATTCCCTGAAATAGAAGGCATGTATAGATATTTACTAATGTTTGTTTTTGCTACAATATTCTTTGAAGTTCTAAATTTCATACTCAAATAATTTTTTCTGCTGTGCTACAAGTGTTTTTGCAAATGAGATAATCAAAATACCTGAATATGTAGAATATTTTACAACTGATATAGATTCCGTAAAAAGAGCTGTCTGAGGTAGAAACGAATATGGCAAATAAAACCAGACATCATTTTTTGAATTGGGCACTCAGCGGAATTATTTTTTCACTTTTAGCATTATTTTTCTTCTATCTCAATAGAAATTCACCAATTTTAAAAGGAAATGTAGCAAATAGAATTTCACAACTATTTATTGTAATTGGAGTAGCAGTTGACAGCATATTAGATTTGTCAGTAGAACAAAATTCAAATGGTTACTCAAGAAAAATTTTAATAAAACCTGTGATATTTTTTATTAGTTTCTCTTTCTTATTTGATATTGGTATATTTTTGCTCAAGATGATATCTTCACTGAAACTTTTTTTAATGTTAATAATATTTGAATTTCTGTTTACACTTTTTACCATCCGCTTTTTTCATTTAGAAAAAGTGAAATTTTATAAATATAAGAACTTTAGTAAAATAGTAGTCTTCTTTATACTTGCGACAATAATACTTTTGATTATTTTTGCTCCATCTTTAGAAGGTATTGATTTGTATATCGCAATATGTATTGTAGGTATTGCTTTCTTTGAAATACTAAACTTGCTATTAAAATAAAGCAAATTGTAAAACTAATTTTATGATTTGAAATATTTAGTAAAAGGTTGCCCTATAAATAACTTAAAGTGCGAGGTAAATGCAAATGAATCTTTATCATCCTTTAGATACATTTCAAGAAGTGAAAATTATTACAACCACCTAAAAAACAAAAAGATTAAAAGAAGAATTGAAAATAGAAAAAATAAAAATTGGTTTGGAAACGTTTAAAACTGAAGATGGATTTTTAAAACTATTACATGAAGCCCATGTTCTTTTTGGAAATGATAGGAAGTTCCTGGAAGAAGCAACATATGAGGTTGAAATAAAATTTATTGATGGTGAAATGATTGGAAAAACAACCTTTAAATATCAACCTTTAAAAAAGAGATTGGAGAAATATTTACCTTATAATCCTGTGTAATAATAAAACCAAAAGACCAGCTGTGTTTAAGAACAAACAAGCTGGTCTTTATTTTTATCATTAATTTATTCATAAAGATACAGCACATACATTGCATGAGACCATGCTAAAGGTACAACCCAGGCAGGCTTTCCTGTTATTCTGTCAACCTGCTCTGGAAAAAGTCTGTTTGGCAAACTGTGCGCTTTTGCCCACTCAAAAAGTTTTTCTGCCTTGTCTACCTGTCCTGTTTTTTTATAGTATATTGCAAGCCAGAGTGTTGTCAGTATCCACGGATTTCCTCCAATGTATCTGTCATCAGAATACCTCTTGTAGCCGCCCACAATTGTATTTTGACACTCTCTTTCGATAGCCAAAACGGTAGCTTTAAAAGTTTTATCCTCAGCATCTATCATTTCAAACGGATAGTAAACCCCCAGCATTGAAATATCAATAACCTCGTCTTGTTTTTTGAAATAATAGGTTATCTCATACTTTTCGTCCTTTTCTACATACTTGTTCTCTTCAGGAAGTTTTAAAAATTCCTCCCTTGAAATTCTGACATCTGTTGACCTTACATACCGGGAAAGTTTGGGACTGTAAAATCTTGTTGCCATCTGATTTTTTATTGCCTTTAGTTTCTTTTCAATTTCATTTTCAAGCTCAGGAAAATATTTTTTGGCTTTCTTTAGCGCAGCATAAATGCTTGCATTTGAGTAAAGATGAATTCCTTCTCTTTCTTCCCAGAGGTCAAAGCTTCTGCACACAACTCCTTTTGTACTGTCCACTGCAGCTATCAAAAACAACAGTGCTTTTTTGAGCTTATCTTTATACAAATCAATCAAATGAAGAGAATTTTGCTTCTCGCAATGTTCTAAAAAGCCCCATACAACAGAAGCAGTCTCATCAATCTGAATTCCCCAGCTTGGTGCCAAACTGCCATCTGTATAATATCTCTGGTCCCAATATCCTCCTTTTTCTTGGCAAGAAAACTTAAATTCAAAAAACTTTTCAACTTCCTCAAAAAGCCCGAGCTCATCCATTGCTGCTGTTATGAACGCAGCGTCTCTTCCCCATACAAAACCATACCCGCCACAGTGGAAAAACTTCTCGTCAACCTCTGATGCAGCTAAAATTCCACCTGTTTTGGAGTTCTGCAGTACATAAAATACATATGCACTTCTTTTCTGAAGCTGCATATCTTTTGGGTCTTGTGTGCAAACAAGCTTTACTTTTGAGAATTTCTTTTCCCAAAAGGCCTTGTTTTGCCTGTAAACTTCGTCATATCCCTTTTGCTTTAAATAAGAAAGTTTTTGATAGACTTCATCTTTTGAGTTTCCAAAAGCAAGAAAACATACAACCTTTCCTGTATTTTCAAGTTTTGCAGCAATCTGTGGATTTGTAGCTTCACTTAAGCCTTCCAGTTGATTATCGTTTGCATCATCAAGTCCGTTTTTAACTGTAAAGCTTTTTATCTTGTTCTCAAAAGCAAGACCTATATATGTCCCTTTAAAATATGCGTAGATTATTTCATTTTCCTTATCAACCTTTGCAGCATTAAAAAGGCTTGATGAATTTATCATGGGTTCTAAAAAGACATAGAAGTCTTCAAAAGCCGTTTCCCATAAACGAACCAAGCTGTCTGTTTCAAAATCAACAAAGTCAAGCTGAAAAATTGTTTTGTCTGCAATTTTATATTCAAAAAAGTACGCAAAGTCATCCACAAATCCACTTCTTATCTTGAAATTTTCATCCTCGAAAAATACAAGCCCATCCAAAAAAATGGCTGCCAAAAAGAGTTTTAGCTGCTGATAATAATCTACTGCAGGCCAATAAAACCTTTGCAATATGCCATTTGAATCAAGCTGCCCTAAAACATTTGTATTACCAATTATAGCTTCTACTACGTGCGGCTTTCTCATATGATCCCTCTTTCCCATATACAAATTGTTGCGCAAACATTTGCAGTAATCATATTATAACAAATATCTGACTTGTTGTGCATTCAGCAATTTTACTAATTTTATTTTTGCCTTTTTTGTTTCTAAAAACAAAAACCCCCTCAGGCATTGAATTATTCTCATCACACAAGCTTTAAAACCTGTCACATGCCAGAGGGGGTTACATGAGTATTCTATTGTAGATGTAACTTAGTTTACCTTATCAGCATCTCAACCAAATCACAAACCCTGCTCACCTGAGCACCGTTTAAGCGAATTTTGTACTCTTTTCCAGGCCTTGCAAAGATGAAATTGTCTTCTAAATCCCCATCAGCTTCAATTATAAGGCAAATTGCAGGAGTTTTGGGTTTTATTATAATATGGTCATCTTTTATTTCATATTCAAACTGGCAGGGTTTTAGCTCGAGGTTTATTGGCTTTTCAAATACAAAGTAGTTTTCGTACTCCTCTTTATCGACAAAAAGGCTCACAAAAACTATGCTTTCCAAAAGTCCTCTGTCTATCTTATCCCCAATTACAGCCGTTTCAATATGTTTGGGTATATATAACCACTCACCCTTCAAAATATTCAAGTTTTCTACTTTTTCAGAAAATACTTCTATTACACTATTTTTAGGAATTTCCACAGCAAGATCTTTCTCATAAAGTTTCTGACCATCAAAGTTCCAGATTGTAATACTTAGCTTGCCTTGTTTTGTCTTCAAATCATCACTTACAACATAAACTTTAAGCTTCTCATCCCCATACTCAACAACTGGCAAAAACTTTGCAAATAACCTTTTTGACTCATAGTAAAGCGCCTTTCTTCTTTTCAAATAATCAATTGATGACCATGATATAACAGGCCAGCAATCGTTTAGCTGCCAGTAAAGAGCACCGGCAGTTCTAAATTTGTTTTTACGATAATGTTCAACAGCAGTTTTAATAGCCTCTTTTTGAACAAACTGTGAAAGGTAAACAAAAGAATCAAAATCTTTTGGAAGACCAATTGAGCCTGCCATATACCTTATAAGCCTTTCCAAACCTTCTTCCTGCTTTTCGTGCATTCTCAAAGTTTTAGAGAAGATTGTCTGGTCTTTAAGAGGAATATACTTTTTCATTGTATCAAGGTGTGCTGCTGCCTGAAAACCAAACTCACTCACAAACCTTGCATTGTCGTGCTTGTAGTAAATATAGTCTTTCCAGCCAGCCCAGATATCCCATGTGTGCTTGTCACCAGCAGTGCTGCTATTTGGATGCTCCCCACCATACGGGCTTGAGATGTGGTACGGTCTTGTTGGGTCAAGCTCTGATAGAATCTGTGGCAAAACCTTCTTGTAAATTCTATTTCCCAAAAATTCTGGGTCGCCAATGTGCCACCAGTCTCTAAAACCCCAGTTGTTTTCGTTATTCCCACACCAAAGCACTATACACGGATGGTTTCTCAGTCGTTTTATCTGGTACTCTGCCTCTTTTTTGAAATTCTCAACGAAAAAGTCAAACTCATCAGGGTAGATTGCGCATGCAAACATGAAATCCTGCCATACCATTATACCGTTTTTGTCACACTCGTTGTAGAACCAATCATACTCATAAATTCCGCCGCCCCAGACCCTGAGCATGTTCATGTTCGCATCTTTTGCCATTTCAATTAACTCTTTGTAATCCTTTTCTTTCAACCTTGGCAGGATGGAATCAGCAGGTATCCAGTTTGCACCTTTTGCAAAAATCTTTTGACCGTTTATTTCAAAGATGAAGCTTTCGCCATATTCATCTTTTTCTTTTATAATTCTGACAGTCCTGAGGCCTGTTGTGACCATTTTTGTTGCTTCTTCGTTTGAGGTTTTAACAACAATCTTAAAAGTATATAAATGCGGCTCTCCATAGCCATTAGGGAACCACAGTTTTGGATTTTCTATTTCAATTCTCTCTTCAATAAAATATCCTTCTTTGGACTTGTAGACATCTGGTATAACTTTTTTAACATATTCTCTATCTGAAATTTCTATTTCAACACTACTTGGCTTTTCAAATGAATTTATCTTTGCAAAAACTTTGACCACTGCTAAATCTTCTGATAAGTGTTCTGTTTTGACAAACTCATCTGTTATCTCAAGACCGTTGTTTAGTTCCAAATATACACTCCTGAAGATGCCAATCTGAAGAATCCTCGGGCCCCAATCCCAACCATATGAATATTGAGCTTTTCTTATCCAGCTTCTATACGGATACTCATATTTTGATTGGTAAATTTTTTTAAGTCTTTCTGCTTCTTTGATTGGAGAGTAAAGAATTACTTTTAATACGTTTTTCCCTTCTTTCAAGACAGTTGACACATCAAATTCATATTTTAAAAACATGTTATCTGTTCTACCCAAGTAAAAGTGGTTTAAATAAACATCAGCGACTGTATCAATCCCTTCAAACACAAGCTTTTTGACCTGCCAGTCAAGATTTTCGATATAAAACTCTTTAACATACTCAAAGTCCTTTTCTTCAAGAGAATAAAACAAAACTTCATTTACTCCATAAAATGGGTCTGGAAGCTTGCCAAGGTTGATTAAATCAAGTTGAACACACCCTGGAACTGTGCCATCCAAGTATTCAAGGCTGCCTACTTCTCTAAATTTCCATTTTCCATCAAGGCTTATCTTCAATGTAAACTCCCCCTGTTTTTCTTTTTCAGCAACATGTTTTGTCTAAGATTATATTATAATACTTTACACATTTGCTTTATCTGCCTGTATTTTTACTCTTTATCTCATAATTTTAGAAAGTAAATAAGGGTGAAAGATTATCACCCTTTGACAGCACCAGCAACAAGCCCTTGTATAACCTTTTTGTTAAAGGCAAGATAGGTTATGATTACTGGAAGTATAGCAATTGTTATTGCTGCCATGAGTTGAGTGTATTTTACAGTATACTGAGATGAAAAGTTTGTAAGCCCCACAGGCAGCGTTTTTAGTGCATCGCTTTTTATCAAAACAAGAGCAAATGAAAACTCATTCCAAGTTGAAAGAGCGCTTAAAATTACAACTGTTGAGATTATAGGCTTGCAAATGGGAAGAATTATTCTAAACAAAGTCTGAGTCAAGGTCGCACCATCAATATAAGCTGCTTCTTCTATTTCATGCGGAATGTCTCTTATGAAGTTCTCCATCAAAAATATCGCCATTGGAAGACCCAAACCAACATAAGGAAAAATTAGCGTAATTCTTCTATCCAAAAGCCCAAAGACTTTAAACTGGACAAACAATGGCACCAGAAGCGCATGAATAGGGATTAGCATCCCTGCCAAAAACATTGTATACAGGAGTGTTCTTCCTTTAAATTGATACCTTGCAAAAAAATACCCTACGATAAAACTAAATATTACAATCAGGATAACAGAGATAACTGTTGTGAATAAGCTGTTGAAAAAGTATATATGCATTTTTGCTGTCTTTATCGCATTTACATAATTTTCAAATGTAGGATGTGCTGGCAGTGAGGCAATACTCAAAGCAAACTCTCTTTCAGTTTTAAGTGATGAGTAAATAAGCCACACAATTGGAAATATAGCTGAAAGAGAAAGTATCATAACTAATATGTTAAGAATTAGTGCCCCTATTTTGAAAGCAATCTTTTTTATATTCATTTTTCACTTCCTCCCATCAGTCTTCGCGAAAGTAGGATTATTGCAAGGCTCAAAACCAAAATCCCAACAGAAATAGTTGCTCCATATCCAAGCTTGAACATTATAAATGAGTTGTTATATGCATACTGTGCCATAACCATCGAACTTTTGCCTGGCCCACCACCTGTCATGACATATATATGGTCAAAAACTTTCATATTACCTGCAATGCAAAGCATAATCGAAACCTTTAACGTATCTGACAGAAGTGGCAGTATAACATAGATGGTTCTTTTAAATCCATCTGCACCGTCAATTTCTGCAGCCTCAAATATCTCCTTAGGAATTGATTGTAGCGAGGCCATAAGTATAACAAGATAAAAACCTATATACTGCCAAATAAGTGGTACAGAAACAGAGTATATGACAAGCTTAGGATCATCAAGCCATGGTCTGACAAGCGAGCCCAAGCCAATTGCTCTCAAAACCCAATTTAATATGCCTATCTGCTGGTTGTACATAAGCATCCAAATAAAGCCTATTACAACAGGTGAGAGTACAACAGGTAAGAATATAACTGTTCTGTGAAACTCTTTGAACTTCAAAACTCTTGTTGTCATCAACGCTGCTAAAATAAAGGCAATTCCAATCTGGCCTATTATACAAAGCAGGGTTATTATAAGATTGTTTTTAAAAGAAAACCAAAAGTCGTAGTCATGTACAAGCTGGATGTAATTGGAAAGCCCAACAAATCTCATCTTTGGCCCACCAGACCACTCGTAAAGGCTGTATCTTATCGCCAGCACAAGTGGCACTACCACAACAAATAAATACCACAAAACAGGCAGTGAAAGATAGGCAATGAATACCCTCGAGCTTGGTTTGAATAGTTGTCTTTCCATGCTGAAGTCTCCCCTTTTTAAAATTCAAATTTATGTAAAAACTATATTGGTAGACAAAAGAGGGGGAGTTTAAAAAGGCTTTCCCCCTCTTTTTTCTTTTTCAAAATTCTAAAACTACTTCGCTTCTCTCTCATACTCCTGCTGAATCTTTTGAGCAAGCTTTTCGGGTGTAAGTGTGCCTATTATCATGTCTTGAAGACCGCTGTTCATAACCTCAATCACACCAGGCGATAGCTGAACATCATATACAGGCACATATTTTATATTCTTTGCAAGCTGCTGATATTTCTTTGCAAGAGTAAAAAGCTTACTTTCATCATAATTTGTAACTTTTGTTGCAGGGAAACCACCCTTTTCAAGCATAGGCCTTGAATACGCATCGCTTGAGAGCGCTTTTAAAAGTTCCAGAGCAGCATTTTTCTTGCTCCCATCAAGGTTCGCATTTATTTGAAATGCCCAGCCAGCACCGCCTGAAACTGTGTTTGGCAATCCTTTCCCACCTGGCACAGGTGGGATTATAGCAAGCTCTGTTGCCTCCAAAACATCTTTTGGAGCCTCATTTGTCACAAGCGAAATTGCCCAGCCACCTTCAAAGAACATTGCAGCTTTTTTGTTATAGTAAAGAGTCCTCTGCTGGTTGTTGTCAAGCGAGTTGATATCGCTGTTAAACGCCTTCATTTTAACAAGCTCATCAATTGCCCTGAGCGCATTTACAAACTCTGGGTCGGTAAACTTTGCACCTTTTCTATCTCTTATAGACACAAACCAGTCTGTCCCTGTGAACCTGTCACCAAGAGTGCTCAGAATACACGACTCAACAAGCCATTTTCCCTTGTTTCCTGCAGTGATTGGAATATACCCTTTTGCTCTGAGTTTTTTGACAGCATCCTTGAACTCATTCCAATTTTTCGGAAACTCATTTATGCCTGCTTCTTTAAAAATCTGTTTGTTATAGAAAATTAGGGATGTTGGCTGAACCTGGATTGGTATTCCTAAGATTTTGTCTCCTCTTTTGAAATCGTCAAACGCACCCTCAACAAAGCTATTTTTCCATGCCATGTCACTATCAAGGGCATCATTTAAAGGTGCAATCTGATTGTTGTTGTAAAATGGGTCAACCATTGAACCTTTTATAACAAACACATCTGGAAGTTCCCCACCGGCAGCAAGTGTTTTTATCTTCGTCTCATAAGTGTCATGCGACAAAGCTTCCTGTTTTAATGTCACATTCGGATGCGATTTTTTATACTCATTTAGTGCATTGTAAAAACCAGTGCTTATTGCACTGCCATCGTTTGTAAACATGTGAGTAAACGTTAAAGTAATTTTTTCTTCAATGTTTTTGTTCTGACTGCTCTGCTGCGGCTGTTGAGCTGTTTTTCTCTTGCAGGCAGCAAGCGAAAACACAAGTCCAAAAACTATCAAAAAAGCTAAAACTCTTTTAATAAATTTTACTTTTTTCATATATTTTGCCTCCCTCTCATTTTTTTATTTCATTATCTACTGTCAATTATATAAATTTGATCATGCAATCTGTAGGTAATAATCTTATTAAAACTTCTATTATTTTAACACATTTGCTGTTTCATTATTCGTTTAAGATTTTCTCCAAACAAATATTCGAAGATTATAAATTTTTATCTTTTTGGAATCTTTCGCCCTTGTTATTTAGGCTTTTTCTGTGTTATTTTAATCTTAAAAATTTTTATTTTAGAAAGGAATCGGTAAAGTGAAAAAGATATCAGGTAGTCTCCAGTTCAAAATTATGGTATGTGCAATTTTTCTGATCATTCTTTCAAGCTTCCCGATTGGAATAGCCTCATACATAAAATCTGTCAAAATAGTGGAAAGCAAATTTGCATTTTCGCATCTTCATACTGTAAAACAGATTGCAAGCTCTCTTGAGCTTATTACAAATGATATAAAAGAAGCTTCGCTTTACTTTATTCAAAGCGGTGATTTGAGACAGCTTTTGAAATCTGACTTTAAAACTGACCTGTATGAACTTGAAAAGGCAAGGGTACATGTAAACGACTTTTTAACATACCTTGTTGGTGAAAAACCATATATCCATTCCATCTACATAATGGGTAAAAATAATACTATATTTGATACATATGGAATAAAAGATCAAACTTTGAATCTTTCAAATATCGATGTCCAGAGCTACGAATGGTATCCTAATGTTATAACAAGCAGGGCAGGAATATTAACCTATGTAATTTCCCTTGTTCGCCCTATAAGAGATATTAACAACTTCAAAAACCTAATCGGATATTTAGAGATAAACATTGATGAAAAAAGCTTGTTTGAAGAGGTAATACACTTGAGTTCAAATTTTTCTGAAAACTTTGTTATCTGTAACCAGAATTATTTTATTCTCAGCTCAACAGACAAGACTTTAATCGGAAAGAACCTTGCCAAGATGATTTCTATAAACCCCATGGAAAATGTTGAGCAAGGCTTTTTTTACACAAAACTTTCCAGCAAGACATTCCTTGTTACATACTCTACTATTAAGCCTCTCGGGTGGAAGGTTGTAAGTTTTGTAGAAAAGGAAGGTCTTGTTGCTGAAAACAGAGCTATACAAAGTTATATTTTTATTACTATCCTTCTTGCCCTTTTTGCTGCATCTATTTTTCTTGTTTTCTTCCAAAATCGTATTCTCTTTCCCCTCAAGCAGCTGAGAATCCTTATTGATCACATTTCAAACCAGAACTTTGATGTATACATGCAGCCAAAAGGAAATGATGAAGTGTCAAAGCTAATTCAAGCATTCAATAGCATGTCTGCAAAACTTAATGAACTTATGAACCAGATTTACCTCGCAACAATAAAGCAAAAAGAGGCAGAGTTAAAAGCCCTGCAAGAAAGAATCAATCCTCATTTTCTTTACAACACACTTGATACAATATATTGGACAGCCCGGCTTGAAGGTGCAAAAAAAGCATGCATCCTCGTTGAGGCACTCTCAAAACTTTTCAGGTCCATATTGGCAAACAAAAGCAACATCATAACTGTAAAAGAAGAGATAGAACATCTTAGCAGTTACATCCTAATACAAAAGGTTAGGTACCAAGACTTGATAGAATTTTCGTTAAACGTTCAAAGTCAAGCTCTATGCTATAAAACAGTAAAGCTTGTTTTGCAGCCAATTGTAGAAAATGCAATTTATCATGGTATAGAAAAAAGCGGGAAGAAGGGAAAAATAAGCATTGAAGTGTTTACAAAAGATGAGAAGCTATATTTTATCGTGTCTGACACAGGAGCTGGTGCTCCAAAAGAGGTATTTGAAAATGCTCTGAAGAATGATACAAATGGCAAAATAGGACTTAAAAATGTCAATGACAGAATAAAACTTGCGTTTGGAAATGAATATGGTTTAGAAATAAAAAGCACACCAGGGTTTGGAACAAAGGTGACTGTTGTACAACCAGCTTTAAAAGAAGGTGATTTGAAATGATTAAAATGGTTGTTGCTGATGATGAAAGGGTAATCAGAAAAGGAATAATATCTTCAATTGACTGGACCTCGTACGGAATTGAAATAGTAGGAGAAGCATCAAATGGCCATGAAGCAGCACAGCTTTGCTTTTCAAAACAGCCAGACATTGTTCTTTTGGACATTAGAATGCCCATTTTGGACGGACTTGAAGCTGCAAAGATTATAAAGCAGAGCCTGCCGAACATAAAGATTGTGTTTCTCACAGGCTATGGCGATGTAGAATACTTAAAGACTGCCCTAAAACTTCGTGCATCTGATTATCTTCTTAAGCCTGTGAGCGCAGATGAGCTGGTCAAGACAGTTGTTGGGTTAAAGGAATCTATAATTGAGGAGCAGAAAAAGTCTTTTGAGACTATGCTTTATAAAAACATTGTGGAAGAGAACATATACGTTTTAAGGTCTTCGTTTTTAAAAAGTCTGTTTGCAAACCCTGAAATAGTACTTGACCCTGTGAAAGAAAGTCTTTTGAAAATCTCCTTAGAAGGCCCTTACTTTCAGGTGATTTTGGTTGTTGTTGAAGATATTTTTATGTTAATGGAATCTTCTGTGAACAAGAACAAAGAGTTTGTGCTAAATCTACTTGCAAACCTAATTGAAGAAGATATCTATGAAAAATATCGTGGATTTGTATTTTACGGTAGCTTTGGTGACAACACCTTGATTTTGATAGTAAACTTGAGTGAGCCAAAAGAAGTAGATGAAAAGCTTTTAAATCAAATAAAATCCAATGCAAAGAAGTATCTTAATGTTAAGATTTCATTTTCAAAAGGAATTGTTGTATCAAGCAAAAAACAGCTGCATTTATCTTTAAAAAGTGCAACTAATAGTAAGTTTTTGCCATCTCAGCTGACTGAAGACGAAGTCGAACTTTTAAATGCTTTTATGGCTCTTGATAAGGAAAAGACAGCTTTGCTGGTAAATAAGATTTTTGAAAAACTGGAAGATCAAGATGATAAAAGCTCTTTAGAAAACACTTATAAGAAGCTTTCTGACCTTATTTTGACAAAGGCAAAAGAAATTTGCCCTGTTTTAAAAGATGAGTTTGTCAAAAGCGCAGCCTTTTCTTTTAATAAACAAGAAAGTGAAAATATGAAAAAGAGCCTAATAGACTTTGCCCTCTCTTGTATTGACAAGATTCAGAATGTAAAAGAAAGCAGGCACAGAAAAATTATAAAAGATGCCATAAGTTACATTGAGAAAAACTATGCAAACCAAATATTACTTTCTGATATTGCTGAGGTATGCGGAATTTCTCCAAACTATTTTTGTAAAATATTCAAAGAAGAAACTGGAAAAAGTTTTGTGGACTTTTTGAATGAACTCAGGATAAACAAAGCAAAAGAGCTTCTTCTTTCTACAAATCTAAAATCTTATGAGGTTGCCGAAAAGGTTGGATTTAGCGACTATAAATATTTTTCGATGATATTCAAAAAATACACAGGAACGTCTCCAAGTAAGTTCAAAGAGGAAAGACAAAAATAAAAGCGTTTTCCCCTTTTTTGTGATATAATTTTGTGAAAGAGTTTGAAAAAATCTGTGTGGATAGTGTTATGGAACAAGAAAAAGTTATAGACCTAGCAAGAGAGTTTGTTGAGAGAATAAACAAAGAATGTGCAATAAAGTTTGCATATTTGTTTGGTTCATTTGCAAAAGGGACATTTAACAATATGAGCGATGTTGACATCGCAGTTATGTTTGAAGAAGATATTCCTGCGATTGACGAAGCAATCTTAAGAGGTCTTTTGATAGAAGAGGGAAAAGCTGTGTTTAAAAGAGATGTTGATATTGTCAATCTGAAAAATGCCAATATTTTTTTAAAGTACAGCATAATCAAGGATGGGATAATTCTAAAAGACCATGAAGAAAGAAGCTTATTCGAAGCAAGTGTGCTCAGAGAATACCTTGATTTTAGCTATTATTCTGAAATATACAATCAAAAGATTCTTGAAAGCATAAAAAATAAAGAATTTTTTAAAAAAGACCAGAAGGATATTTAGCACAAAGAAGGTGGAAAATATGAAGGTTTTACTTTGCCAGATAAATCCCATTGTTGGGGATATTGAAGGCAATACAAAAAAGATAATAAGAATTATAAAATCGCACAGAGACGCAAAAATTCTTATATTTCCGGAACTTGCAATCTGCGGATATCCTCCAAAAGACCTCTTGTTTCAAAAAGACTTTATAGAGGCTGTTGATAAGGCAGTAGAAAAAATTGCAAAAGAAGTGGAAGACAGTTTTGTTGTTGTCGGTAGCCCAACAAAGAGTCATCATGTTTCGAAACTTTTCAATAGCGCTATTATCTTCCATCAAGGCAGGATTGAAAAGATTATACACAAAACTCTTTTGCCCTCTTATGATGTATTTGATGAAAACAGGTACTTTATCCCAAGCCCTGCAAGAGAGGTTGTGACTATTGAGGGGATAAACTTCGGTATAAGCATATGTGAGGATATTTGGAATATAAACAACGATGAAAATGCAATGTACGACATAAATGTACTTGATGAGCTTTGTCAAAAGGGTGCAAAGGTGTTTATAAACCTTTCAGCATCACCATATCATTATACGAAACTTGAAACTCAGAGGCTAAAAGTTTTGAAAGAGGCTGCAACAAAGTATGGCACTGCAGTTATATATGTGAATCAGGTTGGTGGGAATGATGAGCTGATATTTGACGGAAACAGTGTAGTGGTCAGCTCAGACGGCAGGCTGGTAGCAAAAGCAAAAGAGTTTGAAGAAGACATATTGGAAATTGAACTTGAAAAGATTGATAAAATGCCTGAAATTGAAATACATGAAGACATCTCGTGGATTAAAAAAGCACTGGTGCTTGGAATAAGAGATTACTTTGAAAAGACAGGAATAACCAAAAAGGCAGTAGTAGGTCTTTCTGGAGGAATTGACTCGTCAGTTGTTTGCTGTTTGGCAGTTGAAGCGCTTGGGCCTGAAAATGTGCTTGGTGTTGCCATGCCATCGCGATATTCTTCAGAGCACAGTATAAAAGACGCAAAAAGCTTAGCTGAAAACCTTGGAATTGAGTTTAGAATATATCCAATTGAAGATGTTTTCAAAGCATACTTGAGGATGTTCAACACAAGTGAAATGCCCTTGCAAGACCTTGCAGAAGAGAACATACAAGCGCGAATTCGCGGAAATATCCTCATGTTTATATCAAATAGGGAAAACAGGTTAGTACTCACAACTGGTAACAAGTCAGAGCTTGCAGTTGGATACTGCACGCTTTATGGTGATATGGCAGGCGGGCTTGCAGTTATATCAGATTTGCCAAAAATGCTTGTGTATGAGCTTGCAAGGTATATAAACAGGGAAAGAGAAATAATACCTCACAACGTTTTAGTAAAACCACCATCTGCAGAGCTCAGGCCCAACCAAAAAGATCAAGACAGTCTTCCACCGTATGAAATCTTAGACCCTATTTTGGTTGCATATATTGAGGAGTTAAAAAGTGTGGATGAAATAGTCCAGATGGGCTATCCAAAGGAACTTGTTTTAAAGATTATCAAAATGGTAGAAAGAGCAGAGTATAAGCGAAAACAGGCAGCACCAGGCTTGAAAGTGACATCAAAAGCATTTGGTTTTGGCAGGCGCATGCCAATTGTTCAAAGGTGGGTGTAAATAAAAGCCAAAGGGGCCTTCAATCTTCACCTTAAATTTTTAAAAAAAGTTTGGACGGCCCCTTGGATTTTTTATTCTCAATAGTTCTTTGCAATCTTAACCGTTCCATTAAGGTTGACAATCTCAATCAAATTTTTGCCAGAATCAAGGTCTATATAGTAATGCTTACCTGTTTTTATCATATTAAAATTGGATTGGACCTTACCATTTGCATTGACTTTAATGCGAGCTCTTATATTTTTACCAACAAGGAAGGTTACATTTCCCTCACCCAAGCTGACAAACGACGAAAGACCAAAGCCATCAAGCTCATCAATCTTGGCATTTATGTTTCCTTTTGTGCCTATCACCTTAAAAACGCCCGCCTTCTCAACCTTAAGATGGATATTCCCATTTCCGTTGTTTATTGAAAAATCACCATTTACATAGTCAAGCCTTATATTTCCTTCGCCGTTTTTTACTTCTATTGAGGCCTTTGCATCTGTAATTGTGATATTGCCTTTGCCGTTTACTATGTATATTGAACCATTTTGTATATCTGAGATGCTAACATTACCGTTGCTGTTTTGGACAAGCACCTTGCACTTTTCAGGAAGGAAAACCTCAAACTCAAACTCTTTCTTAGGATTTGAGAGTGTATTTGCTAAAATGGCTTCACCACTGTAAGCTCTTGCTTTTATATATAGTCTGTCAAGCGTATTCTCAATCTTTATTTCCATGTCATCAAAGGTCTTTTCAATTTCTGACTTTGTAAGCAATTTAGATGAAGAAGTTTTATCATCAACATTCCAAAATATCTTTTTGACATATCGAACTGTGGCGCTTTTTAACTCTTTTTTCCCTCTTATAATTACGTTTGAATTGTCACAGTCAAGAAAAAATGCCTTGCCTTTGAAATTGAAAATCTCCCACCTTCCTTCTTTTGAATACTCTTTGACATTAGGCTCAGAGCGTTTGCAGCCACTCAGAAGTGTCAAAATCAAGACAAATACCAGGAAAATCCTGGGTTTCATGCAAAAGTCCCCCTTGAGTTTGCGAAAAGAAACAAAGGTATAGACTTTATATAAAAATTGTATAACAAATAATATAAAATGTATACTGCCCCCTGTACAACTTTGTTAGATTTATCTAAGCTCTCAAGGGGTTTTGTTGTCAAATCTCAACAGTCCAAGCATACCTATCTTCCTGGATGAATATATAAAGTTTGCTATCACCTTTTTCAACAACCTTTTTTGTTATTTCACGATTACTACTGCTTAGCTGATCGAAATAGTTAAGTACAATATACTTTGCTATATTTGGATTTTGTGTAATTCTTTCAATTAAGCAGCTGATGTATATCTGGTCGTTCTTTGACAAAATCCTATCACTTAATTCTTTTATCTCTGAGATGTCCAGCACATCCTCTTTTTTGATCGATGACAAAATCAAAACCTCTGGTATTCTATACTCTCCAAACCTATACCTTTTAAAATTTACAATAGAGTTCACATACATCTTGTTAAGCTCCTCGTTTTTTGTAAGCTGGAATGCTGTCCAAAGGTCGTAATTTGCTATATATGAACTTTCTGTGTCTACTCTCACAGCAACAAAGTCTCCAAAAATTGGCTCAGGACTTAAAAACCCCGAAATACACTTTACATTAATTCCCCAAAGGCCAATCTTTTTATTGTAGTCATTTTCTATACTAAGTCCATTTTCAACTATCATCTTTTTCTTCCCTGGTTCTACCTGAACAAAGGCAATCATTTTTAAACCCCTCCACAATCTTTTGTACTTCATATGCCACCTCTTTTAGTTTAAATGGCTGTTTTTTTAGCTTTTCACAAAACCTTTCAAGCTGCAAAAGGCTACCAAACACAAGACAGTCAGAACTCTCAACCGAATGGTCAATACACCCCTTGTTTACAACAGCGTCCGAGCCAATGGAGAGCATTGTCTGCTTGATAATATTTGCCTGTGTTGGTGTGAGGTTTTCTATGTATATGTGAAGATATATCATTTTTCTCAGAAGGTATTCTTTTGCGTACTTGTCTGGACCTATCTTTTCAATATACTCTTTTAACGTTCTGACATCATTGCTAATTAAATAACACCTCAATTTTTATCCTGCTCCTTTTTTCAAAGATTTTATACTTTTAATTTTACCCTACAAATCTTCACATTTTTATAGTAATAAAAGAGAATTTCTTTATAATTTTTCCCCTGCCTTGCAAGGTAGTTTGCACCCCACTGGCTCATACCCAAACCATGCCCATATCCTTTTGTTTTTATTTCAATACCCCTTTGCTGAGGGTATATCCAAAATTCTGTTGAATAAAGCCCAAAGATTGACCTGAACTCATTTCCGTTCATGGTGACATTCCCTACTTTTATTGTCTTTACCCTTTGTGTGTTTGTTCTTTGTAAAACCTTAACCTGGGAAGAAATCTTTCTTGTGTCAAACTTTAAGTTTGGATAAAAATTCTTGATCCTTTTTACAAACTCATCATAAGGAAAATAAAACTCGCCACTGAATTTTGGACATGCCTCTTCACCACGGCTAACAACGCTTTGCAGGTACGGAACGCTCTGCCCAAACACCTCTTTGGCATCTTCTGTTCTGCCACCTGAGGCTGCGTGAAAAAGACTGTCTATAATCTCCCCGTTGTATGCCAAAACCTCGCCTTTTGTTGCCATCACAGCCAAGTATATTTTTTTGTAGTACTTGTCAAAGTTCTTGCCCCACCTTTGTTTCATCTGGTTTATATCGATATATGCCTGGCAGTGAGAATAGTCATCGCAAAGATACACCTTTTGCTTTTCGTATCCTTTATGCAGAATCTTTTTTGAAATCTTTCGTGCTGCATATGTGCGGCAAGCAACTGCCTGCGCTTTCAGTGCCTCGGTTGCGAACTCTGCTGGCATCTCAGCTGCAACAGCTCCAATCACATACTCTTCTAAAGACATTCTCTCAACCTTTTTTGTGCTTTTTCTGAGTACATTTACATAAATCTGCTTCTTTGAACTGTCACCTTTTTTGTTTTCAAAACTCCTTGACACAACCTTGCTGCCCCTATTTTTTGTAGCTGGAACTGGAAGCTGACTTTTTCCAACATTTTGTTTTCCATAGTTTGTCCAGTTTGATAGAATGCTTGCAAAGAGAAAAACTACCACAGTAGCTCCCATGAGAAACCTGTCTACAACAAAAACTTTCTTAACTTGCCTTTTCATCACCTTTTTTTTCACTTACACCCCCAACTTTTAAAACAATTAATGTCACATCGTCTTTGATACCATAAGAGTTTGAAATTGCCCATTCAAAGATTTGTTTAGTTGCGCTCTGGGTTGACAAAAACTCATGTGAAGAAAGATAGTCAAGAAGCGCTTTTTGACCATCCTCGCCTAACAGCTCTAAAAGCCCATCTGAACACATAAATATCATGTCACCTTTTTCAAGTTTGTGATTTATATACTCAAACTGAGTCTCTGTTTCAATCCCAACAGGCAATGAGTTTGAAGAAATTTCAAAAACCCTGTTTGCGCGTTTGAGATACGTTGGCATTGCACCTGCTTTTAAAAACTCACAGGAAAGATTGAACCTGTCTATGCAGACAATATCAACAGATGCGAACCCTTCAGTGTTTTTGATTGCAAGCAATGAGTTTATAAACTTTAATGCAATTTTCCTGTCAAACCCTAAGCTTGTGAACTTTTTGAGTGCGTCTATTACAATAAAACTGTTATCTGCGGCAGCCTTGCCTGTTCCCATACCATCTGAGATACAGGCTAAAAACTTCCCGTCTTTTAGCTGCAAAAAGCACACTCTATCGCCATTTACATTCTCTTTGCTTTTTGAAAAGATGGCATAGTCAATTATCACATTTGGTTTTTTTATGATAGATATAGTATAACCGCCAGTTTGCTTTGGCACCTCTGAGATTATTTCAATATCGCATTTAACAATCTCCTTTACAATTTCTTCTATTTCTTTTTTTCGCGGCGGTTTGAAGCCTTCTTTAAGCTCAATCTCAACTTGAAAATAATCATCAGCTAACGTAAAATCTACCTTTTCGACTTCATATCCAAACCTGCAAAGTTCAAGTTCTATCTCTTTAGCAGTTCCCCTGTCCTGTTTTAGGTCTTTTTCCACCATCTTTGCAGCATCAGCCACAATGTCTTTTATAAGCTCTATCTGGTTTTTAAACGCACTCTCCTTTTGAACCCCATCGTTTCTCACAAGTTTTGAGTATTTTAAAGACTCCAAAAATCCATTTACAACAACCACAAACTCTTTTGATTTAAAACATGTAAATTTAAAAACTTTGAGGTCGCTTTCGTCAAGCTTTCCCTTCTTCAATATTATATTTTTCATCTCATTTAAGTTATGATTGGTTTGAGTATAATAGTACTGCCAGCATGTTTGAAGATTTGAACAGCCGCTGCAAAGTTTGTGACATGTTTGTTCAATAATGTTCTTTGCTTCATCTTTGCTTATTATAGGTATCACCTTTTGATAAGAGGTGTCTCCAAAGTTTTCAAGTAAAGAGGCAATACCAAAAATTTTTTCCTTAATCATCTTTTGAATCTCCTCCCCTTCATTATTGTCATTAATTAGAATCTTTTCAAGCGGAAATATGCAAAACAGAGCTGAGGCAATCAAAATTTCTCTTAACTTAACAGTTGGGTTTGAGGATATGTAAAATACTGATATTACATATCCACAAAAACCGCCTAAGACTATTCCTATCTTGCCAAAACCTTTCATAACCCCGGCAAGAAGGGCTGCAAACGCAAAGATACATGACATCTCTATGCTGCTTCCCTCTTTAATGCTGTCAAGAAGACCAACCACAAACCCCATTGTAGTTGACATTATCATGCCATGGCCAAAAGAGATTATAAAAAGCAGAATGAAAAATAAAATTTTCTTTACATCCACAACAGAGTCAAATGTACTGCTAAGCCCTAAAAAGCTCAGAGCCAGAACTCCTATGGTAATAGCCGCCTGCTCGCTTGAAAACTGTTTTTTTGAACCAATAGTATCAAAAAACCTTTCAAACAAAAGTACAAAGCAGTAGCAAAAAAGTGATTCTAAAAGAAGATACAAAACTTCTACTGGCACTCCTTTGAATATACTAATTGAAAGTACTCCACCAACAAATACACTCCCTGCTGCAATTACAGCTCTTATGTAGACATTAAATTCAAAAAAATGATTGACAGTAGTAACTACCAGGATTGAAACTACATATTTTAGTATTGAGGACATGCTTAAAGCTGAGATTATCCCAAAGATTGAAAACAATGCTGCTAAATAGTAGATGTAGTCTTTTTTCTTGAAGCTACTGAGATAAGAAGTTGAAAAAAAGCTTGTTGAAAAAAGGTCACACCTTCCAAGCAGAAAGGCCAAAATCAAAAGAAAATACTCTTCTGCATTGAAAAAAAATAGGCTTCTTGAACCTTCTGACTGTCCCTTCTTTAAGCTTTGTCTTTTAAACTCCAAAACTTCTATCTTGTCCAAAGCAAATCAATCTCCTCTCTTTTAAATCTTTTGTGTAACATAAAATCTACACTATAAACTGTGGCACTTTGTGTTGTAATCGGAAGGTTTACTAAAACTTTTTTCCGACAAAATCCAAAAAGAAGCCCAAAAATAAAAAAAGGTACGGGATTTTTACTCTCCCGCACCTTTAAAAAAGCCCAAAAAGCTCTCTACAATTCAGTTTTTGCGTTTATTTCCCCATCTTCTCTTTTAGTTTTTGAAGCTCATCTAAAATATCTGCATCACTATTTTCAAGCTCCTTAAATTTATCTTCTAATGTCTTTGTGCTATTTAGAAGCTCTTCTTGAGCCTGTGCCCTTGCTTCTTTCTGCTCTATCTTCTGAGCGTACTTTTCAAACGACTCAAACGCAGATGTATCTGTTAATTTGCTCATTGTGTGGGTAATGGTAATCTGAGCATCTGCCCTTTTTGACTTTGCAATCAGCAAATCTCTTCTTCTCTTTGCTTCTTCAATCTTGTCTTCTAACATCTTAAGACCACTTTTGAGTTTCTCAACCGCCTCATGCTGAGCTTCATACTGTTTCTGGTACTCCTGAGCAAGTCTTTCATGCTCTCTTTTTCTCTTGAGAGCCTCAACAGCAAGCTCATCCTCGCCTTTCGAAACTGCAAGCTCAGCCTTCTTTTGCCAATCCTCGGCTGCCTTCCTGTTTTCCTCAACCTTCTTTTCCAAAAGCTTTTCATCTGCCAAGGCATTTGCAACCTCAGCCCTTGCTTTTTGAAGCTGGTCTTCCATGTCCTCAATGAGCTGATTGAGCATCTTTTCAGGGTCGGCAGCCTTTTCAATCAAATCGTTGATGTTTGCCTTAAGTAACTGAGCAATCTTTTGAAAAACACCCATTTCAAGTTACCCCCTGTTTTTGAAATTTTTATTTAATCAAAATTTGTAGCACATAATTAGCATCTGTCAAAAAAGTCATCAAAAAAGTCTTTAAAAGACCTTTTCAAAAAATCCTCTTTTCTGTCAGGAAAGCTTTTTAAAACAATATTTCGTGCAAGGCTTTCGGCCTCAATGTAGCGTTTTTTAAACTCATCAAAGTTACATTCATAATAAAGGTCTTTCAACCTCTCTTTATAACTTTCTAACATATTAAAGTCGTATTTGTTTGATATCCTTGAACTTGCCTTTTCTAAAAAGCTTGAAAAACTCTCTAAAAGCCTTTTGCACTCTGATGCATCTTTTTTGAAGTTTGATATCAACATACTCAAAATCTCGAGCTCTTTTTCAACTACTTCCTGTCTTGCACCACTTTGAATAAGTCTTTCTACTTGGTCAATCTTCAGGTCAATCTTGTAAAACTTCATACCAACATTGTCGTATTCTGTCCTAAGCTCTGCAAATTTGTCAACAATAGCCTTGCTGTAAGTTTTCTCATAAGTCTTTTCTTTAAAAAGGCCAGAGTCAAGTTTTGAAAACTTGTCTAAAAACTCTTCAATTAAAATTAGTTTTCCAACATCTTCCGATATTTTTAGTCTTGCCAAAAGCTCATCATATTCCTTTTTGATGTTCTCCGCAAGCCTGGGCAATTTTGCTAAAATCAATGGATACTTTTCTTCAAATTCATTTGTCACAAAACTAATCAAATTTGTCAAATACTCTTCTTTTTTGTCCTCAGGCAAGTTTTTGTAATATTCTATCTTCTCATCAAGTCTTTTTATACCCTCTATTTTTTCTTTTAAAACATCCTCTGAATAGACATTTTCATATATTTCATTTATTCTATTTTTTAAATCCTGCTTATTTTTAACAGCCTCAAGCTCTCTGTCAATCTTTTCTTTTCTTTCAATCTCTTTTTCCAATATTGCCTCTGAGTTTTTCAAGACCTCTTCTATAAAATCTAAATCATTTTTTATTATTCTGTAGATGTTAAGAAAAGTTTTAAGCTCACTTTCTGAGTAGCTTTTCTTTATCCCATCATAATACTCTTTCAAATAAGTAAAGTTTAAAGTTGCATTGTTAAACCTCTCCTCTACTTCCTTATAGCTCATAGTTAGCTTTAAATACGGCAATTTTTCTTCTGCCTCTAAAATCCTCTTTGAAATATTTTGGTAATACTCCTCAACAAGCTGGAGATTTTTCAGCCTCTCAAATCTTTTTTGCCTTCTTCTTATAATTAAGATTACAATGAATACAGCACCTACAGCGGCAATCAAGGCTAAGATGCTCAAGAATGTTTGAATATAAAACTCTTTTGAAAAGCGAATCTCAACTGAATCTCCACCGAAACTTGAGAAAAATCCTCCCCACATCTTTAAAATCCTCTCTTTTCCAAATAAACATTAGAAATTGAAAATATTTTCTATATTCACTTTCATATCTTCAAAGGCAGCTGACACAGCAATGCCTGTTTGAGAAAGTGCTATATGTTCAATATATACTCCATTTTCTAAAACGAATATCTGTAGCGATTTGTTGCGCGGATTTACTATCCAGTATTCTAAAACCCCAAACCTGCTGTAAAGCTGCATTTTTTTAATGTAATCAACCGAAGCTGTTGTAGGCGATAGCACCTCAACAATGAGTTTAGGAACTCCTTTGTAACCTTCATCGGTGATTTTACTTTTGTCACAAATCACTACAATATCTGGCTGAACAACGTGCCTCTCATTTTTCTCTTTGTCCTCAAACACAACATTAAATGGTGATATTACAGGAATACATTCTCTGCCCTCAAAATACCTCATAAATTCAATGTTTAATTTTGATATTACCATCTGGTGCTCAAAAGAGGGAGATGCCAAATAATAAATCTCACCGTCTATAAACTCTGCTCTTTTCTCAGAAGAAATTCTCAAAAACTCTTCATAGGTACACTTTTTATTCTCAGCAAGCATATTCTAATCACCTTCAATTTTACTCTTCATATATCATTTTAATTGTCATACCGCCATCTACAATTAAGTTTGTACCTGTGATAAAGCTGTTCTTTTGTGATGTCAAAAACAAGATTGTATTTGCAATGTCCTCAGGTCTACCTACCCTGCCTGCCGGGTGCTGAAGATGGTCTATCTCGCGCAAATTGGGCTCCTGGCGATACTTTCTTTTTTTATAAAGCGAGGTTTCTATCCACCCCGGACTTATTGCGTTTACCCTGATTTTCTTGGGTGAGAGTGAAACTGCCAAAGAATGAGTTAGCGCTAAAATTCCTCCTTTTGATGCAGAATAAGGCTCTGTGTTAGGCTCTGACATGAGCGCCCTTGTTGAGGCAATATTAACTATACTACTCCCTTCTTTCATGAAAGGCAAAAGGTACTTTACCATAAGATATGGTGCGCGAAGGTTTACATTTATCACATAATCCCACTCTTCAACTGTTCGCTGTGAAATAGGCTTTGTTGAAGAAACTGCTGCATTGTTTACAAGAATGTCAATCCATTTGTAATTTCGACCAATCTCCTGACAAGTGCTTTCAATATCCTCCGCATCTGCTAAATTGCATTCAAAAAACTGTATTTTTCCTTCATACCCTTTGAAAAAGTCTTCCATTGCATCCTCAATTGCTTCTCTATCAACGTCAATTGCTGCAACTCTTGCTCCATTTTTAAGAAAAGATAAGGCCGTCACAAGACCAATTCCCTGTGCAGCACCTGTAATAACAACTATTTTGTCTTCAAACTCTGGCATATTTAAAAATTCCATACCCAAATTTCACACCTTTCACATTGAATTTTTAAGCTCTCTGTAGAGCTCAAGAACCGTCTTTTTAAACACTGGGTGGACAAAATCTGGTGCTATTTCAATCAGTGGCAGGAGCACAAACTCTCGCTTGTGTAACTCTGGATGAGGAATTTTCAAATTCTCCTGCTCTATTGTAGCAGAGTCATAAAATAAAATGTCTATATCAATGTTTCTCGGACCCCATTTAAAAAGCCTTTTTCTGCCCATCTTCTCTTCTATACTCAGCACAAAATCTAAAAGCTCAGCGGGCGAAAGCTGGGTCTTACCCATTACACAGCAGTTTAAAAATTTTGGCTGCTCTACATACCCGTAAGGCTCTGTCTCAATAATCTTTGAGACCTTTTCAATTTCTACCTTTTCTTTTAAATACTCTATTGCCATCTCTATATTCTTCTGCCTGTCACCAAGGTTGCTCCCAAGCCCTAAAAAAATAGTTATCTTCTGTGACACTTTCCATAACTTCCTTCCTTTGTGCTGATTTATTCTTTTAGCTCTTCAAAAAGCTTGCTAATTCTCTTTTGTCTATTTTCTGTCTCTTTTTTGTCAATCTCTATCAAAAGCACATCTCCTTCTTTTGCACCCTGAGGAATTATGTCAATCGGCACATTTACAATCTTCCCATCCTCAAGCTCAAGTACTGCAAACTTACCTTCAAACCTGTCAATTACAACCTTCATTTTTTTATCCACATCCCTTCTCCTTAGCTATTTATAATAGCTTCTGTCATCAAGATTGCTCTTTTGTTCTCTTTCACATCGTGCACTCTTACAAATTCAATCCTCTTTAGTGCACAAATTGTCGAAATTGCAATTGTCCCTTCAAGCCTATCTTGAGGTGGAAGCCCTCCTAACACAGTACCAATTGTAGATTTTCTTGACGCACCAATCAAAATTGGCCTTCCAAGAACTTTGAACTCTTCACATCTTCTTATTATTTCTAAATTGTCCTCAAGCCTTTTCCCAAACCCTATCCCTGGGTCTAAGATGATGTTCTCAAGCTCAACCCCTGCTTTGAGTGCCTCATCAATCCTTTTTTCAAAAAACTGCAAAATCTCTTCTATAACATCTTCATAATAGGGGTTTTGCTGCATATCCTTGGGCGTGCCTTTTATGTGCATGATTATAATAGGAACATTATACTCTGCTGCTACCTTGAACATGTCTTTGTCAAATGTGCCACCGCTAACATCATTTATTATGTCAGCACCAGCCTCTATTGCCTTTCTTGCAACAGAACTTTTATAAGTGTCAATGGAGATTGGAATGTCCTTGCTAACAGTTCTTATTGCTTCAATTGCAGGAATAACCCTCTTTAGCTCCTCATCTTCTGGCACTGGTTCTGAAAATGGTCTTGTTGACTCTCCTCCAACATCAATCACATCTGCCCCGTCTTGAATCATTTCAAGTGCTTTTTGGGAAACTTTAGCCAAGTCAACTCTTGAGCCTTCATAAAAAGAGTCTGGCGTGACATTTATTATACCCATCACATTTGTCTTAAGAAGATTTATGACCTTGTCCTTTGCTTGAAGCATTCTTTGTGAAATAGCAAAATCAGCTTCAAAACTGCACTCAAAACCCTCCTCAGCAAGATAACACTTTGTTTTTTCAAAATTAGACTTTGAAGTTGTAGCAAAGGCAATATCATCTTTTGTAACTACATAATAACCAAGGTCTGAAAGAAGCTTTACAAAGTGCGAAATATCTTTGACATTTTCAAATTTTAAAACTACACTATTTGCTCTTTTTTCAAAATCTAAAATCTCCTTCTCATCAAACCCTTTTTGGTACATAATTTTCTTTATATTTGCATCTTTTGAAATAAATCTCAATTTATTTTCACCACCTTATTGTCACCTCTCCAGTTTGGATTTTTATTTCTCTGCCATCCTGTACACAGATAAGCTCACCATTTTGGCCTATGTCTTTACAAAACACCTTTTTCTCGCCATTTATGATAATCTCTTTGCCAAGGTTTATGCAATAGCTTTTATACTCATCCCTAAAATGGGGAAAACCATACTTTTTAAAATTCTCAAGCTCGTTTTCAAATTCTTTTAAGATTTCAATAATTATTTTTGTCCTGTCAAAGTCCATGCCTATCTCTTTCTTTAATGTAGTTGCAATTTCCAGAAGTTCATCTGGAAGGCTGGCTGCATTTACATTAAGCCCTATTCCAATGATGACATTTCCAGCTCCTTCAAGCTCACCTGAAAGCTCTGTCAAAATCCCACATACCTTTTTGCCATTCAAAAGGATATCATTTGACCACTTGATAAAACTTTGAACTGTATATTTTCTCAAAACCCTGTTGACAATAAGCCCTGTAAAGAGTGTAAGCGGAACCACCTTTTCTATGTCAATGACCTCAAGCCTCAGAAAAATAGACATCTTAACTCCTTTTTCTAAGTCAGTCCAGCTTCTGCCAAGCCGTCCTCTGCCAGCATTCTGTCTCTCTGCATATACAACCGTTGCTGATATTAAGCTTTCTTGATTTTCTTTTACATAGTTGTTTGTTGAGTCTATTTGCGGAAAATATAAGAAATCCTTGAACAACTCAGACTTTGAGATGAAATCTTCTATCTCCCAAACTCTTATTATGTCTTTGTCAACAAGCTGATAGCCTTTTTTCTTATAAGATGCTATTGCAAAGCCCATCTCTTGCAGGCTTTTGATTCTTTTATTTACTGCCATACGGCTGATTTCTAGTTCTTTTGCAAGATTTTCGCCTGAGACAAAGTCCTCTTCACAGAGCTTTTTTAATATGTATATTGACTTTTTGTCCATGGCTTTCAAAAAATCCCTTCCTTTTTGAAGAATCAAATCTCTTTGTTTAGAGGCCTCTTTTAAGCTTATTAATTTTGCTCACTTTTTAGTTTCAAGAGCCCCTCTTTGCAATACCCCAAGGAAAACCACTCACAGCTTCTGCAGATACTCTCAAATTCCTGGGTTGAGAGCTTTTTTATTACTTTGTAAATCTCATTTGGCAAAACACTGTCAAAATTGCTAATACCGTTTTTGCAAAGAAACTCCCTAAGCTTTACATCAAAGTTTTTCACCTTATCTTCTGCTGCGCAAATACCATCCACAAGTCTTGGACATTTTTGGCATATAACATCTGGGTGTGTGACAAGTACAACTTTTTGGCCTTCAGTAAAAACCTTCTCATACACCTTTCTAAAATTATCCACAAACTCCTTGTTATAACCAAGTCCTCTAAAGCCAAGAAAACACAAAAGATGGTGAAATCTTAATTCTATCATGAAACTTGACTTATAACGCCTACAATTGATTTAATTTAATTATACCACTTTCACCCAAAGTACAAAATTACAATTGAGACATTTGCCTCAAATCTTCCAAATATTGGTTAAATAACAAAGACACTTGTTCTATCAAGCTTTTGTTAAATATTTTGATTTTGCCAATGTCTTCAAAATATTTTTTCTTTAGTTTATCCCATCGATGCTCAATAATTTCAATTTTTGGATAAATCAATAAAAAATATTGTTTTAACTTGGTTTTTTTCTCTCTCTGTAAACAATCGTAATATCTACTATATCACGAATTTTTAAATTTTCAGCCCTATAAAAAAGTTTTTTGACAATTATTTCCTCTGGTGTTTCAAGCCGCACCTTTCTACCATTAATCTCCATAATTTGACAATAATCTTTGGTTAAGTATGGCGCAACGACAAAATCTATCTCGCCTTCTGGAAACCTTAGCTTTACAAAATTAGATGCCTCAGTATAATCATCTACTATTTCTCTTGCCACTTCGTTTAGCCGAGGAGAGAGAAATGGAAGATATTGTGCTTCGGTTAAAAAGATATCAATATCTTTGCTTTCTCTATGGTGAAAGTACAAAGAAAGAGCTGTACCACCACCAAATGTCCATTCTTCTTCAGGTATTTTTGCACAGTCCAGAATAAGTAGCGCCTTATTAAATAATTCAGATAACATCTCGCAACATCTCCTCTAACTCTCTATTGGGATATAATTCTTTTACAAAAGATTCATAGTACTGTAATAAAATATTCTCATCAATCTTGTATTTTATAACAAATCGTATAATATCCTCCAGTGGAACATCGGTAAAGAAGTTATATATCTGCACAGAAAATTCTTCCTTGAACTCTTGATTTTTTATCATATCTGCAAGTTTTCTTTCGGTAAGGTAATTTACTGTCTGGGCATTGAGTGTAGTCTCTATCATCTTTATCACCCCTAAAGCTTTATGAAATTATACACTCTCTCATATGTCCTAAGTCCAGAGGTCAAAAACATTTTGCTGCACAGGCTCCTAAATAATAATCTCTGAACCTTTTTGTTCTTTTTATATAAACTTCTCTTGTCTTGATTATATACTTTCCTGAAAGTTATATTCAATATAAAATGAATGAAGTCATTATCTATGTTTATTTAATATTTAATTATAGCGGTTTATAATTACACACTTGTAGTTTTTATCTTTTTTGCATGTATATCCATTTTGACCAAAAGTCGTTTCTGTCGACCTCTAATGGCAATTTTTTAAGATTTAAATTGTATTCGGTTTCATCGTGGTAGAGTAAGGTCTTGTTCAGATTATTGCAGCTGCTGGATAAACGGAAAGAGTTGAGGTGCTTATATTCCTTGACCTTTCTACATTAAATTGAGTTATCCAAACTTTCTAATGGTTTGTAGCCTACCTTTGGGGAACTTAGATATAAAAAGTAAAATCATTTTTCTCAAAACCACCTCAGTTGATGAGGTCAAGGTGGTTTTTATATTGCCAAGAATATTTATATTTCATTGAAATTTAAATTTTTATGTATTAAAATAGTTACACTGCTGATTTTATCAATGCACAGCTTCTTGCTTGTCATGCTTTAAAAATTATAGCATAAAAAGAATTTTACTTTTTTGCAAAAACACTCTTCTTGACTGGATGTTAAAACTGGTAGGGTGATAAAATGAAAAAAGCCAAATTCAAAGTTGTAGAAAAATTTGTCAGCATCGAAGGAGAAGGAATAAGAAGCGGGTTTCCTGCTATCTTTTTGAGATTTGCAGGGTGTAATTTGAACTGCTCTTATTGCGATACAAGGTATGCCACACAAAATCCTAACTATGAAGAAATAACACTTGACCAAATACTTGAATATGTTAATTCAACAGGTTTTAAAAGGGTTACCCTAACAGGTGGCGAGCCTTTAATACAGCCTCACATATACCACCTTATTGATAGCCTTATTAAAGAAGGTTTTGAAGTTAACATTGAGACAAATGGCTCTGTTGATATAAGATATGTCAACCGAAATGCCATTATCACAATGGATTACAAATGTCCATCAAGTGGAATGGAAGACAAGATGTTATTAGACAATATTAAATATCTTGGTAAGTCTGACGTTTTGAAATTTGTTGTTGGAACAAAGCAGGATTTAGAAAGAGCTTTTGAAATAATCCGGTTATTTGAGCCTTCATGCAATATCTACTTCAGTCCTGTGCATGGGAAAATTGAACCAAAAGAAATTGTGAATTTCATCCTATCACATAAACTTCAAAACTGCAGACTGCAGCTTCAGCTTCACAAGATAATCTGGCCAGATAGAGAAAGAGGAGTTTAAAAATAGGACAAAATAAATAACAAAAGGGCTGGACGAGTTGGATTTTCAAAGCTGCCAGCCCTTTTTGAGTTTAAGTTTCTTGTTGCTGGTTGCAAATCTTTACAAACCTGCAGAACGAACACTCCTCGGTCGTTGTGACCTGTCCACAAGTTTTGCACTCTCTTAGTTCAAGTTTTTCACTCACATCCTGAAAATGCCTTCTGCCCTTTTCAAGAAAACCATTTAAAAACCTTTGCTTTGTCCCAGGGCTTTCCTCTTCAAGCTTATTTAGTACTTCTTTGAAAAGAATTGAACGTGCTCCAACAGAATGAGGACACTCTTCATGCAAAAACTCAATCTTGTTCAAAAGCACATAGTAGAGGTTTTCTCTTTCTGTTAAACTATAAAGAGGCTTTACTTTTTTTATGAGTTTTGGATGAGTTTGAGGTAGCACTGGTGCTTGTCTTGCAAGATACCCCTCTTCCCAGCTTAAGACATTCCCAAGAAGTGTTGCCGCTTCATCGTCCAAGTTATGACCTGTTGCAACAGCCGAAAAACCGCCGTCGTATGCTACCTTGTTAAACAAATACCTTTTGATCGACCCACAAATAGAACAAGGACTTCGTTTTAAAGTCTTTGAAAGCTTGTATATATCAAGTCCAAACTCCTTTTTGATGTCCTTTACAATGAGCGGAAGGTTATTTTTACTTGCAAAGCTCTCAACAACCTCTTGTGACCTGTTGGAATACTCACCTATTCCAAGATTTATATACATTGCAACAACATTGTAGCCTTCTTTGACCAGAACATCCCAAAGAGCCATACTGTCTTTGCCACCAGAGATTACTGCTAAAATCTTATCTTTTTTGTCAAACATCTTGTATTTGCGAATATTTTTAGCTACTTGATTTCTGTAATAATACAAAAAACACTCATTGCAAAAGGCTGCATTGTGTCTTTTGAGCAAAATTTTAGCTTTTTGTTTGCATCTTACACACTTCAATTAACCAAATCCCCCTTCTCATCAGCCACCTGAGATTGCAGAGATTATCTCAACTGTATCCTCATCCTGTATGATTTCATCTGGAGCAACAATCTCACCGTTTTTTATAAAAACATGTGACTCTAAGCTTATCCCAAGCTCTTTTGCAAGCTGCTGGGCACTTTTCGGTCCTTTTATAGTAACCTGTTTGTTTGTTCCAACAAATACCACTGTCACCTTTAAAATCCCTCCCCACAAAATATTTAAAATACCTTATTAATTATAGCATACCTCAATTATACCATGAAAATTTTTGAGGAGTTTCTTCTTCTGTGGTTGAAAACATATATTAAAATGATAAAATATTAAAAAGAAGATTTTAGCTGGAGCTGAGTTTAAAGTCGATGTTCTTTATAGGAATATTTGGTATAGAAGAAAAGGCAAAAGTCATTCGTCAAATAGATGTTGAAATATGCCCATTTTGCACACGCAAAGGTTCGTACACTCTTTTTAAGGTTTATAACTATCTCCATTTCTTTTTTATACCTGTTTTGAGGTGGAACACAAGATATTTTATTCAAACAAGTTGTTGTTCAAAAGTTTACCTTATTACAAACCCTCAACTTGCACATGATTTAGAGTATGGCAAAGATGTGCCTATTACCCTTGCTGATGTTGAACTTTTTAGAAATTTGCAGGGAATGTACCAAGAAGGCATTGACTCTGATTTTTGTCCAAACTGTGGAAACAGAGTTTCAAAAAACTTCCTGTACTGCCCATATTGTGGTCAAAAACTTGAATAAAATCTTTAAAGACTTACTTTAGAAAGGAGAACTGATAAAAAATGAAAAAGTGTATAGTGGCAAACGACGCTCCAAAACCAGTCGGCCCTTATTCACATGCCGTTTTGATTAACAATATGCTTTTTGTGTCTGGCCAGCTTGCTATAAACCCGCAAACTGGGAAAATAGAAGGTGATGACATAAAAGCTCAAACAGAGCTTGTCTTTAAAAATATCGAAGCTATATTAAAAGAGGCTGGGTTTTGTTTTGACGATGTTGTAAAAGTAAACGTATATATTTCAGATTTGGCTGACTTTGCTAAGTTTAATGAAGTCTATAGCAACATCTTCAAAGGAAACTATCCAGCAAGGACAACTGTAGAAGCAAAGCTTTTGCCAGGTGCGTTGGTTGAAGTTGATGTTATTGCTGCAAAGTAAAAAGCTGAAAAAGAAAGGAAGGGCTATTTTAAAAAATGAGAGCTGTTGTTGTTCTGTCTGGTGGAATGGATTCAACCACTCTACTTTATGATATCAAAAACCAAGGATATGAAACCTATGCTATTAGCTTTTTGTATGGTCAAAAACACTCAAAAGAGCTTGAATTTGCAAAGAAAACCTGTGAACTTTTGAAAGTTCCACACAAGATTGTTGATATATCTTTTTTTGCAGACTTAGCACCATCAGCCTTGACAAAAAGCAGCTGGTCAGTGCCTGAAGGATATTACACAGATGAGAGCATGAAGCAGACAGTTGTTCCAAATCGTAATATGGTCTTTTTAAGCTTGGCAACATCATATGCAATATCCTTAAAAGCACAAAAGCTCTTCTACGGAGCACATGCTGGCGACCATCCTATTTATCCTGACTGCAGAAAAGAATTTGTTGAAGCTATGAAAAGATCAATTCTTCTTTGTGACTATCAAATTGTAGAGCTTGAAGCTCCATATGTAGACCTGAAAAAAGAGGATATTTTAAGGATTGGACTAAAACTTGGTGTTGACTACTCTCTCACCTGGTCCTGCTACAAAGGCGGTGAAAAAGCTTGTGGAAGATGTGGAACTTGTACAGAGCGAATAGAAGCTTTCAGAAAAATTGGGGTAAAAGACCCTATTGAATACGAAATAGAAATTGACTGGGACCAAAAAACATGAAAAAACTAATATAATAAGGCTGCCCACACATATTTCAAAGTGGACAGCCTCTTGTTTTTTACTTTATCTGCCCATTTCACAGTTGAAAATAACTTTTATCTCTGAATCTTTTGTATTAAGACTTGTATCACTTAAAATGTCAAAAATATTTCCTAACTTATTCCAGATAACTTTTAATAAGGGGATTTTTCAAAAAGCAGCTCATTGTTCTTTTGAGATATTCTATATTTTGGTTTTCAATCTTCTCTTGTTGATACTGCTTCTCCAAGAAATCAAGCTTTTGTCGGATGATTTATAAACTTTTTCATCAAAATCACCTCATAATTACAAATTAAAAATGTGAATTGTTTTGAATATTCGCATTTTTATCACAATCCCCCTGTACATTTTCGTCAAAACAATTATAATATTAGGTAAATAGAAAAAATATTGGGGAATTTTTATATGTCTAAACTGTCCCAAATGTATTCTTTTTGGAAAAATTCAATTACCCAGTCTAAAGTTAGATTTAATACAAACTTAAGTAGCATATTTCAAGCTCTTTCAGGCTTCTATGAAAACGTGATGCCTGACTTTGCCATAGAATGGGATAGTTTTTTTTCAAACCCCACTTTCAGGCATCAACTTTCTCAAAAGATAGAGAGCTTTTTTCAAAAAAGAGAAATAAACTTTGTTGCAATTGATGGCACTTGTACAAAATGGGAAAGTTCAAATTACCTAATATTTTTTGCTGGAGCCTACGGTGCAAGAGGAAAAATCATACTTGCTCCTTACTCGGAAAAAATCAAGTATGAAAAATGGGACTTTTCAAGAGATGTTACAATGATGGCCCAAATACCAATTATGCCTTATGAAATTGAATTTATCGCAAGCGAAGAAGAAAAGAAGTTCTTGGGCATAAGTTCTGATAAAGATTATCAAGAGATTTTAAACCTTCACGTTTCACTTATGCGATTAGCAGAAATCTACCTTGCATACCATATGGCTTCATCCTCTACTATTGACATGCCTCAAATAATCCTTTTAGACCTTATGCCAAGCTCTCTCTTGAGAATTCCATATGTTAATTATAAATCCTTGGGATTGTTAGGTCATAGGTTCAGAAACGATACCATAAAAATTAGTAATGTGGTTGTTTCGCTATCCCATCCTTTTAATTATCAGTTGCTTGTACCATCTAAAAAGAAGTACAGGGATTATTCATATTTTCTTGCAAAAGTCACTCAATCAATGAGCCAAGACAGAACAAAAACCGCCTTTACTTATGATGAGCTTTGCAGGCTAACTGGGAAAAATATTGAAGATCTCAAGCGAATTGTCCAGTTTTTAGAAAAAAACCAAATTTTAAAAATCAAAGAAGACGGCATACAAATGGATACATCTCCTGATCTTTGTTGGCAATATACAGTTGAATTTTTTGAGTATTTCTGTTCTCAGCTTTTTATCAAAAAAGACCCAAAATCCTTAGAGTTAGATTTTTACAAAGATAGTGGCACACCGTACCAAAATATCTCGCACCAAAATTTTAAAAGAGTAATATCACATGACGACATCAACTTTTTAATTTCAGTGGGAATAAGAGCTTTAATTGAAAAGTGCTGGGATAACAATATTTTACTTGTTGGAATTGCAAAGGATTCACAAAGCAGATATTTTTCTCGAAACTATCTTAAGCTCCTCATCGCAAGCAATTTGTTATCAGCTGAGATGAAAGAAAAAATGGAAAAGTATCCTATACCCATTTTGTGCAGTGACAGACTGCTTTTTGAAAACTACGCATACTTCAATCACAATCTCAACTCGCCTTGGTCTTCTGTGGAATTTGACTCTGCACTTTCAACACTTTTCGTGAACGAAAAAGGCGAAATAACTGGTGTAAAAGGACACATTGTTGCAGATGATAGGATATTTGCAAAATCCATTGCACAGTTTTTCATTAGCAGAAAGAAAAAAATCCCTTCAATGGGGCATGCAATATTTATTGAAAGGCTTTTGCACCCAAGCCTTGACAAAAATTTTTTAGAAAATACATTAATTGATTCACCCAAGTTGGGCTCTATTTGCCCATTTATACACTTAGATAAAACCTTTACAAGCTGGGGACAGGCAATGAATATGTATTTTTTGAGCGTTCTTACAAAAAATCATTTTCCAGAGGTTATAGGCTATCCTGAACCGCTTCATAAAGCTGACAGAAGCGCAAGGACTCTCTTGAGATTTGCAAAAGGGATTATAAAAAGTTCTGACATAGAAGAAAAAAGATTTCCTCTGGCCAAGCCTTTGAGAAAATTAAGAGACAATACAGATTTTGAAGATGAAAACTAAAAAAGGTGGGAATTGAGATATGTTTAATCAGGAAATAAGTGGAATACTTATGAAAGTAGATTCGGATTTTTACACCAGATACAGGGCTGAGGTTTGGTTTGACTACACCAAAAAAGCAATAAATGAGATAAAAGAAGGGTCTCTTTTGGCAATCCAGAACTTTTCGTCGTCTTCTGACAAAATTCACTATTGTATTCTTGAAATCTCATCCATTTTGCCTTTGCACTATGGTCTTAACAATGACCTGAGTGGATATCCTGGTTTTTTGGTCGAAGCTGCTGAAAATGTTTATAGAGACTGGGAAGACCAGCAGGATGAACCACTTGATGATGCAACAAAGATAAAATGTATCGCAATCCCCACCAATTTTGAGATTGTTATAAACAGCAGTGGAAAATTAGAAATTGGAATTGAGTCAAATCTTCCTATGATAGGCGCAAAAGCATTTTTGCTTGATGTTAATTTGACAAACAGAATAATCAACCACGGAATTGATGGTCAAGAACAGATAATAAAAATTGGGCATCTAATAAGAGATGAAAATGTCAAGATTTTGCTCAAAACTGAAGAGCTTTTAAGACTTCATTTTGGAATTTTTGGCTTTACAGGTGCTGGAAAGTCAAATCTTTTGAGCACTCTCATTAGAAAAATTATGCTTGATGTAGAACTTCCTGTAAAAATAGTAATTTTTGACTTGATGAGTGAGTACTCAACCCTGCTTGTCGACCTTCTGTATTCAATTGACCAAGCCTATATCGTCGGACTTGGCGAAAAGACATTTGTTGGATCTGTCTTAGAGGTTTTTAGAAGCAATCCAGAGGTAGCAGAGCATAAAAAACTGCTTATCAAAGCAGCTAAGGACATGGCATATTCTTCTTTGTATCCAAAAGGTCTTGCCAAATACAGAGACCTTTTTACAAAAGCATTCTATAAAATTTTAAATGATAAAAAGATAAAACTGTGGCAAGATTCAGGTTTGACCTTGGCTGATTTTGTAAGACTTCATGAAAAACAGCTTTTTAAAGGATATCTTGGAAGAAGCGAAGCAACTTTAAGAGAGCTTGTTGAAAAGATGAAGCAGGTTAACCGCCCACTTGATGTTAATCTTTGTAAGGCTACTATAGAAAGAATAAAAAACAATTATCTTTCAGGGGATTTGAACAGCATAGCTCGTTCTAACTTGGAATTGTTTGTCAAAGAACTTGAAAATAAATATAGGGATCTTACCTCAAATTCCACAAGACCAGAATATACCATAGACCAAGAAACCAGTTTGAATCTACTGAATGATGGTTCTAAAAAATCGCTCTTGATATTCCAATCTCATGACCCAAATGATCTTCGAAACAAAGCGTATCAGCTTGGCATGTCAATCTTTGAAGATAGGCGTAGAAATGGAATAATCGAACCTATAGTGAGCTTTATATTTGATGAGGCAGATGAATTTATTCCACAGGATGCAAAAGATTCTTATGAGCGTTCAAGTGAAGTTGTGATGAACCTTGCAAGAAGAGGAAGGAAATTTGGGCTTGGCGTTGGAATTGCCACTCAGCGAATAACTTATCTTAACACAAACATCATGGCACAGCCCCATACATACTTTGTGAGCAAACTCCCAAGAAAATCTGACCAAGAAAGAATTACTGACGCTTTTGGTATAGGCGAAGATATGTTCAAGCAAACTTTCAAATTCAAAAAAGGCTGCTGGCTTCTTGTAAGCTATGACGCAGTTGGTCTCGAAGCTGTGCCAATGCCAATTTATGTTGAAAATGCAAATGATGCAATAGAAAGGTTCTTAATCAGGCTGTAACCTATATTTCGTTGAAAACTTCATTGTACAACCACTCTTCTTTAGCAAAGCTTATATATACCATTTTCTTGATAAATTGAACATTCATATATTTCATATCAGCTGCTTTATTGATTCAATGGAAAGCTCAAAAAGTATGTAAAATTGATTGTACAATTCTTGATTTATATTTATGCTCTGAATATAAATAGATTTTACAATTTGATCAAAAGTTGTATCCATCGGCCTCCAGTGTAAAAATTTTGAGGTTTGATTTGTATGCGGTTTCATTTAGATTTGGCGTAGCTTTTTTGAAGTCTCTGGCAGCAGCTGTATAGACGAAAGGCTTTAAGGTGGTTTCGCTCATTGATTTTTCTATATTAAACTTAATTATTCATAGATGTTTTGATGTGAAAACATCTACATATGTATATAATATTAGATATAATAAAATCAAGTTATTTGACGTGTTTGTAACCTTCCTTTTGGGTGTGAGTAAGATATTACTGCAGAAACATTTGAAAAAGAAAGCAAGTTTGTAGCCTGTCCTTTGGAGATTGAGAGAGGTAGGAGTTTTCTTTCTGAATTTTTTATAAAAAACGTGGTCACCAAAGCTGCAAAAGGATGTTGCAGCCCTGATGCCACATGCAAAATGAATTATTTGCCCTACTCTAAACTAAAGACATTTTCAAGCTCACACTCTTCTTTTATTGTACACACTCCTTTTGCCCACATTGAAGAGAAATAGTCGCTGATTATGCTTGCAGCTGTTATCCTTCTTTTAAAATACTTTGCAGAGCCAAAACACTGCAAAACTGCTCCGCACTTGAATAAAATCTCAAAACCTTCTTTCTTTTCATCTATTTTAAAAACCTGAGACAAGTTCACATAGCCAAAGATAGGGTCTGTTGCTACTTTTGCCTTTCTGGTCTTGACAGGGATAAATGTAACATCTGGAAGAACAATTGGAAGAAGGTTCTTCTGCCCTATCTTCTTTGAGATGAGCTTTTTTATAGTCAAAGGATCAATTGCATACATAGAATAGAGCTTTTTTGTAAAGCTTCTGATTGACATATGACAGACTTTCTTTTCACCGTTTAAAAGAAGAAGCATAACTCCATCGCCGCTATCAAGATACTGTGGCACAAAGTATATAATATCTCTTGGAATCTTGTCCATTTAAAATCACCATCCTTCTGATACTTCACCAGATTTTACAACTTTTATATTTATTATAACGAACAATTGTTTGCAAGTCAATTGCTTTTAATCTGTATTATTTTTTCTGAGAGCTTGTCTATGGTGTCAGAAAGCTTGTCAATTTTGCTTTCAAACCTTGTTAAAAGATATACGCAAAGTACAATGGGAAAACCTATGTTAGCAATGTTTGTTATAATCTCCTGCACTGATATCACCTCCTGTTAATTTAAATTATCATGTGCTTTTATTAAGACATATCGGGGCTGCCTTCTGTTTAGCTTTTAAGAAGACAGCCCCACCAATTTTTAGCCAATGAGCTGATTTACATTTCTGTCTATAATTCTCGCTGAAACCTTCTCAACAATTGGTGCAGACACTGAAAAAATGTTCTTCTGGATTATCAAATTCATTACATTTTCAACTTCTTGTGCTGTCAAATTGCTCTTGGGGTCTGGGATTGAAAGCCTGAATGTTTTGCCATTTTGAAGCCTGAATGTCAAAACCAAAGTGAGCACTGCTTCTCACCTCCTTTCTTGCTAAAAGACTTTTTAGGCATTAAAGCCTCAAGATCTCAAGTGTATCAGTACACAAGCTCAAAGTTGTTCTGCCTGATGATTGCGTAAAGTGGCTTTGTCTGAAGGCTTGCTATAGCTTGAGCAACCTGATAAACATCCAAATCCTGCGCATCTGGTCGGATGTCATAAGAGAGTGTTTTGACTCTGATTTTGCCAGTTGAAGTTGTTCCATTTTGAAGTTTAATTAAAAGATTTCCTGTAAGTGGATTTGCTGCCATCTTTGCCTCACCTCCTTTCTACAGCTTCTATTTTATCGGGTAGCTGTGCCACTTTCAAAAATTATACGAATGTTTGTTTGGTTATTCTGAGTGAGATTTGCTATCAAATGTCGCTCAGATGACTGCAAATCTCATTTGGATGTGCATAAATCTCAAAAAAACTTAAAATAATATCTTTTTGAAATCCATTTTTTAAGGAGGAATCTATAGAGGTGAACCTTAAAGAAAAGAAGGCAAAAGAGTATCAAGATATGGTAAAAGCCCATGAGCTAAAAACAAACCTTCTCAAAAACTGCATATTTGCCTTTGTTGTCGGTGGAATTATTTGTGATATTGGTCAAGCCTTTTTAAACCTATATTCAATGTACTTTCCAAAAGATGAGGCACAGACACTTACATCCATCACAATGATTTTCCTTGGCGCGTTTTTGACAGGAATTGGCGTGTATGACAAAATAGGCAGGTTTGCAGGGGCTGGCAGCATTGTTCCAATCACCGGGTTTGCAAACTCAATTGTCTCACCTGCTGTTGAGTACAAAAAGGAAGGATTTGTGTTTGGAGTTGGTAGCAAAATGTTTTTGATTGCAGGACCTGTATTGGTCTATGGAATATCTACCTCAATACTAATTGGTCTTGTGTACTATTTTGTCAAAATTTTTCCAAAGATTTAATTGGCCTCAAGGCTGAACTAAGAAGCCAGCAAAGGGGGCTTTGGCAGATTGAAAAAGGTTGGAAAATCTACTTTCAAGTTTGAAAACTGCCCTATAATCTCAGACTGTTTTACCATTGTTGGTAAAAAGGAAGGAGAAGGTCCGCTTGGGCTCTTCTTTGACATGGTAGTTGAAGATGAGTATGCCGGGCAAAAATCTTGGGAGCTTGCGGAAGGAAAGCTTCTGAACATAGCAATTTCAAAACTTATTCAAAAAAGTGGTTTTCCTCCTGATGAGGTTGACCTGATCTTAAGCGGCGACCTTTTGAACCAGCTCACAAGCTCTCACTTTGCCATAAGAGATTTGGATATTCCATTTATAGGGCTTTATGGCGCATGTTCAACTTTTGCACTCTCTGTTGGGCTTGCGTGTGTGTTTGTTGACGCTGGGTTTGCAAAAAACGTAATTGCTGCAACATCATCTCACTTTTGCTCTGCTGAAAAGCAGTTCAGATACCCTTTGGAGCTTGGTTGCCAGCGCCCCCCGACAGCACAGTGGACTGTCACAGGCGCAGCGTCGTTTTTGATAAAGCCTGAGGATGGCACTCAAAAGCCTAAAATCACTCACTTTACAGTTGGAAAAATCTTGGACTATGGTATAAAAGACTCGAACAACATGGGTGCGTGTATGGCACCTGCTGCGTTTGACACAATCACAACGCACCTTGAGGATACAAAAAGAGATTTTACCTACTACGACATAATTGTCACAGGTGATTTAGGATACGTGGGAAGAAAGCTTCTTGAAGAGCTTTTCAAAAAAGAAGGAAAAACCTTGTCATTTGAGCTTTTGGACTGTGGGATTTTGATGTTCGACCAAAAGACACAAGACACAGGAGCTGGAGCAAGCGGCTGTGCCGCCTCTGCGTGCGTATTTGGTGGATACTTTTACAAGCTCATGCTTCAAAAAACTTTCAAAAGAATTCTCATTGTACCAACTGGTGCTCTTTTGTCTTCTTCAACAGTCCAGCTTGGTGAAAGTATCCCTGTGATTGCTCATGCACTTTCAATTGAGATTGAGTAAATCCTTTGATGTATCTGCTTTTGTAGAGGTGATGATGACAAATGGATTATTTAATGGCATTTGTAGTTGGCGGGCTTATCTGTGTTGCTGGTCAGATTTTGATTGACAAGACAAAGCTGACATCCGCAAGAGTGCTTGTGCTCTTTGTAACCCTTGGCGCAATGTTGCAAGGTCTTGGGCTTTACCAAAAGCTTATTGATATTGCAGGTGCTGGGGCAACAGTCCCTCTTCCTGGCTTTGGATATTCTTTAGCAAAAGGTGCTATTGAAGAGGTGAAGAAAATTGGGCTAATAGGAGCCTTCACAGGGGGAGTGTCAAGGACAGCTGGCGGTATTGCCGCAGCTGTGTTTTTTGGGTATGTAATAGCGCTTATTTTTAATCCTAAGAGTAAGTAGAATTTCGGAAATGTAATTCATGGAACACTTGCAGATAAGGTCATGCAAGAGGGAGAAGGCATTCAGAATAATGAGGATTTTGGCAAAAAACGGCTCGGTTTGTAGCCTGCCCTTTGGGGATTGAAATTTTTCCAAATAGTAAGCTACTCAAAAAACAACCCTGAGAAAGAAAAGACAGAAAATTTTCTTTTACATAAATGTCTAAAAAATTCCAAAGCAGACGCAGCCAAATAAAAAAGGCTTGCGGGAAGATTTGCCAAGCTGCCCGCAAGCCTTACAATTTTACTGTGATAAATCAACATATTTCACACTCTTTCTTTCAACCAGCAGTCTATCATGCCCTGTGGAAGTCCCTGAATATATCTAACATACACTTTGAGGCCGTCGTACTTGACTTCTGTGACATTGCCTTCAAGCCCTGAATGTGCAAAGAAATTTCTCTTGTCTGGCTCATCGGCAATTGGTTTTGTTGGGTCGACAATTTTTCTAAGCCTTGTCCACTGCTGAGTCTCACCATACGCCTGTATCTTTTCAGTGTCGTTTGAAATCTCATTGCCAAGCATTGTCCAGTTCATCGGAATACCAAATATTGTATAAATCTCTGCAAAAGTCTTCCCAAGATTCTCCAAATCAAACCCAGTCTCTTGGCAAAACATTGTGATGTTGTATTTCTCTAAAACCTCAACAATGCCCATGTAAAATCCCAAACTCAAAATTGCATCTAAGTATGCTTTTTTGTTGAGCTTTGGAGAGCTTTTAAAGTCTTTTAAAAGCTGGTCTTTTGCATGGCTGATGAGATTTTTAAGTTCATTTTTAATCTCATCTATAGAATGGTATGGATGGTAGTACAAATACAGTGGAACGTTATTTTTGATTGCTGAAAATAAAATGGTAAACATTTCTATCTTTTCTTTCAAAGACTTTCTCTTCTGTCGTATTTGTTGCTTTTGCAAAACTTTATTGTTACCTTTCTGGTCATCTTGTGGCTCTTGATAGATATTTCTCAAAAACGAAAAGTTGTGGTCGCAGGCTTCTTTTTTGCTGATCGGGGATGAGAAAAAAGCTGTATAGCTCTGTGGCTGAATATGTATCTCAAAAGATTCTGCTGTGCTTCCTATAATAGGGTCTGAAAACGTAAGGTATATCTTTGGACGCTTTTCTTCATGAATCCAGTGCATAAGTCTTGTAAAAACCGCAAAATGCCTTGATGCCTCTATCATTGCTGATATGTATATGTTGTGCCCACTTGAGATGTCAAGATAAATCTCATCCACATCTTCATTCATATACCTTTCTATCATGTCAAACAGAATCTCAAGGACTATATCGTCATAGCTACCATCAAGCTCTATATTTTTAAGATATGTCCCAAGCGAATGAATCACAACTGTTTCATCTCTCAGCCTCTCAAGAGGAAGCCTGTCTATTATTCCAAAAGGAGATTTGAGATATTCTGAAGGATTTTCATATATCCTTTCCAGTTCCTCTTTTAATGAGTCATCTTCTACCCAATCTTTGAGCCTTTCATTTAGAACAATGCTGACAGGATAAATCACGGCTGCTTTTGCCTCTTGCCCTTGCTGTCTTAAAAAATCCCTTAAAACAAAGCTGGAAAGCTCTGAAACTTTTGAAAAGTTTACAACCTCATCATTAAATTTGGTTATAAAAAAGTCTTTTAGCGCAGCTTTGGGATTGTCAAATCGCCCAATTTGGTAAATAATCTTCATATAAAAACCCCTTTCTTCAAAAAAGGTTTGCAGACAAAATTTTTTTAGCTGCAAAGGATATATCTTCTGAATCTCTCATGCTTGAAGATCTTTATTAATTCAACAGAACCGTCTGGCTTTATAACTTCTTGAGCTGTTCTTTTAGTTGTGGCATAAATAGGAATAAAACCATTTTTGAAGCACCAGCTGACAAGATATACTGTTGCGCCAAAATCTCCTTGAATGAGGCAGTAGTTGAGGTTTTGGCTTTTGTTTCTACTCAAAAATGAAACAATAGGCTTGAACATTTCCTCATTTAAATCAACATCCGGCGGTATGTTGCTCCAAAAATTCTGCAAATCTTGAGGAAGTGAAATTATCTCCTCAACCCCAAGCACCTCTCTTGCTTCTTTTTCCTGTTCTTCTGTGAGAATGTGACTAAATATCAAAAACAGCCTATTCAAAACTTTTCACTCCTTTAATTCAAATTATATACTACTTTGCCAAAAAGTTGAATATTGATTTCATAAAAAAGGCGGGAAAGAGGAGTAAAAAACAATCCTCTTTTCCTGTTCAAATCTGTATATACTTAGTTTTCTTTATAAAAATCAGTATATCACATTTTAAAGCACCTTGAAGTTCTTTTCTTAATCCCTCTCAAAAGCCCTTTAACAACTAAAGAACAGAACCAAAACTGTTGCAAATACAAGAGGTTTTTTAAAGTATCTTTAAAAACTCTTTCCACCTGTTGACTTTTGATTTATCCATATACTGTCGTCAATAAAATGCAATCTTTTTATCACAACATTTGAAATTTTACCCACAGAAGAATATTTCGACAAATCCCATAATGTCATGTAGTTGTCAAGCGCAGGTATGCAAATGTTTTGTTTTATTCCTGTATACTGCATTGAGCCACTGCTGTCTTTTGCCGGCTGACCAAAAATTGTTAAACACGAAAACGAAAGTTCTATCGCATCAACAGGAGTTAAAGAAAGATTAAAAAGTTCAATTTTAGCAACTGGAAAATTGTAAGTCTTGGTGTCTACTTCGGTGCTATTTACATATATTGGACAGTTGTTGTTAGCCTTTTGATACAATCCAAATATAAATCTTAACTTGTTGATATATTCTTGAGTAGTGTAGTATTTTATCAGGTCAACACAATCTTCAAAAACGTAAACTTGCTTATCATAGTCACTGTCGTAATAAGTACAGCCAAGAACATAGTATTGTAATAGAGTATAATCATTTTTTTCCATTTCATCAAATAACTCGTCGATATCCTCACTTGTTCCTAAATAGCTTTTCCTCTTTTTTGGGTCATAATATGCATAAGCTATTGTATATTCCACTATTTTGGTATCATTCTTTAGTATTTTCAACAAAAAATTTAACTGGTCATAATACTCAGAAGTTTTTTGCTCTCCATCCAAGATTCCTAAAACAATATCTACCCTTTTGCCATTCATTTTTACACCGTTTTTCCTGTAAAGTTCATTTAGAAATATAAAAGGTTGTTTATTCAAATACAATACCGGTACCTGCTGACCATTTAAAATGCACCAGTTTTTAGGTTTGATGTTAACTGTATTAATTTTTTCGTTCCATTTGCTGCGAGGTACACCAACTACTGACTCTCCAAGCTGTCTGAAACAATAAACTCCATTTTCAGAACTTAGAATTTTGTAGCCATAGTAATCTAAATGAAAAACATTGACCATCAAGTTACCATTAACACTGTAAACAGGCAACTGAACGCCATCTATATAAACTTTATAGTCTGAAAGCTTAACCGTCACAGGCGAAGTCAACGCATATGAAATGGTATGACTAAAAAGGCAAATCAAAGCCAATGTTAAAGTTAAACTCAACACCTTTACAAATTTCTTCTTCATTTTCCCAACTCCCCTAAATTTTACCTACAATTTGTATTTTATTTATTATTTTGGTTTTTTCAGTTCAAAAAATATGCGAAGTTGATTTCATGTTAAATTCTTTTACTGGGCTGCTTCAATTAAACTCATACTTGGTTACCTATAACTACTCCGCAAAATCACAAGATGGGTGATTAACAATTTGTATTTTTAAAACACACAAATAGAATATAATTTCATTTTGACCAAAAGTCACATCTGTCGACCTCAGGTAGTAAAATTTTAAGATTTGATCTGTATGCGGTTTCATAAAGATTTGACATGGTTTTTGCAAAGTTTCTGGCAGCAGCTGGATAGACGGAAGACTTTGAGGTGGCTATATAGCTTGATTTTTCTGGCTTGATGTGAGTTTCCCACAGATGTTTTGATATAAAAACATTGACAGGGGTGTATAATCTTGATATAATAAAATCAAGCTTTTTGACGTGTTTGTAGCCTACCCTTTGGGGATTGAAACAGGTCATCAAGCCATTTCTCGCCATATTCAACCGAGTTTGTAGCCTACCCTTTGGGGATTGAAACGCCGCCAACGTGTAACGCTCGCTTTTGGGGAACTGGGTTTGTAGCCTGCCCTTTGGGGATTGAAACGCTGTGGTTGAGATTGCAAAATTCCTGTATCTATAGTATCAATAAAATTAAGTGTTCTTCTTGGTTTGTTTGATTGAACACTTTTTTCCGATATGTTAAAATTTATTGTTAGAAGTAGTTTTATTAAAAGGTGACTAAAATGATAATTAGGAAAATAGTAAATGGCTATCAACTTGAGAAAATAGTGGACATTCCAGAAGCAGCAAAAAATATGCCTGTTGAACTGATAGTCAGAATACCTTCAAATAAAAGAAAAAAAAGTAAAAAAGGTGATGAAATTCTAAACGAATTGTCTGGTGTGTTTGGCAAATATAAAAACCCTAATTTAATCCCCAGTGAAGAAGAAGCATGGAAGAATACTGTGAGGGAAATATATGAGAAAGAACAAGAAGAAAATTTTAAAACTAATTGATGCCAATGTGATTCTGCGTTTTTTACTAAATGACATTGCTGAGCTTAATCAAATTGCCAAGGAAATTATCAAAAACAATGAAGTATTAATTTTGAATGAAGTAGTTGCCGAAATTGTTTACGTGTTAGAAAAAGTTTACAAAGTAGAAAGGAAAGACATTTGCAACACGTTGATAAAATTATTTAATCATCCAAATATCTTTGTTCAAGACTTAGAAGTGTTAACTGAGGCGCTAAAAGTTTATGTAGATAAAAGCATTGATTTTGTTGATGCTATATTAGTTGCCCAAAACAAATGCAAAGGTTATACAGTCTATACATTTGATAAAAGACTCGAAAAACTTTTGTATTCATAATAAAATACACTCCTATGGCAACAAAAATTCTGTAGCCTTTACTTTGGGGATTTAAATGCTCTTTATCCCTCTTGACCGCTATCGAACCTTGTGATTTGTAGCCTGCCCTTTGGGGATTGATGCGGAAGAAGAGGATAAGAAAATATGTTTGATATTTCCCTTCCCATCTGCTATAATGTTTTCAGAATAACTCCTCAGGTGAAAACAATGAATAATAACCAGCTCCCTCATAACATAAACGACCTTGAGTACAAATACATATTCTCTAACAAAAGCATTTTCCTCAGGCTTTTGAAAAGGCTTGATGAGATTGGAATATTCAAAAACCTCACAGAAGACCAGCTTGAAAGAATTGACAAAAGCTATGTGCTACCTGATTTTTCTCAAGAAGAAAGTGATTTGCTTTACAAAGTAAGCCTAAAAGAAAAAGAAATTATCTTTTACATTTTGTTTGAACACCAGTCTTCAGTTGACCATTCAATGCCCTTGAGGCTTTTGTTTTACATCACAGATATATACAGAGACTATATCAAGGATTTTGACAGAGGGGAAATAAAGAAAAAGGGATTTACATTGCCGGCAGTTGTGCCGATAGTATTTTACGACGGGGAAGACAGGTGGACAGCCGCAAGAAGACTTAAGGAAAAGATTTTAGGATTTGAGGAGTTTGGAAATTGCGTAATTGATTTTGAGTATATATTGATTGACTTAAACCAAGCAGAAAGCATTTTGCAGGTAAAAGACATACTGAGCTTAATATTGAAGCTCAGCAGGATAAAAAGGTATGAGGAGTTAGAGAGACTAATTTTAGAGCTTGGAGAATATTTATTGGGTGCAGAGGAGAAGGAGATAGAGGTATTGAAGGTATGTTTGCCAGCTGCTTTGAAGGAGCTTGATGAGATAGAAGTTGAGGCTGCTAAAAGAGCGATTGATGAGAGTGTAAGAGGGGGTGAAAAAGTTATGCCACTATTTCAGAATTTGAGAAAGATAAGAGAAGAGTTGATTTTTGAAGGACTGCAGCAAGGGCTTCAGCAAGGACTTCAGCAAGGTTTTGAGCAGAGCAGAATAGAGACAGCTGAGAGGATGATTTTAAAAGGTTACAAAGATGAGGAGATAGCAGAGATTACAGGGCTTTCGCTTGAGAGAATAAAAGAACTTCGTGCAAAGCATAGAAATTGATTGAAATTTTGAAAAATATCCTTTTGCCACAAGCATTTTTTGGTGCTGCTTGTGGCTTTTATTGTTTTAGCAAGCAGCAGAATAGAGATTTCAACTTTTGAGTTATTATTCGAAAGACAATTTATATTATTTCATTTTGACCAAAAGTCACATCTGTCGACCTCAGGTAGTAAAATTTTAAGGTTTGATTTGTATGCGGTTTCATAAAGATTTGACATGGTTTTTGCAAAGTTTCTGGCAGCAGCTGGATAGACGGAAGACTTTGAGGTGGCTATATAGCTTGATTTTTCTGGCTTGATGTGAGTTTTCCACAGATGTTTTGATATAAAAACATTGACAGGGATGCATAATCTTGATATAATAAAATCAAGCTTTTTTACGTGTTTGTAGCCTGCCCTTTGGGGATTGAAACATATATGAGTTTTCTAACTTCCATGCTGTCAACTGCGTTTGTAGCCTGCCCTTTGGGGATTGAAACCACTCTATCAACAATAAAAAAAGCCCCTCAAATGTGGAGCTTTGTATTCGGTTTTGCTGCTGCACTGCGTCAGCGAATAACATCGCTGCGTGCAACGTAGCATATCAACACACTACTATGATATCATATAAAGCTAAAAAATTTTTCCTGAAATTTTTTAAAAGCCTATTGACACGTGTAATTAACACGTGTTATAATATAGCTGTAAGGAGGAGGTGAATTTGAAACCCAAAGAATTAATAAAAATACTTGAAGAAGACGGATGGTATGAAGTTAGACAAAAAGGTTCACACAAACAGTTTAGGCACCCTGTTAAAAAAGGATTAGTGACAGTTCCATATCACAACAAGGACCTTGACCCAAAGACACTAAACAGTATTCTTAAGCAAGCAGGGTTAAAATAAAACCCTGTTGCTTAAGATATTAACATAGAGTTTAACTTTCTGGAAGTTAACTGTTTTGAGGTACACCATAAAAGAAAGGAGGTTTATTATGGCAGACAAATATATTTTCCCAGCAGTTTTTGAGCCAGGTGAAAACGGTGGATATTGTGTTACTTTCCCTGATTTGCCTGGATGTATAACAGAAGGAGAAACACTTGAAGAAGCTCTATATATGGCTAAAGAGGCATTAGAACTACACCTTTATGGTTTAGAAGAAGATAATGAAGAAATCCCCGAACCCACACCACCAGAAAAATTAGATATTCCGAGAGGAGCTTTTGTCGTTCCAATTATTGTCTATATGCCACCAGTGAGGGAAGAAATGGCAAATAAAAGTGTAAACAAAACTGTAACATTACCAAGGTGGTTAAATAAAGCTGCTGAAGAAGCTCACATTAATTTTTCTCAAGTTCTTCAAGAAGCCTTAAAAGTAAAGCTTGGCATAAAAGAACGTTTACAAGCTTAAAGGGAGAGAATGTTTCCTCTCCCTTTTTATATTTTAATCTCAATTATTTATTTTCTTGCCTCAAATTTTCTTGACTTTGTCAGTTTAAAACCCAAAAAGCTTGAGAGGGCTGGGATTGACAAAATATGGACCTCAATTTTGTCACTACATCATTTCCTTATACCAATAAATTCTAAGCCTTCCTCATATGTGATGAAATTTTTCGGCCCCTTTATCTTCATCACATTCAGTATTTCTCCAGCTTACTTTTATCCTTTGTTTTTTAAAATATTTCTTCCCTTTTATCTCTATTTAAGTACAATTTAATTCAATAAGCTTTTTTCTTGCCCATGCTCATTTTACACAAAACGTTTGACAAAACATTTCCAGAAGTTCTTTTGAGGCAAAAATTTCATACTTACCAAAATACTCAATTCTCGATTCAATCAAATGCTGTTTCTTCAGACCATCTTTTATGACAAAGAAAAACCTCTTATCTTCCGGGTATGCTCCAAACTTTTGAAAGTATATGCTCAAAAGCTGTCTTCTTAGCATCTCTGAAAAAATCTCCGGCTGCCTGTCATATTCTAAGCAAGCACCGTCTTTTTGAGCAAACACACCGCTGAGCAAAATTCCGCTTGCCTTTGGCTGCTTGGTTCTGCATGAAATTTTTTTCAAGCAAATGCTATCAAACAGGCTATTTAAACCATCATAAATCTTTAATATGTTCTGTGTAACCAGCTCTAAAAAAGGTGTGGCAAGGTATATTCTAAAATCTTCGAACACCCATATGCCATCTTCAACCTCTTTTTTGTTTTTTGTTCTAATGGGTGAGATGGTAAATTGCTCTGTAGCAAGAAGACTTTTCAAAGCTTCATACACCTCAGAGTAATAAGAGGATGGCAAAAATACGCCATCCTCCCTTGCCCAGAAATGAAATGTAAAGTATTTTACCACTTTTTCATCACAGCCTGTTTATTTTATAGTTACTTTTATCCACCCGGGGACTGTCCAAACCTGACCGTCCTTAAACAAAAGCCGTCGTGACTTTGGAAAAAGGTTTGGATAAATTTTTGACTGAGTATCAACTTTTGAAAGCTGAGTAAAATGATTACTGTTAAAGAATATTCCTACAGTCTTTGACAAATACCCTGTTGAAAATCCTATCTGGAGCAAAAACTGATTTTTGTCAAGAGAATTCAAAATACTCAAGAGTTTTTGATACTCAGAAACAATCTGATTTTGATTATATTTTGAGTAAAAGCTTATTTCTTTCTGGATATAATCCTTTGCAACAGAACTTAAAATCCGGGCAACAAACTCATGTGGTGAAGATGTTTCTCCACTTGTCAAAAGCTTTTCTTTTAACCCTTTAACTGCGCTGTTGCCTTCAATTAAATCTTCTTCAACTTTGATAGTTCCATAAAGCTTTACACCAGGTTTCAATCCTTCAGCAACAATAGCAGTTGCCTGCCTTGGGTCATCACTATTACCATTTCTCGAAAACCATTTCGCCTGATTTGAACATATGTTCAAAACTTTTATTTCAAAAATCCCTGCGCTCTCTTGATCTGCAAAGCTGCTGTCGCTTACCTTTAGGTATTTGAATGGCGATTCATAAGGAGTTCCAAAAATCCTCTCATCTGCATCACGGCTTACAAACTTGGGATCAACTCTGCTATTGTTCAACGCCTTCTGGTAAGCATTTGAGAGCGCATTCCCATAAAGCTGCAAAAGGTTTTTCGAAAGAGCTTTTGTTATAGAAGATCTCATTGCCCCTTTTAGAGAAGAGCCCGGAATGTAAAACCTGCCCGCACTTTTTACAAAAGCAACTACTTCTCTGTAAGGGCTTGTAACACCCTCAAGTCTAAGCCTGTACTTTACCACCTTTTTAAAATCTATGCTATATTTTTTCAAAATATCTTTTATATTGAAATCTCTTTCACCTGACGAAAGCCCTCTTGAAAGCTCTTCAATAAAGCTATCTTTAAAAAGGTTTTGCTCAAAGAGCTTATCAAAGTTCAAAAAGTACAAGTACTCTCCTTCTCTTACAAACTCAAAACTCTGAATTTTATCCTGTCCGCCTATGATTGTGGGTGTCAGAACTTCAATCTCGTATGTTTTGCTTTCAAAGCTATCTGCTGCCAAAAAGCATCACCCCTTCCGGCAGAGGAACCAAAAAGGCAAGCCCAAAACAGTACACCTTGTGACTTAAAAACTTCTCGGGTGTGACATCAACCACTCTGCCACATATTTTACTGGAAAACACTGTACCCTCGCCAAACACTCTGACAGTTTTTTTCTTTATCCCAAGCCCTGCTTTTGAGTAGACATATCCGCTTCGCGTCAAAATCTCGTAAAACACAACGCTTTTTATCTCATCTTCATCTTTTGGATTAACTAAAGACAAACTCATGTAATATTTTGATTTATTGCTTTTCAACTGCGGCACATCATCTTTAAAATCAACTTCAAAACTTCCAAGCCCGCAGGTTCTATCGCCGCCAAGTCCTTCATCGCCCAAAAGCCTTATTGCTGCTTTGATTTTATTTTCCTGCTCTTCGTTGTTAATCTTAAGATAGAACCACAAACCTGATTCTTTTTCAAACTCATAATGAGAAAAGTAATATATGTTAGAAGATGATGTTTGCCTGTCGATAGAAACTCTTGCCCTTTCCTTTGTCCTGCCAAGAGAAAAAGCCTTTTTGCTACCATTTTCAAACTCACTTTGCGGTATTAGAAAGCTTCCTGCCGGCTTGTATTTGAATGGAAAGCCTTCAAACAAATCCTTTTCTCTTACAAACTTTATTTTCTTGAGCTCCTTTTGATGTTCGGCATTTATTATTTCTTTATTTTTGTACTCCTCCATGTTCAAGCCAAGAGGAACAGGTACAAAATACTGAAAGTTGACATACGGCATTGTAGATGAAACCTCAAAAGGTGGTGTGCCGTTTATGAATTCACCAATCAGCTTTTCAGTTTCATCTTTGCCGTAAAGCAGCGAATATGCATTAATTATGCCAGACATAAGCGTGTCTGAATGCGCAAACGCTCTGGTGATGTTGTATAGTTTTTCCTTTTCGCCAATGTGCACAGGTGCTTTAAAGCTCATAACAGCTCTGCAAATTTTGTTTTTGTCCATTTCTATCACCTTTTAAAGAACAGATTTGTTAAGAAAGCTTTAGCTCATCAAGGCTTTTTGCCGTCGCTATTGGCTGAAGCTTATTTGAGTCTTTTTCATAATCGCTTGAATCCTTGTAGAATATCTCTATATCAACAAATTTTACTTTTCCATTTCCTCTTGAACCCTGCCCGCCAAGGTAATCATCTTCTAATAGCTTCATTGCTTTGATAAACTTTTCAAGGTAGTATTTCTGGTCATCTTTGCTGTCAACTTGAAATCTGTTTATGACAAACTCTGCTGAAAACTGTGCACCTGCAGGAACTCTTTCACTCTGTCTTGGATTTGCCTTTGATGTTATTCTGTCTATATTATTTTCAAACTTCACTTCTGTCCACTCAAGGTCAAGGTTCTCCTTCATCTCTTCTGTGATGGAACTTTCTATCAGCTTTGCATCGCGAACAATGAGCCTTGTGGGGATAACTGCGTCAGAAAAATCTCTTCCTTCTGCGTTAGGGTCTTTCAAAAATTCTTTTTTGGTAACATGCTTACCATGGTTTCGACCAAAAAGTCCACAAACTGGACATTCTTTGTCATCGCACATGTGAAGGCATATCTCTGGTTTGCCTTCCCTTTTGACCGACACAACAAGCAAATTATCTCTTACCTTCCCCTCAGCAAACTCCATCAATGCCCTCATCTTACCCTTGAGAGAAGAACCTGGAATGTAAGGCTTGCCTTCTGCATCTTTTACAACTGCATTGTCAATTCCACCAATCTCAAGGCTGTTGTTGCCCTCACCAATGTGAAGACCTGTTTGAGCTTCTATCTTGCACTTTATGATGTACTTTCCTTTTAAGATTACATCCATGGCAATAGTCTCCTCCTTTTGTGATTATTATTCTCTTCCACCAAAATACTTGTGATATGCAACAGCGCCTTCAAAAAAGTCTTTAAACCTGCTCAAAGCACCAGGGCTTTGCAAAGCCACAGGAATTGCTTTGTTAACTATCTCATGGAAATCTTTTATTTTTGGAAACCTTCCTGCTGTGTATGCAAGCTTTGCTTTCAAAAGATTTAATTTGTATTTATAATTTTCATCATCAGCAGAAAGTCTTTTTACTTCTGTAAACACTTTTCTCAGCTGAGTAACAGTAACACCACAATCTTTCAAAAGCCGACCTGTCTTTTCTGAAACTTCAGCTAAAACAGTACCATCTTTGTCCTTTGAAGGGTCAATCGCAGTTTGGATCTTGCTTAAAATATCATTTTTCAAGCTAACAATCGGATTTACATTCTGTTGCGCTGGCATAACAAATTCACCTCTCCGCAATTTATTTTTACCTTCTCAGTTCAAGCTCAGCCCAGCGTGCTGCAAGGTAAGAGTGTTTGTACAAAGAATTAGATTTTTTATCAATAATTTTTTGCAAAACATCTTCAAGCTCTTTTGAATACTTCTTATACCTCTCTTTTAGCCTTGCCATGAAATATACAAACCTCCACGATTTGAAAAGTTCATCCTGAGAACTTGAGGACGCCTTTTTAAGATTGCAAACGGCATAGACGCCGTTTATAAGCGCTTTTGAAACGTTTTTGTTCCCAATTAAATCTGCAATTGCCTCTTTTAATTTTTCCACATCCCCATAATCTTCCCAGCCGACAAAATTGCCGCCAAATGCAAAGCAGTCTTTCTTCTTACCGTCTTCTCTTTCGTACTCTTTGGCTTTGTCCAGATGCTCTCCACACACAATAGCAACCCTGTAAATTGGATACTTCTTATCTGGTGCTATTTCAAAGCCCATTGAAAGAGTAACATCCGGGTTCCAACAAGAAAAGCTTCTAAACTCTGTATAAATCCTGTGCGCTGTCTGTGGAAGAACATCCCACTGACCAAGTATGCAAAAATCATCCCCACCTGCATAAATAACAACAATATTGCCCTGCTGCTCACTTACAAGCCTGTTGAAATAGTAGCCAAAAAACAGCGAAAACTCCTCAGATAAAGTCATCACTCTTGAAATTGAATTGTCTTTGCCAAGCCCTTCTTTGAAAATTTTCCCCAGATTGTCAACATCGCCGCAAACAATCCCCCATGTCTTTATTCCTTTTGAAGAATCTGATATCTCATCCAGTGTTTTTAGACTAACTTCATCTTTAAAAGGTGCATGTGTCGAAATATCAAGAGCTTCATAAAAATCAATCTCAAATCCAAATTTATTTGATTTATTCCCTTTTTCAATATTTACATTTCTTTCTAACAAGTTCTCAAGCCGATTTCTGTCAATAACAATTGTACTTGCCATGTTTTCATAGTGGTTTGAAAATAAAATCTTTCTTCCAAATGCCTCGAAAATGTCTTCCACCCTGTCAAAATTCGAAAAATCCTTTTCTTTTCCCCATGAATCTATGATAAAATAGCTTTTCATAAGCTTGTCACCAAACTCAACAAAGCTTTCACAAAATTCGCAAAAATCAGAATCATCGTGTTTTAGTTTCAGCTCCCTTGAACAATGAGGACATTTTTGGTCATAGTCCTCATGCGGCTCAAAAAACTTTAATTTTTCCTGTTCAATAATGCTTTTGAACTTAGAAATTTTCTTCCTGTAGATTTTCGATGAAACTCTATCAAAGCAATCTCCAAAATTACCTGCAAAATCGTAAAGGTCAACTATTTCTGCATCAAGAAGTATGCTAATTGAACCTCTGTGTACTTCAAATAACAGCCTATCAATCTTTTTCTGATACTGCTCAAGTTTTTCTGCAAAGTATGCAGGCATCAGAAGATAGAAATGCCCTCCGCCATTGAATATAAGATTACAAACCGGCATTTTCTCTTCTTTTAAAATATATTTTGCAACTGTGTCAAGAAGAAACGAAATATAAAAAGACTTTGCTTTGAGCGCTTTTAAAGCGCCATCCATTTTTGTGTCAAAAACAAAATCCTGTATTCCGGATATATCACCTTTGACAAGACAAAAATATGGATAATCCCCTCGTTTTATTGAATAATCATTGCCAGGCAAAAGTTTTGTGTTCATAGACTCTAAAATTTTTACTCTTTCATTTTCCTGGGAAAACTCTTTTTTCAGCTGCCTGTCCAGACAAAATGCAATTGCAGCAGTTGATTTGCTGTGCGCCCAAAGGGATATGTCAGGCTGCGAATAGTAAAAAGCAGATGGAATGTTGTATGTGTAAATTCTAAGCAAGTTGTAAATGGCAGTTGCAAAATCTTCTAAGTCAAATGAGCTTCCAAAGCCATTTTTTAAAGCATTTACCTTTTTTGAAAACTCTGACCACAGGTTTTGATAGTCATCCTTTGCATCTGTGTTGAAACTTTTGGAAGGTGGTTCAACTTCATACCTTTTTTTCAGAAGCTTATAATAAGGAGTTTTCGTATTTCCCTTTTTTTCATCAAGGCTTATTTGGGACAAAACAGAGATCAAGTACTTTGACTTGTCATCTGCTGCTTCTTCGTCGCTTAAGTCTTTTCTGTCAACTTTTGCCGAAATCTTGTCAGCAACGCTCATCAAAAGCTGCTGGTATGAAGATGGTCTGTGATGATACAGAACAAGAGATGTGACCGTTTTTAAACTTTCTGGCAAAAAATGTTCGACAAAAAACGCACTCCACTCCTGATGACGCGGTGAATATTTGCCTTCTCCCTTGTAAAACATTTCATACTCTTTTGAGATGTTCTTTTTAGCATCTTGGTTTTCTGTTCTCATAAAAAATTTGCCAATATCGTGCAGGATTGCGCCAAGAAAAAGAGTGTAGTCAAAGTTCTTATCTTCTTCTGTTTGATGAGCATTGTAAAAAATCATCTTTCTTGCCCACCTTCTTTTTTGTTGTGTATTCGACAGATTCAGTAATAACAATACACTTTATACCATTATACAACAAAATATCTTTGAAGAAAATATTTACAGGCAAAAATTTTACTTAAGTTCAAACAAATTATTTTCAATAATTGCCCTTGCACATTCAAGAGCCTTTTTCTTGAAATCTTCATAATCGGATATTCCTTTTGCTAATCCAAAATTGATATGACCATTTTTTACATGTGCACCAATAAACATAAAGCCCATAAAGGACTTTTCGAAGTTCACAGAAAACAATATCTCGCCTGTTTCTATATTCTTGCCAATAAGCCTTAAAAAGGATAGTTTATAAACGGCAGGTTCTCTTCTTTTGCTTGCAGGAAAACTCCTTCTATTTGCTCAGTAATTTCTACTTTTTCTACTTCTGAGGCTTGTGAAAGACAATACTCTAAATAAGGGTCCCATATCATTATTATTCACCTTTCTTTTAGAAACTCATTTAAAAATTGCTCATTTAATTTTCTTCAAGACTTCCTCTTATTTCTTGTCTGCCAGTCCATGCGCTGAACTCTCTTATATAAATTGTTTTTAAAACTTCACAATCCATCGAATAATCATACAGGCACTTCAATCGTTCTTTGTTAATGGAAGAGTCATCCAAAACACTTACAACAATCTTATAATTTGCCGTTATTTTTCTGCAAGTTTCATAAAGCTTTTCAAGGTTTTGTTGGTCTATATCTTGATAAAGCATAAGCCTCTCGCTCAAGTCTTTCTTAAAATACTTTTTTGCAAGCTCAACCAAATTTTTGTCTCTGAGAATATAAATCCCTATCATCAAAAGTGCGTCCTCAAACATGTTCTCAACAGTGGGAATCCAGACAATTGTGCTGTCTGTGCTATTCTTCTTGTCGTCTTCAAAGCGGTTTTCCTGTGAAATTTTTCTTAGCACCCATGCAGGTTTATCATTTTCCCAAAGATTCAAGATATACTCTGGAATGATTCCACCGTGGTTCTGGTGAGATGTGCCTACAAGCACAGAACAAGTAACTGTTCCCATTTTACACTCCCCCTTTTTTCTTTTAAACTTTTTTAGAGTAGGCAATTTTCTTGTTCCTCTTTGTAAGTTTAATCATCTTTGTAAGTTTAATCATTTCAAGATTTATTTTATAGCCTTTTTTGGTAGTTGAAAAGTTCAAAAAATATGCGAAAAACAAAATTACAAATATTTTTGTTTTAAACCTCAAATTCACTAATTAACAATACATGAGGATTTTGTTTGGCAAAACTTATTACCTCATCTGTAAAACCACTTTTTGAAAATAAAACATAAAATTTCTTACAGTAGTTGAAAATCATACTCTTTTCTATCAGGTTATTTAAAACAGACATGTCAACCTTTTGGTTTCTCCACTTGCATTCACCAAATAGTATATTATCTTGATTGAATGCTACTATATCAATTTCTTCTTCACGCTTTTTGTAGGGATTATTCCCCCACCATTTACCTATATTTTCAAAAATGAAAGGCAATCTTTTTTCCTTGTTTAAAATTTTAAGGTAATCCATACATATTTGTTCATAAACCTCTCCAATAAACTCATTCATGAAAGGCTTGATCTTATTATCGATAACTTCATCAATCAGTCCCTGTTCAATTAAACTCTTGTTGGTAAAAACAAATCGATACCAGAATCTAAAAAAATTATCCTTAATTTTATAAATACTTTTTCTGCTTTTTGCCTCCGAGAAAAGAGGAGTTACCCTCTCAAGAATTTTTAAATCTATAAGTACAGAAATATATTTTGCACATTTATCAACTTCAACTCCAACCTTTGTAGCTATCTCATTTAATTTGCTGCTTCCTGTTGCGATAGCTTCTATTATCGAATTATACAAAGCAGGTTCTCTTACCTCTTGTCTTAAAAGCAGTTTTGGTTCTTCATAAAGATATGATGATTTGTCCAATATTTTTGTCCTGATATTTTCGTATATGTCTTTTGTATTGTCAAAGATACTCAAATATTGAGGAATTCCTCCTAAAACTCCATATGCAATCACCTGTTCTTCAAAATTATAATTAGGGAAAAATTCTCTGCTCTCAAAAAAATCAAACGGTTCCACTATTAACTGAGCAGTTCTTCGTCCATACAAAGGACTTTTATAGCTTAAAACTTCCTTTTCAATAAAACTTACCGAAGATCCACAGACAATCAAAAAAAGTTTGGTGTTCTTTAAATGATGGTCAATCAAATTTTGCAGAAGTGATGGTATACTTTTGTTTGTATTTACTATATAAGGAAATTCGTCAATTACAACAATCAATCTCTTATCCTTTGCCTGATGTGCCAAAAACATAAATGCCTTCTCCCATGATTCAAACCGACTTATTAACCCACCAAGGTTAAAATAAGACAGTACCTTATCAGAAAAAGATTCAAGGTTAATTTTATCATTGTATTCCTCAGCAACAAAGAATATTGATTGTTTGTTTTTACAAAACTGAGTAAGCAGAGTAGTTTTTCCAACACGCCTTCTTCCATACACAACAACAAAGTGAAATTTGTCTTCGTTATAAAGTCTGTTCAACGTTTCAAGTTCATACTTTCTCCCAACAAACATAAAATCACCTACTTTAAAGTTACTAACTCCAGAGTTACTAACTTTAAAGTTAATAATTTTGAAGTCAATAAATATTATAACACAGTTTTAGTTAGATTTCTATTGTGTTTTTGATTTTTCTGAAGTTCACGCCATCTTATGTTAAAATAAGCACAGGTTACTATTTTAGCCCACGAATAAGAAAATATGTTTGATGTTTTCCTCTCTATTTGCTATAATGTTCTTAAGAAAACATTTAAAGTTATTTTTAGAGTTTGAAGAATACTTGCAGAGTGCTGAAGAGAAGGTGATAGAGGTTTTGAAGGCATGTTTGCCTGCTGCGCTCAGAAAGCTTGCCAAGAAAGAGATTGAGACGGCAAGGCAAGCGATAGAAGAATTAAGAGGATGTGTTAAGGTCATGCCACTTTTTCAGAATTTGCGAAAGATAAGAGAAGAGCTTATTTTTGAAGGAATTCAGCAAGGACTACAGCAAGGTATTCAGCAAGGGCTGCAGCAAGGAATTCAGCAAGGATTTGAACAGGGGAAGATAGAAACAGCAGAGAAGATGATTATGAAAGGATATAGTGACTAAGAGATAGCAGATATAATTGGTCTTTCTCTTAAGAAGATACAAGAGATTCGTGGAAGGTTGAAAAATTAAAAAAGGCTTTTTTTGAGAAAAAGGAAGCTGGCTTTTCTGATTGAGGCTGGCTTCCTTTTTTGTTTTTTCTGCAGGATAAAAACAAATACAAGAAAAGCTGCACAGAGAATTTTGGTTTTGATAATTTATGCAGCAAAATTGTATAAAGTCTACAATTTGACCGAAAGTCAAATCTGTCGACCTGAGGTAGCAAAATTTTGATGTTTGATTTGTATACGGTTTCAGATTTTAAGAATGTGAGTTTGCTTTAATCTCTGGCAGCAGCTGGATAGACGGAAAGGGTTGATAGGGTTTTATTGCTTGATTTTTCTTAGCTGATATTAGTTTTCCACAGATGTTTTGATATAAAAACATTGACAGGTGTGCATAAAGTTGATATAATAAAATCAAGCTCTTCAACGTGTTTGTAGCCTCCCCTTTGGAGATTGAAACTACTTTTTTCACCTTCCTCTTTTTGTGAAATTATTTGTTTGTAGCCTCCCCTTTGGAGATTGAAACATATACATGCGACGCTATGCATGAATTGTTTAATCAGTTTGTAGCCTCCCCTTTGGAGATTGAAACTGTTCTGCTCCATTTGATTTTAAGCTTGTCCTGCTTGTTTATAGCCTCCCCTTTGGGGATTGAAACGCACACAGCTAACGCTATTTCTAGCATCAGAATAACTCAACTCTGTTCAAAATTTTTTCTAACAAAAACTTGCATATTTCAGCTCAAAAGTGCTATTATTTAATAGCCGTTTGCAAAATGCATAAAGGTATAAACAATAAAATAGAAGCAGAGTAATAAAGAACAAGAAAAATGAGAAGTATTCACACCAATAGTTACCAAAAACAACATTATCAACAATAAAAGAGCAGGCTAAAGAACTGGTAAATAATACTAAAAGCAAAGAAGACAAAACTATCTCAAACCCTTTTAGAAAGTAACTTTAAAAGGGCTTTTAGAAGAGGCAATTTATATTGAATAAAAAATGCAAATTTTCAAAAGTTGAAATCAAGTTCAAGCTATGAGTTTTTTAAGTTTTTGAAGTTTTTTATAGGTAATAGATTTTTGAGACTTTAGGATAGCAAAAGAGAGAATAAAAATAAGGAGCATACAAATTGCAGAGAGCAAGAAGTCAGAAAAAAGAGAGATATGGTCGCGGGAGAACAATGTATCATGACCGAGTGAAGATTTAAGCTGGAAGATAGTTTGCTCTATAGTAACTCTTGAATGATAGAGTTTTTCGAACTGGATAGAGTTTCTGTTGATACCGGGGCAAAAGCGCAAGTTGGCATCTGGGTAGGTGTAGAACATTCTGCCCGATTTAGAAGAAGTACAGGGCTCAGGGCAAGAGCAGGTGCGTTTATTATCTTTGGAAAGAGGAGAGAGGGCAGCGCCACTTAATTCTTGGCGAGCGATTTTTACCCCTGCACATACCTTCACATTTGAAAGGTAGATTGAATTTATTACAAATTGGAGTACCATCTGGTGAGATAGAGATATTGGGGTCAGAGGTAGGGGTATTAGAAGTAGATTTAGAGTTTCTGGGATTTAGAGGGATAATAGCTTTTGAGAAATTGAAGTCTTTGAATAAAGTGGAATAGATGGAATATGAGTCGAGTGCACTGTCAGCGATTGATGGTAGAGAAAGAGTCATTTGTGAAGTTATTTTTTAATGATATTAAAGCAGGGACAAGAGCTTTTGAGTCGGAGATAGTTTTAGACAAAGCAGGGTCGAGAGAATTATTGAAAGAATGAGCGGTAGCAGGGGAGATTACAAGAGGTATACCGAAGCCATTTGTGAGGATGGCAAATTTAAAGCCATAGCAGAAGTGACCATTGGCGAACATAAGTGAGAAAACAGGAGAAGCAGAAGCGAACTTGGGGAGGTTAGAATATGTAAGTGAATAGATGACAGATGTTTCGAGGTCAGGGTTTTGAGATTTAGTTTTTTTAAGTTGAGACTGGATAAATTTAGGGTTATTTTCTTTGAGGATAGGTTTAAGTGCAGTAGTATCGAAGATAATGGTAGAAGCGAGTTCAGGATTTAGTTGGGAAGATAGATTTTGAGCGTATTTTGCGATATTGTAGAATAGAGTTTCTATTTCAGAGCAAAAGAATTTTCTGAATCTTGAGAAGGTAGAGATAGAAGGGACTTTAATGAGGTTACAGAAGTTTCTAAGTTCAAAGGAGTTAAGGAGAACAGCACGGAGCTGAGAGAGAGTAGATAGTTTAAGTATTTTTTGGACGAAGAAAGCGCATAGGATAGACTCTAATGAGATTTCTCTATGTTTACCGAAGTAGTGGTAGTAAGCTTTGTAGAAGGATTGAGGGATGAATTGAGAGAGGTCGATGAAGTTATTGAAGAAGCCAAGGAGCGAATGAGGTTTGTTGAGAGCAACGTTTTTAACGTGCTCATAGAGTTCTAAGAAAGAAAGTTGTTTATGATGGTGTTTAAACATTTTAACTTCCTCCTCATAGAAAGTATGTTTTATATAGATAAATTTTACACTATCTATGAGGAGGAAGGAAGACTTTTTTAGAGATTTTAAAAAGCTTGATAACGCTCATTTTGAGCGTTTCTGCAAAAGGCTACTATTATTTAATTGAAGGAGGATGATGAAGATGAGCGATATAAAAACTATTCAAGAGGATATCAAACACGAAGTTGCCATTGACATAATTGCGGGACTTCTTGGCAGTCTAACCAATATAAAATTAAAAACTGTACATTCAGATCTTGATAAAGAAATAAAAGAACAAAAGCTTCAAAAAATAGAAGAAATCAGAAAAACACTGTGTAAAGAAAGAGATTACGTCTATCGTGGTGATAAGGATGCGATTGAAAGGGCACTAACTACTTATGCTCTCCTTTATAGGTTAATTGACAAAGAAGAAGTTATATAAATGCTGAAGTCTTTCAAATCAAGAAGGGGAAAACACAAATGATTAATGAAAATCTTTATAAACTAAATAGAGAAGTTCATGATGAAATCTTGTGTGAAATTAGGAAAAACACTTTTGAAAACAAAAGTCCAGTTGATTACCCTAAAATAGTCATTCTTGGCGGACAACCCGGTGCTGGAAAAAGCAAAATAATAACATTATCAGAAAATGAACTTTTCAAAGACGGCAACGTTGTGGAAATAAACGGTGACGATATTAGAAGATACCACCCAAAAGCTGAAGAAATATTTAAAAATCATGACAAGCTATTCGCTAAATTAACAGACCCAGATGTAAGAGAATGGACACGAAAAATCTTTGAAGAAGCCATGAACAAGAAATTTAACATCATCTTTGAAGGAACTTTGAGAACACCTCAAATCTGTGAAACAATGAAGAAGCTAAAACAATTAGGTTATGAAATAATTCTGAGAGTTGTTGCAGTAAATGAACTTAAAAGCAGAGCTGCAATCTACTCAAGATATATGGAACAATTTGAATCTACAGCTGGAAAAATAGCAAGATTTTCTGAAAAAAGAGCTCACGATGAAGCATCCTCTGGAATGCTAAAAACAATAGAAATTATAGAGAAAGAAAAACTATGTGATAAAATAGAAGTATTTAACAGAGACGGCCAGCTACTATTTAGTAGCGAACCAAATCCAAACAAAAGCTGTATACCTACAATAATTGAAGAACGAAATAAAAAATGGAGTTTAGAAGAATATAAAGAATTCATTGAATGGACTAATAAAATAATAGAAAAGCTTAAGAAATACAACCTTAAAGAAGAATACGAAGGAGAAATTAAAGAGCTACAATTAAAAGCTAAAAAAATGTTAAATGAAAAAGACAGAGCTCTGATTGAAAAAGAAGACAAAAAAGTTGAAAACATAATAAAAAGTGCTATAAAGCAAAGATTTAAAAATAAAAAAAGTAGAAGATAATGCACTCGAAGGAGCATAACATCAAGTCACAAGGGTAGGTGCTAATAATGGCAAAAAATTTTAAGAAGATGGGGAAGCTTCACTTTGTGGCTGAAACAATAAAAAAAGCACCTCAGTGCAGATGCTGGGTGCTTTAACATGTTTTTTGGAGATTGAGAAGATTGTAATTTCAAACATATACTTAAATTTTTCATGTTATAAAATCAACCGGATTTTTCTCAATGCCAATAATTTGCCTTTCTGAATACCATGTATTTTGAAATTTATAGATAATAACCGAATCTTCTGAAAGGTCAAGAACTTTTTCAAGTTCAAGAATAAGCCTTCTTAAGGTTGCTTCTGATATGTTGCCTTCGAAAACAGAGTTTTGAACCCATGTAAGGTATTTTCGACATTTCTTGAGAGCTTTTGCAACCCTCTTTTCATTGACATCATAAACAAGAATCACAAACATAGCTCCTACCACCTTGCAACAAAAGGTTTGTATTCTATATTTTCTAAAAACAACTTCTGAAGCTTATATGCTTCCATCCGAATAAGCCTTTTGTAGCTCACCTGAGTGTTCAATTTTGGATGCATAATGGTTGAGTAAAGCTTTTGGTTGTACTCAGAGATAAACAATTTTTTGCCCTGGTCATTTAGAATAATTCCATTTAGTTCCTTTTCAAAATGTTTTTCGCTCAGCACTTTCTTGTTAACAAGAGAAAAAATTACTCTGTCAACAATTATGGGCTTGAAGATTTCAGAAATATCCAAATTCAAAGAAAACTTACGCTGGTTTGTAGAATGTAGATACCCAATGCGTGGGTCAAGCTGTGTCTGGTAAATCTCTCCAAGAGTTGTAGCATACAAAAGAGAATTTCCAAAGCTAATCAGAGCATTTATCCTGTCAAGAGGTGGATTTTTGCTCCTGCGGACAAATGTAAAATTTTCATCATCCAGTATCTTGTTAAAACACTTATAGTAGATTTCTCTTATATTCCCCTCCAAAGCCATAAGCGTATTTACATCACTGCAGGCGCTTATGTTATGGCGCATTCTTTCGATAGTTTCTATCTCATCTTTTAACATATTTCCACGGGAATTGTAGTACCTCAGAACCACAAGCATGTTCAAAACAGCACCTTCAACAATTGACCTTGCAATGGTTATTCTTTTATTATAGTCGTTGTAAAATTCTACCTGCTTGAGTATCACAATGCCTGAGTTGTAATGTTCTCGCGGGTAGTATGTCCCAACGTAGTACTCATACCTATTAAAAAAGTGTACACATATATTCTTTTCTGTCATGAACTCCAAAAATCTTTTGTTTATGTCAACCTCTCCAAATATAAAAACTGATTCTATCTCTTCAACAGGAAAATACTTTTTGCCCTCATCTGTTTCAAACATGATGGTGTTATCTTTCCTTCTTAAAAATCCTGAATTGAAAACATAAAGGTCTTTTTTCACTTAAAATCACCCCGGAAAATCTTTTTTTTTGCGGACAAAACCTTTTATTTTCAAGCAAAACAATATTCCCTGTAAGCACACTTTGGACAATATCGGCATGTGGCTGCAGGAGGCGGGCTTTCTTTTTCAATTATCGTTTCAATGTCAGCTATCATCTTTTCCAATTTTTCTTCTTCCTCAGCTGTCAGAACAACCTCTTCCTTTTTTCTTTCCTCTGGATAAAAAAGCACTCCTTTTGCTGAAATTCCTGCTTCTTTTAGAAGCTTTATATAAAACAAAAGCTGATACCTCGATGCTTCTTTGAACCTTGAAGATTTCTTTGTTTCACCAATCACTATCTCATCTTTGTCCTGATACAGAATGTCAAACACTGCATTGCCGAATTTTATTTCCTTCTGATCTTTCCTGTAATAATACTCATGAAGAAACCTGCCAAGCACAATGTTATCGTCGTTCTCATCTGGCAAGATGCTATGTGCCATGAGCCACACCTGTCTTTTGCAGATGTTGTAATACCAGATGTAAACACCTGTCATGTAAATATCCATTTTCAAAACACCATCCTGTTTCTTAAACTCAGGCAAAAATAATATGGTCGTTTGGGTCATACACAAATCCTGTCTTAGGGCTATAGTATCGCTGGCAGGATGTGGGTGGCAAAGATAATATTCCTTTCTCTTCATCAAAAATCTGGGCGTATTTTATTGGTACAGAAATTGTGTATTCAAAAAGGATATTTTTAAGTTTAAGATAGATTTCTCTTCTTTCGTAATAATCTTTAATGGAAAAAGAGTCTATATACCTTTGATAAGCATCTTCTATTTCTTCATTGCTTCTTATGATGACGCTGACATACCCACCCCGCTGCTGGATAAGACTAAACCTTGAGATTGTGAGCTCTTCCTTTTCCAGAATACTGTCAAACTTTAAAAGCCTTATTGCCTTCAAAAACTCTTCAGACTTTTTAAATGATTTATTTTCTTTTATCATCCTGAAATAATTATCAATCAGCATACCATAGTCTTTTTCTTCCACCTCAAGATGCTTCAAAAGAAGTCCTCTTGATATTTCAATTGCCGTGTTGCCATAAACTCTTTTTGCAAAGGTTATGCCACTTTCATCTTTCATGTTTACAACCAGCACACTACCCTGGCTTTTTTCATTGTGCCTGTTGCACCTTCCTGCACACTGGATTATTGAATCAATAGGAGCTATGTCTCTTACTACACAATCAAAGTCAATGTCTACCCCTGCCTCAATCACCTGAGTTGAAACAACAATGGGTTTTGCTCCGCTTTCTAACATTTTTTCTATTTTCTTTATAATATCTTTTCTATCTTTTGGTACAAGGCTTGCTGAAAGGTAAATAACCTCTTTATTTTTGAGGTTGTTTTTTATGCCATTGTAGATTTGATGCGACTGATTTATGGTGTTGGCAACAATCAAAAACGATTTTTCGTCTTCATATACCTCTTGTAAGAAGAAATCCACAAATTCAGCTACTTTTAAATCGCTGTGGTGATACATAAGCTTTGTTCTGTTAAAAATTGAATAGTCACAAAACCCTGCAAGCTCACAAGCATCTTCGAATATAAGCGGTTTTGTGGCTGTCATGAGAATAATCTTGCACCTGAAAAGCTGTGTCAGTTTTCTCAAGACCTCTTCAACAAGCGGCAAAAGCTCAACATCAATTGCCTGAATCTCATCAAGGAGAAGTACTGAGTCATAAAAAGTATGAAATTTTTTGAGCATCCTGTTTCTGTTCGAAATTAAAGTTTCAAGCAGCTGGACAAATGTTGTCACTACAAACCCAGATGTCCAGTTTTCTATAAAACACTCTGAAGCAACTTTTTCAAATACAGTAATTTCATCTGTAATTTCTTTTAGCGCTCCTTCTTTACCCTTGAACTCAACATCAGTTAAATGATGGTGTTTTAACAAGTACCTGTCTCTGTTTTTTTCAAAATCTTCTATTGCCTCAAATAGATTTTCGACAACATGGTAGTTTTGGTCTATTATAGAGGTAAACGGAAGAGCATATATTATCCTTCCAGACTTTTTCAAAATCTCTTTCAGTTTTAATGCTGCAAAAACTCCTGCCAAAGTCTTTCCTGTACCAGTTGGTGTTGTGATTGAAAATATATCTTTCTCTTTGTTCTTTTCAATATTTGAAAGCACAGCCTCAAACACACTTTGCCTTATTCTCTGCAGATTTTTGTCCTGAGTTGGTTTGATAACTTTGTCTCTTGCCACAATAAGTCTGTCTGACGAAGCATAGCAAGGAAACAGTAACTTGTAATTTGCAGCCGACATCTTGTCTGCCCATATGAGAAGAGAATACAACTTTTGCTGGGCAAAATAAAGCTCAGTTCCATCTTTGAAAGCCTGCGGTATCATACCAATCAAGCGAATGCCATATTCAATTCTTTTAAGATATCTTAGGATATCCTCTATAAAACCCCTTTGCTGTGCCAAAAACTTTTCAAATTCGTTGCCAAGTCCAATTTTTTCAAGCAAAGGTTTTATATCTTCAGCGTTGCACCTCAAATCCTCAATCTGAACATAGGCATCATCTATTTTCTGAACAAGGTTTATATCTGCCTTGAAATCTCCTTTAAACTTTTCTGGCAGGTTCTTGCTAATATCCTTGACATCTCCGTGATGGTGAAGAATGCAAGCGTAAATCAAAAGAGATATGACTTCATCTAAAGAAGCTGGGGGGTTCATCTGTTGTAAGCACAGTCCTTTCTTTTGCATCCAGCAAAAGACTCCAAAGATGGCTGATAAAAAACCATGCTGTGAATGCTTGCTTGATACACCGCTAAGATGACTTTGAAAAAATGTTGTAAATTTCCCAAAGTCATGACAAAGACATATAATTTGCAGCGCTTCTTTTTCCCAGTTCTTAAGCTCAACATTTGCCTCCATAGCATAGTGATAAACTTCAAGAAGGTGATCATAAAGAAGCTTATCAGGATTTTTGTGAGAATAATACTCCATACAAATCCCACCTTTTTGACAATATATAAAAACTTTTTTGACAAAACAAGAAAAACGCCATCTGGGCTATCCCCCAAATGGCAAAAGATTTTTTACATCACACAAATGCATTCTTTTCTGTCACCTGAAAATTCTTTTATATAATACACCTTGTCCTGCGCACTGCTATCCAAATCTACCCAGATAGGATTGAGATTTTCGTCGTGAATATACGTCTTGACCTTTGTGGCAAACCTATCTTTGTCAAAATCGCACGGCATCCTGTCTTTCATAAGAGCAAGAGAAGAAGTAGACTCTAACTCTAAGCTTAGAGATTTTATTAAGCCTGCATCAAGCACAGTTAAAATACCTGCCCTGCTGTCTTCCCACCTGCAGGCTTCAAATTCACCCAAAAACTCAGTTTTTGCAGCAAACGGAGCACTGCCAAAGTATATCGGAAATTCTGACTTGCCACTTTCAAGCCTTGCCCTCAAGAGAGAATATATCTCCTCATCTTTTGGCATAACAAAAACTCTAAAACCTACAAATCCATTGTAGCCAGCCAAGATCTCAAGCGGCACCTGTGTGTGGGTATTTGGATTTTTTAGTTCATTTACAGTTGTTGCTTTTATATAGTTCACCGTCTGTACAATCTTATATGTCCTTTCTATCTTTTGTACTGCAACTAAAAGGTTTTCTGCTGAGAGCACCCCATAATAACTATCCCTCTCAAAACCCAAGATAGCTGCAACCATACCTTCAATCACAGTCCTCGGTGGCACAAGATACGAAAGCGATGATGAGTTTGTATAAAATTTTCTAAAGTGGGCAAACTTACCTTTGAGGTCAAACACTAAAAATTTCATTTTCTTCTCACCTTGTTTTTCTAAACTTCTTCAAGCTCAAAAGTACCAAATGCATCTTTAAAGTCCACAACATTGCCACCGCAAACAAGGCAAAGCTCTGGGTGTTTGAAATAGTAAATCTTTGAAATTACATTCTTGTTCTTATGCAAAAACTCAGCCAAATCTGTGATGTCAAGCTGAACATCTTCAATTTTTCGCGGTTTTTCGACAACTTCTATAAGCTTGACATAATCTCTGAGGTCTCCAAGCAAGGTCTTATCATCTAAATACTCTACTCTCATGTAAAGCCTCGGATACTGACCTATCTTGCTTCTGGTTGCCTGAAGTGGAATTGCTTCTTTCATTGCTCTATCCAAAAACTTTAGGTCATCTTCTGTAAGTCTAGTCTCTTTTGCTCTTCTTGCGCTCACTATTCCAGAAAAAGCTATGAAAGAGTATTTCACTCTGTAGTCTTTTCCTATAGCACCCTGCTGTTTTTTCTCATCGCTTGCAAAATGGCTTGTGATAGATGCTTCTAAAAGTTCAACCTTGTTAAGTGAATATCCCCAGTTGAACTGTACAGGCCCGATGTAAGTTCTCGTCTCTTTCTTAATAGGTATTGTTGCACCAAAAAGCCTTATGTCAATGAAGGTCTCAAGTTCGTCGATGTCTTCTCCTACGCTTTTGATTACTTCTTCTGGCTTTACGCTCTTGCCTTCAATCTTTCGAACATAAATTGGAATACCCTGGTCGTCTGCATAATCACGGATATACCTTTTTACACGAACATCTGACACAAGGTTTATTTCTTTTTCCCAATCCATCCTTGGTCGATTTTCCTCATCCGGGTCACCGTTTGGATTGCAAAGCTTAGCATCATAGGTAAACAAAATCTCGCTGTTCTTATCAATAATCTTCTTTTCCATCTTTACATCAGCCCTCCTATTTTAATTAGATGTATCCTGAAAGTTTGAAGAAGCATTTAATATAACCTTTTGAGTTTTGTATGCATAACCTGAGAGGATGTAAAAAAGAGTTTCATACTTGTCAAGCTTCCATGAATCTATGTGCTTGTCCAAAAGCCTCTTCATCTCGGCAAAAATCATCTCGGTGTATGGCAAAATCTTTTCCTGCCTCAGCTTGTTGTGAACATCATTGCACAGTCTTATAAGCTTTGGTTTGTCAATCCCATTGTAATTTATCTTGTTCAAAATTGGTTTGTGCCCAGCAGAGTCGTCTTGCCTATCTTTGGTAGCAAGATATTGTTTTGCTCCTATCTCGCCAATCAAAACTCCAAGCAAAAACAGAGCTGTCTTTGGCTCATCATAATTCATTTGTTGGATATAGTTTTTGAGGTCTTCTGACAAGTTCAGCTGCGCAACATCCATCCCTCTTTCCACCTCCAAACAATCCAAAATTTCTAAAAATCTTATAACAAAAACCATTCTGATAACCATTGAAGCAATGTCGTTTCCTATAAACTTTGAAAGGTTATACCCTTCTTTCCCGTAAACAACAACACCTACTGCCTTTATAAAATTTTCTATGAGAACATCTCTTGCTATTCTCTTGCCAGAAAAAATAGCATCGTAGATGTTCAAAAGCCTTTGCGCTTCTTTACTCTCACTTATGTTTTTGAGCCTTATTGGAACGCTGTAATAGATGCTTTCAAGGGAAATCTTAAAAGAAGGGTCATTCCCAATGAGGTCAGTATATTGAGAAAAGACTTTTGATGCTGCATTGTAAATCTTGTCGAAAATTGAAGGATTGATGTCAGGTACAAACCTTATTATCTTTGTACTTGCTTGTGCTTCTCTGTAAAAAATCAGGTTCAGTAAAAAATAGTGATTTTGGTCGAAATATGAAAGAAAGTTGTATATATCATCTCGCAGTTTTTCCAGGCTGTTATAGTTCCATGCAGTGTTCAACGAATTCGTGATATTTTGGGAAAGTTCTTCTAAATAGTTTTTTGTTAACTTTGCACTTGTGTAAACAAAAGTTGGCAGAACATATACATCAAAAGAGCCAAGCTGGGTTTTAAGTTTATTTCTTAAAAATATATCTCCTGCCACAAGCTTTAAAAGACATTTTTCGCATACAGTTATGTTCTTGGCATAGTTCTTTTGGTCAAGATAAGATGCAAATATATTCTGGTTTGTCGTAAAATATTTAAACTTTGTCTTTTTAAATCCTTCGAATGATAAGTTATCTGTGTCCAAACATATATAACATATATTACCTTCTTTTTGCTTCTTTTTAGTCTTTTCTGTGCCTTTTTTGACCTGGCGTTTGTATGCAATAACAGCGTCAATATACTCTGGATAGCTTGTCAAAGGCTTTCCATCAACGCAAAGTACATATAAGCCTATTTGCTGAGGTTTTAGTTCTGTTAATTTTTTTAATCCATTTGTACATTCCTTTGTAAAAACATCTCTCAATTGCTTAAAAATCTTATCTGTTGATTTTGCATTGTTAATTAGTTCTTTGTAAATCTGTGATAGCGGCTTTTCAGTCAGTCTCTTGTTGTCATTTACCACTATATTGTCAGTATCTAAAAAATAAACGTATTTTTTCTCTATTCTCTGCTGCAAATACCTCTTTTCTTCATCGATAAGTTCAGAAGACTTGCTTAGATATTCTTTGACTTTGACAAAATACATATCCAATATTTTTTTACATATGTCAGATACTACAGGTATTTCACATTCAACAAGGTTTGGAATGGTTTCTGTCAGAAAATATGCAAAAGATGTCGTAGAAGCAAACCATTGTGACGAATTTGCCCCTTCTGCCGAACCAACATAAACATATTTTTTAGCAGTTTCATCATCAATTTCTTCAGCACAGTCTATATTAATCTTTTTCTCATTTGTAGAAAAGTCAATTTTTGCAACATATCTCTTTTCATCCCGAGATGGAACCTCAATATCTTCTGTAAGAACAGATAAATGGGCATCATTTCCAGATGCATCACCAATTAGAACATCACCAATCTCAACTATTTCCTCTATCAATAGCATCTCACCTCACTTTTATGTTAATTATACCAATTTTATTTTCAAGATACAACCAAATTTTGAACTTGCAATCCTCGTTACTTAGTACACTTTTTAATTTTACATACCATCATTTAATTATTAAGGTCAAATTTTATGCAAAGTTAATTAGCTTTATATGTCATTTTTTTCATTTTATATTATTTTTGCTTGTGCAAAAATTGCTATTTTTAATTATGTACTCTGAGATTTGTGATGTATTTTGACTTTTGCATTTACCAATTGCTGTCGACCTGTAATCCCCCCAAAAACCCCCGGGGATCGACAGCAAAAGGTAATTTCTGGTATGTGTTGACTTTCAAGAGCTTGTGGAGTATAATAGAAATAACCTACAGCAGCTTGAAAACTTAACCATTTGTTCCTTGTAAGATTTCTCAAGCCATCTACGGGTTTGTAGCCTTCCCTTTGGGGATTGAAACCAAATCCAATAAGTCCATATTTCACTTCTAACAGTTGGTTTGTAGCCTTCCCTTTGGGGATTGAAACAGCTTTAATCCGTCTGTCCCTTTGCCAAAATCTCCAGTTTGTAGCCTTCCCTTTGGGGATTGAAACTGATGAATGCACTAAGTGGTTTAAATATTCCTGTTAGTTTGTAGCCTTCCCTTTGGGGATTGAAACTACCTCCTTTCTTTTCCCCAGCCGCCCCGCCCGCCGGTTTGTAGCCTTCCCTTTGGGGATTGAAACTCATTTTCGCAATATTTTCAGCTTTTTCGTTAAATTGTTTGTAGCCTTCCCTTTGGGGATTGAAACTCCCCCTTTTCTATTTTTAATCCCCAAAGGGGAGGCTAGTTTGTAGCCTTCCCTTTGGGGATTGAAACTTCGCTACGGCAGTTACTGCTTCACCAACTTTCCCTGTTTGTAGCCTTCCCTTTGGGGATTGAAACTGCTTATACAAACTAACAAATATTGCAATAAGCCCTGGTTTGTAGCCTTCCCTTTGGGGATTGAAACCGATGTTTAGGAATATAGTATTTATCTATAGTTTGCTAGTTTGTAGCCTTCCCTTTGGGGATTGAAACATAAATTCAAAGTAAAACGTACTATTTCTTTTAAAAGTTTGTAGCCTTCCCTTTGGGGATTGAAACCAGCCAGGAAAAATCCAGAATCTCGGCCCGCATATCGTTTGTAGCCTTCCCTTTGGGGATTGAAACACGTTTATAACGCATTTATGCGATTGCCTTCTATGGTTTGTAGCCTTCCCTTTGGGGATTGAAACATGTAGACGGTTTTTGAATTCCAACAATTTCTACTATGTTTGTAGCCTTCCCTTTGGGGATTGAAACTATATTCTATCATCTCTTTTGTTTTTCTTACTTCCGTTTGTAGCCTTCCCTTTGGGGATTGAAACTTCTTTTAGCTCTCTCTCTTCTTTTTCTCTCTCTTGGTTTGTAGCCTTCCCTTTGGGGATTGAAACTTGCTCTTTCAAGTAGCCCTACATCATCTTTAGCTAGTTTGTAGCCTTCCCTTTGGGGATTGAAACGTATTGTTGTATAATTCTATTATTTCATTCTCTTGGTTTGTAGCCTTCCCTTTGGGGATTGAAACATGTAAAAGTTAAAGGATTGCCTGCAAGAAGATACGTTTGTAGCCTTCCCTTTGGGGATTGAAACATTTCTCACTTGCTCTTTCATATAATCTAATGTTGGTTTGTAGCCTTCCCTTTGGGGATTGAAACTATCAACCCCAGCTGGTGTGGGCGGGGCGGCTGGGAGTTTGTAGCCTTCCCTTTGGGGATTGAAACCACTTAGCGTATAAAGTGTCCAGTCTGATGGCAATGTTTGTAGCCTTCCCTTTGGGGATTGAAACTAAATTGCCATAATTATCGATCTTTCGGGCACCCAGTTTGTAGCCTTCCCTTTGGGGATTGAAACGCGATAGGCTCGTTCCAAGGATTGTCGGCCCTGTAGTTTGTAGCCTTCCCTTTGGGGATTGAAACTGGCTGTTTAGTTACCGTACCGTCAGGATTTATTATAGTTTGTAGCCTTCCCTTTGGGGATTGAAACCAGGAGCAACGAATGGCAAGGTATATGCTATTGGTTTGTAGCCTTCCCTTTGGGGATTGAAACTCATTTTTTTCTTGCCCCCTTTTTTATTTTCTTTTGAGTTTGTAGCCTTCCCTTTGGGGATTGAAACGTGGACACTACCATGGAAGAGTTTCCACATTTTGAGTTTGTAGCCTTCCCTTTGGGGATTGAAACCTACAATCTGCAATGATTTCTACTTTTTCATACATTGTTTGTAGCCTTCCCTTTGGGGATTGAAACGATAGCACGGGGTTTCAGAACGGAATAAGTCAGCTAGTTTGTAGCCTTCCCTTTGGGGATTGAAACTTTATTTAGCTCCTAAAGAAGAGGTTTATTTTACAGTTTGTAGCCTTCCCTTTGGGGATTGAAACGCAGAGGAGATGAGAGAAGATGACGGACATAATTCGTTTGTAGCCTTCCCTTTGGGGATTGAAACGTATGTTTTGCAGAGCCTACGGGCTTATTTTTTTAGTTTGTAGCCTTCCCTTTGGGGATTGAAACCATACACAAACACGGCAAACTTAGCATTGGCAAGGGTTTGTAGCCTTCCCTTTGGGGATTGAAACCCGTCCCATGTGCCTTGTCCCGGCGGAATAGGTCTTGTTTGTAGCCTTCCCTTTGGGGATTGAAACGAAGGAGGCTTTGAGCCCTCTCTCCTAATCATCGTGTTTGTAGCCTTCCCTTTGGGGATTGAAACTTTATTTAGCTCCTAAAGAAGAGGTTTATTTTACAGTTTGTAGCCTTCCCTTTGGGGATTGAAACTGATGTCCAGACCAATGTTCAGCTTGGCTCCGTTAGTTTGTAGCCTTCCCTTTGGGGATTGAAACTAATTCTTTTAATCATTCCTTCTTCACCATTGATAAGTTTGTAGCCTTCCCTTTGGGGATTGAAACTTATGCTACATCGAAAAATGGTAATGCTTTAGCAAGGTTTGTAGCCTTCCCTTTGGGGATTGAAAATTTGCTCATCACCCATATTTGCATTTGCTTTGATAGTTTGTAGCCTCCCCTTTGGGAATTGAAACTTGATATCAACAAGTGCTTGAATTCTGTGGAAACCATTGGTTTGTAGCCTACCCTTTGAAGATTAAAAAAATGAAACTGTGAGACCGCTTTTGTGGTATAATTAAATTGGACAAAAAATAAAACAAACTCAACATCTTTGGCTACAGAGTGTAGAATTTTGTTCTGAAAAAATCCATAAATCGGAGTGAAATTGCCTTGAGCTCTGAAATTCCACCAATGGAGCGTGATACCACTTTTAAGTTCTTGCTCAAAGACAAAAAAGAGCTACTTGTGCTTGTAAAAGACATTCTCAGATACAGCTGGGCAGATGAAATAGATGAGGAGTCTATAGAATTTGATGACAGCGAATTTGTAACACAGAAGCTATCCCAGCTCAGAGCTGATATTGTTGCAAAAGCAAAGCTAAAAGGAAGAGAAGTATATTTTTATATCCTGATAGAGAACCAGTCGACAGTGAAAAGGGATATGGCACAGAAGATACTGAAGTACATGGTAAGCCTGTGGTGGAAGGAACTTAGCAAAGGGGCAGAGAACCTTCCGCCTGTTATACCCATAGTTGTGTACAACTGAACAAAGGAAAAATGGAATCTTTCTACTGATTTAATGGAAGCATTTGAGACTTTCAAGGATGATGTATTCAGATACAGAGTAGTAGATGTGTCTGAAGTAGATGTCAAAAAGATTCTTCAAGAGGAGAAGGACTTGCTAACGCCGATAATATTTTATTTAGAGCAGGTAAGAGAAGACAGGGATGAGCTTATAAGAAGGCTTTTAGAGGTTGAGAAGAATGTAGAGAAACTGAGCAATGAGAACATAGACAGATTTTTAAGGTGGGCATATTACATAATACGACCGAGGCTGCTGGAAGAGCAAAAAGAGGAGTATGAAAGGGTAGCAGAAAGAGTTAAACAAGGGGGTGGCAAAAATATGGGTGAATTTATATCAAATGTAGCAAGACTTCTTGATGAAGCAAGAGCAAAAGATTTCAACCTTGGACTGCAACAAGGTATTCGTGAAAGTCAAATTAGAATAGCTAAGAAGATGATACAAAAGGGTATAAGAGATGAAGAGATAGCAGAGCTGACCGAACTTGATATTGAGGAGATAAAGAGATTGAGAAAAGAGCTTTTGAATTGACAGCAAGAGAATTTAACCACAAGTGGCTTTAGAGTTAAAAAGTGGCTTGTGGTTTTTGTTTTTTAAAGCAAAAGTAATACAGATTATAGTTTTTGAATATTATTCAAAAGATGACTTATATTATTTCCATTTTGATCAAAAGTCATATCTGTCGACCTCCGGTGGCAAAATTTTAAGATTTAATTTGTATGCGATTTCAGAATTGCAGCACATGGATTTGACAAAACTTCTGGCAGCAGCTGGATAGACGGAAGGGTTCGATAGGTCTTTATCGATTGATTTTTTTTGGCTGATTTGAGTTTTTTACAAATGTTTTGGTATGAAAATATTTACAGGAATGTATAAATTAGATATAATAAAATTAAGCTTTGACGTGTTTGTAGTCTTCCCTTTGGGGATTGAAACCGTCTGCTTCTAAAATTTTTTCTTGATAATCCGATTGTTTGTATCCTGCCCTTTGGAAATTGGTGGTAGTTTGAGTGATTTTGTGATTTTTTGTTTGTGATTGAATAAAAAACCACAGGCATTAACTTGTTTTGCGATGCCTGTGGTTTTAAAGTTTTTAGTTTAATTTTTTCACCATTCCTCAATATCTATTTCCAACTAATTTATTTTTATCCATATCTATTATCTTTTCTCCTTTTACAATTTTCTCACATTCTTCTTCATACTGTTCATGATTAAGCCAAATTTTGTATATTAATAAGATGCTGTTGATATTGTCGAAATCATAGGCGCATCTGAATATAAATTTACCACCCCTCGATGGGTCTTTGTAAATATATGGTTTATTTATTCCCCAATTTTCATTGTGTTGCAGTTCTCCTTTTAAACCCTGATACTCTCTGTAATTGTTGAAATACAGCTTTACCTTTTTTAAAAGTTCCATCAACTGATTATGAATAAAATTTTTATACTGTTTATTTTTGTTTATTAATTCTTTTACCTCTGTACTTACTTTTATTGTTGTATTAATGTAATCTTCAAAAATAAACTGTGCAAAAGCATTTGGGCTTACAATCTCTTGACCGTCAACTACTATTTTTTCGAAGAAATACGGCATTGTGTCTACAACTTCTTTTTCAGCATTACTAAGTTCTTGATAACTCATTGCCCAGTTTTAAGCAAGTTAGCTATAAAATTTTTGTTTTTTGCAATTAAATCAAAATTTATTTCAATAGGAATTGGGGGCACAACAAGCAACTCTTGATCTTTTTCGTACATATACCCAGACGGATAACCAAAAAGAGCACCTGCAACATATCCCAGATAAGTCATGTACTTGTAACCACCAATTGGCGCAAAAAAAGTTGTTTCTTTTGAACCCTTTAACAGTTCTTTTGCAACAACTTGCATAAAATTCCCTAAGGACCTTTGCAACTTCACTTCATTTGAAACATCCACATCTTCTACCTCTGCCATAAAAACTATAGAACCTTCAAAAATAAGTTCTATTACTTTTTTATTAATCAGCGCAGCCATAATGCCATCTGGAGTATCAGAATGTATAATCGAAACACTAAATTTGTCATCCAATAATTCTTTTTCTTTTAGACCATTTAACATTGAAAATTCTGCACTTACTTGGTTGGGTCTTTCTTTGACCAATCTTTTTATTTCCTCATCTGTAAGCCCTTTTTCTTTACATATCTCTGCCAAAACTTTGTTCAAATCTTGTCCCTTGTATGAGTTTTTATTTTTAGAGAATTCTTTAAAATATTCACAAAAAATATTGCTCTTTTTTTCATTTTAGAAAAATACTGAAATTCCACCTGTCATGACAATGTTAGAATACTTTGGCATTAAAATATTCTCCTTTCCTTATCTTAGTGTTTTGACAATCCTTTTTGCCCATATAAACGTTCTTGCTACCTGAGCTATATCTATGGAAACTTTATCAGTATCAAATTCTCTGTCTCTTTCGCAAACTCCAAAAGCCTTTCTGAAAATCCTGTTCTGCTAAAGAGAATATAAAGTTCTTTTTGCTCAGGAAATACTTTTATATTTTCTGCTTTTTTCTTTAAGTTAAAAAATACATCAATATCAACTACTCTTTGCGAATATTTGCATTCACCAAAAACAACATGGCCTGTGTTTTTACTAATTCCTACTATATCAATCTCTGACTTTGAATCCCACCACTTGCCTATTCTGTCTAACTGAATATCAATCTCTTTTGTTTTTATTAAATCCATCAAAATCTGCCTGCAAACTTCTTCATAAATAAAACTTATGTGATTTGTCACAATTTTTGACTTGATATTTTCAATTACATATTCAGTATTGTCAAGTTCTAATTGTTCTCTGTATGGATATACAAACTTAAACCAAAAATCTATGAAATTATCGTTTATAAAATATAACCCTCTTTTGCTCTTTTCTGGATACTCTTCTGTTACTGGAACCTCTCTTCTTACAATATCAAGGTCTATCAAAGTATTTAAATACTTTGTAAGTTTTGTTTGCGCTGTAGAAAGGCTCTGGGCAATCTGGCTGAGTTTATGGTTCCCAAGAGCAATGCTTTTAATTATCGAAAAATAGCTTCCTACCTCATGAACTTCTTTTTCAAGCAAAAACAAAGGCTCTTCATATAAAAAGCTCTGTCTGCTTAGAATATTTTCTTCAATTGCCTTGTAAATATCGCCTTCAAACTTGAACATCTCTAAATATTTTGGAACACCGCCAACGATGGAATATATCCATATAAATTGGTCATCTGATGCTTCAGGGAAAAACTCTTTTGCTTCTTTGAATGAAAACTGCTTCAGCTTTATTTGTCCTGTTCTTCTACCGTACAAAGGACTTGAATAAGAAAGAGCATGTTCTTGCATCATGCCAACCAAAGAACCACTCAAAATAAGCATAAAATTGTGGTTTTTTAGTTTCTCATCCCAGATTCTTTGAACAATCGAAGCAAAGGCTGGGTTTGTTTTGCACAAGTTTTGAAATTCATCAAATACTATCACCGTTTTTTTATTAATTTTTGCGTTTATTATAACATCAAAAATATCATCCCAACCTACGCCAGATAACCTTTCAATCAAAGGATTTTTTAAAAAATTGCCTACAGCTTTTTTATAATACTCTATGTTTTGACTCTCTGCCTCCTCAGAAGCCAAAAAATAAATAGCTGGCTTATCTTCAATAAATTTTTTAATAAGTGCAGTCTTGCCAATTCTCCTTCTCCCATAAATAATAACAAGTGATGAATTTTGCTCTCGGTACTGTTTCTCTAAAAAATCAAGTTCCTGTCTGCGGTTTATAAATCTTTTCATAAAAATCACCTCATGTTTATTATACTCTATTTTATTATACTTTAAAGTATATTTTATGTGCCATCGTGTGGATTATTTTTAATATTATAATCTCTATCTTAATACATTGAAGCTTTTTTTGAATTTTCCCAATTTCCATACATCTGAGAGAGCTTTGACACAGCCAATTATGCCTCTTTACGTATTTTTTATATAATATCTTTCAACATTTCATTGCAAAATCCTCTATTTTTATTAATTTTTTAGATTTTTACGAACTTCTTATATGTACATTTATTGTTATTTATGTTATGTTATATTATTCCATTTTGTCTTGTGTATTTGATAAATGAAAGATAATTTAATTTTTGTATTTACCAATTGCTGTCGAGCTTCAATCCCCCCCCAAAAACCTCCGGAGGTTGACAGCAAAAGCTTTGTAGCCTGCCCTTTGGAGATTGAAGCACAGGTTGCCACTTTAGCCTATGGATAAGAAAATATGTTTGATGCTTTCCATTCTGTTTGCTATAATGTTCTTAAGAAAACTTTTGTGGTGAAAATAATGAAATGAATAATAATCAGCTTCTTCATAATATAAATGACCTTGAGTACAAATATGTATTCTCCAACAAAAGCATTTTCCTCAGGCTTTTGAAAAGGCTTGACGAGATTGAAATATTCAAAAACCTTGACAATGAGACTAAGGTGGTAAGGTCATGCCACTTTTTCAGAATTTGCGAAAGATAAGAGAAGAGCTTATTTTTGAAGGGCTTCAGCAAGGACTACAGCAAGGTATTCAGCAAGGGCTGCAGCAAGGAATTCAGCAAGGATTTGAACAGGGGAAGATAGAAACAGCAGAGAAGATGATTATGAAAGGATATAGTGACTAAGAGATAGCAGATATAATTGGTCTTTCTCTTAAGAAGATACAAGAGATTCGTGGAAGGTTGAAAAATTAAAAAAGGCTTTTTTTGAGAAAAAGGAAGCTGGCTTTTCTGATTGAGGCTGGCTTCCTTTTTTGTTTTTTCTGCAGGATAAAAACAAATACAAGAAAAGCTGCACAGAGAATTTTGGTTTTGAGAATTTATACAGCAAAATTGTATAAAGTCTACAATTTGACCGAAAGTCAAATCTGTCGACCTGCGGTAGTAAAGTTTTGATGTTTGATTTGTATACGGTTTCAGATTTTAAGAATGTGAGTTTGCTTTAATCTCTGGCAGCAGCTGGATAGACGGAAAGGGTTGATAGGGTTTTATTGCTTGATTTTTCTTAGCTGATATTAGTTTTCCACAGATGTTTTGATATAAAAACATTGACAGGTGTGCATAAAGTTGATATAATAAAATCAAGCTCTTCAACGTGTTTGTAGCCTCCCCTTTGGGGACTGAAACAGGAAAGCTCTTGCTGTCTCTTCATCTAACTTTAAGTTTGTAGCCTCCCCTTTGGGGATTGAAACAGCTATTTGCAACCTGGGAAAGTCAGGTGACTCATGTTTGTAGCCTGCCCTTTGGGGATTGAAACTTTATTTTCTGCCTTTCAAACATATTTTTTCACAGTTGTAGCCCGCATTAATGTCTAAATTTCGCAAAAGATTTAACTTCAATTCCTGCTTTTCCAATTTTATTATTACAAGAGGAATATCTCTCTTATAAGAAGGGAGAGATAACATTTATCTTCTATTCCAAAAAGTTCAAAGGAAGTCTATGCCCAGATTTTACTTGAATATCAAGCCTAATTAGAGTTTAAAAAAAGAATAGAAGGAAAGTGTTACCTGCCACACGATCCCGAAAATATCCTTTACCTGTACTGCATTTCCACTTTTAATGAAAAATATGAAAAAATGCTAAAAAGCAAACAGATTGAAAATTATATCGAACCGCAAACCGAAGAAGAAGTGGAAGAACACTTTTTTGAAGAAGATGAATATTTCAAAGAAGAATTGGAAGATGACTTTGACCTTTTCGATGCGGACTATGAGATGTCAAGCGAAATGGACGATATTGTTGACGACCTTGATTTTTGGGATTCCTTTGATTATGAGTGGGACGACTGATTAGGAAAGAAAAGTTATTAAAATAAAAATTTTACGCAAGCAGGCTTTATCACCTGCTTGCGCCACCACCGCCCGAAGAACCTCCTCCAAAGCCGCCAAATCCACCAGAACTTCCTGAGCCTCTGCCAAACCCACCAAATCCGCCAAACCCACCAAAATGGTGGTGGTCATCATCCCCGTCCCATGGGTCCTGTCCCCACCAATAAATTCTCTTTCGTCTTCTACTAATAAATGAAAATATTATTATTAGAACTACAGCAACAAAAATTGCAAAATCCGGAATATCAGACTCTTGGTCTGGGCTCTGGTCGCCCACTTGAATTTCTGTCGACGTAGCATCACCACTTTCATCTACACCATAGCCAGAAAGTCCTTCTATCTTCAGTCCATACTCCTTTGCAACCTCGCTTGCAACAGCAAAGAATGTATCTTTTATCCCCTTTGAATACTCTTTATTCTCAAATGCAGGTATAGCATACTCATCAAGTATCCTTCCCGCCTTGCCATCTGTTATTGCACCTTCTAAACCATATCCAACTTCTATTCTTATTCTCCCTCTTTTGCCAGATAGCAAATTTTCTTTGTTCACCAAAATCAAAACACCATTGTTAAGTTCCTTGTCGCCAATCCCCCAACTATTGAAAAGCTCATTTGCATATTCTTCTATTGTATAGCTGCCAAGAGTTTCTACAGTTACAACCACTATCTCGGCCTTTGATTTGTCTTCTATCTCTTTTGCCAAAGCCCTCATTTCATCTTCATCAGAGCTATCAATCAAGTCTGCATAGTCAAAAATGTAGACATTTTCAACAGGCTTTTTGGGAATTTGTGCAAATGCTTTGGTAAAAGATGTAAATATAATCAAAATTGCCACTACAAATGCCGCTGGAAGTATACAATGGATCAAACCTTGTTTTATTTTCATTGCCTATCTTCTCCTTTTTATTTTGAAAAGTCAACCGATGGCACGCTCTGAGCTTGGCTTGATGCTTGAAAATACTGTCTTTCTTCAAATCCAAACATTCGTGCAATCAAAACGTTCGGAAAAACCTTTATTTTCATGTTGTACTGTTTTACTGCATCGTTGTAATCCTTTCTTGCAACGGCAATTCTATTTTCTGTACCAGCAAGTTCATCCATAAGCTGGACAAATGTTCTGTCTGCTTTGAGATTTGGATAGTTTTCAACTATCATTAAAAGCCTCGAAATTGCAGATGAAAGCTCATCATTTGCTTTTGCCTTATCTTCTATTGTATTTGCATTTAAGAGTTTAGAGCGTGCCTGGGCAAGGGTTTCAAAAATCTCTCTTTCGTGTTTTGCATAGCCTTTTACAGTATTAACTAGGTTTGGAATCAAGTCTGCCCTTCTTTGAAGCTGATTTTCAACTTGGCTCCATTTGTTATCAACATTTTCTGCCATACGAACAAGGCTATTATACGTCGAAAAGGTGTACATGACAGCTACTACAATCAAAACTAAAATAGCTAAAAGGATCTTTGTGCCTTTTTTCAATTTTTCACTTCTCCTCCCTAAATATATTTTTTGTTACAAGAATATATATACCCACTATTTAATTGTACTAAATCTCATACTAAATATTAAATATGTATTTTTTGTACATGGTTGAATTTATTTTAAAATATGATTATAATACCTTATACAGTGATTTATTTTATATTGATTTTTTAGTATAAGCAGATTTAAATGTAAATTAAAAAATATTTTTAATGAAACCTTTCAAAAAAGGAGGAAAATTTTATGAAAAAAGTCAAAATCTTTATTTGCTTTTTACTGGTATTTATTCTTTCAATTAGCATTCTGACTTTAACAAATGCTCAGCAATCCTCTTCTCGAAATTTTGTATATATAAAACCGCAGTTTGAAGATGTAATGTTCTGGGAAAATGGTTGGATTTCTTATCTTCAGGATGAAAAATGGGGAATTTTAAGTTTATCTGGAAATATCCTTTTAAAACCGCAGTTTGATAAAATAGAGCCTATAGTTTATGATGGTGCCTCAATAATGGGCATTGAAGATAAATTCTATAAAGATATCTTCGTTGTCTGGCAAAACGGGAAAGCAGGATTTATTGATACAAATGCAAAAATTATTGTAAAACCAGAGTTAGACTCTCTTGATGTTATAAATCCATGGATAGGTATATATGTTTGCAATAAAGATAACAAATACGGTTTTTTTAATCTGGGTAAAAAAATTTATGTCAGTCCTCAGTTTGAAAAAATGAATTTTGTCTATGCTTTATACGATCCAAGCGTAAAATATCCTAACCCTAAGGAAGTTACTCTTAAAGCTGTTGACTTGAAAGAAGGCGTTTGGCCAAATTCATATTTGGAATATATTCTCGTTTCTAAAGATGGAAAGTGCGGTGCTATTGATACAAATGGAAATGTGGTTGTAGAGTTTAAATATAATTCTTTTAAAGAAGCTTTAGCAGACAGTAAATTTGCAGAGGCAGTGCAGGCTATGTTAGCAAATAAATCAAATTCTGCACCATCTTCAGGTAAAAATAAATCAGACGAATTATCATCCAATCTTGTTTCATACGTAATTGAAAATAATAAATATTACCTTACATTTGAAAAACATATTAATAGACGTTATGTATATATAAAAAGCAAAGAAGTATATGAAAATGCCAAATTTGTTGAGGTAAATAAATTGGTAGCAGTTTGTAAAAATAAAAAATGGGGAATTGTTGATATAAACGGAAAATATGTAGTTAAACCTCAACTTGATGATATAAAAGAACTTAGCGAAGGATTTATAGCTTTTAAACAAAATGGAAAATGGGGATTTATGGACAAAAACTTTAAAGTTGCTATAAAACCTCAATTTGACAAAGCAGAAAACTTCTCTGAGGGATACGCAGCTGTAATGAAGTCAAATTTATGGGGATATATTAATTCTTCTGGAAAAATTGTTATAAGCCCTCAATATATCAAGGCAGGTCCATTTTTTGCTCAGATGGCTGCTGTTGCCACAAAGGATTATGTAGGGCTTATAGATACAAAAGGCAGTTTTGTGGTAAAATTTTCAGCCAAGAACTCTCAATATTCTTTCGTGGACAGTGAAACCTACAGGTTCAGATATTCTCCTGACTCTACACTAAATTCAACAGATTATCAGCTTTATAAACATACATTTAAATTCCCTAAATTCGGCTATGTTGTAATTGACAAAAAATCAAACAAAGTAGGACTTGTATTAAAAGGGCAAGGAAAGTAGCCTTGCCCTCTTAGTTTTTCTGCTGTTTTATGGCAATTTGCTCAATGTCTTTTTAATGTCTTCATCAGAAATCTCAACATCCTCAAGCCTGCCGCTGAGATAATCTTCATATGCAGCAAGGTCAAAGTGACCGTGCCCACTTAACGAAATTAAAATTGTCTTTTTGACACCTTCTTCACGTGCTTTGATTGCTTCATCTATTGCAGCTTTGATAGCGTGAGCAGACTCAGGTGCTGGAATAATGCCTTCTGATCTTGCAAATAAAACGGCTGCTTCAAAAACTTCTCTTTGTTTATATGCTCTTGCCTCAATTATCCCATCTTTATAAAGCCTGCTGACAATTGGCGAATCACCGTGATATCGTAGCCCACCTGCATGAATACTTGGCGGAACGAATTGGCTTCCTACTGTGTACATCTTAAGAAGAGGCGTGAGTCCTGCAACATCTCCATAGTCATATGTATACTTACCTTTTGTTAAAGTCGGACATGCCGCAGGTTCAACTGCTATAGCTCTTATATTCTTTCCATTTCTTAACTTATCCCTCAAGAAGGGAAAGCTAATTCCTGCAAAATTGCTGCCACCACCGCAGCAACCTATAACTATGTCAGGATATTCATCTATCTTTTCCATTTGAAGTTTTGCTTCTTCTCCTATTATGGTTTGATGCAAAATAACATGATTTAAAACACTTCCTAAGGAATAGTTTGTATCAGGATGAGTTGCAGCATCTTCCACTGCCTCGCTTATTGCAATGCCAAGGCTTCCGGGTGAGTTTGGATCTTGTGCAAGAATTTTTCTTCCTGCCTCTGTAAATTCACTTGGACTTGGTATTACCTTTGCACCAAATGTTTCCATTAATATCCTTCTGTAAGGCTTTTGATTGTAGCTTACCTTTACCATGTATACTGTGCAATCAAGTCCAAAGAAGTTGCAGGCAATTGCCAAAGCAGACCCCCATTGGCCCGCACCTGTCTCTGTTGCAAGCCTTTTTATTCCTTCTTTTTTGTTATAATATGCCTGTGGTATAGCAGTATTTAACTTGTGGCTTCCAGATGGAGTTGCACCTTCATACTTATAGAATATTTTGGCAGGAGTATTAAGAATTTTTTCCAATCGCTTTGCTCTGATAAGCGGGGTTGGTCTGTACTGTTTGTAAAACTCTAACACTTCCTCTGGAATTGGTACAAATGCCTCTGTTGCCATCTCTTGCTTTATTAGCTCTTCAGGGAAAATTGCTTTGAGTTTACTTGGGTCAATCAAATCTTTTGTTGATGGGTCAAGCGGCGGGTCAAGTGGAGTTTTTAAGTCAGCAGTAATGTTATACCAGCTATGTGGTATCTCATCTTCAGTTAAAAAGACCTTGTAAAACTCCTCTCTCATCTTATCTTTCTCCTCTCATCTTGAGTTTTTGTTGATAGTTTTATTTTATAATTTTAGTTATGAGAATTGCAAATGTTTTTGGACTATGGCTAAAAATTTTTTCTTTGTGTTTCCAACTTATTTGATTCCATGTAGTTTTAGATTACTCTACTTCTTTCATTGACCAATTTAAGGAAAAGTAATATAATTTTTATAAGCAATCTTAGAATTTTTGTAATCAAATTAAGAAGGAATGACCATTTATGAGATTTGAAAAAGTGCATAAGAAAGAAGAGTACCTCAATCAAGTAGAATTGCACAAAGTGAATTACCACCCACCTGTAGAGGTGGAGGTAATGTAGAGAAGTTTGGCAGCATCTCAAGCTACCCTTATTCTCACAGGTTGGTTCACACATCTACTGCTGGTTATCTGCTTCACCACAGACTCTACCTTATACCTTCACAAGTATACTTATCGCTCCATTTATATCCGCATTTACTACACACCCACACTTTTTGCATACATACAATCCCCTGTATCTTCTGCTACTTTTGCTAATATGCCCACACCTGCTACATCTTTGTGATGTATAGCTCTCATCCACTTCCATATACCTTATACCATAATTCATGCACTTTGATTTTAGCTTCCTCTTGAACTTATCATATGGTATCCCCACAAAATTTTGATTGTTTACAACCCCAAGGTCTATCCCCTGCTTTATACCTTTCATCTTGCCAACAACTACTGCAGATATTTGATTGTTCAAACAGTGCTTGATTATCAAATTCACAGCCTGATTCAAAAAGTTGTCAATTATATGCTGCCTTTTGCGAGAAATCCGAGCAAGTTTTCTGCCACATTTTTATTCCTTGCTTGCTGTAGATTGACTGAAGTCTTGCCCTTTCTTTGTTGTACCATCGGTTGACTGATTTTAAAAACCTGCCATCTATCAAAAAGGCAGTCCCGATGGTATCAACCACCGCCGCAAAATTGTCAAGCCCTAAGTCTACCCCTAAATACCTGCTCAAATCAAAAATATTAAGCTGCTGCTTGTCTTTATACACATACTCAATCTCAAACCATCTACCACCCACCCTTGGCATTATCCTGACTTCCTTAATTTTCTTACCTAAAACCGTAGCTGGCAGGTCAAAATACAAGTACCTTACTCCAAACTCTTTTGCAAAACTCCTGCCAAGACTCAATCGTACTTTTTTCCCCTCTGTCTTGAACTGGTCCTTCGGAAAAACTATCTGATACACCCCATCCTGCGGCAGGTATTTGGGCATTGAAACTCTTTCTTCTACCTTCCCTTCTTTTTTGGCTTTCAAAAGACCCAAAAAAGATTTAAAAGCTTCATCCACTGAGATAAGTGTTTGCTGGGCAACCTGCGATGGCAAAAGTCTATAGTCTTCGCTGTCTTTCACAAGATGATATACACTCTCATATCTCAGATATTGCTGAGTTTTAAAGTAGTGTTGCCTTATATGATACAAAGCATAGTTGTACAAGTTTTTTTGAAAAGTGGCAAAGCTAACGTAGCAGTCTGTATGTTTGTTTATCACATCTTATATGATTTTTCTGTGTTTTGTACATTTTAATCACCTGAGGAATATTATAACATATTATTAACAATTCATTTCCATCTTGTAGAAGATTGGGTCTTCTTGTTTAATTTTTCGATAAAGAAGATGAACTTGAGAGAGCACTGATGATCCACAAAAGAGCTGACTTAATACTCAAAAATTATTTGAAATTTAACTAAAAAAGAACTCTTGCGTTTTGTACTTTACACAATCACGCTGAATTTATGGCTGAGTATTTTAACAAAAATGGGGTAAAATCCTGTGCCGTTTACAGTGGCGAGCAGGGAAAAAACGCAGTTGACTTGGCAAGACACAAAAGTACACAGGGTACAAAGAATGTACAAAAAATGATTGGATGGATCTTTCAAGAAAAAATCCGGAAGAAGCTCTATTAAACAATAATGAATTTTCAAAATTTCTCAAAAGAGATGGCGAACTTTTGTATGTTTCCAAAGACCTTAAACCATTTATTAAAAACCAAGATTTTATTCGACATTTCAAAGACGTCATTGATTATAGAGTAAAACGCTACTACAAGGAGAGAATAGAAAATGGATCAGACGATTAAGTACTACGATGAGAATGCCATTGAGTTTTTCATGAATACAAAGGATGCAAATATGGAAAATTTATGCAAGCTATTTTTAAAATACATTCCTGAAGGCGGTAAAATTCTTGATTTGGGTTGTGGTTCAGGGAGAGACACAAAATATTTTCTTGAAAAAGGTTATGACGTGGTGGCAGTAGACGGTTCAATTGAAATGGTGAAATTATCAACTGAATATACAGGGAAAAGAACTTTGTACATGATATTTTAAGAAATTGATTTTGATGAAGAATTTGACGGTATTTAGGCTTGTGCCTCTTTGCTACATGTCAGAAGAGCTGAAATGAGTGATGTATTATATAAAATCTATCGTGCTTTGAAACCAAATGGTGTTCTGTATGCATCATTTAAATATGGAGATAAAGACAATATGGGAATGGTGCAGAGCATGTCAAGAGTTGGTTGTTGCATGGATAATGGGCCTATGGAGGAATTTTGGGGGATATTGAAATCAGAGATGTATTATTTAAATAGATTTGATGATTATGAAGTTTGAAGAAAGCAGTTGAAGACTATATAGATTATTACAACACGAAGAGGTATCAGAAGCGATTGAAATGCATGTCACCAATGGAGTACCGCAATCATTCCCTTGGTATATTAGGATAATATAGGTAACACCAACCACAGCGGTTGGTGTTATCTGAAAAAAATTTTTATTATTTTCTCTGTCTACTTGACAGGGGGCAGTTCACTGCTGGGCAGCCTTTATTCAGGTTCAGTTTATTCACTTATTCTTCAAAGTCATCAAACAAATCCTTTATATCAATATCCTCAAAATCCTCAAGAGGAATATCATCTTCAGTTGAATAATCAATGTTATAATAGTCGCACAGAAAATCAGAAGTAGCAAGGCTTAAGTCAAGCTCTTCAAACTGGTTTGCTACAGAAAATGGATCAAGTTTTTGCCACACTGTTTTAATGTCTTTTGTCTCGTTCAAGTGCTTTATAAATATCTCAAGCCCAACCTTATCTTTTGGAAGCACCACTGTCTGACCAGGCTTTATTGGCGATCTTTTGCTGGGTTTTGCCAAAAAGAGCTTTACAATAAATTCTATTGCAAAGTTGTCTGCATGAGACATGTATTTCTTTTTGCAGCTATTGCATCTGACATAAGCTATATCAGCAAAGTTAATAAGTCCTATTTTGGCAAGATACCCTTCATCCTGCCACTCAAGTTCAACACTGCTGCTACCACAACTGTAGCAAATACTTGGAGTGATTGTGTCTTTTACAAGATTGTAATAGAAGATATAGTCATTGTCAAAACCATGTGGAAAAAGGGCTGCAAATCTTCTTTCCCAGCAGTTTGCAGGATTGCACATCTTGTCTTTTTTGTTTTTACTATTTGGACACATGCCAAAATAACCTGGGCAAAATTTAAAATACAGAAAGTCTCTTATGCTTGTAAATCTTACAAACTCATCTTTCATAAGCTCTCTTATACTTGCATTTTCTGAAAGCTTTCTTTCAACAAAATCAAGTATTGTCTCTTTATTTGATGTGTTTACAGAAAATTTATCTTTATCTTTTCTTTTTTCCATAAGAATATCAGCCTCTTTTCTGATTCAAACTACACTTTTTAACCAAACAACCCTCGCCAAATCACTTTAAAAATAAATCTCTTAAATCTCTGTATCAAGATGATACCACACCATTGTCTTCTATCCATTCAAGTGCCTTTTTTGTGTATTCAAAATCTTTCTCCAGCATATCTCTTAGCGGAAGGTATTCTAAAACTTCTTTTGCTAATGTCCTCACTGTATCATTATACCTTTGCAAGGGCTTATATTTTACTTCAAGGTTTTTGACAGCAAATGTTGTATCAGCCCTGCTTTTTAAAAATATATTGCATTTTACTATGCACTCCAAAAAATCCCTTTGGTAAAGAAAAGTAAGCTTTCTTAAAACATCTGTAACATTCTTTGAAGAACCCATATAGTGTACCTGCACTTGTTTTATTTCTATTATTATATCATCAACTATCTCTTTTTTGATATTCAAATTTATAGATTTTAATGCTTGTATGAGATTGTCAATAAAAACCTCAAATGTAGGCGAAATCTCTGTAAACATGCCTATCTTTACATCACCAAAAACGGCCTTGAAATTCTCTAAAACAGCTTCGCTAAAAAATGTAATTGTCACTTTTCTAATTGTTGCTCAGCTCCCTTTTTAAAATCAATCTCTACTTTTCTTTGAACCTTTCGTGAATATTGAGCAGTTTGTGGAAATATACAAGCTGCATTTCAAACATCCTCTTCAAAATCTCCCTAATTGGGGCAACAATGTACCTTTTTGAAACAGGACTGAAATAAAGGTCGTAATAACCAGGTCCTTCAAAAAGTATGTCAAAGTCTTTAAAATTCTTGCTAAATTCCCTTTTAAGATCCTCAATAGTTTTTGCATATACAATGTTCATTGCAACATTTTCTTCACTTTCAAAAAGTCTTTTATAAGCCTCACAAATGTCAAGTACAGAAAAGTTCGAAACTGGAAAGTTTTTATACAAATCATCAAAGTACTGATAAAGTGCACATGGCATTATAATTCTCTCTTTATTCTTTTCCACAATTCCATAATAACCTTCGCCAAGCCAGATAATAGGAATCATATCAAGAGTCAAATCTGTAAACATATCAAAATTATTGTTTGCCGCCCAGATCTTCATTGAATTTAGCATGGATATTATGTCAGGAGAATAGACAATATATAAAAACTCTTTGTAAAAGGCATTTGCAATATCAAAGTTTTTTAGCTGCTGTTCAGTTGGTACTGGAATACAGTTTTTCTCTAAAAACTCTTTTGTATATATCCACTTGTTCTTTTGTATGACAGTATTTAGAAAACTTGAAAAGTTTAAAATTTCTCCCACTCCTCTAAAAGTATCTTTAATAAGCATCTTTTTGAATTCTATTTTATCTTATCTCAGCTGAAATTACAAACCTTGATAACAAAATTCTTTCATTTTGACTCTTGCAAAATTATACTTTTTTCCATTAAAATTTATATTGTAAAAGTATATATCTTAAAATTCTTCTTTGTTTTTATCAAAAAAAGAATTTGAAGGGGTGGTTGTATGGAAGTTTTAAAAGTTGCTGCTTCATCAATGCCTCAGAAGGTTGCAAATGCGCTTGCTGCTATTGTAAAAGAACAAGGAGAAGCAGAACTTCAGGCTGTTGGTGCTTCTGCTGTAAATCAAGCTGTTAAAGCTATCGCAATTGCTCGTGGTAAGGTTGCTCCAAACGGAATAGACCTTTATGTAATACCTGCATTTGCAGATATCTTAATAGACGGTGAAAAGAAAACAGCTATCAAATTCATCGTAAAGTCAAGATAAAGTAAAAAGAAACATGCCAAATGGGCTGTCAAATGTCCGTCAAAAAGGTTGGCAGCCCATTTGTTTTTTCATGCTCGCATAATAAAGCATTTTAACCACAGGAAAAATCTATTTTTATCTCTCCGCTGCTGGTAACAAAGACATTCTGAATCTTTATCCCTTTTATATTCTGCAAAAGTAGCTTTTGCAAATCAATTTCTAACCTCTCTTTAAAAAGAGTTATTCCTGGAATTTGCTCATCTTTCAATTTCCCAAGTAAAAATCCGTAGATGATAACACTCTTTGCAGGATCAAATAGAACCACTATCTTTTCAGCCTCTGATGTAATGGTAAATTTTAAAGCTATCTCCGGCAAAATAGTCACAGGTTTTATTTTAACATTTATTTCGCTACCATCAATATCTATTTCTTTTATTAAATCAGGAAGAGAAATATTTTTAAGGACAATATCAGCAATCTCTTGGAGATTAGTAGTTATATATCCCATATTCTGTCTATCCCCTCTTTTCTGACATGATCTTTTGTGTGACAAAAAAGTTCTTCACAACTATTTTTATACCCTCATAGAGTACTTTTTAAAATCCAAATTTCATGTGAAGTTACAGAGAAAAAATAAAGAGCTGCTTTACTTACTTCTTTTCAAAATCTGCAGCTCCTTTTCTTATTCAACTTAAAAACTTACTATACTGAGATTATATTAAAACTTTCTTTTGTAAAAGAAACTTTTCAACTTCTTCTTTGGGAACTGGCTTGCTAAAAAGATATCCTTGTCCAAAATCACAGCCAATCTCTTTTAAAATCTCAAGCTCTTTTTTGTTCTCTATCCCCTCTGCGACAACTTTTAAACCAAGCTTGTGCGCCATCAGGATAATTCCCTCTACAATTGCCCTGCTCTCCTTTGAGAACATAAGCTCAGATATAAAACTTTTGTCAATTTTCACACCACTAATTGGAAGCTTCCTTAAGTATATAAGCGATGAATACCCTGTCCCAAAGTCATCAATTAAAAATTTTATCCCCATCTGGCATAAAAAGCCCAAAATCTTTAAAGACACATCAAAGTTTTCAACAGCACCAGTTTCGGTAATTTCAAAGGACACCTTAACTGGGTCAACAGAGTATTTTTCTAAGAGTTTTGCAACCGTGTTTTCAAAATATTTTGTTTTAAACTGGCGGGCAGAAAGATTTATTGCTATATGAATATCATTTATACCTTTTCGCTCCCAATCTTTGAGGTCTTTCAAGGCTTTTTCAATTACCATCTCTCCAATTCTTACAATAAGTCCGCTTTCCTCTGCAACTGGTATAAATTCAAGTGGTGATACCATTCCTTTATGTGGCAAAAACCACCTTATCAGCGCCTCAACACTGTGTATCTCCATATTTTCAAGGTTTACAACTGGCTGATAGTAAAGTACAAACTCATCATTTTCTATTGCTTTTCTTAAATTCTTTTCTATCTCTATCTTATTTAGATTTTTCAATAGCAAAAATGGCATAAAAATCTGAAAATCGTTTTTTCCATTTTCCTTAGCAAGAGAGAGTGCCATATCTACATTTCGAAGAATCTCTTTGGTATCCCTTCCATCATCAGGGTAGAAGGATATCCCCATACTGACTGTTGTGTAAAGACCTCTTTCTATTTTTTCTAAAAATATTTCATTTTCAAAAATTTTTTGAATCTCTGTGCAAACCTCTATGACAAAGTCTTTCTTTTCAAGACCATTTAGAATTATAGCAAACTCATCACCACCAACTCTGCTAAAGTAGTTCTGAACTTCCAAGCCTTTCAGATACTCAGCTATTTTCTGGGAAATTGTCCTTAGGTATTCATCGCCAACTTCATGACCATACAAGTCATTTATATCCTTGAAATTGTCAATGTCAATTAATATAACAGCTCCAATTTTACCTGTTTGAGCCGCTTTTTTGATTAATTCGCTTAATTTATTTTCAAAAAGTTTTCTATTGGGTAGATTTGTAAGATCATCATAATACGCAAGATACTTCATCCTGTCTTCATATTCTTTTTTAGCTGAATAATCAATATTAATCCCTATTAGTTTTTCTGGCTTTCCTCTATTATCATAGAATACCTTTATGTGTACTGAGACCCACTTATAATTTCCATTTTTGTCTTTTATCCGCGCTTCGTACTCTATTTTCTCGTCTCTTAGCTCAAAAGCTCTTTGAATCTTTTCCATCACAGCTTTTATGTCATCTGGATGGTAAAGCTCAAGCCATGCGTAATAGTCAATTTTTGGGTTAATCTTATCTGTCTCAAAATAGTCCTTGAGATTCCCATAAAACTCAATCCTTTTTTCAGCAACATCAAACTCCCAAATACAATCTGAAATGTTTTCAACTATGAATTTATACCTCTCTTCCTCTTCTTTTAAAAGCTCTGTCTGTTTATTTAGAATTTCTAAGGTATTTACCAGCTCCTGATTTGTCTCCTCAAGCTCTTCATAGCTCTCTTCCAAAAGACGCTGATTCTTTTTAATAGGCGTAATGTCAAGCCCAGTTGAAATAATCAACGGTTCATTTAGATATGGACTTTCAACAACCACATTGTTCCAAATTATCCAGCATACATCTCCGGTCTTTGTGATAATTTCATTTTCAAAGTTATTCAAAACCTTCTTTTCTGCTATTTCTGAAAACAGTTTCTCAATGTACTCTCGCTTATGCTCTGGAATGAATATATCAACCCACCTTTTACCTATTACCTCTTCCCTTTTATAACCTGTAACTTCCTCCGCAAACCTGTTAAAATAGATAATCTCACCCTTTAAATTGAGAGTAAGCACTATAACATTTGCGTTAGATGCTAAAAGCTCTGCATATTTTTCATAAGCTTCTTTTCCCTGCTGAAGCCTTTTGTTTATACCTCTCATTACAAATATTGTAATGCCGGAGGCAAAGATAATTATAAAAAGGATATAAAGTATTGAAAACACTACTTCTCTGTTCTTTTTTTCATAATAGTACGGAGAGTATGTAGAAAAGTAGTTGTAATAAAGCTGATCAAATACACCATTTTTGATAAGCTCTTTTAGTCTTGTATTTACATAGTCAACAAGCTCCGGATGTTTTTTGCTTATACCAAAGCCACTCTCAAGTATAAAAATGTCCTTCAACTTGATCTCAACTTGGTCTGCATAATTGTTCTTCACTAAAAAGTAATTAGCAATTTCTTGAGAGATTATAACTGCATCTACTTTGCCTTCTAAAAGTGCTACAAACTCATCCTCAATGGTTTGAAAGGTAACATAGTTCTTAATTTTCAATCTTTCTTTTAGCAGTGTTTCTGTATAATCACTTTTCATTACACCTATCTTAAAAGAAGCTAAATTATTCACCGTTATAACTTTGTTAAAATCTTTTCTTGTATAAATCCCAACATGTCTTGTAAAAATTGGATCTGTGAAATAGACATCTTTTTTTCTCTCCTCTAATATTACAATAGGGCCAGTGATGTCAATCTCGCCACTTACAAGTCTTTTATAGACATTTTCCCATGTATCGCTACTCACACTCAAAAAATATTTGTCTGGCTCAAAAATCAAGTTTGCCAAATCAACTGAAAATCCATACACTCGCCCATTTATAATATACGAAAAAGGTGGATATTGTTTATCTACTTGAAACTTTATTGTTTTGTGATAGCAATATGCAACCTGGCTTGTAAGAAAAAATAACAGGATTGATATTATAATAACCTGAAAAGCTCTTTTCATAAAAATCAACCTTCGAATTCTATAGATATACTAAATATTCTAACAATGTATATACCCATTTTCAAGAAAACTGAAACAATTTTTAAGCAAACTTTCGAATCCCACCTAATCTATAATCGCAAAAGAAAGAGGTTTTAATTATATTTCAACTTTGAACTTTTCAAAGAAAAATCTCCAAATCCTTTGATTACCTTTTGCATAAATTGGTATATTGCCCGATACAGGCTTATCTGAAAGATTCAGCACTACAAGTACTATCATTCCCATATGTTATGACAAATGCAAAAATTGATTCGTTTGTTTGAATTAATTTGAAATCACCTCTTAGTGAACTACCGTCCACCTAAAGAGGTGGAGGCTTCGCAAGAAGTTTGGCAGCAGTTAAGCTACCCTTATTCTCACAGGGTGGTTCACACACCCACTACTGGTTATCTGCTTCACCACAGACTCACCAGCTACTTTTGCAAGTATGTTTATCGCTCCATTTATATCCGCATTTACTACATACCCACACTTTTTGCATACATACAATCCCCTGTATTTCCTGCTACTTTTGCTAACCTGCCCACACCTGCTACATCTTTGTGATGTATAGCTCTCATCCACTTCCACATACCTTATACCATAATACATGCACTTTGATTTTAGCTTTCTCTTGAACTTGTCATATGGTATTCCCACAAAATTTTGATTGTTTACAACCCCGAGCTCTATCCCCTGCTTTATACCTTTCATCTTGCCAACAACTACTGCAGATACTTGATTGTTCAAACAGTGCTTGATTATCAAACTTACGGCTTGATTCAAAAAGTTGTCAATTATATGTTGCCTTTTAAGAGAAATCTGAGCAAGTTTTCTGCCACATTTTATCCCCTGCCTGCTGTAGATTGACTGAAGTCTTGCCCTTTGTTTGTTGTACCATCGGTTGACTGATTTTAAAAACCTGCCCTCTATCAAAAAGGCAGTCCCGATGGTATCAACCACCGCTGCAAAATTGTCAAGCCCTAAGTCTACCCCTAAATACCTGCTCAAATCAAAAGTATTAAGCTTATATTCTTCTTCATACACATACTCAATCTCAAACCATTTGCCACCCAGCCTTGGCACTATCCTGACCTCTTTGAGCTTTTTGCCCAAAACAGTTTTCGGTAGCTCAAAATACAAGTACCTTACACCAAACTCTTTTGCAAAACCTCTGCCAAGACTCAATCGTACTTTTTTCCCTTCTGTCTTGAACTGGTCCTTCGGAAAAACTATCTGATACATCCCATCCTTCGGCAGGTATTTGGGCATTGAAACTCTTTCTTCTACCTTCCCTTCTTTTTTAGATTTCAAAAGACCCAGAAAAGACTTAAAAGCTTCACTCACTGAAATAATTGTTTGCTGGGCAACCTGTGATGGCAAAAGTCTGTAGTTTTCGTTGCCTTTCACAAGATGATATACACTCTCATATCTCAGATATTCCTGAGTTTTAAAGTAGTGTTGCCTTATATGATACAGACCATAGTTGTACAGGTTTTTTGAAAGGTGGCAAAGCTGACGTAGCAGTCTGTATGTTTGTTTATCACATCTTATATGATTTTTCTGCGTTTTGTACATTTAGCATCACCTTAAGAGTATTATATCATATTATTAGCAATTCATCTCCATCTTGTAGAAGATGGAGTCTTATTGCTTAATTTTTGATAAAAATTAATTTTTCCTGCTTATTAGGCAAACCAAAATGCTCACAGCAAAGGTTTAAAATAAGGTACAAATCAAATTTGTAAAAGATATTTTTCGTTAGTTTTTGACCAAATCTCAAAAAGATCTTTTCTCTTAAAGGTTTGTAAACCTTAGTTAAAAAATTATCTTTATAAATTTTGTTATCTTTAATTTCATACTCTGGAATCAAACGTTTTAATTTAACCAATTTATAAATAATCTCTTTACTTAGCATTCTTTGAGTCAGATTATCTAACTCAGTTTGATATTCAATTAGTTTCTGTTGATAAAGTTTTAGTCTCTTTTTTAATTTGATTAATTTGTCTTTTAACACCAAAAGCTGTGTATTTATATTTTCTCTGTCCTTTAAACTATATTTTTTAACTATTTCCTCATTTATATTTTCTTTATTCTTCAGTTTATTAGCTATTATTTCTATTTCCTGAATTTCTTTATTTGTTTGGACTATTAGATTTTCAACATTTTCTTTGTATCCTTTTACATCTTCTATTTTTCATTAATAATTTCATTTTCTCCTATCAACCAGTTAACATTGGTTAAAATTTCTCTTAAAGCCTCATCAAAAAATCTGTAATTTCCAACTTTAATGTTATTCTTTTGCATTAATTCTCTATACCCTATATTTTCAAGATAGTTTTTTATATCCCTCACCCATTGTTTGTAAGCATTTTTTAGTTCTTCAAGGCATTCATCACTATAACAATAGTCTAACATTTCTTTTGGAAGTGAGTCTTCATCACCCAAATATGCTTCTACTGCTTTTATATATTCGTCTTCATTTTTTCTCCTTGCTCTTATATTTTCAACAAATTTGAATCCGTAATTGTCTAACTTTTCTAAATAATAGTCAACTATTGTTCCTTTATTCACCAAATCCAGTTCCAATTCATGAGCTAAATCTTTGATTTGTTTATTAAAAATGTTATTTGGTGTAATTATCCAGATGCTGTGAGGGTTTATATTTTTGTTATTGTACAAAAGGTAAGAAAGCCGATGTAACAAAATCATTGTCTTGCCTGAGCCTGCATATCCTTGAACAATTATATTTTGGTCATATTTTTCATAAATTATCTCAATCTGTTTTCTTTGAATTGTTCTTATAATATCAGTGAATTTGCCCTCTGTTCTTTTCTCCTTAATAAGTTGAACTAAAAATGGATCTAACAACTGGTCATACTTTGAAGGAAGAGAATCATCATATACAAACTCGTTTTTGTAACTTATAAGCTCACCGTTTTTTATATCAAAACTTCTTCTTAACAAAACTAAATACCAAATATCATTTATCTTAAACTCAATTTCTGTGTTTTGATAATAGGTCTTTGCTATATCACTTCTCCAATCACTCACTATAAGATTGCCTTTATTATCCAACAAAGCACTTTTGCCAATATAAACAACATCAATACTTTTTTTACTATCATGAGATTTTTCCAAATCTACTCTTGCAAAGTATGGCATATACCTTTGCTCTAACAATTTCAAAATCTCTTCGTTTATCCTTTTAATTTTTTTTCTGTTAGCAATGTAATCTTCAATTTCGTCTGCTGATCGTGAATGATATGTAATTAAATCTTCTTTTAATTTGTCTATTGTTTTTTTCTATTTTCTATTTTTTCATCAATATATTTCACTACCTTTTTTAATTGGTTCTTCTCTTCTTCGTAAATTATGTCGTTTTGTAAATTGTTAGCCATTTAGTTGTCACCTTCTACCAAGAAATTGTTTAACTTTAAATAAATATTAATTTACTTGGCATGTATTGTCAACATACATTTTAATAGGGAAAGATTATAAGTTTGATTGAAATATTAAAAAACAGATCTTTAGGATTGCTTAATTTTATGTTAAAATTCCTTTAAGATATTTTTCTAAAATTGTGTTCTCATCCAATGTTTTTTAGTAATCACGAAGCATAATTTTATTGAAAATAGACGAATTAATAAATAATATAAGGTGATACAGATGAACTCAGAGAGGCTGAAAGCAATTCAAGAACATTTAACAAAAATTTCAATTGAAGATGTCGCAGAGATATATAAAGATCTGGAAAATATTTATAACCAATTACTCTCAAAACACGGAATAGATATTCAAAAGTGTTTTTGCGGCGCAAATGAAAATTTCCTTGAAGAGCTGAAAAAGGCATTTTCAAAAGCTGTTGAGATAAATATGATTGTATCTTTTTTGTTAGAATCAGGTGTAAGGCTAATTATTGAAGATTTAATAGAAGCAAAAAAAAGAAATTGTCCCATAAGAATTGTAACTGGTCGATATTTGAATATAACTCAACCTTCTGCTCTTTATCTTATCAAAGACAGACTTGGCAGTTATGTGGACTTGAGATTTTTCAAAGATGACAATATTCCTTTCCATCCCAAAGCATACATTATCGAATACGAAGGCGGAAAAGGAGATATATTCATCGGCTCATCAAATTTATCAGAATCAGCGTTGACATATGGAATTGAGTGGAATTATAGAATTGAGAAAACTACAAATCCGAAGGATTTTGAACAATTTAAAAAAGAGTTCTTCAAAATTCTAAAAAGCTGTACAGAAAAAATCGATGATGAGCTTTTGAGAAAGTACAGTCGCAGCTGGAAAAGACCTAAGATTTTCATAGAAATTAAAGAAATTCAAGCTGAGGTTGAAAATACTGACAATTCAGCTGAGGACATAGATTCAACATCCTCAAAAGACATTTCCATGGTAGCCGAAGAAGTTCTTGAATATGATAAATCCACATTTGCTGAAAAAGATGATACTGAACAATCAAAAACTCAGCATAAAAAACCAAACTCAAGGAAAATCGTACCTCTTTATCCAAGAGAGGCTCAAACAGAAGCATTGTATTGGCTCAAAAAATGTCGTGAAGAGGGACTGGACAGAGCACTTGTTGTTGCAGCAACAGGTATTGGCAAAACCTTTTTAGCTGCATTTGATTCAATTGGATTTAAAACAGTGCTATTTGTTGCCCACAGAGAAGAAATTTTGAGACAAGCTGCCTTATCTTTTAAGACTATCAGATCAAATGCAACAATTGGTTTTTTCACCGGTGATAGAAAGGAAACTGAGAAAGATATAATTTTTGCCTCTGTTCAAACTCTTGGAAAAGAGGAATATTTAAATCCAACATATTTTTCGTCTGATTATTTTGAATACATAATAATTGACGAATTTCATCATGCAGTTGCAAAAAGTTATCAAAATATTATAAACTATTTCAAGCCAAAATTTCTCTTGGGCCTCACAGCAACGCCTGAAAGGTTGGATAACAAAGATGTTTTTGAACTTTGCAACTACAATGTTGTTTATGAATTAAGGCTCAAAGATGCAATAAACAAAGGTTATCTCGTGCCTTTTCATTATTACGGAATATATGATGAAACAGATTTTTCTCAAATTCCAGAAATTAACGGAAAGTATAAAGAAGATGAACTTGAAAAAGTCCTGATGATACACAAAAGAGCAGACTTGATATTGAAAAATTATTTAAAATTCAATAAGCAAAAGACTTTGGCTTTTTGTTGCTCTCGCAATCATGCTGAATTTATGGCTGATTATTTTAACAAAAATGGTGTTAAATGCTGTGCAGTATATAGTGGAGAACAAGGAAAAAATGCTCTGCAAAGAAGTGAGGCAATAAGAAAGCTCAAAAATGGCCAAATAAAGGTTATTTTTACTGTGGATATGTTCAATGAAGGTGTTGATATCCCTGAAATTGACATGGTTATGTTTTTAAGACCAACAGAGTCACCTACAGTTTTTTTACAGCAGCTGGGCCGTGGCTTGAGAAAAGCTAAAAATAAGAATTACTTAACAGTATTAGATTTTATAGGGAACTATAAACGTGCTAACTTAATACCATTTCTATTGAGCACTGGTGAATATGATATTGAAAAGATTCAAAAGAGTAAATACTCTGTTGATGATTTTGAGTATCCTGATGGTTGTGTTGTGGATTTTGATTTCAGAATTATTGATATATTCAAAAAACAAGCTGAAAGTCTTAAGAATATTCAAGAAATTGTCTATGAAGAGTTTTTGAGAATAAAAGAAATGCTTGGGAAACGCCCAAGCCGTGTTGAATTTTTTAAATATATTGATACTGCTATATATGCAAGTATGAAAAAATATTCTGACCCTTTTATAAACGTGTTTAAAGATTATATATCTTTTTTGAAAATTAACAATCAATTAGAAGAAGGAGAAGAATCTTTATTTAATACATTTGCACATCAATTTATTAAAGTAGTTGAGAATACAATGATGACAAAGATTTATAAAATGCCCTTGCTTCTTGCGTTCTACAATAATGGTAACATAAAATTGAAAGTTGGACCTGACGATATCTATGAGGCTTTCAAAGAATTCTTCTCTAATCCTTCAAATGCAATTGATTTAGAAGTTCACAAAAGCACTCGCAATTATAAGGATTGGCAGAAAGAAGAATATATTAAGTTATCAAGGAATAATCCTGAAAAATATCTAATAAGTTCTCATCCTGAATTTTTCTATTGGGATGGAGACTATTTTTGCATAAATGACAAACTTGCTGATTTTATAAATAATGAATATTTTCTTATGCACTTTAAAGATGCAATTGACTTTAGAATAAAACGATATTATAGGGAGAGATATGAAAAATGGACCCAACAATAAGATATTATGATGAAAATGCAATTGAATTCTTTGAAAACACAAAAAATGCAGATATGAAAGAATTATATGAATTGTTTTTAAAATACCTTCCCAAAGGATCAAAAATTCTTGACTTAGGTTGCGGTTCTGGAAGAGATACTAAATATTTTTTACAAAATGGGTATGACACAGTTGCAATAGATGGTTCACTTGAAATGGTAAAACTTTCTACTCAGTACACAGGGAAACAAACTTTTCACATGACATTTGAACAACTTGACTTTTATGAAGAATTTGATGGAGTTTGGGCATGTGCCTCGCTTTTGCATGTACCAAGGAGCAAAATAGATTTAATCTTCAGAAAAATATATTTGGCCCTTAAGAAAAACGGCATTTTCTATTCATCATATAAATATGGAAATACCGAAGAATTCCGTAATGGCCGATTTTTTAATAATTACGATGAAAGCTCTTTTATGGCTCTTTTGAAAAACCATCCTTACTTTGAACTACTTGAGATGAAAACCACCAATGATGTTAGAAAAGGAAGAGAGAATGAAAAATGGTTGAATGTTATATTAAAAAAGAAATAAGGAGAAGGGCTATTATCTCTCACACCTTCTCCCCAAATCTCTCAAGAGCTTTTTTCACCCTTGAAATTATCTCATTTCTTATTTTCTCTGGCGAGATTACAACAACGTCCTTTCCCAAATACAAAATCCTTGACAACACCTCCGCCTCTTCAAAGGTGTAGTAGTAGATTGTAAGTTGGTGTTTATTTTTTTCTCTTAAAAACCTTGCCGATTTTTTGAAGGATGAAAAAAGACAAAATGCTCTTTCTAAAGCATTTCTGGTGTTCATAACCTCAAGTACAATTGGCTCTGGCGCTGAAGATTTTTTTAAAAATTCTTCATACTCTTTTGAAATTTCCGTCATGTCAACTTTTTCAGAGGTTAAGCTAATATCATGCAGATTTTGAACAACACATTTTGCAAAGTTCTCAGAAGATATAGAGTAAATAATTGCATAGATCAAATCATCCTTGAGAGAATATTGAATCTTTACAGGAATCCCTGTTTCTTTAAACCGATAGCCACTTCTTGTTATGTAAGTGTAGTTTATAGCTTTTTTTTCTAAAGCTGCATGAATTAAAATTCTTAGTTTCTTGCCAATCTCTTTTACCCATTCTCTTTTTACCACTTTGGAGTAGTTTTTAGGAAGCAGAATTTCTGGGTCAAACAGAAAATTGGTATTCACTTTTAACTTTTTTATCTTCTCAATTGTCTCATCTTCCAAAAAAAGATGCACATAACGGCTTGAAGTAATGAATTTCAACCACAAGAGTTCTATGTCTATGGCATAAGGCTCAATTGGCGCATCAATTCTTAAAGTTAAAAGAGAATCATCCTCTTTTTTTAGAAGATAAAGGTTTTTATTCTCTTCCTCATTTTTGTCCAAAACTCTTCTCTCTAAGCTTGGAAAATTACAATTGTACTTTTGTAAAATCTCCTGCACACCTCTTTGGGTGATTCCGCCATTTTCGTAAGCTGTGTTGATAATCTCTTCTAACGCCTTGTAAAATGTGCTTTTTATGCTACTGAATATCTCCATAGTTTCTCAAAATCTCCTTCCACTCCTCAATTATTTCTTGTCTGAGCTTACTTGAGTCTTCGCTGCCATCTTCAACAACAACTCTGTGTGAAAAGCTTCTAAGCCATGGTTTGAATTCTTTTAGGTTACTAAGTTCATACTCAACAACAAATTCATTTTGGCTTACTATATCTATTTTTGCATCTTTCAGCTCTCTTTTTACCCTGTTTAATACAAAGTTAAAGCTGGCCTCTTTATCATCGAGGATGAACCTTAGTTTTATTTTTTTAAACCCTGTCTTTTTGAGTGGAACAGACACAAAAAAGCACTTTTCAATAACTTTCCAGTATTCTTTGAAAATGTTTTTGTCAAATGTCTCATCTAAAATTTCTATTTTTTCTACCCTTGAGGCAGGAAAAGTATTTATTGCCTTTTCAAAAAGCACAATAAAATACCATCTGCCAAGTTTTACATCGTAAATGATTCTGAGTGGAACACAAGTATACTCTTTTCTTACATTTTTGCCTCTTGGATAGTACCAAACTTTTATTTTTCTGCCACTTGAAGCTGCCTGCCAAAATTTCCATACAAGCTCTTCATCTAAAATATAATGATGGGGCACATATGTAAACCAAAATAGTTGATTTGCTTTTTGCACAAACTCTTCTTCGCCATTTTTCAAAAGATATTTTTCCAAGCTCTCTTTTAAAAACCATCCCGGAACATTTGGTACATTTGTGTTTATAAAAAATAACACCGATAGGTAGATGTTTTTTAGCTCATCTTTTGAAAACCCTGAAAAAAGTCTTTTGATTGTATTTGACAAAACATATACCCTTTCTTTTTTTAGAAATTTAATAACCCCTATTCTTTGCATCTCTTTCAATGTTCTTTTTATGCTTGAGTCAACGTCTTTGCGTTTTGTCCTTTCGTCAAGCGCAAAGCAAACTTTATCCATTATCTCATTTGTAGATGCTTTTTTGTCTTTTGAAGAATTCAAAATTTGAAGAATTATGAAAAATAAAGTTGTTTGAAGTGGTGTTGATGTTTTTGAAAAATATATGTTGATAAGCGGATTTTCTACTTCTTTGAAAAAATCCTCAACTATACATGGCAAAACCTTTTTGCCTTCTTTTTCGACTGACAGGTATTCATTTTCTTTTAAAAACACTCTCATACGCCTGAGCTCTTCATCAAATGTTCTCTTCCCTATCCTAAAAAGCTCAGCGTCTTCTCGTGAATAACATCCATACAAATATACAAGTCGTGAAAAGTTTCTAAGCTTGTTAAAGTCGTTTATAAAAGGATTGAACTCCGGCATAGGTTTTATCTTCCCCTTTTAAAACTTTTCTTTATTTATGAATTTTTGTGCCTGTTTAAAAGAAGAAAAAAACTTTGTTATATTAATAACATTATATCAGAAACTAAAAGCAGGCAAAAGGTTCTACTAAAAGCAGAAAACCTTTTCTGCTTTTATATTTTTAACAATCTTTTGTAGCAAAAGCACCAGGCAAGGTATTCTATCTCGCCTGTTTTTGCCTTCTTTAAGTTTTTCCCTTGCAAAATTTCAGTTGACTTGTGTGAAACGTTCATTAAGTAAAATATGTAATGTGGCAAATACAGGTGATAAGTGGGAATTTATACAGCAAATATGCATAAAACTAACATTTTAACCAAAAGTCATATCTGTCGACCTCCGGTGGCAAAATTTTAAGATTTGATTTGTATACGGTTTCATACTTGCAGCACATGGATTTGACAAAACTTCTGGCAGCATCTGGATAGACGGAAAGGTTCAATAAGCTTTTATCGCTTGATTTTTCTGGGTTGATTTTAGCTTTCCATAGATGTTCCGATATAAAAACATTGACAGGGGTGTATAATCTTGATATAATAAAATCAAGCTCTTCGACGGATTTGTAGCCTCCCCTTTGGGGATTGAAACACGCAATGAAGTGATAAACAACTAAATTGCACAAAATTTGTAGCCTCCCCTTTGGGGATTGAAACTCTTTTTGTTCAGGAGCTTCTTCAAAAAATTCTTTTATTTGTAGCCTCCCCTTTGGGGATTGAAACACTCCAATGCTTCTATCACTAATCTGCCAGACCATTCAATTTGTAGCCTCCCCTTTGGGGATTGAAACTATCAGGAGAGTAATAAAGTGATAATAGTTAAAAGACATTGAGTAAAAGTTTAACCAAAAATATTCATATTGTAACATTTCCCCACAAAGTAGAACTGTCTATTTTGAGGGTAAAAATTTTATTAAAAAATAGAGAGCTTACTATAGAAATTTCATTTTAACTTAAAAAATTTATCAAAAACAAAGTTATGTGGCTTATACTCAATTATTACAATTGTTCCCAGACAAGCAATGTAGTTTTTTACTCACATTATTAAGTTTATAGTCAAGCTTTTTTGCAACTTTAAAACAAACAGAAAAAAAGGACTTGTCATACATCTTTGAACACTTTTACAGTGGTAAAAAAACAAGCCCCTGGTGGTGTGGGGCTTGCTATTGCAATTGAAAAGGAAATCACTTTGTTTCATGACGGAAAAATTGAGGTAGAAAGTCAAAAGAAAAAGGGATAAGGTTTTTCATAAGTTTATAATTAAAAAGTTATCTAAAAAATTAAAAATTGAAGCTGTAGTTTTATAAATGAAATTATAAGTAATTTTTATCATGTATTAAATTAATTACTCCCAGCTCTTTGAAGCAATCACATCTACTCCAGTACCTGCAATGTTTTTGTAAATCACATCGCCCATCTTTATTGGCGGTTTTACAGTTACAGTTTCCAATTCTTGCATAGCCTTAAAAAGCAATTCTTTTGGTATAGGTTCTTTTGTTCTAACAGGCAATCTCTTTTCACCCTCAACATCTATTATGCATACTGTTGTGGTCAAAACCCTCTTAGGATTTGTCACCTCAGCTTCTGCATAAGTTCTACCTCTTTGGCAAGCATTACCTACTATATCAACAATACTGCTATCAATTAACTTAACATCTATATGACAACCTCGTGGGCAGACAATACAAATAACTTTTTTAGTAACCTCCATAGGTGTCACCCTCTTCTCTTAACGTGAATTTGATAAATTCAATTTTCGGATTTGAAATTTCTTCTTTCTTTATAATAATATTAATCATTTCACTTGGTTTTACATATCTCAAAATCTGGCTTTTTATAAGCCCCTCATTTGAAGATATCGTTAATCTCGCCTTACTCATTGGAGCTATACTTCTCATGAAAAAGTTCTGAGTATTGCTTACCATCGTTTCAGGTGAAATCATATGTGGAAGAACATAACGCAATCCTTCTCCAACTTCTACCTTTATTATATGATGCTGGGTTGTTTTACCATTTTTTAAATACATTGCTGCTCCTTTGCCAGCAAGCTGAGCCTCTCGAGTAACAAAATCTACCAAATCATGAACATGGCATACATTCCCACATGCAAATATTCCTTCCACTGTTGTTTCCATTCTTTGGTTCACAACAGGCCCTCCTGTCACACTATCAATCTTTATCCCAGCCATTTTAGATAACTCATTTTCAGGTATTAATCCAACCGACAAAAGCAATGTATCACAAGGAATATATCTTTCTGTCCCTGGTATTGGTCTTAAAGTTTCATCGACTTTAGCAATTGTCACTCCTTCAACACGTTTTTTACCATGTATATTTATAACAGTATGGCTTAATAACAAAGGTATATCAAAGTCGTTCAAGCACTGAACAATGTTTCTCGTAAGCCCATTAGAATATGGCATAATTTCAACAACACACTTTACATGAGCACCTTCGTATATGGACTGCCGGGAAGTGTACCGGGCAATCCTTATGGTGCAGGCAGAGTAAGCTACAGTGCAAATCCCTGGAAACCGTCATCAATTGGTTACTGGTGGATAAAAGAATATGAACCGAACACTGCAACAATAGTGCCGGCTCATACTTCTGGCGCAACCAGAGTTATATTCAAATACGATGGATACAGTGCAGACAAACGGCCATATCAGAATCCTTACTGGTCAGAAAACGGCGATGAATTTTTGAAGTGGTCCGACCTGACAAGTTCAAACCTTGCATCAAAAACAGATAGTAGTGAGTGTTTTTGAGATAACTTTATAAAAGAGAGAGAATAAAAGCTATCGGTGCAAAGATCTGTGTTTATTGTTTTTTGATGTGGTATAATAAAGGTGGAAGGAGTTAAGCACTTATGCTTTTAAAGTTTGCCAACAAAGGAGAAGTAAAGAAATGAGTAGCAGTTTACCACCGCAGGAGCATGATTCAACCTTTAAGTTTTTATTTGAACACCCAAAAGATATTCTCTTCCTCGTGAAAGATGTAATAGGCTACAGCTGGGCAAAAGAGATTAAAGAAGATTCAATAGAACTTGCCGATAAAGAGTTTGTAGATGAAACTTTTCACCAGAAAAGAGCCGATGTCATAGCAAAGGCAAGACTAAAAGACAGGGAAGTATATTTCTACATTATTATTGAAAACCAATCAACAGTAGCTGAAGACATGCCAGAAAGACTACTGAAGTACATGATTCTTCTATGGGCAAAGAAGATTAGAGAAGGTGTAAAGAAACTTCCAGCAATAATCCCGATAGTCACATACAACGGTCTTGAGAAGGACTGGGATGTTTCACAGGAGATAATCAGCGAATTTGATATTTTCAAGGATGATATTTTCAAGTATGCAGTTGTGAACATTTCGAAATTAGATGCCAAAACTTTACTTCAAGAGGAAGAGGATATCTTGAGTCCAGTAGTGTTCTACTTAGAACAGGTAAGGGATGACACAGAAGAGCTTGTAAAAAGACTGAAAGAGATTGAACCGAAGCTTACGAAATTAAGCCAAAACAACGCAGAGAGATTCTTAATATGGGCAGGAAATGTAATTCGACCAAGGCTTGTAAAGGAAGACAAAGAAAAGTACGACGAACTTGCACAAAGAGTTGAACAAGGGTGAGTAGGCAAATGGGTGAGTTTGTATCTAATGTTGCAAAACTACTGGACGAAGTACAGATGAGAAAATTCAATGAGGGAAAAATTGAAGGAAAAATTGAAGGGAAAATTGAAGGGAAAATTGAAGGGAAAATCGAGGTAGCAAAGAAGATGATAAGAAGAGGTTTTAGCGATGAAGACATTGCAGAGCTTACAGAATTAGACATAGAAAAGGTAAAAGAACTGAGAAAAGAGTTGATTAACTGAGGTTCTTTTTAGATTTTAGAGGCAGAGGACAATGTCTGCCTTTTATGTTAATGATAAAATAAAATCATCAGAAATGACACTAAAAATTCCCCAGCTGACCATCTGTATTACTTTCCCAAGCCCAAACTGTGCCATCTCTCCTTAGGGCTAAGGAATAAAAACTACAGCAGCAATTTGAATTATGTTATTCTCTAATTTACTTAATTATGTAGTTTCTAAATAATTTTTACTTTGATATGTAGCCGTTAAAACTGGAACAATAACGCTCAACAATATTGCAAAAATCATAATAACACTACCTATCTTCTTTTTCTTAACTTTCATTATTTCTCTACCTCCTTGCAACTTCGAATTTCATCCCTTTGCAGGAATACCCAAGGGGGTCTCTTGTTTTTTATCATCTACTCTCTCAATCCAACCTCAACCTTGCTATCTCCTTGAAGCTTTCAAGAGAGCTTGCTTTTATCATTGAGTTTGAAACTGAGTAGAGCACATCCCCAATATACAAAAGCCTGTCTATCTCCTCACAATATCCATCATCAATTTCATGCGAAATCTTGCCCCTTAAAACAAAACCTTCTTTCAAATCTATGCTATATACAAAAGCACCTGTGAAGTTATGCCCTTTTTTGTCGTAAACCTCTACAGGGAATGCAAAAATATTTTTAGTCTTATCAAACAAAAGCGCTTTGTGATTATTAAGAAGCTCAGAGTTAGTACCCTTGCCCCCAATTATGACCTTGAAAAGCTCTTTTGGATTTTCTACATCCTCAACATTGAACATTGCAATCTTGAGTCCCAGAGGAATTGCATATTCTTCATTTAAATCCTCTGCGTCTTTGCCAAATCCAATTATGTGATTTTGGTCATATGGATGAAGATATGTCGAATATCCAGGTATCTTCAGATACCCTAAAATCTCAGGTTTTTGAGGATTCTCAAGACTTATCACAAAAAACGGGTCAAGCGCTTTGAAGGTGACAAGGTAAAGTCTTGTACCAATAAACCTTGCAGAGTAGATGCTCTCACCCTTTGCAATTTTGTCAAGATTGCCAACTATTTTTAAGTTTTTATCAAGAACATACACAGCGTTGTACTCCTGAAAATCCCCTTCCCATGAATAATGTGATTCAACTGTTGTGGCAATTCTGAAATACCCATCATACTCATCCATCGAAAACTGATTTAGCACCTTTCCTTCAACAAAGCCTGCACACAAAACTTCTGCCCTGCCTTTTGACAATGCAAACTTGTAAACCATTGTCTCTGGCTTGTAATAATATCTTGGTCTAAAAGACTCCAAAGTTTTTGCAGGCAGAAAAACCTTTTTATACCCTTGGGCACAGATGTAAAGATTTTCTTTGGAACAGTAGACTAAACTTCCTGCACCAAGGATGCATTCAACTGAAACAGAAGTATCGGATTCTAGTTCAAAACTTCCAACAAGCGTGTAGCTAAAATCTGCAAAGTTAGGAACATATCTTATGTTATTAAAACCAATATAGACTTTTTGAGCACCTTTCATAGCAGTGTCTGAGTACGAAGGCATAAAATCTTGTGCAGATAGATTTTTGTTGTCGATAAGATAATACGGAAAAGACTTTAAAGAAACTATGTGAATGCTTCCTTTGATTTTTCTTGAAGTCAAATATCTACCATCAAGGGTTATTTTTCTTATGTTTTTGGGATTTGCTTTGTCTGAGATGTCATATATAAAACAAACTGTCTCTTTTGCGGTATAATAAGGTGGATAAGTTAATATTTTGTTTGAGATTTTCTTTGAGTCTAAATCATCTTCTTTGTAAGGAATTTGCTTATATACTTCCTTGTTTTCACCAATTACCACTAAATACTTGCTGTCCACATAAAACTCTTTTGGATAAAAATCTTCTTCGAACTTGATGGTACTGACAAGATGCATCTTCTGTGCAGGATATGCTTTTACTATTGTGAGCTTTCTGGCAGTTTCATCAATAACATAAATATACTCTCCGTCTGTTTTGACTCTGTCAGCTTCATCAACACCTTCAACCTGAACGTTTGTTTTAGAGTAGTCAGAAGCAGAGTTGCCAGAGATAGAGACATTTGGAGAGTAAACTATTCTGGAGTTGCCTTCACAATATACAAAATCTCTTGAAAATTCAAAATAAGGAAGTCTTTTTTGAGCATCTGCAATTAGCTTTTTAAAATTATTAAAGTTTTCAACTCTAGGTAAAATGCTTTCTTTTTTCTTCTCATCTGGCTTGGCTCTAAAAACTCCCATAAGAGAGGTTGCCAGTAGCAATACAATCACTCCAAAAAGTATTCTTTTTATCATTGAAAAATCTCTCCTTTTGCACCTGCTTTTCCAAATCCCTCACTTTCTAAAAAATTTAACGAAAGAAAAGCACAAATGTTGTGTGTCTTTATTTTTTTCAAATAGAGATGTTCTTTTGGAGGTAAATTTTCACTCAAAACATTTGCTCCTTTCATTTTTACATTTTTTGCTTCAAACTGATTTTATTATTCAATTATAATTATACCACAGTTTCTTTATTTTGTCTTAGATTAAGAAAGGGAGATAAAAGAAAGGGATTACCCGACAAAGGTAATCCCTTTTTAATTCACTCAAAGTCTTTCTACTGCTCAGCCTTTATCCTTGCAATTGACGAAACCTTTATGCTATCGCTATCAATTCGCATAAGTTTAACACCCTGTGTATTTCTTCCCTGAACAGGAACTTGTGACATCTCAAACCTTATAAAAATTCCTTCTGTTGAGCAAAGCATTATCTCATCCTCATCATTTACCATCTTTATATCAACAATTCTACCCGTCTTTTCTGTGACCTTGTATGTCAAAACTCCTTTTGCACCACGTTTTGTTTTCCTGTATTCCTCAATATCGCTTCTTTTTCCAAAGCCGTTTTCTGTAACGCACAAAAGATACTTTCCATCGCTCGCCTTTTCCATTCCAACCACAAAGTCGCCATCTTCAAGTGTCACACCTTTGACGCCTTGTGCTGACCTCCCCATAACTCTTACATCATTTTCATTGAAAACAACACAGTACCCTCCGCTTGAAACAAGAACCATCTCGTCATTGCCAGAGGTGAGTTTTACATCAATCAAGCAGTCATCCTCGGCCAAAGTTATTGCTTTTTTGCCCGCCTTTGTTGTATTTTCAAACTCGCTCAAAAGCACCTTTTTGATTGTTCCGTTTTTAGTGCACATCATCAAGAAACCTTCTTTAAAGTCCTTTACAGTCATGCAAGCTGTGATTTTTTCATCTTTGCCAATCTGAATCAGATTAACAATTGCCGTGCCTTTTGCCTGCCTTGATGCCTCTGGCACTTCATATGCTCTGAGCCTATACGCTTTTCCTTTGTCTGTAAAGAACAAGATGTAGTGATGAGTTGTTGTGACAAATACCTCTTCAACAAAGTCCTCTTCTCTTGTTGAGATTCCCGTTATACCCTTACCGCCTCTCTTCTGGCTCTTGTATGTGTCAAGTGGAAGTCTTTTGATGTATCCAAAGTGTGTAAGTGTAATTACTGTGTCTTGTTCTTGAATAAGCTCTTCTTCTTCAAAATCTTCTTGTTCATCTTGAATTATCTTTGTCCTTCTCTCATCCTTGTACTTTTCTTTTATCTCCAAAATCTCTTTTTTAATAATCTCCTTCACCATTGCCTCATTTGCAAGCACGTTCTTGTAATACTCAATCATCTTAAGAAGCTCTGCAAGCTCTTCTTCTATCTTTTGTCTTTCAAGCCCGGTAAGTCTTTGCAGTCTCATATCAAGTATTGCTTGAGCTTGGACTTCAGTAAATCCAAACCTTTTAATGAGTCTTTCCTTTGCTTCATTTACTGTCCTTGATGAACGAATGATTGAGATAATCTCATCTATATGGTCAAGTGCTTTTTTGAGCCCTTCTAAGATGTGAGCCCTCTCTTCAGCTTTTTTGAGGTCATATTTTGTTCGTCTTACAATTACATCCTTTTGATGTTCAATGTAGTAATTTAGCATATCCAAAAGAGTCAGGACCTTTGGTTGGTTGTCCACAAGCGCAAGCATGATTATTCCAAAGCTGTCCTGAAGCTGGGTGTTTTTGTATAGCTGTTTTAAAACTACATTTGCATCTGCATCTTTTTTTATTTCAATTACAATCCTAAGACCTTCTTTGTCAGACTCATCTCTTATATCAGAAATTCCATCTATCCTTTTCTCGTGAACAAGCTCGGCAATCTTTTCAATAAGCCTTGCCTTATTGACCATGTAAGGAAGCTCTGTTACAACTATTCTCTGTCTTCCTTTGGAGGTCTGCTCAATTGTTGCTTTCGCCCGTACGATAATTTTTCCTTTTCCGGTTGCATAAGCATCCCTTATACCCTTTTTGCCGATGATATACCCGCCTGTTGGAAAATCAGGCCCTTTGATTATTTTCATTATGTCATCTAAGCCTGCATTCTCATTGTCAAGTAGGTACACAATTGCGTCAATCACTTCTGCAAGGTTGTGAGGCGGTATGTTTGTTGCCATACCAACCGCAATTCCCTGGCTGCCATTTACCAAAAGATTAGGAAACCTTGATGGCAAAACCTTTGGTTCTTTTGCCGATTCGTCAAAGTTGGGCATGAAATCAACTGTCTCTTTTTCAATGTCGCGAAGCATCTCGATAGCAATTTTGCTCATACGCGCTTCAGTGTAACGCATAGCAGCTGGAGGGTCTCCATCTACCGACCCAAAGTTTCCATGTCCGTCAACAAGCGGATGGCGCATGGAAAAGTCCTGTGCCATTCGAACAAGGCTTTCGTACACAGCAGCATCGCCGTGCGGATGGTATTTGGCAAGAACATGCCCGACAACTGTTGCAGATTTTCTGTAAGGCTTGTCAGGTGTAAGACCTATCTCGTTCATTGCATAAAGTATTCTTCTGTGAACAGGCTTTAAGCCATCTCTCACATCTGGCAGCGCACGGGACACAATTACGCTCATTGCATAGTCTATATAGCTTCGTTTCATCTCTTCTTGTATTTCAACAGGAATTATCCTGAAATCAAGCTCTTCCATTTAAAACTTTTGCCTCCTTTTATATATCCAAATTCCTTACATATTTAGCATTTTTCTCAATAAACTCTCTTCTTGGCTCTACTTTTTCGCCCATCAAAATTGTGAAAATCTCCTCTGCCATGACAGCATCTTCAAGCTCAACTCTCAAAAGAATCCTCCTTGCAGGGTCCATTGTAGTCTCCCACAGCTCTTCTGCGTTCATCTCACCAAGACCTTTGAATCGCTGAACCTGGGCATCCTTCATCTCTTGCAAGATTTTCTGAAGCTCTTTGTCGTTATACGCATATCGAACCTGTTTTCCTTTTGTTATCTTGTAAAGTGGTGGCTGGGCAATGTAAATGTGGCCGTTTTCTATAAGCGGTCTCATGTACCTGTAAAAGAAAGTAAGAAGGAGCGTTCTTATGTGAGACCCGTCAACGTCAGCATCTGCCATTACGATTACTTTGTGATATCTCAGTTTTTTAAGGTCAAGGTCGTTTCCAATACCACAACCCAATGCCTGAATTAAAGGAAGTAGCTTGTCATTTGAATAAATCTTGTCAGGGCTTGCTTTTTCAACATTTAGCATTTTTCCCCAAAGCGGTAAGATTGCCTGATAACGCCTGTCTCGTCCTTGCTTTGCAGAACCACCTGCAGAGTCACCCTCAACAATGAATATCTCGCACTTTTCAGGGTCTTTTTCTGAACAGTCTGCAAGCTTTCCTGGAAGGTTTGAGCTGTCTAAAGCAGATTTTCTCTTTATAACAAGCTCTCTTGCCTTTCTTGCCTCCTCGCGTGCTTTTGCCGCCAACAGTGCCTTATCTATTATCTTTTTTGACACATCAGGATTTTCCTCTAAAAATGCTGCAAGCTTTTCAGAAACTAAATTTTCAACTGCCCAGCGTGCCTCGCTGTTTCCAAGCTTTGTTTTTGTCTGGCCTTCAAATTGCGGCTCGTGAATCTTAACTGACACAACCGCTGTCATGCCATCTCTTATGTCCTCACCAAGAAGCTGGTTATCTCCTTTTACAAAGTTGTATTTTTTTGCATACTCATTAACTGCCTTTGTCACAGCAGCTTTAAAGCCTACTAAGTGTGTACCGCCATCTATTGTTGCAATGTTGTTTGCAAATGAATAGATGTTTTCACCAAACTGGTCTGTGTATTGGATTGCAACCTCGACCAAGATTTGGTTTTTTTTGCCCTCAATGTAAATTGGCTCTGGGTGCAAAACCTCTTTGTTTCGGTTTAAAAACTTTACAAACTCTGCAATACCGCCATCGTACTTTAGCTCAATTGTCTTTGGATTTTTTTCTCTCTCATCAGTAAATGTTATCCTTATCCCTTTGTTTAAGAACGCAAGCTCACGAAGACGCTGCAGCAACACGTCCGCGTCAAACTCAATTGTCTCAAAAATCTCATCGTCTGGCAAAAATGTAACTTTTGTGCCTGTCCGTTGTGTCTGGCCAATTACCTTTAAATTACAAACTGGCTTTCCTCTTTCATACTTTTGGTAATATACTTTGCCGTCTCTGTAAACTTCAACCTCTAAGTATCTTGAGAGTGCATTAACAACAGATGCACCAACACCATGAAGACCGCCAGAGACTTTATACACACTTTCATTGAACTTTCCACCTGCGTGAAGTACTGTAAATACTACCTCAACACCGCTTTTTTGAAGTTTTGGATGAATGTCAACAGGAATTCCTCGTCCATCGTCTAATACAGTTACAGAATTGTCCCTGTGAATGATAACATCAATGTTTTTGCAAAACCCTGCCATTGCCTCGTCAATTGCATTGTCAACAATCTCATATACTAAGTGATGAAGACCTCGCTGGGATGTTGAACCTATATACATTCCAGGACGTTTTCTTACAGCTTCAAGCCCTTCTAAAACCTGTATTTCACTTGCAGTATATTCTTGATTTGGATTTTTTGTTGTAGCCAACTTCATATCACCTTCCAAAAATAGAATTTTGAATAAAAATAAAATGACCTTTAACTTTCATCTAAGTAGTTGTCTACATAGTAATTAAAATTCAAAAACCTTTTTGCAATTGTTGTTGAGGACACAGGAGAGACAATAGCATACAGTCTTCCATCAATCTCAAGGATTATAATTGACTTTTTCAAATCATCGTTTATGACAACAAGCCTATCTTCGTTTTTAAGACTTTCCAAAATTCTTAAGTTATCTTCAGAGCTCATAAAAATGTCGTAGCTCATTATCAAAAGAAGCTCTGAACTGTTTACAACATAATCCTCACCTATATGAGCGAACATACCTTCACATCCCTATGGATTTTTTAAAAGAAGATTTAAAGTTGAATGAGATTTATATCATGGCTCAAAAGCCCTGTTTTTACTAAACTGTCTTTCTCATCTGCAGAGGTTATAATTGCTTGATAATCTTTACAAAGCTTTAAAACATTTTTTCTTTTTTCACTGTCAAGCTCTGAGAATATATCATCTAAAAGCAAAACTGGTTTTTCAAAAAGCTTTGCAGATGCAAGAGAGATTGCAATGCATGCAAACTTAATTTGGCCTTCTGAGGCATATTCTTTTGCATTTTGGCCGTTTATAAAAACATCAAAATCATCTCTGTGAACACCTTTGGTTGTAAACCCCATCTGAACATCCTTTTCAAACTGCTTCTTAAGTTGGCTGTAATACTCTTCCTCACTTGATGATGGAATAGAGGGTCTGAAGACAATATCAATTGTGCTTTTGTCTTCAAACACTTTGTACCAAATCTCCTTTGTTGCCTCAGACAACCTCTTTATTGTCTCTTCTCTTTTTTTTAATATCTGACAACCCAATTTAGAAAGCTCAATATCATACACATCTATTATATCCTTTTTATCATAACTTTTCAAAAAAGCGTTTCTGCTCATCAAGGCTTTTTGATAGTCTTGAAAGGTTTTTATCATGTAAGGGTATAGTTTTGCAACCTCCATATCCAAAAACTTTCGTCGCACTTTTGGGTCTTGCTTTATAAGCTCTGTCGAATCTGGCTCAAAATGCACAAATTTGAATTTTTCTATAAGCTCGGATAGCCTATTTATTTTCTTCTCATTTATCATTATTCTCTTTTGACCGAGCCTGTCTACATAGCATAATATACCATATTCAACGTCATTTGCTAAAATACTTGCTTCAAGCTTAAAATATTCGCTATCGAAACTGATGAGATTTGTATCCTTTGATTTAAAAGACTTTCCACAAAGACAAAAATATATAGCCTCAAGAAGGTTTGTCTTTCCTGAGGCGTTTTTACCTAAAATCAAATTTATTCCATCTTTGAACTCAAAAAACCTTTCCTTATGATTTCTAAAATTTTCAAGGTAAATACTCTTTATTATCATCTTTTCAAAACCCCAAATCAAAAAGCTTATTCTGGCATCTTAACAGGAAGCACAAGATAGATGTAGCCCTCATCCCCTTGCTGCTTTACAACGCTCGGGCTTGTAAGTGATGTAATGTAAATGTCTACTCCTCCATCTAAAACCTTTAGAACATCTAAAAAGTATTTAACATTAAACCCAATTCTGATGTCTTTTCCTTCAACATCGCAAAGAACATCTTCTTCGTACCTTCCATCTGTTGAATATGACATGACCCTGAACATCATACCAGAAACCTCAAATATAACAGCTTGGACATTTGTTTTCTCATCCTTTGAAACAATTGATGCTCTTTCAAGTGTGCTCTCTAAAACATCTGCTGAGATTGAAATCTTTGTTGAATACTCTGTCGGAATGACATTTTTATAGTCAAAAAATCTACCTGATATGAGGGTTACAATGACGCTGGTCGAGCCTATCTCAAACAGAGCCTGATTTTCAAAGAACGAAACTCTTACCTTTTCTGCTTCTTCAATGTCTATTATCTTTGTTATATCATCTAAGTTCTCAGCTGGCACAATCTTTGAAAACTCGCCGTCTACTTCAATTGGTTTTAATTTGCAAATTGCGAGCCTGTGCCCGTCCATACCGACGAGGTTTACACTATCTCCTTCTCTTTCAAAAAGCACTCCTGTAAATGTAGGCCTTGTCTCATCCTTAGATGTTGCAAATATAACCTTATCCATGGCGTCTTCAAACTCGGTTGCTGCAAACTCACAAAAGCTGTCTATCGGCTTTCTGTCCATCTTTGGAAAGTCAAGTGGGTCAAGAGTTGGGAGTCTGAACTCTATTTTCTGGCACCTGATTTTTACCTCGTTGTCCTCTCTTATTATTTCAATGTCGCCAGATGGAAGTTTTTTTACAATATCAGATAGAAGCTTTGCCTTGACAAGTGCTGCTCCCCTTTCTAAAATCTCTGCCTGAAATTCTGTTTGCATTTGCATCCTCATATCGTTTGTGGTAAATACAACTACATCTTCTGCTTCAATTAATACACATTCCAAAACTGATGTTACCTTTGTTGATGCTGCCGCAGGTATTACCTTGGAAATATTATCTTGCAGAGTGCTTTTGTCTACAACAAATCTCATTTTTGTTCCCTCCTCTTTTATTGGGGGTATTTGCACGCAAGCTTAAATAAAACTCTACCAGTAGTAGTACTAATAATACCTGTGGATAAGTTAAAAATGTGTGCAAGTCCTTGAAAAATGTGAATTTGAAAAGCTTAAAAACATTGTGGATAATTTAAGTGGTTTTCAACTAAATTCACTTGTGAAAAATCAAATTCACACATAAGTTATCCACAGTTGTTTATTCCCTGTTGATAAGTCGTTTTTTTAGGTTTTCCACAGTATTTCTTATGTTAGTATCCTTGTTGATAAGTTCTTTAATTTTTTCACAAGCGTGAAGTACTGTTGTGTGGTCTTTTCCGCCAAAGGCTTCCCCTATTTTAGGCAAGGATACATTTGTGAGCTCTCTTGCTAAGTACATTGCAATTTGGCGTGGAAATGCTACATTTCGAGACCTTCTTGATGATTTAAAATCTTCTAGTTTGATATTAAAATAACCTGCAACCTCTGCTTGAATATCTTCAATTGTGAGCTCTTTTTTGGTGTTTGTATCTATAAACTCTTTTAGGGCCTTTTCAGCAAGCTCTAAGGTGATTTCCTTGTCAGGTGCCATCAGCTTTGAGTATGCTAAGATCTTATTTAAGGCACCTTCGAGCTCTCTTATGTTTGTCTCAATCTTTGAGGCTATGAACTCTAAAATGTGCTGTGGAACTGGCGTTCCTTCAAGCTGGCACTTTTTGCTCAAGATTGCAATTCGCGTCTCAAAGTCAGGTGGCTGTATATCAGTTATAAGTCCCCATTCAAAGCGGGATCTGAGCCTGTCTTCTAATGTGTTTATCTCTTTTGGCGGCCTGTCTGAGGACAGAATTATCTTTTTATTTGCTTCATACAGTGTGTTGAATGTGTGGAAAAACTCTTCTTGGGTCCTTTCTTTTCCACCTAAAAACTGGATATCGTCAATCAAAAGAACGTCGACGTTTCTGTATTTCATCCTAAATTCATCAGTCTTTTCATCGCGAATTGCTGCAATCAGCTCGTTTGTGAATATTTCTGATGTCACATACATGACCTTTGTATCAGGATAGAGCTTTAGTACATGGTGGCCGATTGCATGCATAAGATGAGTTTTTCCAAGCCCAACTCCACCGTAGATAAAAAGTGGGTTGTATGTCTTTTCTCCCGGTGGTGTTTCTGCAACTGCCAAGGCTGCAGCATGAGCAAGCCTATTATTGTTCCCAACTACAAAGGTTTCAAATGTGTATTTTGGATTTAAAGTTGTTGTGATTTCAACTTTTTCTTCTTGTTTTTGCTTTATGTACTTTTTGTACTTTTCAACCTCGTTTGGCAAGATTACTTTTAAACTCAAATGAGGTGAGTAAAGCTGCCTCAGTGCGTTTAAAATCAAAAGTGAATACCTGTTTATGACAATCTCCCTGTGAAAATCTGCAAATGCCTTTAGTATGAATGTATCATTCTCATCAAAACAGATTGGAACAAGAGTCTCCACCCATGTGTTGTATGAAATATCTGTCGGGCTTGGATTTAGCTCTTTTTTAATGACCTCCTTTATATCCTCCCATACTTTGTTAACGTCGTAATCAACCATTTTCAAATCCACCCTTTTGTATGTAATATAATTGGTTGTGGATATTTTGAGTATGTAAACAAAAAAATAATCGCCTAAATTCTTAGGCTTTATCCACAATGTTATCAACAGTTGTGGATAAATATTTTTCACAACCGAAATTTTGTTTTTAAATCTTAAGAGCACTATTAAATATATCAAAAAAAATTATTCACATCAACAAGAAAATTTTTTTTCAAGAATCAAATTTTCCACAGTGGAGAGATTATTTACACCCTGTTAAAAATCTGTGGATAAAATCTGTGGATATGTGGATTATTTCTGTTGATTAATTTTATGAAATTCTATTTTTCACATGTGAAAATCTAATTTAACAATGGTTAACCCAAAAAGATTTATTCTGACTTTGCTGTTTCCTGTCCAGTTCGAATTTGTGGACAAGTTTTAATTTAAAAGTTTACATAATTTGACTTTGTGAATTTTGATTTCAATTTTCAATAATAATGATGGGATAATGGGTTTACATATTGTTTTTTTACACTCAAAAGATTGAGTAAAGCTTTTCAATAAGAAATTCAATCAGTTTGTGAGGGTTTGGAACAATTTTCTGGATGGTTATAAAAAGGCTCAAAAAAAGCCCTGTTAAAATTAAAGAAAAGGTAAAAAACATCTCCTTCTGTAAATACCTTGATTTTAAAATTTTATATTGAATCAGAGCGGTCAAGGTATATCCTAAGACTATAAAAAAGATGTTCATCTTAAAAGAATCACCCTACTTCAGTTTTTTAGCATTCCAAACCGTCTTATAAAAGGTTTGACAGTAATGCTCACGGCTATTCTTTGTTTGTCAAATTTTAATGGTTTTTTGTACTTGATGTAGTATATATCCTGAAAATGTGGTATATCAGCTCTGAGTTCAAACGATTTTTTTAGAGCTTGGTTTATGTCTTTTGAGATGCTCTTTGAAAACTCTTTTTTGACTTCTTCTATGTTTTTTTGTGTAAACTGAAGACCCTTTTCCTTTTCCCCAAGATTTACCTCTGAGATTATCTCTATTTTAAAAAGAACCTTATTTTTGGCATTTTTTGTAAGGATTTTATTGCTGCTGTGGATAAGCTCAAGCGAAATTGACCAGTTTTTATTCTCAATTGGATATATCCCGCTTTTTATCTTGTTCAAGACCCACAAAACTCCTCTTGTTTCATTGTGATTTAGATAACCAATAAGCTTAAAGTTGTCAAACACGGCTGTTTTTGAGACAAAAAACATGTAGTTTTCAGACGATAGGGCAATAGGTCTTTTAATTTCGACAAAAGGAGCAAATCCTACTTTTGATTTTGTGTTTGTCATTTTTACAAACTCGTAAATCTTTATCAAAAATAAAGCAAGAAGACTCCATCTTCTACAAGATGGAGATGAATTGCTAAAAATATGATATAATATTCCTCAGGTGATTAAAATGTACAGAACTCAGAAAAATCATATAAGATGTGATAAACAAACATATAGAGTGCTTCGTCGACTTTGCCACTTTTCAAAAAACCTGTACAACTATGCCTTATACCATATAAGACAACACTACTTTAAAACTCAGCAATGTCTGCGATATGAAAGTGTATATCATCTTGTAAAAGAAAATGAAAACTACAGACTTTTGCCATCGCAGGTTGCCCAGCAAACACTTATTTCAGTGGATGAGGCTTTTAAATCTTTTCTAAGTCTTTTGAAAGCCAAAAAAGAAAGGAAGATAGAAGAAAAAGTTTCAATACCCAAATACCTGCCGAAGGATGGGATGTATCAGATAGTTTTTTCCAAGGACCAGTTCAAAATAGAAGACAAAAAAATACGATTAAGTCTTGGCAGAAAGTTTGCAAAGGAGTTTGGTGTAAGGTATTTGTATTTTGGGTTGCCACAAACTGTTCTTGGCAAAAAGCTTAAAGAAGTCAGGATAGTACCAAGATTTAATGGTAGATGGTTTGAGATTGAGTATGTGTATGAAGACAAGCAGCAATTTAAAGTTTTTGATTTGAGCAGATATTTAGGGATAGACTTAGGGCTTGACAATTTTGCAGCGGTGGTTGATACCATCGGGACTGCCTTTTTGATAGAAGGCAGGTTTTTAAAATCAGTCAACCGATGGTACAACAAACAAAGGGCAAGACTTCAGTCGATTTACAGCAAGCAGGGGATAAAATGTGGCAGAAAACTTGCTTTAGTTTCTCGCAAAAGACAGCATATAATTGAGAATTTTTTGAATCAGGCTGTGAATTTGATAATTAAGCACTGTTTGAACAATCAAATATCTGCAGTAGTTGTTGGCAGAATGAAAGGTATAAAACAGGGGATAGACCTTGGGGCTATAAACAATCAAAATTTTGTGGGGATACCGTATGACAAGTTCAAGAGGAAGCTAAAATCAAAGTGTATGTATTATGGAATAGGATATATGGAAGTGGATGAAAGCTTTACATCACAAAGATGTAGCAGGTGTGGGATAGTAGATAAGAGCAATAGGAAACACAGGGGACTGTATGTATGCAAGGGCTGTAGAAATGTAGTGAATGCGGATATAAATGGTGCGATAAATATACTTTTGAAGGTAGCTGGTGAGTCTGCAGTAAAGCAGATAGCCAGTAGTGGGTGTGTGAACCACCCTGTGAGAATAAGGGTGGCTTAAGAGGCTGCCAAACTTCTCACTAAAGCCTCCACCTCTTCAGGTGGATGGTAGTTCACTATATAAGGATTTATCATACCAATTGTGATTATCTCAGAACTTAGAGAACAAAGGTATATTCCACCAATTATAGGCTGGCTTATATTTTTTTCAAAGACAGGCTTTAGAGCCGAAAGGTCCACAAACTTGATTGAAATTACCATAATTATAGCAAGACTGAAGATTGTTGTAAATGTTGTGATTTGAGAAAATCTTGCCAAGGTCTCAAGTCCTTTGTACACAGCGTATGAAGAGACAATCAACATTGCGATTATTAAAAACAAAATAGATGTCTCTGGCATTACTGCAGTTGCCATAAACTCTACGAACTGGCCTATCTGGATTGCTGTTATGTGAAAGAAAAACCAAAGGTAAAAGATTGCAATTATACTTCCAAGCTTTCCAAAAACAATGTTTAAAATATTTGTAAATGTATGGTTGGGAAACATATTGCAAAGATATATAAGTGGCAGTGAGCTTAGGATTGAAAATGGATACATGAACACAACAGACAACCACACATCCTGATTTTTTGGTGGTGCATTGAATATTGGCAAGAATGTAAGTACCATTACTATTCTGTTCACAAAAAAAAGGCATAAAAATTGGTTGTATGTGATTCTTGAGTTTGACATTTTTCAAAACCACCTATGTGAAAGTTTTTATAGTTTTAGCTCAAAATGATTTTAAAATTTTTTGGTAAAAACAATAGGTCTTTTCTTGAGTATATTCCATGGGAAGCGAACAAAGACATCTTTTAAATCATGCAAGATTGTAGGTGCAATTGGTGCAAGGAAGTTTACTCCAAAAGACTTAAGATGGCAAAGATGAATTAACATTAAAATCCACACAAGCATTATCCCATAAAGACCGCAAATGCTCGCCATAATAACACATGCAAACCTTATGATTGTACACGCATCTGAGATAGCAGGAATCATGAATGTGGAGATTGCAGTAAATGCAACTGTTACAACCATTGGTGCACCGATAAGTCCTGCTGACACTGCTGCATCACCAATTACAAGGGCGCCCACAATTGATATTGCTTGACCAACAGGTCGAGGAAGCCTAACACCAGCTTCTTTCAAGATTTCGTATATAAGAAGCATGGTCAGTGTTTCAACTGAAGATGGGAAAGGTATTCCTGCCTGGGCACTTGCAATGCTTATCAAAAGCGATGTTGGCAAAAGCTCTTGATGGAATGTTGTTATAGCAATGTAAATTGCCGGCAGTGTTGTTGACACAAAAAACGAAAAGTATCTCAAAAGCCTGACTATACTGTAATAATATGGTCTTGAGTAATAATCTTCGCTTGTTTGAAAAGCCTCAACAAAAAGGTATGGCACGGTTAGAGCAAAAGGTGTGCCATCAACAAGGATAGCAACCCTTCCTTCCATTAGCTTTCCAACAACAACGTCAGGTTTTTCAGAGTTTCCAACTGTAGAAAAGATGGAGTATTTACCATCTTCTATAAATGCTTCAATGTATCCTGACTCTAAGATATAATCCATGTCAATCTTTTCGAGCCTTCTTTTTACCTCATCTACAAGCTCTTTTTTGGCAATTGACTCAATATAGCATATTGCGATGTCTGTCTTTGAAATTCTACCTATCTTCATTGATTCTATTTTGAGCTTTGGGTCGCGAATCTTTCTTCTGATTAGAGCTGTGTTAGTTCGTAAATTTTCTGTAAATCCCTCACGAGGTCCTCTTACAACAACCTCTGTATTTGGCTCTTCAATTCCACGTGATTCCCATCCGCGCACAGATACTAAAAGCGCTCTGTCAATACCATCAACAAAAAGGGCAACATCCCCGCACAGGATACTATGAATAGTCTTTGCATAATCAAATTCTTCTGTTATACAGTGACTGTACAGGATACAATCTTTAATAAATTTGTACAAATCTTGAGGTGTGTATTGCTGGTTTTGATATAGATAAGTATCTTTCATAAGTGGCTTTAAAATATGTTCATTTATAACAAGCTTGTCAACAAGTCCATCAACCATTACTAAAAATGCTCTTATGTCTTTTTTGGGTCCAATTTTGAACTCTCTTATAATAAGGTCACTAAAATTTCCAAATTCACTTTTTACGTTCTCTAAATTCTGATCATAGCTTGTTGAGATAGACTTTGTCTGCGACAAGTTGTTTTTCTTCATTCTTTGCTCTTAAAGTCTTTTTTTTTCTATTTGATATTCTCTCCAGATTTAAAGGCGTGTATTCAAGAAGTTTTGAATAATATCGAAAGTTCCTCTAAAACCCCCTTTGACTTTTTAATATCATTTGCAGTATAATAAATCTTGTTTTATTATAAGTAAGTATAAAAGTGGCAACCACGCAGTTAAAATCATAGAAAATTTTTGAAAATTTTATTGTAGGAGGTGGAATAATATGAAAAGAACATACCAGCCACATAACAAGAGAAGAAAGAGAACACACGGTTTTTTGGTTAGAATGAGAACAAGAGGCGGAAGAAAGGTTCTCAAAAGAAGAAGATTAAAAGGTAGAAAGAGACTTGCTGTGTAAAAAAGACCACTCTCAACTTCAAAGGTGGTCTTTTTGCTTAAAAACACAATGTTATGTGATACAAGACAAGTGCATAAGAAGGGCAATGTAAAGGAAAACAAAGAGATGAAAAAGATAGTAAGTATCAAAAAAAGTGAAGAGTTTGAGGCATGTATCAGAAAAGGAAGGTTTGCAGCAGAGAAAAATGTAGTTGTGTACTCTTTGAAGAACGGGCTGGAGTACAGTAGACTTGGCGTTTCAATGTCATCAAAGCTTGGCAAAGCTACCGCAAGAAATCGGTTTAAAAGAATTGTAAAAGCATGGTATTTGGAAAATTTTGAGAGAATAAAAAAAGGGTTTGACATTGTTGTTTTGGCAAGAAAGACAAAGGAAGAAAAGATAAAGGCAAGAGAGATATGTTTAAAAGACTACAGGGATGAGCTTGAGAGAGCCTTCAAAAGGCTTAGACTTTTCAAAGAGGAATGAAAGATGAGGGTAAGAAAATATATTTTACTGATTATAAAATTTTTGATAAGATTTTATCAGAAGGTTATATCTCCTATGAAGGTTGTGCCAAGTTGCAGGTTTTACCCTACATGCTCAGAATACACCTTGCAGGCTATAGAAAAGTATGGATTTTATGGACTGTGGCTTGGGTTTAAAAGAATTATAAAATGTCACCCATTTCATCCAGGAGGATATGATCCGCTATAATAAAATATCACAATTAGCAAAATCAAGGAGGAAAAGGTTTTGAATCCTACATGGCTTGATTTCTTAGCGATTCCACTTGGGAGACTTTTGAAGTTAATATATGACTTTTTACATGGAGCAAATATTCCAGGAAGCTATGGAATAGCCATTATCCTTCTTACATTGATTGTAAGAGGGCTGCTTCTTCCGCTGTATATAAAGCAAATTGCCTCAACATCTAAAATGGCAGAGGTTGCACCAAGAATCCAGGAAATCCAGCAAAAGTACAAAGGCGACCAGAGAAAGATGCAAGAAGAGATGCTAAAGCTCTATCAAGAGACAGGGTACAATCCTGCAAGTGGATGCTGGCCGCTTTTAGTTCAGATTCCCATTTTGTTTGCGCTCTACTATGTATTCCAAAATCCGCTTGTTTACGTTTTGGGAAAAACCCATCAGTACGTAAGAGACCTTGTTCAAGGGAAAGCTGGGTATGAAATAACTCAGACAATAATCAACGAAGCACAAAAGCTTGGACTTGACATGCACTTTTTTGGTATTAACCTTGCTCAAAAAGAGCTTATTGTTTTGCCAATCTTAAGTGCTGCTACAATGTTTTTATCAATATGGTTTTCCACAAACAGCCAGAAAAGATTCAATCCACAGTATGCTCAATCTCAGTCAAACGCAATGGCAGAAGGTATGAACAGGACAATGATGATTTTCAGCCCTCTTATGTCATACTTTATTGCACTGCAGGTACCAGCCGGACTTGTTGTGTACTGGACGGTAACAAACCTGTTTTCAATCCTGCAGCAGTTCATTGCGAATGAAGTTGTTTACAAGAAACTAAAGCACAAGAAAGAGGAAGAGGAGAAGAAAAAGCAGCTTGAAAATCAAGCTAAAATGCAGCAGGGAAAAGATGGTGTGAACAAAGAACAGGAAAAGCTGGGGAAAGAGAGCTCTGATGAAGACTTGGAAAAACAAGGGCAGGCAGAACAGGAAAAAGAAGAGGAGCAGAAAAGAGAAGAGCAGATGAGGAAAAAAGAGCTTGAAAAGCTAAAACAGCAAATGACAAGGTCGCAAGGGAGCAGTAAAAAGAAAAAGAAATAATGTAAAATTTCTTTTTGGAGGAGACAGTTTATGAAATGTGTAGAAAAAATAGCAAAAACGGTAGATGAGGCTGTTGAGCTTGCTTTAAAAGAACTTGGTGTTTCGCGTGAAAAGGTTGAGGTTCAGGTAATTGACGAGGGGTCAAAAGGACTTTTGGGGATAATTGGAGCAAGGCCAGCAAAGGTAAAGGTCATACTCAAACAAACGCCTGAGGAGAAGATTCAAGAGTTTTTGTCAGAAGTGTGTAGCAAGATGAATGTTAAGATTGAGAGGATGGACATATTAAAAGATGGGGAGTTCATAAAAGTAAATCTATTTGGGAAGAATACCTATCAATTAATTGGTAAAGACGGTGAGGTTTTAGATGCGCTTCAGTTTTTGACGGGTATTATTGTGAACAGGGGGGCACCTGAGGAGGAATCTGTGAGAATAATCCTTGACTGTCAGAACTTCAGAAAGAAAAAAGAAGAACGACTCAGACGTCTTGCACTTTCTCTTGCAGACAAAGTTGCAAGAAGCAAAAAGAGTATTAAGCTAAGACCAATGACACCGTATGAAAGAAGAATTATACACACAACACTGCAAAACCACCGGTTTGTGACAACTTACTCAGAAGGAGAAGAACCATATAGAAAAGTGGTTATAACTTTAAAATAAAAAAGTGCTTGAAGCAGGGTAAGTTTTTACCCTGCTTTGTTTGTATCTTGAAAACTTTCAAAAAAGGGGTATTGTAAATATGGAATTTGATACAATTGCAGCAATTTCAACCCCAATTGGCACTGGCGGGATTGGGATAATTAGAATCTCTGGGCAGAATTCAATTGAAGTTGCAGGGAAAATAATAAAGAGTAAAAGATTCAATAGCATTTATGATATACCTGTCAGATATGCAGCTTTGGTTGAGGTGTATGACAATGACGAGTTTATTGACCAGGCCATTTTGATAAAATTCAAAGCGCCTCATTCGTACACAGGTGAAGATGTTGTTGAGATTCAGTCTCACGGTGGCATGGTTGTTTTGAGAAGAATTTTAGAAGCGGTTATAAAAAATGGGGCACGCCATGCAATGCCCGGCGAGTTTACAAAAAGGGCGTTTTTAAACGGCAGGCTTGATCTGTCGCAGGCAGAGGCTATAATTGATATAATAAATTCAAAAACAGAGCTTTTGCAAAAAAACGCTGCAAAACAGTTAAAAGGGGTTCTTAGCAAAAAGATAGATGAGATAGCAGAGATTTTGCTAAATTTAATATCTTCAATTGAAGCGTCAATTGACTTTTCTGAACACGAGGTTGATGAGATATCTCCACACGAGATTGAAAAAAGCATTGATACTGCTTTAGAAAAGATAGATAGGCTTTTGAAGACATATGAAACAGGAAGAGCAATAAAAAGTGGAATTTACACAGTAATTGTCGGAAGGCCAAACGTTGGAAAGTCTTCTCTTTTAAACAGACTATTGAAAGAAGAAAGGTCAATTGTCACAGACATCCCTGGCACAACAAGAGATGTAATTGAAGAGGTTTTAGACATCGAGGGAATACCAATTATCCTTGTTGACACAGCAGGTGTGAGGCAGACAGAGGATGTCGTAGAAAAAATTGGTGTTGAGAGAACTCTCAAGAGCGTTGAGAGAGCTGACCTTGTGATTTTCATGGTTGAGTCAGATGGGATTACTAAGGAGGATATTGAGATTTTCAGTAGCATAAAGAATAAAAAATATATAGTCTTAGTAAACAAAACTGATAAGGGTATAAATATATCACAGGATGAGCTAAAAAAGCTTTTTGGCAAAGAAGGAATATTCATTTCCATTGCAAAGGATGAGAATTTAGAGCTTGTTGAAAAGACAATAAAAGAGGCTATTTTGGAACAAAATATTGAAGGGTTTGATGAAGTGCTGATAACAAATTTAAGACACAAAGAACTTCTTTTAAAAGCAAAAGAGTTTTTGGCTTCTGCAAAGCAAAACCTCTACAGTGTTCCGCTTGACATTCTATCAATTGACCTCAAAAACGCACTTAATAGCATATATCAGATAACAGGCAAAAACGTCACAGAAGACATGGTTGATAGGATATTTTCAATGTTCTGTATTGGGAAATGAATATTAGATCTACTTCTGGGCAAGACTGTAAGTTTTAAAGTTTTTAAAGGGGGCAGAAGCTGAAAGATGGAATTTATTGCAGGAGAGTATGACGTTGCGGTTGTTGGTGCAGGTCATGCAGGGTGTGAGGCAGCTTTAGCTTGCGCAAGACTTGGTTTGAAAACAATTGTGTTTGCTATAAACTTAGATTCAATCGGGAATATGCCGTGCAACCCAAGCATAGGCGGCACTGGCAAAGGTCACTTGGTGCGTGAGATAGATGCGCTTGGCGGTGAGATGGGAAAAGCTGCAGATGCAACAGCCATTCAGGTGAGGATTCTCAACAGGGCAAAAGGTCCTGCTGTGTACTCACTTCGAGTTCAGTGTGACAGAGCAAGATACAAACTGTATATGAAAAGGGTGCTCGAGAGCCAGCCAAACCTTGACATCAGACAGGGCGAGGTTTGTGATATTTTGGTTGAGGATGGCAAAGTCACTGGTGTAAAGGTCACAACTGGTGCAATTTTTAGGGCAAAAGCGGTTGTGCTTGCCACTGGCACATTTCTTGGTGGCAGGATTATAATAGGTGAGACTGTGTATGATGGTGGGCCTGATGGTATGCACCCAGCTAAGTACCTTACAGAAAGTCTCAAAAAGCTTGGGATTGAAATGATGAGGTTCAAAACAGGTACTCCTGCAAGGGTGCACAGAAGGTCTTTGGACTTTTCAAAGATGCAAATACAGCTCGGTGATGAGGTTATAACTCCATTTTCGTTTGAACACGAGACACTGGAAATAGAGCAAGTCCCTTGCTATTTGACATATACAACAGAGGAGACTCATAGAATAATAAGAGAAAATCTTCACCGCGCACCACTTTTTACAGGGCTTATTCAGGGTGTTGGGCCAAGGTACTGTCCTTCTATTGAGGACAAGGTTGTGAGGTTTGCAGACAAGCCAAGGCATCAGGTGTTCATCGAACCAATGGGACGAGATACTGAAGAGATGTACGTTCAAGGAATGTCTTCGTCATTGCCAGAAGATGTTCAGATTAAGATGTACAGAAGCGTGATTGGCCTTGAAAATGTGCAGATAATGCGCCCTGCATATGCAATTGAATATGACTGCATAAATCCGTTGCAGCTTGAGGCTACTTTGCAGTTTAAGAAAATCAAAGGACTTTTCTCAGCAGGCCAGATAAACGGAACCTCTGGGTATGAAGAGGCAGCAGCACAAGGAATCATCGCTGGGATTAACGCTGCGATGTATGTAAAAGGAAAAGAGATGCTGGTTTTAGACAGGTCTCAGGCATATATTGGTGTTTTGATAGATGATCTTGTAACAAAAGGCACAAATGAACCTTACAGAATCATGACATCAAGGGCTGAATATAGACTCATTTTGCGTCAGGACAATGCTGATTTGAGGCTTACAGAGATTGGGTATAGAATTGGGCTTATATCACAGGAAAGATATGAGAAATTTTTGAAAAAGAAAAAAATGATTGAAGATGAGATAGAGCGTTTAAAAAAGACCGTGATTGCACCAAGTGATAAGGTGAACAAATTTTTAATTGAACATGGTTCGTCGCCTATTTCAACAGGTGTAAAGCTATCAGAGCTTTTGAAAAGGCCCGAGCTTTCATATGAAGCTTTGCGCGAGATTGACCCTCAGCGGCCGGACTTGCCACGTTCTGTGAAGGAAGAGGTTGAAATTGAGATAAAGTATGAGGGATATATCAAAAAACAGCTACAGCAAATTGAACAGTTCAAAAAGCTTGAGAACAAAAAAGATTCCTGAGTGGGTTGACTATAATCAGATTTCTGGTCTTTCAACTGAGGCTAAACAAAAACTTTCTCAAATAAGACCTGCTTCGATTGGCCAGGCATCAAGAATATCTGGTGTGTCGCCTGCTGATATTTCGGTGCTTTTAATCTGGCTTGAACAAGCAAAAAAAGGTTCTAAATAGAATGCTCGTTGTCAGTTTTAAATTTTTAAAAGGGGCAAAGGCAAAAATGGAGCTTTTAGATAGAGTTTTAGAGTTTTATAGTGTAAAAAATAGTCCTGTTGTAAAAGAACTTCTTTTGAGATTTATGAAATTAGTTCTTGAGAAAAATAAACACTTTAATCTCACAGCAATTGAAAATGAAGATGAGTTTGTGATAAAACACATTGCAGACTCACTTTCTTTGATAAAATTTCTTCAAAACGGTGATGGCAAATTAGTGCGCGCAATTGACATTGGTTCTGGCTTTGGAGTTCCTGGTATTCCTGTGAAAATTGCAAAACCAAGCATGAGCTTGGTTTTGAATGATTCTAACAAGAAAAAGTGCAATTTTATGAGTGAAGCAAAAGACCATTTGGGTTTATCTGGCATTGAAGTTGTCTGCCAAAGAGCAGAAGAACTTGGGAAAGAGGTTGAGTTTAGAGAGAGTTTTGACTTTGCGTTTGCAAGAGCTGTGGACAAACTAAATGTGCTTTGCGAGTACGCGCTTCCTCTTTTGAAGATTGGTGGAGCTTTTTTGGCCCAGAAAGGTTTTGAATGTGAGGATGAGCTTGAGAGCACCAAAAATGCAATTGCAATGCTTGGTGGTGAGATAGAGAAGATTGAAAAATTCACATTGCCAGAATCAGATGAGAAAAGAAGTATAATTGTCATAAGAAAATTGCGACAAACTCCGATTGAGTTTCCCAGAAAAACAAAGCAAATAATAAAAAAGCCCCTTAGTTGATAAAAAATTTGTCAAAATCTGATTGAAAATGTCTGAAAAATCTTGAAATAAAAAGAAGGAGATTTTAAATTGAAGTAGAAATATTATTAGCAGAAAATGTTGAATAAAAAAGGAAGGGGCTTTATAAAGTTGTTTTCACTTTTAATTAGGCAAACAAACAAGTTGGATATGGAAAAAGAGCTTTATACTATTGAGATGATACCTATAGATAAGGTTTTGCCAAATCCTTTTCAGCCGAGAACTAATTTTGATGAAAAGCTTATCGAAGGGCTTGCTGAGTCAATAAAAAATTATGGGCTTTTGCAGCCAATAATTGTGAGAAAACGTGGTGAGGTTTATTACCTAATTGCAGGTGAGAGAAGACTTAGAGCTTGCAAACATCTTGGTTTTGATAAGATTAAAGCAATTGTCATAAATGTCACAGACATTGAAAGTGCAATATTGGCACTTATAGAGAACATCCAGCGTCAGGACCTTGATTTTTTTGAAGAGGCGCAAGGTTACAAACAGCTTATAGAAGAGTTTGGCCTAACTCAGGTTGAGATAGCAAAACGAGTTGGCAAGACACAAAGTGCTATTGCGAACAAGATAAGGCTTTTGTCACTTCCTCCTGATGTTCGTTGGATAATTCGTGAAAATGAACTGTCTGAGCGACATGCACGAGCTCTTTTGAAGCTTGAATCAGAGGAAGATATGAAATACATAATTCCAAAGATAATTGAAAATGGACTTACAGTTGCTCAGACCGAAAGACTAATTTCAGAGTACCTTAACAATAAGAAAGTAACAAAAAATGGAAAAGCAATTAAGGTTTCAATGAATGATTGTAGGGTTATTTACAATACCATAAAAAAGGCCTTGAAAATTTTCCAAAAGACTGATATAAATTATGATATTAAAGAAAATAAAACTGAAGCATACTACGAAATAATCGTTAGAATAAATAAAAAATCCCCGCAGACCTCCTCGTAATATGAGGAGGTATTTTTTTTAAAAAGAAAATGCCCCCACACATTTTTGTGAGGGCACAAATTATCTTTAATCTATTTCAATATTTCTTCTATCTCACTTGACACAAAGAATCTCTTTGCACTTGTAATATACGCACTTACATATTTGAGAGTATATTGTTTGTTTCCTTCAATTACTACATTCTTATTTTGTGGAACAATATATGTCTTGCCCTTGCTGTTTATCACAAGCTGAATATTATTTGGATTGCTTGTATCAATTGTCACATTGTAACCTTTTTCTTCTAAGTCTACATTTGAGATGTAACTATTTTCATTGAAGCTTCCAAGGTCTATTCCCAAAATATCAGCCATATAATCACAAACTTCTGTGTTGTCTATAACACCATGAGGAACGTATCCGTTTGGATGATACGCATAAAGTACAACGTCTTCACCTGTGTGCTCATTTGTAGTCCAGCCGATATATGAACGCTTGCTGATGATTGGACCAAGAACATAGTTAAGCCTTCCTGCTGGCGCCTTTTTGATTGCATCTATTTCATCTTGAGTGAGATTGTCAACTCCGTAATATTGTGAAACTATATTTTTGATATTCTCATCTGTTCTGTTGTTTCCAAGCAAATCTTCAATTCCGCTGCCTGTTCTTTTTGCTTTTTTGATATATTTTAAGAAATCATTGAGCAAAACAGAATCTACTTGAGCTGAGTAATTTCCTAAGGTCATTCCACCGTTGTTGTGGTCTGGTGCAATTATTACTGCTGTGTCATCTCTTGATTTTGCAAAATCTAAGGCTACTTTTACTGCCTTGTCAAATGCCAACACCTCTGAGACAACACCAACAGGGTCATTTGCATGTGATGCCCAGTCTATTTCGCTTCCTTCAACCATCAAGAAGAATCCATTTTTATTTTTTGATAAAATCTGCAGTGCTTTTTGTGTCATCTCTGCCAAGGAAGGTTCGCCTGTGCCATTTCTGTCAAATTCATAGTGCATTGCATCTTGAGCAAAAAGTCCCCAAACCTTTCTTGGCGATTCATTTTTCAAATCTTCCCACTTTGTTGTTACAACAAATCCATTATCTCTTAAATATTGAACTAAATCTTCTTTGTCTTTTCTTTGATTTTTGTCAATATACTTCCACCCACCACCAAGTACCACATCAACCTGATTGTAAACCATTTGTTCAGCTATACCTTCATAGTCATTCCTATTATCTGTGTGTGCAGCAAAAGCTGCAGGGGTTGCATGAGGAAATTGACAAGTTACAACAAGGCCTGTTGACTTTCCAAACTTTTTTGCTGCTTCTAAGATTGTCACAATTGGTTTGAAGAAGTCTTTTTCTTCAACCTGACCAACACCTGGCATTGAAGCAATCTCCGGGTAGATGGAAAGATATCTGTTTTGTGTTTTGTATCCTGTTGCATATGCTGTTGCAGCTGGTGCTGAGTCTGTTATTGGGTTGTTTGCTGAGTATGTTCTCACAAGCCCACATGCTATCTCATCCATTGAAAGTGGTTCTCCGCCTTGATACCATCTTGCCAAAGTGGTGTGAGCTATTGTCATGCCATCTGGTATCATGAGTATTACGTTCTTGACTTTGTTAGACTGTTCGCTACTGTTTTGGCTTGCAAAGACAAGGGTGCTAAAAACAAGACAGAGAATAAGAAGTACCGAGATTATAGAAGCCTTTTTAGATTTTAAAAATTTATTCATGCTAATAGTATGTCCCCCCTTCTATCTTGCTATTTTTTTATTTAACGGAGATATAATTCTTTGCGACAATTGTCTGACCTTCATCTGATAGTACAAAGTCTACAAATGCTTTTGTCACTCTACTTGGATTCTTTGATACTAAGAAGAGGAATGGCCTTTTAACTTTGTACTTTCCAAGCTTTACATTTTTCTCAGTTGGCTCAACTCCATCAACCTTTACACCTTTTACTGTACTGTCTAAAACGCCAAGAGAAATAAATCCAATTGCATTTTCATCCTGTGATACTGTTGTTTTGACAGCACCTGTTGATGGCTGGACAATTGCCGAGTCTGTTATCTTTGCTTTGCCCATAACTATCTCTTCAAATGCTCCTCTTGTACCTGAGCCTTCCTCACGTGTAACAACTACAATAGGAGCGTTTTTACCGCCAACCTCTTTCCAGTTTTTAATTTTGCCAGAGAAGATATCTCTTGTTTGCTCAACACTCAAGTTAGAAACTGGATTTGTCTTGTGAACAATTACTGCTATTCCATCTTCTGCAATCTTTATCTGCTGCCAACCTTTTGCGGAAAGCTGCCTTGTCTCATCCTCTGTGAGTTCTCTTGATGATGTTCCAATATCAACAATGCCTTGGATAGCGGATTTTATACCAACAGATGACCCTCCACCTTGAACCTCAATAGAAACCTTTGGATTTTGCTGCATGAAGTATTTAGCAAGCTCATCGGCAAGTGGCTGAACAGATGTTGAACCTGCAATGAGTATCCTTCCAGAAAGATTTGCTGATGTTGACTGTGGAATAAATGAAAATTTTAGCTCTGAATTTAAACCTCCTTTTGAGCCTTTAACAGCATTTGCAGGAACTGTAAGTTGGTACTGTGCTTTTGCGACAAGTGATTGTTTGATGGCAACAACAAGCTTGTTTGCAGTTATAGACGTTGAAATTGGAACCTTAGACTTTTTATTTTTTAGAAGTGCTATCTTTCCGAAATTCGGACCTTTTGAGATCTCTTGAGAAAATGTGATTACAATCTGTTTTTGTGATACAGTTGTTGGAAGTGACTTTGACTTAACAAAAAGTGACTGACCAAATGCAAAGATACCTGTTAGTAAAATTGACATCGCAAAACAAGTTAAAATCAAAGCTGAAAACAGTTTTTTTGAAATCTTAAAACTTTTCATCTTAAGAACCCCTCCTCGGTTTGGTTTTATCAATTTACAGTATAGTAGTAATTTGTTTAATTTAGATTAAACTTATGTTAAATTTTTGTTTAAATAAAGTTAAATCTATGTTTTGAAAATGTTAAAAAATTGTTAAATAATAAATACATAATGTTCCACGTGGAACATTCTTGTGATATAATCTAATTAAAAAGTGGTGAGGAAACGCAAAAAAGATGGCAAGAGTTGTGGCAGTTGTCAATCAAAAAGGTGGAGTTGGAAAGACAACAACCTGTGTGAATTTATCTGCTGCAATAAGTAAAAAGGGAAAAAAGGTTTTGGCTGTTGACTGTGACCCACAGGGCAATCTCACAAGTGGTTTTGGGATTGACAAAAAGTCTTTAGAAAGGACTATTTATGATGTTCTGATAGGCAGTGCTGATATAAAAGAGATTATAATAAAGGATAAATTTGAGAATTTAGATATTCTTCCTTCAAATGTGAATTTAGCAGGAAGCGAGATAGAGCTTGTCTCTGTGATAGCAAGAGAATATAGGTTAAAAAGTGCTATTGAGAGTGTCAAAAGTGAATATGATTACATATTTATTGATTGTCCACCTTCCTTAGGACTTTTGACCTTAAATGCTCTTGCTGCATCTGATTCTGTCATAATACCTATTCAGTGCGAATACTATGCCTTAGAGGGGCTTTCTCAGCTTTCAAGTACAATAAACCTTGTGAGAAAACATCTGAACAAGCATCTTGAGATTGATGGTGTTGTTTTAACAATGTTTGATTCAAGAACAAATCTTTCACTTGAGGTTGTGGAAGAAGTAAAAAAATATTTTGGTGAGAAGGTCTTTTTGAGTATTATTCCAAGGAATGTAAGACTTTCTGAAGCACCTTCGTTTGGACTTCCAGGGATTTTTTATGACCCGGATTCAAAAGGAGCACGTGCATATATAGAACTTGCTGATGAGTACCTAAATAAAGTGAAGAAGAATACATAAAAGAGGTGTATTTTTATGAAAAAGCGGCTCGGGAAAGGCCTTGATGCCTTGTTTGATGACGGAGTGCAGAATTTTGATGAAAGTCTTAATGATATACAGTCTGCTAATGATGAGAGAATAGAAGAGATTGAGATTGATAAAATTTTACCTTCAAACGAACAGCCAAGAAAGATTTTTGATGATAATGAAATTGAAGAGCTTGCTCAGTCGATTAAAAATGTGGGACTCATTCAACCTCTTGTTGTGAGAAGAGAAGGAGATAAATATGTACTCATTGCTGGCGAGAGAAGACTTAGGGCTTGTAAAATTGCAGGGCTTCAAAAGGTCCCTTGTATTGTTCGCAACTATACAAATCCAACTGAGATTGCGCTCATTGAAAATATTCAACGGAAAGATTTAAACCCATATGAAGAAGCACTTGCTTATAAAAAGCTTATTGATGAGCATGGTTATACACAAGAGGAACTTGCAAAAAGGCTTGGGATTTCAAGGTCAAAAATTGCAAATACTTTGAGGATATTAAATATTGGTCAAAATATATTGCAGATGATAATTGAAGGCAAGATTTCTGAAGGTCATGCGAAAGTGCTTTTGTCTGTTGAAAATGATGTTGAAAGAGAGAACTTGGCAAAACTTGTAGTTGAAAAGGATTTAAGTGTGAGAGAACTTGAAGAGATTGTAAAGGCAAAAGACAAACAAAAGAAGGATGAGGTTGAGGATGAGGTCCTAAAAGAGTTAGAGGAAAATCTTATGAAGCTATTTGGGCTAAAGGTCAAGATTCATAAAAAAAAGAAAAAAGGAAAGATTGAGATAGAATTTAGCAGTGAAGAGGAACTTGAAAAGATCATCTCAATACTCATGCCATAAAAAATGTTCCACGTGGAACATTGCAAAAGAAGGAGGAAGTATAGTTAATGAAAGATTTTCTTAGTAGTTACTCAAACCAGATTATAATTGCACTTCTTTCGATAAATATGATACTTTTTATAGCACTGCTTATTCAGTCAGTAAAGAATAAAAATCTAAAAAGACGTTTTTTAGCCCTTGTAAAAAATGATGATTTTAAAACAATTGAAGAGATTTTGAGAGAGACAAATGAAAAGATAGTGTATTTTGAAGAGGTTTTAAAGGCTTTGCATAAAAGTCACAGAGTGCTCAGTGAGAACTCAAAGCTAAATATAAAGAAGCTTGGAGTTGTGAGGTATGATGCATTTGAAAATGTTGGGAGCAAACTCAGTTTTGCAATTGCCCTCTTAGATGAGTACGACAATGGAGTTGTATTAAATAGCATATATTCAAGAGATGGATCAAGCATATATGCAAAGCCAATTGAAAATGGTCTATCGAAGTATCCGCTTTCAGCTGAAGAGATGCAGGCAATTGACTTAGCAAGGAAAAATTACCTTGCAAAAGAGATAAAAGAATAAAAACATCACAAAAGAAAGGGGGGTTTCCTGCCAATGATAGATTTATTTATCATTGGCGGGGTAAGAGGATGGACTTCCAAAGAATCAATTTTTCACAGAGCTTTTATGAAAGCATATTGAATGGAATGTTAGACCTGGTGAGGGTCATTGATATAGATGGGAATGTTATCTTTTGCAATTCAAAGATGAAAGAAGAGTTTGGCGACCAGACAGGCAAAAAATGCTACGACCTTTTTTGTAAAAATACGCGTTGTGAAGAGTGTATTGCAATAAAGTCAATTAAGGAAAATACAAGGGCTATGAAATATGCTACTCATAAGGACAGGGTATACTATGTCATAAGCTCTCCTATACACGATGAGAATGGAAATGTAATTGGCACAGTCGAGGTGTTCAGAGATATTACAGAGCAAAGAAGAATAGAAGAAAGACTTAGACGCCAGAACGAGATTCTAAAACGTGACTTAGAATTTGCAAAGAGGCTTCAGCAATCACTTTTGCCGGTTATCCCTAAAATAGAAGGATACAGGATCACATATACTTACAAGCCTTGTGAACGGCTTGGAGGAGACTTTTTAGATGTCATAAACATTGACGACAAGATTGTATTTTACGTTGCAGATGTGGCAGGGCATGGGCTTTTGGCATCAATGGTAACAGTCTTTGTAAAGCAGAGTATAATAAAAAATGCACATACGTACATAGAAGCAAGTGCTCAAGAGATTATGAAAGGTGTGCTTTTGGATTTTATTGAAATGAACTTTCCCAATGAGGTGTACATAACAATTGTCCTTGGAATATTGGAAAAGAAGTCGGGAAAAGTGAACATGATTAGTGCAGGGCATGTGACAGAACCTATCTTGGTCAGAGCTAACAAGAAAATAAAGATGTTTTCTATGAAAGGCCAGCCAATTGCTTCAATTGATTTAGAACAGGGGTTTGAGATAAAGGAGACAGTGCTTGAAAAGCATGATAAACTAATCTTCTATTCAGATGGGCTTATTGAGAGCAAAAACAAATACGGTGAGATGTATGGCAAAAAAAGGCTTATAAAGAGAATACTTAGTATCAAAAACATCAACACAGAACTTTTGATAAGAGACCTAAGAAACTTTGTCTCAGATTTAGACGACGACATAGCCATATTGATGGTGGAAAGACTTTAAAAAACAAAAAAGGCGTGAAAAGCTATGAGATTAATTCGTTTTTTGTACAAGCTCATATTATGCCTTGCCCTGCTTATTTCTATAATTTTAACTCTCAATGTGTTTGGGGTGGAATTTATAAATCCCTATATGTTTTCTCACTATGAGTACAAAAAGACATATCCAAACATAAGATACTATGAAGATATCGTACCAATTAAAGATGGAGTTGCCATAGTGTACAGGGGAAAGATTGGAAGACTTACAGGTGACAATCTAAGGTGGACAAACATTGCATATCAAAATCACAAAACATTTTCAGATGGCAACATTGCAGCTGCATATACTCAAGGTGGCAAGTACCTTCATATACTCTCTAACTTGTGGCAAAAGGATATATTGTATCCGGCAAATATTGAAAAGATAAGAATAAAAAATGGAAGGGTTTTGGTGCTTTTATCAAGCGAAAAGGAAGACTATTTAATAATGTATGATAAAAACCAAAATATTGTGTTCTCAGCAAAGTATAAGGAAAAGGTAATAGACTGTGATTTTAACAGCTCTTTTGCAATTGCAATTTTAAAACCAAGAGATTCAAATGAATTGGCACTATCTTTTGTGAACAACCGAGGAGTTTTTATGTCAAAGGTTCTGACACCAGATCTTCAGAATACAAAAAGATGTTATGCCATAGAAAATTACATACTTTTGTACAATGGAAAAAGTTTTGAAGTTTACGACTCAAAGCTTCAAAAGAGGATAAAGGCTTTCTCATTTACTACTTCACCTGAATATGTAATAGGAAATACAGATGTTCTCTTTGCCAAAAACAAGGTTTTAGTTTACAATAGGCTACTCAGAAGGTTTATTTTAAAACAGATAGAAGACTTTGATTCAATCTGTGCAACAAGCGACAAGATTGTCACATCAAAAGGAAACGAAGTGAGGATTTATTCTTTGAATTTGAATAAGCTCAAGACATTGAAAGTAAATTCTTTTGGCTTTGTAAAAGCTGTAATAAATGCAGACAAGCTATACTATATTTATAATGACAGGATAGAATATTACCAAGAAAGGTGGTAAAGTTTTAAAAATGCCAAATTTAGCAGACCTGGTTGTTTTGATAATTATACTCATTGGTGCATGGATGGGGTATAAAAAAGGACTTTTAAGAATGGCTTTTGATGTTGGGTCATACATAATCTCATGGTTTGTGGCAGTGTGGGGATATAAATATGTAGGCAGAGCAATTGAAAGTTCTTCTGTCTTAAAAGGAGCAATAGAAAACTTCGTAAAAGACAAGGTTGTAATAAGGGATACAATTTCACCGGTTGTGCCAGAGTTTTTCAGGGGTGCTGCTATGGAGGCACACCAGGCTCTCAACAAAAGTCTTCAGGATGCTGCCACAATGGTTTTGATTAATTTTATTGCAATGATAGCTACATTCATTGCAGCAAAGGTTGTTATAGTTGCAGTCAAAAACGCGCTTGGGTTTATGAGGAAAGTGCCTGTGATTGGTACAATTGATGGCTTTGGCGGTCTTTTGGCAGGGATCGGAGTAGCTCTCATAATAATCTACATAGCATTTAGCATTATATACTTCTTCCCCAATGCACAAATTTTCAAAACAGTCCAGCACTACATCAGAACTTCAATGTTTGCTGAGTTTTTATACGAAAACAATATTCTCATAATGATGATGAGACAATATTTAAAACTAAAAATTTAGATTTGAAACAAAAATAAAATTGCAAAGGAGAAGTAAAAAAGAATGAGAATAATTTCAGAAAGCGTGATCGAAAGCAAGGTGTATGAAGCAATAAACAAGGCTGTCTGCAAACTTCCAGAAGATATAAAAGAGGCTTTAAAAAAGGCGTATGAAGCAGAAGAGGACACTGCAAAGTATACATTGGAAAATCTTTTAAAAAACATCAGAATGGCAGAGCAGAAGATGCGCCCAGTTTGTCAAGATACTGGTGCTGCTGTGTTTTTTGTCGACATTGGTGAAGAGGTATTTGTTGAAGGCTCAATAAAAGACGCCATTAACAGAGCTGTAGCAAGGGGATATAAAGACTTTTACTTGAGAAAATCAATGGTAAAAAGCCCAATTGTAAGGGAAAACACAGGCGATAATACACCTGCAATAATCCATTTTGACTTTGTAAAAGGAGACAGAATCACAATCTACTTTATGCCAAAAGGGTTTGGAAGTGAAAACAAAAGCGCGCTTTGCATGTTATCACCAGCTGATGGCACAGAAGGAATTGAGAACTTTGTAATAGAAACAGTGAAAAAAGCAGGATCTGACCCATGCCCGCCGATTGTTGTTGGTGTTGGGATAGGTGGAACATTTGAAAAGGCTGCAATTCTTTCAAAAAGAGCACTTTTGAGAAATATTGGTCAGCGCCATCCAAACCCTTACATCGCAGAACTTGAGGTAAGACTTCTTGATAAAATAAATTCACTTGGAATAGGGCCAGAAGGGTTTGGAGGCAGGACAACTGCACTGGATGTATTTGTAGAAGAGTGTGCAACACACATAGCAGGTCTTCCTGTTGCGGTAAATATTTGCTGCCATGCTGCAAGACATGTTAAGATTGAAATTTGATTTTTCCACTTTTTTATTTTAAGCTATCAAGAGTGTACTGGTGAAGTTCATAAACAATATACTTTTGAGTAAACATCCGCATTTTTATTGCAAGCGGCTGGTCTTCCTTTTTGTAGATAATAACCGAACCAAGCTGGTCGGCAAACTTCCAGTTATACCTCTTTAAATAATCATTTAAAGGTGTGAGATCTTCTGGCGCTTGTACCTTTGTATAAGCTGGTTTTTGCGAACAGTACAATTTCAAGTTTATAATGTTCCAATTTGTATATTTCTTTTAAAAGAGGAATAGGGTTTCCCTGGTCAATCACCTTTTTATCGGCCAAAAGTGCTGCCTTGTGAATATATCAAATTGGCAAAGTTCTGAGTGTAATACACATTGTCTGTATTCAAATCCACAGCACATCCTACTGCTGCATATTCAAAATTACCTTCAATGTTTTCCCTATGCCCTTTTGAATTCAAAAGAAGGTGGTTTGCAAAAAAGGGAAGAAGTTTTGTGCCCATTGCTAAGTTTTCACCAATCTTTTTAAAAGCAATTGCATGCTTTTGAAACCTATCTGTAGGGCTTTGGCCAAAGACATCTGTGTGACCAAAGAAATTATACTTTGCCATGTTTTGTGAATGAAGTCTTGCGACAATCGAGATTTTGTCAGAGTACCTAAAAAGTTGCTTTCCCTCTTGGCTTCTGATTGAGTTTAAGTGAAGATAGCAAAGCCTTTCAAATGCAGAAAGAAGATGATTTATATCCTTTTGCTTTTTGAAAACATCATCATTTATAAGAAAATCATCCCAAATACCTTTTTTGACCATAAAGATTCCGTTTACAACATTTGGAGAAACAAGTTTGTCATAGAAGAAATAAACATAATAGCTATTATTGACTAAAGCCACATCATATTCTTTTCCTAAATTCTCATCTGTAAAATTATATTTTTTCATACCATTTAATATTACGAAGCTTTTAAGAAATTTCAATTTGGTCCTTTTCACATCTTGCAGACTGCTTCCAATTTTAATATTTTCATACCCTAAAAATTGTTTGGAGTTTGTATAGTAAGACACAAGCTTGTCATTTTCAAAGCCTGCAACAAAAAAGTCGGTTGGATTTTGCGATACATAAAAGTCAAAAGGGAAAGGACTTTTTAAAATTTCTGTTTTTGTGTCTGAATAGACCTTGTTAAAATATGCTTTTGAGCAAAAAAAGCTCACATTCCTCTTTGCCTGAAAATAAGAAGTAGCCTTTGCAGAACCACTTTCAGAAAACCTATTCAAATAAATGGGGCAACTTCCAATAACAAATAGTCCTATAATTAGTAATATAATACCTTTAATAGCAGCTTTGTAAATTCTAATATTTTTCATCCTTTTTCTCCTGCATAATTTAAGGTAGGTTATATCAAAATTATAGCACATTTTAACAATCATTTAACATAGTCAAAACAGGCTTTTAACAATTTTTGTATAAAATCAAGAGTAGAAAAATAAAGAAGGAGATGATAATAGAAAATGAAGCAACTACATAAATTTAAAAAAGTTTCCATTAAAATCTCAGGTTCACTCAAAACAAGAATTACGCTATGGTTTATTATAATCTCATTAATTCCACTTTTAGTATTTTTAATCTTTTCATTGAGCCTTATTGAGAAGAATGCCCAAAAAGAACTAAAATCACGACTTGAAGCCGCACACAATGTAGCAATTCAAGAGATTGAAAGGTATCAAAAACTATCTCAAGACTATGCAACTTTAATTTCATCAAACAACCTGCTAAAAGAGGCAATCTTGAAAAAAGACCATCTAAAACTTGTACAAGTAATCTCGCCATTGGCAAGCCAGATGAATATTGACCAGATTGCTGTAACAGACTCAAACGGTATTTTAATCGGAAGAAGTGACATACTTTCACGTTATGGTGATAACTGGAAACAAAATTATTTAGTAAAATGCGGGCTTGCAAGGCTAAGGTATACCACTATTGAAAAAAGCGGAGATGACATTTATATAAAGTCTGTATCAGATGTTGTCACAGAGATGAGTGCAAACAACATGAGGGTAATTGGCACAGTAATTGTTGGGTACAAACTTGACAAGAGGTTTGTTGAAAACCTCTCAAGACTTACCAAGATGAATGTCATTTTGTATCCTGCAAATTCGCCTAATAAATATATTTCACAATCAAACTCTCAAAAACTGTGGGCTATCATAGGAAAAGAGACCTTGCAAAAAGCAATGTCAAGTGAGTACGAGTACTTGATTGGCAAAACAGGTACAAAAAATGACAGTTATAGTTTTGTAGTGATCCCTGTGAGAAAAGCTAATAACATAATGCCTGTAGCAGCTCTTGCAATACTTACAAACAACCTTCTTGTTTCGAACTTTGTTACATCTTCAATCAGGTTTTCAATACTCTTGTTTGGACTTACATTGGTTTTGGTCATCATCAGTATGTTCATTGCAAACAGGATCACAAGGCCAATAAATAAACTTGTTGACAGTGCAAGAAAAGTTGCAACAGGTAAATTTGATATACAGGTAGAAGATAGCATTGTGAGTAGCGACGAGATAGGACTTTTGGCAAGAGAATTTTCAAAGATGGTAAAGAGTATCTATACCTTTGTCACAAATATTGACCAGACAGTTAGCACCACGCAAAGTTATATTGACAGGCTAAGTAGCATTGCAACAGATTCTGCGAAGACAAATGAGATCACAGCCGCTCAAATAAAGGAAATTATAGAGCTGGCTGAAAAGCAAAAAAAGGCGTTTGAAGAGGTAAGCAACTATATAACTGAGATTGAGCAACAAGTCCAAAATACATTCAAAGTGTTTAGGACAATTGAAGAGGGGATAACAAGTGTGGTTGATACAACGTACAAAGAAGAAGAGTCTATCCAAAACCTCATAAAATACATGTACACAGTGAACGAGACCATAAACCAAGTTGCTTCAGATCTGTCTGAAGCTATGCAGAATTATAAATCAATTGTCAGTGCAAGTGAGTACATTTCAAAGCTTGCAGAACAGATAAAGATAATTTCACTAAATGTCTCAATAGAAGCAGCAAAACGCGATGTGCCAAGTTTTGGTGTCATAGCTTCAGAAATTTCAAGGCTTTCACAAACAGCAGATTCATTTGCAAAACGGATTTCTGAGTCAATAGAAAAGTCGCTTTTGACATTCAACAAAACAAACAAGAGGCTTGAAGAGAGTATGAAGGTTGTAAAAGCAGGAGTGGAAGTTGCCAAAAAATCTACTGTTTCGCTTAGCAAAATCAAGGAGACAAACACAGCCATGAAAGAGAGAATATCAAAGATATCATCTGAAATTTCAAACCAGCAAGAAAAAATTTTGAATATAAATAATACATTAAAATTGCAAACTCAAACTACTTTGCAGTACTTTAAAACTCTTTCATCAATTAAAGATGTCTTCCAAAAACAGATTCGTTCTGTTGACAAGCTGATTGAGCAGTTCAAGGATGTGCACGAAGGAGTTGTAAAACTTGCAGCGATTTCTATAAAGGCAGGTGAGGATACATAAAATACATCTTTTATTAAGATGGGTTTGTGATAGTTGAACTTGAGGCTTTTCAGGTGGGTTTTTAATATTCTAAATTTTGGGTACGTATTTGAGGAAATTATTTCAGTATTTGTACAGAAACTAACAGAGAAAAAGAGGCTACTTTTGGCGAAAGAAAGTAAAGCAGCCTTTTTAAAGAAAATTTGAAAAAGTTTGCTGAATAAGCTTTTCTTCCTCAATACGTTTTTTTGCAATCTCAAAGTATACTGGATCAATTTCAATTCCAATAAAGTTTCGTTTAAGCAATTTAGCTACAACGCCAGTTGTTCCAGAGCCCATAAAAGGATCTAAGACCACATCCCCTTCTTTACTGCCTATTAGAATAATCCTTTCTAACAATGCTTCAGGTTTTTCAGTAGGATGAGGAGTCTTATGCCTTTGAGCAGGAATTTCCCATAAGTTTCTCATCTGTTTGCCTCCATTAAGCTTTCGTGCCATCTCATAGTCAAAATAATATTTTTTATTTTTACTTGCAACCCAGATCAATTCTGTAGATGGAACAAATCTATTTCTTGAAAGTAAAGGAGTTGCATTAGGTTTAAACCATATAATGTCATTGATAATCCAGAGACCCAACTGCTTCAGAATAGTTCCAATTATAGGATGATTATGCAATGTTCCAGAAATCCAAATAGTTCCAGTTTCTTTAAGTACTCTGACACATTGCTCGATCCACCTTAGATTAAACTCAAATATATCATCTATTTTATCCCATTCGCCTTTATAACATTTTACTGGTTTACCGGCTCTCGTGGTTAGAGCATTTTCTGAAGACAAATTGTAAGGAGGATCAGCAAAAATCAGATCTATACTATTGTCTTCTATCTTTTTTAGAACATTCAAACAATCATCATTAAATAAATGTACTTTGCACATTTTTTCTTCTCTCCTCTTCAATTCTCTTTTTGGCAATTTCAATGTAGGTTTCGTTTATTTCAATTCCAATCCATTTTCTATTCATACGCTCAGCAACAACACCAGTTGTTCCTGTTCCAAAAAAAGGATCTAATACTATATCTCCTTCATCACTTGAAGCGGTAATTATTATTTCCAACAATTTTTCAGGTTTTTGATTTGGATGTGCGGCTCTGCCATTGTCTAACTTAATTCTTTCTTTTCCTTGAACAAGAGGCATTTCAAAGAAATCAAAAAAGTCATCCATTTGCTTAACAGAGCCATCTTTTGTTTTTCTTGGATTAAGCATTTTAATTTCATTATAGTTAAATTTCCATCCAGGGCCTTTAACAAACCAACAAACAAATTCTGTTGTGTGTTTAAATGTACGTTTAGTAATATTTGGCATAGCATTTGTCTTGACCCATGTCAATATATTGTTTAATTTAAAGCCTATCTTTTTTGCTAAAAATATAACTTCTCCAATGTTATGGTAAGTACAAGAAATATACAAACTACCATTATTTTTCAAGACAGAATATGAGGCTAAAAGCCAATTATAAGTGAATTCACAGTATTTGTCATAATCCCAGCTGTCCCATTCTTCATTCATTTTATAAAATGGACCACCAGTCTTGTTATTTTTTAGTATAAGATCTCTGCCTGACAAATTGTAAGGTGGGTCAGCATAAATTAAATCTATGCTTTCCGATGGAATATGTTCTTTCATAATCGTTACACAATCACCATGTAAAATTGTATTGTAAATCAAATTTGGGTCACCTTCCTAAAATAGACTATAAAGCTTATTGTCAATTAAACTACATATCATTGAGTGGTCATCTAAATTTTCCATTGTGTAAAATATATCATTACAAAGGGTCAAAATTAAGTTTGAATTTAAACCATTGAACTTTTCAAAATAGCTTTGAAGCACTTTTGTGAACATAGTAAACTGTTCAAAATTTAAAGGGATAATTCTGATTTTCTTACTCTTAAATCCGTATTTTAAAGCAATGAAAAAATTATAATAGGTATTATCATGTATTTTTGGAGCAATAAAAATATTTACAAAATTAGTATAATTAGGGTATTGATTCATAAATTTTGCCACGTGATCTAATACAGGATATCCCTCTTGAATCCATTGATATTGAGTTTTGTTTAGTGTTACTTCACAAATTCCAGCAAATTCCTTGAAGAAAAATTCAATATCAGGTTTTTTAGCTGGTGCAAAATTTATAAAATTTCCTTCATCATCTTTAATAGCATTTGATTCAATTTTTTCTGCACTATCAATAATTAACAATAGCTCGAATATTATTTGTTCTAAATCGGCTGGTTCTAATTCCTTCCAATATTCTTTATTCCTTAGTATTTTAATATGTTCGTCTAATTTAGCAAAGTTATATTTTAAGATATGAGCCTTTTTAGCTTCGTTAATTTTGGATTTTATCGCCCTCAGTTCATTGATATGTTTTTTCAATTCTTCCTCAGATAACTCAAATAAGTTTTTTCCTAAAACCATTTTAGAGTATTCATTTATTGCAATTTTACTGCTTTCTATTTGCTGTGAAATATCTTTCCGGATACTTTCTGCCATCTCAATAAGTTTATTCTTATTTTTTTCCCACGGCAATTCAGGTTTTGTGATATCAGTCATATATTCGATGTAGTCATCTAAATTAGAAAAGCTTATTGCTTTTCCTTCAAACATATTTAGTAATTCTTCGATTTCCTTTTTTCTATCTTGTGAAAGTTTTACACTGGCAACTTGTCCAAATTCACTTTTTTTAGCGGTAAAACATTTTGTAAGAAGAAAAAATCGTAAGATGTTATCTCCATAATCAAACAAATTGTTGATTTTAGTCTCAATATTTTTAGCTGAACCAAAAAACTTAGAGACGAAATGTACTTCAAAATCTCTCTTATTTTTTGATCTTCTATAATCAAGTAGCTGGTTAATTTGATTTTCTATTTCTTTATAGTTAATGAGGGTTGGAATGAATAAACAAAATTCTCTTTTTGAAATTTCTTCTATTTGCGTTTGTTTTTCTAACAAATAGAAAAACTTCAAAGTTACTATAAAAGGAATGATATCAAAGCCATCTCTGCTTTTAAAATCGCTACTAAAAGGATTTGGGTACTGTAATTTAAGAAGACTTTTGAAAAGTATCTCGGAGACATCGTTATTTTCATCTAAAAATTTTCTTCCCAACTCAGTTATTCTAATCTTGCCTAAGCTTTTTTTGGCAATTGCAAATCCTAATTTGTTCAAGGGATTTACAGACTGCCGACCACGCATAGAAGGATCTTTATATTTTTGTAAATCAAAAATCTTCTTAGCTTTTTTGTAATCTATTTTTTTAATTGCGGGGTCATCAAACTCACGTTTTATATCTTCAGGTAAATTCATAGGTCTGTAGAGTTTGTATTGTATTAATCGTATCTGATATTGAATTTGAACGTTCTCATCAAAATTCATTCCTTCAAACTCAGATAACACTTGCAAAAATCCTCTTAATCTTTCGGGGTTTCTAACAGTTGTGGAAATAGACCAAGGCTTTCGCATTTTTATCTCTTCTCCTAACCGTTGTGGCTGGATCTATCATCACGAAAGATGTTCTTTAAGTTATATCATACTATAAAAAATTGTATGTTTGCAATCCCAAATACAGTTTTAAGTTAATGTAAAAAATTTACTATCTGGCTTCAAAATAATTTCATTCTTTAATAATAACTCTTTTATTTTATAAATTTTTGCAGTAAAATAATATTTGTAAATTTAAAGAATAAATGCAGAAGGAATACTGTAAAAGAAAAAATATAAGGTGGTCAAAAAATGATGCAAGAGCAAAAGAGTATAACTCTCAATTTGTATTGTGATGAAGTTAAAGAATGTTCATTAAAGATAGCAAAATTAGGTATATACGAGAAATGGTCATATATAGGGATGTTAATAGTACCTGAGTTTGTTTCTAATGACCTTTCCGAAGATCTTTTCAACTTACGTTGCTTAGCTGATCCTCCAAAGGTGTGGGGGAGCTGTTCAAATTATTGTAAATATCATGAACTAAATAATTCAGAAATTCATTATGAAGAAACAAGTAATACAATAAAATTTAAAATTGCTCGTAATTGGGTACAATATTGGGTGAAAGACAAAGAAAAAATTTATTTTTATATTTTAGGCATTAATTTGTCTAAATTAGATTTAAATAAATTTGGACCAAAAGAACAGCAGGATAGACATTCGACAATATACAATAGATTTTTTAGAACTGCAATAAAAAAGGCTCTAAAAAGATTCTTTTTTGAATATGATGCTATTATAGTTGACAACATTTATCATGATAAAGGCAATTTAGAGGATCATAAGTACTTTTCTTGGCATTCCATATATAAAATAGAATCGGAAGAAGATAAAATTTATTTTAATAATCCCCAAATTATCTTTTTAGATTCTGACCATAGATCAGAAAAAGGAGATCCTGTTCATTCTCAGTTTATTCAACTTATTGATATAATTCTTGGTTGTGTGGTGAATTGCCTACATTATAACAGCACCAATAAGAATAAGTATGAGTTAGCTTCAATAGCATATGAAATTGTGCACAGAATTATTCAACGACCAAATAACAAAAATAGCAGATACAACTATGTCAAACGCCAAGCTATAGAATTTTTTCCTAAGGAAGATTTGAGAGGGCTTGATGAAAATAGCCTCGAATACAAACTTAAAAAATTTAATCAATTTTATACTAATAGAAAATTATTAATTGAGGAACATAGAACTGGGCAGATTTCTTTCTTTGATTGAAATATAAAAACAAATACGCTAAAAGAAATATTAACCAAACATGCACATAATTTTCTACTCCCAGTTGGAATTAGAGCCACAACCAAACATTTAGACAAATCTGGCACCAAATATATTGGTTTGTACACACCAGAGTACAAAAGACAGGGTTTATCCCCTTCTATTCATAGGAAAATAAATTACCACACTTCTTTTGTTTTTATCTTTTCATAGGAATAGTGATGCTCTGAATCCTTTGTCAAGATGGCCTACTGTACTTTAGCTTTCTACTCTGTAAACAAATCCTTTTAAGCAGAAGTTATAAAAGTTCGTATATCTTTTCAACTTTGCAATCTTACGTTTTATACTTAAGGTATTTTTGATTAACAAGATTCTTACCAACTCAGGGTATTCTCTTTTTTATCCCTGCTTCTATTACACAATTCCCATGAAAAAAACAAAATCCCCATCGGATTTTTCAAATTAACCCAATGCGGTTATCTGCCTTTAATTGAATTTTATATGCGTAAAGTGGAGTATCGTACCTATGTTTGGTAGCGAACAATTTCAATCCCCAACGAGAAGGCTACAAACGAAAATGGGTATGAACCACTTGAAATTGTAGCAATAGTTTCAATCCCCAACGGGGAGAAGGTACATGTGGTAAACAAGCTACCAGAAAAATAGTTTCAATCCCCAACGGGGAGGCTACAATATTTCAATGGTTTTCTCTACAGAGGTAAAACAGCAGGTTTCAATCCCCAACGGGGAGGCTACAATACGTCAAAGAGCTTGATTTTATTATATCAAGATTATACACCCCTGTCAATGTTTTTATATCGAAACATCTATGGAAAACTCAAATCAGCCCAGAAAAATCAAGCGATAAAAACCTATCGAATCCTTCCGTCTATCCAGTTGTTACTAACAACTTTATCAAAATCTTGCTATGACTAAATGAAATCGCATACAAATTGAATCTCAAAATTTTTGCATTGAAGGTCGACAAACATGACTTTTAGTCAAAATAAATATATTTGCATATGCATGTGAATAAATTTTAATTTCAAATATATGCTTATTTATGCAGCAATAATTCAAAGTATACAAACAAATTGCAAAAGTTTAGACTCCTTTACATATTTAACAGCTTGATGTAAACAAGCGACATGTATTTATAGCAATGTTTGTATAGCAGTTTTTGTAATTTTTATAAACTCAAAATGAGCTTATTGCTGAAAAGAGGTCTTACATAGCGGTAGAAATTAACAATTGAAGACAACTATGAAAAGTAATGTATGCCTATTTCACGATTGAAGAGGGTTTTCCAGAGTTTGAGATAACAAGACCAAATGGAGCTGTGGGGATAGACACGAACGCATATCCCAAGAATGTGGCATGGGTAGAAACAGATGAGCACGGACAGCTTCTGGGATATGGCAGAATACCACTTGAGAAGCTTGAAAGTGGCAGCTTTGATAAGAAGGAGTATTACAGGTGGCAGTATGCCTACATTTTAGTACAGATGGCAAAGGAGAAACAAAAAGCCATAGTGATTGAGAACCTTAGCATACAGCACAGGGAAAGAAGATGAGACTTTTTCAGGTAGAAAATCGAGATGGATAAGGCATTACTTTGGGTACAAGTTACTTCTGGAGAAAGTAAAACTTTTAGCAAAGCGAGAAGGGATAGAGGTTATAGAAGTAGACCCTGAGACTTGTCAAGAATTTTGTGTTTCCATTTCATAGCGTATATTGTAGAGCTGTAATATATTGTAACTACATTTTTTAAGAATAGGTACTCCGTTTTTCCACTTGCCCCGACGCAAGTTTTCTCTTTGTAAATATATGTTTATCTCTAAAACTTCTACAGATTGAAAATAACCACCGGAGTTTATTCTTATCTTTTCAATCATACTGTTTACGCTTTCTACAGCATTAGTAGTATAAATGTACTTTCTTAAATCTTCAGGATACCTCATATGTGCAAGATAGAACTCTGCTTTTTCGCAAATACCTTTTATGAATCGAGGATATTTTGAGGAGTATTGCTCACAAAGAAGTTTGAACTTTGAAATAGCTTCGTCAAAATCAGCAGAGGAAGTTCTTAGTTTATCAAGCTCTTTGTTGAAAACGGAAGCATCATCTTTTGCCATATGTTTTCTGACATTGCGTTGAAGGTGAACAAAACATAGTTGATGGTCGGCAAGGGGATAAGCGAGTCTAACAGCATCGATAATGCCTGGAAAATCATCGCTTACAACTATTAAGACTTTTTTAAGACCTCTTGTAATTAAGTCGTCAAAGACTCTCATCCAATCGGCTTTGTTTTCTTTGCCGAAGAAAGTGTAGATACCGAAGATATCTTTTTTTGCCTTCTAAATCAATGCCAAGCACGACATAGCAAGTAGCTTGTTTAACTTTTGAGTTATCTTTAATTTCGCAATGGTAACCGTCAATGATAAGAGCAAAAGCACTTTCAGGAAGTTCTCTTTGTTTGAAAAGTTGAAGCTCGTTTTTAAGATCGTTTTTGATTTTTTCGATTTCGTCTTCAGAATAAGGCAGATTCATGCTTTTAAGAGTTTGGACAAGAGAACTTTCTGAGTAACCATTGGCGACTAAAGACATGAGCAGGTCAGTGTATGAGCTGTCAACCCTTTTGTAGCGGTCAGGGAGAATGGAAGGTCGAAAGTTACCAGAGCGTGTGCGAGGAACAGAAATTTCAAGGCTGCCAACAGGTGTTGCAAGTTTTCTGCCGTAAAAACCATTGCCTTTATCGTTTTCGTTTTTAGCAAGGTAAACAGTTCTTTCTGATAACATAAAGCAATCGAGCAAGTTTTCCAAAAGCTGTTTTAAAGCTGGGCGAGTAGGATCATCTTTGGAGCAATACATATTTAATACTTGCTCGATAGCCATATTTTTAGCGGTTTCAAAAATTTCATTTTTCTCCATAATCGTGAGCCCCCCTTTGGTGATTATTTCAACACTAATTATACAGTGGACACAATTTTATTTTAACTCCCTAGACCCTGCATACACCTCGATAGGTATGCTGAAGTACGCGCCGCAATTTATGGTGACAAAGGATATAGCTGCAGCATATGTAGTAGCAAGAAGAGGGGCTTGGGTTAAATGAGAGGATACCATCAAACTACATGGAGCTTCTTAGCAGGCTTGATGTAAGTAGTTTGGAGGAATTAAAAGAGCATGTGAGAAAATGGGTAAAGAACGTGCATTTGAAAAAGAGACATCTCAAGGAGATAGACAATGTAATGCGGATGATAGAAAGCCTTGGGAGTGAGCCAGGGAGGGTATCAGGACCTCTGGGCGGAACAAGTTCTGGTACCTGTGGTAAAGACCACAATCTCTGGCGAGTTCTCAAAGTAGCGGTGGTGAGGCTACTTTCCCCTGAGAGGGTACTGCGTGACATGTCTGTCCTGAAATCACTTTTTGTTTCAGGGCAAGTGGGGAGACCCTTGTAAGAAGGGCGCGAGTTCCTGCTTCTTGGGGCAGGGGCTATGGTTGTTCTAAATACCGCCTACTGGGTGTGGAACAACCTTGATGTGGCGGACTACAAATAGCCCAGCCTTCCAAACTTGTGCAGTTTTGCACAGTTTGGATGACCAGGAAGAGGTACTGTAAACGATTACGCAGAGGGTTCAGCAGTAAAAATCGTCTTGATAGTCAAAAACCTGACACAAAAGCCCAAACAAAGCTTGCTACCTGTAGTTAGAAACCTTGAAAAAATCTGTGCCCAAGCTACTATTGCAAAGCCTGAAAAGAGGGGTATAATAAAATCAGTTAGAGAAACTGCACTTAAAACCTGACTACAAAAATGTTAAAATAGAAACTACCACAGCAAAAGGCTGTGGTTTTCGTTTTTGTGTGGTATAATAAAAGTAGAAAGTGTTAAGGTACTCCTCCCCCTGTTTTCGAAGTTTGCCAACAAGGGGGAGTTAACTGATGCGCGATAGTCTGCCGCCACAGGAGCATGACTCAACTTTTAAGTTTTTGTTTGAAAACCCAAAAGATATCCTTTTCCTCATCAAAGATGTAATAGGCTACAGCTGGGCAAAAGATATTGATGAAAATTCAATTGAACTTGCCAACGAAGAATTTGTTGATGAATATTTTTTGCAAAGAAGAGCTGATGTCATAGCAAAAGCAAAACTAAAAGACAGAGAAGTGTACTTCTACATTATCATTGAGAACCAGTCAACTGTGGCAAAAGATATGCCAGAGAGGCTACTGAAATACATGATATTGCTCTGGGCGAGGAAGATAAGAGAAGGTGTGGAGAAGCTTCCGGCGATAATACCGATTGTGACATACAATGGATTTGAAAGGGATTGGGATGTTTCTCAAGAGATAATCAATGCATTTGATGTTTTTAAGGATGACATATTCAAGTACGCAGTTGTGAACATTTCAAAATTGGATGTAAAAACTTTGCTGCAAGAGGAAGAGGATGTCCTAAGTCCAGTAGTATTCTACTTGGAACAGGCAAGGAATGACACAGAAGAACTTATCAAAAGATTAAAAGAGATTGTACCGAAACTCAAGCAGTTGAGTAGAACAAACATAGAGAGGTTTTTAATATGGGCAGGTAATGTAATTCGACCAAGACTCACAAAAGAAGATAAGGAAGAGTACGACAGGTTAGTTGAGAAAGTCAAGCAGGGGGGAGTGAGTAAGATGGGTGATTTCGTATCAAATGTGGCAAGACTTCTTGATGAATCACAAATGAAAAAATTCAATGAAGGAATTCAGCTGGGAATTCAACAAGGAATTCAGCAAGGAGCGTATCAGGCCAAGATAGAAATAGCAAAGAACATGATACAAGCAGGAACCGAAGACGATTTTATCGCTAAAGTTACAGGTCTTGCTATTGAGGAGATAAGAAAGCTGAGAAAAGAGCTTACAAATTGAAACTATTTCAGCCACAGGTAGTCTGAATTTCTGCTTGATAAGTGGTTTTGTTTTTGGAGCAGAATACTGTTGCAACAAAGCAAACAATGTGTTACAATATACTTAAAACATCTGCCAAAGATGTAGTTTTTAGGTATTTATATAGAGTGTCAAATTTTTTTTAAAGCAAAAGAAGACTAAATTTAACACCAACAAATGTTCGTTATTTATAAAATTCTAAGCAAATCAAATTGTCTGAGACCACGGCAGGTCGTGGGGTTGCTCGAAAGCTCACAGCTGACTTTGGCACATAGCAGAAAGCAAGAATACAACTGGGTTTGCGGGAAGTAGACAAGTCCGGGAAGGGCTTTTGAGCTGGAGATGTAGAATAGCAATAGCCAAAAGGTTAGGAGAAGCGAATGTAAACGATTACATAAAGCCTGCCACAATACCCTGCAGGAATAAAGGAAAAGCCAGCTCAAAAACTCAAACAATACCTTGCCCAGTAGTCTGAAGCCATGAAAAATCGGTGTTTTAATTGTGTTGCTAAAATTGAAAATTGGGTGTATAATAAAGACAGTCGGCCAAACTATATTCAAAATCGATCTACAAAAATGTAAAAATAAAAACTGCCACAGCTTAAAAGCTGTGGTTTTTGTTCTTTTGTGGCATAAACATACTGGTTTGTGGTACAATTATTATTAGAGAACCTTGAGCTGGGGGTTTCTTTGGACATGGAGTTAGCAAGAGAAATTTATCAAAAAGTTATTAACTTGCCACCAGAACAACAAATAAAAGTATTAGATTTTGTAGAGAAATTAAACAAAGAACTTGAAAGCAGGAAAATAGATGATGCCGTAGAAAGATTTATTAGAAAACATAAAAATGCTCTGATAGAGCTTGCTAAAAAATGATGAGAACAATTCCATATGAGAAAGTAGTTGAGATATACAGAAGAATTGTCAGGGAAAGTGGCGGTATTTATGGTATTCGTAATGAAGAACTTCTGAGAGCATCTCTGGAATGCGTATATCAAACATTTGATGGGATTGAGCTTTATCCAACAGTTGTCGATAAAATAGCGGCAGTTTGTTACAACATTATAAAAAACCATCCACTAATTGATGGCAGTAAGCGATTAGGTATAACTTTAATGGCGGTTTTGTGTGATATAAATGATATACCATTAGAGTGTTCAGACAAAGAGATAGTAGAGTTAGGAGTCGCAATTGCCGAAGGAAGATACGATAGAGAACAAATTAAAAGTTGGATTATTGAACATACAAAAAGAGGCGAGAAAAACCACTAAAAAATCATTCAAAGCTAAACACAAAAAGATTGTGTTGCAAAAACTGAAATTTGGATGTATAATAAATACAGTCCGGAAAACCATATTCAAAACCTGTCTACAAAAATGTAAAAATAAAAAGGAAGTTAGCCACGGTACAGGTTTGCAGGGAAAGCCTTGCCGTGGCTTTCTGTTTTTTCTTAGCAGAAAAAACTGTTTACTATGATAACAAGTGTGGTATAATTAAATAAAGAAAAAGAGCATTTATAACAAACAGTTATATGGAGTGATGTTTATGAAAGAGGAAGTATACAAGAAAATAGGTAAGAGGCTACAGGAGCTACGAAAACAGAGAGGTTTTACTCAAGAACAGGTGGCAAAATACTTGGGTATTACTCAAGAACAACTTTCGCATTATGAAAACGGTAAACGTGAAGTTAGTGTTGATATTCTCCTGCAACTTGCCAGATTATATGGCTGTGATTATAACTATCTACTGGGTGAAGAACAAAATCTAAACGAGCAGATTGCGATAAACTTTAGAGCTGATGAAATTTCCGATGAGGATTTAGAAGTTATTGCCTTTGCCAATCAGTTCGTCGCAAACCTTGACATGATGTACAAACAATTGGAGGAGATAGAAAATGAATAATTTGGCTGAGATGAGAGCTTTAGAGACAAGGAAAAGTCTTGGTCTTGCTTCGCATGAGGCAGTTGACATTTTCAAAGTTCTCCACGAGATAGAAGGGATTTCTCTTGCTTTTATGGAAATGAGCGAAAAAATGTCAGGCTTGTTTGTAAGGAAAGGCAGAGCTGCTTTAATAGTTGTCAATTCAAAGAAAACACTTGGGCACCAAAGATTCACAGCAGCTCATGAGTATTACCACTATAAATACAGCAAAGGTGCTGTGAGTAGAATATGTCCTATCAAAAAATTTGCCGAAGATAATCCAGAGGAAAGGGAAGCAAATATTTTTGCCATTAATTTTCTACTGCCAGAAGAAGGTGTCAAGTACATGTTTTACAAAAGGACAGAAGGAAAAACACCCGACATAAGTGATATTATTTTTCTGGAACAATACTTTGGAGTGAGTCACCAGTTTATGCTCATCAGATTAAAGGAACTGAATTTGATTACAGAAAAACAGGAAAAAGATTTTAGCAAAGATGTAATCAAAAAAGCAAGAGAATACGGTTATTCAACACAATTGTATAAAAACACATCTGGCAAAGAAATACAAGTTTACTCTCCGTATGCAGAACTTGCCAAAAAACTTTTGGACGCTGGTAGAATTTCTTATGGCAAATACGAGGAACTGCTCATAGAAGGTGGATACGCACATCTGATATTTGAACCTGAAGAAGACACAGAAGGTGAAATTAATGAACTTGAAGATGCCTATAGTCTTTGATAACGATTGTCTTTGTTCATTTTCATGGATAAATCGACTTGATATAATCGACAAACTTTTTGCTGGTCATATCGTTATCCCCAGAATCGTTCTGGACAAAATAAAGGAATTGCAAAAATACCGCTCCTACAGATTTGTTTTTCTAAACATAGACCAGAGAATAAAGAAGCGGTAATACAAAATCAGAGAAATTCCAGAATTAAGTCCTTACAAGGATGAATTTTCGAGGTTGACAGATCAAAAAAGTACGAATTCCATAGGCAAAGGAGAAGCTGCTGCTATAGTAATAGCAAAAATGTTAAACGGAACTCTTGCCAGTAACAATCTCAAAGATGTACTGCTGCATATTCAGCCAGACCAACCACCGCTGATAACCACAGAAACCATTCTATACCTTGCATATCAGAGAAAACTCATAAGCTTTCAAGAAGGACAACAAATATTAGATGAAATGAAACTAAGAAAAAGGAAGCTTTCTACTTACAGTTTTTTTGAGCTTCTTGAAAAGTACAAAGAAGCAGACTAAATAACTGTTGCAATTTCAAACTACAGTGGTATAATATATTCAGAACCAATTGCCACATACGAATAGCAAAACTGTATTCAAAATGCGTCTACAGAAATGTAAAAATAGAAATCAGACCACAGTAGCAAATGTTAGCCACAGATAGTTTGCTCCAAAAACTATCTGTGGCTTTTCTGTTTTTGAACAACAAAAAATTCTGTGTCGAAATTTCGAAAAGTGCGGTATAACTATTATTGAGAAAAATAAAACAAAGATGTGGTGGTGGATATGAAAAAATTTCTGACAATTGCTCTGATAATAAGCCTTGTGTTAACCATTGTGGTTTTCGTCAAGCCTGTCGATACACAGGCAGGTTCAAATGCAGGGTATATTACCGCAGGAGAGTTTGTAACACAGCTTCTCACACAAGCAAAGGTAACCCCTGCAACATGGGATAAGGCAGTTGAAATGAAATTGATACCGCCAGAAGTCAAAAAAGATAAACCTCTCACACGTGCTCAGGCAAGCTATATCGTGTGGAAATTAATCAACGCTGTCCCAGAACTCAAAGATAAAAACATACCAGTAAAAGTTGAAATTCTCTCACCAGTAGATTACACCCTCTGGCCGAAAGGTGAACCAGGTAAAAATTTCAGAGGTGCGTACGTACCTTGGTACAGAAACCCCTATTACGGTGATAAACCAATTTACACGAATGCTTACAGGGTAATAAGGACATACAACATTGTGGTGATTGACAAATACTACAAGGATGGTACAGTCAAAACAGTACATGTGTGGAACAGACTCAGAGATTATGACCCTGCAAAGGACTGGGTAAAACTGTTGCAAAGATTCATGAAAGAACAACCAAACAAGGTCAAGTTTGACTTCCCACAGGAAAGAACAAAGGCTTTAGTGTGGGATATAATGCCAATCATCTTTTTCAATCTTGACCCCAACAAGCAACTGCCTGCAGGTAAAAAACCATATACCCTGTACAGAGTAGTTCCAGGAGATGTTCTGTATCCTGAATATGGCAGGAAATATCCTGGTGCGTACTACTTCTATTATCCTTACATTACACATGAAGGGAAAACGGGATACGCAATAGCAAGCTTTGCATTCCTACAATTTGGCAAGTATAAGACCAAAAATCCGGAAGATTGGAACTTGACGGCAGAACTTAACCCGATATTCAATGAATCGTTGAACCGCTGGTTGATGATTTTGCCAAGACAGTATCCGCTTGACTATACAAGGTTCAAATACATTTGTGTAGACTTCAAATCAGTACCGAAACTTTACCAGGAAGCAATGCTGAGACTTGCAGACCTTGGTATAATCACACCTGATGTGAATATTGATAAGAACATATTCAAAACCAAATTCGTTGATGGGCGATTGTATTTTGATGGTAAGGTAAAACAACCCAAACTTCCAGTACCAGATATCAGATTTAATGCAGGCAGAATACTAACACAGAAAGAAGCAACTGAGATGATAGCAAGGGTATTTGACGAGTCCAGAAGAAAAGTAGTTGACGAAATGACATTTGATTACAGCAAGGAAAAGAATCCTAGAATGGTAGACGAGAGTGGATGGACTCTGTACGATGGCTATGGAAATCCGGATATGGCTGTTGAACGTTTGATGTTCCAGCATACTGGTACATCAATAACACTCAGAGTTGACGAGTTATGGCAATTGTTCTATGCACAATATTTGATGGAAAAGTACCCTGATGCGCCAATGCTCTTCACTAATGCATACTATTTAAATCCAGACCGCTATATATCGAATGATAAGCTTAAAAAACTTGATCCCAAGATGCGGGAGGAGATAATAGGTAGGATGTGGTACAAAGTACATCTTGGGTTTGGATATATAAGAGACGGAAATATAGGTGGACTAGGTCCTTTTGCACGCTATCAACCTGTTACTTACTCGATACCTCTGGTGGATGGTCTTGCTTTCCCAAAGGACGTAGAAGAAATATTGGCTAAAAAGGTAGATGAAATTGGTTACTACACTCAGAATACCAAGAGGTGATAAAGGGTGACTAAAAATAAAATGTTAAAGAGCAAGGAACTGAAAAAGTTCCTTGCTCTTTTCTTATCTTTTGTTTTTCTATTGGAGTTTGTATTGCAGGTGGTACCAGTCCAAAAAGCTTTTGCAATAGACTATAGTGCACTAAGCAACAACTACTTCGAAGGTGGTTTTAACGAGTACAAAGGTGTCAAACCTGAAGATATTAAGAGGGACATGGGATTTGCTACTTCCATACAGATTGATTGGCTTACAACCTATAAACTCAACGTAGAATTAGCGATAGACTACAGGATGGCGGTGTATGGGCTACCGACAGATGTTGCTGGGAACAAACTTATTGATTCAAACCAAGGATACTGGTTTATTGATTCCAGTGGCAAGATAGTGACAGTAAGCAATCCTGCCAATCCACCTGCTGGTGTGAGGCGTGTAATTTTTAAGTACATGGGTTTAGGTGCTGATGGAGAACCTGTTATGGACCCTTATTGGCCCGATGATGAGGATTTGCAGTGGTCTGATTTAACAAGTACAACCATAAGAACAATAGCAGACTCAAAAGTTAAGGCTAAGTATGGGTCTTTGCTTAGTAAGAATGTGTTGACTCAGATTAAGGATTCAAGAACACTAAGTACAATATTCGATAGAATTATTAACGGTTTTGTTCTTAGAAACTATAGCACAAGTCCCACAATTAACGGTAGGTATACCTATGAGCTTATAAACAAACTGGGCGGGAAGGTCAATATCAACAATTTCAGAGACTATGTAGTTTTGATAGGACCACCACAGGAGTTATATGCGCAAGCATACTTTTTCTTTGAAAAGAATGGACAAATACACGCAGTTAGGTTTACTGGTGCGGTAGGTAAATTTTTGCCTATACAGGATCCTGACAATCCAGAACTGAGTGATGTTCAGACAACAGCAGCTGTTGTGAAGGAAGTCAAGGGAATAACCAGGGATGGAGAAACTATAGACCTTCCAGTAGTCAACGGTAAATACTGGGTAGATACTGGTAAGGTAGAATATGTGAAAGTTACCTTTACTGTAAAGGGTAAGTTCTACGATGCTCACAAAATTTTAACGGAAGGTAATTCATTGGCGTGGTGGTATACACGTGATGATGTAAAAGATTGGCTGACTGTTGCTAACTATTTAAGGCTATCGTATTCTCAAAATGGGCAAACTGTAACAAAAGATTTGACGGACGAATATCTCTACTTTGGGGGACTTTATACGGGTGATGATAAGATATAAAAAAGCACCAGATCAGAATGTTGACCTTGAAAAAGATTTAGACACAGTTTACTGGTGGGATGATTGGTTAGACTACAACAATAGTGACATATATCTTCCTACAACCGAGTTAAAGCCTGGTACTAACACATTATCATTTGCTGGAAAAGTAAGAGTATTTTTCAATGCTGGTTACCATACAGATGCTGTTAATTCCAAGAGCGTGAGTATACAGTTTTTAGTAACCGGTCTGCCAAAACCAACAGTACAGGCGAAAGTTGAACCTGCAGATACTAGAATCGCTTATTTTAACGGGCAGTACTACTTAGATGGCGAAGTACTCAACCCGGCAACTTTGAATGAAAAGGTAGGGGCAACAGCAAGCGTTGACACCAGCCAGCTCTTCCCAGGAGTAAAAATAAAACTGTGGGAGTTCAAAGTGTATAAGAAACAATATGACCCTGTACAGGGAAGTTATGTCCCGGTTGAGGTTAAGAACTTTACAATAGATACAGCCAACAATCCGAATATAACGCTTTCTGAGAACAAAGGTACATGCACTTTTGACCCTGCTTCAGATATGGTAGTGTTCACTGAAAACATTAAGAATGTACGAGTTGGTACAACATACACACCGACATACTACGTAGATGCAAGATACCAGACGAAGGTCAACTCAGTCACTATCAACTACAACCAGCCATACTTTATGGGTGATGACCACATCTCTGTCCTGAAATTACTTTTGGTTTCAGGGCACATAGGGGAGACCGAACTTCGGCGCAAGTTCCTGCTTCTTGGGGCAGGGGCTATTGTTCAGTTTTACATAATTTGGTTAGCATGATGCAAGTAAGTAAAACTGGACAATTAGCACCGCTGCCCCTTTTTATGTGCTTTTCAAAAGATTAAAAAGTGAGGCTTAAATACCTAAATAGTTATACACCCTTTTTTAGCTGCTCAATAGCTTTTTTAACTCCAGGAATCAAAGCTACAATCAAACAAACAATCAAATCAGGACCCAAGTATGTTGCGTTATAGACTGCAGAGTACCACACAGGGTTCATTCCTTTTGGTGCATAAGATGCAAAGAATACAAACCCTGATACAAAGTGGAAGAAAAATCTGCCAAGTCCGCCAACTACAATTCCAGCTGGCAAGCTTTTTTTGAAAAATCCTGCAAATCCGAGAGCACCAAACGCCAATGGATAGTCCAAAAGAAGCTGTGCCCAGTGAACAACATAAGGCTCTTGTATGAGCTGCAAGATTCCATAAGCGACACCTGCAATAATTCCAGCAGCAGGTCCGAAGATGTAGCTATATACAAAAAGTGGAAGCATGCTTGCAGGTGTAATTGAACCGCCCTGTGGCATTCTGTAGAGTTTTATAAACGAAAGTGTAAATGAAAGAGCAATACTAAGTCCGCCATAAACGATTGCCTTTGTTGATAAATTCTGTCGTTTATAAGTAGCCATCAAAAATAAAGATAAGATAAACAAAACAGATACAATAACAATTGTATACCACTTTAGCTTTGTGACATCTTTGAAGACGTTGAATAGATATTCAATCATTTTTAAGTTCATCTCCTTTAAAATTGATGGAATTTCATTATCAATATAAATAATACCAGTCAATTCTCATTTCTTCAATTATTAAAATAAAGCTAAATACTTAAAAAACTTACTTCATTCTGATATAATAAAGAAGGATTTTTTATAAAAAATAGCTTTTTAAAAAGGAGTATGATGAAATGTCACAAATCCGAGCAATAGTTGGCACCCAGTGGGGGGACGAAGGCAAGGGCAAGATAGTTGACTTTTTAGCAAAAGAAGCTGATGTTGTTGTCCGTGCCCAGGGAGGAAGTAACGCTGGGCATACAGTTGAAGCATTTGGCAAGATTTTTAAACTTCACTTAATACCATCAGGGATACTTTACAAAGACAAGATAAACATCATAGGAAATGGAGTTGTAATTGATCCAGAATCGCTCATTGAAGAGATAGAGAGCCTGCAAAAAGAAGGTATATCAACTGAGAACCTAAAAATTAGCGACAGAGCACATCTTGTTATGCCGTATCATAAGATACTTGACGAAGAGCAGGAAAAGCAAAGAGGGGAAGAGTCACTTGGCACAACGAAAAGAGGAATAGGTCCTGCTTACACTGACAAAACTGAGAGGACAAACTTAAGAGTTTGTGACATGCTTGACGAGGATGAGTTTGTGCATAAGCTAAGAATTGTATATGAGAGAAAAAATCGGATACTTACAGAGGTGTATCACAAAACACCTATGAAATTTGGTGAACTTTTGGAGCAGTTTATGAAGTATGGTGAGATTCTAAGGCCGTATATCACAGATACAATAAAGCTTTTGAATGATGCTATAAAAGAAGGGAAAAAAATCCTTTTAGAAGGTGCCCAGGCAACAATGTTAGACCTCGATTATGGCACATATCCATATGTTACATCATCGCACCCCACAGTAGGCGGATTTTGTATAGGGGCTGGAATTGCGCCAAAACACATCCAAGAGGTTATAGGAGTTGTTAAATCATATACAACAAGAGTTGGCAAAGGACCATTTCCAACAGAGCTTTTAGACAGAGTAGGAGATTCAATTCGAGAAAGAGGCAAGGAATACGGTACCACCACTGGAAGGCCAAGAAGGTGCGGCTGGCTTGACCTTGTGGTTGTAAGATATGCAGTTTTAATTAATGGAATTGACAAGATTGCACTCACAAAACTTGACACTCTTTCAAATCTGCCAAAAGTGAAGGTGTGTGTGGGGTACAGGCACGCTGGCAAAATCCTTGATTTGTTCCCAGCATCATTGAAGGTTGCAATGGAATGCGAACCAATTTATGAAGAATTTGATGGTTGGAGTGAAGAAGAGATAAAAAAAGCAAAAGAGTATGATCAGCTGCCAAAAAACGCCAAAAAGTACATTGAGTTTATAGAAAAAGAGACAGGTGCAAAGGTATTTTTGATTGGCACAGGTGCAAGTCGTGAGGATATTATTATAAAAGAGAATTGAAAATCTTTTTCGAAGATAAGTATGGAAATAAAAAAGCCACCCGAGGGATAGTATTGAAATGGGTGGCTTTTTGTGTACTTTAAGCTATTGATTTTATCCTATTTTTGTGGCAATGTATTAACTTTTTTTGTGTTTGGGTGTATAATATAAATTAAACTTTTATAAAAAAGGGATGAACGAAAATTGGACTATCTTAAGCGCATCCTTAAATATCTTGATGAGTACAAATTTCTGGTAGCACTTGGTCTAATTTTTTCTCTAATTTCTATATTTTGTAATATGACAGTTCCAAAAGTATCTAAACATATCATTGATGATGTTCTGATAGCAAAGCACTTTGATAGGTTGGCAAGTTTAGCACTGCTTGTTGCAGGTCTTGTTTTGATAAGGGCTTTTTGCAACTATTTTCAGGGGTACATATTTGAGTACACATCTCAAAAGGTCATATATCTTCTTAGAGACCAAATCTACACAAAACTTCAATATCAGTCTTTTGAGTACTTTGACAAAGCCTCCACAGGTGCAATTATGAACAGGATGGTGGGGGATTTAGAGGCAATTAGAGTGTTTTTGAACCAGAGTTTTGTTCAGGTGATAACCATAGCAATTACAATTGTCTCAGCCCTGAGCATAATGCTTTCGATGAACTTTTTGTTGTCAGTTTTGACCATTTCAACAGCACCTTTGATTTACCTCAATGTAAGAAGCCTTGCCAAAAAGCTTCATCCTACTTTTAAGAGTATAAGAATTGCATTTGAAAAGCTTACGTCCAAGGTACAAGAAAATATAACGGGAATCAGGGTTGTAAAAGCGTTTGGAAACGAAGACTTTGAGAAAAAGAGCTTTGAAAAGGTTGCATATGAGTTTACAGAGAAAAATATTGAGGCAGCGGATATTCGCTCATATCACAACCCTCTTGCAAACTTTTTAAACGGTCTTAACTCTGTAATAATTTTAGTTGTAGGTGGATATTTAGCAATAAAAGGGAAACTTAGCATAGGCACACTGTTTGCATTTGTGAGCTATGTCAACATCTTTAGTGCACCAATTGGCAACATTCAGAATCTGGTCAACCAGTGGCAAAACGCATTTGCATCACTGGAAAAAATATTTGAAGTATTAGATAGTGATATAGCGATAAAAAGTCCAAAAAATGGAATCAGACTAAAAGATGTTAAGGGTGACATTAAATTTATTGATGTATATTTCAAATACAACCAGCGTTATGTCTTAAAAGGTATAAACCTTCACATAAAGCCAGGTGAGGTTGTAGCAATCTTAGGTTCAACTGGCTCAGGCAAGTCGTCTTTGATTAACCTTCTTGCAAGGTTCTATGACTGCACAAAAGGCAGCATATTGATTGATGATATAGACGTCAAGGATATAAGGCTGTGTTCGCTTAGGAAAAACATTGGAATAATTATGCAAGAAACCTTTATATTCTCTGATACCATCGCAGCAAACATAGCTTTTGGAAAGCCGGATGCTACCTTAGATGAGATAAAATGGGCGGCAAAACTTGCCCAGGCAGATGAGTTCATTGAAAGACTGCCTCAGGGATATGACACAGTTGTTGGTGAGAGAGGAGTTGGGCTTTCTGGTGGGCAAAAGCAGAGAATAGCTATTGCACGAGCTCTTATTTACAATCCAAAGATACTTATATTAGACGATGCCACATCAAGCCTTGACTTTGAGACAGAAGCTGAGATTCAAAAAACCTTGCAAGAGGTTATAAAAGGAAGGACAACTATTATCATAACTCACAGGATATCTCAGCTTGTTGTAAATGCAGACAGAATTATTTACATGTCAGATGGCAGAATAGTCGAGGAAGGAACACATGAGGAACTTATGAAGTTGAAAGGAAGGTATTATGCAACATTCAAAAAGCAGCTTCTTGAAAGGTTAAATTCGCTTCCTGCATAAGAATTAATTCAAAGAAAAAAGGCTTGAGAGATTATAAAAAATAGTTATATTAGATGATGGGGGTTTTTAAAAAATGGCACAAGCCAGTGTAAAAATGCCAATATTTAGTCAGGAAGAGACTTCATACGAATTAAAAGTGCCCTATTTGAAAAAGCTATTTAGATTTTTGCTACCATATAAAAAATGGCTTTTTATTACCATCATTTTTATGTTTATTGCAACAGTTGCTGACCTTGTATCTCCATACCTTTTAAAAAAGGCAGTAGACGATTTTATTCCCAAAAAAGATTTTAAAGGAATTTTAGCAATTGGTGTTCTTCTTGTTTTGACACTTTTTATAAACAAAGAATGTTCAAAAAACAAGATAAAACTTGCAAACAGAACAGGCCAGATGGTTCTATTTGACATAAGAAAGGCACTTTTTGACCATGTACAGAGCCTTTCGTTTAGCTATTTTGATAGAAATTCAACAGGAAGGATTATTGTAAGAATTGTGAATGACGTAAATACTCTAAACAACCTCTTTACAAACGGGATAGTTAATGTGATAACTGACATGTCCAGTTTAGTTCTTGCGACGGTTATAATGTTTTCAATTCATCCAAAATTAGCAGCTGTGACATTTACAGTTGTTCCGCTTTTTTTAGCAATACTTTTTGCAACAAGGAATGCTATAAAGAAAAACTGGAGGAAAGTTCGAAGGAAGATTGCAAATCTAAATGCGTACATACACGAGAATATAAGTGGGATTAGAGTAATTCAGGCATTTGTAAGACAAAAAGTAAACAAAGCAATATTCAAAGATGTCATTGACGATGTGTTCACTTCCTGGATGAAGGCAATAAAAATAAATAACTTATTTGGCCCATTTGTTGAGATTTGTTCAATGGTGGGGACTCTAATAATCTACTGGTACGGTGTAAAACTTTTAAAGATAAACGGTGTTACTGTTGGTACATTAATTGCGTTTGTGAGCTACTTAGATAGATTTTGGCGACCGGTTGTGACCTTGAGCAATTTTTACAACCAACTTCTTGTTGCAAGCAGTTCGTCAGAGAGGATTTTTGAGGTTTTGAGCATCGAACCTGAGATTAAGGAAGACAAAAATGCAGTTGACCTTTCTACATTTAAAGATACGATTGAGTTCAAAAATGTATGGTTTTCTTATAAAGATGAAAATTATGTTCTAAAGGATATATCTTTTAAGGTCAAAAAAGGACAGATGATAGCCTTGGTTGGGGCAACTGGTTCAGGTAAGACAACAATTGTAAACCTTCTTGCAAGATTTTACGATCCACAAAAAGGGAGTGTACTTATAGATGGGATTGATTTGAGAAAAATAAGCTTTAGAAGTCTTAGAAAGCTCATTGGAATTGTCCAGCAAGAGCCATTTTTGTTCTCAGGTACAATCTTAGATAATATACTCTATGGAAGGCCGAATGCTTCCTTAGATGAGGCGGTAGAGGTGTGCAAATTCTTAGGCGCACATGAATTTATTTCCCAGCTTGAGGATGGGTATTATACTCAGGTAAACGAAAGGGGAACAAGACTTTCAACTGGGCAAAAGCAGCTAATATGCCTTGCACGGCTTTTGCTTCAAAATCCGGAAATTTTAATCCTTGATGAGGCAACATCGGCTTTAGATACACAGAGCGAGCTGATGGTCCAAAGTGCATTGAACAAGGTGACGAAAGATAGAACCTCAATTGTAATTGCTCACAGGCTCTCAACCATAAGAGATGCTGATCTTATCATTGTGCTTGACAAAGGCCAAATAGTTGAGATGGGAACACATGACAGCTTAGTTTCTAAGAAAGGTGTATATTACGAGCTTTGCACAAGCCAAGTAAGGTTTGTAAAAGCGGGGTGATAAGAAAGGAGCAAACAAATTTTTGTTATTTACAAACTCGCTTTTGTGCTTTATAATACAAAACTGCGGCTATTGTTGTGTGGGCCATTAGCTCAGTAGGCAGAGCACCAGCCTTTTAAGCTGGGTGTCCCGCGTTCGAGTCGCGGATGGCTCACCATTTTAATTTAAAAGCTCACAGGTGGCCCCGTGGTCAAGTGGTTAAGACACAGGCCTTTCACGCCTGTAACAGGGGTTCGAATCCCCTCGGGGTCACCATTGTTTATAGGAGCTGAGTACTTTCCGCGCATGCGGGAGATGAAAAGCTCCAGGCATATCCTGCTTGCCAGATGGCAACTGGGATATGCTAAATATTTTACAAATAGAAAAAGAAACACTTTACAAATCAAGACGGCAGGGACAGAATCCCTGCCTTTTTATTTTTCTTCTCTGGGAAGTTGCTTTTCTTTATTCTATAGTCAAAATCTCTAAGGCTAATGTTTTCTTTTGATAAATACTCACATCTCATAAAGCATAGCCCTAAAATAGCAAAGCAAACGATTACATAATTTTTGAAAGGGAAAAGGAGCTTGCTTTACAGAAGGATTAGAAACACAGGAGTTTTAATCTCAGCCCTTATCTTTGGTGCTATGAGGTTTCTTCTTTTTTGGTTTTCACCTTGCAAAGCTTGATGTGACATACGCTTCAATGAATGCAGCAACCACAACCAAAACTGCACCAAGTATGCTCAAGATGCAAAATCTTTTGAAGACAATCTTAAAATCTTCTTTTTTCTTTTCCAGAACAAGATTTTCAAGAAAAATGGCGGATGCACCAGATCCAATTAAAAATGCAAAAATCTCAATTACTCCATGGGGCAAAAGCAAAAGCAGAGTCTTTCCGACTGAAGTGTGTTTTGCCGAAAGTGCAGCCACAGCCCCTACAATAACTCCATTTGACATCAAAACAAAAAGCGAAACAAGGCCAAATGTGAGCGTTCCTGCTACAATCAAAATAAGATAGACTCTCATGTTGTTTTTGAGTATTGCCAAGAAAAGCTCAAATTTGTTATCAACATTTTTCAAAATCTGCTGGAACATCTTTTTAAGATACATATCAACATATTTGCTTATCATATCGCCAAAATATATTCCAGCCAATATACCCAAGATCAAAAAAAGAACAAAAATACCAAGACAAATTAAAATGAGTCTTTTTTCTTTTCTTAAAGTTTCAACCCAAAAACTAAAGTTCAATTTCAAAGCCTCCTCAAAAAGGTTTATAGAGCTATTTAAAATCATAACAAATTGGTTCTTTTTTGTAAACCAATGCAAGCAGGAAAGATTTTCACAAATTTTTAATTAACATTTCCTCAGTTTAGTATATAATATTGTTGATAGTAAAAGAAAAGGGGGAAGTTTGAAACATGAAAATAACCTATCTTGCACATGCAAGCTTTTTGATAGAAACAAAAACAGGGGTAAAGATTTTAACAGACCCCTACGATAACTCTGTTGGCTACACAGTGCTTGAATTATCACCTGATATTGTTTTGACCTCTCATAAACACTTTGACCACGGCTACACAGGGGCTTTGAAAGGAGATTTTACTGTTCTGGACAAGCCTCAGGAATACAATGTCAAAGGAGTAAAGATAAGAGGTATAAAGACATTTCATGATCAGGAAGCTGGGCAGAAAAGAGGGGAGAATATTGTATTTGTCATAGAGGATGAGTTTTCTGTAGCACATTTGGGTGATTTGGGTCATGAGCTTGAAAAAGAGCATCTTGAGAAGATTGGCAAGGTAGATATTCTGCTCATCCCTGTTGGTGGAGTGTATACAATTGATGCAAAAGCTGCTTATAACGTTGCAAAGGCTATAAATCCAAAGATTATAATTCCTATGCACTATAAAACAGAAAAGCTGAAATTTGATTTGGGCAGGCTGGAGGAATTTACAAAACTTTTTGACAATGTAGAATATGCAAACTCTTTTGAGCTTGAGATAAAAGAACTTCCTGAGGCTCAAAAGGTCATTGTACTTTCGCACAAAGGTTAAAAATGCTTTGAAAATATAGCCTTGGTTGAAACTAAACTTACAAAAAAGGAGAAAACACAATGGCGAAAAAGGAAAAGAAAAAGCAAACTTTTTCTTTCAAAGATACACAACAAGAAGCTCTGAATCTTTATCCCATAAGACTTATTTTGCTCTTTGCATTTTCAGTTCTTGTCATGATGACACCTTACTACAGAGGGCTTTACTTTGACTATGAGCTTATGGTATTTCAGGCTATAGCAGCTGTAATTTTCATCTTATTGGTTCTTTATCTGTATGCATCTAAAATAGGATTTGAGGTTAAGTACAAGCTTGAATATATCCTTTTGCTTTTTATGGTAGCATATATTGTGCCATTTTTCTTTGCAGCAAACAGAAGACTGGCAATAGGTGAGTTTTTGAAATATGCATTCTACTTTGCTATATTTGCAATGGCAATAAGACTTGCAACTGGCAGGTTCGAAAAGCTCACCATATTAAATGCTCTTTTTATCTCAACAATTGGTGTTGCATTTTTTGGATATCAAGCAGCAGTAGGATTGATACCTGAGACTGCCCGACCTTTAGGAATGGCAATGAATGGTCTTTGGGCAGGAAATATGATAAACTCAACCTTGCAATACCACAACACAGCAGGAACTGTGCTTGCATTTGGGTTTATAATTGGTCTTTTGCTGGGGCTATATACTGAAAATAAGTTTTTAAGAGCATTTTACTTTGCTGCATCTTCCTTTGTGCTGACAGCTTTTTTCTTTACATACTCAAGAGGGTCCTATGTAACTTTGCCAATTGCGCTTTTGGTATTCTTTATACTGCTTCCAAGGGAAAAGAGGATTTCATTTGTTTTTAACCTGGCGTTAATAGGTGCAATTGTTTTGGCATTTTTGAACAAGGTAGGGGCTCAGCTAAATCCAAATGGCAAAGAGAAACTTTGGCTGATTTTGCTTATGCAGTTTGCCGTTGTGTGGGCAGCTGCATATGCATTTAGCTTTGTTGAAAAGAGGTTGTATGTGCTCAAAAATGATGTTTACATCATTTCGGCACTTACGATTGCTGCGCTTGGTATAATAGGATTTATAATCGCTCTAAATATGCACCTTATTCCTACGTCAATTGTTGACAAGATAAAATCAATCAGCTTTAAGGACAGGAACTTTGTTGAAAGGCTTGTGTTTTACAAAGATGGGCTCAAAATCTTTTTGAAAAGTCCAATCTTCGGCTATGGCGGTGGAACGTGGGTGTCACTTTATTTTATGTATCAGTCGTACTTATACTTCACAACACAGTCTCACAACTACTTTTTACAGGTGCTTCTTGACACAGGGCTTTTTGGATTTGCCATTTTGATGGTGTTTTTATACACGCTCTTTTCAACGGCTCTGCGGGCATGGCTTAAAAAAGATAAGGATAAAAATATCCTGATTGCAGGTATTATTGGAGGGGCTGTGCAGCTTTATCTTCATTCAATTTTGGATTTTGACTTTTCACTTGCCTCTGTTCAGGTTCTGCTTTTTGCAAGCCTTGGGGTACTTATAGCAATTGTGCAGGAAGTGCTTCAAAAGAGCAAAGAGGATGGAAAGCTAATTGTGCAAAGAAAAACAAAGGTGCTTTCCCCGGCACTTTTAGTCTTTTACCTTTTTGTGATGATTATTTCAATAAACTTTAGAATTGGAAACTACAATGCAAACATTGGTCAGCAAGCTCTGCAGATGAATAACTTAACAGCTGCATACTCATTTTTATCAAAGGCAGTAGAATATGATTCACTCAGTTCTTCAGCTTTAAGTGACTATGCTACAGTGCTTTACAAAATTGGTGACCAGAATAAAGATGCAAATTTGATTGCAAAAGCAAATAGTTACTTCAAGCAGGCAATTACAAACGATAGATTTAACGCCAAGATAAGGTTTAAGTATGCTGTGTATTTACTCTCCCACGGTGCAATAGATGAGGGTCTAAAACAGATAGAAGAGGGGATAAAGCTTCAGCCTCTTCAACCAAATAACTATGAGCTCAAAGCTGATGCATATGCAAAGGTTGGAGATTATTACCTGGGAAAAGGTGATAAGGAAAAGGCGAGGAAGTACTATGAGGTTGTGCTGAAGATTCCGCAGGAGATTGAGCGGGTAAAGAGGGAGAGGGAAAGAATGCCTGAGGTAATTAAGCAAGACCCTAACTCTCATAAATTTGGAATAACAGATAGAACTTTGCAAATAGTAAATGAAGTCAAAAAGAAAATATAATTTTGAGGTACCGTAAGTGCGCAAGGAGAGCAATAAATTTATCATTTGGAGGAAACTAATTGATGTTATGTGTACTTGATTGTCGGTGCATTAATTTAGAAAAAAATCACGGTATAAGTAGGTATACTTATGAGATTATTAGAAATGCTCCGAAGAACATCAAGCAGTATCTAATACTTCTTGCTGATATAAAAAACTTTGATGTATTGGCTAAAGCATTTGAGGAAGTAAGGGAAATTGTGAAAATTAAATCGTCTTTTTTATCTCCATTTGAAAACATAGAAATTCCAAATGTTTTAGAAAAAATTCAAAAGAGGACAAAAGAAGAGATAGCTTATTTTTCACCTTCATTTTCATCACCGCCAATAGTAGATAAAAGGATTAAAAAGTATATAACTATCCATGACTTGATGCACTTGGACTTTTACTCAAGTTTAAAGAACAAAGTATATTATTCAACATTGGTAAAGTATTATATTAACACAGCTGTTTACGTGTTTACTGTTTCGAACTATTCTAAAGAGAAAATAATTAAATACTATGGCAATTCAGAAAAGATAAAGGTAATATATCCTGGAATTGATGTGAATACTTTTAGGAAACTGAAAGATGAAGAAATTGAACGTCTTAAAGATGTGTACTCTTATCTACCTGAGGAATTTTTCTTATTTATAGGAAATAACAAGAAGCACAAGAATTTTTCATATGCTTATGAGCTTTACAAGAATTTGAAGAGGTTTTATCCAGCACATAAATTTGTATCGAACGTATGGGATAATGAAAGTGACCAAGACATTATTAGATTAGAAAAGATTGATGACAATTTACTCTGTTTTTTGTATAACAGATGCGAAGCCTTTTTATATCCTTCTTTATATGAAGGTTTTGGACTGCCTCCTTTAGAAGCCTTAGCATGTGGAGCAAAAGTTATAGCTTCGAGATGTGCGTCTTTACCAGAGGTTTTGGGTGAACATGCAATTTATATAGATGTGTTTAAATCCCCTGAAGAGAACATTTTTGAAGTGGTTGAAAAACTCAACCAACCAAAACCCAAATTTGAAGTTATTAGTCGATATGTTTCTAAATACAATTGGCAGGACTTAAGTAAAAAAATATTCGGCTTTATATTTTCATAAATTATTTGAAATTATTATTGTTTAAAATGCAGAGGGTGATAATGTTGCAACAATTAACGAAAGAATTATGGCAAGAAGGTAAAATAAAAATCATATTTAGCACAGTAGGTACTATATTATACTTGTTCTATATATTAACAGGTAATTTTTCAAGAATAATAAAATTACCCTTTTTCCCTCGTACAATATCTCTGATAGAAGTTGGTATATTGGCTTTTGTTATTATATTTTTTGTGTATGAGTTGACTCTTCTTAAGAAAAATAAAAATTTGCTCAAAAAAGTGAGCTTAAGCAATTTAGACTCAGTTGAAGTACTGCTAAGTTTAATGTTATTTTCTATATTGGTTAATTACTTAATTTACAAGTTCAATATTTTACCACTACTGTACTATTTGAGATTTTTTTCATTGGTGTATTTTGCATTCATAATTTATTTGTTCTTAAATTTTAAAAGAAATATTAACAAAATAGAATGGTTTTATACTCAGATTGGGTTACTACTCTGCATAATTGGATGGATTATCTACTTTATTGAGCCAGATACAGAAAGATTGAACAAATTTTTCCAACAACAGGGAATTTATCTTAATCTTGATCCTCATAAATTTAGATTAATTGGTAATATTTTTGATCCTAATTTTTTTGGGAATCTATTAGTTATGTTTATTAGCATCACAATGATAAGTTTTCTCAGGCAGAGTTTGCATGACAAAAAAGGTCTCATTCAAAAAATTATTTTACTAGTTTTTTTCAACGTTACGTTATTAAAGACTATATCTAGAAGTTCAATTTTAGGTTTATTTCTGGTGGTGTTTTTTAATACTGCTTTGATAGGGAGTTGGAGTTTTGCTAAGAAGAAGATTGAAATTTTTAAAAAGCTTATATTAGTAGATAGCATTTTGCTATTTACGACGTTATTGGATAAAGATTTTTACAAGATTTTTGAACGAATAAAAAGTATTCCGGTAGATAATTCTGCTCAAGCACGAGTGCAAAGCTGGAGTAGTGCTAAACATTATATTGGTATGAGTCCGGTTAAATTATTAATAGGAGACGGTTACGGTTTTCTGAATATAAAATACGGCTTGCAATTCATTGGCTTTGACTCTTCTTTTTTAAATTTAATTTTATACTGTGGTCTGGTAGGAACTGCTTTTTTTCTTAGTATGGTTGTTTAAAAAGATATATAAAGTGTATAAAAATATAAGATATGACGAATTGGATACTAAATTACACTTTGTAAATTTATTCTCTCTACTACTTACGTACTTTGTAATAAGCTGGTTTAATAATCTTTTGTTTTATCAGTTTTGGTTGGTGTTGTTTTTACCGTATTATTATTTTGTTATAGATTACGAGAGAAAGGGATAAAAATGAATATTGGTGTAGATGCGAGACCCTTGGGGAAGATTAAAACGGGAATAGGGTTTTACCTTTATAACTTGCTTAAAGTATTACCTGAAAAATGTAGTGATATCAACTTTTTTCTTTTTTCTGATAGAGAAATATCTTTAGACTTTAATTACCCGAACGTGAAGACTGTTGTAGAAAGTGATTATAAACTTCTCAAGGGGACTTTGTGGTATATGCAAAAAATGGATTATTTGATAAAAAAGTATAATATCGATGTGTTTTGGGGGACACAAAATATTTTGCCGTTTATAAGAAACAAAAATGTAATAAAAATTTTAACAGTACATGATTTAGTATGTTATAAATATCCACAGACTATGGAAAGGTTAAACTATTTTATCAATAGAGTATTTATACCTTATTCAATTAAAAGTGCTGATAAGATTGTAGCTGTTTCTAATTCAACAAAAGAGGATATATTAAATTATTTTAATGTTGATCCAAAAAAGATATGTGTTATTTATAATCCAGTGATTGTATGTGACGTTGAAAGTATTAATGAAACAGAATATTTATCAAAACATAATCTTGAAAAAAATAGATATATTTTATACGTAGGTACTATAGAACCCCGAAAAAATACAGAGATTTTGCTCAAAATATGCAAAGATATTTATGCTAAAACAGGTATGCCAACCGTTTTAGCGGGGAAAATTGGTTGGAAAAGCGATAAGATTATTGAAAGTATCAAAGAATATTCTAAAACTGGATGTCTTAAATATTTAGAGTATATAAGTGATATAGAGAAAAACCTACTAATGAGAAACTGTTTTATTTTTGTATTTCCTTCTTTTTATGAAGGATTTGGGCTTCCAGTGGTTGAAGCACTTAAAAATGGAGCACTTGTCCTTGTGTCTGATACATCTTCTTTAAAGGAACTAATAACCATAGATGAACTTAAGTTTGATCCATTAGATTGCAAGCAGCTAAGTGAAAAGATAATAAATTTTTATGTTGACAACGAGGCTTATACGAAATATAGAAAAAAATGCAATGAGTTATCTTCAAGATTTGAGAATAATCAAATAATAGAGAAATATGTTAAATTATTCTACAATTTAAAGGATGGTGCAAAGTAGTGAAAGTATTATTTGTTCCTCCACCTTTAGCTTTTCAAAATATAGGTGGAGGAGAAATTCAGATGTTGAAAACAAAAAAGTATCTTGAAAAGTTATTCAAGTTGGAAATAGCAATATTTGATGTTGTAAACACAAAACTTGCTGATTATGACATAATTCATTTTTTTGGCTCAGAATACATTCTTTTTCCTCTTGTGAATGCAGCTAAGAATTTGAAAAAGAAGGTAGTAATATCGCCTATTTTCTTTGATAATAAGCATTATCTTTCCTATAAAATAGCTACTTTTATTGGAAGAATATTACCATTTAGAAGTTCTGTACTGGATAGGTTAGAACTTCTAAAGCTTGCTGATTGTTTATTGCCCAATTCCTTTTTAGAAGCTGATTATTTGAGAAAGGCTTTTAATGTTCTTCCTGAAAAAATTCATGTGATACCAAATGGAATAGATGTTGAAGAAATAACTGGTTATTTAGATACCATAACGCCAGAAGATGAGGAGGATTTCAAGAAAGAATATAATATTAATACGCCTTACTTTCTTTATGTTGCAAGATTTGATAAAAGAAAAAATCAATTAAATCTTATAAAAGCATTTAATAAATTGATAGCTCGGGAAAATAATATAAAACTTATTTTGATAGGATCACCAAATCTTGATGAGATAGAATATTATGACCAATGCAAAAGAGAAGCTTTAAAAAGTAGGGGAAAGATAATTTTTCTACCTGCTTTAAAACATAGTGATAAGAAATTATGGATTGCTTATAAATGTGCTACTGCTCACATAATGCCAAGTTTATTTGAAACACCAGGTTTGGCTTCGTTAGAAGCTGCTTTTTGTGGCTGTAGACTGATTGTTACAACTGGTGGTGCTACACGAGAATATTTTAAAGATAATGCGCTATATGTAAATCCGAATGATATTGATGATATTAGAGAAAAAATGTTGGCAATTTTAAAAGATACAAAAAATAGGGAATTACACAGAAAGTCGGAAATGTTAAAACAAGAGATTTTGAAAATTTACAATTGGAAAAAGATTGCTGAAAGTACATACAAAATATATGAAATGATTGGAGGAGTTCAATGAAGGTTGCAATAGTGCATGAATGGCTGACTACTATGGGAGGTTCTGAAAAGGTTATATTAGAGTTGAAGAAATTATTTCCTGAAGCCCCCATATATACTCTCTCTCAATATACCTTTGATTTTCTCAAAATATCTCGCGATTTCTTTAAAATTCGCTATCGAAACAAATAATTTTGTTCTTGATATTGTTATTATTGCTTTATTCTACCATACCCAGCTTAGACTCAGCCTCTCTATTGTATTTATCTTGTTGCTCTACCATATTACGGCGGGTATCTATCCACAACAACCATGGTGTTTACCCTCTCATGTCTCTCAGGGTCTTTTCTCACTTGCCCTCAATTCCCTCGTCCCATCTACCATGGCGTGGACGTCAGTTATGCTCGTATGCAGGGTCTTCGCCCGTATGGAGGATGTACTCTGACCACCCGCTCACATTTTTCAATCTACTTTCTATAAAAAATCATTTAATCCTTTCTCCTTCATTTCTTAACCATCAATACATTTTCTAAGATGTGAACTATTATTAAAAGGGGCACTTTGCTACTCGACATGACTTAATCTCCTCGCAAAGCTAAGAATTTCTTTACCCCCTCAAGATGTGAATCACTCAAACTATTTCTCCTGCTTTAAATTAAGAATGTTCAAGCAATTTTTCTCACTTCACTTCACGCTGTCCTTGCTAAAGCCTCTCTCTTTATATCGCTCAACATCTTGTTCCCATCATACTTTACGCCTTTTTTTCAAAATCGCATAAAATACCCTTATCAATTTACAACACAGTGCTATTAATGATTGCTTCTTCTTCAAGGGATTGTTCTCTCGCGTGGTGTAATACCTGTGCAGCTGCTTAAATTCTTCATTCTTTGCTACTATTGTAATCATGGCCTTGAACAAGCTACTTCTGAGCCTCCCTCGCCCTCTTTTACTTATACACGTCTGACCCTTGTACTTGCCAGAACTATTCTCAACTATATTGAGTCCCGCCAATTTCTGTATCTGTCTCGCATCCTCATACCTCTTTATATCTCCAACCTCAGAAATAAAGCCAACTGCCGTTTTTACACCAACACCTTTTATTTTAAGCAGTTCCTCTCCATTCGGCACCTCTCTCAAAAGCTCTGCCATCTCGGCTTCTATCTCTTCTATCTGCTTCTTTAAAAGCTCATATTGACTCAGCAAATATTTTATCTCTTGTCTTGCCAGCTTTCTCCCTTCTTTTTTACCTATACTCCTTTTGGCAGTCTCTACTAAATCCATCGCCCTCCTGCGACTAATCGCTCGCCTATCTAATTTGTCACGCCAGTACCCTATAATCCCTTCCACTTCATTTTCCACTACATCACAAGGCAATGGCACCTCCTTTAATGTTTCTATTGCCGTCTTGCCTTCCCAATCAGAAAATACTTCTAAAAATTCTGGAAAATACATATCGAGCCAGTTGATTATTTGATTTTTTAAAACGTTCAGCTGTTTTTGAAGCCTTTCATATATGTTCATCGCTACTCTCATCTCAGCATATATACCCTCGGGTATATTTGGCTCTGTATATCTTCCATCCTTCACAAGCATCGCTATCGTCTTCGGATCCTTTATATCGCTCTTAGTTTGCGTACTATCATCAAGCTCCTTGCTCCTCTTCACGTGAAAAGGATTCACTAAAACCACTTTTATGCCATTCTCTCTCAGATACTGCTCAAAGCACAGCCAGTAATGCCCTGTAGGCTCTATCCCTACTATCATGTTGTCTTTGCCATTTGCTTTCATTATCTTATTTGCCCAATCCAAAAATTTCTCCATACCTTCTTTCCTATTCTCAAACTCTATTCTCTTGCCAAGCTCCACTCCTCTAAAATCAAATGCTCTGCCTACATGCCTTTCCTTTGCTATGTCTACTCCTACAACTAAAGTTCTCTCTGTTACTTGTAATATCTTTTCATTTTGTGTATACTTCAAAGAGGATACCTCCTTTGTTGTGTTTTGTCGTAAGTTGTACAACTTACATTCTGTATTTTACCAGGAGGTACCTTATCTCTTCAAATCTCATTTCTCTTCATTTTCACTCATTTTCGTTCATTACAGGAATGCTCGTATATAACAGAAGAAAATTAGGAAAGTATTTTGATAAGTATTTAATAATTACGTCGAATTTGCAAAAAAATCCATTAGCTCACATTAAGCATCAACTGTTTTTCAAATACATGCCAAGAGCTTTTGAAAATTTCGATTTGAGTGATTTTGATTTAGTGATAAGCTCTTCATCAGCCTTTGCTAAAGGGGTTATAACATCACCCAATAGTGTACATATATGTTATTGTCACACTCCACCAAGGTATCTTTGGGATTTGACACATGAGTATTTGAAAGACTATAACCTCATAATCAGAAGATATTTAGAGCGGAACTTTCATTATCTTAGAATATGGGATACCATTGCAGCAAATAGGGTTGACTATTTTGTAGCAAATTCAAATTATGTGGCAAACAGAATAAAAAAGTTTTATAAAAGAGATTGCAAAGTAATTTACCCACCTGTGGATACAGAATATTTTACACCAGCAAAGGACAAAAATATAGAGGATTATTATCTAATTGTATCCAGGCTTGTCCCATACAAAAGGGTTGATTTAGCAGTTGAAGCTTTTAATCAGCTATCTAAAAGATTAGTAATTGTAGGAGATGGACCAGAATACAAAAAACTAAAATCAATTGCTAAGTCTAATATTGAATTTTTGGGTTATCAGCCAGATAAAACTGTAAGAGATTTATATCAAAGGTGTAAAGCTTTAATTTTCCCAGGCGTAGAAGACTTCGGGATAGTTCCAGTTGAAGTGCAAGCATGTGGCAGGCCAGTGATTGCTCTTAAGAAAGGAGGAGCTGTTGAAACGGTCGAGGAAGGTAAAACGGGGGTTTTTTTCGAAAAGCAGGATGTTGAGAGTTTGAAAGAAGCAGTTTATAAATTCGAACAAGATATTGAGAGATTCGACAAGGACTATATTAGATCTCATGCTGAAAAGTTTAGCGCCGAAAGATTTAGAATGGAATTCAAGGATTTTATACTCAAAGTTACTGAGTATGAGAGAGGGGAAGGGATGGGAGGAAAGGTATGATAAAAAACATAACATGTGTAATATTGACAAAAAACAGTGCGAGAAATATTGAGAATATAAGAAATGTCTATCATCTATTTGAAAAAATCGTTATAGTAGATGATTACAGTGAGGATGATACGGTCAAAAAGATAGAAGAGATAGATACAGAGAAACGGGTAAAGATATGTAGAAGAAAATTAGATAATTTTTCATCCCAGCGAAATTATGCATCAAGTTTAGCTGAAACAGATTGGGTATTCCACTTAGATAGTGATGAAAGAATAGATGATATGTTAATTCGTGAATTACATATGATTGATGGAAATATCAATAATACTTATTTTATTGCGTTTAAGGTTAAAAGAAAAAATTACTTTATTGATATGCATATTGGAACTGAGGATAAAATCAGATTGTTTAATAAGAAAAAGTTGTACTTTAGAGGTGAAGTTCATGAAGATTTAGATATTAAAAGTGAGGATAAAATTGGTATAATAAAAGGTGCTATTTTACATAAATCATATCAATCGATTCAAGGTTATTTTAGAAAATTGGATCTATATATGAAATTAGAAGAAGAAAGATTAAAGCAAAGAGAAAAAGGCTGGTTTTACATTTTAGGACGTCTTGTTAAGAGAACGTTTGAACATTTTAAGACATTGATTAAAAATGTTATAGCTAATAAGAGTTTTTTAAAACCATTATTGTGGTTTTGTTTATGTGAGGCATATGATCTCTTGTATTTTTCAATTTTTTTATATGTAAAGTATTTCAAAATATCGAAATAATACAGGGATAAATAGTGTAAAAAATACATGGATAAAAAGGATGATAGAGATGCATAACTTGGGACGACTTTATATAAAGATAGCAAAGATTATTGATATTCCAGCAATTTTATTATCATTTATTTTATCGTGGTTTATAAAGTTTAATAGTGGCTTGTTTAATAAGCCAGCCTCATTGGATATCCAGACATATCTGTTAATTGTAGCTTTACATGTACCTTTGTATTTATTTTTTCTTACAGTATCCGAGAAAGAAAGTATGAGGAGTAATTTCAAATTATTTTCTGATTTTATAAGAATTTTACGATCAAATATATTTGCTCTGCTGATTATAGTGATGATTTTCTATACCCTAAAACTTATTGATTTTTCAAGAATTTTTCTTTTTATCTTTGTTATTTTAAACTTTCTTATGTCAATACTTCAAAGACTTATTTTAAGAAGGATCTTGTTCTCACCAAACTCAAAGATAATTTCAAAAGAAAGAGTGCTTTTTGTTGGGCAAAATGAGATTTCAGAAAGATTAAGCAATATCTTCGGAAGGAATAACTATCAAATCATTGGTTTTGTTGTAAATGAAAGCGATCCTATGAATGAGAGAGTTGTAGGGAAAATTAAGGACATAGAAAGCATTGTAAGTAACAACCATGTTGATGAAATAATCATAGTTCTTCCTCTTAATCAGGAAAAAGAAATAAATTACATCGTCGACGTTTGCGAAAAGTATGGTATAAGAACATATTTAGTACCAGATTACTTCAAATTTATACCATCAAAAGCCGAAATAGAAAAGATCGATGAAATCCCTTTGATAAACATACGCTATTCTCCGCTTGATGAGTGGACAAACAGGTTTATAAAAAGGAGCTTTGATATTGTTGTCTCTCTAATTGGATTAATCTTGTGCCTTCCTTTATTCATAATCATAGCAATTTTGATAAAATTGACATCAGAAGGACCAATTTTGTTTACCCAAGAAAGAGTGGGCTACAGCAGGCGCATTTTTAAAATGCACAAGTTTAGAACGATGTATGTTCAAGACCCCAATGAAGAAAAAATAAGGTGGACAACAAAAGACGACCCAAGAAGAACTCCAGTTGGCAAGATTTTAAGAAGACTTTCTTTAGATGAACTTCCACAGCTATGGGATGTTCTTGTTGGCAACATGAGTTTAGTTGGGCCAAGGCCAGAAAGACCATATTTTGTGGAGAAATTTAAAGAGGAAATTCCAAAATACATGATAAAGCACCGTGTACGTCCGGGAATTACTGGCTGGGCTCAGATTCATGGGCTCAGAGGAGATACTTCAATTGAGGAGAGAATAAAATATGATATCTGGTACATAGAGAATTGGTCTTTCTGGCTTGATATAAAAATAATTGTAGCAACAATCTTCGGTGGTAAATTTATGGAAAATGCCTACTAATTTGAAGTATATTATTACTTGAATATTTGATTTTTCATTTGATAAAATAGTCTAAAGTGAATTTTATGGAGGTAAAGCTATGTCAGAGAAGGAAATATTAGAAAAGATAGCATTGAGTATAGAGGAGATAAAGTGTGATGTTAAAGATGTAAAAGAAAGGTTCAGTAAAGTTGAGGAAAGACTTGATAGAGTTGAAGGAAGATTAGATAAATTAGAAGAAGAAGTGGCTACACTTAAGAATGAATTTGGCAATATGAAGACAGAGATGCAGAGTATGCAAGTAGAAATGCAAAATATGCAGACAGAGATGCGAAATATGAAGGCAGAAATGCAAAATATGCAAACAGAAATTCAAAGCTTAAGACAAGCTGTATTAGAAAATACAGGATGTATAGATACGCTATTTAATGCATTTGGAGGAGTTATACAATTTAAAACAGATATAGAAAATTTTAAAGCTGATATAAATAAATTTAAAGATGAAGCTTCAGCTAAAATAGAAAATCTTGTCGAAGTTACTAACAAAATAAAAGAAGAGTATGGTAGACATGACATTGATCTTAGAATTATGAAAGAAAAAATAGGAATTTTGATATAAACTACATAAATAACTCGCTTTTGTATTTTTCAAGAAAAAAGGGGCAGTTCAGGTTTAAAGCCCCTTTTAATTATTCTTTTAATAAATTTTTATAATACTCTTCAAAATACCCATAGGTCTCATCATCAAATAGGCAAAACACAACCTTTTCAATGCTTGTCTGAAAACTTTCTAAAAATTCAATTGCAGTGTCAATCAAAACCTTTGCGCACCTATCTTTGGGAAATCCAAAGATACCGCTTGATACAGCAGGAAAGGCAATGCTTTTTAAATTATAAAGGTGTGCAAGATACAAGCTATTATAGATCGCTTTATGAAGCTTTTCATCCTCATTGCCTTCACCATAGATTGGACCAACAGTATGGATTACAAACTTGCAAGGCAGCCTATATGCATTTGTAATAACAGCATGCCCAGTTGGAACCATCCCAATCTTTTTTATAATCTCATCAGACTCTTTTTGAATCTCAATCCCACCTGCTTTTACAATTGCAAGAGCAACTCCACCACCATGGCGCAGGTGGCTGTTTGCCGCATTTACAATTGCATCAACATTTTCTTTTGTGATATCGCCTTTTTTAATAACAATTCTTTCAACCACCGACCCAAAATGATTTGTCATTTTTAACACATCCCTTTTTTTATTTCCTTATTTCATTTTAATTTAATCGAATACATAAGAGCAAGTGGGTCATAATTTATTATGCATAATTTTGAGATAAAAGAAAGAACCAAAGGTAGTGCAGCATGTGTTCACACACTTGTCAACCTCAAAGGCAGGAAATTTTTGATGCAATTTTTAAACAAAGAACCAAAAGTCATAGAACTTAAATTTGGGGAAAGGCGGTATACTAAAACCTATTGCAATAGCGAAAATTGGAAGGTATAATAAAGCCAGTCAGGAAAGTTATATCTGAAAGTTGCTCTACAGGAATGTAAAAAATAAAAAGAAGAGCAAAAAGGAGCTTATCAAGTTATGAAAAAACCAAAATGTACTTAGACACTTCAGTAATAAGTCATTTAGACCAGCAGGATAACCCTGAATACATGCAAATAACCAAGAAATTTTGGGAAGAAGTAGAAAAAGGAAAATACAGTATATATCCCAGATATTATAATAGCTAAAATAGATGAGCATTCTGAACCCAAAAGAAGTAAACTTTTGAAGTATCTGAATGAAATAAAGTATGAAAAAACTGTTGTGGATGACCAGATAGTGGAACTTGCAGAGAAGTATATTGCCGAAGGAATAATCCCGGCAAGGTTTTCTGATGACGCAATTCATATAGCTGCAGCAAGTGTAAAAGAGTGTGATATATTAGTTTCATAGAATTTCAGGCATGTCGTCAAACTTAAGACAATTCAGAGGGATAAATGAAATAAATAAGTTAATGGTTTATAGGGAAATCCAACTGGTACCGCTGCTTATGATGTTAGATGAGGAGTGATTAGTTATGTTTGAAACGAGTGCTATGAAAGAGTTACATAAAATAAGGGTGAGAATTTACGAAAGAACAAAAAATATGACACGACATGAGTTCATTGAATACATCCGCAAAAAAGCAGAGAGAGCCGAAGAAGAGATGAAAAGGATGAAAGAGAATAAACCTGTCCAAGAAGTGGGCTAACCTTTAAGCTATACATTTATTGGAAGTTAGCTACAGGGACAGTATTGCAAACAAGCAAGTTGCCTGTGGCTTTTTTGTTTTTTCAGGGTGGCGAGGAGATATTGAGTTTTTTTGAAAGTAGTTACCTATAAAAAACATATACAACATTATTATGAAACTAAAAGACGGCCATTCAAAATTTACATCTTCAACTCTTGACAAAAAGTTAAAATTGAAAAAAGTGATTGAAGAGGCTATCCCCAGAAGCAATAAAGGGATAGCCTTATTTTTGCAAATCAAACAAAATAACCCCATTGATAAGCTGGGTCAAATAATTTAAAATATTAAAGTTAATATGTTTTAAGACTTTAAAAATAAAATTGAACCAAATAAATTAACATAGATTGGCGGAGGTCATTTTAAAAATGGAAAAGCAAGTAAAATATATTTTTGTAACAGGCGGGGTAGTATCTGGGCTTGGCAAGGGAATCACAGCAGCATCAATAGGAAGGCTTTTAAAAGCGCGCGGCTTAAAGGTTACAATGCAAAAGTTTGACCCATATATAAACATTGACCCAGGAACTATGAGTCCATATCAGCACGGTGAGGTCTTTGTCACAGACGATGGTGCAGAGACCGACTTAGATCTTGGTCACTATGAAAGGTTCATTGATGAAAACCTTACAAAAAATAGCAATGTCACAACAGGGAAAATTTACTGGTCTGTAATTCAAAGAGAGAGACGAGGCGATTTTTTGGGTGGAACTGTTCAAGTAATACCCCACATTACAAATGAAATCAAAGAACGAATCTACAGGCTTGGCAAAAGCAACTCAACAGATGTTGTAATAACAGAGATTGGCGGGACTGTTGGCGACATTGAAAGCCTTCCATTTTTGGAGGCAATAAGACAGGTTGCAACAGACATTGGAAAAGAAAATGTCCTGTATGTTCATGTGACTCTTGTGCCATATCTTTCAAAGTCAGGAGAGCTCAAAACAAAACCCACGCAGCACTCTGTAAAAGAGCTTCGGTCAATTGGTATTCAGCCTGACATAATTGTGTGCAGAACAGAAAAGCCTCTTTCACCTGAGCTCAAAGCCAAAATTGCTCTATTTTGCAATCTCAAGCCTGAATATGTAATCCAGAATATAGACGCAGAAAGTCTTTATGAAGTGCCACTTATGCTGGAAGAAGAAGGGCTTGGGGAGATTATCTGTGAAAAGCTTGGCTTTGCTTGTACAAAGCCAGACCTTTCTGATTGGATAGAGATAGTCAACAAGGAAAAGAACCTTAAAAAAACTGTCAACATTGCACTTGTTGGAAAATATGTTGAGCTTCACGATGCGTATTTGTCTGTTGCAGAGGCACTAAAACATGCGGGAATTGCAAATGATAGTCACGTTGAAATTTTGTGGATCAACGCAGAGCATGTTACTTATGAAAATGCGCATGAACTCTTAAAAGAGGCAGATGGAATTTTGGTGCCGGGCGGATTTGGCGACAGGGGAATTGAAGGCAAGATTGCAGCTATAAAGTACGCAAGGGAAAACAAGATTCCGTTTTTTGGAATATGTCTTGGGATGCAGTGTGCTGTGATAGAGTTTGCAAGAAATGTACTTGGGCTTGAGAAAGCAAACTCTACAGAGTTTGATGAGAACACTCCATACCCTGTGATTGACATCATGCCGGAACAAAAGGAGATCTTTACAAAAGGTGGTACAATGCGGCTTGGACTTTATCCGTGCAAGCTTGAAGAAGGAACGCTTGCACACAGAATTTACAACGATGAGCTTGTATATGAACGTCACAGGCACAGATATGAGTTCAACAACGAATTTAAAGAGAGATTCAGACAAGCAGGAATGGTATTTTCAGGAATATCTCCAGACAGAAGGCTTGTTGAGATAATTGAACTGAAAGACCATCCGTGGTTTGTGGGTGTACAATTTCACCCTGAGTTCAAGTCACGACCACAAAAGCCACATCCAATCTTTACAGACTTCATAAGAGCATCTTTGGAAAATAGGAGTAAAAAAGAGGGGACACGCTCTTAAAAAGGCAAAAGTCCCCCTCTTTTTTTCTTAAAAAGTCCTCAACTTATCTTCTTCGACGGCGTGTGTATGTAAAATCAAGCTTGCGAGAATATGAGGTTTTTGTACGGGAAGTTTCTGAAACAAGGTACATTACAACAATATGGATTAAAAACAGCACAAGATTTAGTCCAACATGGATATAGATATAAGCTGGCCGCTGTAAGATTATCTTTGTAAGGGTTTCTCTTGAGTATTCAACAAATCCCATCAGATGTATTGAAAAAATCTGAAGCAAAAGATTGTAGAAGGCTGCATATTGTATATTGAACATGAAAAAGATTGCAAGAAGGCATGAGATTAAAAAGCCTGGTAAAAGCAAAAGTGTTGATGTTATGTAAAATCTAAGAAGAATGGTAATTAAAAAGATTATTAATGTACATATAATGGACCAAATAAAAAGAAGCACTTTGTCAGACAAAAATAAATTTACACCTGCAAAAAAGCAAAGGTATATGACAAGCCACAAAAAAACCTCAAGAGCTAAATTTCTATTTTCCATAGCATTTATAGCTCTTAAAAATGTATTTTAAGAGCTTTTTTCCCTCCTTTTTGCACTTTTGTTTCTCAAAGAAGATGTTCCAAAACAATTATACAATAAAAAGTGTGGTTGTTGTATAATTAAATTATCATAATGTAGAATGTTCAAAGGGGGACCTTCTAAAAGATGTCTAAAGCACATATTTTGGTTGTTGATGATGAAAAACCCATTGTTGATATAATCAAGTTCAACTTGGAAAAAGAAGGATATAAGATCACAACCTCATATGATGGAGAGGATGCGCTAAATAAAATTAAAAATGAAAACTTTGACATGGTCTTGCTTGATGTGATGCTTCCCAAAATGGACGGTTTTACAGTATGTAAAAAAGTTCGAGAGTTTTCCGAAGTGCCAATTATAATGATAACAGCCAAAGCGGATGAGGTTGACAAGGTTTTGGGTTTGGAGCTTGGCGCTGATGATTACATAACAAAGCCGTTTGGCATAAGAGAGCTCATTGCAAGAATCAGGGCAAATTTAAGGCGCACTTCTCAGCAGTCAAATAGTGATGGGAAAGTGTTAAAAGCAGGAAAGCTCACTTTAAATCCTGAGACATTTGAGGTAAAAAAAGACGGGAAGGTTATTGAGCTTACTGTTCGGGAGTATGAACTTTTGAAGTTTTTGATGTCTCAGAAAGGTCAAGTTTTTTCAAGAGAAGAGCTTTTAGAAAAGGTATGGGATTATGAATACTATGGGGATGTTAGAACAGTTGATGTCACAGTGAGAAGACTTCGCGAAAAGATAGAAGACAATCCGTCGGAGCCAGTTTTTATTCTGACAAAAAGAGGAATTGGGTATTATTTTAATCCAAATGTATAATGTAAAGGTTTCAAATTAAAGATTTAAAGGGGAATATAGAAAAAGATGACAAAAAGTATAGAAAGTAGACTTATTATTGTCTTTGGGCTTTTGATTTTGATGGTGATGTTTATCTCAAGCTTTTTTATCATCGACAGGGTGAGGAATTATTTTTTTGAGGATGTGCAAAAAAAGATAGAGTTCATGGCACAGTCTTCACTGCTTAAACTTTTGCAAGACAAGCGACTAAAGAACTCAGAAATCCAGGATATAATTGACCAGACAATGAAAGAAAGCCAGTTTGGATTTATGATAAGTAAGCTCATTGTGACAGATTCGCAAGGGCGCTTGATTGCTTCATTTCCAAGGCTAACTATTGATTTTTTTCCGTCTGATGAGATTTTAAATAGTTTAGCAGGTTATAAAGTTGTCAAACAAGATAATGAAAGACAGGTTTTAATATTTTCATTTCCCATCAAAGATGGTAAAGTGGTTCAAAGAGCTCTGTATTTAGAGGTATCTAGCCAAAATGTCCTTGGCACAGTTAGAGACATAAAAAATATCCTTCTTATGGCATATGTAGTTGCTATAACCTTTTCGCTTTTGATTGGTTTTTTGTTTGCCAAGACACTTTCAAACCCTTTAAGAAAGCTTACAAAACAGGCGCTTGAGATGGCAAATGGCAACCTTGATGTTAAGATAGATATAAATTCCAAAGATGAGATAGGAAAGCTTGCAGATGCTTTTGTAAAGATGGCAAGGAATATCAAAATGTATATCTCAGAGATTGAGTTTGAAAAACAAAAGTTGGAAAGAATCCTTCAGAACATGTCTGATGGAGTTGTTGCAATAAATTCAAAGAATGAAATAATTCACATAAATGAAAGTGCTAATAAGTTTTTAAATGGTAGAGTAGAAGAGTTTATAAACAAAATGGGGAAGGAAAGTGGTTCAGATACAGAGGTAACAATTTACACAACAGATGACCTTACATTAGAGGTCAGCAAGGCAACCTTTATAGATTCGTATATGAACCGTGGACTTATTTTCATAATTCATGATATAACCCAGCAGGCAAAACTTGACAGTATGAGAAAACAGTTTGTGGCAAATGTCTCACATGAGCTCAGGACACCAATCACAACTATAAAGACATATTCAGAAACTCTTTTGGATGTTGACAATGAAGAGACAAAAAAACAGTTCTTAAGTGTCATTATAAAAGAGTGTGACAGGATGACAAGGCTTGTAAGTGATCTTTTATACTTGTCGCGACTTGACAGTGGTGAGAACATTTTGAATTTAGAAGAGGTTAATTTGAGCGAGCTTGTCAGGTTTGTCTGTGAAAAGCTCAAAATTCATGCCAAGAAGAAGAACCAAACCTTGAGCTGCAGTATCTTGCAAGATATTGTTGCAATGGTCGACAGAGATAAGATAGAACAGGTTTTAATAAACCTAATTAGCAATGCAGTCACCTATGTTCAAGAAGGTGGCCAGATAAATGTTGTCTTGCAAAAGGAAGAAGATAAAATAAAAATAATTGTAAAAGACAACGGGCCTGGTATTCCAGAAGAGGATCTACCGCGGATATTCGAAAGGTTTTACAGGGTTGACAAAGCTCGCTCGCGTGAACTTGGTGGCTCTGGCTTAGGACTTTCAATTGCCGATGAGATTATAAAGGCTCACGGCGGCACGATTCTGGTTGAGAGCAAAGTAGGCAGCGGCACAACATTTACAGTTGTTCTTCCAGCAAAGTCTTTGTAGAAAAAGCTTTTGTAATGTGCTCTTAATAGCTTTGTAACACTTTTGTAATAATTTAATTGTATAATGGTAAATAGGAGTAATACAATGATTGCTGGTGATAAAAATGAAACGAGCGTTTGCGTTTGTGCTGACTATAATATTTCTTTTATTTAATATAGGAGTAGCATTTGCTGAGGGAAAAAGCCTTCACAAGGCAAGATATATAGAATCAATTGAGATAGATGGGAATAAAATAAGCTCTACTACGAAGACTCTTATAGAGATTACAGATTATGAGCAGAATTTGAGTACATCAACATTTGTACTCTCAGGTAAAGGAAGCGAAGGCACGGAGATTAGCATATATACAAAAAAGGACAAAAAAGAGTCTTTTGGCCAGAGTAATTTGGTTGACAAAATCACAGTGGGAAAGTCTGGGTATTTTGCAAAAAAGATTGATGTGAGTGAAGGCTATACCTATATCTTAGTTGTTGCAACAAAAGACAGTGACACGCAACTTGCAATTCTTAAAGTTTATTATGAAAAGAAAGAAGGTTTTTTGGCAAAGGTAGAAAAGGCCATTTCAAATTTGATAAACTCAATTACAAAATAACAAGAGGGTAGGTTTATGAACAGAATCAAAAAAGAAGCTATAAAGAGCATAGTGCTGGGTATACTTGTTATACTCAGCATTTATTTGTATTATAGGGTGTATTTTAATTACAACCTTGATGACTTTGCAAATGCACTAAATGTTAGGGAAAACAGACTTTCAGAAGATGAGCTTTTGGAAAGAGTTCATATTATCCTTGCAACGCCAAAGGATATGTACTTGAATATCTCTAAGAATGTAGTCATTGGAGTTTTGAGTACACAAAAAGAATACTTTGATGTGGTCTCTAAGTTTGTAAGTAACCTCAAAGAAAACATAGTGAAAAAGAATTATAGTTTGAAATTTAAAAAGATGAAAATTGATGAGTTTAAATCAAGCAAGAGTATATTTTTTAACTATGGCTATTTTATAGATTTTCATATGTTTGTTTATGAGCTTTCAAGAAGAAATATTTTGCCTTCCAAAAAGACCTTTGAGTTTGACAAAGTTTTTATAAAAGAGTCAAATTCAAGTACTGAAGTTTATTTTTTCAACTCAAATACAGAAGAAGCCGCAATATTAACTTGTCCGAAGTATGGATTTTCTCAGTTTGAGAATAGAATTGAGCAAAGTTCTTATCTTGTATTTTCTTGGTCAGATGGACTTGGTTTTACAGAACTTGTGAGCAAAGATTCACTAATTCCTGTTGAGTTTTCAAATATTCAGTTTTCTGAGGTTAAAATAAAGGAAAGTGATTATAAAAAAGAACTTATAATAAGGCGTCTTTTTCCTGATACAATACTTACCAAAAGGAATGTACTCAAAAGTGGTGAGATTGTGATAACAGATGAGAGACGAGAGTTTGTAATAAAATCTGATGGAAGTTACATTTTTAGGTTTACAAAAGATATATTTTGTGACAAAATAGAATCAATTACAGAAGCTCTTATGAATTATATGAAAAATTTTTATACAAATGAGGACATTAGAGTATACAAAATTGAGAATTCCAAGAATACAACTAAGATTTACCTCATAACAAGAGTTGATGGAATTGACCTGATGCCTTCAGATAACGAATACTGCAGTTATATAGAAATTTCTAATGGCAGGCTTAAAAAGATTTCCGGTCATCTTTTTGATGCAATGTCGGTCAGAACTGCTAAGATAAAGGTCAGTGGAATTGCAGCTATTGATACTATAAAGGAGAGAAAAGGAGATATATTTATAAGAAATATAAGTTTAAGATATATCGCAACAGGAAATACATCTTATCCCTACTGGCAAATTGACACAGACAACGGGACAGTCTATGTCGAAACAATTAAATAAAAAAGGAGTTTTGTTTTGAAAATGAACTGGTCAAAAGTAAAAACAATAGCAATTGTGGTTTTTGCGGTTTTGGTACTTTTCCTTACTGTAAAATACTTAAACTTACTGCCAAAGGAAGAGAGCCTTACAGATAAACAAATCAAGACAGCACAAAATATACTTGTTCAGAATTCTATAAAGCTTTCTTGTACGATTGATAAAAAAATTTATTATGTTTCAAAACTCAACGTAAAAACTGAATCTGCGTATGACAATGTCCTGACAAAGCTTTTTGGCAAAAGAGTTGATAAATATCAAAAGGAGTTTGAAAGTAGCATTTATCATTTGAAGATAATAAACCAAACACTTTTTTTAGAATCAAAGTACAGCCAAGATCCGTTTGAGCTTTTCGATATAAATAAGAGTGATTATATAAGGGATTATGATGGCAGCTATATTCAGGTTTACAAAGGGTATCCAATATTTGATGGAAAGCTCAAAATACAAAAGCAAAAAAATACAACTCTTTATATCTTCACAAAGGTTATTCCACAGGGTTTTGAACTCAAAAGAAGCAGGGCAATCTCAGCGTTAGAGGCTATCTTCAATCTCTTGAACCAGCAAAAAAACATAAAAGAGATACAGAACATAAAGTTTGGTTACTATCTAAAAGACTTCAACGTTATCCAAGGCCAGGCAGTCCCAGTTTGGCGAATTGTTGCAGATGGCGAGGTTTATTATATAAATGGGTTTACGGGGATGTTAGAGTAAAATCAAAATTAGTAGTCTCTTCAAAACCTCTTCAGGTAAAGCTGGAGAGGTTTTTTGTTTTTTATTACATATAATTTAAGATTTGAGACCTTAAATTTAGATACCACTTCTAAAAAAACAGGTCTTTTTTATATGACTTATCCCACTTTATAATAAAATCAGAAAAACAAATTAGTAATTTTGCAATACATATTTTATAAAACTAAAGGAAGGCGGTAAGTAATGGATATAGTTGAACAGACAAAAAACAGTAGTACTCAACTTTCACCGTTTAGAAGATTTTTACATAAGCTAAACGAACAAAAATATTTGCAGGCAATGGCTATTCCAGGGGTTATATGGATGATAATATTTTGCTACATTCCAATGTATGGAATTATAATTGCATTTAAAGAATATGATATAACTCTCGGTATTAACAAATCGCCGTGGGTGGGGTTAGCAAATTTTAAAGAGTTCTTTTCAGATGAGCGATTTTGGCTGATAATAAAGAACACTATGGGCATTAGCTTTTTTAAACTGTTGGTAGGATTTCCACTTCCAATATTATTTGCAGTGCTTTTAAATGAGCTTACCTCAGTTAGGTTTAAAAGAACTGTTCAAACAATATCGTACTTGCCTCACTTTATTTCATGGGTAGTTTTAGGCGGAATATTGATGAACTGGCTTTCAGAAACAGGGCTTATAAATATCATACTTACAAAGTTGGGAATTTTAAAACAACCAATTACATTTTTAGCTGAACCCAAATATTTCTGGGGTATAGCAGTTATATCAGAAGTGTGGAAAGAGCTTGGATGGAATGCGATAATCTATTTGGCTGCAATTGCAGGAATTGACCCAGAACTTTATGAAGCAGCGACTGTAGATGGAGCAGGTAGAATAACAAAAATGTTTAAAATCACCATTCCATGTATCTCAGGCACCATTGCAATTATGTTTATTTTAGCAGTAAGTGGTCTTATGAATTCAAACTTTGACCAGATATTTGTATTGAGAAATCCTCTAAATGCAGATGCTTCTGACGTTATTGATATTTACGTATACAAAATGGGTATTGAAGCGTTTAGATTTTCTTACGCAACAGCAATAGGACTTGTTAAATCCAACATTGCACTTATCCTGCTTCTATTGGCAAATGGTGTAACTAAAAAGCTCACTGATAAATCTCTCTTCTAATTGCAAAATGTCAAAATGTGAGGAGGAAATTAGCAATGAAAATGAAAGCCTCATTGGGAGATAAAATTTTTGATATTTTTAACATAACGCTAATGTTGATAATTTGTTTTGTTACGTTGTATCCAATATGGTACATAATTGTTTACTCTTTCAATGACGGCAAGGATGCGATGCTTGGCGGAATTTACTTTTGGCCAAGAAAGTTTACGTTAGATAATTATATAACTGTTTTCAGTAATAGTGATATAACAACAGCGTTCATGGTAACAATTGCACGAACAGTTATTACAACAACTCTTCATGTGTTCTTTACAGCAATGGTGGCATATGCATTCATGAAAAAGGAACTCATAGGACGAAAGATTTACATGACAATGGGAACAATAACTCTTTTCTTTGGTGGAGGTTTAATTCCATACTTTCTCTTGATTAAAAGCTTAGGACTTTACAACAACTTTTTAGTATATGTAATTCCTGGGATGTTCAACTTTTACAATTTGATAATATTCCAGGCATTTTTTAGAGAGCTTCCTGTCGAGTTAGAAGAGTCCGCCAAAATAGATGGAGCAAATGATTTTACCATCTTTACCCGTGTGATACTGCCGCTTTCAACTCCTGTTTTAGCTACAATTGCTCTGTTTGTAGGGGTTTACAACTGGAACGACTACTTTATGGGGGTAATTTTTATAAACAATCCAAAGCTTCAGCCCATTCAGACCTTCTTGTACAAGGTTATTGCTGAAACGACATCAAACCAAATGCTTGCTAATGCGCCAGGGGGGATTATGACAAGAAATGTTACATCACAGTCTATAAAGATGGCTACAATGGTTGTTACTACTTTGCCTATTGTATGCGTATATCCCTTCTTGCAAAAGTATTTTGTTAATGGGCTTTTGATTGGTGCTATTAAAGGTTAAAGTGTAAGAGAGGTATTAACTGCTTTTTGCAGTTAATATAAAAACAAAATTATAATATTCAAGTTAAAGGAGGGTGTCTTTAGTTATGTGAAGATTTAAAAAAGTATTTGTACTGCTGATTGCCCTGGCATTTTTAGTATCCATAATTCCACTTACACTTACAAACGCAGCAAGCAGTGTAAAGCCAGGTTGGAAAGAGGATGCTAAAAAACCTATTACATTTGATTGGTACATCAATTTTTCATGGTTTGGGACAAAGTGGGGTGGCAATGCTGTTTCTGATTACGTCACTAAAAAGACAGGTGTAAAAATCAACTTTATAGTACCTGCAGGAAACGAGAATGAGAAACTGAATGTTATGATTGCTTCAAACACCCTACCAGATTTCATCACTCTTGGTTGGTGGGAAGAAGCTGTAAGAAAGATGATTGCTGGTAAGCTTGTTTATGCATTAGATGAACTTGCAAAGAAGTATGACCCATACTTCTTTACAGTTGCTAACAAGCAAAGACTTGGTTGGTACACTCAACCAGATGGGCATGTGTATGGTTATCCTAATGCATCATATACCCCAGAGGATTTCAAAAACCCAAAACTAAAAATTTACTCTAACCAGACATTTCTTGTCAGAAAAGATATATATGAAGCACTTGGCAAACCAGACATGAGAAAACCTGACACTTTCTTGAAGGCTTTAGCTGACGCTAAAAAGAAATTCCCGAAAGTAAATGGCCAGCCACTTATTCCAATTGGATTCCATGAATTTACTGACACAGGCTGCTACTCATTAGAGAGTTATCTGTGGAATTTCTTGGCGCTTCCGCGTGAGAAAAATGGCAAGCTTTATGACATTGTAGCGCATCCAGAGTATATCAGATGGCTCAAGACATTCAATGAGGCATACAGAAGAGGACTCATTGCAAAGGATGTCTTCATTGACAAGAGAGCACAGATGGAAGAAAAGATTGCTCAGGGAAGATACTTTAGCATGATTTATCAAAGAACAGACTTTGTTGCTCAGCAGCAAGAACTTTACAAGAAAAATCCAAACATGATTTATATCGCGGTTGATGGTCCTGCAAATTCAAAACTTGAAAAGCCAAAGCTTGCTGGTCCTGGCATTGCAGGTTGGACACTTACTATGATTTCAAAGAACAATAAAGACCCAAAGAGAGCAATAAGATTTATGAGCTACTGGCTGAGCCCTGAGGGTCAGAAAGATTTCTACCTTGGGCCAAAAGGTGTAACTTGGGATGTAATAAAGGGTAAAGAGCAGTTCAAGCCTGAAGTTGTAAAGCTTATGCAAACTGACAGACCTACATTTGACAAGAAATACGGTGCAGAGCTTACCTACTGGATGCTTGGCGACTGGCCATATGTATCCCAGTGGGACCCTGGCATGCCACCATACCTGCAACAGATGGCTAACTGGACACTTGGCAAGACTGTTAGCTATGCACAGTATGACAACCTGAATCCACCTGCTGATAGCCCAGAAGGGATAATAGCACGAAAGATTGCTCTCAAATGGGGTCAGACTTTGCCAAAACTCATTATGGCTAAATCACCGGCTGAGTTTGATAAAATCTTCAAAGACTTCCAGAACTATAAAAAGCAAGTTGGGTTTGATAAATTACTTGCATGGCAGCAGAAGAAGTTGGAAGAGAATAAGAAAAAGCTTGGACTTAAGTAATTTACTTCAAATTTAAAAAGGCTGATGGTATTTTGATGGAATACCATCAGCCTTTTTTAAAAAGTTTTTTTGTCTTTTTAAAGGGTATTTAAACTTTGCTATAATGAAAATTAAATAACAAAAAAACTGAGGATGAGTTTTGGATGTACGGATCAACAATCACCAAATTCCTGAATAGAATACTGAAATTGAATATTCGACAGAAGCTTATTCTTACGTACATTCTCATAGTGGCCATACCACTTTCAATACTTCAGGTTGATGCTTTTCACAAGGTTAGAGTTTTTACAGAAAAAGAGTATGTGAGTAATATCACTTTTGAGATGAATAAGTTAAGAAACGATATTATCAAAAATGTCGAGCAATATATAAAGGCGACACAGTTCATTTTAAACAATCAAGAGTTTATTGAATTTGTTTCGGTATATCAGGAAAGAAGCGTTGATGAAATCTTTTCATTCAAAATAAATGTCCTTGACAAGATAGAATATCTTCAATATGTAAATTTCAACATAAACAGAATTAGATTTTTTACAAATAACAGTTATCTTCCAGAAGTTTGGCCAACTCTATACCAAATTGATAGACTCAAGGACTTCAAATTCATAGACAAATTCTTATCAGATCAAAACCAAATCTCGCTTTGGAAAATTGATAATGTGGATATACTCGGTCCACCTCTGAATAATGAAGAAAAAGTTGTATCATTATATACTAAAGTAACAGATTTGGTGGGTAATTTGATAGGAATAATTGAGGTGAACATGAAGGTTGATGAATTTTTTGCAAATGAGCTTTCAAGAGAAAGCAGCAATTCAGTTACAATTGCGTTGTCACAAAGTGGCGAGGTAATTTTGAGCAAACAAACGCCAATTTTTCTCAAGAGGCTAAACATAGACACAAAAAAACTTATACAAATTTTAAAACAAAAAAGCAAGGCCGAGGCAGAAGATGGAATAGTTCATTTAAAAATTAACAAAAATTCTGCTGCTTTTGTATATTCTCATATTCCTGTATTAGGAGTGACCATTTATAAGCTAATTTTGTTTGATGAACTTTCAAACAAGATAAATAGAATAACTTTCCAGATGCTTGCTCAGGTGCTTGTTTTAATTATTGCCTCTTCTGCTCTCATTTTTATCCTGATTACTTTAATTCTTAAAAAGTTAAGACAGGTTATCCTCAGTATGAGAGCTGTTGAAAATGGCAATTTTGACGTTTCTATCGATGTTAAAGGTGATGACGAGATAGATGAACTTGCTCTGCACTTTTTGAACATGGTTGAAAGATTAAAGATTTTAATAGGTGAGACTGTAAGAAGAGAGGTTGCCCAGAAAGATGCGCAGATAAAGGCTTTGCAATCACAGATAAATGCACATTTTATTTATAACGTCCTCGAAAATATAAAAATGATGGCTGAATATGCTGAAAACTACGACGTTTCAGATGCAATAACAAAACTTGGAAAAATGATGAGATACAATATGAACTGGAAAAAAAAGTTTGTTACATTGAAGGAAGAGATAGAAAATATTCAAAATTATATAGCGCTTATGAATATCAGGTATGACAAGGAGATAAAGTTACTTGTAAATGTAGATGAGGAGATTTTGAATTATGAAGTACCTAAATTGATTTTGCAGCCAATAATTGAAAATGCAATAAATTATGGGATTGAACCAAAAGGTGAAGGTGGCAATATTTTTATAGATGCAAGTATAATTGGAGAATTTGTTGTAATTTCAATTTTAGATGATGGACTTGGAATAGAACTTGAAAAACTCACAGCTTTGCAGTCAGCTTTGGAAAATGACACTGAAACTGAATTTTGCCAAGGCCAAGGGATTGCATTAAAAAATGTAAATGAGAGGATAAAACTTGCCTATGGAAGAGAATATGGAATAAAAATAGAGAGCAAACACGGTGAGTTTACAAAAGTTACAATAACTTTGCCATATAAAAAAATATAGGATTTGTATTCTATTTCAAAAGAGGCGAGAAAGAATATGAGAAAGGTTTTAATTGTGGATGATGAGAAACTTATCAGAAAAGGTATCAGGACCATCTTGGAGAGAAATTTTAATGATTTAGATGAAATCAAAGAAGCTTCAAATGGCAAAGAAGCACTGGATATTCTCTTTTCGGAAAAGATTGATATCTTAATACTCGACATTAGATTACCCCAAATTGATGGTATCTCTGTACTTAAAAAGATACAGAATTTACAGCGCAAACCTAAAGTAGTTATAATAAGCGGTTATGATGAGTTTAGTTATGCAAAGGAGTGTATGCAATACGGTGCTAAAGGATATATTTTAAAGCCCATTGATAAAAAAGAATTGATTGAAATTGTAGAAAAAGTAAAGGAAGAGATTGTACAAGAAGAAAATAATTTACGTTTAATTTCCTTTCAAAGAATAATGAAGTTAAAGATGTTGGAGGCAGAGATAAACAATATAATATTTTCCGGTTTGGAGATTGAAAGATTCAAAGAAAGGCTTAAAGAGTTAGAAATTCCGATTGAGAAAAAGGTATACAGCATCTACGTTTTAAGATGTGGTGATGTTTCTGAACAAACCGGTTTTGGGACAGAAGAGGAAAGAGTAAAGCTTTCTAAGATTCTATCCGGAGAAAGTTATATTTCTACAATATACAATCATAGGAAAGATATTCTTGTATTATCAGAAGACACAAATTGTTTTGAGAATATTGGAAAAATATACTTGAATAATATAGATAAGCGGGTATATATCGGAATTTGCGACCTGCCTCAGTATTTTGATGAGATAAAAAAGCTTTATGAAAATTCTTTCAAAACAGCTATTTATGCTTTTGCATCTAATAAAAACATTGAATTCTGGTCGTCAATCAAATGGCGTGAGGAAGAAAAAATAAACAAATTTAACAATATTGAGAAGCTAAAAGAACTGATTCTTGCAGGCAAACAAAAAGAAGCAATTTCCTGCTTGGAAAACGTTTTGTGCAATGAATTTTTTATGAAAAGTGCTGCTGAAGATATTTTAAATGTCACAAAAACACTTTACAGCAATGTTGTAGAGTGGTTTTGTCATCACGTTCCTAAAAAGGTACTTGATTTTCATGAATATCAGAAATTATCTGATATATTCAATTTCTCATCAGTTTCAGAATATGTTAATTACATAAAGAAATTTGTACACGAAGCAACTGAAATAGTAATTTCTTTGAAAGGTATTCTCAGTATAAAAGATGAAATTGACGAGGCAATTAAGTTTATAAATTTGAACTATCATAAAGACATCAATATGGCAATGGTAGCAAACCACGTTTCGCTCAATTACTATTATTTTTCAAGCATCTTCAAAGAAAAAACAGGAATGAGTTTTTTAGATTACCTAAACAAAGTCAGGGTTGAGAAGGCAAAAGAGCTGCTTGCCAAAACAGACTTAAAAGTGTGGGAAATAGCATCTAAGGTTGGTTACAAAAACCCAAAACACTTTGCAAGAATTTTTAAAGAAATTACAGGACTTACGCCAAATGAATACAGAGATGTCCAAAAGAGCTTGCAGGAATAGAAGTTTGTTTGTAAAACAATAATGATAAAAAATACTTAAAAGCAGAGACTATAACTAAAAAATAATGCCTTTTTTTGTTTATAGGATTTTGATAAATCTAAAATAGAAAAGTATAAAAATTTTGAGGAGGCAAAAAAGTTTATGCGACCGAAAAAATTTATTGCTCATATTGTACTGCTTGCATTTCTGGTTATATATATTTTCCCAGCAGGTACTGTAATGGCAAACTCAAGTCAAACGTTTAAAGACATTTCTGATAGTTTTGCAAAGGACGATATAGCAAGATTTTATCAGTTAGAGTTAATAAATGGGTACCCGGACGGAAGTTTTAAACCCAATAAAGATATTTCTGTTGCAGAATTTTGCAAAATCTTGAACAGATATATAGGAGTTGTGGCGAGAGGCCCGCTGGATATCAGCTGGAAAATTAGCCCTCGTGCGTGGTATTTTACAGAACTTGAAAAAGCTCAAGCAGCAGGGTATTTAGACTTGTTTGTAAATGAAGGGAAACTTGACCCCACCAGGCCTGTAAAAAGGCAAGAAGCCTTTGCTGCTGTGGCTGCTGCTTTGCAACTGGAGAATAAAACTACTGAAGTGTTAAATAGCTTAGCAGATACACAAAATATTGCTCAAAGGTATCTACCCGGTGTTGCTGCACTGGTTAGTTTAGGATTTGTAAAAGGTTATCCTGATGGAACTTTGAAGCCTCAAAAGGAAATTACGAGGGCGGAGGTAGTTAAACTTTTGAGTAAAATTGCTTCATTGATAGTCACAAAACCCGGAGTATATACTTTATCAAAGAGCGAGGGATTTGTAATTGTCAATAGTGGTGATGTTGAAATCAAAGATTCCTTGATAAAAGGTAACGTGTATATAAATCAAAGTGTGGGTGAAGGTTCTGTTACTTTGAACAATGTGACAATAGAAGGCGGAAAATTGTTTGTATTTGGTGGTGGGGAAAATTCTGTCAAGCTTGTAAACACAAAGGTTGGAGAAATAGTTGTTGACAGCAAACTTTCAAAGACAAATATTGAAGTGGGGCAAAACAGCCAAGTTGAGAATATAGTTGTTATGTCAGCATCAAAAATTACTCAGGTTTCCGAAGAAAGTTCAATTAAGTTTATTACATTAAAACAAAGTGGAAACCAACCTGCGGATGTTGAAATCAGGGCAAACTGTGAAGCACTTTATGTCAATTCCCCCAACAGCAATATAAATATTCAAAGTGCTAAAATAAAGAATTTGGTAGTAAATGACCTTGCGCAAAATTTCAAGCTTTCAGTGGCTAAGACAAAGATTGACAGTGTTGAGTTAAATAGCAATGGTGATTTAAATATTGATAAAGAATCAACTGTTGCAAAGCTCATTGTTAAAGCTCTTGCTAAAAGTGTAAATGTAACAAGCCAAGGGAAAGTAAATGAAGCTTCTATATTCTCAGATGGTGTTGTTGTAAATGGAAAGAGCTTACCAAAAGGCGAAAAAGTGAATATAAGCGAGGTAGTAGCTAAAGAAGCTTTAACAGCTAATGAGGAGGCTCAAAAAGAGGCTGCTTCACAGCCAACTTTTTCAAGTGGAACTTCTTCAAATATAGGAGGTAGCAGTGGCCAGACAGGGCAAAGCCAGCAAGAAGGCCAGCAACCCCAGCCAACCTGGCAGCTTGTGTGGGAAGATGACTTTAATGGAAGCTCAATTGATACAACAAAATGGAACTTTACAATTGGTGCTGGTGGTTATGGCAACAATGAACTTCAGTACTATTCAGACAGGCCTGAGAATGCAAGAGTGGAAAATGGAAAGCTTATAATTGAGGCAAGAAAAGAAAATTATCAAGGAAGTCCTTATACTTCAGCAAAGCTCACAACACAAGGCAAGTTTGCGTTTACCTATGGAAGAGTTGAGGTGAAAGCTAAGCTTCCAGAAGGTCAGGGTGTGTGGCCGGCTATCTGGATGATGCCAGAGGATTTGAACATATATGGTGGATGGCCAGCCTGTGGTGAGATTGATATAATGGAGCTTTTGGGGCAGGAGCCCAACAAGATTTATGGAACAATCCACTATGGTAATCCTCACACTTATCATGGTGGCAGCTATACATTGCCTGATGGCAAGAAGTTCTCAGATGATTTCCACGTATTTGCACTCGAGTGGGAGCCGGGCGAGATAAGATGGTACGTGGATAACATATTGTATTACAAGACAAGCGATTGGTTCTCAAGATCATCAAACGAGGCATTTGACTATACCTATCCTGCACCGTTTGACAGAGAATTTTACCTTATTCTCAACGTTGCTGTTGGTGGTAACTGGCCAGGGTATCCACCAGAAAATGCTGATTACTTCCCACAGAGAATGGAGGTTGATTATGTAAAAGTATATAAGAGGATTGGTGTAACTTACAGTGAAAGAGTTACAAAACCTCCTGTTGATACAAGCTATCCTGCTGATGCAAGGCCACCGCTTAGCGATGGAAATCTTGTCTATAACGGCAGTTTTGATGTAGATAGTCCAGATGTTGATGGCATAGCAGGTGTTCCATACACAGATTACTGGCAGTTCTTGCATCTTGACCAGTTTGGTGGAAATGGTACCATAGAAAATATTAACAATAGCATAAAGATAACCATAACACAACCCGGTAGTCAGACATATTCTGTTCAACTTGTTCAAAGGCCGATATGCTTGATAAAAAGTAAGACATATAAGCTGTCATTTAGAGCAAAGAGCGATGGCAAACGTACCATTGAGGTAAAGCTCTCAAGTGGTGGAGGCGACAATGGCACTACCTGGGTTGACTATGCAGTAAAAACATTTAACCTCGATACAGAGTGGAAAGAATATTCATACATCTTCACAATGCAAAGCAACACATATGCAAGGGCAAGGATAGAATTTAATGTGGGCTTGAGTACATTGCCTGTGTATTTAGATGATGTCAAGTTAGTTGAATATAACTTGCAAAATCCGAATGCTATTAAAGAACCATTGCCAAACGGGAACCTTATTTACAACGGCACATTTGACCAAGGTGATGATAGATTTATTGCATGGGAGTTTGTAAAGTCAACAGTTGCAAATGCAACATACCAGATAGGAACAAAGCCAGAAGATAGATATTTCAAGACCACAATAACAAATGGTGGCGGCAGTTTTTCTGACATCAGGCTTGTTCAATCCAATATAAAAGTTGAGCCAAACTCTAATTATCTGCTTACTTTTAGGGCAAAGGCGTTTGAATCATCAAGGCAAATTCAAATTTATATTTCAGGCCAAAACTATACACCTATCTCAGAGGCAAAGACAGTAACACTTGGCACAGATTGGGCAGATTATAGATTGAACATTAAAACAAATGAAACTTTGCCTCAAGACTTGAAAGCAAAGCTTGTGTTTGATGTGGGTGGCTCAAGAGTAAATGTTGGAATTGACAATGTTTCACTGAAGCAAATCCTGCCGTCAAGCTTTGTGACAGTCCAGGCAGAAAACTTTGGTACTATAGCTGGTGCTCAGAACCTCGGCCAGTATGTTACATTTGGTCAAGGTGGCAGTGCAGGATTTAATGTCAATATTCCAAGAAGTGGAGAGTATGTTGTTTCATATAAAGTAAGATCCCAGCAAAATAGTATATTAAAGCTTTCAGTTGGTGCTGCGGTGTACGACACTCAAGTTGCTCCAACAAACGGCCAGTGGGCGATTGTAACAGACAGTGTATACTTTGATGCAGGCAATCACCAGGTTCAAATTACTGCTGACAATCTCGATTTGGACTATGTAGAGATATCTCCAAACATGATTGCAAACGGTGACTTCTCAAATGGGCTTGACAAATGGGATAACTGGATTGGCAATGGTGGGTCTGGTAGTATCTCTGTTGTAAACGGACAGCTAAAAGCATCTATCACTAATTTAGGGCTGGCATTCTGGAGCATACAGATTATCCAAGGGCCAATGGCACTTGAGAGTGGAAAAGTATATAGAATCTCCTTTGATGCAAAGTCAAGTTCACCAAGAGATATGTTCATAAAGATTGACGACTCAACATACTATGGGCATCATGAAAGGTATGTACCGCTCACAACAGAGATGAAAAATTACACATTCGATTTTGTAATGGATGCAACAAGGTCGGATATAAGACTTGTAATAGGGCTTGGGACAATGTCGCCAAATGGCAAAAACCCGCTGGAAATGGCTCATACAGTTACAATCGACAATGTAAGAATTGCTGAAGTATCAGAAAACTGCGGATACTTTGAAAGAAATGTGGCAGAAGAAATCACAGGTGGTAGTCCTACTGAACCGCAGCAGTTTGTAGGAGATAAGCTCTTGCCAGATGGCAGTTTTGACACACCAGACAGCCTCAATAATTGGAAATGGTGGTCGTCTGCTGGCAACAATGTTACAACAACAATTGAAAATGGAGAGTTAAAGGTTAGTGTAAGCTCAGTTGGCAACGATCCATGGGATCCGCAGATCTACAGAGAAGGAATTCCATTAGTAAATGGCAAAAATTACAAGATTTCATTTAAAGCAAGGTCGTCGGTTGCGAGGAAGATCAACATTGCAATTGGCAAGCCACTGACATCTGACCCGTGGTTTATTGAGTACATGCCGAAGAAAACAATAGATATCACAACTGAAATGGTAGAATATGCAGTATACTTTGCCATGAACAATGAAACAGATACAAATGCAAAGCTTACATTTGAGATAGGCAAGGTAGATGGATTTTCAACTGTACCATTTGATGTATACTTTGATGATATCCAGATAGAAGTCATCGATTCAATCCCACAACAGCCAACACAGCCAGTACCTCATACTCAAAAAATTGGTGACCAGTTAATACCAGATGGGACATTCGACACAGGCGTGGGCGAGTGGGTATACTGGAGCGGTGACCGGTGGTCAGGTGTATCAGATATGCAAGTGACAGTGGAAAATGGTAAATTGAAGATTCATCTAAATTCTGTTGGGCAGAAGCCATATAGTGCACAGGTTGCAAGAAAGAACCTCACGCTTGAAAACGGACTTACCTATGAGCTTAAGTTCAAGATGAACGCATCACAAAATACAAAAATTCAGGTAAACATTGGAAAAGAGCTGACATCTGACCCGTGGTTTATCCCATATGCACCAACAACTGTATTTGATATTGGAACTCAACAGCAAGAGTATACTCTCAGATTTAAAGTTACGCAGCCAACAGATGTGACAAAGGTTGTATTTGAGTTTGGACCAATAAATAATCAGTACCCTCCTCTTCCACTTGATATATACCTTAATGATGTAACATTGACTGTTGTAAGCGATCAGTAAAAATAAAACCAGATAAGATATTGCGATTTTGTAAGAAAGGGTTGCAAGGCAAAAGAAGTCTTGCAACCCTGTATTTTCCTGTATTTTTTAAATTAAAAAGAAGGAGGCAAAAAAAATTGCAAGCAAATCCAAGGTACTATTATGACGAGAAAACAAACTCATTTTGTATAGAGAACTATCAGCTTTCAAAACCATTCTCGAGTTTTTTGCCCGGGATTGCAGGTATATTTGGAATTCCACTTTGGTGCTTTTATGTGAACAGAGGGCAGTGTATAGTGTCGTTCGGAACAAAGAACAAAGACGGGGCAATTTTAGAATTTTTGCCAGCCGACAAGGCTTACAGGCTTGCGGCAACACACGGGTTTAGGACTTTTTTGAAACTGAACAAAAACCTCTTTTATGAGCCTTTTCAAACAGAGAATCTACTCAATTTTGCAAAAAGCAAGATGTCCATTTTTGCTGACCATCTTGAGATTTACGAAGAGAATACAAATATTGGCATCAAGACAGAAGTGAGGTATTACACACTTCCAAACAAGAATGTAGCTTCTCTTGTGAGGGAGATAAAAGTAACAAATATCTCACAAAGGCCTGTAGATATTGAAGCTTTAGATGGGCTTGCCTTGATTGTTCCATACGGTAAAAGTGACTTTGCTCTGAAGAACATGAGCAGGACAAGTGAGGCATGGAATTTTGTTGAGAATTTAGACAAAAAAGCTCCATACTTTAGATTTCATTCATCTTCTGAGGACACAACAGAAGTTTTTGAAATAAAAGAGGGGAATTTCTTTGTAAGCTTTGACAATACGCAGGGCGGCTTTGAAAGATGCGATGTTATAATTGACCCAAAAATTATTTTTGGAATAAGCTCAGAAATAGCAAAGCCTTATGAGTTTATCTTTTCAGATAGGCTTGATATATCAAATCAGATTTTTGCAAACAAGACATGTTGCGCTTTTGCTTATGCAAAGAGGACTTTAGATCCACAGCAGACTTTGATTTTATGCAGCATCATAGGACATGCAAAAAGCATTGATGAACTAAACTGCTTTGTTGATTCTATTTGCTCTTCTGAGTTTTTTGACAAAGCGTTTGAAGAGAACAAAGCTATAATTGATGCTATTGTTGCAAACAATACAATTGTGACTTCAGACAAAAAATTAGATGAATATGCCAAAATGTGCTATCTTGACAATATCTTGCGCGGCGGTGTGCCTTTCACAATTGATCATGATGACAAAAAGGATATTATATATCTGTTTTCACGAAAACATGGGGATTTGGAAAGAGATTATAACTTTTTTGAAATTCAAGACACATATTATTCCCAGGGTAATGGGAACTTCAGAGACATCAACCAGAACAGGCGAAACGATATTCTGTTCAACCCAGACATTTTTGACTTTAATGTATGGTACTTCATGAGCCTCATTCAGCTTGATAGCTATAATCCTCTGGTTGTAAAAGGTATAAAGTACAAATTAAATAACCTTGAACATCTGGAGAAGTATATTGTAAATGGCAAAGAAGAGTTAAAAAGGTTTTTTGAAAGAGACTATTTGCCATATGAACTTATAAAGTTTTTAGAAACCCATAATATAAAAATCAACATATCAAAGGAAGAATTTGTAAACTGCTGCCTTGTAAATTCAGAGAAAATAATTGAAGCAGACCCTGGTGAAGGTTATTGGATAGACCATTTTACTTACAACTTAGATTTAATCGAAAACTTTGAAAGCGTATATCCTGATAAAATGAGGCAGCTGCTTTTGCAAAGAAAATATTATTACTATGACAATGAACATTATGTAAAACCAAGAAGAGAAAAAATAAAGGTTATAGATGGAAAAGTAAAACAGCACGGTGCATATGCGCTTGACAAAGAAAAACAAGAGCTCATAAACTCTCGTGCTGACAGGAAAAGATACGTAAGAACCTACAGTGGCCAAGGTGATGTTTACACAGGTAGCCTCATTGAAAAGCTTTTAGTAATACTTCTGAACAGAATGGCGACCTTAGATCCATTTGGTGTTGGAGTGGAGATGGAGGCATCAAAGCCTGGCTGGAACGATGCACTAAACGGGCTTCCAGGAATTTTTGGTTCGTCTGTGTGTGAGACGTTTGAGCTTTTAAGGCTTGTAAGAATGCTCAAGAAGTATTTTGAGGTTTATCTTGAAGATGTCAAGGAAATTGAAGTCTTTGAAGAACTTTTCGAGTTCTTTGTAAAACTTAAAAATCTTCTTGCTGATACAGATCACCATGAAAACACGCTTTTGTACTGGGAGGAAAGCAACGCTATCAAAGAGGAGTACAGGATCAAGACAAGGTTTGGGATAAGTGGCAACATGGCCAAAATATGCAGGAAAGATCTTTTGGAATTTTTGGATCTTTGTGAAAGAAAACTTTCAAAGGCAAAAGAAAAGGCTTTTGATAGTGAAAAATGGCTTTTTTATACCTACTTTATAAACCAGCCAGTTGAATATGAGTATGATGAGAAAAAGCAAGAGGTTAAAATTAAGAAATTTGAGCAGAAAAAGGTGGCATTCTTCTTGGAGTCACAGGTAAGAGCAATGAAGGTAATTGACGATATAGACACAAAAAGAAAAATTTATCAAAGCGTTAAAGAAAGTGACCTTTACGACAAAGTGCTCAAAATGTACAAGACAAACGAAAGCCTGGTGAATCAGCCAAATCAGCTTGGAAGGATAAAAGCATTTACACCTGGCTGGCTTGAAAATGAATCCATTTTCATGCACATGGAATACAAATACCTGCTTGAGCTGCTAAAGGGCGGACTTTACACAGAGTTTTTTGAAGACTTCAAAATGGCTTTGCCACCGTATATGGACCCAGCGGTTTATGGAAGATCAATATTTGAAAATTCCTCATTTATTGCAAGCTCAAGCAATCCTGACAAAAGCATCTGGGGTACAGGTTTTGTTGCAAGGCTTTCTGGCACGACCACAGAGTTTTTAAATATGGAGCTGATTATGCTGTTTGGTGAAAAACTATTTGAATACAAAAATGGAGAACTAATTTTTAAACTGTCTCCAAAACTTCCGGGCTGGATGTTTACAGAAGAAGAAAGAGAAGTTGAGATTATAGTAAATGGCAACAGGCAAACCATAGTTTTAGGTAAAAATCAATTAGCAGCAGTTCTATTTGGCAGAACACTGGTTATTTATCATAATCCGCGCAGGCTTAACACATATGACAAAGATGTAAAAATTTCAAAGTATATTCTGCATTTTGATGATAAAGTGGTTGAAATTGAAGGTGAGGAAGTGCAAGAACCATATTCTTATGAGATCAGAAAAGGCATGTGCAAGAAAATAGAGGTTCTTTTGTAGATCAATAAGAAGACTACACTGCCGTCTGTTTTTGAAGTCGGTGGTGTAGTCTTTTTGACATTTGGTGTCAGGAGAGAGATGAAAAATGATTAAAAAGCTTTTGGGAAAGTGGAACGATATAAAGCTTAAAAACAAACTTTTGATAGCTTTTGTGATTTTAATACTTGTTCCAATGTCTTTGATATTTGTTCTATCTTATACCTCCCTTAAAAACTCAACATTGAGCAAATTCACCATTTATAACCAAGTTCTCTTTGAAAATGCTGCTAAAGAGGTTCAAAATTTTCTTGAAGAGCTCAACAGCATAAAATATGACTTTATCATGGACGATGGTCTCATGTCAGACATTGGAAAGACTTTTGCAAGATATACAGATCCCCAAGATTCTTTTCTGTATACTAACATCTTGACAAAGATAAGCCAGTATATCTCAACAAAAGAAATTGTTCAGTCAGTTCAAATTATAAACAAGAGCAAAGAAATATACTTTTTCTCAAAGCTCCAGGGTGATGTGCCATATGAGAATGATAAACAAATCAAAGAAGGTTTTTTCGATGAAATAGTAAAGCAAGAAGGAAAGTATGTAAATGGCGGTTATGACAAAACAAGAGGTGTATATGTAGTTGGATGTGAACTTTTCTCAAGAGATAAGATTCAGCCTGTTGGTGAGATGATAGTAAGTTTCAGCTTGGACTTTTTGAAAGATGTAATAGAAAAATATCATCTGACAGAGGGTGGATTTTATGTTGCCGATAGAAGTTCTAATAAGGTCATATTCAAGACAACAGACAAATTTGAAAGTATCATTGAAAAATTGATCTTAAAAGATGAGACCAAGCTCATTCCAAAGATAATTTTCTTTGAAGAAACTATACCAGATCTTAATTGGGAAATAATTTACATAGTTTCAGAAAGTTCTCTTCTGAATAACTTTTCGTACACAAAACGGCTTTTAATATTGAGTTTTTCATTTCTTGCCATTTTTGCAATTTTGTTTTTGTTCTTTATTTCCGAAAATATTACAGCTCCTATAACAAGGCTCATTTACCAGATGAGAAATTTAGAACATTCAAGGCTTAAAAATAACATCAAAATTGCCCGCAAGGATGAAATAGGAGATTTGCTAAACTCATTTTATCAAATGCTAAAGAGAATAGATGAGCTTGTCATAAGGGTGTACGAAGAAGAGATAGCAAGGAAAAATGCAGAGATAAACCTTTTGTACATGCAGCTAAATCCACACTTTTTGTACAACACCTTAGATACCATAAATGCCTTAGCTGAGCTTGGAAGATGCAAAGACGTTTCAGTGGTTGCTGTGTCACTTGCAAAGTTTTTGAGATCAAATATGGCAATAAATAAGTCAACAATTTCTTTGGCAGATGAAATCAAGCAGATAGAACACTATCTTACCATTATGAAAATAAGATTTTCTGGAAAGCTCAGCTACAGGATAGTATATAGCCAGGAAGAAGTTTTGAAGGCAGAAATTCCCCGGCATTTACTTTTGCCGCTTGTAGAAAATTCAGTTGTCCATGGATTTAAAAACAAAAATGGGGATGCAAAAATTTTGATAAGAGCAAGGAAAATAGAAAATAGACTCAAGCTTGAGGTGGTTGACAATGGCTGTGGAATTGAACATGCAAAAATTGAAAAGATAAAAAATGCCTCGAACGATGGTATTGGAATTCCAAATATCATAAAGAGATTAAAACTTCTATATAAGGAAGACTTTGATTTTGAAATTAAAAGTAAAGTGGGGTTTTGGGCAAAGATTATTATACAGCTTCCTTGGGATAAAGTTGTGAAGAAGGAGAAGGAAAATGTGCACTCTTTTGATAGTGGAAGATGAAGAAATCTTGCTAGAAAGGCTTGTAAAAACCGTAGATTGGGAGAGCATTGGGATTAATAAAGTCATCGGTATTGATAGTAGCGAAGAAGCTTTAAATGTCCTGATAACAGAAAACGTGGATATAATTCTGACGGATATCAGAATGCCAATTATGGATGGACTTGATTTAGCAGAGTTTGTACACAGTAGACTAAAACATCCTTATGTAATACTTATGAGTGGTTATAAAGAATTTGAGTATGCCCACAGAGCAATTAAACTTGGTGTTGTGGATTATATCTTAAAACCATTTACCAAAGAAGAAGTTTTAGAAACTGTGAAAAAAGCGGTTGAAAAAGTAGCTGCTGAGCATAGTAGGCAGCAATGTTTAGATTCCTGTGAGAACAAAAACATAATTGATATGGTCTTTGACTTTATTTTTGCAAATTGTTCAAAACAAATAAGCTTGAATGATGTAGCAGAGTATGTCCATCTTCACCCTGTGTATCTTAGCAGACTTTTGAAAAACAAAACTGGAAAAACTTTTAAAGAGATACTCACTGAAGTGAGGCTCAAAAGCAGAAAAGCTTTTGAAAACATCCAGCTTAAAACATTACGAAATTGCTGAGGCAGTTGGATTTTCAGATGCCCAGTATTTTAGCCAAGTATTCAAAAAAGTGTATGGTATGACACCTATTGAGTGGAAGAAACAAGCTTTGGAAAAACAATCGAGGTTAAAAATTTAAACAAAAAAGTTGTGTTTGTCTATATAGGCTATTGGGCATTTCACACTAAAATTAAAAGTGAAAAACAAAAATAAAAGGAGGTAAATTTTAAATGAAAAAGTGGTTAAAAGTTGTGGCTTTAGCTATTTTAGTGGTCTTTTCATTTTCAGTTGTTTTAGTCGGCCAAATGGGTGAAAAAAAGGTACAAGGTGCAACAAATGAGCTTACATTCTGGAGCTGGGTTTCTGACTCTGACACTATAAAACAGGTGTATGAGCAGGCTATCAAAGAGTTTAACTCTACTAACAAGTACGGTGTGAAAATCAAGGCTGTGTACACTCCAGGTGAGCAGTACAAAACAAAGCTCCAAACAGCAATGGCAGCAAACAATCCACCAGATATTCTCAACATGTGGGCAGCTGGTAAGATGAAACCATATGTAGATGCA
>NZ_CP116337.1:2346166-2347718 GCF_028198085.1 Caldicellulosiruptor sp. DIB 104C | reverse complement strand
TTGTGAAGAAGGAGAAGGAAAATGTGCACTCTTTTGATAGTGGAAGATGAAGAAATCTTGCTAGAAAGGCTTGTAAAAACCGTAGATTGGGAGAGCATTGGGATTAATAAAGTCATCGGTATTGATAGTAGCGAAGAAGCTTTAAATGTCCTGATAACAGAAAACGTGGATATAATTCTGACGGATATCAGAATGCCAATTATGGATGGACTTGATTTAGCAGAGTTTGTACACAGTAGACTAAAACATCCTTATGTAATACTTATGAGTGGTTATAAAGAATTTGAGTATGCCCACAGAGCAATTAAACTTGGTGTTGTGGATTATATCTTAAAACCATTTACCAAAGAAGAAGTTTTAGAAACTGTGAAAAAAGCGGTTGAAAAAGTAGCTGCTGAGCATAGTAGGCAGCAATGTTTAGATTCCTGTGAGAACAAAAACATAATTGATATGGTCTTTGACTTTATTTTTGCAAATTGTTCAAAACAAATAAGCTTGAATGATGTAGCAGAGTATGTCCATCTTCACCCTGTGTATCTTAGCAGACTTTTGAAAAACAAAACTGGAAAAACTTTTAAAGAGATACTCACTGAAGTGAGGCTCAAAAAAGCAGAAAAGCTTTTGAAAACATCCAGCTTAAAACATTACGAAATTGCTGAGGCAGTTGGATTTTCAGATGCCCAGTATTTTAGCCAAGTATTCAAAAAAGTGTATGGTATGACACCTATTGAGTGGAAGAAACAAGCTTTGGAAAAACAATCGAGGTTAAAAATTTAAACAAAAAAGTTGTGTTTGTCTATATAGGCTATTGGGCATTTCACACTAAAATTAAAAGTGAAAAACAAAAATAAAAGGAGGTAAATTTTAAATGAAAAAGTGGTTAAAAGTTGTGGCTTTAGCTATTTTAGTGGTCTTTTCATTTTCAGTTGTTTTAGTCGGCCAAATGGGTGAAAAAGGTACAAGGTGCAACAAATGAGCTTACATTCTGGAGCTGGGTTTCTGACTCTGACACTATAAAACAGGTGTATGAGCAGGCTATCAAAGAGTTTAACTCTACTAACAAGTACGGTGTGAAAATCAAGGCTGTGTACACTCCAGGTGAGCAGTACAAAACAAAGCTCCAAACAGCAATGGCAGCAAACAATCCACCAGATATTCTCAACATGTGGGCAGCTGGTAAGATGAAACCATATGTAGATGCAAAAAGGCTTTTCCCAATTAGCGACATCATGAACAAAGACCCACAATGGAAAAACAGGTATGTCAATGGCGTTTTTGACCTGACAACTTTTGGCGGCAAAATCTATGGTATTCCTCAGATAAGAGTTGCAACAGTTATATACTACAACAAACAAATCTTTGCAAAATACAAACTTACACCTCCAAAGACATGGTCAGAGCTTGTAAATGTTATAAAGGTTTTGACTAAAAACAAAATAATACCATTTGCGCTTGATGCAAGAGACCCGTGGATCTTGGCAATGTATGCAGAGTATATTGCAAACAGAATAGACCCGGATGCTTACAGAAAAGTTCAAAAAGATCCAAACGC
>NZ_CP116337.1:2335241-2346066 GCF_028198085.1 Caldicellulosiruptor sp. DIB 104C | reverse complement strand
AAGAAGTTTTAGAAACTGTGAAAAAAGCGGTTGAAAAAGTAGCTGCTGAGCATAGTAGGCAGCAATGTTTAGATTCCTGTGAGAACAAAAACATAATTGATATGGTCTTTGACTTTATTTTTGCAAATTGTTCAAAACAAATAAGCTTGAATGATGTAGCAGAGTATGTCCATCTTCACCCTGTGTATCTTAGCAGACTTTTGAAAAACAAAACTGGAAAAACTTTTAAAGAGATACTCACTGAAGTGAGGCTCAAAAAAGCAGAAAAGCTTTTGAAAACATCCAGCTTAAAACATTACGAAATTGCTGAGGCAGTTGGATTTTCAGATGCCCAGTATTTTAGCCAAGTATTCAAAAAAGTGTATGGTATGACACCTATTGAGTGGAAGAAACAAGCTTTGGAAAAACAATCGAGGTTAAAAATTTAAACAAAAAAGTTGTGTTTGTCTATATAGGCTATTGGGCATTTCACACTAAAATTAAAAGTGAAAAACAAAAATAAAAGGAGGTAAATTTTAAATGAAAAAGTGGTTAAAAGTTGTGGCTTTAGCTATTTTAGTGGTCTTTTCATTTTCAGTTGTTTTAGTCGGCCAAATGGGTGAAAAAAAGGTACAAGGTGCAACAAATGAGCTTACATTCTGGAGCTGGGTTTCTGACTCTGACACTATAAAACAGGTGTATGAGCAGGCTATCAAAGAGTTTAACTCTACTAACAAGTACGGTGTGAAAATCAAGGCTGTGTACACTCCAGGTGAGCAGTACAAAACAAAGCTCCAAACAGCAATGGCAGCAAACAATCCACCAGATATTCTCAACATGTGGGCAGCTGGTAAGATGAAACCATATGTAGATGCAAAAAGGCTTTTCCCAATTAGCGACATCATGAACAAAGACCCACAATGGAAAAACAGGTATGTCAATGGCGTTTTTGACCTGACAACTTTTGGCGGCAAAATCTATGGTATTCCTCAGATAAGAGTTGCAACAGTTATATACTACAACAAACAAATCTTTGCAAAATACAAACTTACACCTCCAAAGACATGGTCAGAGCTTGTAAATGTTATAAAGGTTTTGACTAAAAACAAAATAATACCATTTGCGCTTGATGCAAGAGACCCGTGGATCTTGGCAATGTATGCAGAGTATATTGCAAACAGAATAGACCCGGATAGCTTACAGAAAAGTTCAAAAAGATCCAAACGCATGGACAGACAAAGCGTTTATTGAGACAGGCAAGAAGATACAGGAGCTTGTCAAACTTGGTGCTTTCCCAAAAGGTGCAACAAGCTTAGATTATGTTGCAGCAAGAAATCTATTTGACCAAGGAAAAGCTGCGATGTATGTTATGGGAATATGGGATGTTGGGTATCTGTCAACTCAATCACCAGTCAAGAAATATGTAGGTGCATTCAAATGGCCAGCAATAGAAGGTGGAAAAGGCAATGTAAATAACTTCCTCGCAGGAATTGAACAGGTCATTGCAGTAAGTTCAAACTGCAAGAACAAACAGGCTGCTGCTGCATGGCTAAAACTTTTATCTGAACAGAGATATGCAAAGGACCTGCTGGCTGAAAAAGCAGGGTATTTCCCAACAGTAAAAGTAAATCCCGACCCAAAGAAAGTTACAGGTCTGTATCTTGAGGTTTTGAATTTATTAAAGGACCAGAACACAAAAGACTCATTCACATACTATGATGTCATGTTTGGACCAATAATTGGCGATGGATTTAACAACACAATCCAGTCAATCTATCTTGGGAAAGACCCTGTTGAGGCATTCAAAAAACTTGCAGAGATTGCTAAAAAAGAGATGAAAAAATAAAAAATTGTGAGCCGAAGAGTTGAATGTGCTCTTCGGCTCATTCTAAATATAGCAAGATAAGACAAAAAGCCTAAATAGAAAAAAGAAGAGGTGAAAAAATTGGAAAGAGCATTTGGAAATAAACTTGCTATTGCTATATTCATTGCACCAGCACTAATACTTTTTACACTGGTTATTCCTCTTCCTATTTTGCATTCATTTTATATGAGCCTTTTTAAATGGGATATGCTATCTACAATGACTTATGTGGGCTTTGAAAATTATAAAGAACTGTTTTCTGATGGAATATTTTTATCCTCAATTTGGCACACAATTGAAATAACAGTACTTTCATTAATTTTTCAGGTCACCTTAGGGCTTTTCCTGGCTTTGTGCATAGTTAACATAACAAAAGGAAGGAAATACTTTCAGAATGCTTTTTTTATACCTAATATCTTATCAAGTGCTGTAATAGGAATATTATGGTTTTTTGTGTATAACTATGACTTTGGGCTTATAAATTCAATTTTAAAGAGCATTGGCCTTGATTCTTTGCAGCAGGAGTGGCTTTCACAAAAATATGTTATCCTTGCACTGTCCATCACAACATGCTGGCAGTGGGTAGGATATCATATGATTTTATATATTGCTGCTATTTCAGGAATATCACAGGATATCATTGAAGCAGCTATTGTTGATGGTGCGCAAGGGCTGAAAATGGTCACTAAAATAATAATTCCTCAAATTCGTCCTGTCTTGAGAGTTTCAATAGTTTTAATTATCACAGGTTCACTGAAGTACTTTGACATGGCATGGATAATGACTGAAGGGGGTCCAGATTTTGCTTCTGAGACAATCGCTACATATATCTACAGAACAGCATTTAACAAACTTCAGTATGGTCTTGGCAGTGCAGCGTCAACCTTTTTGTTTGTTGTAAGCATTTTAGTTACTGTTCTTATAAATAAGTTTGCTGCTAAAAGAGAAGAAGTGTACTAAGTTTTGTGAGGTGGTATGAAAGTGTTTGCAAAATACATTAAACTTTCTCCTGTGGCAAAAGCAATAATATTCGCATTTTTGACCTTTTATTCAATATTGACATTATTTCCATTAATATGGCTTGTGTACAACTCGGTAAAGACCAACAATGATTTTTTGGCAAATCCCTTTGGTTTGCCACAATTGTCCAAACTTCAACTAAAAAATTACTATGATGCATGGGTGACTATGGGAATTCAGAGGTTTACGATAAACAGTCTCATAATCTCTTCTGTAAGTGTAATTTTTTCACTTATTATAAGCTCAATGGCAGCATATGCAATTGAGAGGATGATATGGCGATCAAGTCAAAAGGTTTTGAACTATTTTTTGTCGGGAATTATGGTCCCAATCCAAATAATATTAATTCCGCTTTTTATAAACTTTAAAAAACTAAACCTTTTAGACTCCCGCATAGGACTTTTGATTCCAACAGTTGCATTTGCCCTCCCAACTTCGATTTTTATTTTAACTGGATTTTACAAGACAATCCCACGCGAATTAGAAGAAGCAGCATTGATTGATGGCTGTTCTGTCTACAAGATATTTTATAAGATTATTCTTCCATTGACCATGCCCGCTTTTGTGACAATTGCAGTATTCAATTTCCTCGGTGCATGGAACGACCTTTTGATACCCCTGGTTTTGATACAAACACCAGAAAAAATGACACTGCCTGTTGGACTTTTGAATTTTAGGGGAATGTACGGAGCTGAGCTTACCAAAATGTTTGCTGCAGTTGTAATCTCTGCAATACCAAGCATAATAATTTACTTTGTTTTGCAAGACAAACTTTTAAAAGGTATGATAGCCGGTGCTGTGAAGGGGTAAAAAATATATTTAGGAAAAGTACAAAAAGTATAATGGCTTATGAAAAGGGGGATTTGAATAATGGGTGAAATATTTTGGCTATGGTTGGTGGGGGCGTTAGGAGTAGTTTCTCTGTTTGGACTGGTTATATTCTATTATTGTGGTTCATTACTCAAAAAACTTTTTATAGAGGATATTGAATATATCTATCCCAAAAATAAAGTTCAGAAAATATTTTTTATTTTTCTTTTAATTTTTGTTGTATTCCTATTTGTTATTCTTTTTATAGTCTCTATAGATTTTTCAGAAAACAAATTTAAAGGCTTTTTAATATGGTTATTATCTTGCGTTGTTTGGATAATATTAATGACATTGTTAATAAGGCTTTTAAGAAAACAATTTGAGTTTGTAAATTTATTATATACAACAGGTGTAAATTCAAAGGTAATTGATGTTTATTTTTTATTCAATTTATATACTATTTTTTTGACAACATCCATTTTAATAGTAACATTTGTTGGACCTGGTATAGTTAAGGCGATCAAGCCTAATATAGGTTCTTGCTATAAGGTATTTTCTTCTTTTATGTTTTTACAAGTTTTTTTACTTCAGATTATTTTCAATTATTTATGGTTAGCTCATCCAGATGAAATGATAAATATTTATTTAATAAAAAGAAAAGGAAGTAGAGTTAATGAATTATTTCAGAAAGTAAAGCTTCTTTTATCATTAATATGTTGGAATACCTATTATATGTTTGTACAATTTATGTTATTGGTGGTTATTTTCAATGTAGAAAAGTTTGATATTGATATTAGATTAGCAGGATCCATACTTGTTAAAATGATCGGGGATCTTACAGGAAGTTATTTTGAAATAGAAAAGTATATAAGCAATGATTGGTGGATAATTTTGTTTGAATTGTGGACAAAAGTTATTTACTTCTTAGTAATAGGAGTCTTTATAATAGATTATCTTTTAAATAAAAAATTATCTGCTATTCCTCAAAAAAAGTCGTCAGAGTGAACTTTATAGAGGCTATTGAATAAAAAATATAACCATTGAAGGTAGAAATAATTACGGAAAAAATTAGAAATATCCCCCTTGTGGTAAGATTTTGTAGTGCAAATGCACAAACAAGCACAAGGGGGATATCACACAAAATGCCTAATGGAATTAAATAACAAAAAATTCTTTGGTTCTTGGCAGCATTTTTGTGGCAGTAGACGGTAGTATTATAGCAAGTACAGTAAGATTATTTTACAGAAAGATATACTTTCACGAGAAAGAGATAACAGTTGGTGGAATAGGAGAGGTAAGTACAAAACCTAAGTACAGAGGAATGAATCTTGCATCAAAGCTTCTTTGCATGGCAATAGATACAATGAAAGAGAAAAAGCTTTCTATTTCTATACTTTTTGCATCGCTTCACAATTTTTATGGCAAGTTTGGCTATAAAGTACTGCCGCGCGAATTTTGTTTGGTTGACAGAGATACCTTTCAAAAATATTATGAATCTGAGACTACTCAAACAGGGGAAGTAAAAGAAATAAATTTGTCAGACAATAATGTCGAAATTATAGATGAAATCTACAAGCTATACTCAGCTAATTTTAATGGCCCTGTTGTTAGAAACAGGGAATATTGGCTTGGCTGGGTTAAGTTTGAACCAAAGATAAGTTTAGGATATTTTATTGAGGGGAGATTGGCTGCATATTTGTTTTATAGAAAAAGTGGCAAAGAAATAGTTATACTGGAATATGGCTGCTCTGACTTATCAAACAAAGAGATACCTTTGATGGAGTTTATAAAATTTATCATAAACAATGAAGATGCAGAAGCAATTAAATATCCAAAGGCAATTGGCCTTGAACTTACTGGGTGTACTGAGTTTAAAGACAATAGTTTGATGGTAAATCTTATTACTCCTTTCAAGCTGGAAGGCTTACTTGTTGATTCAACTGAAAAACTGATAAGTATCCTGACAAGAGAGCCAAATAAATTTCTCTTTTGGGGTGCAGATAATTTTTGACAAAGCATAAAAATTGCTTGCAGAAGGGAGATACCAGAAAATGTTTAAAATTGTTCCAAAGCCTAAAAAACTTGATTTCACAGGGAAATGGTTTGACTTCGATGGTTTTGAAAACTTTCCAGATTTCATTTCAAGGGAGTTTTCAATACCAAAAGGCTCATGGAGGATAGAGATTGTCGAAAGACCTGGAACAGGTATTTCAATAGAGGACAAAAAAGTAAATGTCTGGGGAAATGTTAATGTTGCTTATGCCACCATAGTTCAGCTCTTAATTCAAAGAAAAGATGCACTGCCGCAAGTCACAGTAGAAGAGGAATTTAGATTTTCTTTTAGAGGCTTTCATCTTGATATTGCAAGGGGCGGAGTGCCCAGTGTATCAACTTTTAAAAACATATTGAGATGGCTATTTTTGCTAAAATACAACTACTTTGCAATATACTTTGAAGACCTTTTTCCATGGGAAAAACATCCTAAGATAGGTGCAGGTAGAGGAAGATTAACAAAAGAGGAGTTAAAAGAAATTATAGAGTACGGCAAAAATCTTGGAATTGAAGTATTTCCATCTTTAGAGTTAACAGGTCATATGGAGAATATTTTATCAATTCCAGAGTACTCCAAATACAGTGAATGGTATTTGCCAAGAGAAGGATGCCTCGACTTGTCGAATGAAGAAGCAAAAAGATTTGCTTATGAACTTTTAGAAGAAGTCATAGAGTTTTTCCCATCTAAGTACGTTCACATTGGCGGGGATGAGACATGGGCACTTGGAAGGGGAAAAAGTTTGGAAAAGAATTGGATATTTGAAGGGCCAAAGTTATATGAAGAACATCACAAAAACATGATAGATATGGTAGAAAAATACAGAAAGATTCCTATCATGTGGGGAGATATGCTAACAGGCATGTTTCTGAGGCCTGATGAAAGGAAGGTATGGGAGAAGCTTTTGCAAAGCGATATATGGCAAAGGACAATTTTAGCCAACTGGGACTATGCAGCAATGCCCAAGGAGCATTTTATAAACAGGATTGAAAGTCTTGGAAAGAATTATCAATCAAATCAGATAGTGTGTCCAGGTTTTTCTAATTGGAACAGGTTTTATCCTGACTTTGAAGTAGCAATTGAGAACATAAAAAACTTTATTGATGCAGCAAAGGAAAAAGGCATTCAAGGCTTTTTGGTGACATCCTGGGGTGATGATGGTCAGGAGTGTTTGTTTAGTTTTTTATATCCGCTTCTTGTTGCTACAATTGAGCTTGCTGAAGGTGATGGGGATTGGGAAAAAAGTTATATTGTTCTTTCTGGTGAAAGCGAAAAGCTACTTGATGTACGAAAAGTTTTTGGTATGTCGAAAATTGCAAATAATATAAAAGGTCTGTTGTATGGAAGCAAAGAGGTTGTGCAAATGGGGACTTCTGAGAAACGAGGGTTAAAAAGGTGTTTTGAAGAAGCTTTGCAAAAGGCTATTGATGCAAATCTTCCTGAAGATTTAGCATTTATCCGACAGGCTATAAGGGTAGCGATAAAAAGGCTTGAGAATACAGTGACAGCAAGTGATTTAATTGAACTTGGAAGTTATTACTGCAGGCTGTGGTGTAAAGAGAGGAAAAAGGAAGGGCTTGATAGGATTGTTGAAAGGTTTTGGGCAGCAGCTGGCAAAGTTAGCTTAGAACTGGAAGAAAGTTAGAAGTATATTTTGAGGTGTTTTAAAAATGAGAAAAAAGTTTTTGGCCAAAAAGATTTTCAATGGGCATTCTTTTATCGAAGACAATGTCTTGGTTGTAGAAGATGGAATAATTCTGGGAACGCAAAAAGGAATTGATACTGGAAAAGATGAGATTATAGACAGAAGAGATTTTATATTATCACCTGGATTTGTTGACAAACACACACATGGTATTGGTGGAGTTGATTTTTTTGATACTACAGAGAATGATTTAAAAACTATCCAAAACTACTATTTTAAACATGGTGTTACAACTATTCTGCCAACAATTGTATCGGCTCCGTTTGAAAACATATATAGACTTGCAAAAGCTATCAAAGAGGCAAAGAAAGACCCAAATTTTAAGCTAAACATCCCCGGGATATTCTTAGAGGGGCCATTTATAAACCCTGCAAAGAAAGGTGCACATGATGAGAGATTTTTGCAAAGGCCAACAGCTGAGAAGTTAGAAGAATTGATTTCTAACTGTGAAGAAAAAATTATTGACATTGCGCTTGCACCAGAGCTGCTTGAAAATCCTGTTGAGTTTTTTTCAAAAGCAGCGAAGAAAGGTATTAACATTTCGCTTGGTCACACAAATAGCAGTTTTGATGAGGCAGCGCAAGCACACATGCTTGGTGCAAAAAATATTGTTCACCTTTTCAACGCAATGCCACAGCTACATCACAGACAGAATTCTATTACAACTTATGCGCTTTTGAGCGATATAAAAGTGGAGATAATTTGCGACCTTATTCACCTGTCACCTGAGATTGTTAAACTTACATACAAACTAAAAGGTGCAGAGAACATTATACTAATCAGTGATTCTATTGCTGCCACAGACCTTTGTGATGGTGAATACAGTTTAGGAAGCCTAAGAGTAAAAGTTGAAAATGGAATTTGTAGATTAACTGATGGCACCATTGCTGGCAGCACATTGACAATTGATAAGGCAATAAAGAACTTGGTAAAAATCGGAATTAAATTAGAAGATGCTCTCATGGCAGCAACTTACAATCCATCAAAACTTTTTTCACTTAAGTGCGGTGCGATAAAAGAAGGATTTTCGGCAGATTTTATATTGATGGATGAGAATTTAAATGTAAAAGAGGTATATGCTAAGGGAGAGCTTGTGTATAAGGCATGATAAATTTCAAAGCAGGCTCTCCCTGAACTGACTTGGTGTAAGTCCGGTATACTTTTTGAAAACTTGAGAAAAATACTTCTCATCAGAAAAGCCAACCATATTTGCAACCTGATATGTCTTTAAATTTTGATTTTTCATAAGTTCTTGGGCTTTTTGAATTCTGATTTTATGCAGGTAATCAACAAAATTAATTTTCAGTTCTCTTTTAAATAGAATGCTCAAATACGCAGGTGTTACATATACCTCTTTTGCAACACTTTCTAATGTAATGTTCTTGTTATAGTTTTTTTCAATAAAGCTAATAGCTGCTTTAACGATTAGATTTTTATTTTCGATCTGCTCAATTTTGTCTACTGCTGCATTTAAAAAACTAAGTAGCGATGCAAATTAGAATGTTAAATAAAATTAACATTTTTATTGCAACGATAGTTCAAATAGTGTAAAATATTTATAACAAAAAATTGATGAGAGTGAGTTAGTATGTCATTAGCAAAGGTAATTGGGAATAACATCCACGCTTTAATGAAAAAACAGAATGTAAAGATAAAGCAACTTGCAGATTTAATTGGAGTTACCAGGCAGACTATGACTAAATACCTTGAAGGTGAAGTGATTATTGATAGCGAGAAGCTTTTCAAAATAGCTGAATTTTTTGGAAAGCCGTTAGATTATTTTCTTGAAAACAAACATGAAGAAATGGCTTTTTTATTCAGGGCTCATGTTTTAAATAAAGAATCTATCTCAACCGTTCAGTACAAAGTCTGTGATTTGATAAACAGGGTCTATGAGATTTATGAACTTGCTGGTGAAAAGATTTCCTATCTTCCACAACAGTATAATCTCAAAATAGATTCTAAGGAAAAGCAAATATCAAAGGAGATAAAACTTCAAATAGAACAGATAGCACTAGAAGAAAGAAAATGGTTAAACATTGGTGAAAGCAGAGGAGAGGAAATCATTGAATGTTTTGAAAATAAGGGAATAAGAATAATTTTTGAAAAATTTGATATGCCAGACATGTTTGGAGTGTCTGCTTTGCATGACCAAAAGGGTTGTTTTATAGTTATTAACGATGATGAGAACATTCCAGAAGAGAGAAAGATATTTAGTATTGTTCATGAGTATGCTCACATTTTATTTGACAGAAACCAATACAGACAAGTTATTCTACAGTCTACTCGCAGGAATATTTACGAAAAAATTGCTGACAAATTTGCAGGATATTTTTTGATTCCGCGGAAAAGTCTTGCTAAGTATTCTGTCTTACTCAAAAGTCAGTTATCATGGAATGATCTCATATACATCAAAAAAGATTTGCGAGTAAGTTTAAAAGCCCTTTTGCATGTTTTAAACGACTATGAATATATCAGTGATAAAGAATATCAAAAATGGCTGAAATACTTGAACATGAAAGGTTACTCTAAAAAAGAACCTGATCCAATGCCTTACTTCAAAAAAAATACTGCACATGAGAAGATAGTAAGAATGCTTTTTATGAAGGAACAAATAGGAATTAACAAGGTGGCAGAACTTCTTGGGATTAGTGTTGAAGAAGCAAGAGAGAACGCAAAGAAGTGGATGATGGATGAGAGAGAAGATTAAGAAACTCATAGATAAAGTAGCAATACTTGATACAAATGTGATAATAGATTTTCAAAGGCTAAGCTATCTTGAAATTCCTCTTCAGGTTTTCAAAAGTCTTTGTCTCCGGTTTCGTTGTATCAAAAGAGCTACCAGCTGAGGTTGTTAAAAAACTCAAGGATTTAGGATATGATATTGCAAATCTTGAAACAGAAGAGGGATATAGTTTTTTTCAGGAGCTAAAAAAGTTCAAAGCTCTTTCAGTTTATGATAGACTTGTAATTTCAATAGCACTCCAAGAAAAAATTATTTGTGTTTCAAATGATAAACCAGTACGAAAAATCTGTAAAAAGTATGGAATAAACTCGACTGGCACGTTGGGCATTTTATGTGCTGCTTTTGAGAAGGGAATAATTAGCAAAAAAGAATTAAAAGAGCTAATAGATGGATATCAAAGCAATAGCGGTGCATATATAAACAAAGACATAATAAATGAAATAATAAGAATATATCACCTATAACGAAATAATCATTCTCAGTACTAAAAATACTTTGACGTATGATAAAAAAAAAATCGAATTAAGTTTGTAAAAAAGAAAATAAAACAATATTTTAAAGTGGAGCTAATTTGCGACCTTATTCACCTGTCACCTGAGATTGTTAAACTTACATACAAACTAAAAGGTGCAGAGAACATTATACTAATCA
>NZ_CP116337.1:2280302-2335141 GCF_028198085.1 Caldicellulosiruptor sp. DIB 104C | reverse complement strand
TCCAGAAGAGAGAAAGATATTTAGTATTGTTCATGAGTATGCTCACATTTTATTTGACAGAAACCAATACAGACAAGTTATTCTACAGTCTACTCGCAGGAATATTTACGAAAAAATTGCTGACAAATTTGCAGGATATTTTTTGATTCCGCGGAAAAGTCTTGCTAAGTATTCTGTCTTACTCAAAAGTCAGTTATCATGGAATGATCTCATATACATCAAAAAAGATTTGCGAGTAAGTTTAAAAGCCCTTTTGCATGTTTTAAACGACTATGAATATATCAGTGATAAAGAATATCAAAAATGGCTGAAATACTTGAACATGAAAGGTTACTCTAAAAAAGAACCTGATCCAATGCCTTACTTCAAAAAAAATACTGCACATGAGAAGATAGTAAGAATGCTTTTTATGAAGGAACAAATAGGAATTAACAAGGTGGCAGAACTTCTTGGGATTAGTGTTGAAGAAGCAAGAGAGAACGCAAAGAAGTGGATGATGGATGAGAGAGAAGATTAAGAAACTCATAGATAAAGTAGCAATACTTGATACAAATGTGATAATAGATTTTCAAAGGCTAAGCTATCTTGAAATTCCTCTTCAGGTTTTTTCAAAAGTCTTTGTCTCCGGTTTCGTTGTATCAAAAGAGCTACCAGCTGAGGTTGTTAAAAAACTCAAGGATTTAGGATATGATATTGCAAATCTTGAAACAGAAGAGGGATATAGTTTTTTTCAGGAGCTAAAAAAGTTCAAAGCTCTTTCAGTTTATGATAGACTTGTAATTTCAATAGCACTCCAAGAAAAAATTATTTGTGTTTCAAATGATAAACCAGTACGAAAAATCTGTAAAAAGTATGGAATAAACTCGACTGGCACGTTGGGCATTTTATGTGCTGCTTTTGAGAAGGGAATAATTAGCAAAAAAGAATTAAAAGAGCTAATAGATGGATATCAAAGCAATAGCGGTGCATATATAAACAAAGACATAATAAATGAAATAATAAGAATATATCACCTATAACGAAATAATCATTCTCAGTACTAAAAATACTTTGACGTATGATAAAAAAAAAATCGAATTAAGTTTGTAAAAAAGAAAATAAAACAATATTTTAAAGTGGAGCTAATTTGCGACCTTATTCACCTGTCACCTGAGATTGTTAAACTTACATACAAACTAAAAGGTGCAGAGAACATTATACTAATCAGTGATTCTATTGCTGCCACAGACCTTTGTGATGGTGAATACAGTTTAGGAAGCCTAAGAGTAAAAGTTGAAAATGGAATTTGTAGATTAACTGATGGCACCATTGCTGGCAGCACATTGACAATTGATAAGGCAATAAAGAACTTGGTAAAAATCGGAATTAAATTAGAAGATGCTCTCATGGCAGCAACTTACAATCCATCAAAACTTTTTTCACTTAAGTGCGGTGCGATAAAAGAAGGATTTTCGGCAGATTTTATATTGATGGATGAGAATTTAAATGTAAAAGAGGTATATGCTAAGGGAGAGCTTGTGTATAAGGCATGATAAATTTCAAAGCAGGCTCTCCCTGAACTGACTTGGTGTAAGTCCGGTATACTTTTTGAAAACTTGAGAAAAATACTTCTCATCAGAAAAGCCAACCATATTTGCAACCTGATATGTCTTTAAATTTTGATTTTTCAAAAGTTCCTGGGCTTTTTGAATTCTGATTTTATGCAAGTAATCAACAAAATTAATTTTCAGTTCTCTTTTAAATAGAATGCTCAAATACGCAGGTGTTACATATACCTCTTTTGCAACACTTTCTAATGTAATGTTCTTGTTATAGTTTTTTTCAATAAAGCTAATAGCTGCTTTAACGATTAGATTTTTATTTTCGATCTGATCAATTTTGTCTACTGCTGCATTTAAAAAACTAAGGAGCGATGCTTTAAGCAGCTCTTTTTTCTCAGTTTTTAAAATGTTTTCAAAAATCTTGCTGCTTACTACATCATTTAAATCAATACATTTTTCATGGCAGATTTTGATGATGCTGCCCAGTAATGCCAAAACAGCCGACTTTATAAACCATTTGTTAAATGTGTTGGTAGAATACAATGAGTTTATAAAACTTTCGACTTTATCTTTAATAACATCTTTCTGGCACAGCAAGAGGCTATTTATTATTGATCTTTCTTCATCGATTGGGTAATAAGTAGTATTTTTGCTGAGGCAAATATCATCATAATGTAAAATATCAATATCATCAGCAAAGAATTTGAGCTCTAAAGCATTTAAAGCTTGGTCATATAAAGAGTTGATTTTTTCAATTTTATCTCCCCATCTGCTAACTCCAAAGTAAAGTTTCACTCCAAGCTTTTCGCTGGCATTTCTTTTGACTTTTGTAAGAATAGTATCTATCGTTTCTCTATCAAATTCAAAGTCTGAGCTAATTAATATAACTATCTCATTTCTACCTCTGAAAACTTCTGCTCTAAAGTCCTCTAATTCTTCCTGAATTAAATTAACACATGCAAGAGTGTACGCTTCTTGTTTTACAAAAGAAGTTGGGTAAGTATCGGATACATTTTCAATATCAAATTTGGCAAGAGCAATACAATATTTTCCAGATGAAAGTTTTATATTGTACCTTTCAAAAAGCTTTTCTATCTCTTCCTTGCTGCGGATGCCAAATATAACCTCATTTAGAATTCTCTCTTTTAAAATTGGCAAAGTTTCATTGTAATATTCTATGAACCTGTTTATCAGAGCCTCTTTTTCCCTTTCTTTTTCGAGGACATTTTTAGCCTTTAGTACTGCCTCTAAAACTTCTTTTGGTTTGCAAGGTTTAAGCAAATAATTTAAACTCCTTAGCTCAAGTGCTTTTTGGGCAAAGTAAAAGTCATCATACCCGCTTAAGATTATACTTTCAAATATATACCCTTCTTTTTTGGCATTTTCAATTACTTGCAGTCCATCTAACTTAGGCATTTTAATGTCTATCAAAACAATGTCAGGGCAAAGCATCCTAATTTTCTCAAGTGCCTCTTCACCGTTTGTTGCACATCCAACAATCTTAATTCCATTGCTTTCCCAATCAACAAGAGTTGAAATACCTTCAATTACCTCTGGCTCATCATCAGCAATAAGTAACTTTGTCATCCATTTCATCTCCTTTTTTACAAAGTATTCCTACAATCAACTTTCTACTGAGATATAATCTATAGGAAGTATCAATTTTACTTCTGTACCTTGTCCCGGCTGGCTTTGTATATTCAATTTGAAGTGTGTTTCATAGTAAAGTTTTAATCTTTCGTTGACATTTTTGATAGCATATCCAAAAGTAGCTTCCTTTCCTGATTCTAAAAGGTCTTTGATTCTATCAAGCTGCGTTTTCGACATTCCAATTCCGTTGTCTTTGATGGTAAAGCATAAGTTTTCACCTTCTTTTTTGCCTGTTATTTGGATAAAAGTTGGGGTTGTTGAATTTTCCATACCATGAACAATTGCATTTTCAACAAAAGGCTGCAAAATCAATTTAGGGATATAATAGTCTAATATTTCAGGCTCAATCTCAATTGAGTACTGAAGTCTATTTTTGTATCTTTTGCTCTGCAAGAAAAGATAATGTTCTATTAATTCTTTTTCACCTTTTACCTGAATGAACTCACTTCCTCTGTTTAAGGTAAGTCTAAAAAGTCTTGAAAGAGAATAAATCATCTCGCTTATTTCACTATCATGAGATTTTTCGGCTTTCCAAAATATAGTATCCAAAGTATTGTAAAGAAAATGAGGATTTATCTGAGCCTCAAGTGCTTTTAGTTCTGCTTCTTTTTTGTGAATTTCCAACTTTAATACCTTGTTTATCAATTCATTTATTTTTTCAACCATATTATTGTATTCAGAAACAACTATTGCAATTTCATCACTTGCATGCGGGTCAATATTTACTTGTTCTCGAAAGTTACCCTGCCGCACTTTTTTCATAGAACTTACAAGTTTCTGGAGGGGAGCTGTGAGCATAGAAGAGAAATACATGGATATTACAAAAGCAAAAATAAGACAGAGTATAAGTACCCTAATATATAAGAGGACAAACGAATTTCTAATAGCATTTATGGCATTTTCTAACGAAACGACGCTCACAAGCCGCCAGTTGGAAGTTGGAATATAACTTGAAGTAATTAAAAGTTTTGACGAATTGGCAGTGATTATTTCATTTTCTCTACTTAGGATGTTTTTATTCAAAAGCTTCTGAGCGAATGTAGCTGTAAACTGTGGTGTTGTGCTCTCAAAGGAGATAATTCTGTTGCTACTGTCAGCTATAAAAAAACATGCTTCTTTTTCCTTTAAATCTTCCATATAGATTTTTTCAATGGTTGGTATGTTTATACATATTATAAGCACTCCTGCAGGCTCGTAGGTATTGAAATCTAAAAGAAGCCTTGCCATGGCAATCTTAGGGTAATTGTTTTTTGCAATTAGGGTAAAAGGTAAGCTATTTAGACTTATCCACATAGGTGCACCTTTGTTTTTTACAACTTGTTTAAAAAAATCTGTAGATTTTAGTTCATAAAAATCAGCAACTCCAGTGCTATTGTCATTTGAAAAATAATATTTATCACCTTGAAAAGAATAAAGCATAATAAAGCTTATATAATCCTTGGAAGCAAGAAGGCCTGCCAGTGGCTCTAAAGAATATTTGGTAAAATCTGGACGTGGGTTTATAAAGTTTTGAATTCTTTGATCTAAGAACAAAAAGGATGAAAGCTCATTTACATCTTTTTGAAGGAAATCAATACTTGCAGCAATTCTTTTTGTATCTCTTAAAAGCAGATTTCCTACCTCTTCTTTAAGCTGGTTTGTTGAAATAGTATATGAGAATAAAGCCAACACCAAGGAGGTTATTACTATTATGCTATAAAAGAGAATGAGTATCTTGTACTTTATACTAAGCCTTAAAAAATAATTTTTGAGTTTTAAGAGCATTTCAGAAAAACACCCTCTTTTTAAATTCGCCTTTATTCTCCAAGTCAAAGTATATTATACAACTTCATATATAAGATTCACAAGATATTCTTTTTTAGAAATGCATCTTGCTATCAATCATCATAATTTTAATAGCAATTAATAACATATATACTTGAAATATCCATAAAAAATACAAACCAAATTTAAAGATTGTCACCTTAAAATTGTGAATGTATGCTGATATAATTTAACCAAGAAAAATTCATTTCCAACATTTAATTTTGGGGCGCCCCAGAGAGGTCTTTAAAAATTAAATAAGAAAAATGCAAAAAGGAGGAAAAGGTGATGTCAAAGAAGACCTTAAAAGTATTTGTTTCGGTTTTACTTATAACAGTAATTATTGTTAGCTTATTTGTAGGTATTCAAGGTACTTTTACAGCTTCTGCATCGACTAAAAAAACAGTAGAAATCAAATTCTTCTCCAACCTACCAGATAGGACGTCTAACCAAGGCAAACTTGAACAGATGCTGATTGACAGTTATATGAAAACAAATCCAAATGTCAAGATAAAGGTTGAAGCGCTTCAGGATGAGCCTTACAAGCAGAAATTCAAAGTTTATGTTGCAACAAATCAGATGCCAGACATCTTCATGGTATGGGGTCAGCCATCATTCTTCTTGCCAGTCATGAAAGCAGGTTATGCAGCAGAGATAAAGCTTGACCAAATAAAAGGTTATGGGTTTAAGACCTCTTCTTTGAAAGATTTCATGTATAATGGAAAGCTTTATGGTCTTCCAAGAAATACAGACTTCATGGTACTTTACTACAACAAGGGCTTGTTCAACAAGTACAAAGTAAAAGTTCCAACAACATTTAGTGAGCTTTTGAATGCAGCAAAAATATTCAGGAAAAATGGCATTGCTCCAATTGCAATAAACGGTAAAGATAAGTGGATACTGGCAATTCTGTATCAGGAGCTTGTTGTGAAAGAAGGCGGAGATCAGAAGCTCATCTATGATGCAATCTCCAAAAAATCAGTTGCTAAGAACCAGATTCTTTTGAAAGCAGCAAGAGATCTTGTAAATCTTGTAAATGTAGGTGGATTCCAAGACGCATTTGTTGCAGCAGACTATGGTGCAGCAAACAATCTGTTTGCTCAGGAAAAAGCAGCAATGTATTATATGGGTTCCTGGGAAGTAGGAATGGCTACAAATTCTAACTTCTCAGAATCATTCAAGAAGAACGTTGATGTGACATACTTCCCAACAATCACAGGTGGCAAGGGTAAAAAGACAGACATTTTAGCATGGCACGGCGGTGGCTATGCAGTTTCTGCGAGCTCAAAGGTTAAGAATGAGGCAATGAAACTTCTTCTTTACATGATGCATCCAACAAGATGGGCAAAGATTGGTTGGCAGCAGGGACTTGTTGTTCCAGGACAAGCATGGGATAAGTTCATGACAGGAAAAGAGACAGTTCTTCAGAAAAAGCTAACACAAATATTTAGCAGTGCAACATCTGTCAGCGGTACAGTATGGCAGGATGCATTTACTCCAAACTTCAAGACAGAGGCAGAAACACTTTGCCAGATGCTTGTTGCAAAATCAATTACACCCGAAAAGTTCTTAGCAAAGATTGAAGAGCTTGCAAAGTTAGAAGTTAAGTAGTTCTAAAAATTAAATCACCTGCTCCCAAGATGTTAAAGAGAATGTCTTGGGAGCAGGAATTTTATTCACAAGAGGTGACAGTATGCACAGAGTTTTGTCAGACAAAAGAACCATTTTGTTGCTGGTTTTGCCGGGACTGTTGATATACACGTTTGCAATCCTGTTTCCAATTATACTCAGTGTATATCTTGGAATGACAGACTGGTCGGGAATTGGTAGGCCAAATTTTATAGGTTTTGAAAACTTTAAAAAAGTAATCTTTACAGACACCACCTTTTGGAAATCTCTCAGAAATGCTATACTTCTTGCTCTGGCATATGTATTTGTTCAACACCCAATAGCTCTTACGTTTGCCATATTAATTGATAAAGTTGGCGGCAGAGCAGAAAAAATTTTCAGAACTATATTCTTTATACCCTGCGTAATACCAATTGTTGTAACATCGCGTATGTGGGTGAGTCTGTACGACCCTCAATATGGGCTTATAAACAAGATACTTGACTTTTTGCGCTTGGGATTTTTGAAACAGCAATGGCTGGGGGATACCAAAACAGCTTTAATATCAGTCATTATAATCTGTATGTGGCAGGGTTTTGGCTGGGCACTTTTGATTTACTACGCAGGCCTAAAGGGTATACCAGAAGAACTTTATGAGGCGGCAAGAATTGATGGTGCAACAGGTGTTAAGCTTTACACAAAGATTACTGTGCCCCTGCTGAAGCCAGTTATCAAGGTTAATTTTACAATAGCTATAATATATGCTTTAAAGCAGATGGAAACAGTTTATCTTACTACAAACGGTGGTCCCGGCGATGCGAGCCAGTTTTTAGCCAACTATCTTTACATTCGTGCATTTAATTCATATCAATATGGTTACGCAAATGCAATTTCAGTGCTATTTGTTATAGCATGTTTGGCTGTCAATATTCTTTTCCAGAAGATATTTAAACCAGAAAATTATGAGTTTTAACAAGACGTGGGAGGTTTTGACGTGGCACGGGAAAGTAGTTTCAACAAAAAAAGCAGGATTGTGCTTATTGTCGTGCTGGGACTATTTTCAATTGGACAGCTGTTTCCACTTGTTTGGCTGGTTGATTTTTCGCTTTGTAAAAGTGGAGATGTATATGGAGCAAATATTCTCAAAATTCCCAACCCGCCACAGTTTATAAATTATTATCTTGCATGGAGAGATGGAAAAATTCCACAATATTTTATCAATAGTATAATTGTAAATGTTGTATCAGTTTTGCTTGTTGTTCTGTTTTCTCTGATGATGGGATATGCATTTGTAAGGATGGAGTGGAAGTGGAGCAATAAAGTTTTAACATATGTTCTGCTGGGGCTCATGATACCAATTCATGCGACGCTTCTGCCCAACTTTGTTATTTTCAGACAACTTAATATGCTGGATTCATATTTTGCACTAATAATTCCATACGTTGCGTTTTCGCTGCCACAGGCAGTGTTCTTGATGACGGGGTTTATAGGAAGTATTCCACGAGCTTTAGAAGAGTCGGCAATCATAGATGGTTGCGGTATATTTAGGATACTGTTTCAGATTATTCTACCACTTTCAAAACCTGCACTGGTCACCGTAACCGTTACCACATTTTTAAATACATGGAACGAATTTATTATGGCGGCAACGTACTTGACATCCGACAAGTTCAGAACCCTACCATTTTCAGTCTACAACTTTGCAGGTCAATATGCATCTAACTATGCAGTCCAGTTTGCTGTAATGACAATAGTAGCTCTTCCATCATTGATTGTGTATATTGCCCTGAACGAACAGGTCACAAAAGGGGTTACCCTGGGTGCTGTGAAGGGGTAAAAATTTGAGCACTTGGGGGCTATTTTTTTTCAACAAAATCGAGACCTTTTCTAAAATTCAGTGTATTTACTCAAAAAAACTCTTGAAGTAGAATGAATATATATTCTAACTCGTTTAATTAGAAATCCAAAGGGAGGCAAATTAAAAATGTTTAAAAAAATTGCATGTTACATAACAGCAAAAGATCAGAGCATTCCAATGCAACAGGTAGAGAACATAAAAGAGTGTGAGAAAATAGAAAAGGAGTCCGTTATAATAACAATTGAGCCATCCACTACATTTCAAGAGGTAATAGGCTTTGGTGGAGCACTCACTGAAGCTGCCGCGGTAAATATAATATCACTTTTGCCACACCAGCAAGAGGAGATTTTAAGAGGGTACTTTGACCCTGAAAAGGGGCTTGGCTACAAACTCTGTAGAATCCACATGAACAGCTGTGATTTTTGTATAAGTACCTACAGCTGTGATGATGTTGAAGGCGATATAGAGCTAAAACACTTTAACATTGAACGAGACAAAAAGATGGTAATTCCTCTTTTAAAAAGGATAAAGGAATATTGTCCAGACCTCAAAATTCTCGTTTCACCATGGAGTCCGCCTGCGTGGATGAAAACAAACGGTGATATGTGCCATGGTGGAAAACTAAAAGATGAGTATAAAAAAACATGGGCAAGGTTTTTCTGTAAGTTTATAAAGGCTTATCAAGAGGAAGGGATTGATATATGGGCAGTGACAGTTCAAAATGAACCAATGGCAACTCAAGTGTGGGAGTCGTGCATATACACAGCTGAAGAGGAAAGAGATTTTGTGAAGGATTACTTAGGACCAACTCTTGAAGAAGAAGGGCTTTCCCATATAAAAATACTTATATGGGACCACAACAAAGACATCATATATGAGAGGGTAAAAACAATTTTGAGTGACAAAGAAGCTGCAAAATTTGTATGGGGAGTTGCATTCCACTGGTATGGAGGAGACCATTTTGACCAGCTCAAAAAAGTAAAAGAAGAGTTTCCTGATGTAAATTTGGTGTTTACCGAAGGTTGTCAGGAAGGTGGAGTAAAGCTTGGTTCTTGGGAGCTTGGAGAAAGGTATGCTCATGAGATAATTGGTGATTTTAACAGCTACACAATTGGATTTATGGATTGGAATATTGTTCTTGACACAGTTGGAGGTCCTAATCATGTTGGAAACTTTTGTGACGCACCGATAATTGTTGATAAAGACCAGAAAAAGATTTATTATCAAAATGCGTATTATTATATAGGGCATTTTTCTAAATTCATAAAACCGGGAGCTAAAGTAGTCAAAAGCAGCTGCAATAGTTCAAGACTTGAGGTTTTGGCAGCAAAGAATGGGGATGATACTTTGGCGGTGGTTGTGTTAAATAAAAACCCAGAGGAAATAGAGTTTAATATGGTCATTGAAGATAAAATATTCTGTGGAAACTCCCCAGCAAGGTCTATATCAACTATTGTTCTGGAAAAATAAATTTAAAGTGGGTGGGTGTTGAAAGCCCACCTTTAATTTTGGGAATCAAAGTATATTTGAGGTAAACTCCATCAAAGTCTTAGCATTCTTCACTGCACAGCCATTAACATCGTTGTTAAAATATACGTAAATCTCATTGCAAACTTTCGCATATTGCATTATTTCGTTTGCTAAGTCTTTTAGCTGCTGATCTGAATAGCTTGAACTGTAAAGACTCTGTGGGCCGTGCATTCTAATGTAACAAAAATCTGCTGTTACAACTTTTGCCTTGGGGTAGCGTGATGAGTCTGCTATTGTCCAAGCTGCATTCAAACTTTTCAAAATCTCATAAACTTCTTCATCGCACCAGCTTTTATGCCTGAATTCCAAAGCAAATCTGTACTTTTCTTTTCCTCTTAAAAAGTTTATTAATTTTTGCAAATTTTCTTCGTCTTTCTTAAAGCTTGGAGGAAATTGTAAAAGGATAGGCCCGAGTTTTTCTTTTAATAAATCTATTCTCTTTTTAAATTTTTCCCATTCTTCTTCTACATCATTGAGTCTTTTTATATGTGTTATAACTCGTGGAGCTTTGACCGAAAATACAAAGCCTTCTGGGGTGGAACTATACCATTTAATTATTGTTTTATCCTGTGGCAGGTGATAAAAAGAAGAATTTATTTCAGAAGTAGCAAAATGCTTTGCATAAAACTCCAGCCTTTTTTCATAAGGCAGAGTGGCGGGATAAAAAATCTCATTCCAATGAGAGTATGACCAACCAGATGTTCCTATGAAAAGTTTTTTATGCATTTGCTATCCCCTCGATATACGTTAATGCAAAAAGATTTTATTTAAATATTTCCTCATAACTATGATATTTATCTTTTACAATAGTTGCAATTATATTTTCTCGAGTAACTTCAATTGGCTTAATATAATAAGCAGGGACCATTTTATAGCCATTATTAAAATAGGTTTTAGTATAAGGTAAAGTACCGTTTTTGACCAGCTGCTCCACAATCTTTACGGTCAAATCAGCAAGCTTTTTGACAGGTTTGTAAACTGTCATGGACTGAAGACCGCTGACTACCCTTTTACAAGCAGGAAGTTCTGCATCCTGCCCAACAACTGGGACTTTACCAGCTAATTTTTTCTCAGCAAGTGCAGAGATAGCCCCCTCGGCAAGAGAATCATTTTCAGCTAAGATAGCATCAATTTTCTTACCAGCCTGAAGAAGCTTTGCAATGTACTCATAGGCGTATTCTTTTTTCCACTTATAGCAGTAATCCTCAAGAAGGATGTGGATTTTCCCTTTTTGGATGTAAGGGTCTAATACCTTTTTATACCCCTGCCGAATCAAAGCAGTGTTGTAGTCCTTAGGATTTCCCAAAATGAATACGTAATTTCCTTGAGGTACCTTTTTTAAAAGATGTTTTGCCATTATTCTACCTACCTCTATGTTGTCAAAGCTCACGTATGCGTCAATATCAGCATTCATAGCAATTCTGTCATAACAAATTACAAGAATGTTTTTTTGTTTTGCAAGCTCTATTGCTCTTTTTGCTCCATCAAAGCTGCTTGGTACAATTATAAGCACATCTATCCCTTTTGCGAGAAGGTATTTTACCTGCTGAAATTGAGTTGAATCATTTTCGTTTGCGTTTGTCCACTCAACTTCAAATCCCTTCTTCTTTGCAGCATCTATTAGATATTTTCTATCAAAAAACCATCTCTCTTCTTTTAGAGTACTCATAGCAAACCCAATTTTGATGGGCGGTCTTTGCTGCTTTTTAGATTTATAAGAATATACATGCCTTGCTAAAACCCAAATAACCCCGATTGATACTACAATCAGTAAAACTATTAATATGACAAAAATCAACCTTTTGTCTCTCGAAAGAATTTTCATTTTTCTTTTGCCTCACTTTTATTTATTTTTGGGAAGATCTCAAAGTTGCAGGAGTTGTGCCTGTGTACTTTTTAAATGCTTTTATAAAATAGTTTGGGTCATCAAATCCTACCTCATATGCTATCTCTTTTATTGGCATATTTGTCTCTTTAAGAAGCTTTTGAGCATGCTCAATTTTTAGCTTTATGAGATATTCTTTAAAGTTTATTCCCATCGACTTTTTAAATATCTTGCTAAAATAATATGGGCTCACATTTAAAAATTTGCTCATCTCCTCTAAGGAGATATTTTTGGTAAAATTCTTATTTATATACTCAACTGCCTGGGAGATTATGCTGTTAGAGCTAAGCGACCTTTTTTGCAAAGAAGTTTCACTTACAATTGCGGCAATGACATCAAGAGATTTTTGGACAATATCTTTTTGTGCATCTTGTGCGGTTATCTCTTTTATAAACCTCTCGACTGCTAACATGAGCTTTGGGTTTTCCTTGATATTGGCCTCAATCAAGAGCTGGATTACAAACAAAATGACTTTGTATTTTGCTTGATTTGAGCCATAAGCCTCAATATATTTTTTAATAAGCTCGGAAATCTGGTCTTGAACCTGAGAAAAACCTGAAGTTTTTAAAAGTACATTCAAGATTTTCTTTTCAAGAAGCTCTAAGTCTAAATAAAGGTCTGTTATCTCATTATCACTTTCGCTGATTAGATTGCTGTAGCTTTCATAAAATGCGTCTTCAAAGTCTTCATATAGGTTGGAAAGACTGCTAATTCCAACTTCTATATCGCTATCTACCTTAGCCTTAGCAATTTTGAGTATTCTGTCTTTTAGAGCATTTTTATAGTCTGGGTCTTCTGAGGTAAAAATGCATAGGAGAGAATTTGCAGATAAAAACGAGATAACGCATCTGTGTGAAAATGCTGATTTTAGTTCGTTTTTTACATCATTCAACAAATCAATACTGTTTATCGCATTCTGTTGGGATATTTTAACAATTGCAACAAATCCACTTTTAAGACTTTGAACATCGAGGATTTGTTCAAGCTGTTTTATACTGAAATCCGAAAAAAGCTTGCCATTGAGCAGCAAAAAAGCAAACCCGTTTTCAATTATGCTTTGCATAGCTTTTATCTTCTTTTTTCTCTCTATCTCTTCTAACTGCTTTGAAAGAATCTTGTCTATTTCATCAAATGCTTTTCTTGTCACATCCACAATATCAGCAATTGAATAAGGTTTTAGAATATAAGAATATGCTCCGAGTTCAACAGATTTTCTTGCATATTCAAATCTGTCATGTGCAGATATTATCACAAAAAGTGGCAAAAATTCTTTTTTTATCTTTCTATATTCCTCCATTACCTCAATGCCACTCATATCAGGCATTTGAATGTCTATAAAGACAAGGTGAAAGCTCTGAAGTATTAGCTTTTGCAAAGCTTCATCTCCACTTGATGCTGTCTCTATCTCAATGTTTGAAAAATTCTTTTGCAATATATATTTGATCGACTCAATTACAATTGCCTCATCATCACATATTAAGATCTTCATCATATCAAAATCATCGCCCTTTCATTTTAATTACTGTTAAGCTATTTTACATAAGGAATGAGAATTGTTACAGTAGTTCCAATATTTAGCTGAGAGTCAATACTTATGGGGTTTTTAATAGCAAAGAAAAATTCAAGCCTTTTTGTGATATTTTCAAGTCCAATTCCTGTCGAGGTCTTAGATACGTAAGACTTTTTGGTAAGCTCTTCTAAAACATATGGTTCAATCCCGCTTCCATTGTCTATTATGTGAATCTTTATATAGCTTTGATTTTCCTTCTTTGCAACAATCTTAATCAAACCTTCACTTTTTTTAGCAAACCCATGGACAATAGAATTTTCGACAATTGGCTGGAATATCATGCTTGGAATCTTTGCACTTTCCACATCTTTTTCAACATCCACTTCTAAGCTTATTTTGTTTCCAAATCTTATATTGTGAATAAAAAGATAGTTTTTTACATTTTCAATCTCATCACCAATTGTCACAAGCTTATTTATATTCTGTACACAATATCTTAGGTAGTTTGAAGTTTTAATTAGCATATCATATGTCTTTTGAGCGTTTTCAAACATGGCAATTTGAGTAATGGTATTTAATGTGTTGAACAAAAAATGAGGGTTTATCTGAGCCTGAAGAGTTTTTAATTCTGCTTCTTGCAGGGCTTGCTGGTATCTTACTGTTTCAATCTCTTTTTGTGCAAGCTCTTTTTCAAGCTCAGCCTTGTCTTCAAGCTTTTTTAGCATATCTTTTATATTTTCAAGCATGTCAGAAAATGAGTTGTTCAAGATTCCAAGCTCATCAGTTGGTTCAACCTTGGGTATGGTAAAGTTTAGCTCACCATTTGCAACCCTGTTTGAGAATTTGGCAAGCCTTGAGATTGGATCTGTCAGCTCTTTTGTGAACACAAGGCTTATAAAGATTGAGGATATAAACCACAAAATTATAACAATATAGTTTGTGTTTGTAATCTTTCTTATAGAGTCTTTTAGGCTATTGTAGTACTCAACACTGTAGTTTATCTTGCTTTGTGTGAGCTTTTGCAAAAAATAATTTGCGTACTCTAAGCTTTCAATAGTATCAGAGAGCTTTTGTGTATAGTCCTTTCCTTGCTTTTTAAAAAGTATTACCATGTCAATGTTGCTACTTATTGTTGTATAGATATTGGCAATACTTCTTTTGAATACAACCTCATCTTCGTTCTGGCATGTTATTTGGTTTAGTTCATGGGCGATTGAGTTTAGACTATCATATACATTTAATATTGAATCTGAATCACCAGAGATTACGTAGGTTTGTATGCTTTTGCTAATTGTATTGAAGTTGGTTGTAATTGTATTTATACTCTCAATGTTATGGTATGTTTTATCAAAGTAGTTATGAAGAAAATTTACGTTCAGCTGAATAAGAAGGTTTATAGCCACTGTTGTGAGGATAAACGTTACAATAAAAAACATTAGCTTTGCTCTATAAGTTTTAAATGGTGAAAAAAGCATAGTTTTACTCACCAGCCTATTTAACTATTATTGAAGTTGGTATAAACTGCTTTTTAAAATGAATCTTTTCGAAATCCTTTATTGTCAAAACAGACCTTATCGCAAGCTCATCATAGTTTGGCATGATAAGGCAATCTATAAGCCCTTCATCTCTGTATCTTAGAAGTCTTGAATCATCGCCTGTGCCAATAAAGAGAAAGCTTGTGTCTTTTGGGTTTTTAACAAGACTGTCTATAAAAGCAAAGGTTTCAAGTTCTTCTGTTGTGTAATAGCAGTTGTATTTGGGGTTTGTTATTATTCTGTGAAGAAGCTTTTCAGATTTTGCATTCCCGTATTCTATCACAAATGAATCTATTGAAAACTGGACTCCATATTGCTTTAGGTAACTTTTTATTCCTTCTGCTTCAAAATTGTCTGCAACTTTCTGGTTTATTGTGTTTGTTATAAGCGCAATTCTTACGTCATAAATTCCCTTTTGTTCAGCAAGCTTTTTTATATTCTGAGCAACAATCTTTCCTTTTTGAAGATAGTCAAATCCAATTGTAATGTCAAAATAATCTTTTAGATTTCTATTTAAAATAGAAATTATTTTTATCCCTTGATTTTGAAGATCATCTATAAGTCTCTTGATTTCAGGTGAGTTAAAAAGATCGCAAATGATTACAAAGTCAAACTTAGAAAAAAGAGCAAGCTTTAGTCCAAACGCTTCCTCAGATTCTGTTGCATAGAAGATGGTCTCTGTTAGCACCTTCTGTGATTGAGCGAATTGGTCAAATTCCTCTAAAAATTCTTTCCAATACATTTCATTTTTAGGCAGTATAACTGCACAACTTGTATAATTATTCTGTGAAAAATTATTTATATTGCTGATTCTCTTAAGAAGCAAAATATCACTTATAGAAAGCCACAACAAAATCAAAGCAAGCGCAGCTGCAGCTGTCAAAAGCAAGTATCTGAATATGGACTTTTTTGCAAAGGTCATTTTTTTACACTCTCCTTTACAAACTATTTTATCATCTATGTTTTAAGAATTAAACAACAATAAATAGTAAAAAATTGAGCACAAAAAATTGCAGTACAGCTTAGAAATTATTTGTACATATGAATAAAAAATGAACAAAAAAGCACAGTGAAATATTATAGATTTTAGTTTAAATTTATTGGTGAAATCAAAATCTCATAATCAAAATTAAATATTATAGGGAGGTTTTGGTAAATGTTTAACAAAAAGAAATTCTGGATAGCTGTAGTATCTTTGGTATTAGCAATTTCTCTTGTTTTAACTGGATGTGGGAAAAAGAGTAGCAGCAGCGGTGAAAGCTCATCTGGTACAACATCAGAAGAGAAAAAGCCCTATATTGGTGTTGCGATCTACAAGTTTGATGACACATTCATGACAGGTGTCAGAAATGCAATAGCAAAAGAGGGACAGGACAAAGCAAAGCTTGACTTTGTTGACAGCCAAAACTCTCAGTCAACTCAAAATGACAAGATTGACCTATTTATTACAAAAAAGGTTGATGCTTTAGCAATCAATCCTGTTGACAGAACAGCAGCAGGTGTTTTAATTGACAAGGCAAAGCAAGCAAATATCCCAGTTGTGTTCTTCAACAGAGAGCCGCTTCCAGAGGATATGAAAAAATGGGACAAAGTATATTACGTAGGTGCAAAGGCAGAACAGTCTGGTACACTTCAGGGTGAGATTATGGCGGAATATTGGAAGTCTCATCCAGAAGCTGACAAAAACCATAATGGCATTATGGAATATGTTATGATTACCGGTGAGCCTGGTCATCAGGATGCAATCTTGAGGACAGAGTATTCAATCAAGGCAGTTGAAGCAGCTGGAATCAAGGTAAAATGCCTCGCTCAAGACACAGCTATGTGGGACAGGGTAAAAGGCCAGGAAAAGATGCAGGCGTTTTTAGCATCATTTGGTGACAAGATTGAAGCAGTCTTCTGCAATAATGACGACATGGCACTTGGTGCAATTGAAGCTCTCAAAGCAGCAGGGTATTTCAAGAATGGAAAGTATATTCCTGTTGTTGGTGTTGACGCAACAACTCCAGGACTTCAGGCACTTAAAGAAGGTACACTCTTGGGTACAGTTTTGAATGACGCAAAGGCGCAAGGCAAAGCTACATTTAACTTGGCATATGTACTTGCAAAAGGTGAAAAACCAACAAAAGAAAATGTTGGGTTTGACATCACAGATGGAAAGTACATCTGGGTACCATATCAGAAGGTTACAAAAGATAACTTAGAAGAGATGAAAAAATACGTAAATGAACAGTAAAGCATAGAAACTAAAGCCGCCACCTTGTCAAAGAGCCTATTTAGAAGATGGCAAGGTGGCGGTAATTTTGAATTGCTTTTTTTGACGGAAAATTGTTTCAAGAGGTGTATTGCTATGGGAAGACCAGAGTATATTTTAGAGATGAATAACATTACAAAGGAATTTCCAGGTGTTAAAGCACTTGACAATGTTACAGTAAAGATAAAAAAAGGGACTGTTCATGCGCTTTTGGGCGAAAATGGTGCGGGGAAGTCCACATTGATGAAGTGCCTATTTGGAATTTACAAGCCTGACAGTGGTGAGATCATATTAGATGGTCAGCATGTTCACATTCAAAGTCCGATTGACGCTATAAAGCTTGGGATTTCAATGATCCACCAAGAACTTCAGCCAGTTCCTCAGCGAAATGTGATGGAGAACATCTGGCTTGGCAGATTTCCTCACATAAATGCGGGGCCTTTTAGGTTTGTTGACCACAAGAAGATGTACGAAGACACAAAAGCACTTTTGCAAAGACTTGAGATAGATGTTGACCCAAAGGCAATTGTGGGCCAGCTTTCTGTTTCTAAAATTCAGCTTATTGAGATTGCAAAGGCTGTATCTTACAACTCAAAAGTTATTGTCATGGATGAGCCAACATCTTCCTTGACAGAAAACGAGGTTGAGCATCTTTTTAGGATAATAAAAGACCTAAAATCAAAAGGTGTTTCAATCATATATATCTCTCACAAGCTTGAAGAGATATTTGAGATAGCAGATGAAGTGACAATCATGCGAGATGGTAAAGTGGTTGGTTCGTGGAATATATCAGAGCTCACACCTGATATGATGATTGCAAACATGGTTGGACGCCAGATGTCAGACAGGTTCCCACAAAAGACAAACAAGCCCTCAGAGGTTATTTTGAGGGTTGAAAATTTGACATCTGTTCATCCTAAATCATTTAAGAATGTTTCATTTGAACTGAGAAAAGGCGAAATTTTAGGGATTGGCGGACTTGTTGGGTCTCAGAGAACAGAGCTGATTGAAGCTATATTTGGGCTAAGAAGCATTAAAGAAGGGAAGATATACATAAAAGGAAAGGAAGTTGTTATAAAAAGCCCACAGGATGCAATCAAAAACAAGATTGCACTTTTAACAGAAGATAGAAAGCTCACAGGAATTGTTCCAGAACTTAACATCTTAGAAAATACAACATTGGCAAGTCTCAGGAAATATCTAAATGGTTTTAGACTTTTGAATGACAAGAGAAGAGTGATGGACACCGAAAACTTTATTAAGGTTTTGAAAATAAAAACACCTTCATATAAAACACAGATAAAGAATCTCTCTGGTGGAAACCAACAAAAAGTATTAATTGCACGCTGGCTTTTGACAGAACCAGAAATTCTTCTTTTAGATGAGCCAACAAGGGGAATTGACGTTGGTGCAAAGTATGAAATTTACAATCTCATAAATCAACTTGCAACAGAAGGAAAAAGCATTATCATGATTTCTTCTGAGATGCCAGAACTTTTAGGAATGTCTGACAGAATCCTTGTCATGTGTGAAGGTAGAGTTTCTGGTATCTTGGAGCGAAAAGATGCAACAGAAGAAGAAATCATGCGACTTGCAACAAGATTCTCAGCTTAAATTATTTTTGAGGAGGTCAACTTCAAAATGACATCGGCAAAGAGAATAAGACAAATAGTATCACAAAATGCAATCTACTTTATTCTACTTGCCCTCATAATTGTGATTGCCTTTATAAGCCCTGACTTTTTATCTTGGAGATGTTTTAGAGACATATTGCTTCAGTCATCAACAAGAGCAATAATTGCACTTGGTATGAGCTTAGTATTAATCACTGGCGGGGTTGATTTGTCAGCAGGAAGAGCCGTTGGTTTAGCTGCTGTTGTGTCTGCGTCAATGCTTCAAACTGCTGACTATGCAAGAAGGTTCTTTCCCGACCTTCCACAGCTACCACTGATAGTTCCTATACTAATTGCAATTGTAATTACTTTATTGTTTGGGCTTTTAAATGGTATAGTAATTTCGCGTTTGAGCTTACCACCGTTTATTGCGACTTTGGGTTCAATGGTAATCATCTATGGCGCAAACTCACTGTATTTTAACCTTCCGCCAAACAACTCACAGCCAATCGGTGGTTTAAGGTCTGACTTTACAAACTTAGGTACAGGTTATATTGGAATTTCAGGTGAGTATTCAATACCATATATTTTGATAATAGCTTTGGTTGTTGCAATAGTTGTATGGGTGATACTTAACAAGACAAGCATAGGAAAGAGTATCTATGCAGTCGGTGGTAATGTCAATGCTGCAAGGGTTTCTGGTATAAATGTTGCAAAGGTATTGATATTTGTCTATGCATTTGCAGGACTTTTATATGGCTTAGCAGGTGTTTTAGAGGCTGCAAGAACTGGCGGTGCAACAAACAACTATGGTAACATGTACGAGCTTGACGCTATTGCAGCCTGCGTTGTTGGTGGCGTTTCAACAACAGGTGGAATTGGAACAGTGCCTGGTGTTTTAGCAGGTGTTTTGATATTTGGTGTTATAAACTATGGTCTTACATTTATTGGTGTTGATCCTTACTGGCAGCTGATTATAAAAGGTCTTATAATAGTTGTTGCAGTTGCACTTGATATAAGAAAGTATTTAGCAAAGAGATAAAAATGTAAAAAAGAAAAATGGGCTTGTGCTTTTAGGCTTTAGCACAGGCCCATTTTGTTTATTTTCAGCTTCTAAACAGCACCTTTTCATTCTCAAACATCTTTGAAGCAAATATAATAGAGGCAACAAGATATACAGTTGAAGAAACTATGAATAATAACAAGTGCTGAATATTTATGATTCCATATATTAGCTCTTTAAATATTGCAAGTGAATTGATAAGCGGTATGATAAAGTAAGAACCTACCAAGTCATTTGGTGTTTTATACATTGTGAAGTAAGCGAGGATTAGCACCAAAAAGGTAATAGGTGTAAGATAAGTTTGAGCCTCTTTGAACGACCTTGCATATGAGGCAATGGCAACTTCAACTGCACTGAAAATTATAGCTGTCAACACCACAACAATAAACATTACAAAGTAAATAGATGCAGGAAGGGCAAGGGCTGCTATATCTCCCAATTCTTTTGTTGCATTTTCTCCAAAGGCCAACGGCAAAAACCAAAATGTAAGTCCAAGCCCTATTAGTGAGGTAACTCCGCTTATTATTGCCATGATTGAAACTGATATGTATTTGCCTGTTACAAGTGAGATGCGTGATGCAGCAGTTGTTAAAAGTGGCTCAAGAGTTCCCCTTTCCTTTTCACCAGCTGTTATGTCAATAGCAACATTAATGCCACCAAGTGAGGTATTGAGCACTACAAACATAGGGACAAGTATTGCCAGCAAAAACAACGCCATTTTGCGGGGTGGTGCAACGTTTTCTTTTGTAATGACAATAGGCTCAATAATTTCAGGGTTGATATTTTTGGACAAAAGCCTCTGTTTTGTTATGTTTTTTGCGTAGTCAGTTATGATTTCGCTCAATATTAAACCAACATTTGATGATTTTGAATCAGACCCATCAACTAAAATCTTTATATTAACCTGCTTTTCTTTTGAAAGATGGTCAGAAAAATTTTGTGGAATTTCAATCACTGCCTTAATTTTTCCATCTTGCAAATCCTTCTTTGGATTTGAAGATTGAACAATGTCAAACTGAGAGTTTTTGATTAAGTCAACAAGTTGTTTTGCATATTGCTCACCCATGATACAAATCTTTGTTTTTTCAGGTTTAACCTCATATGCAGACTTAGTTGCATAGATTATCACAAGAAGCATAAGGGGTGTTGTAAGTATGGGCAGGATGAAGTTCATAAAAAGAGCGCGTCTGTCTCTAAAAGCATCCTTTAATTCTTTTTTAAATACAATCCACACATGCTTCATATTTATTCTCATCTGTTATCACCTACCAATCTAATAAATACATCTTCAAAGCTTGCTCCAGAAAATCTTTGCTTTATCTCATCAATTGTGCCAATTGCAACAAGCTTTCCTTTGTGTATTATTGCAACCCTGTCACAAAGCTTTTCGACCTCACTCATTGTGTGGCTTGAAAAGATGATAGTCCTTCCTTCTTGTTTGCAAAGCCTGATAAAGTCATGCACCTCTTTTGCGCTTGTGACGTCCAAAGAGTTTGTTGGCTCATCAAAAAGCATTACATCAGGGTCATGGATGATAGAACGCACAAAACACACCTTCTGTTTCATACCTTTTGAGAATTTACCAGCAGGCTTGTCGATAAACTCTTGCATCTGAAACCTTTCTACAAGCTCATCAATCCGCTTTTTAATTTCATCTTTTTTCATGTCGTGCAAAGTAGCAAAGTATTCGATGTTCTCTCTTGCAGTGAGCCTGCTATATAGCCCACTTTCACTCCCAAAGAGAATTCCTATCTTGCGCCTTACCTTTTCAGGCTCTTTTGTGATGTCAAGTCCGTCAATTATAGCAGTGCCATGTGTGGGTTTTATCATTGTTGCAAGCATCCTTAAAGTTGTTGTCTTTCCAGCTCCGTTTTCACCAAGGAGCCCAAAGATTTCGCCCTTGTTGATGGTAAAAGATAGCCTGTCAACCGCCCTGACTTTTCCAAAGTCTTTGGTAAGTTCAATGAGTTGAATCATACACAAAGTAGCCTCCTTTTTACATATTTTTGATAGGCACTATTTATAATTGTTAAAGCACCTATTTTTGTATATCACCCCTCCTGTCTGTAGAATGAAGCAAAAACAGCGATGTATGAACTGATGAGCAAAATTATCGAAATCAGCAAATATGTTAGTGACCAGAGACTATTTTTGTACAGATTCACAATAGATGCTATTAAATTGTCGTTTGATGCTGTTGCAGTTTCTGCTAAAGCTAATACTATTATAAGAATAATCAAGAGAAAGAAAGGTAACAGTCCATACAACAATTCAGATAATGATTTTAACATTTTGTTTTTAACAAAATGCGGAAAAGAATAAAGTAATAAAAACAATGAAATAGATAACAAGTTAGTGGCAAGTGGTGAAACGAAAAACAAAAATATATTAAGTTCGACCCTATTTGGTTTGCTAAAAATTGCAAACAAACTTGAGATAAAAAAGGCAGAGCAGTATAAGAATGAAAAAATAATATCATTGGTAAATATCCAAAAAGCAATTGTTTTTCTTTTTACAGGCAACAAAAAGTAAAATTTTAAAACAGAATCCAATATATAATTAGATTTTACAGGACTCTTATCAAAAAATAAAGCTATTTTAGAAACTACAAAAACTTGCGGAATAAGAAGAGAGAATGCAATTACAAATGCAGAATATGCATTTCTATCAAAATTATTGCTATTATCATTTAACAGAAAGAAATTTAAACAAAACCAGAGGACTGTAAAAAATCCGATAATTAAAAGATGCATTTTAATCTCACTTGGATGAGGCATAAATTTATGCATTTATTTCACCTCACGTTATACATAACTTTTCCGCTGTAAATTTATAAAAAGCAGTTTAGATTTCTCGCCTGTAAATTGCAGCTTTGTTTACAATGAATGAAATTAAAAACAGTATTATTGATACAAATAAGACTATTAAAGCACTTTTATGGTTTGTATATAAATTTGTAATAAATTTTTCCTCTCTTTTATGAATTTCTGAAAGACGAAGACCAAACCAGAAAGGTATGTAAGCAGCTAATATTATTATAAAGTTTACAATAGTGTTATAAATTGTTTGGAAATTTGAATTTTTAATAAAGTAGAGCAGTGAATATAGGATAGTACAGATAGAATACCATACAAGTACAATAGAGAAAATCCAGAAGAAAGATAAAATGAAAATGTATGAGTGGGTTAAATTAAACACTTTTAAGATTAACATTCCGATGTTAAGAAAGAGAATATATATCAAGATTAGAATAACATCTGAAATAAGCTCCAAAGCAACAATCTTATTTCTTTTAATAGGCAGTAAAAAGAGCAGAGAAGCATAAGATATACTGCCATACATTTCACGGAGTTTTGTATTTTGAGCAAAAAAACTTGATTTTATTGTAAGCAGCATTACTAAAATGAACATGCTATAAATAGTTGCAAAAAATATAAAAGTATCAATTTTACCTGTTTTATTAATAAGCAGGGCAATAAACAAAAGAAGAATAAGAAAAACAACACATGGAATAATCTTATTCTTTTTGAATAATTTAAAGTAAACAAGCATTTTTAACCTCGCTCCTTTAGGATTTATTTTAAAAATCACTGTTTGAAAGAATTCTGTATGAAATAATAAATGAAATAACCATCAATACAGCAATATATGCAAGCGAAACAGCTGTCAGTATGCATATTGATTCAAAAATTTTAATTTTATGATACAGAATTTGCAAAGGTTCAGAAAAAATAAAAGGTACTCCGAAGTAAAAACAAAACAGAAGAAATATTGTATACAAGTTTTTTTGAGCTGATTTTCTAAATGCAATAAAAACAGGCTGAAGAACTGTTATCATAACAAATTCCGTAAATATATATGACAAAAGTTTGCTGTTAAACTCATGTATAAGGTAAGAAGAATCAATATTAACTATAAATAAATATCCAATCAGACTAATAAATTGAAATATTAGCAACAAAAATCCGTCTTTTAAAAATCGACTAATTATAATTTGCCATTTTTTAATAGGCAAGAGCAAACTCAAAGTTTCATACGAAAAACTATTTGACGTAAAAGGGTTATTTAACATGGTAAATGTAAGAAAAATAGCTACAAAAAAGTAAGATAAATATTCTTCCCAGAATATAGTAGCAGATGCTGGTGGATTTAATAGGCTACCAACTATCCAAAGAATAATAATGTATAGAAAGAAATACAAAACTGATGTATATATACTTTTCCTATAGAACTTCCAATACTTCATCCTTTTCATCCCTTCTCACAAGCATTACATAGAACTTTTCAATTGATGGTTTTTCAACAACAAAGCCTGGCTCAATAAACTTTTCAATCTCTTTCTTTTTGCAAAGAGCTTCAAACAAAAATGAACCTTTTTTACAAGATAAAACTATACTTTGTGGGATTTTGTTACTCTCTGAAGCAGGTCCTTTTACTATACAATAATCCTCTTCAATGCTTTCACGCGATGAAGAAAAGATGATTTTACCATTATCTATGATTGTCACAAAGTCTGCAACATTCTCAATATCAGAGACTATGTGAGTTGAGTAAAATACAGCTTTTTCTTCAGACTGAACAAAACTCTGCAGAATCTCAACAAACTGATTCCTTGCAACAGGGTCAAGCCCAGATGTTGGTTCATCTAAAATCAAAAAGTCAGGTCTTATAGCTAAAGCTAGAGCAATAGACAGTTTCATCACAGTTCCTTTTGAGAGGTGAATTATTTTTTTGTTCTGGTCAATTTCAAAAAGGTCACAGAGCTTGTTGTAAAGCCTATCATCCCAGTTTTTGTAAAATGACTTCATTATCTCTTTTACATCTTTCGGTTTTAACTGACCCGGCAAAATTGGAGTTTCTAATACAACTCCAAGCCTTTGTTTTATCTCAATTTCATCACAATTAAAAGGCTTTTCGAATATGAAAACCTCTCCACTTTCCTTTTTTGCAAGGTCAAGTATACACTTTATCAAAGTGGTTTTTCCAGCGCCGTTTTTTCCCAAAAGCCCCATGATATAGCCACTTTCTAAAGTAAGCTCTGAAATTTCAAGCCTAAAGTTTTTGTAGGATTTTGTAAGGTTTTTTACTTTCAAGGCAATCATCTTTGACCTTCCTCTCCTTTATACAATCTTTCAATTGTTTCTAAAAGCTTTTTTAAGTTAACTCCGAGTATTTTTGCCTTCTTGACAATATGTTTTAAATCATTTTCAATTTCTTGAAGGCCCAAAGTAGAAATCTTTTCTCTATCAATCCCAGCAACAAACGTTCCTCTTGCCGGCACTGTGACAATAAACCCTTCTTTTTCAAGCTCTTCATATGCTCTTTTTGTGGTGATAACACTTACATTCAGCTCTTTTGCCAAAACCCTGATTGATGGAAGACCATCTCCTGCCTTAAGACTTCCTTCTATTATCTGCTTCTTTATTTGATTTTTGATTTGTTCATATATGGGCTGGTTTGACATTTGCGAAATCACAAGCTTTAGCACATTTTTCTTTCCCCTTTTGCATACTGTATATATACAGTATATACAGTTTTAATTGGTTTGTCAATATTATTTCAAGTCGTTGTTGGGCTTTTCCCATTCGCACACCGCTTAATGAACGATAAATTCATTCATTTAAATTTTAATTTCATGGGTTACGATAAACTTAGAGCGATTAATATAGAAGGTATTTTGTATGATACATGCAACGTCAAAGATTATTGGAAGAGGGCAAGTAGAATTGCCCGCTGAGATAAGGAAAATTATTGGTGGGGAGAAGATAGGAGACAGTGTACTTTTCACTGTTCTAGACAACGGCAAAGTTGTAATTGAAGTGATAAAAAAACGAAAACTATCAGAGCTTGGAGGTTCTCTAAAATCATCAATCGCATTTATAGATTTGGACCATGAAACTAATGCAACAAAAGAAATCTGGGTAAGAAAGAGAGCAAGGGAGACACAACATGATGGAAAAAGTATGATTCGATGCGAATGTAATTTTTGAGATATGTATTGCATGACCACGAGGAGTTTTTTCAAAAAGCTCAGAAGATTATACTTAAAGCCGAACAGGGAAAGTTAAAACTGTTTGTTGCAGCAATTACAATTACAGAGGTTGTATGATATTCTGAGTGCCTGTATATGTTCTGATGGCATTGAAGCGGAAGAAGCGGATATTGTTCTTTTTGCGATCAAAAGTTACAAAGAGAGCAACGTTGATTTCATTGCTGCATATCTTTTTCATCACATAGCAAAATCAGGAAACAATAGAATATTTACTTTTGATAAAAAGCATTTTCAAAGCTTAATGTAGAAATTTTGAATACAGATTAGAGTTGTTATATGTGTCCTATAAAAATACAAAAAGAAATTAGCCCCAAGACAGTATTGCACACAAGGGAGTAAATTGCCGGTGGTTTTTTTATTATATTTGTTCAACAAATTTTAGCTTATTTTATACAAAATATGTATTGATTTCGCTAAAGTAACCTGATATATTTTAAAATAAATACGAAAACGATTACTAATAAAAAGAAGGGCTGGGATGAAATATGAAGTATACAATCAAAGACATAGCAAAACTAACAGGCTATTCTGTTGCAACAATTTCAAGAGCACTAAGTGGAAAGGAAGGTGTGAGTCAGGAAAAAAGGGAAGAGATATTAAAACTGGTAGACAGCTTAGGATATACTCCGAACCAGACAGCAAGGAAATTGAGAAGTAAGCAGACAAAAAATATCTTGGTTATGATACCTGATATAGAGAACTACTTTTTCAATAAGCTAATAAAAGGGATTGAAGTCGAGGCAAGAGAAAATGGTTATAATATAATTCTTGGCAATTTTTCAGATTCCCAAAAAATAGAAGAAGAGTATTATAAAATGATGAAGGGTCAAATAGCAGATGGGATACTTCTTACAGGAAGCCTCAGCGAACCACAGAGAATTGTTGAACTATCAAAGCAGTTTAAAATGGTAGTCATTTCTGATTATTTTTCAGATGAACTTGTGACAGTGTGCATTGACAACTTCAAAGCAGCTTATGATGCGACTATGTTTTTATACAAGCATTCCTGTAATGAACGAAAATGAGTGAAAATGAAGAGAAATGAGATTTGAAGAGATAAGGTACCTCCTGGTAAAATACAGAATGTAAGTTGTACAACTTACGACAAAACACAACAAAGGAGGTATCCTCTTTGAAGTATACACAAAATGAAAAGATATTACAAGTAACAGAGAGAACTTTAGTTGTAGGAGTAGACATAGCAAAGGAAAGGCATGTAGGCAGAGCATTTGATTTTAGAGGAGTGGAGCTTGGCAAGAGAATAGAGTTTGAGAATAGGAAAGAAGGTATGGAGAAATTTTTGGATTGGGCAAATAAGATAATGAAAGCAAATGGCAAAGACAACATGATAGTAGGGATAGAGCCTACAGGGCATTACTGGCTGTGCTTTGAGCAGTATCTGAGAGAGAATGGCATAAAAGTGGTTTTAGTGAATCCTTTTCACGTGAAGAGGAGCAAGGAGCTTGATGATAGTACGCAAACTAAGAGCGATATAAAGGATCCGAAGACGATAGCGATAAGCTTGTGAAGGATGGAAGATATACAGAGCCAAATATACCCGAGGGTATATATGCTGAGATGAGAGTAGCGATGAACATATATGAAAGGCTTCAAAAACAGCTGAACGTTTTAAAAAATCAAATAATCAACTGGCTCGATATGTATTTTCCAGAATTTTTAGAAGTATTTTCTGATTGGGAAGGCAAGACGGCAATAGAAACATTAAAGGAGGTGCCATTGCCTTGTGATGTAGTGGAAAATGAAGTGGAAGGGATTATAGGGTACTGGCGTGACAAATTAGATAGGCGAGCGATTAGTCGCAGGAGGGCGATGGATTTAGTAGAGACTGCCAAAAGGAGTATAGGTAAAAAAGAAGGGAGAAAGCTGGCAAGACAAGAGATAAAATATTTGCTGAGTCAATATGAGCTTTTAAAGAAGCAGATAGAAGAGATAGAAGCCGAGATGGCAGAGCTTTTGAGAGAGGTGCCGAATGGAGAGGAACTGCTTAAAATAAAAGGTGTTGGTGTAAAAACGGCAGTTGGCTTTATTTCTGAGGTTGGAGATATAAAGAGGTATGAGGATGCGAGACAGATACAGAAATTGGCGGGACTCAATATAGTTGAGAATAGTTCTGGCAAGTACAAGGGTCAGACGTGTATAAGTAAAAAGAGGGCGAGGGAGGCTCAGAAGTAGCTTGTTCAAGGCCATGATTACAATAGTAGCAAAGAATGAAGAATTTAAGCAGCTGCACAGGTATTACACCACGCGAGAGAACAATCCCTTGAAGAAGAAGCAATCATTAATAGCACTGTGTTGTAAATTGATAAGGGTATTTTATGCGATTTTGAAAAAAGGCGTAAAGTATGATGGGAACAAGATGTTGAGCGATATAAAGAGAGAGGCTTTAGCAAGGACAGCGTGAAGTGAAGTGAGAAAAATTGCTTGAACATTCTTAATTTAAAGCAGGAGAAATAGTTTGAGTGATTCACATCTTGAGGGGGTAAAGAAATTCTTAGCTTTGCGAGGAGATTAAGTCATGTCGAGTAGCAAAGTGCCCCTTTTAATAATAGTTCACATCTTAGAAAATGTATTGATGGTTAAGAAATGAAGGAGAAAGGATTAAATGATTTTTTATAGAAAGTAGATTGAAAAATGTGAGCGGGTGGTCAGAGTACATCCTCCATACGGGCGAAGACCCTGCATACGAGCATAACTGACGTCCACGCCATGGTAGATGGGACGAGGGAATTGAGGGCAAGTGAGAAAAGACCCTGAGAGACATGAGAGGGTAAACACCATGGTTGTTGTGGATAGATACCCGCCGTAATATGGTAGAGCAACAAGATAAATACAATAGAGAGGCTGAGTCTAAGCTGGGTATGGTAGAATAAAGCAATAATAACAATATCAAGAACAAAATTATTTGTTTCGATAGCGAATTTTAAAGAAATCGCGAGATATTTTGAGAAAATCAAAGGTATATTGAGAGAGTGTGGATATAGAAAAATAGCTAAAATTACTGGCAAGATTGGAGCACTTCTTTCGCAAGATAGACTCAAAGGCTATAAAATGGCGCTTGAAAATCTTGGACTTGGAGCCAACGAGAAATATATAAAATATGGTGATTATAAATATGAAAGTGGATATAAGCTTGCAAAAGAACTGTTGACTATGCCAGAGCCCCCAGATGCCATTTTCTGTTCGAATGATGAGATGGCAATTGGAGCGTGTGATGCGGCAAAAGAACTTGGGATTTCAATTCCAGATGAACTTGGGATTATGGGGTTTGATGATATAGAACTTGCTTCAATGGTTACACCTAAAATTACCACAGTCCATCAACCACGTTATGAAATGGGGAAGCTTGCTGCAAGGCTTTTGATAGATATTTTGAAAGGAGGAGTTGTTAGCAAAGGTAAATATATCTTGGATACTTCAATCATTCCGAGAGAGTCTACAAAGAATACAAACTTCACAAATTGATAAAGTTTTTTTTAAAAACATATTGACAAGTTAAACAAAACGTAGTATATTTTATTTAGCGTAAACGATTACTAAGATTTCATGGAAAAACAACTAAAAATTAAAAATATTACATAAATTACCAACACAAAGTGTAAAGTGTTTGAATCTCCCACCCGACAAAACAAAATGCTCGGCTCTTTTTCCACTTCAAAAAGAGCCGAGCCATAAAAATGGTATTGTCCCACACTGTTGTGTGTGGGATGATATAAAACCCCTATTTAAAATTATATCACAAAAACTTACAAAAAGGAGGTTGTATTTTTATGAAAAGGCTTATTGCGGTAATTACTTTAATTGCTCTGAGTGTAAGCTTGTTTTTAGCTTTTGGCCCTGCTGATACTAATGCCGCTTCTAAAAAGCAAGTCACAATCACCTATGTACGTGGCAAGGACGAAACTCACGCAACAGAAAAGATTATCAAAGAGTTTATGAAGAAAAACCCAGACATCAAGGTAATCTACAAAGAAAACCCATCTGACACAGGCCAAAACCATGACCAGCTTGTGACAGTAATGAGTGCCGGTGGTTCTGACATTGATGTATTTGACATGGATGTTATCTGGCCAGCTGAGTTTGCTCAAGCAGGTTACACACTTCCACTTGACAGGTTTATAAAGCGCGACAAGATTAATCTTAATGACTACATCAAAGGGACAATTGATGCTGCAAGATTCAAAGGTCAGATGTGGGCATTTCCAAGATTTATTGATGCAGGACTTCTTTATTACAGAAAAGACATTGTTCCTCAAAATGAACTTCCAAAGACATGGGATGATTTGATTAAAGTTGCTAAAAAGTACAAGGGTAAAAAGGGTACAAAATATGGATTTTTGATGCAAGCAAAACAATATGAGGGTCTTGTTTGTGATAGCGATAGAGTATATTGCTTCATATGGCGGCAGAGTTGTTGATGAGAGTGGAAATATTGTAGTTAATAACAAAGGAACAATTGATGGACTTAACATGATGAGAAAGGTTATAACATCTGGTATTGTTCCACCAAACATCAACACATTTACAGAGATTGAGACACATACAGCTTTCATAAACGGTCTTGCAGTTTTTGCAAGAAACTGGCCATACATGTGGGCTATGGTAAATAGTCCACAATCAAAAGTAAAAGGCAAAGTTGGCATTCTGCCACTTCCAAAAGGTTCAAAAGGTTCAGCTGCAGCGCTTGGTGGCTGGATGGTTGGTATTAACAAATACACAAAGAATCCTGAAGCTTCATGGAGACTTTTGAAGTTCCTTGTGCAAAGAGAAGGACAAAAACTTATGGCCATTTACAACGGAAATGTTCCCGTTTACAAGCCACTTTTTAACGACAAAGATGTTATAAAAGCAAATCCACTTATTGGCGACAAGAAGTTCATAGAAGCTATTTTAGCTGCTGTTCCAAGACCTGTTTCACCAATTTATCCAAAGCTTTCAGATGCAATGCAGATTGAGTTTTCCAACATTGTAAATGGCAAGAAGGATGTAAAAACAGCTGTCCTTGATTTGGACAAGAAATTAAAAGAGCTTGTAAAGACTCAAAAGTAAAAGACAATCTCAATAGAGAAGTTGGCAGGCTTAAATTCTTTTTAAGCCTGCCAATAAAGTTTAAAGGGGAGGGAAAAGATGGACAGAAAGGAAAAACTATTTGGGTATTTATTTTTGCTTCCTGCAGTTTTGATATTCATCTTTGTTGCAGTAATTCCTCTTGTGCAGGTTTTTGTCTTCAGCTTATTTGACATTCAGCTCAACAATCCAACAAAAAGCGAGGTTTCTCTTTCGTATAAGATAGATGTTGAGAACTATGCAAATACAGTCTTTACAGCATCATCAATACTTGACAGTGTAAGCAGCCAAAGTTTGGATAGCAAACAGAAAAAGATAGTAGATAGAATAAAATCTTTACTGCCTGAGCTGGAAAAGAGCATATTCAATACCAATGAAAAGATGTCGCAGCTTAACAAAGTAAATGACCTTTTGAACAACTTTCAGCCAGTTGATATAAAGCTCAAATATTTATCTGTTTCGAGAAAAGAGATAAATCAATACAATGAGTATGTGAAAAAACTCATATCACTTGCAAATTCATTGCCGAACACGCAAGAAACCAATGATTTAAAACAGGCACTTTTGGCGCTTGACCAGGTTATTGTAAAACCAAACTTTGTTGGTCTTCAGAACTATAGCTACTATCTAAAGGATTCAAGGCTTTTGTCAGCCATAAAAAATACACTTTTGTTTACAGTTGTAACAGTATTTTTTGAACTTGTATTTGGTCTTATGCTTGCTGTTGTTATGCACAAAGTAACAAGCCTGAAAAATGTTTTCAAAAGCATTGTTCTTATGCCCTGGGCAATTCCTACTGTTATATCGGCTTTGATGTGGAAGTTTATGTATGATGGTCAGGTTGGTATTATGTCAAAGTTTTTTGCAGACATTGGACTTATCAAAAGCCCGGCAGACCTTTTATCAAGTACTACAAACGCAATGATAGCTGCAATGACAGCCGACATCTGGAAAACAACACCCTATATTGCAATTTTGCTTGTTGCAGGACTTCAGACAATTCCGGAGTCGCTGTATGAAGCCGCAAAAGTGGATGGTGCAAATGCAGTTTACCAGTTTTTCAGGATTACTTTGCCAATGTTAAAACCAACCATACTTGTTGCTCTGCTTTTTAGAACCCTGGATGCATTTAGAGTATTTGACCTCATATATGTTTTGACAGGCGGCGGTCCTGCAAACTCAACAGAGACAGTTTCTATCTACACTTACAAAACACTATTCAACCAGCTTGACTTTGGAAGAGGTTCGACTTTGGCAGTTTTGATTTTTATAATGGTGACAATCATAAGCTTTATCTATATAAAAATCCTTGGCGCTGAAGTATTCTCACATCAAAAGAGGTGATGGGATAAAATGAAAAACAAGAAGAAATTAACAGGCGAAAAGATAGCAAAGATTGTTATGAACATAATAATTGTGCTGGCACTGATTGTAATTTTGTTTCCTTTTTACTGGCTACTTCTTACATCAATAAGACCAAAAAGTGAAATATTTAATATTTCATCACTGATAACATTAAAACCTCATATTGGCAACTACAAGATGGTATTTACCGAAAGACCATTTGCAAGGTATATTTTAAACAGCTTTGTAATCGGCCTTGAGACAACAATTATATCAATTGTGATTGCCAGCTTTGCAGCATATGCAATTGCAAAAACAAATATCTCACCTAAGATAAAAAACCTTGTTTTGAGTCTTTCACTGGCTGTTTCAATGTTTCCACAAATTACAATTGTATCTCCTATTTACGTTATGGTAAAAAACTTAGGGCTTAGAAACAGCTTTTTTGGGCTTTTGATTCCGTATACCACGTTTTCACTGCCACTTGCTATTTGGTATCTGACAACATTTTACCAAGGTGTCTCTCATGAAATTGACGAAGCAGCAAAAATTGATGGATGCAATACATTTCAGATTTTCTATAAAATAATTACGCCTCTTATAGCACCTGGCATTTTTACAGCAGCTATACTTATATTTATTTCTGTATGGAATGAATTTTTATTTGCTTTGGTCATAAACACTGATGACGTTTGGAGAACAGTCTCAGTAGGAATTGTCATGTTCCAGGGAAGGTTCACAATTCCTTGGGATGAGATTTCGGCTGCTGCAATTGTAGTTATGATTCCTCTTGTACTAATGGTATTTGTATTCCAGCAAAGAATTGTATCTGGTCTTACAGCAGGGGCTGTAAAAGAGTGATTTTTATGGCTATCTAAAAGGAGTTTAGAATATAAATAAACTTGCCTATTTTCCTTTTAGATAGCCTAATTTTTAACAATAGGAGGTGTGGCATGAAGGCGATTGTGAAAAAAGCAAAAAGTTTAGCGTCAACTTTGCCAGGGAAGATAGCTATTCTTCTGTTTTTAGTTGTTTTAATTTTGGTTTTGTTAATAGACATATTTACAGTTACTTTTTCTACATCTATGTTAAGGCAAAACATAGAAGACAGTATTTCAACTTCAACATTCCAATCGGGCAAATATTTTGACCAAATATTAGAACGTGCAAAAGACTTGTCATTTCAGCTTGCTACAAATGAAACTTTAAAAAAATACATAAACGTTCAAAAAACAAGTAATGATGACTATGAAAAACTTGAGTGGAAAAAAGAAGCCCAAAAAGCGCTGTTGAGTATTGTTTCATCAAATAAATTCATTTCAAGTGTTTATATTCTCATAAATAAAGAATCTTCTTTGGGCTATCCTACTATCAGCTTTGATAACATTGATTTTAATAATTTGTTTAAAAGCAACTGGGTTAAGATGGCTTTTGAAAGTGACCAGGGTTTTATATGGTGCGCTGATCATAATCAGTATTTTAATGATGTTCTTAAAGAAGTTGGTTCAGATGTAAGAGATTATTCAATATCCGTAGTGAGGGTATTATATGATCCTTCAACTGGAAATAAAATAGGATTGATTGTAATAGACATCGGTAAAGATGTATTTGACGAAATGCTCTCAAATATCAAAATAACTAAAAATGGCATATCTTTTGTTATTACACCAGACAGTAAAATAATTACTTCAAAAAATTTATCTACTGCAATAAAATCCAAAATAAATGTTATTAAAACTACAATTTCAGAAAAGGCAGATAAAAAGGATGCAGATATTTTTGAAACAAATTTATCTGATGTATGGATAGTAAGTTATTCGAAAAGCTCAGATAGTGGATTTATATATGCTTCATTAATACCTAAAAATGACATAACATCTAAGATATTTAAGCTGCAACTGGTTATCATTTTGATTAGTTTGATATTTGGTGTATTTGTTATTGGAGGAAGCTTTTTTGGCACATTGAAAATTACAAAAAGTGTGAAAGTTGTATTAGAACAAATGAATAAGGCATCAGGAGGGAATTTGACAGCATTCTCTCATGTATCATTAAATGACGAAATTGGTATTCTATCAGATGGCTTTAACAAAATGGTAAGCCAGCTTAGAGAATTAGTCGGTAAGGTTAAGCAGCTTTCTGAACAGGTAAATAAGACCATCTCTACTATAGCAACTATTGCCTCAGAAACAACTGCTGCTTCGAATGAAGTGGCAAAAGCAATTTCAGAAATTGCTGAAGGTGCTTCTTCACAGGCTAACGAAGCTACATTGATTTCACAAGCTATGAGTGGATTTACAAAAGACGTGATTAATATGGTTGAAGATTTTAATAGAATGAACAAGGTTTCAGAAGAAGTTTTGGTTAAAACTGATAGAGGTTATTCTGCAATAGAAGTATTGAGACAGGTTGCAGGTAACTCACAGAAGACCACAAAAGATATGATTTTGCGTGTAAGAGAGCTAATTGGATGGGTAGAGAAGATAAACAAAGTTATGAATCTGCTTTCGAGTATATCTGAACAAACAAGACTTTTAGCGTTAAATGCTACACTTGAAGCTGCTAAAGCAGGCGAAAGTGGAAAAGGTTTTGCTGTTGTTGCAAGTGAAATAAGAAAACTTGCTCAACAGTCTAAAGACGCGACAAAAGATGTTGAAGAGATTGTCAAAAATATTTTATCAAAAGCAAAATTTTCTGAAAAAGTTGTGGACGACGCTGAAAATATAATAAAACTACAGGAAGATTCGATAAGAAGTGTTGAGATTTCTTTTACAGAAATGAAAAATGCTATTTCTGACTTGCTTGAGGGTCTGCAAAGGGCAATTGAGACTTTAAGAGTTATAGATTCAAAAAAGGATAAAATTTTCAATAGTGTTGAAAACATTTCTGCTGTTTCAGAAGAAACTGCGGCTTTATCAGAGGAAGTTTCTGCTGCAACTGAACAACAACTTGCTTCTGTAGAGGAGTTACAGAATATGATATATTCTCTTAGAAATTTGTCTGAAGAGCTGAATAAGGCAGTATCAGTATTTAAAGTAGAATAAACCTTTTAACATTTTTTGGAATATATATTTAAATACTAAAAACTGCAATCTAATCCAAAGACGCTTTGGTGTAGCAGTTACACAAAGCGCCTTTAGTTTTTGTTTTTGTATGTAAACATAAGTACATAGTTTTATGATAGGTGCAGATATAAAGCTGTAGATAGTAAGATGTTTACAAACAGGTTTGTGAGGTTAAGTAATAATAGTGAGATGTAGCTTGTATGCTCTTTTTCATTATGGTATAATTTTAGACAGAAGAAAAAGCTATAGCTGGGGAAAAATTAATTATAAGGATGAAGTAGATGCAGCAGAAAGTACCGCATAACCAGTATGATTTAACATTCAAGAGATTATTTCAATTCAAGGAAGTATTTTTAAACTTTTTAAGGAGCAATATAAATAGAGAATGGGTAAACAGGATAGATGCTGAGAGTTTAGAGTTTGTTGACAGGAGTTTTATCAAGGACGAGTTTGTGGAAAAAGAAGCAGATGTGATATATAGAGCGAGATTAGAAGATACGGACATATACTTTTATGTGTTAATAGAACCGCAATCTACTGCGGACAGGAATATGCCAAGAAGGTTATTTGAGTATATGACTCTTATATGGAAAAGGCACATGGAAGAGAAAGGAGACGAGTTATTACCGCCGATTGTTCCGATAGTGCTGTACAATGGTAGAAGCGGGTGGAATATACCGACCCAGATATTTAAAGGTTTTGATATATTCAAGGATGATATGTTTAACTATATTTTGGTTGATGTAAACGGGCTTGATGATGAAAAGCTAAGAAGCAGGTTAGACCTTTTAAGTATTATTTTGTATTTAGAAAAGTCAAGAAGGAATGCAGAGGAGTTTGTAGAGAAGCTCAGTGAAGTGTCAGAATATGTTTGTAAGTTACCACAGGTGCAGGTAAAAGTGTTTTGTTCATGGCTTTTGAGGATAGTAAAACCGCAGGTGAGAGAGGAGATTGAAAGCAAGATAGATGAACTGCTAAAGAAGATAGAAGCTGAGGGGGTGGAAGATGTGGGAGAGTTTATATTCAATGTTCAGCAGCTGATACAGGAGTATTACAGAGAAGCAGAGGAAAAAGGCAAAGAAAAGGGCTATGAGGAAGGTATACAGGAAGGTATAAAGGAAGGTATAAAGGAAGGTATACAACGGAAAGAAGAGGAAATTGTGAGAAGGCTTATACAAAAAGGGTTTGATGATAATTTTATAGCTGAAGCAACTGGAGTTGAGATTGAGAGGATAAAAAAGATTAGAGAAGAATATATAAAATATTCTTAAATTTTCCTTTGCTATTTGTAAATATCTGTGTTATAATAAAAGCAACAAATTCAAACATTCTCCAAAACAAAGGCGTTTTGGGGTGGTAGCCTCAAAGCGCTTTTATTTTTTGTAGATTTCCATGCATATATATAACAATCTTGCCAGGTTTTCAAAAGTAGTAGGCACAGATATAAAGCAATCAATGTGAAATGTTCACAAACAGGTTTGTATGGTTTAATGTAGAAAAATTTAAGTAAAGATGATACAATAAATACCGTGCGCTTATTGTTAAAAAATTGACCAAAATAAAATTGGCAGCAAAATTCAAAGCAGGTGGTAGAAGGGGTTGAAAAAAATGAAGAGAATTTTCATTACAGAAACCGTTTTAAGGGATGCCCAGCAATCACTAATTGCAACAAGGATGCCTTTGGAAGATTTTGAAGGTATTTTAGACAGAATAGACTCTGCAGGGTATTATTCAATTGAGTGCTGGGGCGGTGCAACATTTGACTCATGTCTTAGGTACTTAAATGAAGACCCTTGGGAACGCTTGCGAAAAATAAGATCAAAAGTGAAAAACACAAAGCTTCAGATGCTTTTACGTGGTCAAAACCTTTTGGGCTACAAGCATTACCCAGACGATGTTGTGAGGATGTTTGTTCGAAAATCTATTGAAAATGGCATGGATATAATAAGGATATTTGATGCTTTAAATGATCTGCGAAACATTGAAGTTGCTGTTGATGAGACAATCAAAGCAGGTGGTCATGCACAGGGCACAATTGTGTATACTATAAGCCCAATCCACAATCTTGAGATGTACGTAAAGATTGGCAAAGACCTTGAAAGCATGGGTGTTCATTCAATCTGTATAAAAGACATGGCAGGTATCATGAGTCCAAAAGAAGCTTATGATCTTGTGAAAGCACTAAAGGAAAACGTAAAGGTACCAGTTTTCCTTCACACACACTCCACAACAGGACTTGGAATTCTCACATACCTAAAGGCAGTTGAAGCTGGAGTTGATGGTATTGACACAGCAATCTCAAGCTTTTCAGGAGGCACATCACAGCCACCAACAGAGACTTTGGACTATGCACTCAAGCAAATGGGTTTTGAAACAGGGCTAAATAACAAAATTCTAAAAGAAATAAACGACTTTTTCAAGCCTGTAAAAGACAAGTTTATACAAAATGGTATTCTTAATCCTTTTGTTTTGTCAACAGACACAGATGCGCTCATCTACCAGATTCCAGGTGGGATGCTTTCAAACCTTATTGCGCAGCTAAAGCAGCAAAACGCTTTGGATAAGCTTGATGAAGTTTTGATGGAGGTGCCAAGAGTGAGAGAGGATTTAGGCTACCCACCACTTGTCACACCAATGAGCCAGATGGTTGGAACACAGGCTGCTGCAAATGTCCTCGCTGGCGAGAGGTACAAGGTGATTTTGAAAGAGGTAAAGGCATATATAAAAGGAGAGTATGGAAAACCGCCTGGGGAGATAAATCCTGAGCTTGTAAAAAAGGTGCTTGGCAGCGAAAAGCCGATTGAAGGAAGGTTTGCAGACACATTAGAGTCCATTTTCGAAAAGACAAAACAGCAGATAAAAGACTTTGCAAAGACTGATGAGGATGTTTTATCTTACATTCTCTTCCCGCAGGTTGCTGAAGAGTTTTTGAAAAATAGAAGTAAACCGAAGACCGCCCAGATGCGAAAGATTGTGTATACAATTGAAGGTTTGAAATCATAAGTTTTAAGAAGGTGAGAAAAGATGCACTACAACTACAGTACACTGGGTGAGAGGCTCATCTTAGGGTTTGAAGTCACCATTATTGGAATGCTCATTGTCTTTGCTGTTTTGGCGCTTTTGAGCTTAATTATAAGCCTTCTTTCAAAAGTTTTACAAAGGATTGCAAAAGCGCCACAAAAAGAAAGTGGTATTGATGAAGGTTTAAATCTCACCATAGATGAGACGAAGGAGTACAAACCTGTCGACAAAACAGGTTTTGTCTCAGGTGAAGCTTTGGTAATTGACGCTGATGATGAAGAGGTTGCGGCAATTTTGGCAGCAGTTTCATTTGACACCAGTATTCCACTTTCTGAGCTAAAAATAAAATCAATAAAACCTGTTAACAGGTAAAAAATGTTTTGAAATAAAACTTATTTTTGCGGAGGGTGATTTTTGAGATGAAATATATTGTAACAGTTAATGGTAAGAAGTTTGAGGTTGAAGTTGAAAGAGTAGAAAACGGCAATGGTTCAAAACAGGCTAATGAAACTTCAAAAAAAGTATCAGCAGAGGAGATTGGCAAAGCAGTAGCCGGAGGAATAAAGATTTCTGCGCCAATGCCAGGAAAAATCTTGGCTGTGAATGTCCAAGAGGGGCAAAAGGTCAAAAAAGGTGATGTTCTTTTTATCTTAGAGGCGATGAAGATGGAAAATGAGATTATGGCACCGGAAGATGGCACTGTTGAAAAGGTAGTTGTATCAAAAGGAGCTCAGGTTGCAAGTGGTGATATTTTAGCAATCTTAAAGTAACTACCAAAGAAGGGGAGAAGCAGAGATGGAATTTTTCAATATGATAACAAAAGCAATCACTGATATACTCATAACATCAGGTTTTGCAAAGATAACCTTAGGTCAGGCTATTATGCTTGGGATTTCATGCGTCTTGATGTACCTTGCAATTGGCAAAAAGTTTGAACCGCTTTTGCTTTTGCCTATTGCATTTGGTATGATGCTTGCAAACTTGCCACTTTCTTTCTTGTCAAGCCAAGACAAGGGCGGGCTTGTTTATTATCTTTATCAAGGAGTAAAGCTTGGGATTTATCCACCACTGATTTTTCTTGGTGTTGGGGCGATGACAGACTTTGGACCACTAATTGCAATGCCAAGCAGTCTTTTTCTTGGCGCTGCTGCTCAGTTTGGAATTTATTTTGCTTTTATGGTAGCGCTTCTTATCGGGTTTACACCGCAAGAAGCAGCATCTATTGGCATAATTGGTGGTGCTGATGGTCCAACTGCAATTTTCCTCACCACCAAGCTTGCGCCACACCTTCTTGGAGCTATTGCAATTGCTGCATATTCTTACATGGCGCTAATTCCGCTTATCCAGCCACCAATCATGAAGCTTTTGACAACAAAGGAAGAGCGCATGGTCAAGATGGATCAGCTTCGAGAGGTTTCAAAACTTGAAAAGATAGTTTTCCCTATTGCTGTGACAATAATTGTATCTCTACTTTTGCCATCTGTTGCACCACTGATTGGTATGCTCATGCTTGGCAATCTTTTCAGGGAATGTGGAGTTGTTGAAAGACTTTCAGAAACTGCTCAGAATGCACTTATTAACATCATCACAATCTTTTTAGGACTTTCTGTTGGTGCAACGGCAAGTGCAGACAGGTTTTTAAATCCAAAGACACTTGCGATAATCTTCTTGGGACTTTTGGCATTCATATTTGCAACAGTTGGCGGTGTTGTGTTTGGCAAGATAATGTACAAACTCTCTGGCGGGAAAATCAATCCTCTAATTGGATCTGCAGGTGTTTCAGCTGTTCCTATGGCAGCACGTGTTTCTCAAGTTGTTGGGCAAAAGGAGAACCCGTCAAACTTTTTACTCATGCACGCAATGGGTCCAAACGTTGCAGGGGTTATAGGCTCTGCAGTTGCAGCAGGTGTGCTCTTGACCTTGTTTAAATAATCAAAAAGAGTTTTATACTATTAAAAAGTTTTCATTAAAAAGAAAATCTGATAATATATTTAATAGTAGCTAAAAAAACACTATAGAATAACAAAGCCCACGAAGGGAAGAAGCATCTCGAATTTTCCTTTTGTGGGCTTTTGCTTTTTGTCTCATGCAAATTTTTTCAAAAATCTTATTAAGAAAGAGGTGAAAAACAAACATGGATGTACAGAGATATTTTGACATGCTTGCAGAAAAGTGGGATGAAATTGCATGGCATGACCCTCAAAAGGTAAATGAAATAATAGAAAAAATCCAGCTCAAAAAGGGTGATAATGTTTTAGATGTTGGATGTGGCACAGGAGTTTTGATAGAATATATTTTAAAATTTGTCGGGCAGCAAGGAAGCTATCTCGGGGTGGACATTTCAAAGAAGATGATTGAAAGAGCAGAAGAAAAGTACAAAGAAATAGAAAATGTAGATTTTGTTTGCAGTGATGTAATGGAGCTTCCTTTCAAAGAGTACTTTGATGCTATCATATGCTACTCAGTTTTTCCGCATATAGAAGACAAAGAAATGGCAGTGAAAAAGTTTTCTCAGATGCTAAAAGAAGGTGGCAAGCTTGCAATTGCTCATTCACAGTCAAGAGATAGAATAAATAGCCTTCATAAAGACCTTCCTGAACCAGTAAAGAATCATTTTCTGCCGCCGATGAATGAAATCATCGTCTTGTGCCAAAAAGCAAAGCTAAATAGCATTTGCAATATTGATAGCAGTGAGATGTTCCTGCTAATTGCTCAAAAAGAACATATCAATAATATTTAGATCTATCTACCCAGTTATTTATCAGATCAAGCAAGAAGACTCCATCTTCTATAAGATGGAGATAAATTGCCAAAGATATGATACAATATTCTTAAGGTGATGCAAAATGTACAAAACCCAGAAAAATCACATAAGATGTGATAAACAAACATACATGTTGTTGCAAATACTGTGCCATTTTTCAAAGAATCTATACAATTATGCTTTGTATCACATAAGGCAACACTATTTCAAAACCCGGCAATATCTGCGATATGAAAGTGTATATCATCTTGTAAAGGAAAATGAAAACTACAGACTGCTTCCATCGCAGGTTGCCCAGCAAACGCTTATTTCTGTAGATGAGGGTTTTAAATCCTTTTTAGGTCTTTTGAAAGCTAAAAAAGAAGAGAAAACAGATAAAAAAGTTTCAATACCAAAATACCTACCAAAGGATGGGATGTACCAGATTGTTTTCCCTAAGGACCAGTTCAAGGTAGAAGGGGATAAACTAAGACTCAGTCTTGGTAGAAATTTTTACAGGGAATTTGGGATAAGGTACTTGTATTTTGAGTTGCCGCAAAACATTACAGGCAAAAAGCTCAAGGAAGTCAGGATAATACCAAAGTTTCATGGCAGATGGTTTGAGATTGAGTATGTGTATGAGGAAGAAGAACAGTCTTATAATCTTGACAAAAGCAAGTACTTATCGATAGACTTAGGGCTTGACAATTTTGCAGCGGTGGCTGATACCATCGGGACTGCCTTTTTGATAGAAGGCAGGTATATAAAATCAGTCAACCGATGGTACAACAAGGAAAGAGCAAGACTTCAGTCAATTTACAGCAAGCAAGCGATAAAATCTGGTAGAAGACTTGCTCAGATTTCTCTTAGAAGGCAGCATATAATTGACAACTTTTTGAATCAAGCAGTCAACTTAATAGTTAAGCATTGTTTAAGTAATCAAATAGGCTGGGTAGTAGTAGGGAAAATGAAGGAGATAAAACAAGAGATAAATCTTGGTAAAGTAAACAATCAAAATTTTGTGGGGATACCGTTTGAGAAGTTCAAGAGGAAGTTAGAATCAAAGTGCAAGTATTATGGTATAGGGTATGTGGAAGTGGATGAAAGCTATACATCACAGACATGCAGTAGATGTGAAATAATAAAGAAAAGTAACAGGAAACACAGGGGATTGTACGTATGTAAAGATTGCGGGTATGTTGTTAATGCAGATATAAACGGTGCGATAAATATTTTAAGAAAAGTAGCTGGTGAATCTGCTATAAGGCAGATAACCAGTAGTGGGTGTGTGAACCACCCTGTGAGAATAAGGGTAGTATAACACTACCAAACTTCTTGCGAAGCCTCCACCTCTTCAGGTGGATGGTAGTTCACTATTAATTCTTTGTGTTTCTCTGTATCTAACATTTCAAAGTTGTAATTTTTGAATAAGATTTTAAAATCCTCTGGAAGTTTCACAGAAGCATACCTCTCTGTTACAGCTGGTTCCTTTTTTTTCTTTCTGTTAATCATTATAATATAACCATAAAAATTTGCCTTGTAAATTTGTTATCATGCAATAATCATCTAATTAGGTACTATAGAATTAGATTAACAAAAAGCAAAGCATACAAATACATCCTACTTTTTATATACAATATCTAAAACAATTATAAATTACCTTAAAAACTTTATATAAAATAAAATGCAATTTTGGTATTGACAAATTGCAAAATGAAGAATATAATGAGAATAAACAAAGAGAATAAAAAAAGAAAGGCAAAGGCGCCTTTCAAAAGGTTGCCTTTGCCTTTTTTATTTAACACCGCAATTTACTCAATACTTCTTTTACCTCACATGGGATAATACTCCACACACAACCCCATTTGCAATGTTTTTTCTTTTACTTTTTTCTTTAAAATAGCTTTTTTATTATACCACATAAATTTATTTCTGAAAAGAGGGGCGCAGGGAGGTGTTAAAAAGTGCTTTTCAAATTCAAATCAACTTTCAATTAAATGAGGAGGGTTAAAAATGTATAGAAGTTTTAAAATCCTGCTTGGTATTGTACTTTTAATCCTTGCTTTGATATTAGGATTTAGCACAGCAAAAGCTGACCAGATTACACCTGAAAAGGTCGCAACAGCAATTGACAATGTGTGGGTGCTTATTACAGCGTTTTTGGTCTTCTTCATGCAAGCAGGGTTTGCAATGGTTGAAGCAGGTTTTACAAGAGCAAAGAACGCAAGCAACATTGTTATGAAAAACCTAATGGACTTTGCAATCGGTTCTGTAATTTTCTGGTTGTTCGGGTTTGCATTCATGTTTGGCAAAGACGCTGGTGGTTTTATAGGAACGTCAGGATTTTTCCTAAGCGACTCATTCAAACATTTAGGGCTTTCAATTCCGCTTACATCATTCTTGATGTTCCAGACAGTATTTGCAGCAACAGCCGCAACGATTGTCTCTGGTGCTATGGCTGAGCGAACAAAGTTCATTGCTTACTGTATCTACAGCGCAGTTATTTCATTCATAATATATCCTGTTGTTGGTCACTGGGCATGGGGCGGCGGCTGGCTTAGCAAACTTGGATTTATCGACTTTGCAGGTTCAACTGTTGTACATTCTGTTGGTGGCTGGAGTGCACTGATAGGTGCCGCAATGCTTGGACCGAGAATAGGAAAATACACAAAAGATGGCAAGGTCAATGCTATCCCTGGCCATAGCATCACCTTAGCAGCACTTGGCACATTTATCTTGTGGTTTGGCTGGTTTGGATTCAACCCAGGTTCTACTCTTTCAGGTATGAACGACAAAATTGGCGATATTGCAGTCAATACAAACTTGGCAGCTGCAATGGGTGCGGACTTGGCGATGATATATACATGGCTAAAGTACAAAAAACCGGACGTTAGTATGACACTAAATGGTGCTTTGGCTGGTCTTGTTGCAATCACAGCAGGATGTGCATCAGTTAACGCTTGGGGTGCAGCAATTATTGGTGGTCTTGCAGGAATACTTGTAGTTGTCGCTGTTGAGTTCATTGACAAAAAGCTCAAAATTGATGACCCAGTCGGTGCAATCTCAGTGCATGGCGTATGTGGTGCGTTTGGTACACTGATGGTTGGTCTTTTTGCAACAGATGGAGGTCTTTTCTATGGCGGTGGAATAAAACAATTTTTAGTGCAGCTTGCCGGAGTTGTTTCAACGTTTATATGGACTACAATAACAGCCTTTATCCTCTTTGCAATTATCAAGCTCACAGTTGGTTTGAGAGTCTCTGAAGAGGAAGAGATAGAAGGTCTGGATGTTACAGAACATGGCACAGCAGCGTATGGCGACTTTGTAATAAAGTCTCAAACAGTTAAGTAAAAATATGTAGATAAGCTAAATCTTAATTGAAAAGGGTGAAGATTATGAAAAAGATTGAGTGTATAATCAGGCCTGAGAAGCTTGAAGAGGTAAAAGATGCTTTAAACCAGCTTGGCATCAAAGGTATGACGGTGTCACAGGTTATGGGCTGTGGTCTTCAAAAGGGAAAGACTGAGTATTACAGAGGTGTTGAGATTAACATAAACCTCTTACCAAAAATAAAGATTGAGCTTATTGTAAAAGACTCAGAGGTTGATAGAATTGTAGACACAATCATAAAAGTTGCACGCTCTGGCAGGATAGGCGATGGAAAGATATTCATCTACAATGTCGAAGATGCAGTGAGAATCAGAACCGGCGAAAAGGGAGAAAGTGCGATATGAAATTTGGGGGGCTTGCCTTTATCTTCGGTCAATAGTTTTCCGCTTACAATTTGGCAACAGCAGGCATCCAAAACACCCCCAAATTGAGAGGATAGATCAGCCTTGCCTCTTGCGCCCCTCTAAAATGATATTAATGCTGAATTACAAAAAGATATTAAATTATTGGGAGGAGGAATTAGACTTATGAGAAAATCAAATGAAATGTTGGTAAAAATGTTGTCTTTGTTATTAGTAATTGTAATGGTTGTGGCTGTCTTATACGGGTGCAAAAAGTCTTCATCTTCTTCTGAAAGTGAAAAAGAGAAAAGTGAAGAAACAATAAAAGTTGGCATTTTACATTCATTAAGTGGGACAATGTCAATAAGTGAGGTTTCTCTGAGGGACGCAGAGTTAATGGCCATAGAAGAAATTAATAATAATGGTGGAGTACTTGGTAAAAAATTGGAGCCTATAGTAGAGGACGGAGCATCGGATTGGCCAACATTTGCTGAAAAAGCTAAGAAACTTTTGCAAAAAGACAAGGTAGCAGTTATTTTTGGTTGTTGGACGTCTGCGAGTAGAAAGGCTGTTTTACCAGTTGTAGAAGAAAATAATGGTTTACTGTTTTACCCGGTTCAATATGAAGGTTTAGAATCATCACCCAATATTTTCTATATGGGAGCTGCACCTAACCAACAGATAGTTCCAGCTGTGAAATGGTTATTTGACAATGGCAAAAAAAGATTTTATTTGTTGGGTTCAGATTATGTTTTTCCACGTACAGCAAATAAGATTATTAAGGCTTATCTAAAGTATTTGGGCGGTGTTGTGGTTGGAGAAGAATACACGCCATTGGGTCATACAGATTATAGTTCTGTGATAAATAAAATCAAAGCTGCAAAGCCAGATGTAGTGTTTAATACGCTAAATGGTGATAGTAATGTGGCATTTTTCAAGCAGTTAAAAGATGCGGGAATTGATGCCAAAACTCTACCAGTTATGTCAGTAAGCATTGCAGAAGAAGAAATCAAAGGAATTGGTCCAGAATATTTAAAAGGCCATCTTGTAGCATGGAACTATTTCCAAAGCGTAGATACTCCTGAAAATAAAGAGTTTGTAGAGAAATATAAGAAGAAATATGGAGAAGACAGGGTAACCGATGATCCTATTGAAGCAGCATATATAGGAGTGTATTTATGGGCTAAAGCTGTTGAAAAAGCAGGGTCAACAGATGTAGATAAAGTAAGAGAAGCTGCGAAAGGAATTGAGTTTAATGCTCCGGAAGGCCCTGTTAAGATCGACGGAGATAATCAACATTTATATAAGACAGTTAGAATAGGCGAAATACTAGAAAATGGACAAATAAGAGAACTGTGGAAAACAAATAAACCGGTAAAACCAGATCCGTACCTAAAAGGTTATGAATGGGCCCAAGGATTAAGTGAGCAATAAATCTATAATAAAGGCAAGAGGAGGGGGTGAAGAACATTAGTTACTGGTTTAGTAATATATTCAATGCTCTTAGTGTTGGTAGCATTTACATCTTAATTGCTATGGGTCTTGTCATAACATTTGGTTTAATGAAAATTATAAATATGGCTCATGGAGAGTTTATAATGCTTGGTGCGTACACTACTTATGTAATTCAGAATGTTTTTGAAAAGTATTGGAAGTCGTTCTTTGACTATTACATTTTAATTGCAATACCTGTGGCTTTCATAGTAGGGTTTTTAATAGGTGTTTTTATTGAAAAGACTATTGTGAAAAGGCTATACGAGCGCACGTTAGATAGTTTGCTTTTGACTTGGGGCATAAGTCTAATTCTTCAACAGTTAGTTCGAAATATATTTGGAGCTCCTAACGTTGAAGTAAAGACACCACAATGGATGTCAAAGCAAATTAATTTTGCTTCTCATTTGTTTATACCATCAAGACGACTTTTTATCCTTGTGGTAGCAATTAGTCTTTTGATACTAATGTTTATCTTGCTGAACAAAACTGTAATAGGGTTAAGGATTAAAGCAGTTCTTCAGAATCGAGAGATTGCTTCAGCATTAGGAATAAATTCTGAAGAAATTGATTCCTTGTCATTTGGTATAGGCACAGGACTTGCAGGTGTAGCTGGATGTTGTTTGACCATACTTGGGCCTATAGGTCCAAGCATGGGCACAAATTATATCATAGATGCTTTTATGATTGTTATTTTAGGTGGAATGGGGTATTTACCAGGGGTTATCATTAGTTCTTTAATTATTGGATTTTTAAAAACCTTCTTTGAATTAAATATGAGTACTACCATGGCTAAAGTTTTGATTTTCATAATCATAATTTTAATACTTCAATTTAAACCTCATGGCTTGTATTACAGACCCGAAAGGAGCGCAGTATGAAAAGTAGGGGTGCTAAAAATGAGTAGAAATTGTAACAACTTAATGTCCAGAGTTTTCGAATTAATTTTGTTTGGAAGTTTGATGTTACTTCCTTTTGTTACCTCATCATTCAGAGTTGCTTTGTTTGGCAAGTATCTTTCTTATAGTATAGCAGCTGTAGGGATTGTGTTATTATGGGGTTATACAGGAATTCTAAGTTTAGGGCAAGCAGTCTTCTTTGGATTAGGGGCTTATGCATTAGGAATGTACTTGAAATTAGAGGCTTCAAATTTTGGATTAACCGATTTTATGCAATGGTGTGGGTTAGAAAAATTACCACTTTTGTGGGTGCCATTTAAAAACGTGTTTATTGCTATTTTATTAGGAATTCTTATTCCGGCACTATTAGCAGGTGCATTAGGTTATTTCACTTTTAAGAGGAGTATTAAAGATGTGTATTTTACTTTAATTACTCAAGCACTGGCTGTAATTTTTGTGACGCTTTTTATAGGTCAGCAACCTCTAACAGGTGGAACAAATGGATTAACCAATTTTAAGACCTTTTTAGGGATTAGCCTAAAAGATGAAAAGATAAAAATGTGGATATATTATCTAACACTTGCTGTTGTTATAGTGTTGTATGTTGTGGGTAAAGTGATTGTAAAGAAATATGGGAATATATTAATTGCAATAAGAGACAATGAAGAGAGATTAAAATATTTAGGAATAAATCCATTAGGATACAAAATAACTATATATATATTTTCAGCTGTTTTGGCAGCAATTGGTGGAATGTTATTTGTATTGAATGTTGGAATGATTTCGCCGAGCGAAATGGGTATTATTCCATCAATAGAATTAGTTTTAGGAGTTGCAATTGGTGGAAAAGTAAATCTTCTTGGTGGTATTGTGGGAACTGTAGTGGCATATTTCTTAAAGAGTATTATAAGTGAGAATTATCCAGATATTTGGTTATATCTACTGGGAGTTGTGTTTATTATGATTTCGTTAATTGAGTATACAAATATAAAACTGATTAAAAATATAAGATTCTCAAAATTTAAAAAAACACATAACATTTTGAAAATAAATGAGAAACTGAGGTGAGAAATATGCCTCATCACTTGTTAAAAGTTGAAAATCTCTCGTTTGCAGTAAATGGATTAACCATACTTAACAATATTAATCTTTTTCTAAATGCTAATGAAATAAGGTTTTTAATAGGGCCCAATGGAGCAGGCAAAACAACATTAATGGATATTATTTGTGGAAAAATTTCTCCTTCTAAAGGCAGAATTGTTTTTAATGAAAAAGATATTACCTATCATCCTAATTATATACGTGCAAAAGTAGGGATTGTTAGAAAATTTCAGACACCAAGTGTTTTTAATACGTTAACAGTGCGCGATAATCTTATTTTGAGTTTTATAAGTGAAGTTGGCTTAAAAACAGTCGAAAAAAATATAAAAGAAATAAACGAAAGAATTGAAGAAATAAGTAGAATTTTCAATTTAGAAAAAAAACTTTCAGAAAAAGCACAAAACCTATCTCATGGTGAACGTCAAATGTTGGAATTATGTATGATTATGGTAAAAAAACCTTCATTAGTTTTGTTAGATGAACCAGGTGCGGGATTAAGTAAAACTGAAAAGAAAAATCTATCTAAAATTATTGAGCAAATTAGACAAAATACAACAGTGTTGATTGTAGAACACGATATGGACTTTGTGAGAATGTTTGAAACTGCAAGAGTGACTGTACTACATGAGGGGCAAATCATAGCAGAAGGGAAAATGGATGAAATTCAAAATAACAAGCAAGTGATTGAAGTTTACTTAGGGAAAGGGAGGAGTAGAGATTATGTTGTTAATCAATAATGTTTATTCAGGATATGCTGACAGTATTGTTCTTCATGGAATTTCTTTACGAGTAGATAAAAACTCTATAGTAGGTATAATTGGAAGAAATGGTGTTGGGAAAACCACACTCTTAAAAACAATTTTGGGTATAGTAAAAATAAAAAAGGGAGAAATATGGTTTGAAGAGAAGCTCATTAATTCATTAAAACCTTATGAAAGAGCAGAATTGGGAATTGGTTATGTCCCCCAAGGAAGAGGAATTTTCCCTCAATTAACTGTTGCAGAAAATTTGCTCATTATGAATAAAAATGTTCAAAGCAGAATAGAGGAAGTATTCACTTTATTCCCAAAGCTTAAAGTGTTAATAAATAGAAAAGGAGGGAGCTTAAGTGGTGGAGAGCAACAACAGCTTGCCATAGCAAGAGCATTGATTAAAAGTCCAAAGTTATTAATTCTTGATGAGCCAACAGAAGGAATACAGCCTTCAGTAGTGGAAACTATAGTATGTGCATTATACGAAATTAAAAAAAGAGGAATCTCGGTTTTAGTAGTCGAACAAAATTTAGATTTGTTGTTAGAGATAGGTGATTATTATTACTTTCTTGATAGTGGGCATGTAGTTGACGAAGGGGTAATAAATGAAGAAAGTTATCCTACTATGTGTAGACTTTTAATGGTTTAAATTAAATAACTAAAAGAGTTATACAGCATGAGAGGGGAGATGGTAAATTATGTATCTGACAAATGAAGAAAAGGAAAAATTATTGTTGTGGTTAGCAGGTAAAATGGCGAAAGAGAGAAAGGAGAAAGGGTTAAAATTGAATTATCCCGAAGCAGTAGCTTATATATGCTATGAAGTGATGGAAGCAGTTCGCGCGGGATGTTCTTATGAAGAAGCAATCAAAACTGTTGAAACTGCATTAAGAAAAGAGGATGTGATAGAAGGAGTAGAAGATATGATTGAGGATATTCAAATTGAGTTGACATTTGAAGATGGTACAAAATTGATTTCAGTTCAAAGACCAATTAAATGATTAAATTAAATAGTGGGGGGGAATAAGCAAAATGAGACCAGGGGAAATAATAGTTAAAAAAGGAGAAGATATTGTTTTAAACGCAAGTAAAGAGATTACTCGGATAAAAGTGAAAAATGTAAGCGAGAAAAATATCCAAGTTGGGTCACATTATCACTTCTTTGAGGTTAATGAAGCATTGGTATTTGACAGAAAAAAAGCAATTGGTAAAAGGCTTAATATACCAGCAGGGACGACTGTACTTTTTAAAGCACAAAGTGAAATAGAGGTCGAATTAGTAGATTATGGCGGGTTAAAAAGAATAGATGGCTTTAGAAGAAAAAACTTTATTGAAGCTCAGTAGGAGGTGGACAAAGCAATGACATATCGTATCAAAAGAGAAGATTATGTCAAGGTATATGGACCTACAGTTGGTGATAAAATACGACTTGCAGATACTGATTTAATAATTGAAATTGAAAAAGATTATACAGTCTATGGAGAAGAATGTAAATTTGGTGCTGGAAAAAATATTAGAGATGGAATGGGCCAAAATCAGTTTGCTTGCAATAATAGTGCTCTAGATCTTGTAATAACAAATGTTGTGATAATAGACTGGTGGGGAATTGTAAAAGGAGATATAGGAATTAAAGATGGGAAGATAGTTGGAATTGGAAAAGCGGGGAATCCAAATGTTATGGATGGAGTTACTCCTAATATGGTGATAGGTCCTTCAACTGATGTTATTTCGGGTGAAGGCTTGATTGCTACAGCAGGTGCAATTGATACTCATGTTCATTTCATTTGCCCTCAACAAATAGAGACGGCTCTTTATAAAGGTATAACGACATTAATAGGTGGTGGAATAGGTCCTACAGAAGGAACTAAAGCTACAACATGTACTCCAGGAGTTTGGAATATATTCAAAATGTTAAAAGCAATAGATAACTTTCCTGTGAATATTGGGCTGACAGGGAAGGGGAATTCCTCATATGAAAAGCCGTTAATTGAACAAGTGAAAGCAGGGGTAGTAGGTTTTAAAATACATGAAGACTGGGGTGCAACACCAACAGTTATAGATACATGTTTGAAAGTAGCTGATGAGTTTGACGTCCAAGTAGCTTTGCACACTGATAGTATGAATGAAGCGGGATTTGTTGAGGATACAATAAAAGCTATTGGCAATAGAGTTTTACATGCATATCATGTTGAAGGTGCAGGTGGTGGCCATGCACCAGACGTTCTGAAAGTTGTACAGTATAAAAATATAATACCTTCATCTACCACTCCTACAATGCCGCATACAATAAATACTTTTTCAGAACATCTTGATATGCTGATATTCTGTCATCATCTTGATAAGAATTTAGAAGAAGATGTTGAATTTGCAAAAGCAAGAATAAGAGAAACAACCATGGCAGCAGAGGACTACTTACATGATATAGGAGCAATAAGCATTATAAATTCTGATTCACAAGCTATGGGAAGAATAGGAGAGGTAATTACTCGAACATGGCAAACAGCTGACAAAATGAAAAAGATATATGGACGTCTACCAGAAGATACCCAAAATGATAATTATCGTGTAAAAAGATATATAAGTAAGTATACGATTAATCCAGCAATTGCTCATGGTATTTCACAATATATTGGTTCTCTTGAACCAGGAAAAATTGCAGATATAGTTTTGTGGAAACCTGCATTCTTCGGAGTAAAGCCAGAGATGATAATAAAAGGAGGATTTATTATAGCATCAAAAATGGGTGATGCTAATGCTTCAATACCAACCCCTCAACCTGTTATTATGAAAAAAATGTTTGGAGCATTTGGAAAAGCTGTTTATGATACTGCTGTTACATTTGTTTCTGGTTATTTCTATGAAAATGAGATAAATAAGAAAATAGGAATAAACAAAAAAGTCTTGCCAGTGAAAAATTGTAGAAATATATCAAAGGAAAATATGATATATAATAACCAACTGCCGAAGATAGAAATTGATTATAAGACATTTGAAGTATTTGTCAATGGCAACAAGATTAATGTTCCTCCTGCAGTTTCCTTAAACATGACACGAAGATATAACCTATTTTAAAAAAATAAACTCGCAGTTTAACTTAATATATTTTGCTTACAATTTGGCAACAGCAGGCATCCAAAACACCCCCAAATTGAGAGGATAGATCAGCCTTGCCTCTTGCGCCCCTCTCTTTTGAAAAGTGAATAATGTGTTTTGTGCCTGCCATTGCCACGTGTTATCAAAAACTTGGAAAAGCCTAAAATGTTTGGTTGTCTGCTGTTGCCCTTTTTATAGATTTTATCCTTATTTCAAATAAAGATAAAATTCAGGGGGAGAGCAAAAAAGTACTTCCTTCACCCTCCACACAAGCTGGTGAATTTGTACAAATAATCTCCCCCTGGCACGCAAAATTATATCCTCTTTGTACCCTCAAATTAAAGTTTACCATAACAAAATTGACAATTCAATAAAAAACTATCTTGGTGAAAGGGAGGTCAAAAAAAGAATGAGACAGATTGCAATCTATGGAAAAGGCGGTATTGGAAAGTCTACAACAACTCAAAACACAGTTGCAGCTCTGGCAACTCTTGGCAAAAAGGTAATGATTGTCGGATGTGACCCGAAAGCTGACTCAACGCGCCTAATTTTGGGAGTCAAATCACAGGTAACAGTAATGGACACTGTCAGAGAGGTTGGTGAGAGCAATGTCAAGCTTGACAAGGTAATGTTCACAGGCTTTGGCGGAGTTAGGTGTGTTGAGTCTGGTGGGCCAGAGCCTGGTGTTGGGTGTGCCGGGCGTGGTGTTATAACAGCAATCAACCTTTTAGAAGAGCTTGGAGCTTTTACTGACGACCTTGACTTTGTGTTCTATGATGTTCTGGGTGACGTTGTTTGTGGTGGTTTTGCAATGCCAATCAGAGAAGGAAAGGCAAACGAGATTTACATTGTAGCCTCTGGTGAGATGATGGCACTTTATGCTGCAAACAACATCTGCCGAGGAATCCTCAAGTTTGCGGAGACAAGTGGCGTTCGACTTGGCGGAATTATCTGCAACTCAAGGAGGGTAGAAAACGAAAAGGAGCTTTTAGAAGCGTTTTGCAAGAGGCTTGGCACACAGCTTATAAAGTTCATACCCCGCGACAACATTGTCCAAAAAGCAGAGATTAACAGAAAAACTGTGATTGAATACGACCCTGAGAGCAATCAGGCAAAAGAGTACTTAGACCTTGCAAAGAGAATAATAGAAAACGATATGTTTGTAATTCCAAAACCAATGCCAATGGATGAGCTTGAAAAGCTAATAGAAGAGTATGGACTGGCAGACTAACTAACACCAAGAAAGTAGAAAAATTCAGGGAGGTATTTTGAGTTATGAAGATGATAAGGGCAATAATAAGGCCGGAGATGCAAGAAAAAGTTGTTCGTGCACTTGACTCAAATGGTTTTGTTTCTATGACAAAGATTGATGTGTTTGGCCGAGGCAAACAAAAGGGAATCAGAACAGGAAGTATCCTCTATGACGAGCTTCCAAAGACAATGCTGATGATGGTTGTTGAAGATGAGGATTGCCAAAAAGTTGTAGATATCATCCTACAAAATGCATACACAGGAAACTTTGGAGATGGCAAAATTTTTATAAGCCCTGTTGAAGAGGCGTATACAATCAGAACAGGTGAGAAGAAGCTTTAAATTTATTTACAAAAACGTAAGGTGGTGAAGTTTCCAAAATGAAAGAGATAATAGCAATTATCAGAATGAACAAGGTTGGCGTGACAAAAGATGTACTGGTGGCAGCAGGGTATCCTGCTGCCACATTCCAAAAAGTATTGGGGCGCGGCAGGCAGCGTGGACTTGTTGGTGAGGTAAAAGCTATTGAGGTTGACAAGGCAACCGAGATGGTGCTTTCATCATCTGCTATGGAGTTTGTTCCAAAACGCATGATTACAATCATTGTTGATGACAAGGATGTAGAAAGAGTTGTCAACATCATCATGGCAGTAAACCGCAAGGTCAGGTGGGCGATGGGAAGATATTTGTCCTTCCTGTTGAAGATAGCATAAGAATCAGGACAAGGGAAAAAGGCTTCGAGGCCTTGGTATAAAAAATTGTTAAAAAAGGGGGCTGAATGAAAATGCCGTTTGTAACTCTTGATTGTGATAAGTACATTGAAGAAAGAGGAAGGCACACATATATCACTGATAAGAAAAATCCTGTTATACCTGTTTGTAACGTTAGAACAGTGCCCGGCGACATGACAGAGCGCGGGTGTGCATTTGCAGGAGCAAGAGGTGTTGTTGGAGGGCCTGTTAAAGATGTAATTCAGATAGTCCATGGGCCAATTGGTTGTGCTTACTATACATGGTCGTCTCGAAGACATCTTTCAGACAGTGAGTTTCACAGAAAATACTGCTTTTCAACAGATATGCAGGAAAAGGATATAGTCTTTGGAGGGGAAAAGAAGCTTTACAACGCCATCATCGAAGCAAACCAGGAATTTCCTGAAGCGAAAGCAGTGTTCATCTATGCAACATGTCCTACTGCCCTGATTGGCGATGACTTAGAAGCAGTTGCTAAAAAAGCTTCAAAAGCAATTGGAAAACCAGTAGTTGCCTTCAACTCACCAGGATTTTGTGGTGTTAGCCAATCCAAAGGACATCATATAGCAAACCACACAATCTTTGAAAAGATTGTTGGGACAAAAGAACTTG
>NZ_CP116337.1:2276183-2280202 GCF_028198085.1 Caldicellulosiruptor sp. DIB 104C | reverse complement strand
ACAGGAAGTATCCTCTATGACGAGCTTCCAAAGACAATGCTGATGATGGTTGTTGAAGATGAGGATTGCCAAAAAGTTGTAGATATCATCCTACAAAATGCATACACAGGAAACTTTGGAGATGGCAAAATTTTTATAAGCCCTGTTGAAGAGGCGTATACAATCAGAACAGGTGAGAAGAAGCTTTAAATTTATTTACAAAAACGTAAGGTGGTGAAGTTTCCAAAATGAAAGAGATAATAGCAATTATCAGAATGAACAAGGTTGGCGTGACAAAAGATGTACTGGTGGCAGCAGGGTATCCTGCTGCCACATTCCAAAAAGTATTGGGGCGCGGCAGGCAGCGTGGACTTGTTGGTGAGGTAAAAGCTATTGAGGTTGACAAGGCAACCGAGATGGTGCTTTCATCATCTGCTATGGAGTTTGTTCCAAAACGCATGATTACAATCATTGTTGATGACAAGGATGTAGAAAGAGTTGTCAACATCATCATGGCAGTAAACCGCACAGGTCAGGTGGGCGATGGGAAGATATTTGTCCTTCCTGTTGAAGATAGCATAAGAATCAGGACAAGGGAAAAAGGCTTCGAGGCCTTGGTATAAAAAATTGTTAAAAAAGGGGGCTGAATGAAAATGCCGTTTGTAACTCTTGATTGTGATAAGTACATTGAAGAAAGAGGAAGGCACACATATATCACTGATAAGAAAAATCCTGTTATACCTGTTTGTAACGTTAGAACAGTGCCCGGCGACATGACAGAGCGCGGGTGTGCATTTGCAGGAGCAAGAGGTGTTGTTGGAGGGCCTGTTAAAGATGTAATTCAGATAGTCCATGGGCCAATTGGTTGTGCTTACTATACATGGTCGTCTCGAAGACATCTTTCAGACAGTGAGTTTCACAGAAAATACTGCTTTTCAACAGATATGCAGGAAAAGGATATAGTCTTTGGAGGGGAAAAGAAGCTTTACAACGCCATCATCGAAGCAAACCAGGAATTTCCTGAAGCGAAAGCAGTGTTCATCTATGCAACATGTCCTACTGCCCTGATTGGCGATGACTTAGAAGCAGTTGCTAAAAAAGCTTCAAAAGCAATTGGAAAACCAGTAGTTGCCTTCAACTCACCAGGATTTTGTGGTGTTAGCCAATCCAAAGGACATCATATAGCAAACCACACAATCTTTGAAAAGATTGTTGGGACAAAAGAACTTGAAGACCCAACGCCGTATGATGTTAATATCATAGGCGAGTACAACATTGATGGAGATTACTGGGTGCTTGAAAAGCTATTTACCAAGATAGGACTTAGAATTATCACAGCATTTACCGGCAATGCTTCATATGACAATCTTTGCAAGATGCACCATGCAAAACTCAACATTGTGCATTGTCAAAGGTCAGCAACGTATATAGCAAGGCTGATGAAGGAAAAGTATGGAACGCCGTTTATTCGTGTCACACTTTTTGGGATAACAGAGACAATCAACTCACTTCGTGAAATTGGCGAGTTTTTCGGAATCCAAAAGAAGGTTGAAGAGGTCATTGAAGAAGAGCTTGAATCAATCATGCCAAGGCTTCAGTTTTACAGAGAAAAGCTTCGCGGCAAGCGTGCAATGATTTATGTTGGAGCACCGCGTGTTTGGCACTGGATACCGCTTATGCGTGACCTTGGTATAGAAGTTGTAGCATGTGCTACCACATTTGGGCATGAGGATGACTATGAAAAGATAAACGCAAGGGCAGACGATGGTGTGCTTGTCATAGACAATCCCAACGAGCTTGAGCTTGAAGAGGTAATCCAAAAATACAAACCTGATATATTCCTCACTGGTCTTAAAGAGAAATACCTTGCGCACAAGCTGGGTGTGCCGTCACTCAATTCACATTCGTATGAGAATGGGCCGTATGTAGCTTTTGAGGGACTTGTAAACTTTGCAAGAGACCTTTACAAATCATTATACGCACCTGTTTGGAATTTTGTAGGAGAGAGGTGGAGTGCAAAATGGCAACCAAACTGGCTAACCCTTTAATCTCAAAGGCAAACAGGCATGTGACAATTAACCCGCCAAAGATGTGCCAGCCAATTGGTGCAATGTACGCAACCCTTGGTATAGACAAAGCAGTTCCGCTTGTCCAGGGTTCACAAGGTTGCTGTACTTATGTGCGATACCAGTTCAACAGACATTTTAAAGAGCCGGTTAACATTGCAGTGACATCATTCCATGAGGATGCGGCTGTCTTTGGTGGGCGCCGAAACCTCATAGAAGGTATCAGAAACCTTGTTTTGAGATACTCACCAACAGTAATTGGTGTAATCACCACATGTTCGAGCGAGACAATAGGCGATGACATTGAGGCGTTTATCAAAGAGGCGTACAAAAAGCTTTCTGAGGAGCTGAGCAGTGAAGCGGCAAATAGTGTATATATTGTACCAATTCACACACCAAGTTATGCAGGAACGCATGTAAAAGGATATGACACAGCAACTATCTCATATGTAAAGTACTTTGCAAAGGAAAAAGAGGAAAATGGCAAAGCATATATCATCCCTGGCATGATAAACCCTGGCGATATTGAGGAGATAAAACACATATTGAACCTGATGAAGATTGATTATTCAGTGCTATTTGATATCTCAAAAACTCTAAACTCACCACTTATGCCGCCAAAAACCACTCTACCCTGAAGGTGGCACACCTTATTCAGAGCTTGAAGACAGTGCAAACAGCAAGGTAGCAGTTGCGCTTTGTCCACATGCCGGAGGCTCTGCTGCCAAGTATTTGGAAAGCGAATTTGGTGTAAAGAGCATGTTGGGACCTTTCCCTGTGGGTGTTGCCAACACTGACAGGTTCATTGAAAATCTCTCACAAGTATATGAGGTTGAAATACCCTATGAACTAAAAGTTGAAAGAGGGCTTTTATTAGATGCCATGGCAGACACATGCCAGTACACAATGATGAAAAAGGCCGCTGTGTTTGGCGACCCGGACATTGTAATTGGTGTCACAAGATTTTTGTGTGAGCTTGGAATGGATGTCAAGGTAGTTGAAACTGCAACCCCAAGCCCAACATTCACAGATGAGATAAAAGCTATATTTGATGAGTACAACATAGAAGGAGAGATTCTTGTTGACAGCGACCTTTACGAGTTTGAGTACTTGGCAAAAGAGGCAGGGGTTGATGTTGTGCTTGGAAATTCAAAAGTAGTTGAAGTTGCAAAATCAATAAAATGTCCACCTGTTAGAATTGGTTTTCCTGTGTACGACAGAGTAGGGTATTTTAGGTACGGAATTACAGGGTACAAGGGCAGTATATGGCTTTTGGATTTGATTGTCAATACCATTTTGGATTATTCATATCCGCATGATAAGCTGCATCAGTAAAACTTTTGACTTTTGTATATGAAAGCGGTGAGGTTTATGAAGCTTCAAAATCTTTTGCAGCAAAGAGATAAGCATATAACCAAAGATGGAGTTCCTGAGTGTCAAAGGCCCACAATCCCAGGGATTATGTCCCAGCGCGCATGTACCTTTTACGGTGCGCGCTGGGTACTTGCCCCTATTAAAAACTCTCTTCATCTTGTTCATGCACCGGCTGACTGCGCATTTTACGGTCAGAATGTCAGAAAGAAAAACTACATGATACTCTCAACAGACCTTGTAGAAAAAGACATCATATTTGGGGCGGCAAGAAAATTGGAAGAGAGCATAGTTGAGGCAGACAAAATCTTTGATAGCTACGACCTTGTGTTTGTTTACGCAACATGCACAGCTTCGCAAATTGGTGAGGACATTGAATGGTCAATTAAAAGGGTGAAAGACAGGGTTAACAAAATTGTAATCCCAGTTGTTGTTCCTGGATTTTCAGGGTATTCACAAGCAGATGGGCATCACATCGCACAAAGAGCAATTGCAAATTATATACTCAAAAGTTTTAAAAACACAGAGGAAATTGAAAATTCTGTCAACATCATAGGCGAGTACAATGTAGCAGGAGAGAGCCAAGCTATAAAAAGACTTTTA
>NZ_CP116337.1:2273687-2276083 GCF_028198085.1 Caldicellulosiruptor sp. DIB 104C | reverse complement strand
TATCAGAAACCTTGTTTTGAGATACTCACCAACAGTAATTGGTGTAATCACCACATGTTCGAGCGAGACAATAGGCGATGACATTGAGGCGTTTATCAAAGAGGCGTACAAAAAGCTTTCTGAGGAGCTGAGCAGTGAAGCGGCAAATAGTGTATATATTGTACCAATTCACACACCAAGTTATGCAGGAACGCATGTAAAAGGATATGACACAGCAACTATCTCATATGTAAAGTACTTTGCAAAGAAAAAAGAGGAAAATGGCAAAGCATATATCATCCCTGGCATGATAAACCCTGGCGATATTGAGGAGATAAAACACATATTGAACCTGATGAAGATTGATTATTCAGTGCTATTTGATATCTCAAAAACTCTAAACTCACCACTTATGCCGCCAAAACCACTCTACCCTGAAGGTGGCACACCTTATTCAGAGCTTGAAGACAGTGCAAACAGCAAGGTAGCAGTTGCGCTTTGTCCACATGCCGGAGGCTCTGCTGCCAAGTATTTGGAAAGCGAATTTGGTGTAAAGAGCATGTTGGGACCTTTCCCTGTGGGTGTTGCCAACACTGACAGGTTCATTGAAAATCTCTCACAAGTATATGAGGTTGAAATACCCTATGAACTAAAAGTTGAAAGAGGGCTTTTATTAGATGCCATGGCAGACACATGCCAGTACACAATGATGAAAAAGGCCGCTGTGTTTGGCGACCCGGACATTGTAATTGGTGTCACAAGATTTTTGTGTGAGCTTGGAATGGATGTCAAGGTAGTTGAAACTGCAACCCCAAGCCCAACATTCACAGATGAGATAAAAGCTATATTTGATGAGTACAACATAGAAGGAGAGATTCTTGTTGACAGCGACCTTTACGAGTTTGAGTACTTGGCAAAAGAGGCAGGGGTTGATGTTGTGCTTGGAAATTCAAAAGTAGTTGAAGTTGCAAAATCAATAAAATGTCCACCTGTTAGAATTGGTTTTCCTGTGTACGACAGAGTAGGGTATTTTAGGTACGGAATTACAGGGTACAAGGGCAGTATATGGCTTTTGGATTTGATTGTCAATACCATTTTGGATTATTCATATCCGCATGATAAGCTGCATCAGTAAAACTTTTGACTTTTGTATATGAAAGCGGTGAGGTTTATGAAGCTTCAAAATCTTTTGCAGCAAAGAGATAAGCATATAACCAAAGATGGAGTTCCTGAGTGTCCAAAGGCCCACAATCCCAGGGATTATGTCCCAGCGCGCATGTACCTTTTACGGTGCGCGCTGGGTACTTTGCCCCTATTAAAAACTCTCTTCATCTTGTTCATGCACCGGCTGACTGCGCATTTTACGGTCAGAATGTCAGAAAGAAAAACTACATGATACTCTCAACAGACCTTGTAGAAAAAGACATCATATTTGGGGCGGCAAGAAAATTGGAAGAGAGCATAGTTGAGGCAGACAAAATCTTTGATAGCTACGACCTTGTGTTTGTTTACGCAACATGCACAGCTTCGCAAATTGGTGAGGACATTGAATGGTCAATTAAAAGGGTGAAAGACAGGGTTAACAAAATTGTAATCCCAGTTGTTGTTCCTGGATTTTCAGGGTATTCACAAGCAGATGGGCATCACATCGCACAAAGAGCAATTGCAAATTATATACTCAAAAGTTTTAAAAACACAGAGGAAATTGAAAATTCTGTCAACATCATAGGCGAGTACAATGTAGCAGGAGAGAGCCAAGCTATAAAAAGACTTTTAGAGAAGATAGGGATAAATGTAATTTGCACCTACACAGGCGATTGTAGTCTTTCTCAGATGGAAAAAAGCGTAAATGCAAGACTAAATCTTTTGCTTTGTAAAAGTTCTGGACTTTTACTTGCTCAGTTTATGAAAGAGAGGTTTTCAATACCGTATATGGAGGTCTCTTTCTACGGAATTGAGAATACTATAACCTCACTTAAAAAGATAGCAAAATTTTTTGGAAAAGGAAAGGCTGCTGAAATTGTTGCAGATGAAGAGTTTTCAAAGATAAAACACAAGATACAGTTTTTCAAAAGCAAATTGCAAGGCAAAAAGGCAATCGTGCTTTTAGGGGCATCGCGCATAGGTTTTATGACAAATGCTTTCAAAGAAGCAGGGCTTGAAATCTTGGTTTGTGGTAGCCAGTTTGGATGTTCGAACGACTACGAGATAGCGCGCTGTATACTTCCTGACAGCATATTGGTGGATGATTTTAACTGTGCAGAGGTTGAAGAGATAATATTAAGATTTTCGCCCGACCTTTTCATTGGTGGAACAAGAGAGTGGTACCTTTCTCATAAGTTTGGCGTGCCGTTTTTGGTTTTGCCTCAAGAGACAAAGCCGTATGCCTGTTTTGAAGGTTTTTTACATTTGCTTGT
>NZ_CP116337.1:2271213-2273587 GCF_028198085.1 Caldicellulosiruptor sp. DIB 104C | reverse complement strand
GACCCGGACATTGTAATTGGTGTCACAAGATTTTTGTGTGAGCTTGGAATGGATGTCAAGGTAGTTGAAACTGCAACCCCAAGCCCAACATTCACAGATGAGATAAAAGCTATATTTGATGAGTACAACATAGAAGGAGAGATTCTTGTTGACAGCGACCTTTACGAGTTTGAGTACTTGGCAAAAGAGGCAGGGGTTGATGTTGTGCTTGGAAATTCAAAAGTAGTTGAAGTTGCAAAATCAATAAAATGTCCACCTGTTAGAATTGGTTTTCCTGTGTACGACAGAGTAGGGTATTTTAGGTACGGAATTACAGGGTACAAGGGCAGTATATGGCTTTTGGATTTGATTGTCAATACCATTTTGGATTATTCATATCCGCATGATAAGCTGCATCAGTAAAACTTTTGACTTTTGTATATGAAAGCGGTGAGGTTTATGAAGCTTCAAAATCTTTTGCAGCAAAGAGATAAGCATATAACCAAAGATGGAGTTCCTGAGTGTCAAAGGCCCACAATCCCAGGGATTATGTCCCAGCGCGCATGTACCTTTTACGGTGCGCGCTGGGTACTTGCCCCTATTAAAAACTCTCTTCATCTTGTTCATGCACCGGCTGACTGCGCATTTTACGGTCAGAATGTCAGAAAGAAAAACTACATGATACTCTCAACAGACCTTGTAGAAAAAGACATCATATTTGGGGCGGCAAGAAAATTGGAAGAGAGCATAGTTGAGGCAGACAAAATCTTTGATAGCTACGACCTTGTGTTTGTTTACGCAACATGCACAGCTTCGCAAATTGGTGAGGACATTGAATGGTCAATTAAAAGGGTGAAAGACAGGGTTAACAAAATTGTAATCCCAGTTGTTGTTCCTGGATTTTCAGGGTATTCACAAGCAGATGGGCATCACATCGCACAAAGAGCAATTGCAAATTATATACTCAAAAGTTTTAAAAACACAGAGGAAATTGAAAATTCTGTCAACATCATAGGCGAGTACAATGTAGCAGGAGAGAGCCAAGCTATAAAAAGACTTTTAGAGAAGATAGGGATAAATGTAATTTGCACCTACACAGGCGATTGTAGTCTTTCTCAGATGGAAAAAAAAGCGTAAATGCAAGACTAAATCTTTTGCTTTGTAAAAGTTCTGGACTTTTACTTGCTCAGTTTATGAAAGAGAGGTTTTCAATACCGTATATGGAGGTCTCTTTCTACGGAATTGAGAATACTATAACCTCACTTAAAAAGATAGCAAAATTTTTTGGAAAAGGAAAGGCTGCTGAAATTGTTGCAGATGAAGAGTTTTCAAAGATAAAACACAAGATACAGTTTTTCAAAAGCAAATTGCAAGGCAAAAAGGCAATCGTGCTTTTAGGGGCATCGCGCATAGGTTTTATGACAAATGCTTTCAAAGAAGCAGGGCTTGAAATCTTGGTTTGTGGTAGCCAGTTTGGATGTTCGAACGACTACGAGATAGCGCGCTGTATACTTCCTGACAGCATATTGGTGGATGATTTTAACTGTGCAGAGGTTGAAGAGATAATATTAAGATTTTCGCCCGACCTTTTCATTGGTGGAACAAGAGAGTGGTACCTTTCTCATAAGTTTGGCGTGCCGTTTTTGGTTTTGCCTCAAGAGACAAAGCCGTATGCCTGTTTTGAAGGTTTTTTACATTTGCTTGTTGACATATACAAAGAGGTCTTTGCACCTGTTTGGAGGCTGATTTGAGATGGGAAATAGAAACTATGGTCATCCATGTTTTGGAAAAGATGCAGCAAGCAAGATTGGAAGAATACATCTTCCTGTTGCAAAAGCGTGTAATATAAAGTGTAACTATTGTGATAGAAACATCTCATGCATGAACGAAAACCACCCTGGTGCCTGCCTTGAGGTTTTGACACCCGAGCAGGCGTTAGAAAGATACAAAAGGTATGCTTCATCAGACAGCAGGCTAAAGATTGTTGGAATTTCAGGGCCTGGCGACCCACTTTTCAACCCTGAGACTTTTAAAACCTTCGAGCTCATAAAAAGCTATGACAAAGGTGCTATATTTTGTATCAGCACAAACGGGCTTTTGCTTGAAGACAGAATTGAAGATCTTTTAAAAAGCAATGTAAGATTTGTAACCGTAACTGTCAATGCAGTAAACTTTGAGGTAGCAAAAGAGATTTATGAGTTTGCCCTGTACGATGAGGTTTTGTACTTTGGCGAGGATGCAGCAAAGCTTTTGGTTGAAAAACAGCAAAAGGGTATAGAAAAGGCGTGCAAAGCAGGGCTTGTTGTGAAGGTAAACACTGTCTTGATTCCTGATATCAACCAGGACCACATAGAAGAGATTGCAAAGGTGGTAAAAGCACTTGGAGTCAGTATTA
>NZ_CP116337.1:2267497-2271113 GCF_028198085.1 Caldicellulosiruptor sp. DIB 104C | reverse complement strand
GACATCATATTTGGGGCGGCAAGAAAATTGGAAGAGAGCATAGTTGAGGCAGACAAAATCTTTGATAGCTACGACCTTGTGTTTGTTTACGCAACATGCACAGCTTCGCAAATTGGTGAGGACATTGAATGGTCAATTAAAAGGGTGAAAGACAGGGTTAACAAAATTGTAATCCCAGTTGTTGTTCCTGGATTTTCAGGGTATTCACAAGCAGATGGGCATCACATCGCACAAAGAGCAATTGCAAATTATATACTCAAAAGTTTTAAAAACACAGAGGAAATTGAAAATTCTGTCAACATCATAGGCGAGTACAATGTAGCAGGAGAGAGCCAAGCTATAAAAAGACTTTTAGAGAAGATAGGGATAAATGTAATTTGCACCTACACAGGCGATTGTAGTCTTTCTCAGATGGAAAAAAGCGTAAATGCAAGACTAAATCTTTTGCTTTGTAAAAGTTCTGGACTTTTACTTGCTCAGTTTATGAAAGAGAGGTTTTCAATACCGTATATGGAGGTCTCTTTCTACGGAATTGAGAATACTATAACCTCACTTAAAAAGATAGCAAAATTTTTTGGAAAAGGAAAGGCTGCTGAAATTGTTGCAGATGAAGAGTTTTCAAAGATAAAACACAAGATACAGTTTTTCAAAAGCAAATTGCAAGGCAAAAAGGCAATCGTGCTTTTAGGGGCATCGCGCATAGGTTTTATGACAAATGCTTTCAAAGAAGCAGGGCTTGAAATCTTGGTTTGTGGTAGCCAGTTTGGATGTTCGAACGACTACGAGATAGCGCGCTGTATACTTCCTGACAGCATATTGGTGGATGATTTTAACTGTGCAGAGGTTGAAGAGATAATATTAAGATTTTCGCCCGACCTTTTCATTGGTGGAACAAGAGAGTGGTACCTTTCTCATAAGTTTGGCGTGCCGTTTTTGGTTTTGCCTCAAGAGACAAAGCCGTATGCCTGTTTTGAAAGGTTTTTTACATTTGCTTGTTGACATATACAAAGAGGTCTTTGCACCTGTTTGGAGGCTGATTTGAGATGGGAAATAGAAACTATGGTCATCCATGTTTTGGAAAAGATGCAGCAAGCAAGATTGGAAGAATACATCTTCCTGTTGCACAAGCGTGTAATATAAAGTGTAACTATTGTGATAGAAACATCTCATGCATGAACGAAAACCACCCTGGTGCCTGCCTTGAGGTTTTGACACCCGAGCAGGCGTTAGAAAGATACAAAAGGTATGCTTCATCAGACAGCAGGCTAAAGATTGTTGGAATTTCAGGGCCTGGCGACCCACTTTTCAACCCTGAGACTTTTAAAACCTTCGAGCTCATAAAAAGCTATGACAAAGGTGCTATATTTTGTATCAGCACAAACGGGCTTTTGCTTGAAGACAGAATTGAAGATCTTTTAAAAAGCAATGTAAGATTTGTAACCGTAACTGTCAATGCAGTAAACTTTGAGGTAGCAAAAGAGATTTATGAGTTTGCCCTGTACGATGAGGTTTTGTACTTTGGCGAGGATGCAGCAAAGCTTTTGGTTGAAAAACAGCAAAAGGGTATAGAAAAGGCGTGCAAAGCAGGGCTTGTTGTGAAGGTAAACACTGTCTTGATTCCTGATATCAACCAGGACCACATAGAAGAGATTGCAAAGGTGGTAAAAGCACTTGGAGTCAGTATTATGAACATCATGCCATTGCGACCATATGCCAAGTTTTCGCATCTGAAAAGGCCGTCTTGCGATACAGTAAATAACATCAGAAAAAGGTGTGAGAGTATCATTGACCAGATTAGCCATTGTAACCAGTGCAGGTCTGATGCAATTGGCATGCTTATGATTTAAAAAAATTTTTAGTGGTGGGATAAAAGATGAAAAGAAAAAGGATTGCAATTGCCACCAGTGATGGAAAGCTTGTGAACAGACACTTTGGTAATAGTGATAACTTTTTGATTGTTGATTTGTTTGACGATGGCAGCTGCGATCTAATCTGTGTTAGAGAGTTTAAAGACCAAGGAATTGAGAGTTGCAGCAGCCAGGAGAGGATGGAAAAGAGAGTTGAGATGCTAAGAGACTGTGATGTGATAATAGCAAACAAAGTTGGACTTTGTGCCTTGGAAAAGCTTTCTGACAAGATTGTTTTAGAAAGACATGGGCTTGTGAAAGATGCTATCAAAGAGGTTTTGGATCTTTTTATGACTTAAAAAATGGGGGATTTGTTTAAGAAAGAAAAAAGGAGAGAAAAGTATGACAAATAGATCAAAGTGGATAAAATCAGTTGTAATCTCAATTTTTGTAATAGCTGTACTTGTGGCAGCTTTGTTTTGTACCTATTCTCGATTTGCTTTTTCAAAGATTACCAAAGCTCAAAGCTCTAAAAATGATAAACTTGTCATTTTTGTACCAAATACTTTAGAAGCGGTTATAGAAAAAATAGCTGACCAGTTTGAAAAAGAGAAAAATTGCAAGATTGAAATGAATGTTGCAGGCACTCATGTACTTGTGACGCAGCTCAAAAGTGGCGCTTCTTGTGATGTATTCTTTTCTGCAGACAAAAGATACATTGATGAAATAAAAGGAAAGAGGTATATAAATAGCTACTTGACATTTGCTAAAACCATTCTTGCTATTGTCAGCTCATCGAAAAAGGTGAAAAGCTTTGAGGATATATCTAAAAAAGGTGTAAAGCTTTGCATAGCAGACCCTGTTTCACCAATTGGTATGTGGACACAACAGTTTCTAAACAAAGTAAAAAGCAAAGACCCTGCCCTGTACAAAAAGATTTTGCAAAATGTCATCTCACAAGAGTTTCAGATTACTGATGTTATCCAAAAAGTTAAGGCAATGCAGGCTGACGCAGGTGTTGTTTATTTCACAGATGCCATAAATTCAAAACTGGGTATTGTTTCTATTCCTGATGAGTACAATGTTCAGGCTTATCATTATGTTGGGGTAATCAAAACATCTGAGAAAAATAGGCTTGCAAAGGAGTTTATAAAGTTTTTAAGTTCAAAAAGTCAAAGCTATTTTAAAGTCAGCAGGATATGAATAGCAAAGAAAACCGATCAAGTTTCTTTTGTGAAAGCGTGTGAGCTTATTATGAAAAAGGTATTTATTCTTTCAGTTCCGTTTTTAATATTTTTGCTTTTACCTTTTTTAAATTTGCTTTTTGTTGTACCATACTCAAAACTTTTTAATATGATAACAAAAAAAGAGACCATCACAGCCTTTGGGCTTTCTTTTTTTACAGCCAGCATCTGCTGCATTTTAGCATTTTTAATAGGCACACCTTTTGCATACCTTCTTGCCAGTACAAAAAGAAGAATCGCTTTTCTTGAGCTGATAATAGACCTTCCAAACGTCCTGCCACCGATCTTGATGGGAGTGCTCTTGCTTCTTTTGTATGGCAAAGTCGGATTTGTAGGGAGAATACTTGACAAAGCTTCTCTTGAGATACCTTTTACCACCTTTGCAGTAATACTTGCTCAGCTTTTTGTTAGTATTGGATACTATTTGAAAGTAGCATACTCTTCGTTTTTGGCCATAGACAAACAGTTAAAAGAAGAAGGCTTCATTTTAGGGCTTGATGAGCTTGGAATTTTGTGGCGTGTGTA
>NZ_CP116337.1:2109174-2267397 GCF_028198085.1 Caldicellulosiruptor sp. DIB 104C | reverse complement strand
ATACTTTAGAAGCGGTTATAGAAAAAATAGCTGACCAGTTTGAAAAAGAGAAAAATTGCAAGATTGAAATGAATGTTGCAGGCACTCATGTACTTGTGACGCAGCTCAAAAGTGGCGCTTCTTGTGATGTATTCTTTTCTGCAGACAAAAGATACATTGATGAAATAAAAGGAAAGAGGTATATAAATAGCTACTTGACATTTGCTAAAACCATTCTTGCTATTGTCAGCTCATCGAAAAAGGTGAAAAGCTTTGAGGATATATCTAAAAAAGGTGTAAAGCTTTGCATAGCAGACCCTGTTTCACCAATTGGTATGTGGACACAACAGTTTCTAAACAAAGTAAAAAGCAAAGACCCTGCCCTGTACAAAAAGATTTTGCAAAATGTCATCTCACAAGAGTTTCAGATTACTGATGTTATCCAAAAAGTTAAGGCAATGCAGGCTGACGCAGGTGTTGTTTATTTCACAGATGCCATAAATTCAAAACTGGGTATTGTTTCTATTCCTGATGAGTACAATGTTCAGGCTTATCATTATGTTGGGGTAATCAAAACATCTGAGAAAAATAGGCTTGCAAAGGAGTTTATAAAGTTTTTAAGTTCAAAAAAAGTCAAAGCTATTTTAAAGTCAGCAGGATATGAATAGCAAAGAAAACCGATCAAGTTTCTTTTGTGAAAGCGTGTGAGCTTATTATGAAAAAGGTATTTATTCTTTCAGTTCCGTTTTTAATATTTTTGCTTTTACCTTTTTTAAATTTGCTTTTTGTTGTACCATACTCAAAACTTTTTAATATGATAACAAAAAAAGAGACCATCACAGCCTTTGGGCTTTCTTTTTTTACAGCCAGCATCTGCTGCATTTTAGCATTTTTAATAGGCACACCTTTTGCATACCTTCTTGCCAGTACAAAAAGAAGAATCGCTTTTCTTGAGCTGATAATAGACCTTCCAAACGTCCTGCCACCGATCTTGATGGGAGTGCTCTTGCTTCTTTTGTATGGCAAAGTCGGATTTGTAGGGAGAATACTTGACAAAGCTTCTCTTGAGATACCTTTTACCACCTTTGCAGTAATACTTGCTCAGCTTTTTGTTAGTATTGGATACTATTTGAAAGTAGCATACTCTTCGTTTTTGGCCATAGACAAACAGTTAAAAGAAGAAGGCTTCATTTTAGGGCTTGATGAGCTTGGAATTTTGTGGCGTGTGTACTTACCAGTTGCAAGAAAAGGGCTTGTGATAGGGATACTTGGCACGTTTTCAAGGGCGCTTGGCGAGTTTGGCGCAACAGTTGTCTTTGCGGGGAATGTCTTTGGAAAAACTCAAACAATCTCACTTTATTTGTACAAACTATATGTGCAAAATCAGGAGGAAACTTATTCTGTGAGTTTTGTGATGATAATAATTTCATATTTAATTCTTTACTTAACAAAGAAACTTTTGAACAACGTTGACTATTGAAAAACTTGACTATAAATCTGTTAGGATGTGAGAAAAATGGTAAGTGCAGCAAAAAAGAGTTTTCAAAATTTTGAAAAAGGCGCTCCTAATTACTTTAAAGAAATATTTCCATATGAGAGTATTCCAAGAGTTATATTTGATAGTATTTCTGTTCCCCTCAATATACCGTCAAAGCTATATGTAACAGACAGCACGTTCAGAGAAGGTCAGCAAGCTATTTCGTATATAGGAAAAGAAAATGTAGCAAAGATTTTCGAATATCTTCACTACATTGACAATGGCACTGGAACTATAAAATACTCCGAATTTTTTCTTTATACAAACTATCACAGACAGTGTGTTCAGGAATGCTTGAAAAAAAGATTCAAATTTCCAAAGGTAGTTGGGTGGGTGAGAAGTAAAAAAGAGGAACTAAAACTTGCAAAAGAGTTTGGACTTGATGAGGTAGGGATTTTAATGTCATGCTCAGACTATCACATCTACAAAAAGTTTCAAAAAACAAGGTCAGAAATTGCCGCCCAGTACATCGATGTTATACAAGAAGCCTTTTCACTTGGTATTACACCAAGAGTTCATCTTGAAGACATCACAAGATCAGATATTGAAAATTTTGTAATTCCACTTATGTTGGCAATTGAAGAGATGGCAAAAAAGTGTGACAAAAAGGTGTATTTTAAACTGTGCGACACTTTAGGGTTTGGTGTGCCATATGAGTATGCAAGCTTGCCACGAAGCGTTCCTAAAATTATTTACACAATTTCAAAGAGCACCAATATACCACCAGAGAGGCTTGAGTGGCATGGTCACAACGATTTTTACAAAGCTCAGAGCAATGCAGTCTGTGCGTGGCTATACGGTGCTTCAATGGTAAACTGCTCTATAAGAGGGATAGGTGAGAGGACTGGCATTGCAGCTTTAGAGGTTGCAATCTTGGACCTTGTCCAGATAAAAGCTGAAAATGCACCAAACTTAAATTTTGAGGCTTTAGATGAGCTTTTGGAGTTTACCTCAAGGTTTGAGGTTATGAAGTAAGCTTCATTATCTTATCCAAAGTTGAATATTGCCATCAAATAGTGGCAATAATAAAATTTATATGATATAATGAAAATGCAAAAAGTGTTTTTAAAGTTGCACGAAAGAGGGCGATTGAGATTGAAAAGCTAAAAGAAGAGGTTATCAAAAGTTATCTACTCGAAATTAAAAAACTAATAGTAGCAGGGAAATGGGGTTTTGTCAAAAGAGAGAAAAACATAAAATTCTTGAAAGAATGGGGTTTGCTAATAGACGATGTAAAGGACATATTGTTGGACCTTCAGCCAGGAGATTACGTCAAAGGACCAGAACAAGACCATCTTGATAATAAAGAAGGTGACATTTGGATTTTCAAAAACAACAGATACTTAGATGTTTGTAATATACATAAAACTAAGGTACAATCCACCAGAAGAAGTGGTGTGCATTTCTTTTCATGAGGATGAATCTCAAGAAAAGGGGGTGAAAAAGAATGATGAATAGGGCATATTGTCCGGAGTGTAAAAAGCATGTTGAAATTAAAGTTGAAAAAAATCTGGTTAGAGAATATAAAGGTGTGCAAGTCAATGTTGAAGAACATGTTCCGCATTGCAGTGAGTGTGATACTGAGTTGTTTGTGCCAGACATCGAAAACGAAAATCTAAAAAGGCTCTATCAACGCTATAGAGAGTTGACAGGCTTGATTACCCCTGAAGAAATCCAGAAGATAAGAGAAAAATATGGACTTTCTCAAAGAGAGCTGGGGCAGATACTTGGCTGGGGCAAGATGACAATAAACAGGTATGAAAGAGGAGCTTTGCCTTCTAAATCACATAGTGATATTCTTAAACTGATTTTAACATCTGAAGGGTTTTTCAAAGAAAAAGTGGAAGAAGCATTTAAATCTGGGAGAATAACTGAAAGAACATATCAAAAAACAATGGAGAAAATCAGAGACTCTCTTGCTGATTTGAAGAAAAAAATTATCTCTGCAGAGCTTGAACATCCAGAAGATATCTACAATGGATTCAGAAGGTTTGACTTTGAAAAGCTGGAGAATTTGATAAGCTACATTGCTGAAAAAGTTGAAAATTTATATTTGAGCAGTCTTAATAAGTTTTTATGGTATATTGATTTTATGCACTTTAAACGTTGTTTACGTTCAATAACTGGCTTAAGATACATCAAATATGCTTATGGGCCAGTGATTGAAAAATTCGCATACAAAGAAATAGCAGCATACCCAAGTGATAAATACACTATTGAGGAGTATGAGACTCCTGATGGAGCAATCCAAACAAAGATTAAGAGCAAAGGCAACTACGACTTATCAGTATTTACCCAAGAAGAATTGCAGACCATTAATATGGTCATTGATGCATTGAAAGATAAAACGTGCAGCGCTATTTCAGAGCTGTCTCACAAAGAAGTTGGATGGCAACAAACTCCGTTGCGTGAACTAATCTCATATGAGTACGCAAAGACAGTGAGTTTAGACAGTCAAGCACTACAGAAATAACATAGATTCCTGTTTCTAATATTCTTATTGACAAGTCTTGTTTGTTAAATTAAAATATTCTCAACACATATTATTAAGATATGCACAAAAGGGCAAAGGTGGTCTTTTGTAGAGGTTTTCCTTTGCCCTTTTTTGATACTGCAAAGTATATCTTAGGACGGGAGGATGGTTTTTCGTGAGAAAACTTATGCTCCAAAAAATTCTAATCATTGCATCTGCCTTAATTTTAATCTTAGGTTTATTTGCCTTTGCTTTTGCTTCAAGCTCAAAAACAGTAAGGCTTGGAGTAAATCTTGAGTTGTCTGGTGCTGTTGCACAGTACGGGCAGAGGACTTTAGAAGGCCTTAAGATGGCAGTTGAAGAGATTAATAAAAAGGGTGGAGTTTTAGGAAAGAAAATAGAGCTTGTTGTGTTTGATAACAAATCTGACAAGACAGAAGCGCTAAATATTGCAACAAGGCTTGCAACAAAAGAGAATGTTTTAGCCCTGTTAAGCCCTGTGACATCAGGTGCAACAAAATCTGCTTCAATTGCCGCAACAAGATACAGGGTTCCACTTGTATCAGCAACTGCCACAGATGATTCGGTCACAATTGACGAAAGAACGGGCAAGACAAAGGCATATGTATTTAGAATCTGCTTCAATGACTCATTCCAAGGAAGTGTTATGGCAAACTTTGCACTAAAAACTTTAAAACTAAAGACAGCGGCAATTATCTATGATGCCTCATCAGACTACAGCAAAGGACTTTACAAGAATTTTAAAGAGACATTTACAAAAGGTGGCGGAAAAGTGGTTGCCCAAGAGGCTTTTACAAAAGGTGAGCAAGATTTTAGTGGAATCTTGACAAAGATTAGAGACAAAAAGCCACAGGCTATATTTGTTCCTGTCTATTATGATGAGGCAGGGCTTATAATCAAGCAGGCAAGAGAGCTTGGAATGTGGATGCCAATTCTTGGCACAGACGGATTTGATGACCCAAAGGTTATTGAAAAAGCTGGCAAGAAATATGCAACAAACATCTTTTTCTCAACTCACTACTCATCACAGGATACAGACAAAAAGGTGCAAGACTTTGTCAGAAGATACAAGCAAAAATACAAGATTGAACCAAACACTCTTTCAGCTCTTGGATATGACTTGGGGTATTTTATGGCAGATGCAATAAAACGTGCAGGTTCTACAACTGACAGAGAAAAACTGAGAAGAGCCCTTGAGAATACTAAAAACTTTGTCGGCTTAACAGGCATTATTTCAATTGACTCAAAACACAACGCTAAAAAGTCTGCAGTGATAATTGAGATTAAAAATGGCGTGCATAGATTTAAACAGAAGTTAAATCCATAAGAAGTCCGTAAAAGAACCATATAAAATGCAAAAGGGGCTGGACAAAACTATTCTTTCTTCCAGCTCCTTTTTGTTTTCTTCTCTGATTTTTCAAAAATGATAGTTTAAAATTTAAACTCTCTTGACATTTTGCCTCTCAAATGATGTATAATCAAAAATATAATAAAATTAAAATTTTAGAAGGTGAGGAAATTGTCTAAAAAAGACCCAATGTCGTTTTTAAAAAGATTCGTATTTCAGCAGGGCCTTGCAAGAAAACTGAGTTTGCTTGTGGTGGGGATTTTGGTTATTCCTATTTTAATTATTGACATCATTTCGGTCAGGACTTCTGTAACTTCAGTAATAAACGAAAGTAAAAAGTCACATCTTGCTGCAACAGAGGCAAGCAGTCAGTATTTTCAACTAATCTTTGACACAGTCAGAGACCAAGCCCTGCAGCTTATGTCAAATGACGTCATTCAGAAGCTTTATTCAGAATCACGTCAGCTCACCTTAGAAGACTATGACAAGTACAAGCTGAAAACTGATGCTGATAAAATGATTCAAAACATATTTGTCACAAACATAATGCTCTCTGCAGCGTATATATTAGTAGACAAGGACAATTCTCTTCTTTACCCATATTTTTCTGCTGAGTATATAGATTTTAACAAGCTGAAATCGGCACGCTGGTACAAAAAGATTATGGAAGCAGATGGACCAGTATTTTTAGAAAATCACTATGAAGCATTAGATGAAGTAGCAAACCAAAAAAGCCAAACAATCCCACAATATGCTTTTTCAGTTGGCATGCCCTTTAAGGATATTTCATCATCCCAGACCTTGGGTGTTTTGATTTTGGATGTAAGCCTGCAGTGGCTAAGAAGTGCACTACAGTCCACAAATATCTCACAGCAGGGCGGTTATATGCTTGCAGTATCACCTGCTGGGAAGGTAATTTTGCCAAGCGAGTGGGAAACAACAAGAAAACTTACTCCAAATGCAAACACACCGTTTATTACCAAGATACTAAGTGAAGTTAAAGGTAAAAACACAAAAGGTACATTCCAAACAGTTTTTGATAACAAGCCATTTTTGGTTACATATTCACGCATTCCTGAGCAAGATTGGATAATAGTAAGTTTAGTTCCTGTTGAAGCGATGCTTGCATCTGCAAGCAGATTAGAGGTTATAATCATCATCCTTACAATAATATTTACAGTTGCAGCTCTTGTGATAGGAATTTATTTTGCTCTAAGGATTGTAAAAGATTTAGAAACTGTTACAAAGACATTTGCTATTGCTGAAAAGGGTGATTTGACAGTAAGTCTTAACATAAATAGAAATGACGAGATAGGCCTTCTTTCCCACAGCTTTAACAACATGGCAAAGAATATAAAAGCCTTGATTGAAAAAGGTGTAAATCTTAGCAAAGAGGTTAGCTCTGCAATCTCAACTCTTACCACAATTGCCTCCGAGACAGCTGCAGCATCAAATGAGGTTGCAAAAGCAATCTCAGAGATTGCAAAGGGTGCGTCAAATCAGGCAAAAGAAGCAACAAGCGTTGTGGAGACAGTTTCTAAGTTTGGAGAGAAAATTGACACAATTGTTTCATCCGCAAACCAAATGAGCACTCTTTCAAAGAACGTTGCACAGCTTTCGAACAAAGGAACAGAGGTGGTAAATACCTTAAATAATGTTACTCACGAAACTGTTCACATTACAAATACAATGATTCAAACAATCAATCAGCTTGCAGAGTATTCAAGGTCAATTGGGAAGATTATTCAGGTTTTAAGTGGAATTTCTGAGCAGACCAAACTTTTGGCTTTGAATGCTTCAATCGAGGCGGCAAAGGCAGGAGATGCTGGACGTGGCTTTGCTGTTGTTGCAAGCGAAATTAGAAAGCTTGCTGACCAGTCAAAAGAGTCAACAAGAGAAGTTGAGGATATGATAAAGAAGATTGTAACTCAAACAAAAGCTGCACAAGAGGTTGCAGATAAAGTAGAAAGTGTCATTGAGCAGCAAAATGGTGCTGTTGAGGATGTTGCTTCTGCATTTTCTAACATAAAAAGCGCAATGGATGAGCTTATAAAAGGAATTGAGAATATCACTGAGTCAATTTCTGCAATTGACAAAGAAAAAGATACTATTATTCACAGTATAGAAAATATCTCTGCTATTTCAGAGGAGACAGCAGCATCTTCACAAGAGGTTTCTGCATCGACACAGGAACAGCTTGCAGCAATAGAAGAACTTCGAGCCATGACAGAGCAGCTAAACAAACTTTCTCAAGATTTACAGGCAGCTATGCAGATATTCAAGGTTTAAAAAGTTTTTTGGGCTTTTGCAAAATTATTTCACCAATTTTACAGTTTGGTTACAAATGCTAAAGACCTATTGACTTATTAAAATGCTGTTGTTAAAATTTTAGCTGTAAGTGATGAGGCTATAAAAAAGCAAGAGCCTCATCACTAAAAAATCATACAAGGAGGTTTGGTGAGTAGTTATGAAAAAATTCAAAAGACTTATCGCTATTGTAACAGTATTGCTTTTTGCCCTATCAATAATTGCGCCTGCGTTTGCACAGGACGAAGCTACAACAGAAGAGACAGCTGGTTCTGTGTATGACCAGGCAGCAAAGATTCTCCAAGACAAAGGTATCTTGAAAGGTAATGAGCAAGGCGACCTGATGCTCGACAAGTCACTCACAAGAGCAGAGATCTTGGCAATGATTATCAGAGCAACAGGTCAAGAAGATGTTGTTAACGACTATGTTTATGCTGATGTTTATGCTGAACAATCATTCACAGATGTTCCAAAGGATCACTGGGCATTTGCATATGTTGAGGCAGGTAAAGACCTTGGCATTGTAAATGGCTACCCAAGTGGAACATTCAAGCCAGACCAACCGGTCAAATTTGAAGAGCTCTGTAAGATGCTTGTTGCTGCAAAAGGTGAGAGCCCAGCAGCTGGAACATGGCCAATCAACTATGTAAGAAAAGCTCTTGACCTTGGTTTCTTCAATGGTATTGAAGATGAAGTTGGAATCGGGACAGTTGTAATCAGAGGTCAAGCAGCGGTTGCATTCGCAAATGCATTCTTCCCACCAGAGAAGACAATAGTTGTGAAAGATGTTAAAGTTCTTGCAAATGATACAATTGAGGTTGCAGTTGATGTATACCTCAACAATGAGCCTGCAACACTTGAAGAAGGAGATGTAATTCCTCTTGATTTTGAGATCATGGATGCATCTGACGAGACAAAAACAGTAGCAGTAACTTTGATTGACACAGAAAAGTCTGATTTTGGTGCAGGCAAGATCGTTCTCAAGACAGCTGCTCAGACAGCAAATGCAACATACAAACTTTATTTCAAAGGCAAAGACACAGGTTTGAAGTTTGTAGCAGTTCCAGTACCACTTCAGGTTACAAAGGTTGAGGCTTTGAACTATGCAGAGTTGAAAGTTACATTTAATAAAGAGGTTGACAACACAACATATGCAACAACAAAGACAAATTACACAGTAAAAGTTGGGACAGCGACAGTTCCTGTTTCATATGTAACATTGGCATCTGACAAGAAGTCTGTGACATTGCTTCTTGCAAGTGCATTTACAAGTACAGATACAGTTACTGTAACAGTTTCAAAGGCTGTTGGAATGGATGCTGATTATACAACAACAATTACAAACTTTGTTGATACAACAGCACCAACAGTTGAGAGTGTAACTGGTGTAGGTCTTACAAAGATAATTGTTAAGTTCAGCGAAGCTGTAAAGAATGCTGATAATCCAGCAAACTATACTGTTGATGGAGCTTATACACCTGCAACAGTTCAGGTTGATGATGCTAAGAGAACAGCTACACTTACATTCTATAGCCCATTAACAGCAGGAACTCATACTATCCAGTTCAGCAGTAATATCAGAGACTATGCTGACTATGGTTTGGTAACACCAATTCAGAGTGTGCAGCTTTCAAGTGATTCAACAACGGTTTCAACACCAAGTGTTGTTGAAGCAACACAAACATATGTTAAGTTGAAATTTAATAAAGGAATTATTCAAGTTACAAGTGTATCAGTTTCACCAAGCGGTGCTCAGTATACAGGTTATTCAGTTGATGCAAATGACCCAACACTGGTTGAGCTTGACTTTGCAACAACAAATCCATTACCAGCATCCGGTGCAGTACTTACACTCAGTGTAGTTGACGTAACAGGGAATAGTGCTTCCAACCTTACAGTAACAGTTGTTCCAACTGTTGATGTAACAAGACCAACATATGTCAGCTACACAGTTGATAGCCAGAATACAATAAGAGTTACATTTAGCGAAGATGTATTGCCACAAGGAACATTCTCTTTGACAGAACCAGATGGAGAGGTTCTCAATCCAAGTTCAATTGCGTACTATGTAGACTCATATGGTACAACATATAAGAATCAGCTTGTTTTGACATTCCCAAGAAATATTGATACAGGAACATGTACACTCAGTATATCAGATGTAAAGGATACATCACCACTTGCAAATGTAATTGTATCGACTAATGTTTCAATCTCAATGCTTGACAAAACTGCTCCAACAGTTGCGTCAATTGTATACGATACATTGCCAATTTCAAAGCTTTACATCACATTTAGTGAAAGTGTTGACAGAGCAAGTGCATTAAATCCATCTAACTACACATTAGTATATTCAAGTGGTTCAACATCAGCGGTTTCCTCAATTTCAACAGCATACTTGTCACTCCTGAGCGATGGCAAGACAGTGCTTATTAACTTTGGTTCAAGCACACAGAGCAATGTAACAGGCGTAATGGTTGCAAATGTAGCAGACCTTGCAGGTAATAAAGCTGCTGCTTATGTAACAACATTGAAGGCATTACCAACAACAAGTCCATTGATTACATCTGCTGCACTTACTGCACAAAATCAAATTACGTTGTACTTGGATGGCAACTATGGTGGTAAACTTGCGTATATTTCACCTGCTGACTTTGTAATATACTACAACAGCAACGATGACCTCAGCAGCGCAGCAGATGATACTGTAGCAGCATATCCAATATCAGTATCTTATGACAGCAGTGCTAATACAATAACACTTACACTCAGCACAAACCTTGAAACAAATGCAAAGAAGAAAGATGCAAATGGTAATCTGAAGGATGTATATGTAAAACTAAATCCAAGCGGTGTTGTTACAAAAGATGTATTTGATAGAACAATTACAATGACAGCTTCTAACTTAGTTGTACTTGACAAGTGCGCACCAACTGTAACTGACGTTTCAGCAGGTTCACTTGGTGGTACAATCAAGATAACATTCAGCGAACCAATTGATGGAACACCAAATAATCTGTGGGTAACACTCTACAAAGATTCTTCAGTACAGCCATATACAAAGATTTCCAAGTCGGCTGATGGTACAGTGCTCTATGTTGGAACAAGTGATCCAAATGTAATTGGTGAGCTTCCTGCAGGAACATACAAGATTGTAATCAACGCAGGTTATATCAAAGACCTGGCAGGCAATACAATGAACTATGTTGCACCATATGAAGGAAAATACATTACAGCTGGTTCATCATCATCAAGCGGTGGTTCAACACAACCACCAGCTTCCAATCAACCAGTTATTACAGCTAAAGTTAAAGCATCACCTGTTGTATCTACAATCGGAATTGTAAATGTGTCTGTTGCAAATGCACCTGCAGATGCTGAAAAATACAGAGTATTTGATACTGCTGGTTCTGCGTTGACCGATATAGCTAATATTGGTTCTGACATAGCTATGTTCCCATACAAAGCACCTGGCACACAGGTAAAGGTTGTTCTTTACAAAGCTGACGGAACAACAGTTGTTGGTGAGTATATTGTTACTTTAGTACAATACTAAGGAGGTAAATAGACTGGCTGTATGGGGGATGTTTCCCTCATACAGCTGGTCTAATACCTAAATAGATAAAAAATTTATTGGAAAAGGGAGGTTCGAAGCATATTATGATTAAAAAAGCAAGAAGGTTTTCCAGGGTAGTTGCTGCAATAACTGTGTTGGTGTTTGTCTTAAGCACAGTGGCTTTTGCAGCAATACCAAACGGTACTCTTGTTGTTGGAAACAAAGCGTATGATTTGAACTATGTAGTAAATCCTGCAAACGAGAATGAAATTCGTCAGGCAATAACTACATCTGGAAATCAGATTTACTTTAAAGGTTATGACGGTAAATGGGTGGATTTGAACAATCAACCAGTAAGCTCCTCAGTAATACCAGCGGTAACTTACAAGGATAAAAATGGAAATACAACTCAATATGCAGCTGGGGATACAGATGTTTCTAATGAATTTTCATTAAAAATGTCAGCACTAAAAACACAACTTGTTGCAGATGGTGCAGATAATACTATTGTAAGTGTTGCTGTTTACAAAGGAGCTGAGCTTGATCAAAACTTTAAAGGAACTGTAAGATTTACTTCTTTGAAAGGTGCAACATTTGCAAAAAGCTTAGTTGCATTTGATAAAGGAATTGCATCAGTACAATTGACATCAATATCGTCAGCAACAGTTATACATGATACCATTATAGCTGCTATTGCTGATGCTGAAAACCAAGAATATATAGGAAAAACTGCACAGATAAGCATTGATTATGTTCCTGCATCGGCATCACAAGAGGTAGGTGAAAAGGTATTTATAACATATGCTGAAAGTGATAGAGCAAGTGATGTTTTTGTTCAATTTAACAAGCCATTTGATTTTACTAAGTTATATCAAGATTGGATAGTTAATGGTACAATAAAAGTTAATGGAAATAATCCTGTTGACATAATAAAAATTGATGATAGAACAGTTAAGTTAGTTTTGGACGAAGATCATGCATTAACAGACAACTCTCAAATAACAGTTTCTGGTATAAGCAGTGGAGTAAATGGGGCATTAATAGATGGATCTTATACATTTAATTTAGTAGATGCAAAGGCGCCAGAAGCAGTTGGCGTTACAAATCCTGATTATAGGACTATTGTAGCAGAATTTACAGAACCTGTTTCAATGACTGAAGCTGAAAAGGTGGCAAACTGGGTTTTGAATGGTCATCAATTGACATCAGCTGATGTTGCATTTATAAAAGTTGGAAGAGATGTAAATAATGATGGTGTTATAAAAGCAATTGATGTAGTATCGTATGATATAACAACTCACACTGATAATAGAAACTTTGTAACTATACAATTAACACCAACGGGAATGAGTTATTTAAAAGAGGCAGGCAAGGTTAATTTGTTGCAAGCATACAATATAATAGACTATGCAGGATTGACAGATGTAACAGGTCAAAACAAAGCAACAACACAGGAATTCACATTTACTACACCTCAACCGCCTGCAGCACCAACAATTTCAGATGTTGTAATGGATTCGCCAGAGCAGTTTAGAGTAAAATTCTCTACAGAGGTTCAAAAGAAAGATACTAATGGAACACCACTTGATGCAAATGATTTCAAATTTGAGTATCAAAATGGCGTAGATGCTAATAACAACCCTGTGTGGGTTACAGTTAACCTTGAAAATACTCCAACGCATGTAAATGACACAACAAATGGTATCTTTGCAGTTGTAACTCCTTTAAGCAATAAAGAGTATCTTATCGAACTTGAAGTTGATTGGACAAAGATATTGAATACTCTAGCAACAAATCATAATTACTATACACCAAATTATAATAAAGTGAAAATAACTGCATTAAAATCTAATATTGAGAACTTATTAGGTGTTGATATGGCTGAAGATCAATCAAAGACTGTAACAATGACACTTGATGCTCAATCACCAACAATTGCAGATGCAAAACAGATAATTATTAATAATATTCCGCAACAAGCATTTTATGTAAAAATGAGCGAACCAGTACAAATGAACACTGGCAATAGTGCAAAAGATACAAAAGAACTAACACCATCACAAACACAAGAGGCAGGTACTGGGATACCGACACCAACATTCCAGTTTGTAAGCGAAGATTTAACAAAAACGATTGATGGTGAATTGGGTAATCCAATAAATGATTCTGATACTGAATTTGTAGTTGTTCCAAAACAAACATTAGATGCTGGTAAGTGGACTATCTACATCAGGTCAATTTCAGATGATGTGGGTAATACTTCAGCAACAGTTAGCTATGTATTGCAAGTTCAAGGAGTTTCTTCACCAACTGGAGAAGCAAAGATTATCTGGGCTGATGCACATGATAATGTAGATACTGATGCTACTCCTGACGGAATTGCTGATTATGATATTGTTCACATTCAATTTGGAACTATAATGAGCTACGACGCGTTGAAGACAAACATTTATACAATAAACGGAAAGGTGTTACCTCAAGGTACAATGATTACATCAGAGATCCAACCTTATATGGATTTGAATAATGATGGAACACTTGATCAAAATGACTTGTGTGGAACAAGGGTAACAATTTGGTTGCCGAAGAATTTCCTTGGTAACATTAGTGATACTCCAGTTAATACTACCGACTATGATAATAGTAAACATACACCTGATATCCTTAATGTAAGCAAGACTTTGACTGATGAAAATGGTAATGCAATTAGTGGTCTAACAGAGGTTCAATTAACATATGTACTATCTGGATATTCAATAAAACACTAATTGTTCTTTCTTTAGCAAACATAAGGGTGGGTATTATTCATACCCACCCTTATGTTTTATGGCTTTATAATAAGACTCTGTATTTAGCAACTCAAACAGAGATAGGGGATTATATTCATGAGATAGGAGAGAGATTCAGAAAACTCTACGGTAAAGAGTATGATATTACTCCTGAGCTGATTTGTTCTATATACAAAGGAGAAAATATAGAAAATCCTGATTTCATGTTTCTAAGAAAGTTTATGGACAGTGAATTAGACTGTGACAAGATGGATTATCTTTTACGAGATTCACTTTACTGTGGAGTAAGCTATGGAAAGTTTGATTTAGAAAGGTTAGTAAACACTCTTACTATTTGGAAGAATGATGAAGGCATACTTCATCTTGCTATTGAAAAAGGCGGAATGCATGCTTTTGAAGAGTTTGTTCTGGCTCGATATTTTATGTTTACACAAGTTTACTTTCACAAAACTCGAAGGTTCTTGGATAATATGCTTTTTTCTTTTTTGAAGTCTGTTTTGAAAGAGGGTAAATATCCCAAAGATATTAGCGAATTTTTAGAATATGACGATGTAGCTATCTGTGAACTTATCAGAGAAAAGAGCAAAGAAAATGAATGCGCAGAAAGACTTTTAAAGAGAAAGATAATGAGCTGTATTTATGAAACACCGCCTCATGCTAACAAAGATCAAGAATCTATTTATAATTTGATAAAAAACAGTCTCATACAAAAAATTGGCAAAGAAAATCTTCTTTTTGATTCGGCTGACAAAATGATTCATCAGATACCTGTAAAATATGAACTTGATAGTGAAAAAGCAATCCCTATAATAGACGAGAAAAACAAAGAAGTGATGTCTATAAGTATTGCTTCAGAGGTTATAAAAAAGATGACTGAACCAATAAATATAAAAAGGATATATGTTACTGAGGATAAAAAGGAAGAAGCAGAGGAAATAGTAAATGAAATACAGAATATGATGAAACGTTCAAATTAAAAAGGGGAGGGAGGTACCTACATTATGAAAGAAAATAGAGACCTGATATTGTGGTATTTGATAAAAGAGTTTACTAAACATTGCTCACGTACAGGAAACAAAGTAGGTAAGAAGTTTTTGCAAAAAGTGGTGTATTTGCTGCAGAGAAAGGGATTAAACCTTAACTATAATTTTTCGATTCACTATTATGGTCCGTACAGTAGCCAGTTAGAATATGATATACACAGATTAGAAATGAATAGATTAGTACGAATTGATCCAAAAGATGGATACACTCATGAAATAATTCCTGAAGAAGTATCTGATGATGAAAAATATTTGAGCCATCATGATATAGAGATGATAGACTCAAAAGAGATTAAAGATTTAATAAAAAACTTGTCGAGCTTTAACGCTTCTGAATTGGAGTTAATTGCAACAGTGGATTACGTGATAAATCAACTAAAAATTCGAGGGACTGATGAGCTTAATAAAAAAGAAATTATAGAAAAAGTGAAAAGGTTAAAAGGCAATAAATACACCGAGAAAAAAATAGAGGAAGCCATTAAGTTTTTAGAAGAAAACGGTTTTGTAAAAATAGAGGGTTAGACTGATGAAAAAGATAATGTTATTATCTTCGCTAAATTTTTCTGGTTATGACTAAAAGCGAGGTGGGTATTTAGCCCACCTTTTTTATTTTCCTCATTTCACAATTTCCACATTTCATTAAAATTTGTTTATAAAAATTTAAAAATTTATTCACAAATTATTGCTAATATATTTTAAAGAGGAAAAATCTTCATAGAAGGAGGCAGAAATAGAAAATGAGAATGCCAAAAAGCCTAAAAGCTTATATGTCCCTTATGTTAATATTGACTTTTATAATTGCAGTGTTGATCTTACCATGGAATATATCATATGCCCAATCGAACAGTGCTCAAAATTCCCAGCCAGATTTAATTGGCGTTGTAAAAAGTATCTCTGGCAGTAAAATCACAATCTACATCGCAAAGCTCTCTTCTCAAAGCGATGGTAGAGGATTTGGAAGAGGTAGAATTGAGCTGACTAACAAGACACAGACAATCACAGTTTCAAGCAAAACATCAATCGTAACAAGAGTATTTCAAAATGGTCAGATAACAGAGAAGAAGTTATCCACAAAGGACTTAAAGGCAAACAACATCTTGTACATCTGGTATGCAGATAGCAAAAAGAAAACCATCTCAAGAATTCTTGTCCAGGGTACATACAACCCGTATCAGACACCAGAAGCTATTGGTATTGTCAAAAAAGTTGAGTCAAACAAAATAACCATAACAGTTGCAACAATACAAAGACCACAGCCAAGGCAAAACACATCAAACAATCAACCTCAGCAAAGAATGGCTTCTCAAGTACCTCAAGGTGGAATTAGCAGAGACATGATGAATCTAAAGCTATCAAACCAGACAAAAACAATAGCAATTTCAAAGTCAACAGTAATTGTTACAAGAACATTTCAAAATGGTCAGATGACAGAAAAAAAGCTGACAGTCAAGGATTTAAAAGCAAACAACATTGTCTACATCTGGTATTCTGACAGTAAAAAAACAACTGCAAAAAGGATTATGGTTATGGGAACATACAGCCAGAGCAGTTCAAAGTAAAAAAGCAGAAAAGTGTGAAAGGAAGGGTGTGCATATGGCATTTAAAATTAAATCATTAAAAACTCCAAAGATTAAGATTGGGTTTAAAAACAAAGCTGCAAAAAGGATTATAGTTTCTATATTAGTTGTAGCCATATTAGCGGCAGGTGGGTTTGGTATTTACAAGTTCATTCAGGGCAAAAAGGATCAAACGCAAACAGTTCAGCAGAGAACGGCAAGAGTGACGCGAGGAGACATAACTGTCACCGTTTCGGGCTCTGGGCCGATTGAGTCTGCTCAGAGTGTTGATTTGACATCTACTGTCAGCTCAACAATAACAAGAGTCAACTTTAACGATGGCGACACAGTCAAAAAAGGAGATATCATATTTGAGCTTGAAAGCCAGGATGCAAAGGACAGGATTGATTCAATTAAGAGCCAGATTGAGGATGTAAGCTCTTCAATTGCAGATGTTCAGGAGAGCATCAAAAACCTTGTTATCACCGCACCCATTTCAGGGTATGTTAAAAATCTGAATGCTCAAGAAGGAGACAGGGTTTCAAAAGGTTCAACCGTTTTGACAATAATTGATACATCAAAGCTGAAAGTTACATTACCATTTTCAGCAGCGCTTTTCGGCAAGGTCAAGATGGGTGCGCCAGCAGTTGTTTACATTCCTGATATTTCCCAGTCAATCCAGGGCACAGTAAGCTATCTTGGGAACACAACTTACACAAATGACTACGGTGGCAAAGTTTTTGATGTTGAAATAACAATCTCAAACCCCGGTGCACTGCAAGAAGGCATGAAAGCAAGTGCTGAGATTAAAGCAGGAAATGATGTGTATCTTAGCACACAGGATTCAACCTTGGAGTATGTAAACAAAGAAAATGTCAGGGCAAAGGTTGATGGTGAGGTTGAGGAGATTTTTGCAAGAAATAACCAGTTTGTTGAAAAAGGTACAGTCTTATTAAAGCTTTCAAACGATGACCTGTCAAAGCAACTCAAGAACTATCAGACACAACTTAAAAACTTGCAGGAGCAGCTAAAAGAGGCAGAGAGTAATTTAGAAAACTACTACATCAAAGCACCATTTGATGGAGTTGTAACCAATATAAACTTTAAAAAGGGTGATAGTATAAAACCAGGAGAAACTCTTGCAACTGTATTTGATAACAAAAATTTAGTATTTAGGGTTGACATAGATGAGCTTGATATTGCTAAAATAAAAGTAGGACAAAAAGTAAATATAACAGTTGATGCACTGCCGCAGACACAGACAGATCCGCTGACAGGAAAAGTAGCCAAAATCCCGCTTGAGGGAACAACCCAGAACGGTGTTACAACATACTCTGTTACAATTTCTATTGACAGTCCAAAAGACCTTAAAATTGGCATGAACGCAAACGCAGAAATAATAGTAAACCAGAAACAAGATATTTTGATGGTGCCGCTTGAAGCTGTCCAGAAATTCGGCAACAGGTACTTTGTGTTTGTAAAAAGCTCAAGTCAAAATAGCTCTCAAGAAGGGCAAAGTGGCGGATTTTTCCCACAGAGAGGTTTTGGAAATAGTCAGCAAAGTCAAAGCTCAAAACAGGACTTACAAAACTGGCCACAAAGGCAGCAGCAAGAAGGAAGCAGCACACAAAATACGCAGCAGTCGGCAAACAGCCAGTCAAGAGGTTCATGGTCACAAAATAGCCAGGGTACAAGCAGTTTTTCCCAGCAGCGAGCAAGAAGGATGGCAAGTTTGCTGGGGAGCAGCTACTACAAAGGCGCAGTTTTGCGACCTGTTGAGGTTGGTATAAACAATGACTCATACATCGAGATTGTAAGCGGACTTAGCGAAGGCGATATCGTTGTCCTGCCACCACTTTCAACAGGCTCAACAAGGACACAGACGCAAACTCGGCAGGGATTTAACATAATGGGCGGGTTTGGCGGACCAGGTGGTGGAATGCCAGGCGAGTTCAGACAGTTCAGACAAAACCGAGGTGGCACCGGCACAAGGAATCAGTCATCTGGTTCTCAGGGGAGTAACACAAACAGGTAATTAAAAAGAAGGTGAAAGCTTGCTATGATTGAACTTTATGATATTTACAAAATCTACAAGATGGGCGAGAATGAGGTGTATGCTTTAAACGGTGTTAGCTTGAAAATCAACCCTCACGAGTTTGTTGCAATAGTTGGACCATCCGGCTCAGGAAAATCAACTCTTATGAACATCATAGGCTGTCTTGACACACCAACATCTGGCACATACATACTGGATGGTCATGAAGTCAGCAGGCTAAATGACAACCAGCTTGCAGAGATTCGAAACAGCAAGATAGGCTTTGTATTTCAAAACTTTAACTTAATACCACAGCTCACAGCTCTTGAAAATGTTGAGCTTCCTTTAATCTACAAAGGGACTCCAGCATCAACACGTCACAAGCTTGCCAAAGAAGCTCTTGCAAGGGTTGGCTTGGAACATAGAATGCATCACAGACCAAGAGAGCTATCTGGCGGTCAGCAGCAGAGAGTTGCAATTGCAAGGGCGCTTGTCACAAGCCCGGCAATAATTCTTGCTGATGAGCCAACAGGAAACTTGGACTCAAAATCAGGTGCTGAAATAATGCAAATATTTAAGGAACTTCATGCACAGGGTAGTACAATTGTTTTAATTACACACGACAACAACATAGCAGCTCAGGCAAGAAGAATTGTGCGGATTCAGGACGGTCAAATAATAGAGGACAAGGAGGTGAGCTGACAGGTGGCTCAGTTTGCTTTGGCTTTCAAGATGGCAATAAAGAGCATCCTTTCAAATAAGCTAAGGTCTTTTCTTACTATGCTTGGTGTCATCATCGGTATCTGGGCGGTGATTGCAGTTGTTGGGCTTGCCCAGGGAAGCACCAAAAGCATAACAGACAGGCTTCAAAGGCTTGGGACAAATCTAATACAGATAAATATTACAGGAAGAAACAGCAACAGAAATGTCACGTATGAAGAGCTTCAGCAGTTTGCCGAGCAGCACCAAGACGACATTGAGGCAATAGCTCCAACTGTATCGAGCTCTGTCACGCTCAAGTATGGGACAAACACCCACGATACAACCCTGGTTGGAACAACAGCAGACTACAGCCTTGTGAGAGATGTCAACGTCAGCCGCGGAAGGTTTATTTTGCCCATTGATGTGGACTACCGTCAAAAGGTTGCGCTTGTTGGGACGTACATCGTAAAGGATTTGTTCAACGGACAAAACCCTATAGGGCAAAAGATAAAGATAAACGGGCAGATATTCACAGTTGTTGGTGTTTTAGAAGAGCGTGCAAATTCACAGGAGCAGTCAGACGATGACCAGGTGATAGTCCCTGTAACAGTTGCACAAAGGCTTACACGAAACGCAATAATCCGAAACTTTGCAATAAAAATCACAGATGGCAACAGAAGCGAAGCTGTGATGAACTATCTCAACGATTTTCTCATGAAGATTTATAACAACTCTACAGCTTTTAGAGTTTTCAACACAGCCCAGCTACTTGACACCTTAAACAGTGTGACCCAGACACTCACACTCATGCTTGCCGGGATTGCTGCAATTTCGCTGATTGTTGGTGGAATTGGCATCATGAATATCATGCTTGTGTCTGTGACAGAGAGAACAAGAGAGATTGGAATCAGAAAAGCAATCGGCGCAAAGAGAAGAAACATACTTGTTCAGTTTTTGATAGAGGCATCTGTTGTGACAGGGCTTGGTGGAATAATCGGGATTATTTTGGGTTATGTAACAATCAATTTGATGTCAAAGCTGAATGTTGCAACAGCAATATTTTCGATACCGTGGGCAATATTGGCATTTACAATATCACTTGCAATAGGCATTGTGTTTGGACTGTTCCCAGCATCAAAAGCATCGCGCCTCAACCCGATAGAAGCGCTAAGATACGAATAAAACTGGAGGGGATATGAAAGATGAGAAAAAAGTTTTTGACAGCCATTTTACTACTTGGTTTTGTGCTTATAAATTTTAGTTTGTCATCTGCTTTCGCTGCATACAAGGATATTCCAGCAAATGCAAGCTACAAACAGGCTGTAGAGAAGTTAAATAAGCTTGGAATTCTTGTTTACAAGGACTATTTCAAGCCAAATGCTGCTGTCTTACGCGGTGAGTTTGCAGCTGCGATTGTCAAGATCTCAAACGCAGAGGATGAGGCAAACCTTCAGAAAGGGTATTCACAGTATCCTGATATAAAGCCGGCTACTGCGCTTTGCGGATATGTCAATTGGGCAGTAAAGAAGAAATACATGACACCAATGGCAGACGGCAGATTTAATCCAAACGGCCCGATTACCTTTGCCCAGGCAACAACTGCTATTGTAAGGATGCTTGGGTACTCTGACTCAGACCTTTCTGGCATCTGGCCACAAAACTACATTGACAAAGCATCTGAGCTTGGGCTTATAAAAGGAATAAACCTTTCTGCTTCGCAAAAGGTTCCGCGCTGGGCTGTAGCATTGATGTTATCAAGGCTTCTTGACACTGAGGTCAAAAGCGGTGGAAATCAAGCTCAATCTACCCAGTCAGCTTTAAGTGGAGTATCAGCATCAAACCAAAGCAGCAGCGGCATAAAATTTTCTGAATATGTTGGGCTTTACAAATCGTATGTTGTACTCGATACTGGCAAGACATCATCAAAGCTTCTTCCAAATGAGGTTTTGACAGATAGCGGAGTGCTTGTGAATGCAACAAAAACGCAACTTGAAGTTGGGAAAAAGTACATGCTTCAGGTTGATAGCAATAAAATCACGAAAGTGTTTGGCACAGAAAACTACTCTTTCCAGATTGTCAGCACAAAGGTAAGCAGCAAGACTGTATATTACAAGGAAAGTGGAAAGACAAAATCAATAACTTTGCCCTCTTCGGCAACATACTATTACAACGGCTTAAAGCAGAGCTATGATGCAATTGAAAATGTTCTAAAACCGAACCAGAAAATAAGCTTTATATATTCTGAAGATAGGAGCAAAGTGGACTTTGTTGTAATTTCCGACATATATGCACAAGAGATTTATGGAAACTACGATGAGGTTTTGATTTTGGCAACTCCCAAAACATCATCGGCACTGGATGCAAACCAGGTTCAGACAGACAAGGGAATATACTTTGTTGCATCTTCGATAAAACCTGAAAACCTTGAAATTGGAGCAAAGTATGGAGTGTATATAAAAGATGATACAATCACAGTAGCTTTGCAAAAGGTATGGGTATCTGACAAGTTTACCATCAAAAATATAGATGATTACACACTTGATGTTGAGCAAAACGGCAAGACACAGAAGATTCAGCTATCAAGCAAACCTGTATATTACTATCAGGGGACAAAACAGAGCTATGAAAATCTGCCAAGCATTTTAAAAGAAGACCAGATACTTTATGTATCAAAAGACCCTGACACAGGCAAGGTTATGGCATATGTTATTCAAGACCCATACGGTACACAGTACGGGAATTATATTGAGGCAATAGTTTTGCAGGATGCACTTTTAAACTCAAGCCTTGAGACCAACCAGGTTATGACTGACAAGGGCATCTTTTACCTTCCATCTGCTGATACAAAGCTTGAAATAGGTGCAAAGTACGGACTTTATGTTAAAAACGATAAGATAACTCTTGTTGTAAGGAAGTTGAATAATACTCAGCAATATGAGGTAACAGATGTTGTAGGTGATACTAACATCAAGCTAAAAGGTACTCAGGGGCAGGAGAACATTATTCTGCCTCAAAAGCCGGTTTATTATTACAATGGTGCAAAAACAAACTACCTTGAGCTCAAGAATGTGCTAAAAGTGGGTCAGAAAATCTATTTTGGTTTTGCAAAGGATGGCAAGACATACGAATACGTTGTAATTCAGGACCCATACTCTCTTGAGTATGGCACATACACAGAGGTCATAGTGATGGCAGATAGCATTTCGTCGAGCAAGCTTGCAACAAACGAGGTTCTAACAGACAAGGGCATATATGTTGTGGGAAGATCTGCAGGAAAGCTTTCTGTTGGTGCAAAGTATGGTGTGTACATCAAAGATGATACAATCACCAAGGTTGTGAAAAAGCTTAACAACGTGGAGTCAGCGGAGATCACGGGAGTGGTTAGTGATACAAATGTAAAGCTCAAAAAAGGAAGCAGTGAAAATACCATGTTTCTTCCTCAAAAACCTACGTACTATTACAATGGAAATAAGCTCAGCTATGACCAGCTAAAGAGCATTCTCAAAACAGGTCAGAAAATCTATTTTGGCTACAACCAGACAGGAAGTTCGTATGAGTATGCAATCATCCAGGACCCATATTATGATGAGTATGGAACATACATGGAAGTTATTGTAATGGGAACAAGTAAGGTAACAAAAGGTCTTGCAGAAAATGAAGTTTTAACAGACAAGGGCATTTTGACCCTGCCGTCAAACCAGAACGCAAGCTTAGAGCTTGGCGCAAAATATGGGCTTTATGTTGATTCAGATAACGATATAACGTTTATATACAAGAAGTTCAACTCAACAGATGGCATGACAGTTGTGTATGCTCTTGGAAGCAAAGTAACAGTGGATAAAGGTGGAACACAGGTTGAGATGACTCTGCCACAGAACATAACCTACTACTATAACGGCACAAAGATTGACTACTCACAGGTGCTTCAGAAGATGCAAAGGGCAACATCGCTTGTGTTTGGGATATCAACACAAAAGAGAGGGTACGACTACTGTGTAATATTTGACCCGGTATACAGCAAGCCATACCTTGCAAACGAGCAGACATATCTGACCTTAAAAGCAGGTGATTTGGATATAAGTGGTAGCAGTAAAGTTATAAAAGACGGGGATGTTGTGGATTACAGCTATATTCAGAAAAACGATGTTGTCTACGCTGTGACAGACATCTGGGGCGGCAACAAGTTCATACTTGTTGTAGATGATAAGGTTGAGGGTTATATCAAGAGCTACCAGCCAACAAGGTTCACACCAAAGTCTATTGTTGTGAGCGTATATGACCAGGCGTCAGGAAAGCTTGTAGACAAGACATACGAGGTGAGCGAAGACTTTGACCCATTTGTGCTTCTTTCTGACACCTTCAAAGTTGGTCAGAGAGTGTACCTCATCTTAGGGTACGATGGCAAAGTTGTGAGCATGGTAAATCCATAAAAAAATATTTATTTAACTGGCTTATGGTAAAAGGGACTGTTCCAAATTTTTTGGCACAGTCCCTTGTTTTTATTTTAAGAAAATTTTTTCAATGCAGTATACTATTAAGTAGATAAATTAATCTACGAGGTGATGATTATGGCAAATAAAACGACAACAATAAGAGTGGATGTTGAAACATATAAAAGTTTAAAGAAACTTTCAGAGCAGCTCAATCAACCAATGCAAAAAATAATTCAGGAAGCCCTTGCAGAATACAAAAGGAAAATTTTACTTTCAGCTACTGCTGAAGCTTTTGCAGTTCTTAAAGAAAACAGTAAGCTGTGGCAGGAAGAAGTTGAAGAAAGACAACTGTGGGAAAATACATTGCAGGATGGGATTGAATAATGAGTGCAAGAAGAGGAGAAATATGGATGGTTTGGGTGAGAAGGTAGCATAGAAAAGATAAAGCCATTGTCATATTCAATTTTAAATCGGGTTTCCTCTTTTTGGAGGGTCAAAAATTCATCGTATGTGTAATATTCATATTTGTTTAAAAAGCTTGTTTCCAACTTATACCCACCTTTGCTCAAAACACAAACTTTTCTCTTTAATAATTGTACCACAAACTTTTTACTCTGTACCATATTAGAAAATTGGCTTGATAAGCCTTTATACTTAAACAAGGCGTATAGATTTTGTTGCAAAAAAACAATTAAAAAAGGATTAGAACCGACCTGAGTATATTTGAAAAATACTTTGCCCTGACAGGTAAAATTGTGTATAAGAAAAAGGGAAAACATGGCAGGAAAAGCAAACTTTAGGAAGTGAAAAATTTTTTAAATTTGCAGAAGATAAGATACTGAAAAAGATAGGCTACTTTTTTGTCTTGAAGCCTGCGAATATTTACACTAAGATATTTTCTAATATAACTTCTAATTGAGCAAAAAGCTGTTTTATTATAAGTCGAGAAAATTGGGGAAAATCTAGGCAATTTAAAGAAAAATATAGTTTATGCCAGAAAATTGGCGAAATAATATATCAAAAAACGATTTTGACATTCTAAAAATACAGGATAAAATTTGCATAGAAATTTCCAGGGACAAGTTAACATAAAAAGAGGTTTTTGTTAGTATGTTCTTATATGTTTTTTAATATTGACAAGATTATAATTTAATGGAAAGTTGACCTAATACGGAAATAATACAAATTCAAGGGCCGCTAAGCGTGAGCAGCGGTCCTTTTTAATTTGCACAATTAATTTATTCTATCTTTAGAGTTTTTTTGATAGACACCTTATACAATATTAGTTCGCTTATTTTGTTCAAATTTTACGTTTCTCTATGTAGTCTGCCAAAAATTTTTGTTTAAAATAGCTTGACAAGAAAACTTTCATATCCTATAATAAAATCAATCACAAATGAGCATATTAAGTCACAAATAATCATAAAAAATGAGCATAATTGAGAAAAGGTGATACTATGTTTGCAGAAGAGAGAAAAAGCAAAATAGCCCAGATGATAAAAGAGGGAAAGAGTGTTAAAGTAAATGAGCTGGCTAAACTATTTGGTGTGTCAGAGTCAACAATCAGAAGGGATTTGAATGAGCTTGAGAGTCTTGGGATTGTCAAAAGGACTCATGGTGGGGCAGTAAACAATTTTGCAACTACGTTTGAGCTATCATTTGCTGAAAAAGAGGACAGATTCGCAAAAGAAAAAGAATATATAGGAAAGCTTGCTGCAAAATATATTGAGGATGGAGATACTATAATCTTAGATTCAGGAACTACAACTCAATACATAGCAAGGAATATAAAAGCAAAAAATGTAATAGTAATAACAAATTCGGTTAATATAGCAAATGAACTTTCAAACAGAGAGGATATTGAAGTAATTGTTACAGGTGGGGTGATAAGATCAAAGACAAAAGCTTTGGTTGGAGATATTACTCAAAGTACTTTAAAGCAGTTCAGATGCGACAAGGCATTTATTGCTGCAAATGGTGTATCTATTGAGTTTGGTGTTACAACTCCCACTCATTTAGAGGCAGCTGTAAAAAGAACGATGATAGAAAATGCAAAAGAGGTGTTCTTAGTTGCAGATAGCTCAAAATTTGGGCAAGTCACATTTGCTCTCATTTGTCCAGTTGACAGATTAAATTATATTATTACTGACAAAATGGATGAAAAGCAAAAACAGGAATTTAAGGCGCTTGGGGTTGAGGTTATTACTGAGTAAAAATTTTGCAAGGTGGTAGATAAAATTGATATACACTGTTACATTAAATCCTGCAGTTGATATGACAATATACATCGATAGGCTTGAAAAAGGACAGGTAAATAGAAGCAACCACTATATGATTGATGCCGGCGGCAAAGGGATAAACGTGTCTAAGGTTATAAAGGCTTTAGGGGAAGAGTCAATTGCTTTGGGCTTTCTTGGTGAAGAGAATAAAGAGTGGTTTTTAAAGTACCTTCAAAGGTTTGGAATAAAAAATGACTTTATATTTGTCAAGGGGCTTACACGCACCAATATAAAGATTGTTGAATTAGAGACTAAAGAGTACACCGATTTGAATCAACCCGGATTTGAGATAACCGAAAATGATAAACAGTCCTTGTTTGAAAAAATAGAAAATACAGCTAAAAAAGATGACATTTTTGTTCTATCAGGAAGCCTTCCTGCAAATGCCGATGAAGAAATGTATTTTGAGATGATTGAAAAGCTAAAGCAAAAAGGGGCAATTGTAATCTTTGATGCAGAGGGGCAAGCTCTAAAAAGTGGTGTTGAGGCAAGGCCAGATGTCATAAAGCCTAACATCCATGAGTTTAAAACTCTTTTTGATGTAGATGAGAACGATATAAATTCGGTTATAGGATCAGCAAAAAAGCTAATTGAGATGGGGCTAAAAATTGTTTTGGTTTCAATGGGTGCAAATGGAGCAATTTTTGTAAGCGAAAGTACAGCCTTGTATGCAAAACCTTTCAAAGTTGATGTCAAAAGTACAGTGGGTGCTGGTGACTCAATGGTTGCAGCAATAGCTTATGGTATTTTTAAAAAGATGTCTGAGAAAGAGATGTTTAGGCTTGCCTGTGCTTGCGCAGCGGCAAAGATATCAAAAGAAGGTGTTAGAGCACCTGAGAAAAACCAGGTAGATTACTATTTTAAAAAAATAGAATTAGAGAGGTTGGGATGATGTTATGGATATAAAAGAGTTGTTTTCACCAAACCGACTATGTTTTGATTTAAAGGCTAAAACAAAGGAAGAGGTTATTGATGAATTAATTGACATTCTTTACAACGATGGAAAACTTACAGATAAAGAAAAATTCAAAAAAGCTGTAATGAAAAGAGAAGAAGAGTTTTCAACTGGAATAGGAATGGGAATAGCAATTCCACATGGGAAGGATAGTTCTGTTTTAGAGCCTTGTATAACTTTTGGTGTATCCAAAAGTGGAGTGGACTTTGACTCTATGGACGGAAAACCTACTCATATTTTCTTTCTGATTTCTGTCCCTGATAACGCTGCTGATACACATCTTCATGTGTTAAGCTTTATTTCAAGAAAACTTATGCATGAAGATGTTAGGGAAAAACTATATAATGCTAAGTCTTTTGATGATCTTATTAAAGCTTTTGAGCAAAATTAAAAAAGGAGGAATTAAAAAATGAAGATTGTGGCAGTAACATCTTGCCCCACTGGGATTGCTCACACGTACATGGCAGCAGAGGCACTTCAAATGGCGGCAAAAGAGCTTGGGGTTGAGATCAAGGTTGAAACAAGAGGGTCTGTTGGCGCAGAAAATGAGATAACACCGGAAGACTTAAAAGAGGCACATGCAGTAATACTTGCATGCGACACAAAGATTGATGAAGACAGATTCCAAGGATTGCCAATTGTACGAGCAAGTGTGAAGGATGCTATCAAAGACCCCAAAGGGCTTATTACAAAGGCTATGAACATGGAGAAGAAGGACTATGTTGATAAGGTCTTTGAGGCCAAGAAAGAAGCAAAAGAAAAAGCAACTGGTGTTTACAAGCATTTGATGACAGGTGTTTCTTATATGATTCCTTTTGTTGTCGCAGGTGGCACTTTAATTGCAATATCCTTTGCGTTTGGTATCAAAGCTTTTGAACAAAAAGGAACACTTGCAGCAGCGCTCATGGACATAGGCGGTGGTAGTGCGTTTTATCTCATGGTTCCAATACTGGCTGGCTTTATAGCATTTTCAATTGCAGACAGGCCTGGCCTTGTACCAGGAATGATAGGTGGGCTTTTAGCAAATAAGCTTGGAGCAGGTTTTTTAGGTGGCATTGTTGCAGGGTTTGCAGCCGGGTATTTAGTTGCATGGCTTAAGAAAACCATAAATCTACCAAAAACAATGGAAGGTTTAATGCCGGTATTGATCCTGCCTGTTTTGTCAACATTGATTATTGGTTTGGGTATGATATATGTTGTAGGCGAACCTGTTGCAGCTTTAAATAAAGCAATGACAGAATGGCTCAAAAGCATGAGCAGTGGCAGTGCTGTTTTACTTGGAATTATTTTAGGTCTTATGATGGCGTTTGATATGGGAGGACCTGTTAACAAAGCCGCATATACTTTTGCGGTATCAACTTTGGCAGCAGGTCAGCCATCAACAATAATGGCTGCAGTGATGGCAGCAGGTATGACACCACCACTTGGTTTGGCACTTGCAACCTTGATAGCAAAGGATAAATTTACAACAGAAGAAAGAGAAGCAGGAAAGGCTGCTTTCTTCCTTGGAATTTCATTTATAACCGAAGGTGCAATCCCGTTTGCTGCAGCTGATCCACTTAGAGTTATTCCATCTATAATGGTAGGTTCAGCTGTGACTTCTGCCTTGAGCATATTGTTTAAAGCCACATTAGCAGTGCCTCATGGTGGAATATTTGTTTTGCCAATTCCAAATGCAGTTGGTAATTTGCCATTATATGCAGTTGCAATTTTGATAGGTACCATTGTGACAGCACTTATGGTTTCGGCCTTGAAACCTAAAAAGGTATAAAGGTAGGGCAGGGCAGCCTGCCTTTTCTTCTTGTAAAAATAAATTTTATGCCTTGGAGGGAATAAAATGGTTGAGGCAAAAGTTATTCTGCAAAATCCAACAGGACTTCATGCAAGACCTGCTAGCATATTTGTCACACAGGCGGCTAAATTTAAAAGTGATATATTTATCGTCAAAGACGGCAAAGAAGTGAATGCAAAAAGCATATTAAATATTTTGGCAATAGGAGCCAAAAAAGGTGATGAGATTACTTTAAAGATTGCTGGTGAAGATGAAAAAGAGGCTTTAGATACTTTAGTAAAACTTCTTGAAGGTTTGAATGAGTAGAAAAAGATGGAGGTATAAATATATATGATCGCAGGAATACCTGTATCAGAAGGAATTGGAATTGGGAAAGCTGTAATTGTCAAAAAAGAATATAGCATAAAACGCTACAGCGTTGATAATACCGAAACAGAGATAGAAAGATTTATAGAGGCTATTGATAAAGCTAAAAAAGAGATTTCAGATATAAAAAAGCATGCAGAGCAAACTCTCGGCTTAGATAAAGCCATGATATTTGATGCACACCTTTTAATTCTTGATGACCCTGAGTTTGTCAAAATGGTGAAAGAAAAGATACAGCAAGGCACAAATGCAGAGTGGGCAGTTGATGAGTCAGCAAAGTTTTATGAAAGCTTGCTCTTGAGCTTGGATGATGAGTATATGAGAGAGAGGGCAAGCGATATTAAGGATGTGTCTAAAAGGCTTATCAGAATTCTTAGTGATGAAAGTCATTCAGAGGCAGATTTAAAAAATCTTGCTGAGGGTAGTATTATTGTGGCTGAGGATTTGACACCTTCTGAAACTGCTCAGATGGATAAAACAAGAGTAGCTGGTTTTGTAACTCAACAGGGTGGAAAGACATCTCACACAGCTATAATTGCCCGAACATATGAGATTCCTGCAATAGTAGGTGTAAAAGGTGCTCTTGAGAAAATAAAAGATGGTGATGTTGTAATTGTAGATGGATATCAAGGCACAGTTTTAATCAACCCTGATAAGCAGACACTTGAAGAATATGAAAAGAGAATGAACGAGGAAAAAAAGAAAAAGGAAAAACTAAAAAGATTTGTTGCAACAGAAGTTAAAACTAAGGATGGCAAAAGAATTAAGGTGTATGCCAACATCGCTCTTCCTGATGAGGCTGAGATTGCGATAAAAAATGGCGCAGAGGGAATTGGACTTTTCAGAACAGAGTTTTTGTTTATGAACCGCAGTTCACCACCTTCAGAAGATGAGCAGTTTGCTGCATACAAAGCTGTGCTTGAGAAGATGGAAGGGAAGCCTGTTATTATAAGAACATTGGATGTTGGGGGAGACAAAAATATTCCGTATTTGAACATAGAAAATGAGCTCAACCCATTTTTAGGTTACAGAGCAATAAGGCTTTGTTTAGGTCATAGGGAACTGTTTAAAACCCAGCTAAAAGCGCTTTTGAGAGCATCAATTTATGGGGATCTAAAAATAATGTTCCCTATGATAACCACTGCTGGCGAATTAAAAGAGGCAAAAAGCATTTTGCAAGAAGCTAAAGAAGAATTGAAAAAACAGGGAATTGAGTTTTCAGAAAAAATAGAAATTGGTATAATGATTGAAACTCCTGCTGCAGCACTTGTTTCAGACATTCTTGCCGATGAGGTAGACTTTTTCAGCATTGGCACAAATGACCTTATTCAATATACACTTGCAATTGACAGGACAAATGAAAAGGTCTCATACTTGTATGACCCATTAAATCCTGCAGTTTTGAGGTTAATTAAAATGACAGTTGAAAATGCGCACAAAAAAGGAAAAGAAGTTGGGGTTTGTGGAGAGATAGCTTCTGATGAAAAAATTGTACCAATATTGATTGGGCTTGGTGTTGATGAGCTTAGCGTAAATCCTGCAAAGATTTTGAGTATTAAAAAAAGAATATTAGATGTGATCTACGGAGCTGAAAAAGATAAAATAAATATGTACTTGCAAAAGGCTAATAATTAAGGCTGTTGCCGAAAAATGCGTGTAACAGCCTTTTTATTTTTGATAAGAGAATGGACAGATTTTATCAAAATATTGAGACAAGCCTAAAAAAATTAAGATATAACTGCTGCCACCAGTAGTTGTAAAATAAAAGATGAGAACAAAAACGAAAGGTGGTAGATTCAGTTATGGTATTTGATATGCCGCTTGATCAGCTCAAAACCTACATGGGAACAAATCCATGCCCGCCCGATTTTGACGAATACTGGCAAAAAGCTTTAAAAGAGATGGACGATGTTGATCCGCAGGTTGAAATTGTAAAAGAAACTTCAATTGAAGCACCTTATGCAGAGTGCTACAACCTCTATTTCACAGGGGTAAAAGGTGCGAGAATAAGATCACAACTTATAAAGCCCAAAAAGATTGAAAAACCTTGCCCAGCAGTGTTAAGTTTTCATGGATATGCTTGGTATTCAGGTGATTGGAGCGACAAGTTTGCTTTGGCAGCAGCTGGTTTTGTAGTTGCTGCAATGGATGTGAGAGGTCAAAATGGCTATTCAGAAGATGTTGGCGGGGTCAAAGGAAATACTGTCCATGGACATATTATAAGAGGCTTAGATGGAGACAAAGAAGACCTTTTATACAGACAGATTTTCTTGGACACAGCTGAGCTTGCAAAGATAATTGCCAATATGCCAGATGTAGACAGCAGCAAAATTGCCGCAATGGGATTTTCACAAGGTGGTGGCTTGGCACTGGCGTGTGGTGCGCTTTCACCTTATGTATCAAGAGTGATATCAGTATATCCTTTCTTGTGTGATTACAAAAGAGTGTGGGAGATGGACCTTGCAAAGGATGCGTATGAAGAAATTAGAACATATTTCAGGTTTAGAGACCCTCTTCATGAAAGGGAAGATGAAATATTTACAAAACTTGGGTACATAGACGTTCAGCACCTTGCAAAGTGGATAAAGGCAGAAGTTTTGATGGTAACAGGGTTAATGGACACAATATGCCCGCCATCTACTCAGTTTGCTGCGTATAACAAGATTCAGAGCAAAAAGCAAATGCTAATTTATCCTGACTTTGGACATGAACAGATTTTCTACTTGAATGACAGAATATTTATGTATCTTATGGAGATGTTAGAATGAGGATAAAAGAGAGTTGAATAATAATGCTTATTAGGGCTAAAGCTTCTGGATGGGGAAACAGAGGTTTTAGCCTTTTTGTTTTTAAACGAAGCTAATTGTGGTATTATTATTTTGTAAAAACAATTGATTTCAAAGGTGATAAAATTGAGCAAAATTTTGTCTGTAAGTGAGCTTTACATGGACTATGGTCAGGGAAATGTGCTAAATGGAATCAGCTTTGAAGTTGAGGCTGGGCAGATTATAGGGTACATCGGACCAAATGGAGCAGGCAAGAGCACTACAATTAAAATCTTTTTGGGGATTATTACAAATTACAAAGGCAAGGTTGAGATTTTTGGTGAGGACATTAGAGGAAAGTATCTTTACAAAAAAAGAATAGGATATGTTCCAGAGGTAATTGAGCTTTATGAAAGTCTTACGGCAATGGAATACTTAAATTTTGTGGGTCAGCTTTACGGTCTTGATGAGGAGACAGTTAAAAAAAGATCGTTAGAGCTCATTGAAATTTTTGATTTGAAAGATGCTATAAATTCAAGGCTTTCTACATACTCAAAAGGTATGAAACAAAAACTTGCAATTATTTCAAGTTTAATTCACAACCCTGATCTTTTGTTCTTTGATGAACCCTTGACAGGTCTTGATGCAAACTCAGCAACAATCTTCAAAGAGCTTATGAAAGAACTAAAGAAAGAGGGCAAAACCATTTTTTACTCTTCTCATATTATGGAAGTTGTTGAGAAAGTGAGCGACAGGATTATTCTCTTAAACAAAGGTACAATTGTTGCAGACGGTCCTTTTGAAGAACTTGCACAGAAACTTAAACAAAGTAATTTAGAGCAGCTTTTCAATGAGCTAACAGGATTTACTAATCATCAGGAGATTGCAAAAGAAATTGTAAAGGTAATGAAGGGTGAAAAAGATGAGAGATAGTATTGCAGTGAGACTGTTGGATTTGTTTTTGCCTTTTATAAAAAAAGCAGGTATTGATTATGCCACTTTAAAAATTCTTTTGCGATACAAATTTTTAGTGGCAAAAAGAAGTGTGCCCACCCTGCAGAAGTCTTCTGTTGCAGATAAATTGTCAAAGATTTTCTATATCATTCTTCAATTTTTCATAGGTTTTATCCCTGCGGTGTTTCTTTTAATCAACAGTACAATGTTTGTGAGGATTTCACTTAACATTATGATTTTGCTTTTTTTAGTTGTCTCAACTATAATATCAGACTTTTCGTGGTTTATATTAGACATTACAGAGAAGAATATTATTTTGACAAAACCGGTTGATGATAAGACATATGCTTTTGCGAAAACATATTTTATTGTTGTTATGCTTTTTTCAAGAACATTTTTGATATTTCTTCTTTCTTTAATTTTGGGGGCTATAAAGTATAAATTGGCATTCTTCATTCTATTGTTGTTAATCTATCTGCTTGTACTTTTGTTCTCATACTGCTTATGTAACCTTTTATATGCAGGTATTTTAGTGTATTTTGATGGTGAAAAGCTAAGAGATGTCATAGTGGGTTTTCAGATTACTTTGATGGTTGTTTTTACTATTTTTTACCAGCTGTCGGGGCAAATATTTGAAGCAGTTGTAAAAGCCAATTTTTCAAAAGTACATTCTTGGTGGCTGTATATTTTACCAACATCATGGTTTGCAAGTTTATTTGAGTATTTGTATGGAAGCAATAGAAGTTTATTGAATCTCTCTTTCGGGGTTATGGCAATAGTAATTACACTGTTTTTGGTATATCTTCATATTTCTTATACAGGCAAGATTTTAGAAAAAAATCTTGTAAAACTAAACGCAGGTGAGATTGAAGTAAAACCAAAAATCTACAAAGTGGGATTTATAAGCAATGTTTTGTTAAGAAATGGGGTCCAAAGAGCTTCATATATATTTGCAAAAGCTCAGCTAAAAAGAGACAGGTACTTAAAAAGCAGTATATATCCAAGCCTTGCATCATTTTTGGTAATTGCCATAGCGCCGGTAATAAGAGAAGCTTTTCAGAAAAAATCGGTCCTTGATGTTATTTCAAAAGAATTTTTCTTTTATTATTCAATGTATGTTTTTATAACAGGTATGATTTCGATATTTCAGATGGTACAGAGAACAACCAACAAAAACGCTGCATGGATATATCAGGTTTTACCGATAAAAAAACCTTTTGATATTAAAAAAGGAGCGTATTTAGCTTTTGTCTTTACAATAGGTGTTAGACTATTCATTATACTTTCAATAATACTTTTTGTTTTAATACGTAATTCAATAATTGACTATTTAACAATGTTTTTTGTATTAATATTCTTTTCTCTTTTAGTATTTCCACTTGCAACCCAGCAAATGCCTTTTTCAAGGGCAGTACAAGAGCCGACACAGGGCAAAAAAGGTACAGGGCTTTGGTATTTGGTGTATATGGCTTTAGGTACTGGCTTAGGATTTGTCCACTATTTTTGGCTTAAAAAATATAAACTCTATTTTTTAATAGGATTAGTAATAGTTGATGTTATTTTGTGGCTTGTTAGATTTGAAATTGCGAAAGATTATGAGAGGGAAGAGACTATAAAGAACAATGAGAAAACCATTATTCCTTACAAAAGGTGGTAGAGATATTCAAATTAATTTTTGTTATGTGGTAGTTGAATCAATACTGTAGAAAGGAAGGGGCTGAAGAATGATTTCAAGCACGTTAAAGGAAGTGGTTAAATACATTGGATTGTTAGTGCTAAGTACTATTGTGATGGCGGTTATAACTTTTATATTTAACAACGATAAATCTGAAAACATAATTTCTCCTATTATATATTACATCGGGACTTTCCTGTTATTTTTAGTATTTACAACAATTTCTCTGAAGAGAAGAAAAATAAATATTTTAGAGATATGTAATTTTCGAAAAATAACTTTTAAAGATGCTGTTTTCACAATAGTGTTGGCAACAGCTTATTCATTTGTTATTAGTGCTATTTATACTATTTTAGACTCAAAAGGTATAATAACTCCTTTCAGAGAAGAATATGAAAATTCGATGCAAAGATTTATTGACAACACTAAAACAGAGCTGGTAATATTTGCAATTGTGATAGCAGCACCATTTTTTGAGGAGTTAATGTTCAGAGGTTTAATTTTTGGTACGATGCTTAGAAATCAGATAAATATATTTTTAGCAGTAACTGTTCAAGCACTACTTTTTGGATTGTTTCACTTTGATTTATATCAGGGAATGGATGCTTTTTTTGCTGGAATATTTTCAGCGTTTGTTTTGTACTGTACAAATTCAATATGGAACTCTATTATATTTCATGCTGTTAGTAACTCTTTTGGACTTATTAGTTTGGTGTATAACATAAATGAAAGTACAGAAAGTTACTTGCCAATAATGTATTATATATTTATGCTATTAATTGGAATTATCTTAATGTACGCGCCAATGAGATATTTTTTCAGGAGAAAATCAGAAATAAAAAATTAAAAAATAAAAATAAAGAGGAGTTATTGCATCTTAGAATAACTCCTCTTTTAGTTTTAAAGTCTTAAAAGATGTTATTTAGTAATAGAAATTCCAGCCATTTTGAATATATTTTCAACGTTTTTCATCATTGTTTCAAAATCTTTGTCTGAAAGCTTGCTTATATCTACACCCTTCGATATATCAATCTTTGTTATATTAACTGGTTGATTTAGGGAATTGATAACACCTTTTAAATCAAACATTACCTTTAAATTGTTAGAATCTTTTAAGTAGAAATACAACCTTTCACCTTTAAAATTGTTTTTGCTGTCAACCATCATTCTATACTGCAGAGTAAATGGAGGAATTTGTGGACTCATTTTATCTAATTGGTAAACAACCTCTTTTATTGACTGTGAATAATTAGCTTCAGCTTGCTTTATTATTTCATCAATGTTTAAGGTAGTAGTTTTATTTAACTGCTGAGCATTTAGGATGGCTTGTGAATCTTCAAGTATTGTCTTTGCAACGTTTAAAACAAACTCTTTTGTTGCCTTGTCATCAGCAGCTTTTGTCAAAATGGCTTTTAAAAGGTCAATGGAAGAGTTCTTATTGAATTCGAAAATAATCTCATCACAGTTTTCTTTCTTACCATTGCTAAATGTAAGTTCAACTTTTTGGCTAGATAGCTTTGCACAAGATGCAAGTTTTGGTAAAACAACATCTGCATAGCTTGCAAGAAGAGCTTGAAGCTGAGGATTGTTTTGAATATCAAAAAGTTTTATATACTTGTTTACATCAATCTGTACAGGCATATTGGCATATGCTTCGCTTAGCTTCACATAAAGTGGCTTTGAATAAATTTGTGGGAAGTTATACGCAACATATTCTTTGTTAACATAAATTGAACCTTTTAAAAGTTCTTTATTATTGTAATAAAGAGCAATTTGCATACTACTTTCGTATTTTGAGACATCTGAAACAACTCTGCCTTTGATGTACATCTTTTTGAAAAACTCTTCTAATTTTTTGTTATCTGCTGTTGCATTGTTTCCTGCAGAATACCTCAAATCAATTCTGAACTCTTCATCAATAGTTTTGCTACCCTGAGCCTGAGCATAAGCTAAGCCCGCTTTAAAAAGAGGAGTAGAAACCGTTTGAGAATATGCGACACAGCTTAGAAGTAAACTCAAAAGCAAGACAAATACAATACTTACGTTTAATAAGGTTTTCCTTTTCAAAACATTTACCCCCTCGCAGATTTTGATTAAAAAACTGTGTATATGTCAAGTATATACAATAGAAGTTAAACTGTCAAGAAATTTTTGAAATAACAAATAAAACCGTGGAATATCTCTCTAAGTCATTTGATTTATTAAATTTCAAAAAATCTCTTTACACCTTCTTTACAATTTAATCATACTTTCTTCACATTAAAGGGGTATTATAATATTGAAATCAAAAAACTAAATTGTGAAAGGAGATGAAAATCACATGATGAGATATTTCTATAGAGATTTTGACGGTCTTTGGGGATTTCACATGATTGGAGGATGGATAATGGGTATACTGTTTCTAATTATCTTTGTTGCTTTGATTATTTATGTTGTAAATAAGCTGAGCCATATATATTTGCAGACTAAAAGAGATACTTTGTCAAAATCAGAGGCAGATGATGAAGCATTGCGAATTTTAAATACCAGATTTGCAAATGGCGAGATATCTGAGGAAGAGTATGAGAGAAAGAAAAAGATAATTTTAAACAGATAGCAAACAATGACAAAAATCTACAAAATTTTAGGCTGTCGCACATTTTTACTGCGACAGCCTATTTATTAATTTTGTCAACTACTTATCATTAATAATTCTCAGCTCTAATTTCAAAAAATGACTGTGGATGTTTGCAGGTTGGGCATACCTTTGGAGCTTCTTTGCCAACATGTACATAGCCGCAGTTTCTGCACTTCCAAACAACAACATCGTCTTTTACAAATACTTTGCCGTTTTCAACATTTTCAAGAAGCTTTCTGTATCTTTCTTCATGCTTTTCCTCAACCTTTGCAACAAACTCAAATGCAGTTGCAATCTCATCAAAACCTTCTTCTCTTGCAACTTTAGCAAACTCTTTGTACATCTCAGACCATTCGTAATGTTCACCTTCTGCAGCAGCTTTGAGGTTTTCTTGAGTGTTACCAATTCCGTTTAAGAACTTGAAAAATAGCTTTGCATGTTCCTTTTCATTTTCAGCTGTCTCTTCAAAGATTGCTGCGATCTGCTCATAGCCCTCTTTTCTTGCCTGTGATGCAAAGTAAGTATATTTGTTTCTTGCCTGAGACTCACCAGCAAATGCTGCCCATAAGTTCTTTTCTGTCTGCGTTCCTTTCAAATCTTTCATTTCAAAACTCAACCTCCCAAAATTTAATTTTTTTTATTTTTACAATAAGGGCAGGTGCCCTTATAGTAGACGTAAATCTCATCAACAATAAATTCAGAAGAAAGAGAAGATTGAATAGAATCTGGTTTTACTGAAAAATCATAAATTTTGCCACAGCTTTTGCACTGAAAATGACCATGCACTGATGTATCTGCATCAAAGCGTGCAATATTTTCTTCAATTGTAATTATCTGTGCAAGTCCTTTTTCTACAAATAAACTTAAAGTGTTGTACACAGACGTTTTTGAAAGTGTAGGAATCTCAAGGACCAAGCTACTGTAAATCTCATCTACTGTTGGATGAGTTTTGTGATCTGCCAAGTATTCGTAAACCTTAAGCCTTATCAGCGATGGTTTTATTCCCTTTTGTAATAGCTTGCGTTTTAAAAAAGCCAAATCAGAAATTTTTACTTCCCCCTTGTGGATTTAATTTTAGATTGTACTTATTACAATTTTATTATATTTTCAACATTAAAATTTGTCAAGTAAAATTTTTTATAAAAAGTAAAGAGGGCTGTTGTTTCAATCTTCTTTTACCTTTTTTAAACAGCCCTTTTGAAAGTCACCCTCTTATATTTTATATACCCTTGCTTCATAGGGTTTTAAAACAATTTTTTCTTGAATGTTATCATCTACTTCATAGTTGCTAATTAAAAGCTCAGGTTTTTGAGTAAATATTTCTTTTGGTGCTAAAAACTCACTTTCTTCTTCGGAAAAGTTCATGACAACAAGAAGCCTTTCACCTTCATAATTTCTTGTATATGCAAAGATCTTTTCATCGTCCTCATAAAGCATTTGTACATCGCCATATACAATGACAGGATGCTTTTTTCTAAGTTCAATCAATTTCTTATAGTAATAAAACACCGAATTTTTATCTTCCAAAGCTTTTTTAACATTTATTTCCTTATAATTTGGATTTACCTTTATCCATGGGGTGCCTTTTGTAAATCCTGCGTTTTCAGAATCATCCCACTGCATTGGTGTTCGTGCATGGTCTCTGCTTCTTTTATTTAAGATTTCTAAAAGCTCTTCATCTGATTTTCCAAGCTTTTTCATCTCTTTGTACCAGTTGAGTGTTTCGATATCTCTGAACTCATCAATACTTTCAAACTTGCAGTTTGTCATACCAATCTCTTCGCCTTGGTAAATGTAGGGTGTTCCTTGCCATGTGTGAAGCAGGGTTGCTAAAAGCTTTGCAGATTCAACCCTGTATTCTTTGTCGTTTCCAAAACGTGAGACCATCCTTGGCTGGTCATGGTTGTTAAGATAAAGTGAATTCCAGCCCTTGTCTTTTAATGCCAAATACCACTTGTACATTATCTTTTTCAAATCAGTAAGTTTCCACGGTTTTATGTTCCACTTGCTGCCGCTACAGTCCATATCCATATGTTCAAAATGAAAGAGCATATTAAGCTCATTTCTGTCATACTCCACATATAGCTTTGCAATTTCGGGTGTGACAAATGGGGTTTCGCCAACTGTCATGATATCATATTTGCTAAGAACTTCTCTGTTCATTTCCTGAAGATATTCATGCACTCTTGGACCGTTGGCATAATATCTAAAGCCAATTAGACCTCCTTGCTTTTCACCTTCTTTATCATCTGGCAGCCCTTCAACTTTTGAAATGAGGTTTATTACATCCATTCTAAAACCGTCTATGCCCTTGTCAAGCCACCACTTCATCATTTTGTAAATTTCTTGTCTGACTTTTGGATTGTCCCAATTAAGGTCTGGTTGCTTTACAGCAAAAAGGTGAAGATAATATTCTCCTGTCAGCTCATCGTATTCCCAAGCAGGACCACTGAAAAAGGATGTCCAGTTATTAGGTGGCCCTCCATTTTTGCCAGGTCGCCAGAAATAAAAATCTCTGTAAGGATTGTCTTTTGATTTTCTGGACTCTAAAAACCATTTGTGTTCATCAGAGGTGTGATTTACTACTAAATCCATCACAATTTTTATTCCGCGTTTATGAGCCTCTTGCAAAAGCTTGTCGAAGTCTTCCATTGTTCCAAATTCATCCATAATATCATAATAGCTACTAATGTCATATCCATTGTCGGCATTTGGAGATTTATAAATTGGATTTAACCAGATTACGTCAACCCCAAGCTCTTTTAAATAGTCAAGCTTCTGGATAATTCCTGGCAAATCCCCAATTCCATCACCGTTTGAGTCATAAAAGCTTCTCGGGTAGATTTGATAAACAACAGCTTCTTTCCACCATTTTTTATGCATACGTTTGTCCTTCTCCTTTCTTAGCATCTGTTGAATTCTCTTATTTAAAATTATACCTTATTATTTACAAAAACAGAAGTCGTTGTTTAGGATATAAAACATTTTCAGAAGAAAGGTTACTAAATGTTGAACAATTGGCTATTAATAGTTTATTTCTTCAATTCATGCTCTTTGTTTGTAATAGCAGAGTAGAATGTTGAGAGCTTTTCTTTATTCTTATAGACCATAACAAGCAAATTTAAAAACCAAAGTGTCAAAAGGTATGCAGAAAAATCAAGAAGATAAAGGTAAACACCTACAATCAAAAATCCTAACACAACCATGAAAGCGTCTTCTTCGGTTGTGGTAGAGCCGCCGTGCTTTAGCTTTTTTGCGATTACAAAAAGAAGTGCTAAAACAATTGCATAGAAAAAAGACACTCTAAACTTGGTTGTTGCACTCCACACTCCAAATGTAGTTGCAATGGATTTTCCTCCTTTAAATCTCAAAAAAGGCGAAAATGCATGTCCCAAGATTGGTGCAATTGCAGCAGGGATAATATATGACTTTGGCAGGTATCCCTTTTCAACAAAATAAACAAGAGGAAAATAACCTTTTGCAAAATCGAGGAATACTCCCAAAAGCCCAATTTTAACTCCAGCTGCCTGAATTAGGTTAAAAGCTCCTGGATTTCCGTCGCCAACTGCTGTTATATCCTTTTTAACAAGCTTTCCAAGCCAGTAGGAGAACATCAGCGACCCGCAGAAAAATTCCAAAAGAGTGATTGCAGCAAGCATTTTCATTTACCCCCTACTTTAATTTGTCTTCCTTTCCAACAGATGCTGCCCAGGAATTTTACTTGATAGAATGAATATAGAATCATCAGCAAAAAATATGCGGTAGGAATAAAGTGAAGTATAGGAAGCAAAATGCCAAAATTGCCTATATATATTTGAAGGTATAATATTTGAACAACATAAAGAATATAGCCTATCAAAAACTGGATTGCTAAAGGATGATGAATGTAGAGCAAAATGGGTGTTAAAAAACCTGTTAAGACAAGTCCAAAAGCCCACAGGGCAATTAAAAAGACTGTCTTTGTGTTTAAAAGCTGCATGCTTAAAGCTGCACTTTTTGCTATTCCTTCAAGCTGGCTTTTCATTCCATTTGGATACATTCTAAATGCCACAACATCGTATCCTAAAAAATTTTCAACTTTTATTCCATTTTCGCAAAATAGCTTGCCAAGACTTAAATCATCTGTTACTCTATCGCATATACTTTTATGCCCGCCTACCTTTTCGTAGTCTTTTCTAAAAACTGCTATACAAGAACCATACATTCCTTTGCTTCTGCTCTTTCTTTCATATGGTGACATAAAAGCAAACACACCGAGAATATTAACAATTAAACACAATCTTTCATAAAACTGCTCTGTCTTATGATATGGTATAACCGAAATTGCACCATTTGTTGAAAAAAGGGTTTTTACAATTCTTTCTACACCATCTTTGGATAATCTCACATCAGCATCTAAGAATATCAGTATATCACCTGTTGAGTTTAAATACCCGTTCCAAAGAGCCCAATTTTTACCTGTCCAGCCTGGAGGCAAAGGAGGATTCTTAATTAATTTAACGCCAAATTCCCTGGCAATCTTAGAAGTATTATCTTCAGAAAAATCATCTACAACTATTATTTCATCAGGAACAGTAGTTTGGTTAAAAAGGCTTTTGAGCAGGTAGGGCAGATTTTTCTCTTCATTCCGAGCAGGTATTATTACCGAAATCTTCTGATTTAGTTCAAGAGACTCGTCCTTAGAGTCTGCTAGAAATATTTTTGAGAAAAGGAGAAATCCCGAAGCTATGCCCAGGATGGAGATAATAAAAAATATCATAAAAAAACCAGCTCCTTTTTAAAAGGGAGAGTATCGCTGAGCGTGTTTATTTATTATATTATATATCATTTGAGTTATTGTTTAAATGAAATAATATCAACAACCTTCTTTCTAACATCTTGAGTTTACAAAAAAGAAAAAATTCTCAATAGTACACTTTTAATATTCTAAAGAGTATGTTATAATATTAACAAATAAAATATTTGCTCCTGACTTAGAGGGCAAAATGGCCTGATAAGGAGGGGATGTAAAAGATGAAGAGAAAGATATCCACCTCTTTTGGCTAAAGATAAGGCTTTGGACACGTAAAAGGTCAGGAGAGGTGGATTTTTTATTTTTACATTAAAGGAGAATGGTGCTTTTATGGAAAGAAGGATTGGTGTTATTGGAATTGTTGTTGAAAACAGAAAAGAGGTGGCAGATAAGCTCAACAAAATCCTAAGTGAACATGGTGACATTATTGTTGGAAGAATGGGTATACCTTATAAAGAAAGAGGGCTTTGTGTAATCTCGCTAATAGTTGATGGGACAACTGACGAGATTGGTGCGCTCACAGGAAAGCTTGGTGCTTTGAACGGTGTTAAGGTAAAAAGTGCTCTTACAAAATAAAGATTGGAGTGTGGTTTGAAAATGTTCAAAAAAGACCAGTGGGAAAGAGCTGAATTTATAAATGATGAGATGGTTTTTGAGATTCTTGAAAAGGGAAAACAAAACCAAGATAGGGCAGAAGATATAATTCAGAAAGCATTGAATCTGTATGGGCTTGAGCCAGAAGAAGTTGCAGCACTTCTTTATATAGATGATAAAGACCTTTTAGAAAAACTTTTCAAAGCTGCAAAGCAGGTAAAAGAGAGAATCTATGGCAAGAGAATTGTGCTTTTTGCACCACTTTACATCAGCAACTTTTGCGTAAATAATTGCCGCTATTGTGGTTATCACAGGTCAAATACTAAGATGAAAAGAAGAAAACTTACGATGGATGAGATACGAAAAGAAGTTGAGATAATTGAATCTCTTGGGCACAAAAGAATTGCTCTTGAGCTTGGCGAAGACCCCAAAGAAGCTCCAATTGAATATGTTATAGATGCCATAAACACTATATACTCTGTTTACAAGGAAAAAGGCAATATCAGAAGAGTAAATGTCAACATTGCTGCAACCACAATTGAAGAATATAGAATGCTAAAAGAAGCAAAAATAGGCACATATGTGCTTTTCCAAGAGACATATCATCGCCCAACCTATGAATACATGCACCCCGAAGGACCAAAATCAGATTACGACTGGCATACAATGGCAATGGACAGAGCTATGCAAGGCGGAATTGACGATGTTGGTTTAGGGGTTTTGTTTGGGCTTTATGATTACAAGTTTGAAGTTGTAGGATTGATTTTACATGCAAAGCATTTAGAAGAAAGGTTTGGTGTTGGACCGCATACAATTTCTGTGCCAAGGATTAGACCTGCTGAAGGTGTTGAGGTGACAAAAGAGAAATATCCATACTTAGTATCTGATGACGAGTTCAAAAAAATTGTTGCAATAATTCGACTTGCTGTGCCCTACACTGGCATGATTTTATCTACCCGTGAAAGACCAGGGTTTAGGGAAGAGGTAATTGACCTTGGAATTTCTCAAATTAGCGCTGGGTCTTGTACAGGTGTTGGTGGATATACACTTGAGTACCAAGGAAAATCCACGGGTGATTTAGATGAAGATCTTGCACAGTTTGAAGTAGAAGATAAAAGAAGTCCTGATGAGGTAATAAGAACTCTTTGTGAGGCAGGTTATATTCCAAGCTACTGTACAGCTTGCTACAGAAGAGGAAGAACTGGGGATTTGTTTATGCAATATGCAAAGACAGGTGATATTCAAGACTTTTGCACACCAAATGCGCTTTTGACTTTTATGGAATACTTAGAGGACTATGGTTCTGAGAAAACTAAGGAAATTGGGAGGAAATTAATATATGATAGCTTAAATCAAATAAAAGATGAAAAGATGAGAAAAGAAACAGAAAAAAGGCTTGAGATGATACGACAAGGTGACAGGGATTTGTATTTTTGAGCATTATACAAAAACAAAAGACCAGTAAAAACCATAATGGGGCTATTTTATTTTATAGCCCCGTTTTTGCTGTTTTGTTCATCTTCTATTTGTTTTATTATATGCTCAATTGCAAGTTTTGAAAATGGCTTTCGCACAAACTCATATGCTCCACATTTCTTGGCTTCTTTTTCAATATCTGGCTGAGATATTGCAGAGATTATAATAACCTTAACATCAGGAATGATATTTTTTAAGATGCGAGTTGCGGTGAGCCCGTCCATATCAGGCATTGTGATATCAAGTGTGACAATATCAGGTTTTAGGTCCTCAACATTTTCGATAAGCTGTGAAGCTGATGAAAATTCTGCAATAACCTGATGCCCTAGTGATATGAATATGTCTTTTAGAATTTGCCTTATAAATTGGGCATCATCTACAATACAGATCTTCATAACAAATCTCCTCTTTGACATTGTCAAATATTTTCAAGGACACTATAATATATTATAATGCTTTTGCAGAAAAAAACAACACTGTTCATATAGAATTTTAGAGAAAAAATCAAGACTGTAAATTAAAGAAGTTTTAGTACAAAGAGGTAATGCTATGCTTAGAAAGGAAAATTTAAAGATAGGCAACTTTTCAATATATCAAGATACAGATTTTTTCCTATATGGAACTGATGCGGTAGTACTCAGTGATTTTATTGAAGTAAAGAAAAATGACATTGTGGTTGAGTTTGGGACGGGTAACTTGATAATTCCTATTCTACTTTGGGCAAAGAAGAAAAAGTTCAAAAAACTGTACGCTTTAGAGATTCAAAAAGAGGTATGTGAGCTTGCAATTCTCAACAGAAATATCAACAACCTTCAAGACAAGATTGAGGTGATAAATGCAGACCTAAAAGACGCTCTTAAAATCTTTGGTTCAGAGTTTGCCAATGTTGTGTTTACAAATCCACCTTATAGAAAAGTGAACAGCGGTACAATCAATCCAAATATTAAAAAAGCCATAGCTCGCCATGAGATTATGTGTACAATTGAAGATGTTGTAAAAAGTGCTATGCAGATTTTGAAATTTGGTGGAAGGTTCTATATGGTCTACAGGAGTGACAGGTTAACTGATGCTCTTTACTATTTGAGAGTTTATAAGTTGGAGCCAAGCCTTATAAGGTTTGTTCATCAAAATAAGGATAAAGAGTCTTCGCTTGTTTTGATTGAGGCAAAAAAGGGCAAACAGTGCACACTTAAGGTGGACAAACCACTTTTTGTGGATGAGATGGAGTATTATGGTGAACTTCAAAAAGAAGATGCGGAGTGAGCAGTAGTGAGTGGAAAGCTATTTATTGTTGGAACACCAATTGGAAACCTTGATGATATATCAAAAAGAGCATTAGATACTCTAAATATGGTAGACTTTATAACTTGCGAGGATACAAGAGTTACAATAAAGCTTTTGAACCACTTTGGAATTAAAAAAAGGCTTGTTTCTTACCATGAGTTTAGCCCAGAAGAGAAAGAAGATAGAATAATACAAGAGCTTAAAAATGGCAAAAAGATTGCTCTGGTTTCAGATGCAGGAATGCCACTTATCTCAGACCCTGGATATGAACTTGTAAGAAGATGTATAAAAGAGGGAATTGAAGTAACAGTGATTCCTGGTCCTTGTGCTTTTTTATGTGCTTTAGTAATATCTGGACAAAACACTCAAAATTTTATATTTGAAGGCTTTTTACCAAAGAATAAGCGGGCAAAAAGGGAAAAGCTCGAAAGCCTAAAATTTGAAAAAAGAACAATGATATTTTACGAGGCACCTCACAAGCTTTTGGATACGCTTTCACAGATGGCAGCTGTTTTTGGTGAAGACAGAGAAATTAGCATAGTAAAAGAAATTACAAAAGTGCATGAAAGTGTGATGATCACAACCTTACGTGAGGCTATAGATTTTTTTAAGAAAACTCCTCCCAAAGGCGAATATGTCCTTGTTGTAAAAGGATTTGAAGAAAATGCAAAAGAAAAGGATAAAAACTTTGACGTTGAATTTATTAAAAGACATTTAAAAGAAAAGATAGCTCAAGGATTTACTAAAAAAGAAGCTGTTAAAACTGTAGCTGAGGAGTTGAAGGTTGCCAAAAACATAGTTTACAAAATTGCACTTGAAATTGAAGATTTTAGTAAAAAAGAATAAAGGGTAGGGCTCTTTAAAAAAGAGCCCTACCCTTTCACTTAAAAATATTTTCCCGCTGTCAGATTAGCTCTTTTTGAGTTCTTCCATACAATCTTTACAGATGTTCTTGCCCTTGTAGTAGATAACATCCTTTGCATTGCCGCAGAAAATGCAAGCTGGTTCATACTTTCTTAAAATAATCTTGTCACCGTCAACAAAGATTTCTAAAGCGTCCTTTTCAGCGATGTCAAGAGTTCTTCTGAGCTCGATAGGAAGAACTATTCTGCCAAGCTCGTCAACCTTTCTTACAACACCTGTTGATTTCATTTTTCATATACCTCCTTCCTACAAATTTCGACATTTTTCTTACACTGCTATTATACCATCGTTGCAATTTTATGTCAAGAATTTTTTAAGTCTTTTTACAATATATTGTGAACTATCAAACTATAACTTATACAGGTTTTATGTGTGGATATCATGCTTAGTCGTAAGTTTTCGCATATTTAGAATTTTAAAGAGTGTATCTATCTAATTAATAGAATAAAATAATTGTAACAAAAAGAAAGAAAAAACTGTAAATATAAAATGACAATTTATCTCTTATGTTTCGACATTTTTCGACAACTATTGACATATTGTATTTCAATCACACAAAGATTTGCCGACTTATCTAAAACCTTATAACTTTAAAGGTAAGATATTTATCAAAATTTGCACAATAAATGTGCAAGTAAAATGACATAGCATATTACATAAGTGTGCGTTTTTTGTCTATTATATATCTTTTCTACTTGGGATATTGTTTTCTGCTATTAAAATAGTCTTGACAAAAAACAGTACCTATAAAACCGAGAAAAATTTGATTAGGGATAGCAATTCAAAAGGGGTCTATAGATAACTTAAGAAGATGTGCATATATCGACAACAAATTGATTAAAATAATGCAAAAAATATTGACAAATTATATTTGCTATTATAAAATTTAAATGAGCGGGTTGGCAAAAGATAATGAATTTAACAGTAGGGGAAATAAGAATGAAGAGGGTAACAATTAGCGATATTGCAAGAAGTCTCAACCTTTCAAGAAACACCGTATCTAAGGTTCTAAACAATAGCGCTACTGTTGCTGAAGAGACAGCCATAAAAGTTATAAAAAAAGCTATTGAATTAGGATATCCCAAACTCAAGCCGGAGCTAATTGAAAAGGTCAGGTCTTCAAGAGAAAATAAAAAAGTTGCAATTTTAGTAAAAGCTGCTCTTTCTGAGTTTTGGATTGATATCATCAATGGTATCTCCAATGAGCTTGGAAAGTATGGATATAGTCTATTTTACAATTACATAAGTGATGAGGATGAAAAAAATTTAGTAGTTCCACTTAACATAACAAATCATGAGGTTGATGGTTTGATTGTATTGAGTGTTTTTGAAAAAGAGTATATGGAAAAGATAAAAGAGTATAAACTGCCAACTGTCTATTATGATGCGCCACTTTATGCTGATTTAGAAGAGCTGCAAGGAGATGTTATTTTTACTGAGTGTGAAAACAGTGTCTACAAACTCACAAAACTTTTGATTGAAAAAGGCTATAGCCCAATAGGTTTTATTGGTGATATAACTTATTGTAAATCAATATACGAAAGATGGCTTGGGTTTGAAAAGGCTCTAAAAGACAGTGGATTAGAAGTGGAAAAGGAATATTGTATAATAGAACACATGCCATTTAGGTATTATATTCAGGAAGAAGTTGATAAGAGCTTAGAGAAAATGCCAAAATACCCCCGTGCTTTTGTTTGTGCAAATGATGATATTGCTATTTTTACCATAAGGTTTTTAAAAGAAAAGGGGCACAAAATACCCCAAGATATAGCTATTGTTGGTTTTGATAATTTAAAAAGGTCTGTTCTTGTCGACCCACCACTCACAACTGTCAATATAGATAAAGAAATTCTTGGAAGAAGGCTTGCACAAGCCATTGTAAGAAGAATTGAAAACAATATACCCATTTTCGAAACAGTAAGGTTATCAACTCAGATTATAATAAGAAGCTCATGCTAAGGTCAACGTCAATAATGGCCAAAACGGAAGTAGAAAGAGGTGTAAAAATTGCGTTTAATGGGTAAGAGATTTTTAATAAAACTTAGTAAGTTATCTTTGCTGATTGTTATAAGTATCATCCAAGTTATACTTTTGTCATGTGTTGCATATGCACAGCAAGACTCTAAGCCGTTGTCAATCCAGCAGTATATTACAAAGTACAAAAACTATCCACATCCAAAGCATACAATTATAGTAAATGCCACTGACTATGTAAACTTTAGCGACACTACCTTGAAAAAGCTTGACAATTTAGCTGGTCAGAAGAATGTTTTAGTATGGGAAAAAGAAGGCGGTTTTGTTGAGTGGAAAGTAAACATACCTGAGAGTGGTCTTTACAACATGGCAATGCTCTATTATCAGCTTCCTGGTAAAGGACTTGGTATTGAGCTTTCGATCTTGATTGATGGCAAACTTCCTTTCAATGAGGCTCAGAAGATTACATTTCCACGAATTTGGAAGGATGTAACAGGAATTAGAAAAGACAAAAGGGATAATGACCTTCGTCCAAAAACTCAAGAGTATCCAATGTGGCAAGAAGCTGATTTTATTGACACAGAAGGGTTTTATAACAAACTATTTTCTTTCTACTTTGAAAAAGGTGAGCATACAATCAGGCTTGTGAGTATTCGCGAACCGTTTGCAATAAAGTATATAAAAATATATAACAAAGAAGAAATTCCAACATATGCTGAGATTTCAAAGAACTATACAAATCTTCCTACTGCAAAGAACGTGTTGATCAGATTTCAGGCAGAAAGACCATATCTTAAATCTGACCCAATTTTGTATCCAATGTATGATAGGACTGATCCTGCAACAGAGCCTTTCCACGTATCAAAAATTAGACTAAATACTTTGGGGCAGTGGAACTGGAAGTACCCTGGCATGTGGGTAAGCTGGAAGTTTGAAGTACCAAAGGATGGGCTTTATAAGATTGTAATAAAAAGCAGACAAAACTTTCAAAGAGGAATGTCAACGCACAGGAAGCTTTACATAGATGGAAAGGTGCCGTTCAAAGAAGCAGAGGATATAGAGTTTCCATACAGTATAAGATGGTATATGAAAACATTGGGTGATAAAGGCAAACCTTATCTTGTATATCTTACAAAAGGTGAGCATGAATTAAAGCTTGAAGCAACACTTGGTGAACTTTCGCCGATTCTGACTGAAGTGGAGGAAATAACTGTTCAGTTAAACAACCTTTATAGAAAGATAATCATGATAACAGGCAGAGACCCTGACCTGTATAGAGACTATAACTTGGATGAGCAGATTCCAGATTTAATTGATACATTAAATAATCTTAGCAAAGGGCTTGTAAAACAGGCACAAGACTTTGAAAAGTACACTGGGCAAAAAGGTGGCGAGGCTGAACTTTTGAAAAGAGTTGCAGAACAGCTAAGAAGCATGGCAAGGGAGCCAGACACAATCCCCGCACGAATTAACAATTTAAGAGATAGCTTGAGTGGGCTTTCATCATGGCTTGTGTACAGAAAAGAACAACCTTTGGAGATTGACTATATTTTAGTTGCATCACCTGATAGCAAAATTCCATCACCTACAGCAAGCCTTGGAACAAAGATTGTTAATTCAATAAAAGCTTTTCTCTACTCATTTGTCGAAGACTATACAAATATAGGTGAGGTATACCAAGGACAAAAGGTTATAAAAGTATGGGTAAGTGGGGGTCGTGACCAGGCACAGATAATTCGTGATATGATAAACGACTCATTCACGCCAAGCACAAATATAAAAGTGAATGTAAGCTTAGTTCAAGCAGGTTTAATTGAAGCAATATTAGCGGGTAAAGGACCAGATGTGGTACTGACAGTTGCACGTGGTCAGCCAGTGAACTTGGCAGCACGTGGAGCAATTGTTGACTTGAGTAAGTTCAAAGATTTCAATAAGGTCAAAAAAAGGTTTAATCCCACAGCATTAGTACCTTATACGTATAATGGTGGCGTTTATGCGCTGCCTGTTACACAGGATTTTTACATGATGTTCTACAGAAAAGACATATTTGAAGAGCTTAACATAAAACCACCACAAACTTGGGATGAGATGTATGCAGTGATTGCAAAGCTTCAGAGATATAACTTAGAAGTAGGGCTTCCATATCAGAGGATTGACGCACTTGAGGCGATTGATGCGGGCTTGGGTGCAAGGAACCTATTTCCGACGCTTTTGCTCCAGCATGGAGGAAGTTTTTACAACAAGGACAAAACCCGTTCGCTTCTTGATTCACCACAAGCAGTTGCCGCTTTTAAGCAATGGACAGATTTTTATACAAAGTATGGTTTAGATTTGATTTATGACTTTTACAACAGATTCAGAACAGGCGAGATGCCACTTGGTATAGCGCCATATACAACATACAATCTTCTTGCAACAGCAGCACCTGAAATAAGAAACCAGTGGGCAATGGTGCCGATCCCAGGTATCAAGAAACCAAACGGTGAGATAGATCGCTCAACAGGAGCATCTGGTACAGGATGTATAATACTAAAAAAAGCAAAGAACAAGCAAGCGGCCTGGGAGTTTTTGAAGTGGTGGACATCTGATGAGGTTCAAACTCAATTTGGTAAAGAACTTGAGATGCTAATGGGTACTGCTGCGAGGTACAACACTGCAAATGTAAATGCATTCCAAAGACTTCCTTGGAATAAAGAAGAGATGAAAAATCTCATGGAACAGTGGAAATATGTCAAGGAGATTGAAGAGATTCCTGGAAGCTATTATGTCACAAGAAGCATAGACAGTGCGTTTTCAGCAGTTATTTATGACGGGATGAATCCGAGAGAGAGTTTGTGGAGATATACAAAAGATATCAATGACGAGCTTGAGAGAAAGAGGAAAGAACTCAGCATATACAAATAAACTTTTAAAGGTGTTTTTGGGAAGTGAGGTATAAAAGATGGGCATTATAGAAGATTTTAAAAGAAACAAAGCAAGCTATCTTATGATAGCACCGTATATGCTCCTGTTTACAATCTTTACGCTCATTCCTGTTGTGGCATCAATATTCTTGAGTTTTACCAATTACAACATGCTCCAGCCACCAAAATGGGTTGGATGGACAAATTACGTAAGGCTCTTTTTAGCAGACAAGATATTTTTAAAGGTTTTGAGAAATACATTCATATTTGCTTTCTTAACAGGACCGATAAGCTATCTTATGTCATTCATACTTGCATGGTTTATAAGCGAGTTTAATCCAAAAGTACGGGCGATCTTGACACTGATATTTTACTCGCCCTCATTGGCCGGCAACGTGTTTTTCATTTGGGCTTTTATATTCAGCGGTGATGCGTATGGGCTAATTAATGGATGGCTTATGCGCTGGGGAATCTTAAAAGAACCTATAAACTGGCTTCAAGACCCAAACTATGTGCTTTGGGTGATAATAGTTGTTCAGCTGTGGCTGAGCCTTGGTGCAGGGTTTTTGGCATTTGTTGCCGGTTTTCAAAACCTTGATAAAGAGCTTTTTGAAGCAGGAGCCATTGATGGTATTAAAAATAGATTCCAAGAGCTTTGGTATATAACAATTCCACAAATGGCACCACAGCTTATGTTTGGTGCGGTTATGCAAATAGGAGCGTCATTTGGTGTGAGCACAGTTGTGATGGCACTCGGTGGGCTCCCAACTCGCCAGTACAGTGCTGACACTGTGGTGACTTATTTAATTGACTATGGAACAGTCAGATTTGAGATGGGTTATGCTTCGGCTATAGCTGTTGTCTTATTTATAGCTATGCTTGTCACAAACAAAGTCATTGCAGTAATCTTAAGAAGATACTCAACTGACTAAAAAGTCTCTATTTTCAATTTTCTTAAAGAAAGTGCAGGTGAAAGATATAAAATGGCAAAGGGGTTTTCATATTCTCATAAAAAGGTTAACAGAAGCGTCTATGGCAACATAGTGATTTTCATAATTCTCTTTATAGTCGGAATATTTATGGCACTACCGCTTTTGTACACAGTAGTTTCAGCTTTCAAGCCACTTGATGAGATATTCATATTTCCACCAAGGCTCTATGTCAGACGTCCTACACTTGACAATTTTGTCTTGATGTTTCAGCTTGCGACAAACATGTGGGTGCCATTTTCAAGGTACCTGTTCAATAGCTTATTTATCTGTGTGGTTGGAACTGTTGGGCATATTTTGATTGCATCTTTAGCAGCATATCCTTTGGCGAAGCATCAGTTTGCTGCTAAAAAAGTAATAAATGAGATAATAGTGCTTGCACTTTTGTTCACACCACAGGTTACCTATATTCCACTGTACATTGTAATGTCAAGGCTACACCTTATTGATACTTACTGGGCACTGATACTTCCTGCTTGGCAGATGACGTTGGGGATTTATCTTATGAAGCAGTTTATGACACAGATTCCCGACTCTCTTTTAGAGGCGGGCAAAATTGACGGTGCAAATGAACTTAAAATCTGGTGGCGAATAGTTATGCCAAATGTAAAACCTGCGTGGTTAACACTTACAATATTCTCATTTCAATATCTTTGGAACCAAACAGGCGGATCTTTTATATTCAGTGAGAATCTAAAAGTGTTGCCAACACTTCTTTCACAGATTGCAGCAGGTGGGATTGCACGTGCTGGGGTTGGAGCTGCTGTGGCACTGTTTTTAATGATTCCACCAATAATTCTATTTGTTATATCTCAAAGCAGCGTTATGGAAACAATGGTTACATCTGGCATTAAGTAATCGCAAGTGGTCTTAGAAGAAATATTCAAAACTTTGAAAGTAAAGGTGGTAGTAAGTGAATATAAGGATGACAAGAAAAAGGGTAGTTGTGTTAATGTCTATATTACTGTTGATTTTAAACATACCAGTATTTGGCTTTGCAAATATGATTGAGGTTCCTTATTACCAATACAACTATGATATATACAACTGGGATATACCAAGTGCAGAGGGTTATTATCCGGCAGAGGTTTTAAGTGGCAAGGATTTAGGTGTGGGAAATTTTTCATCTCCCCGAGATATGTTTGTGGATGACAACAATAACATTTACATATTGGATGCTGGAAATAACAGGATTGTGGTATTTGATAAAGATTTTAACTTCATAAAACAGATAGACAAGTTTACACAAAACGAACAAGAGGTCAAAATGGTTGACCCGAGCGGGATTAGTGTTGACAAAAATGATTTGATTTATGTAGCTGACAAAGGTGCTAAATGTGTATTTGTCATAAACCAAGATGGTCAAATTATTAGGAAGATAACAAAGCCAAAGTCCGATTTGGTTGCAGCAAACAAAGATTTTGTACCGCTTAGAGTTGCTGTTGACAATGCAGGCGTTGCATATGTACTGTCGCTGGGCAGCTATGAAGGTGCATTTATGTTTGATGATAAAAACAACTTTCTTGGATTTTTTGGAAGTAATAAGGTTGTTGTAACCTTACAACTTCTTATTGATAGAATCTGGAAAAAGATTTTATCAAAAGAGCAAAGCTCTTCAATGGTAAGGTATTTGCCGACAGAGTGTACAAGTATAGATGTTGGCGATGATGGGTTTATCTATACATGTTCTAACTATGCATCTGTGAGTGTGGGTGAGCTCAAGAAACTCAATTTCTTGGGAAAGAATATTCTGTGGTACAAGAAAAAGGATCAGACACGCGACTTCGGTGACCTGCCAAAATATTATGGTAAAAGACTTGAAGACTCTTACTTTGTCGATATAAATGTCACAAAAGATGGATTTATTAACGCTCTTGACTATGAAAGAGGACGTGTTTTCCAGTATGACCAAAACGCAAATCTGCTCTTTATAATGGGCGGGAAAGCGGACCAGATGGGGACATTTAGAGACCCTGTTGCAGTCGAAAGTATTGGTAATACAATACTTGTTTTAGACCAGCAAAAAGCAACAATTACAGTTTTCAATGAGACAAAGTTTGGTGAACTTGTTCACAAAGCAACACTATTATATAATGATGGAAAGTATGATGAAGCAAGGCAACTTTGGGAACAAGTCAACAAGATGGATTGTAACTATGCACTTGCGCACGTTGGTCTTGGCAAGGCGCTTTTGAGAATGAACAGGTATAGTGACGCTTTGAAGCATTTCAGGCTTGCAAACGACAAAGAGGGGTATTCTGAGGCAAAAGAAGTGCTGAGAAACGAGTTTCTAAAGAGGAACTTTGGAATTATTGCAACAGGTCTGATTGGTCTGATTATATTGATTGTGGTTTTAAGAAGGAGGTTTAGAAAGCAAAAAAGAGTTGATGAGGAGTATACACGAAAGGTCAGCAAAGAAAAGTTTCCAATTTACACAATGCTCCATCCCTTTAAAGGTTTTGAAGAGCTCAAAGATGAGAAAAAAGGCTCTGTGTTGATTGCCACGATAATTATTCTTTTGTACTTTATTGTTGCTATAATTCACAGACAATACACAGGTTTTATATTCAATCCATACAGGCAAGATAGGATAAACGTAATCTCTATCTTCTCAAGTACGGTTGTTATGTTTTTCTTCTGGGTTTTGTCAAACTGGTCAGTTTCGACCTTAACAGAAGGCGAAGGAACATTCCAAGAGATTTGGATTTTCTCAGCTTATGCCCTGCTTCCATATATAATTTGCAATTTGATTTATGTAATTCTCAGTAACATCTTTATTATGGAAGAAGGGATGTTCTTAACATTTATAAACATAATAGGAGTGCTATGGCTTATAATCTGTATGTTAAATGCAATCAAGGCTGTGCATCAATTCAGCTTTGGGAAGACGGTTGCAACAGTTGTTGCAAGTTTGATAGGTATTGCAGTTATCATATTCATAATGATTTTGGTATTTACTCTTTTTGCACAGCTATTTGGATTTATTCAAAGCATCTACAATGAGCTAATACTTAGGTTGTAGTTTAGAAGGCTTTTTTAAGGAGGCTATAATCTTGATGGTTAGAGGATATTTTTCAAAAAAGTTACTGCTTATACTGGTGGCTGTACTCGTCGGAATAAGTAGTGTTACTGGGAATTTTCAATACACTTTAGCAGATACAAATTCATATCAGCTTGTTGCTAAAAATGGAGTGCTTGAACTTTATGTCAATCAAAAATATGGGTATTTCAAGGTTGTGGATAAACGCTCAAATACGGTTTGGTATAGCAACCCAGAAAATTGGAAACAAGATGCAATTGCAGCTGGAAGTACACGTATGCAGATGGCGTCTCAGCTTACTGTAAAGTTTACAGATGTCACCTCAACAATTCAGATAGCAAATAGCTATGTAAATTCAGTTTTGAAAAAAGGTCTTAAGATAAAAAAGATTCCAAATGGTTTTTTGGCAACATATACATTCAAAAAAGAGGGGTTTGTAATACCAGTTGCATATACAATTAAGAATGATTATTTGAACGTTGATATATTGGTGAAACAAATTAGAGAACTTAAAAAGGGAAAATACAGGCTTGTGTCTGTTATGCTTCTTCCTTTCTTTGGTGCAGGAAGTATGAAAGATAGTGGCTACATAGTTGTACCAGATGGATGCGGGGCGATTATAAACTTTAATAACAACAAGGGGCAAGAAACCTATTCACAGCGGGTATATGGAAACGATTATGGAATTGTCCCAGACTTTCAAGGGTATGTCACACAGGCAGCAAGGCTTCCTATCTTTGGGATGAAGAAGAACAACAGTGCCTTTTTAGCAGTAATCACGAAAGGTGATGGAAAGGCAGTTTTGAATGCTAATACAAGTGGAGCAAAGAGCAGTTATAACAACGTCTTTGCAGAGTTTATCATGCGCGAGTACGACATGGTGACACTTAAAGAAAAACAGTGGGATGAAAGGACGTTTAACATCTTCGAAGAAAAACTTCCAGATAGCGATAAGTTTTCTATCAGGTACTATTTTTTGGAGCCCAATAATTCAAGCTATGTTGCAATGGCAAAGAAGTACAGGGAGTATTTAATAAAGGAAAAGGGATTTAGGAAAGCAGATGACCTTCATTCCTCCCCAGTTTATATAGAGTTTTATGGCAGTATGAAAAAGCCCAAGTATATCCTGGGGTTTCCTGTAAATGCTACAGTTCCGCTTACGACGTTTGAGGATGCACAAGCTATTGTAAAAGAAGTGAAAAAGCTTGGGATAAGCAGTGTTGTTGTCAAATTCACAGGCTGGATGCAAAATGGTGTGTATTATAACCTTCCGCTTGCGGCAAAGCCAGAAGGGGTTTTGGGGGGGTTGCGAGGACTTGGAAATATGCTTGAGTATTTTAATCAAGCAGGAGTAAAAACATATCTTGATGTTGATTTTGTGAGGTTTAGAAAAGGTACGCTTTTGTACCTTAGAAACAAAGTTGCAACAAAGTCAATGAAAAAGGTGCCTGCAGAGCTGTGGCGCTACTCACCGCCCATATTTTACAAGGATGATTCATATCCAGTACTTTACCTGATTTCACCAAGGTACACCAACGAAATTGTTGATAAGTTCTTGAGAAATAGCAATCTTAAATATTTCAAAAATATATCTATATCAAGCCTCAGCACAATGCTATATTCAGACTTTGGTACAAGGCCTGTAAACAGATATCAAACCGAACAGGTATTTTTAACTACTTTGGACAAATTGAAAAAGAGGTTTTCAAATATATTGCTGACAAACCCAAATGCGTACCTTCTGACAAAAGCATCTGAAATAGTTGATTTGCCAATTTATTCAAGCAAGTTTTTAATAGAAGACGCTGAAATTCCTCTTTACCAGCTTGTTATAAGAGGTTATATTCCATATTCAATGCCTGCTGTGAACTTTTATACAAACGAGTGGATGTGGAAGCTAAAAGCGTTAGAGACAGGTTCATACCTCAAATTCACATGGACGGCAAGAAATGAGGATGAGCTGAAAGAGACGATTTTGGAGAATTTATACTCTTCGAATTATAAAATGTGGCTGAGCGATCTAAAAAGTGCCTACAAACAGCTTTATCCTGTATTGGATTTGATAAAAGGCAAAGAGATTGTCGATCATCAGATATTAAAAAAGGGAGTAGTAAGAATTGTATATGAAGGTGGGATTGAGATTTTGCTCAACTATACATCAAAACCTCAAAAGGTAGATAGTATTCAAGTTCCTGCTCAGTCTTATAAAGTTATTGTCAAGAGGTGAAAAAATATGAATGTTTCACAAACTCTAAAAAGGTTTTTGCCAAAACGTAAAATGACACTCAGACAAAAAGAGGCTATGTATGGAAGGCTCTTTATATTGCCGTGGCTAATTGGTCTTATATACTTTTTCATAATTCCATTTATCAATGCTATTTACTACACACTGACAAAGATAAAGCTTGGTGACAATGGGTTAGAGTTTACATTTGTATGGTTTGAAAACTATTTGTACGCATTCACGAAAGACCCAAACTATATAAGGACTTTGACATCTTCAATTGTAAATATGCTATATCAGGTACCGGTTGTAGTGTTTTTCAGCATGTTTGTTGCATATGTTTTAAGAGATGAATTCAAAGGTAGGACTTTTGCAAGAACAGTATTTTTCTTCCCTGTTATCATTGCATCAGGTGTTGTAATAACAATTCTAAAAGAAAATGTTATGGGTGATGTGAGCACTGCAGCTTCAGGTTCTACTACACTTTTTAGGGTAGAGAACTTGAGAGCGATTTTGGTAAATTCAGGTGTTCCAATGTGGCTTGGCCAATTTATTGTAAACACTATAAGCCAGCTTTTTGACCTGACATGGCGGTCTGGTGTTCAGATTCTACTTTTGATGGCAGCATTGCACAATATTCCAAAGAGTTTTTATGAAGCTGCTGTGATTGAAGGTGCAACTGAGTGGGAAAAGTTTTGGAAGATTACATTTCCAATGATATCACCAACACTCTTGGTTGCTGTCATATACTCGATAATTGACTATTTTACAGACTATGGAAACTATGTCATGAGAATGGTTGTGACACAGCTAAACAACGGACGGTTTGAATACAGTACTACAATTGCGATAGTCTACTTTGGAATAGTCATGGTAATTATTCTAATTGTAAATAAGGTGATTGGAAGAAGAGTTGTATACTTAACATAAAACAAAGAAAGAAGCTATTGGGCAAATTAAATTTGAAAATATTTTTTGAAAGAGGGTAAGTCAAAGATGGAGGCAAGACTAAGGGCCTTGAAAGGTAAAGCTTCTGATAAGCGGCAGACTTCTACTTTTACCAAAGCAATTATTAAAAAGAAAATATTTAACATACTAAAAAACTTATTTAGATATCTCTTCATTATTGGTATGAGCTATGTGCTTTTGTATCCTATTTTATTTCTGATTAGCAATGCCTTTAGAGATAAGGTGGATTTGCTTGACCCAAGTGTTGTATGGATACCAAAACACTTTTCGATTGAGAGTTTTAAACTTGCAAACGAGATTTTAGGGTATGCAAACTCCATGAAAAACACTCTTGTGATTTTGATACCTTCTGTTATTATTCAGACATTTGTATGCATGATGGTAGGCTATGGTTTTGCAAGATTTAGGTTCAAAGAAAGAGAAATTCTATTTGGCATACTTCTTTTTACAATCATAGTACCTATGCAGACAATAATTGTTCCTTTATATGTTAAGTTCAGACACTTTGACTTCTTCTATATCGGAAGACTAATTGGCCTTTTTACAGGAAAACCACTGACAATTAATCTTCTTGACACCCCTTGGACATTTTACATCTTAAACGCATTTGGTATGGGAATAAGGTCAAGCCTGTATATATTCATCTTTAGACAGTTTTTCAGAAACATGCCGGTTGAGCTTGAAGAGGCAGCTAAGATTGACGGGTGTGGACCATTTGCTACCTTCTTGAGAGTAATGGTACCAAATGCAACAGGTGCAATAATAACAGTCATGCTATTTACAATCGTTTGGCATTGGAATGACTATTATCTATCTGCAATGTTTTTCACAGACAATCTTCCACTCTCTGTTATGCTTACAATATTGAACGAAAGAATGAATCTTTTGAACAACTTAGTCAACGCGAATGACATATACCTAATGCGCTCCTCAGTTTTAGAGGCAGGTTGTTTAATGGTTATCGTACCATTGATTGTAATTTACATCATAGGGCAAAGATATTTCACAGAAAGTATAGAGCGTACAGGTATTGTTGGATAAAAAATATTTTGGCAAAAACCCTGACATTTTAGAGGGGTTTTGCATAAAAATTATTTCAAAGAGGAGGAGGAGGTTTTGTGATGCGTTCAAAGGTTTTTAGAAAGGCTTTAGTGTTCATTGTTTCAATTGCTATGGTTTTGAGCTTTTTCGTGGTTATTAAAAAGGCACCTGACTCTGCAGTAGCTGCAACCAAATTGGGTGATATTTCATTTTTCAGACCAGGTCTTACACAAGACAGTTTCAAAAACACAAATGACCTGTTTGCACAGGCAGTGAAAAAAGCAATTGATACCTATCAAAAGAATTATGGTGGCAAGATAAAACTTGTCTACAGCGACTGGAACAATTGGGATACAAAAATAATAACAAGAATGGCAGCAGGAGACCCAATTGACGTTGTATTTGGAGGTTCTGGTAACTTCCCAAGGTTTTATACAAAAGGGTATTTGCAACCAATTAACAACTATGTGGACTTAAAAGCACCATATTTGAACCTCCGAGCTATGGACCAAATTTTCAAGTACAACGGCAAGTATTATTTGGCGAGCCAATATGGCTCTAACCACTTCTGGGTAGTTCTGTATAACAAGGACTTGATGCTTGAAGAGGGTATTGACGAGAGCGAGATGCCGCTTGCACTTTACAAGAAAGGTAAATGGAATTGGGACACATTTGTAGCCTTGGCAAAGAAACTCACCGCTGATACAAATGGCGATGGTAAAGTAGACAGATACGGTGTTGGGTGCTGGTACCCACAGATATTTGTATATTCAAATGGTGTGACATACGTAAATGTTGATAAGAATGGTAATGCAAAACTCAACTTTGACGACCCAAGGGTACAAAAAGGACTCAACCTTGCACAAAAAGGTATCAAAGAGGGTTGGATGATTACAGATTGGAATACAACAAGCACAGGTTTGGCTCAGAGAAAGATAGCTATGTACATTGAAAGATGGTACAACTATGACGACCAAGTATTCAACCAGAAGGTAGAAGATGAGATAGAAGTTGTTCCAATTCCACTTGGACCTGATAATAAGAGTAAGCTCTATCCATTTGAATGTGACGGGTATGGCATTTCAAAAGGTGCGCGCAATCCAAAGGGTGCAGGTAAATTCATAAATATTCTTTTGGAAAGCAGCCAAAAGGTTTGTGACGAGCCCGGAATCAAGAGAAGACCAAAATATCTACAAGATTTCCACAAACAACTTGCAAAGTTCTCATTCTATCCAGGCTCACCAGACTCTGTTTTGGGGAATTTAGTGTGGGATATAAATGGCGCACTTTTCAACGCAGCGTCAGTATCATCTGCATTGGCGGGTCTAAAGCCTCAAGCAGAGCAGGCAGTAAGAGAAGCTAATGCTCAGCCAGAAAAACCAGTGTTCAGACCATTTAAACCATTTACAATAAACTTTGACAATGGCAAGATGGATATGTTCACAATCCTTGACAAAACAAAGAAGACAGTAAAACTTTCTATTGTTTCCGGTAAGGAGGCTATTAAAGGAAAGTCTTTGAAGGTTGCGTGTGACTCAAAGAAAGACGGCGAGTGGATTGATGCACTCTATACACTGCCAAGCAAGGTAAAGATTTATGGTTGGCATGATTATAAGATAAGCTTTGACGTAAAACTTTTAAAAGCTCCTCCAAAACCAGGTGACACATACATTTATGCTCAGATTATAAACAGCAACAAGTCAGGCTATAAGTCATATGGTTGGATAACATTCAAGCTTGACAAGGCAAACACAGTTTATCATGTCGAAGGAACAATTGCAGGAATTCCTGACAACTCAACAACAATGGGCTTGAAGATTGGCATTCACTGGGGTACTGACTTTGTAATAGACAACATCAAAGTAGAAGAGGTAACTCAATAAAGGTTACTGCCTGGCGGGCACGCTTGAACAAAAGCTTTAAAAAAGAAAAGGCTTTTGCAAAAGATTAGCGTGCCTGCCAGCTCAAATGAAAGAGAGCATTAATAATTAAAAAAGGGGAGAGTGCTTTAAGGTATGAAGAAGAAGGGGAGGATAATTTCTATTGTTGTTACCATTTTATTCTTACTGAGTCTTATTCCAAATGGAATCTTCGGTGCTGTTGAGACATCAGTGCAAAGTGTGGTTTTAGATTTTGAAGATGGGTCTGTTATGAATTTTGGAGAGGCGTGGGGGGATTCCCTAAAGTGTATCAAAAAAGTTTCTGTTTCCACTGACCTTCAGAGACCTAGCAACAAATATGCGTTAAGGCTTGATGTTGAGTTCAACCCGAACAATGGTTGGGACCAGGGCGACCTTGGAACATGGATTGGTGGTGTTCCAGAGGGCCAGTTTGATTTTACAAACTACAAATCAGTTGAATTTGAAATGTTCATTCCGTACGATGAGTTTAATAAATCGCAAGGCGGTTTTGCTTACAAGGTTGTTTTGAATGATGGCTGGAAAGAACTTGGAAGTGAATTTAATATCACTGCAAATGCAGGCAAAAAGGTAAAAATAAACGGTAAAGACTATACAGTCATCCACAAAGCATTCGCAATTCCTGATGATTTTAGAACCAAAAAGCGTGCACAGCTTGTATTCCAGTTTGCAGGTCAAAACTCAAACTACAAAGGACCTATCTATCTTGACAATATAAGAGTAAGACCAGAAGATGCGTCAAACCTCTCAAAAGAAGACTATGGAAGTAGCGAAGAAGAGGAGATTGTGGAGGACTTTTTCACAGGGGTCACTCTTGTGTATCCACAGGAAGGCAAAAACTTTGTGTACAACTTTGAAAAAGATACAATGGGATTTTATAAATACTCAGGGGATGGATTTGCAAAGAAGACAAAATCAATGGAATTCTCACAGGACTTGAAGACATCCACAAATGCAGGCAGCCTCAAGCTCAATGCTAATTTCCAGGGTACAGCGTTTGAAGAAATGAACATTGCTGTAAAGCTCACAGACAAGGAAGAAAAACTTTTTGACCTTGGCAAATACTCTACACTTGAGTATACAATCTATATTCCAAATCCAGACAAAGTTGCCGGAAAAATTATGTCAGCAAGTGCAGTGGATAGTCCATGGAAGATAATCAAAGACTTTACACTTCTTAACTACAAAGATAAGATAACATGGAAAGAGATAAACGGAAAGACTTATGCGGTCATAAAGTGCGTGGATAATCTTTACAATGTAAAAGAAAAAGCAGGTGTATTGGTTTTGAGAATTGCGGGGTCTTATGTAAAGTATACAGGACCCATCTACATTGACAATATAGCATTAATTGCTGGAAAGAAGGTTGCACCAAAGGTGACACAGGTATTACTTCCAAATCCAAAAACATATTATAAAATTAAGATTGAGGCTGAGAGTGCAAGCGACGGCTGGGCATACAGCGTTGAGAAAGAAAATGCAAAGTTTTCTGGGAAAGGCTATATACTGTTGTTTGGAAACAACATGGGAAATGCACTCTATAACATAAAAGTTCCAAAGACAGGACATTACATCTTTACTCTTGCAATCTCAACGCTTGGGCTTGTAAAGGATGGTAGTATTGATATCTGGATAGATGGTGATTTGAAAGGCGGAGCGAAGGTTCCAAACGTAAAGGGTAAGTTCCAGGAAGTGGTTATAAGAAAGAAGATTTATTTAACAGCAGGTGACCACACAATATCACTGCAAAAATCTGGTGGATACACAATTGCGGTTGACTATTTTGTGATAGAAGAGATTGTTGCGGCAAATAAATCAAAGCTTTCAGTTTCTTCAAAGTTAGTAACGCCTAATCCACATCCCAATGCACAGAGACTTATGAATTATTTGGCGAGCATTTACGGTGAAAAGATTTTATCCGGTCAGCAGAGCAGCGGTGAAGGCAAAGAAGTTCAGATGATTTTTAATGTCACAAAAAGATACCCAGCTGTCAGAAGCTTCGATTTCATGGACTACTCACCAAGTAGGGTAGAACACGGTGCAAGAGGCACAGATGTGGATGAGGCAATTAAATGGTGGAAGAGTGGCGGCATAGTTGCGTTTTGCTGGCATTGGAATGCTCCAACAGGTCTTATTGACCAGCCGGGCAAAGAGTGGTGGAGAGGCTTTTACACAGAAGCTACAACATTTGATGTAAAGAAAGCTATGGACAATCCTAATTCAACTGAGTACAAACTGATTTTAAGGGATATAGATGCAATTGCTGAGCAGCTCAAGAAACTTCAAAAAGAAGGGGTACCGGTTCTCTTCAGACCACTGCACGAAGCGTCTGGCGGTTGGTTCTGGTGGGGAGCTAAAGGACCAGAGCCATATATAAAGCTTTGGAAGCTTATGTTTGACAGGCTCGTAAACTATCACAAGCTTAACAACCTTATCTGGGTATGGAATGGTCAGGATGCGGCTTGGTATCCGGGAGATCAGTATGTTGATATAATTGCAGAAGATATATATGAGGAAAAAGCTCAGTACTCCCCATATACAGAGAGGTTTGTGAAGGCTCTCAAGTACACAAATGCAAACAAGATGATAGCACTTTCTGAGTGCGGAACTATTCCTGACCCGGCTGTGCTAAAACAAGAAGGTGTTTCGTGGCTGTGGTTCTCTGTATGGGCAGGAAACTATGTTATGACAGGCAGCAAATACAACGATGAATGGAACGACAATCATATGCTAAGAAAGATTTACAACAGCGACTATGTAATCACAAAAGATGAGCTACCTGATATCAAGAGCATACCATTAAAGTGAGAGAAAAACCAATTGTATAAGAAATGTAGAGGGGATTTTTAGAAGCGGAGATAGGGTATTTATGGGGCGATAAACTCCCTCCCCCTTTTCTCTTTTTTAACCTAAATACAAAAAATTGAACAATATTTACCTTTGACACATCAAACAATCTAAATTAAAATTAAAGTATAGTGTTTTGCATACTCAACATAGTATAAATTATATAAGGGTAGTATTAATACCCTTTTTGTTTTTGTAAGGGGGTGTTTTTGTGGCAAAGCACACGCAAAAAAGTAAATCAGCTGCCACAGCCGCCGTGCCAGATAAAGAAAAAGCAAGGTTTGTTCCTAAAAATATTCAAGCTGAGATAAAAGAAAAGATTAAAGACACTGGTGAAAAAGTAGCAAAGGCTGAGGGTAAGGACAAAACACTTTTACAGTTAAAGCTGGAGAGCAACAAAAAGGTTGATAAGAAAAAATTCAAAAAGGATAGAAGTGCTGAGAGGAATAAAACTTCTTCAAATAGATTTTTAAGTTTAGATAAAATTAAATCCCTATATTCAAAAGAGATACATAATAAACTTTCACACATCTTTGAAGATGCAGTTTCTGAGGTTTATAGAATTTTAATGGGGCTAAAGTATATCAAAAAGGCGCCAAATTACACCGAAATAGTTCTGAAGGCAAAGATATTTTCAACCTTGATTTTGATGATTGTAATATTATTTTTAATCAACAAAATGCCTTCTACATACAAAAAAGCGTACGCAGTTGTTTTGAACAATCAGATTGTAGGGTATGTAAAGGACAAGACTGAAGCACAAAACCTTCTTACCCAGATTAAAAAAGAAGTAGAGGAAAGACACAATACAGACAGTTTCATTTTACAAAGTAAGCTTCAACTAAGGAGCATTGAGCCTGGTCAATATCGTGAGACAAGGGTTGATGAGCTGAAAAATACTATCATAGAAAAGGGAAAGGTCCTTGTAAAAAGGTATGCTATTTTTGTTAATTCAAAACCATATTTTGTATTTGAAAATCCACAAACTCCAAATAACATTCTTAACAAGCTAAAAAAGGTCTACTATAATGACAAGGCATCGCAGGCAAAATTCTTAGAGAAGGTAGAGATAAAACCAGTTTATGTCTCACCAGCTATTAAAGTAGCTGATGAAGCTACTGCCTTAACAAAGATTATGTTTGGAAAAGACCAGGTAATAGAATATACAGTCAAGGAAGGAGATACTCTTTGGGATCTGTCAAGAAAATATAATCTTGCAGTGGATGATATATTTGCATCAAACCCAGGACTTTCAGAGAAAATTATGCCTGGGCAAAAAATAAAACTTACAAAAGCAACCCCGCTAATAAACGTTATGCTGGAAAAAGAGGTTGAATATGAGGATGTGCTTCCCAAAGAAGTAAAGGTTATAAAATCAGAAAACTACTATACCACCCAAACAATTGTCAAACAAGAAGGTAAAGATGGCAAAGCAAAGATTCGTGCAAAGATTGTCTATATGAATGGGCTTGAATATGACAGACAGATTATCTCACAACAGCTTATCCAAAAGCCTGTTGAAAGAATAGTTGTTGTTGGGACTAAAAAACCACCTGCGTACGTTGCAACAGGAAGGTTTTCATTACCTGCTTGGGGGACTTTGACATCAAGGTTTGGTTACAGAGGAAGAGAATTCCACGAGGGGATCGACTTAGCTATGCCATGGGGTTCAAATGTGTATGCAGCAGATGGCGGTGTTGTAGAATTTACAGGCTGGTCAGGTGGATACGGAAAACTTGTAATTATAAATCACAAAAATGGGTATCAGACCTATTATGGGCATCTTAGCAGGATTTTAGTATCGCCAGGGCAGAAAGTTGCAAAAGGTCAGCTGATTGCAAAGAGTGGTTCAACTGGACGCAGTACAGGTCCGCACCTTCACTTTGAGGTGAGAAAAAATGGTGTTCCTCAAAATCCTCTTAGGTATTTGAGATAAAAAACTCAAAAAGAGGCTGCCCACAAAAAGAAAGAAGGGCAACCTCTTTTTTTTTGTTTAGTCTCCATTTAATGGGTTAAGATTTATAAGAAAATTTATAAAGAAAGAAAACCCAGGTGTGGGATGGTTGGAACATTTCAATCTGCCACAGTGTATGATACATCACCATGTCAAATGTTCGAATGGTTTCTTTCAATGTTTGTATTTACTTATTACCGCGATGTTGATTTTATTGTAAAGATAATAATCAGCACCAATAATCACTGCTTTTACATATCTTTTGTAGAATATTCTAACTATTCTGAGCTGATATACACTTTTAAAGTTTAGGGCAAAAAACAATCCTTGAAAATAATTCTTATTCATGTAAAGATTAAAAAACACCTGAGCTGTACTAAGAAAAACTAAATTGTATTAAATTAATATTAAACGCTTGCCTAACACCAAATTCTGATCAACTAAAACTATACAATATAGTGGTAAATAAAACAATAAATTCCTTAAATATTAGCATACAGGATTAACACTTTATTTTTTAAGCTGTGTAAGTTTTTCAGTTTATCTAACAAAGTTAGTAAATATCTTTGGTTCTTTTTCAGGCTCTTTTACATTACTTTTCCCATTTTCAACAAGCTTCAAAAGCCAAGCCATGTTCTTGCCAAGTACTCTCATTATCTGAACTCCTTCCTCATCCTGTAGAACTTCGCCAGGTAGCCTTCCATGAATAACATTCCAATAGTTAGAGGTTGCAATTAACATCTCAGCATAATTCAGATATTGCATGAGCTGGTTAAATGCTGTAATGCCACCTGAACGTCTTACAGCAACAAGTGCTGCCCCTACCTTATGTCTAAATAGACTTCCATTTACTCCGGCAACATAAAAGGCTCTGTCTAAAAATGCTTTCATTGTTGCAGAAATTGAAGCATAGTGAACCGGTGAAGCTAATATTATTCCATTTGTTTCTTTCATCTTTTGAATCCATTCATTTACTTCATCATCAATTACACACCTTTCATTTCTATTTTTAGCACACGTGCCGCATGCAAGACATCCTCTGATTGCTTTGTCTCCCACTTGCACTATTTCAACTTCAATTCCTTCTTTTTGCAGCTCCTCGGCCACTATCTTTATAGCATGGTATGTATTTCCTTCCTTTCTTGGGCTTCCATTAAATGCAACCACCTTCATCAATGTTCACCTCACAAGGTTTTTTAAATATTGTTGCTTAAGAATGAGGATAGACTTTTGAGGAGCTTTTGTCAAGACATAGCTTTATACTTTGCATGCTGGTGCTTTTGTTGGGATAGTCTTTTTAGAGGTTTTTGTAGAGTTTTTTGTAAAGTAAAATAGGAAATTTTAAAATGGAGTGTTGAATGAAAAATAAACAGCTTGCATTGTGAGGGATGGTCAAAGGTTTAAAAGGCTTCATAACCAGTTTTATCCTTTTTGCAGCAAACCTATAAATTTAAGCTCAGCCTAAAAAAGACTTTTCTCTCAATGGATAAAGCGTATTTTTCAAAATATCCTAAAAACTTAACTCCCACCTTGCTGCAAAATACTCCTCTTGAAGAGACTTATGAAATAAGCTATAATGAAAGCAACATCAATTTCTTCCGCCAACTTTTAAAAAGAATTGTATCTGAACTATGAGGGGTGTAAACCTTAACAACTGAAAATCTCATCTTTCCTGTGCCTGGATTGTATCTGAACTATGAGGGGTGTAAACTTTGCACACTGAGAGAACTTTCTCACAGTGTGCACCAATTGTATCTGAACTATGAGGGGTGTAAACTTAACCCTTCAAGTCCGCCTCGCCTCGATATCGACCTGTTTTATCTGAACTATGAGCGATGTAAACGATTGATACTATTTTTAGAACTTTCATTGTTTTTATACAGTCTTATCTGGACTATGGAGCTGTTGAAACAAATCAAATTTTCTTAGTCTTCTTCTATAACGTTTCTTCTAAGTTAGTATTTCAATAATCTTTTTTATCACGTAAATACAACTTTAAAAATTTCTTATTTTGAGCTTGGATAGTTTTGATCATATTCTTTGTTCTCCTTTAAAAATTTTATTTGAAAAAGAAGGATTTTTACAGTTAATGTCGAAATATAATAAACAATACAGTTTAACGCAAGAATTTGTTAAAAAAGGAGAGATTGTTTGAGATGAGAGCAAAATTTATATTTGAAGTACACAATGGGTTTAACGAAACCAAGGAACTCCCAGTTTATTATAGAACCTTATTTATTGCTTTTTTAAAAAAAGCACTATCATCATACAATGAGGAGTATTTCAAAAGACTTTATTGGTGGGAGGATAAAAAGAATAAGTGGCAAAAGCCGTTTGTTTATGCGGTAAATTTGCCCAACATGAATTTTTCAGACGATAAAGTGCTGTTCAGAGGAGATATAGTTTTAAACCTTTCAACTTCCGATTATGAGTTTTTTGTCAATATCTACAATAGTTTAATCAGCAGCAAACTATATCCTCATAAATTGACTAATAACTGTGAAATCAAACTCAGGAGGGCATACCTTATAAAAGAACCAGAACAATTTTCTTCAACTATGACTTTCAAAACCTTTTCACCTGTGGTGATTGAGAAAAAAGAGGGAGATGACAAAATTCCGATTTTACCCTATGATGAAGGATTTGAAGAGGTTTTGAACGATGTAATTGACTTTGAAATTAGAAATATCAGAATTTTGCGAGGGCAAAATAGAGGACTTTATAAAAGAATTAGTTTCAAGCCAATAAATGTCAAAAAGATTGTTGTAAAGCATAAAATTTCTGAGTTTGTAGAAAACACCGGCAAAGAAATTATGTATCTTACAGGCTTTGGCGGTATATTTGAACTATCAGGACATCCTGATGATTTAAAAGAGATTTATCAAAATGGACTTGGATTTAGAAGAGGACAAGGGTTTGGTTTTATTGAAGTGGTGAGATAATAATATGAAAAATAAAAGGGGAATAGCAAAAAATGAAGGAGAGGGTTTATTTAGGTGATTGGGCTTATAATGCAGGGATTATAGGTTTTATTGAGATTATGCTGGATGGAGAAGATATAGATTCTCAAAACATTATAACTATTGGACCAAATTACATTGAATTTGAAAGAGAAAGTTTGCAAGGGTTTTCCGACAAGTTTTTTAAGAAAGCTTATCAGAGGTATCCAAGGACAGATGAGATTATAAATGAAGGGAAAGATTTACTGGCCCAACTAAATAATCAAAGTGATATAGACGAACAGCAGAGAGAGAGAGTAAGAAAGTTTAAAGATAGAGTTAATGGTTTTGCAAAACTGAACAGAGTTGCGAAAGAATATGGATGCAGTTTAGAGAAAAAATTTAATAAAAATGAAGCAGTAGATTATGTAAACACAATAATAAAGATTTTGGAAGATAGAAAACAGGAGTTTATGGAAAACGATGTAAAAGTTTATTTGAACAGTGTCAGCTCAGTATATGGTGAAGCAAGCTTTCTAAATAGGCAAATTACAGAAAACCTAAAAGAAAAGTTTTACAACGACTTTGAAAAACCTATAATAGAGAAGGCCAATGAAGAGGACAAGAAGTATCCCTGTATATTTTGCGGTGAGAGAAAAGCTAAAAAAGGTGCAATGTTTAACACAGGGATTGTGAATTTTCTTGGAGCAAACAAAGACAACAAGAATTTCTTCTGGAACTTTAAGCCTCAGCTGCCTATATGCGAAATCTGTGAGCTTATGTATTTCTGTATTTTTGCGGCCCTGACTGAATTTAGAGTTGGACAAACCAAAAGGTTTTACTTTGTAGATAAAAGTACTTCTGTTTTGGAGCTATATCAAGCAAATAAATTGTTTATGGAAATAATGTCAAAAGAAGAAAATTTACTCAAAGACAAAGGAATTTTGAACTTCATAAATGATTACTTATTGTTGAAACTGAGGGAAGAAAGCAAGTTTGCCCTAACTAACATTCTTTTTGTTGAAATAGATCTCTCTTCAGTTGCTCCAAAGGTTTATGGCTTCAATATATCCAAGCAAAAGGCTGAATTTGTAACCTCCAATTATGAATTTTTTGAAAATGTTGTGGGAACCAAAATAACTGTGAAAGACAATACCTTGTATCCTTTCCACGAGCTTTTGCAGAGGTTTTTAAATAATACGCTAAGCTTTCAGTTTGTATCATTTTTAGAAAGTCAGTTTATAAGCTCTAAAAAAGTGAATTCAAAAATTAAAACAAACCTTTCACCCTATAGGCTTCAAATGTTTAACATTATCACATATAAATTTCTAAAAAGCATAAAAAGAGGTGAAATGTTGATGGATGAAAAAAGTTTGTGGAGGATGTACTTTTTTGGACAGGAGTTAAAGAAAACATTCTTAAAATCAGGTGCAGAAAACAAGATAACGAGCCTTGCATATCGTTTGATTTCAGCACTTAGAATTGGTGACATAAACACCTTTATGAATTTGGTTATTAGAACTTATATGAACTATAACATGGAAGTACCGGCTTTATTTGTTTCGTGTATAAATGATAAAGACAATTTTTGCGCTTTAGGATATAGCTTTGTAAACGGGCTTTTAGGAAGTGAAAGAGATGAAAGATTAGAAAATGAGGAGGATGAGGAGAAATGAGTAAAAATGCAGGTATCACGATTACAGTTGTGTTTGAAGCGATGAGCTTGAATTATGGAGAGAGTGTAGGGAATATCTCTGAACTTAAAAAGCTCACAAGAGAAAATAAGGTGTATACTTACATGTCAAGACAGGCATTGAGATATGAAAAACACAAATTTATGCTGGAAAATTCAGAGTACAGGGAAGCGCCTGTAACAGGAGATGAGCAGGTTGTGCAGTTTACAAAAGAAGCAACAATCACCCAATACCCTGAAATAGATTTATTCGGTTATATGAAGACATCTGGACAAGGGCAGGGTGCACAGACAAGGACAGCAGTTGTCAAAATAACACCTGCTGTCTCTTTAGAAGAGTATAAAAACGACATAGAATTTGCAACCAATTTAAATTTAGCAAAAAGAGCAAATACCAATCCAAACCCTTATCAGCTTGAACAGCATAAGTCTCTTTACACCTATACTGTTTCAGTTGATTTGGATAGATTAGGTAGAGACTTTGATGAGAAGGGAAATGTCATTGAAGAGGTGCCTATTGAAGAAAGACTGAAAAGACTTTATACCCTCTTTGATGCAATAAAGTTTTTGAGCAGAGAAATCAAGGGAAGAAGAGAGAATTTAAGTCCACTTTTTGTAATAGGCGGACTTTATCCAGTTAAAAATCCCTTTTTCTTGAACAGAATTAAGATCATAAAAGATGACGTTGGCTATGCAATTGATGCAAGGTTACTTAATAGCACATGCGAACTGACTCTTCCAAATGGTAAGAAAGTTTATGATTATACTTTATTAGGATTGATAGAAGGATTTTTTGTAAATGAAGAGCAACTAAAGAAACTTTTGCCGGATTCAAGTGGAACAATTGATTACTTCTTTGAAACTTTAAAAGAGAAAGCACAGAAATATTATAAAGAGGGGACAGTTTGAAGATGTCTCAAAAACTTCTGAAGATTAAACTTTATCAACCTTTTGCAAACTTCAGAAAACCTTTTTCATATGGAATAGTAGACTCTTACCCTCTGCCTCCGCCTTCCACTGTAAAAGGTTGGCTTCACAATATCTTGGGGGCAAAAAATGGAGAATATTACAAAATGGCTGTTTCTATTTGTGGAAAGTTTAATTCCATCGTTTATGACATTCAAAGGATCATAAAATTTGACAGATTAAGAAAAGAAGACTCCTCAGCTCCAATTTTGAAAGATGTCTCAGCGAGGGTAATAAATGACGTTATATATGTGACCAACCTTGTTGATGTGGAGCTATGTATACATGTAAATGCAGAACAAGAGATTTTAGAAAGGATTTCTCATAATATCTTTAATTCTTACTGGGGACTTGGAAGAAAAGAAGACTTGTTGAGAGTGGATGAAGTGAAGTTCTTTGAACCGCAAGTTATAGAGTATAGAAAGTATGTAAAGCATAATCTTCTTAACATTGGGATGTATCTAAAGACAAGTACTGCGGAGAAGTTGAGGGTTGATGGAATTAGATTCAGACTGAATAATCGTTATATAAAAACCAAAGATGGTCTTAGGATATTTACGAATAAAAAAGATGTAGTGTATTTTGAAAATCTTCAACATTTAAACCCTATAATGTCTGTTAGTGATAAGCTGTTAGTAGATGATGAAAATATTCTTATTGATTTAATAGGTGATGATGAGTATGAAAGCCTATGAGGATATAGAACTTTACGCAAAGCGATTTAAAACTGAGAAAGGTTATGAATACCAGACAATATACGAGCATACAATGACACTACTGCAGAATATGGAAAAATTATTCAAAGAGTATAGAGAGGAGATCAAAGAAGGTTTTCAAAAACTTCAGATTGACCTTGAGAGGTTCAAATATTTGCTAAAATTAGCAATAATATATCATGATTTGGGCAAGGCAAATTCAAACTTTCAAAGAAAGATAAGAGACAAGACAAAATCAAATGAGGTACCTCAAGTAAGGGGTTTGTCTGTGGAGGTACCTCATAACTTTATCTCAATAGCTTTTGTGGATTTGGAAGATGAGATAGACAAGGGGAATATCAGCCCAGAAGATTTTGAAAATTTGCTTTTTGCTATTGCATTTTCGCATGACAGGGGCTTTGATTTCAACTACCAATATTTTGAAAAATATATTTGTGAAGATGTTTCAAAGTATTTAAATAACAAGACATTACTTCCTTTGTTTAAAGAACTTCCTTCATTTCCTACCAAAGATGAAATAGAGAAGAGTTCAAACTATGTATATAGAACTATTGACTGGTTGAAAGAGGTCATGCTCAAAAGTTATACCGACCTTTACAATAAAAACGCAATTATGAGAATTCTTTTAAAAGGTTTTCTTCATAGACTTGATCATTCAAGTTCTGCAGAAGTTAGTACAGAAGAAGGAAAGATTACCGATTTTTCAAATAAGGTTGAGAGCTACTTGAAAGAAAAAGGGAATTTTGCCGGTTTTAAAGAATTTCAGCTAAAAGCTTTAGATTTCTCAACCCAGAATGTTATTTTATTTGCTCCCACAGGCAGTGGTAAGACAGAGTTTGGCTTAAACTGGGCAGGCAGAAGCAAGTTAATTTACACTCTTCCAATTCGTGTTTCAATCAACGCAATGTACGAAAGACTGGTGAGAATTTTTGGTAGTGATAAGGTTGGAATATTGCATTCTGACAGTATGATTTATCTGCTTGAAAAGTATTCACAATCAGCTGAAGATGTCCAAGAGTTAGAATCCTTATTTGACAATGTAAACCTTGCGAGGAATTTAAGTTTTCCAATAATTGTAACAACCGGCGACCAGATTTTTACATCTGCTTTAAAATGGCCTGGTTTTGAGAAAATATATTCGTTATTTTTATACTCGAAGATTATAATTGATGAGCCACAAAGCTATTCACCAGAGTCGTTGGCAATTATAATAAAGACGTTAGAAGAAATAGTAAATTTAAATGGACGATTCTGCTTGATGAGTGCTACTGTAAATCCTCTTGTATTAAAGTATCTTGGAGATATTTCTGAATATTTACAGGCATATTCAGATGAGGAATTAAAAAAATGCTGGTCGCATGTTGTTTCGGTCAAACCACTTTCTATTTTAGATTGTGTAGATGAAATTGTGAATTGTGGGAAGCAACAGAATGTACTTGTAATATGCAACACAGTAAAAAGGTCACAGGAAGTTTATAAGGCTATAAAAGAAAGCATAAAGAATTTTGATGATGTTCCGGTTGAACTTTTGCATTCAAGATTTTTGGAAGGGCAAAGAAGGCAAAAAGAACATTTTATTCTTTCAAACCAGAGAAAAAATAGTATTGTAATTTCAACCCAGCTTGTAGAAGCGTCACTTGACATAGATTATGACGTTTTGTTTACGGAACTGGCTTCTGCAGATTCACTGTTGCAGCGAATGGGGAGAGTATACAGGAAAAGACCATATGAGGGGCAAAAACCAAATGTTATTATCCTAACAAAGGAACCAAGCGGAATTGGAAGAGTTTATCAGAAAGAAATTGTTACTAGAACAGAAGAGTTTTTGAAAAGGTTTGACGGAAGAAAAATTACAGAATATGACAAAAAAGAGCTAAATGAATATGCCTATGATGTTGAGGCACTTTCAAACACTAATTTCATGAAGAGTTTCAAAAAAGCATATGAACTTTTGAAGTTAGGATTTAAAGCAGATAGAAAAATTGAAGCTCAAAAGATTTTTAGGGATGTAGTTACAGTTGAAGGTATACCGAGGAAGGTATTCGAGGTAAATGAAGAAACAATCAGAGAGTGCCTGAAGAGAATAGGTTCAAAATCTTTAAGCCCTGTTGAGAAACTGCAGCTAATTTCAGCTGTTCGAAAGTACACTGTTACAGTTCCGGTGTACTTTTTCGCAAAAGGTGGAGCGAGTGAGTATAGCAAAAAGCTGGGTATATTCATTTTAAATTGTGATTATGACGACGAGTTGGGCTTGTTACCACCTAAGGAATCAGAAAAAGATGATATATGGTAAAAACTACAAAAAGAGAGTGATCTTTTAAAATGTCAGAAGAAATTCGAGAACTGCAAGACCTCAAATTCCAAGGCATTAAAATCAACTACCTTTATGTTTGCAAAAGAAAGCTTTGGCTTTTTAGCAAAAACATCACATTTGAAAATCGGTCTGACAAGGTCCTACTTGGCAGGATTTTGCATGAGTATTCTTATCCCAAAGAAGAGACAAAAGAGGTTTTGATAGATAATCTTATAATGATTGACATTCTATCAGATGGGGCAGTGAGAGAAGTAAAGTACAGCAGCAAAATGAAAGAAGCTGATATTATGCAGGTTATGTACTATCTTTACTATCTAAAACAAAAAGGGATAGAAAAGCAGGGTATAATCAACTATCCAAAGGAACGCAAAAAAGAAATCTTACAGCTTACACCTGAATATGAGCAAAAAGTAAAACAGGCACTGAGCGAGATAGAAAAAATAACCTCTCAGATAGTTCCACCGCCGGCTACAAAGCAAAAGATATGCAAGTCCTGTGCATACTTTGAATTTTGCTGGGGGTAAGTCTGATGCAAAAAACACTTTACATAACCTCAAATGGAAGACTCAGAAGAAAAGACAACACACTTTACTTTGAGACAGAGACTGAAAAGAGGTCAATTGACATCGAAAACATTGAACAAATTCATATCTTTGGTGAGGTTGATTTGAATACCAAGGCTTTGAATTATATCTCTCAATACGGCATAATTCTTCACTTTTACAACTATTATGGATTTTATGCAGGTAGCTTTATGCCGCGCAAGAAAAACGTTTCTGGAGATGTTGTTGTTCGGCAAGCACTTCATTATCTTGATAGGGAAAAGAGAATCTTCTTGGCATACTGTTTTGTCGAATCAGCAGTTTATCATATGATGAGGAATTTAAGAGAAAGAAAAGAAGCAGAGGCTTTTTTGAATGCAATTGAAGATGAATGGGAAAATGGCAGGTTTAACATTTCAAGCATATCAGAGCTTATGGGGCTTGAGGGAAGAGTGAGGAATATTTACTATTCATCCTTCAATCAGTTTTTGCCGGAAGATTTCTATATGGAAAAGCGTGAAAAAAGACCACCGACAAATCCGATAAATGCTTTAATTTCATTTGGAAACAGCCTAATTTACAGCACAGTTTTAACAGAGATTTACCATACCCAGCTTGACCCAAGCATAAGTTTTTTGCATGAACCAAGCGAAAAGAGGTTTTCACTCAGCCTTGACATCTCAGAGATTTTTAAGCCTCTTGTTGTAGATAGCGTAATTTTCAAACTTTTAAATAATCGCCAGATTACACTTGAACACTTTGATGAGGATTTGAATTATTGCTATTTGAATCAAGAGGGAAGAAGGATATTTATAAATGAATTGAGGAACAAGCTTGAGACGACAGTTCGCCACAGACAGCTTAACAGAAATGTATCTTACAAAGGATATATAAGGCTTGAGTGTTATAAGCTTATAAAGCATTTTATAGGAGATCAAGTTTACTCACCTCTAAAAGCGTGGTGGTGAGAACTCTTGCAAAGACACCTGACAGAAGTTAAAAAGCAAATTATGGGACATTTTTTACGGGCACAGCGTGCTAAATGTAGTTAAATGGGTGATATCTAAAAACGAATTTAGCACGTGGACAATGTGTTAACCAAATTGGATTTATCCTTAATTGGAGTTAAGTTTAAGTAAGACTTATTCACAAAAAATTTTTTAATATTCTTATAAGAGACTTTGGTATTGGAAGTTATCTTCCTATGAGGGAGTGATGCAAAATATTTGTAATAGTTACATACGACGTTAATGAAAAACGTGTGAATAAAGTTCGAAAAATTTTGAAAAAGTACCTCACTTGGGTACAAAACTCTGTATTTGAGGGTGAAATAACATATGGCAAGCTTGAAAAATGCAAACGGGAACTTTTTTCTGTGATAGAAAAGGATGAGGATTCAGTGTATTTTTACGAGATGGAGTATAAAATTGTATGCAGCAAGAAGATACTTGGACAGGAGAAGAACTATGATTCTGTGATACTGTAAGTATTGCAAGAAACAACCAATTTGCAGCAAACCTAAAAAAGTAACAAGCTGAGCAACTAGCTTGTCAATTCTGCAAAAGAAGTCGATTTAGTATTTTATTCCAACAACCTATCACCCCTTTGCTGCAAATAATATTGATTGCAAAGTAATATGGGATAAGGTATAATTGTAGGTAGTAACTGAGTTACAAGGTTTTTTATAAAAGTGGGTCTTATCTGAACTATGAGGGATGTAAACATTATCTAAGTACAAAAAGTTTAACCTATACCTCTCGTCTTATCTGAACTATGAGGGATGTAAACTGGTAAAAGATAGAATCACAAAGAAATACTATTGGGGTCTTATCTGAACTATGAGGGATGTAAACCATCGATAACTAACAAACAGCTACCCTCACGTCCATAGTCTTATCTGAACTATGAGGGATGTAAACCTCGTATGGTTTGTTGGGATTTTTGTTTTAGCTTTGGGTCTTATCTGAACTATGAGGGATGTAAACCTATTTCTTTAGTAATTTCTGGTTCTTCTTCTCCTGTTGTCTTATCTGAACTATGAGGGATGTAAACAGAAGAATATTTGTAACTTTGTTATTCAATGCAAACAGTCTTATCTGAACTATGAGGGATGTAAACAAGGAATTATGCCATCCAAAAAACTAAAATCAAATTTGTCTTATCTGAACTATGAGGGATGTAAACAACAAACAAGAAGACTTGGTAGCACTTGGGACAAAGTCTTATCTGAACTATGAGGGATGTAAACCTTGCACGTGAACTCAGCGATGACCCTTCCAAGGTCGGTCTTATCTGAACTATGAGGGATGTAAACTTGTATTGTTCGCTTACACTGCCAAAGTCAACTTGAGTCTTATCTGAACTATGAGGGATGTAAACGTAATTCGGGCTCAATTCAATCACAATATCCTCACTTGTCTTATCTGAACTATGAGGGATGTAAACTTGATGAATTTATAGAAGCCAATTTAACCACCTGCAAGTCTTATCTGAACTATGAGGGATGTAAACTTGCAACTACTTCAATAGCCCTTGTGTGCAACTGTGGTCTTATCTGAACTATGAGGGATGTAAACATTATCAATTATAGTAAATACTGATTCCGATATTGCAGTCTTATCTGAACTATGAGGGATGTAAACATGAAAGAGCTGAAAGCAGATTTAATGAGCAAGAAAGGTCTTATCTGAACTATGAGGGATGTAAACTAGTAATAGACTGGTAAACTACTATATATCTTAACAAGGTCTTATCTGAACTATGAGGGATGTAAACAGAGGAACAACAAAATTATGAAAGTAAGAAAAAGCACGTCTTATCTGAACTATGAGGGATGTAAACCAAGCCTGCTGCGACGCTTCAAATACCAGCTTGCGAGTCTTATCTGAACTATGAGGGATGTAAACTAAACAAAAAAAATAAATACAATCACGAGTATAATCGGTCTTATCTGAACTATGAGGGATGTAAACACAAAGAGTAAAAGCAACGGTTCAGATGTGATTACAGTCTTATCTGAACTATGAGGGATGTAAACCAGAGATACATTGCAGAGTGATTGTACCGAAAAATGGTCTTATCTGAACTATGAGGGATGTAAACATTAATTTACTCGGTTTTAAACATAAAAACATACTGCAAGTCTTATCTGAACTATGAGGGATGTAAACTTCATCTTTCTTAACTACATTATATCACATTGTATTAGTCTTATCTGAACTATGAGGGATGTAAACGGAGTTACATATGCAATTGCTGATTGAACTTTTGCAGTCTTATCTGAACTATGAGGGATGTAAACATAAATACTAAATACTCCTACTCTTGTACTATATACACGTCTTATCTGAACTATGAGGGATGTAAACTAAACTCCCACAGCTTTTGCCTTTCCTCATCGTCAGTCTTATCTGAACTATGAGGGATGTAAACAGTATTGTAATTATAGCTGGTAATGGTAATTATTATTAGTCTTATCTGAACTATGAGGGATGTAAACTAACTCAGATCGTATTTCTTTCGATGTGGAAACTTCGGTCTTATCTGAACTATGAGGGATGTAAACTCCTCGTATGCGTCTGAAGTTACAAAAGGAATTATGAGTCTTATCTGAACTATGAGGGATGTAAACTTTAAAATATTTTATCTATTCTGTGTATTAAACTTAAGTCTTATCTGAACTATGAGGGATGTAAACTCAACATCAAGCAATTGTATTAATCTATAGTAATCCGTCTTATCTGAACTATGAGGGATGTAAACTTGTTTGTATTTATCCATGAAACGACAATTTAAAATGTCTTATCTGAACTATGAGGGATGTAAACTTCATAATAAGAAAAAAATATTTTAAATATTATAATAGTCTTATCTGAACTATGAGGGATGTAAACCTCAATTCTGATACCTATCCTGACTGGTAACAGATTGTCTTATCTGAACTATGAGGGATGTAAACAGAGCTTTGGCAAGAACCAGAGTTCCAAAAATATTTTAGTCTTATCTGAACTATGAGGGATGTAAACTCTGCCGTTTTGCCAATCGGGAAAGATATAGTTGTTGGTCTTATCTGAACTATGAGGGATGTAAACTACTGGAAAATACTCAGAGAGCTACATATTGAAAAATGTCTTATCTGAACTATGAGGGATGTAAACAAAAAATGGCGGACGATATAGGAGAATTGATTTTAAAGTCTTATCTGAACTATGAGGGATGTAAACTTTTTTTGTTATTGCATTAATGAGCTTTTTTGTGTTAGTCTTATCTGAACTATGAGGGATGTAAACTTCATAACTTAATTACTTACTTACTTAAAGTATAAGTCTTATCTGAACTATGAGGGATGTAAACCAAGAATAATACCCTGCGAAATACTTAGCACCACAGGTCTTATCTGAACTATGAGGGATGTAAACGTAGTTGAGTAGCACTCTTTTGCTTCCGGGAAGAAAGTCTTATCTGAACTATGAGGGATGTAAACGCACCAGTAGCGTTCGAGAACAAGCGCCTTTATACCTTGTCTTATCTGAACTATGAGGGATGTAAACTTATCTTTAATCATCGCTGGTTCAATTGCCCTTACCTGTCTTATCTGAACTATGAGGGATGTAAACTTACTGCTGAATTTATCACAGGTAGCGAATACACTAGTCTTATCTGAACTATGAGGGATGTAAACGATTGTTTTTGTAAAGGAGATGAGACAATGAAATATTATGTCTTATCTGAACTATGAGGGATGTAAACGATTTCCGTTTGTTCTTTATCATCCTGAGGTAATCCGTCTTATCTGAACTATGAGGGATGTAAACTTTCTCTGGGTTTTTCTTTTTGCTTTGAGCTATTTGAAGTCTTATCTGAACTATGAGGGATGTAAACAGAAAAAAGTTATTAAAACAACTTATCAACTCTATGCAGTCTTATCTGAACTATGAGGGATGTAAACTCTTTTTAGTTTTTAACTTTACATTTTATATTATATTGGTCTTATCTGAACTATGAGGGATGTAAACACTTAATTGGCAACAGGCTTTAGATGAATACAAACGGTCTTATCTGAACTATGAGGGATGTAAACTTATAGTAATTTTCTAAACCTTCTTTTAATAGACTTGGTCTTATCTGAACTATGAGGGATGTAAACTTCGATAATAAAAACTATATATTTGCGTTAGGAAATAGTCTTATCTGAACTATGAGGGATGTAAACTTCTTCTTTGCTTTTTTTGTCTTTCATTATGAAGCTGGTCTTATCTGAACTATGAGGGATGTAAACGCGGGTGTACCATTAGATAGAATCAGCCCACCATCTTGTCTTATCTGAACTATGAGGGATGTAAACTCTTGGTGTTTGTAGTAAATAGTCGGCGCTCCATGGGTGTCTTATCTGAACTATGAGGGATGTAAACTTTTCTGTTCCTCAGGGGTATCCAAGCGACCGCATAGGTCTTATCTGAACTATGAGGGATGTAAACCTGGCAATGCATTCAACACGCTCTCAACTTGTCTAATGTCTTATCTGAACTATGAGGGATGTAAACATGGCACACTCTTCAGCTATCTGTTTAACGGTATATTGTCTTATCTGAACTATGAGGGATGTAAACAAAGCCAAAGCACTTCAACTCGATGAAGTGATAAACGTCTTATCTGAACTATGAGGGATGTAAACTTCGTAGTCAACGGGAAAGTTTTTGAAGTTGAAAAGAGTCTTATCTGAACTATGAGGGATGTAAACTATGGTGGGTCTGCAAAAATCATACTAAATTGTTCATGTCTTATCTGAACTATGAGGGATGTAAACGCTGGGGGATATAAAAATGCAGACTCTTGCTTTACCAGTCTTATCTGAACTATGAGGGATGTAAACTTCTCATCTCTTCTCAACATTTCTGCATGAATTCTTATGTCTTATCTGAACTATGAGGGATGTAAACATTGAATTTGGCAAAGTATAGAAATTATGTATTTAAGTCTTATCTGAACTATGAGGGATGTAAACAGAATGTGTGCTTGTAAAAGAGAAGAATACAGAAAGCGTCTTATCTGAACTATGAGGGATGTAAACGCCGGTATGGACGCCGAGAAACTACGCCAGCTTTGCAAGTCTTATCTGAACTATGAGGGATGTAAACTTCGATTTGGCTTACTTGGTTAGTATTATGGAAGCTGGTCTTATCTGAACTATGAGGGATGTAAACGAAGGAAGGACGTCCATGGGTTTCAGAGCCTACATCCAGTCTTATCTGAACTATGAGGGATGTAAACAGGATGAATTTATTGAAGTAAGAATTGAGCCCAAAGGTCTTATCTGAACTATGAGGGATGTAAACATAAATGCTACACGGGCATTTTTGCCAACCGAATTAGGTCTTATCTGAACTATGAGGGATGTAAACTCTCTTTGATTAGCCCGCCTTTGTGTTTTGCTGGGAGTCTTATCTGAACTATGAGGGATGTAAACGCTCCTTTCAGCGTGAAGGAGTCAACGCGGACTCCTTCGTCTTATCTGAACTATGAGGGATGTAAACGCGTTTGATTTAAATTTAAAAACAGAAATCACGTTTGTCTTATCTGAACTATGAGGGATGTAAACGTTGCCTGGATAAAGCTGACTCAACGCATATGCTCCGTCTTATCTGAACTATGAGGGATGTAAACACCATTCTTTTCTGCGTTCTATATCAATTATACCACTGTCTTATCTGAACTATGAGGGATGTAAACTTTCTTTTGTGACATTACCCAGTTTGTCTGGTGTAGTGTCTTATCTGAACTATGAGGGATGTAAACGTCTTGCGAATTGTAGGCAAAACTTCTGATGTAACCCGTCTTATCTGAACTATGAGGGATGTAAACAGTAGGTGATGACTGATGTGGCTTAAAAACAAGCAAAGTCTTATCTGAACTATGAGGGATGTAAACTGGTTTTATGGTTTGCTTTTGAAAGACGACAGATTTGGTCTTATCTGAACTATGAGGGATGTAAACGGTAACAAGCATAAAAACAATAACTACTGCTTTGGGTGTCTTATCTGAACTATGAGGGATGTAAACTTAAACGTGATAGGAGCTCATGTATACGGTCATAATGGTCTTATCTGAACTATGAGGGATGTAAACAATACTTGTTCATTGAAAACGTTAAAAATTTGTTATGTCTTATCTGAACTATGAGGGATGTAAACAACTCCTTCTCCATCACGGTCTGGGATATCAGCTCCAGTCTTATCTGAACTATGAGGGATGTAAACAAAAGGCGATATAAAAGATATAAAAAAGCACTCTCGTCTTATCTGAACTATGAGGGATGTAAACTCAGCTGGTGTTGCACCTTTGAAGCTGATAGTTGTGGTCTTATCTGAACTATGAGGGATGTAAACGTTAATGCAAATACTTGAAAAAGCAGCGGTTAAGGTTGGTCTTATCTGAACTATGAGGGATGTAAACGATAACTGTGTTGTAAATTTTAAAAATGGTTCTGAGTCTTATCTGAACTATGAGGGATGTAAACTCAAAACAACATGAAGTTACATCTGTTATAAAGCTTGTCTTATCTGAACTATGAGGGATGTAAACTTATTGTAGTAAGTTGCCTTTTGTTTTGCCTGTGTTCGTCTTATCTGAACTATGAGGGATGTAAACTTCTTATAAAAAATTTACAGGTAACTTCAATGAAGACGTCTTATCTGAACTATGAGGGATGTAAACTAATAATTGCTTTTCTGTATATTGTCCAGCATAATAATGTCTTATCTGAACTATGAGGGATGTAAACACAACACTACCCAAAAACAATAACTGCCTTACTACAGTCTTATCTGAACTATGAGGGATGTAAACTGAGGTCTTTGTGCCCCACAACTTTAGCACTTGGATAGTCTTATCTGAACTATGAGGGATGTAAACGAAGAAGAAAAGAAAAAATGGGAAAAGGAATATCAAAGTCTTATCTGAACTATGAGGGATGTAAACACTTATTACTCCGTTTGTCGCATATAAGCAAAAAACGTCTTATCTGAACTATGAGGGATGTAAACTCACCCAAGCCACCAAAACTCTATCACCCGGTGTTAAGTCTTATCTGAACTATGAGGGATGTAAACGCAGGAATGACAGTCCCGGGTTGGCCCGTGAAGACTAGTCTTATCTGAACTATGAGGGATGTAAACACTGTTTAAATTGCATAAAAAATTTTCAAAAACTTTGTCTTATCTGAACTATGAGGGATGTAAACTTTCAAAACAGGATTATTATTGTATATTACTTTCTTGGTCTTATCTGAACTATGAGGGATGTAAACCTCTGCATAGCTTCAAAGGCTGTATTGATATCGCCGTGTCTTATCTGAACTATGAGGGATGTAAACGCTTAGTTCTTGTTTTGGTTCTTTATGAAATCAATTAGTCTTATCTGAACTATGAGGGATGTAAACTTCCTATCATCGTCTGGTATATCAGCTCCACCCATTCCGTCTTATCTGAACTATGAGGGATGTAAACTTACTTGATTGTTTTGTTGTTGCAACTGCATTTTTAAGTCTTATCTGAACTATGAGGGATGTAAACTAAATGTTAGTCCACAAAGTTTCTAAAAATACGTGCTCGTCTTATCTGAACTATGAGGGATGTAAACCAGACGATACAACTAAAACAGCAAGCAAGATACAACGTCTTATCTGAACTATGAGGGATGTAAACTAAATTTAAACGCATTCAAATAGCTCAAAGCAAAAAGTCTTATCTGAACTATGAGGGATGTAAACATATAACCATTTGTGTTATCAAATTTTTCTTCAATTGTCTTATCTGAACTATGAGGGATGTAAACAAAATAAAGCGCAATAATAACAATATCTTCTGCTTTTGTCTTATCTGAACTATGAGGGATGTAAACATTTTTCTAAAAGCATTTGATACAGCATTTTGAAAACTGTCTTATCTGAACTATGAGGGATGTAAACAATCGCAGCCGCCAGGTCATCCCTGCTAGTTGCTCTGGTCTTATCTGAACTATGAGGGATGTAAACTCTCTACCAGAACTTTTTGCTTTGTTAAATTTGCCTGTCTTATCTGAACTATGAGGGATGTAAACTTTCATAAATTCTATCTTTTATTATAGTCAAAAAAAGTCTTATCTGAACTATGAGGGATGTAAACTTTAAAAACTTTTCTAAAAACTCCTGTTCAGTCATTGTCTTATCTGAACTATGAGGGATGTAAACGATACTGATTCCACTTGGTGGGATTGTGATAATTCCCGTCTTATCTGAACTATGAGGGATGTAAACTCTCATCTGTACCTTCAACCATATCTGCAATCCTAAGTCTTATCTGAACTATGAGGGATGTAAACTTATTGAACACATAAACACCTGTATATTTTTCATTCTTGTCTTATCTGAACTATGAGGGATGTAAACATTTTATTTATGATTACGACAGCTGGTTTTGTAAGAGAGTCTTATCTGAACTATGAGGGATGTAAACTCTTACACCATACCATACTAAAACTGCAGCTGTATACAGGTCTTATCTGAACTATGAGGGATGTAAACCCTTCACAAAAGAACAACCTTGACGAAGTCAAAACTCGGTCTTATCTGAACTATGAGGGATGTAAACCTTTTGACTAAAGGGATACAAACCGTAAGAGAAGTTGGTCTTATCTGAACTATGAGGGATGTAAACGCCTTGAACAATATTGCAAAGGGTTATAACAATGTAGGCAAGTCTTATCTGAACTATGAGGGATGTAAACACAGTAAGATAAACTAAATCTGTAAAATCAATATTTAAGGTCTTATCTGAACTATGAGGGATGTAAACATCTTTGAATGTTTCATACGTCATAGGCTTTTGTCCTGGTCTTATCTGAACTATGAGGGATGTAAACATTCACAACTGAAAGACGCTGAGAAATGTCTTTGCTGGTCTTATCTGAACTATGAGGGATGTAAACGTTTGAGATAGGTTCAACAAATGTAATTGTGACTTTGTCTTATCTGAACTATGAGGGATGTAAACGCATAACAGTTTTTGGTTTAACAAAGATAATGGACTGTGTCTTATCTGAACTATGAGGGATGTAAACTCGAATTCTGCAGGAGATTAGATCACTCGGCTCTTGTCTTATCTGAACTATGAGGGATGTAAACATAGAATTTATAGAAAAGTTTTGCAAACATTCAAAAGGGTCTTATCTGAACTATGAGGGATGTAAACGCGTATGGACTTATTAAGGGGTTTAATGGATACAGGTCTTATCTGAACTATGAGGGATGTAAACGTTGCTTTAATCAATTCATTTTGAACAAGTTGCGCCAAGTCTTATCTGAACTATGAGGGATGTAAACACAACAGTCTATGCAATACTGAACAAGATAGGAACTGTCTTATCTGAACTATGAGGGATGTAAACGTTCCTGACGGAGACAAGAGGTTAATAAGCTTAAATTAGTCTTATCTGAACTATGAGGGATGTAAACGAAACAAAAAGTGCATATAAATTTCCTCATCACATGGGTCTTATCTGAACTATGAGGGATGTAAACCTCTAATACCTTTTCTGACCTCTGCATCATAATCAAGTCTTATCTGAACTATGAGGGATGTAAACATGATTGGAATTTGCAAGAGTTTGCCGACAGGGACAGTGGTCTTATCTGAACTATGAGGGATGTAAACTCTACATTGTCCACGCTCTCAAAATGTGGAAACTCTTCGTCTTATCTGAACTATGAGGGATGTAAACCCTTCTCAGCTTGTCTGTTAGTGTTAGTGTTTCTCTTGTCTTATCTGAACTATGAGGGATGTAAACACGCCAACAGCGTTTGGATTGACAAGAATAAGATTTGGTCTTATCTGAACTATGAGGGATGTAAACTCATGGTCTTCGTATTCTTCGTTCTGCATTTGTCTTCTGGTCTTATCTGAACTATGAGGGATGTAAACAAGAAGAGATAAAAGATTAAGCAGTAAGAACTCTTGTTGTCTTATCTGAACTATGAGGGATGTAAACTCATGTAATAGAATCTCAAAGCTTTATGATAAATTTTGTCTTATCTGAACTATGAGGGATGTAAACCATTTTACAACCTGCTGGGACTTAAAGAACGAATCGAGTCTTATCTGAACTATGAGGGATGTAAACAAGGGGGTGTTGGAAAAACTACTATTGCACTTGCACGTTTTATCTAAACTATGAGGGATGTAAACGTAGCGAACAGCTGTTAATGATAAAATAAAATCATCAGAAATGACATCAAAAATTCCCTACCTGCTACTTAATGTGAAGCCTTATGTAATAGTATAGAATAAAAAATTAGGTATATAGGAATTTTTATACTTTTTGCAAAGGAACTTTTGATTGAAGGAATCAAGGGCAATGGTATCAAACTCTCTAACAAGCAGTTTAGTGAAGTTTATGAAGCATATAAACAATTAGCAAAGCAGATGGGATTTGAAAATGTACCTGAAATATAGGTAATTGAGTCAGGTGGATTTTTGAATGCCTTTGCTATGCGGTTTATTGGAAGAGATTTTGTAGTTGTTTATTCTGGTATTCTGGAGCTTGCATATAAGGGAAGTCTTGATGAAGTAAAGTTCATACTTGCACATGAACTTGGGCATCTTAAAGCAAACCATCTTAAGCATAGGCTGATACAATTTGGTTTAATGTTACCTTTTTTAGGTCAAGCATGTTTGAGAGCTTGCGAATATACTGCTGATAGATATGGAGCTTATTTTTCACTAAATGGTGCTTTAAAGGGTTTGATTTTATTAGCAGCAAGCAAGGGGTTGTATAGAAATGTAGTATTAGAAGAGTTTTTAAAACAGGCAGAAGAAGAAAGAAGCTTTTGGATAAGTTTTGCAGAACTTCTTGCTTCTCATCCTCATTTGACAAGCAGGATTCAAGCAATTAAGGATTTTATTAAAACTTTAAAACCCTCTAATTCTCCTTCTGAAGTTTATAATGTGGAATCTGTCTCAGATAGCAGGTGTTCAAGTAGATTTATTATATGGGAAGAAGATTGAATACATATAGTGTTATAAACCCATAGAGAATAAGTGAGTCTACTATTCAACTCGATGTTGTAAAATGTACTATTTAATATGAAAGTAAAAAGAGGGCGGCTAAAAACATAATTTCAGAACTCGAAAACACCAACATATAGCTCAAATACAAAACTAATAAACTACTAAATACTGACCAAAAGGGACTATCCACTTGTCTTTTTGGATAGTCCCTACTTAAATTTATCTAACTGCCGATATTAGAAATATTTAACTTTATTCACGCTATGTATCTCTCTGTGAAAACAATCTTTGGTTGTTTGAGCATCTCGCTCTATAGTTTTAAGTAATTAAAAAGTATCAACAAACAAGCCATAACCCAATCGCGTTTTTGTACCAATTCCGTGAAATGTTAAAGAGACTTTTAAGATATTTTTAACAATTTCTTTTAAAGCTTTAAAGTTGTCTTTTTGTAAATTTTCAATCAACTCAACGTATACACTTCCTATTTCAAGAGATTTTATTAATTTTTCAGCACGAAATTGATCAAAAAATACGGTAAATCTGAATTTAATTCCTGGTCTTACTGTTAAAAAGTTGACTGGCTGTGGATTGTACCAGTCTCCAGCGGGGTTTGTTTCGGGGTTGTTATAATACTCAGAATAATGAGAATTTATTATATCTAATTCGAATATGTCGACTATTTCTGATATATTTTGAGGATATACATCTAAAAATGTGAGTAACCCTTCGAAATTTTGTGTCCCAAACAAGAGCTTGTATAATAAAATTTTTTTCTCAATATCGTCAAGTTCTATCGGTTTATTGTTTTCAAAAGAAATATCCTCATTGTAAAAAATTTGAAAAATACGTTTTATTAAATCCTCAATTTTTTCTTTTTCTGAAGATGTTTCTTTTGATAATTTCAAAGAAACTATTTCCCAAAATGCAACTGCTCTACACACTCCTTTGACAGCAGATGAAGGTAAATAAGGTATTCCCCAGATATAATCAAGAGTTAGTGATGTTTCAAAAACATGTTCAGTTCCTAATCCCACAACAAGTCTTGTAATATTTGTAAAGTTGGTATCAACTACTTTTACAAAGTGATTAGAAAGCAGATACTCTTCTATGTTTTTCATTTTGTTAGTTATTTGATGCTCAATAATGGAAAGATTTTCTTCTTTTATGCTTTTGAATAACTGTTGAAAAAATTTATTTTTGTATTTTTGATTTATAACGCAATTTTCTTTATTACGAATTTTAACTGAAATTCCTTTTGAAAAAGCAAGTCCAAAGTTATCAAATTCAACTATGACTGAATTAGGCTGCGAAACTAGTTGTGAATTACTTTTCGGATTCTTCTTCTGTTGGTTTTTCATCTTTTATTTCCACCTCAACAATTCTTTTTAACCACTCTGCAAGTTTAAGAATTTCTGTTGTTTTAAAAAGAAGTTCTTCGTAGCTAACATTTATTAGATATTCTACCAAATTGGCAAATATCCTTCCTTCTTTTTCTGAGAACCATTGATTTATAATCTGGTAGACCTTTTCATTATTCTTTTTGTAGAATGTCAATGTAGCTAAAAGCCCATTGTTTGTTATCATAGCAGGGAGTCTTTTCAAATCAGATTTAAACTTTGAAAGCTCTTCGTTTTTACCTGCCAATTGAGTTTTGTAAATGCGAATTTTTTTGAGGCAAAACTGTGCTATTTCTTGTTCTATACTTTTTATACTCATTTTAGGTGCTTACCTCCTATTACTTACCTTCAGAGTTTGTGGTTAGCTTTAAGGTAGTTTTTACTTTGACGAAACCTCTTCCCAGAGTTGAATCTGCGCCAAGTTGAAGAAGTCCATTATCAAGTAGTTTTCTAAGCTGATTAGCAACATCCTTAGAAAACAAATATCTATCCTTTTCGCCAGATACGTTTTCATTTTCTTCTCCAGCAGCCTCTTTTAAAATATTTAACTTTTTTTCGGAAACACGTTTCCCCACTTCTTCCCAATCAATAGGTGAAGAAATTAATAAGTTATATGTATCACTATCAATACCAAAGAACGGGTCAGTCGAAAAAATGAATCCATAGAAAATACTCTCTGAAGGTAGAAGCTCTTCAGTAAATAGTGCTTTATCGTCAACGACGCCAGTTATTTGATTTATTCTAATTCTGGTTCTAACTTCGATTGCATACTTAACAAGTGCTGAGAAAATATCATCTGGCACTATTGCTAATCTTTTCCTAATTTCTCTTGTAAGTTCATTTTCTGGAAGAATTGCTCTAAATAGATTTATAATTTGATTGATATTATCGTCATTTTTAACTTCTGCTAGAAATTCGAATTCCTCTAACATGACTTTTTTCGAAGGATTCTTAATATAGGCATTACTGTCAACTAACACCACATTGTTTTGAAATCCGTTTTGTTCTATAGAAGTTACCAACTTACTTATTGTGTCTATCACATCAAAACTTTCACTGACACTACCAGCACTTTTTACTTCTTGGGTAAATCTTTTTAAGACAAATGGGCAGGTAATCCAAGCAAATATACCTTTTGCTGAGCGCACCGGGTAAAAGAGTATTTTTGCATCAGTAAAGCTTATGCATGATGCTACTAAATTATCAGTAGACTCTTCTGCTTCAGAACCAAAGATATACGTAAGTTTTTCTTTACTCCATCCGCTTCTCAAAGCCTTCTCTCTAACCACGCCTTTTATACTGCTTGACCAGATAATAGGGAAGTTTGTGTGTTTTTCTCTTTGAATAGGTAAGTCCACATATGATATACTTTGACCAGAACCCATATGTAGAGAAGTTTCGCAGTAATATGTGGTTAAGATTGCATCTTTGAACATTTTATCACTCCTTTAATTTTATTTTTTCTACCAAATTATGATTCATTAAACTTTCGAAAAAGTTAGCAATAATTCTCCATATTTCAGAATTATTAGGAATTTCACATTTTCCTATTGGAATTTTATTTTTTTCATTTTTCTTTTTTGACGTTATTCTTATCTCTTGTCCTTCTGGTAAAAAGGAAGATTTCATTAAAATGAATAAACCTTCAAATTCCCTGTTGGCTTTTAGAATTTTAAGCCATAGAGGAGAAGCCCGCCGACCACTGTCATTTTCGATGGTATAAGTGATATTAGGATTAGACTTAAATAGAAAATTTATAGGAAGTCCAAATACAATTCTTTCCATTTTAATATTTATAGATTTTGACATTTGTTGAGAATCTATTAAAGAAAGTAATTTTTTGTAATCAGGATAAAGGTATCTAAATTCTTTCAAAATGCACCCCATAGCTCCAAGTAAATTAGTGTAATTAGAAAAATCCTCATTAATGGTATGAGATTCATTTTTTAAAGTGGGTTCTATTTGTTTTATATCTGACAAGTATAACTTCCAATCTTCAAAATTTGAATTAAAATCATTTTTTTTGAATAAATAAATTTCAAAATTTTCATCAAACACACAAGGGATATTTTCTCTCCCTTTTACAAATAAAATCTTCCTTATTTTATCCAAATTTCGAGCAAACCAATCTTTTAAAGGTGCACAGGGGTTAAACTGGAGAAAATCACCAATATTATCATTTCCCTCTATACTATTAACCTTTATAGAGCCAAAACCTCTTCTTGCTCTTGCACCAAAGTTGCCAAGGTTGATGGCAAGCCACACACTGCAAAAGAATTTCTTTATGTCATCTTCTGTTGCTAAAGGTGAGAAGCGAAAGATTAATTCAAACTGTTGACCAGGTTGGAAAGCATTTTTTCGTCCTGATCTGTCTAAAAAATTACACAGATAATAAAGGCCTTTGTTCAATTCAGTCTCATCCATCTGTGTGTACTGAAAAAAATTTATATTAGAAGGTTGTTTAACTACTATCTGCACAAGTCCTTTTTTAGCATTATTCCCACCAAAGCCAAAAATTCTTTTTTCATCTTCTATACTTCCTCCCCCGATTCTAAACCAGTATCTAAAAAGTCCATTAAAAGACTGGCTCCTCAGCTCTGGTTTTTGTGTTTCACTTCCAAACATATAGAGAGGAGTGACAACCTCGCAATTAAAAGTGTATTCTCTCATTTTACATTTTTCTCCTTTCTAATCAGAACAAGGTTTGAACCGATAAGATCATTTTGAAATAAAGTGTGAGAATTTTCAGGCAATATTTCAATATCTTTTTCTGCCTCTGCCCAAACTACTGTTCCTGCAGGAATTGCTTTTGCGAAAAGTCTTTTGCTTTTTGATGAATAAAGGGTGACGTTTAGACAACCATTCATTACCATGCTTTTAGTTTTAAAACCGCACAATTTGAGCAAATTGGGTAAAAAGTCGTTAAATACTCCCTGTGTTAGAAATAAAATCTGGATTTTATCCCCTTTTTCTATTTTCATTTCTGTTTTTTCATCTTTATTAGTAAATATCGATAAACTATTATCTTCGCATTTTAAAAATCCAACAAAGGTATTTTCAATCTCAAGAAGTTCTTTTATTTCCTCAAAAAATGAAGACTCATTAAGTTTGTAAAATACACTTTTTGACTCGCCACCAACTTTTAGCACATGTGGTTCTTTTTCAAAAATGGCTTTTATTTCTTCATATCCTAAATTAGCGTTTTTAAGGTTTTCATCTTCAAGATTAAATTCTACCCACACAACAAGTGAGAACTCTTCTGCAGGCTCAATTTTGAGCTTTTTAAAAGATACTCTGTAAACGTTACTTTCTTTTTCAACAGTTCCTTGTTCGTAATTTATTTTTATACCAATCCTCTCATCATTTTGACAAATCTCATCCAGCTTGATGATATTCTTTTTGGTTTCTATTTTGTTATTATTTTCTGAAAGAATATTTTCTATTGACCCATCTAACCAATACTTTAAATATTTGATTGAAATTAATCTTGTAAAGGGTTCGATTTCGGTTTCGTCTTTAGTATAAACACAAAATGTAGAGATTGCCCCTGGCTTATTGGTGTTTTGAGGCGAAAATAACTTCAGCTGCTCATTTTCCAACGGTCTTAATGCACAGAAGAAATTTGGATTATCTTCCTTTCTGGCAGTGTATATATTTGAAGGCGAAGGGAAAAATAAGATTTCTTCACCAGGTATTAGCACATCCTTTTTTATAGGTACATGCTTTTTTATAAATGGGCCGTAGATAGATTTTATAGCCCTTGAAGAATCTATTTTGCAAAAAGTAGCCAGTCTATTTGATATTGCTCCAGCAAATGTATGAGGAAATGGCGGGAAGATAGAATTTGCATCATCCCCCCTGTTAAATGGTTTGCCACTTCCAAAAAACAACACATCAAAAGGTTTGAATTCAAACTTTAGCATCATTTCTTTAAATCACCTCAGATATAGTTAATCAAAATTAAGTTTTCTATGAAGTAAGTTCACCTTTACCTGTCAAAAACTTTGCTAAGGAAAATAAATAGCCAAACATAAAAATTTTTTGAGTTTCAAATAAGTTACAATTTTTTAAAATTTTGTTATCTTGAGCTATATATTCTCTAAAGCGGGTGATTATTTCTTCTATCTTTAAAACAGGTTGGTTTCTTTCCTTTTTTCCTTTTCGCTGCCACAGCCTTTTTATTTCCAATTCCAATATATCCACTATTTCTTGTGAAACATATTTTTGCTCGACATTTAAAAGTTCGTGCATAACCTCAATAATTTGATTACAAAATACCTTGGGAATAGAACCACTTTGAAGGTCTTTTGATACTTTATTTATAAAATCCACTAAGTTCCATTTGCCACCGCACTCTCTAATTTCGCCAGAGTGAGTTATAAGCTGTACACAAAAAGCATTTCTGCCCAGCACATTTTTTGCTTTTTTTTCAGCACTTCTTACTGCTTTTAATGCAAGCGATAGAGGGTATTTATGATGAGCTATGACAATTCCTGCACTCATTGTAGCTCTGGAATTTACTATTTTTTTGTATCGCTTTTGCAGTTCGTATGCACAGTTTAAAACAGTATTTACAGGAAGCAGGGCTAAAACATCATCGCCACCTGCATATATCAATTTTCCAAAGTATTTTTCTTCAACTATCTTTCTAACTTCATGTAAAGCAAAAGTAATTAATCTACTACTTAAGATTTGATGGTATGTAGGAGTAACAGGATGCACTTTTTTCACAAGATCTTCTAATCTATCTTTGTCAGTAAATTCGTTTTGTAATTCTCCAAGTACCTTAGAATGAATTGTTTCTTCAATTGTAGGAAATTCAATTTTTTCACTTCCTTCACTTTTGCCAAAGCCTCTTATCCATTTGCCCATGTGGTCGCCATCCATTTGCAAAATTGCAAAATACCTTGAGAAATTTAAATTTGCACTTTTCAGGAGTTTTCTCATATTCTCAAGAATACTTTCCTCAATGTTTTCAATGCCAAACTCATTTTTAAGGTAGTCTTTTGAATAACTTTCTTCCATAAGCCACTGACCGTCAATTGAGCACAGGGAATATTCTATGCCATTAAATAATTTTTTCAGAGCAGGTACTGACTCTGAAGAAGGAAGGTTTTTGCCATTTGTTTCAATTAGTTTTTTAAATTTGTAATATTCTTCTACAAATTTTTTTATAAATTCTTCATTGTTTTTCAAAAGCTCTGCCTTAATAGGTATAGAAGCAATTTCTGAAGTTGATGGGAATGCTAAAACTTGAAAATCAAACTCTTTCTCAAGCAATTTTGGGAAAAGTCTTTTAAATAAACACACACCGCAAAGTCTTTCGTTTTCTTTCAAAAGACCAGGGTTTTTTTCTCTCAGTTTGTGCCAATATAATTTATTTTTTTCTTCATCCATAGCTAAAAGAACTATTTCATTTTCGCCACATAAATGACATTTTTCTCTATTATAAGAAGGTAGATATTGAATGTCACGAATACTTTTTCGGGCACCTAAAAGTTTTTCTAAAAGATCAAGTAGTAAAGGATATGTCCTGCCTATACCAACCTTGGATAAATCAATCTTTTCTCCACTTTTGAGATTTTGGTTTAATCTAATTATTTCCTCTATTAAGTTCCGAATTTCACTCTCTTTAAATAGAATGCTATGGTCATGAAATACACTTTCACTTGTTAGTCCACCAGGGATATTGCCACAATTTCCCAAATTACATTTGTTGGTACTCCAAGGTAATATTGCATAGTAAACTTGGAAATATGATAACAGTTGACATTCGATTTCTTTTTGAAGAGAAGGATTGATTCCCAATCCTTTTAAATATTCTTCTTTGATAAGAGTTTCAATTTCTTCTGCAAACTTTGTAAGTGCATTTTTGAGAGCGTTTTTACATTTGTCTGCTGTACTTTTCTTACTATAAGGGATAAGTGCTAAAAAACGATTAGGAATATTTGCGATTAACAATTTCTCGTTGTTGTCATTTTCATTTTCGATTTTACAGTATTTACCTTTAATTGATTTGATAATCTTATCAAAAGATTTATCTTCATCTGTTGCCTTAGAAAGAGTTTTGCGAATCCATCTTTCTATTAAAGGTTGCCCTCTCAAATTAGGATAAATTACCATATCAGGGCCAAGTTCATCTATCAGAGGTTCTAAAGACTTATATGTAAGGTAAGAAAAGATATAACTTCCTGCCCATAAATCTTGGGTTTTACGCGCTGTTGCAATAAAACTTTGAACAGGTCCGATAGTGAAAAGTAAAAATGCTGGTATATCACCTTTTAATTCGCCACAGGAAAGTTTGTCAACATCTGTAATAGCAGTTGCAATTGCACTTGTCTGAACTAAATGGTTGTAAATTGAATGAGAAGGTATTCTACTATCTGCCGGATGTATGTTTACCCATTTGAAAAACTCAGGGACATATTGCCAAAGAAGTAAGAAAGCTAATTTTGCTTTTTCATCATCACATTTCAAATAGGAACATACCTTTGCTAACAGTTGAAAAAAGTGTTCTAATGCAAGGTGATTTTTTTCAAAGTATTTGTGAATGACTTTTTTTCTGATTTTTCTTGAGTAGATATCATGAAAATGGATTTCTTCTGGTTTTCTAACTGTTGAGGTTTTTCGTTTAAGTCCTTCGCCTAATATTTCGTTCAGTGGATAAGAAATTTTATCAGCAATTTTTGTCAGCTCTGAGAATTCTTCTATACATTCATTAGGAATAATATAGTTTAGAAATCTTTCTGCCACTATTTCATGGATTGCTTCGTGGTTTTTATTTTTTGGACACATAAAATTTTGTATATTAAGTTTTGGCTTGGGGTCTGACTCACCCTTATCAAGACTCAGTACCCACTGTTTGTCAAGAGGGTCATGTAAGAAGGCTTTTAGTTTTAGCTTCCATATGCTCATTTTACTCACCTTTCAAACTTTAGATAAGTTTCGACATGTTTGAACATTCAATGAAAAAGTTTGTATAATTATATCATATATGAACAAAAAATCAATAATGAAAGTTAAATCGACTTTACCACAGGAGGTTTTTAGAGTGAGATTAATATATCAATTAGGACGTTTGGATGCTAATATGGAATCTCAAAAATTTAAGATTGCAGGTGATGCTGATGAAAATTACATTGAATCTGAACTAAGTTCTCTTTTTTTAAAGAAATATTTCGAAAACAGAAAAGAAAATGAAATGGAAAGTGAAACAAAGGTGATACTACTTTATCCTGTAAGTTTACCTTTTAATACTACTTTGCTTAGAAGTACAAAACTTGATGAAAAACTCAAAGAAGAAATTGTAAATATTTGGGGAAATGAGGATGAATACCTTAAAAATCCATATGAATTTTTTGGAAATAATTTCCCTTATGGTAAAGAAAAAGATGATTTCATAGTTATTCACTCAATAGGTAAATATCCATACGGTAAAGATGAAGAAGGTACAAAAGAAATAAGGTTTGATACTGTTTATGGAGACATTGTGTTAGAAATTTTCCTTGACATGCTAAAAAGATATCTCAAGGAAAATAATTTAATATCAGAAGCTTATATTGATATTTCAAGCGGACACAATATTTATATTTCAGCTATGCTTGAAGCACTCAGGCATTTTGCTACATTTACAAATTTAAGACACTGGGTAGATAAAAGAAAAAGACCCAAATTATTTATAACAATTTGTGATCCTATTTTGCCTGGTAGTCAAAATGTTCATCAAGTATACAGGGAAGAGCAGCGATTTGTTGTTTTCTTTGAGTCTCCTTTGAAGTTAAATGATTTGAAGAAAATTGAAAAAATATTCTTTAACAATGATGAATTTAAGAAAGATGTAAAGGATGTTTTAGAAAGGTTTTTGTTGACTTTTAGCGCTATAAAAAACAATGTACCTCTTTATCTGTTTGATGCCAATAGTTTCATTGACAAATCAGACGAAGTTAGTAAAATGCTCAGCAACGTAGTTGAATACTTACATAATAAAATAACAGAAAGTTACAGATATTCTCCTAAGTTGGATAAAAGTATTTGTATTAGAATAATAAATGCACTTGGGTTTTATTTGGGAATAATTGATGTAATGAATTATTCAAAAATTTCACCATATGAGCCTAAAAAGGGTATTTTAATAAAAGATGTAAAAGATAAAGTAATTGAAATGTACGACAAATTTGGTCTCACTAATAATATTGATATTTTGGAAGTTGAGCTGCACAAACTAAGGGGACTATATAAAAAGATTGATCCAAAATTGATTAAAGAAAAATGTAATAATTATTTGGAAAAAATAAAAAACGGAAAAGATTCAAAAGACAGAATGCAACGCAATTTTTTTGCTCACTGTGGACTTGAAGAGCATTTTGTTTTTGTAGCGGAAGAAAAGGAAGGCACTTTTGTAAGGTATATTGAGGAATTGCCTGAATTAAGAGATACAATAAAAGAGATGCTTCTTCAACGAATATAAAAAGCGGAGCATCTTGTGCCCCGCTTTTTATTAAATTTTCCTAAGTTTTACCTCTGCCCATAAGCCTCCCCTGATGTGGTTTGCTGCTCTTGAGAAATGCTTCCAGATTCAGCTTGGTTTGTTTGTTCAGAACTTTGCTGAGTGCTGCTACCAGAACTGCTTTGCATCTCACTTCCTTGCCCTTCCAAATTACCACTTTGCAAAGTCTGATTTTCTCCTTGTGGTTGAAGATTTGTCTGATCCTGTGGCAGATTTTCTAGTGCTTTGTGAATGTTACAGTACTTTGTTGGTGCTTGGTACATATAGTCATCAGGTGGCACGATTGACTTTGAGGCATCAGGCCAGATAGGGTTGTCTCTGCGAATAAATACCTTCTCAATGAAATTAGGACAATACTGGGTGGCCAACGCTTTTGATTCTGTGCACACTTTTAGCTTAACATGCCTGTCACAGTACTCTGTTGGCTCTGTGCCAGCGACAAATATCTCCTTTATCACCTGACTGCCTCTTGGGTCTTGCTTACATAGTTCTGTTGCAAGTTTTCCTGATTCTTTGCAAACGTACTTTTCAACAATTCCAGCAGGCCTTGTAAACTGTGTACTTACACCTTTTTTGCTCACAACCTTGTCCATTATACCTTTAAAAATCTTTAAAGCCGGGTTTGTACCATAAAGATAATTTAATGCAACAGGCTTGTCTTCACCAACCCAAACACCAAGAGCATAGTTTGGTGTATACCCTACAAACCACCTGTCTTTACTATCATCAGTTGTACCAGTTTTTCCGGCAACAGGGTAAGAGAATCTCACACCAACTGTAATTCTTGCGGTGACAACGCTTTGCAAAATATTTGTCAAAATGTATGCATTTTTCTCGTCCATCACCTTTCTTTTGTAAGGTGTTCTTTCAAAGAGAGTAACACCATTTTTGTCTTCAATTTTAGTAATAAAATAAGGTTTTATATATATCCCACCATTTGCAACCGCAGCAAATGCAGCTGTCAGTTCAATTGGCTTTACACCATAAGTAAATCCACCAATTGCAATTGATAAGCTGTTCATATCTTGGGGGGCAAGGGTTGTAAATCCAAACCTTTTTAGGTTTCTGTACACGTTTTGAATACCAAGGTTGTAAGCAACCTTTACAGCTGGCACATTTGCAGACCACTGAAGGGCTTCTCTTACCGTCATCAAGCCTTTATAGCCTCGCTTGCCGGCAACTACATTGCTCTTGTACCAGTTTCTTGGTGTGTAGCCTCCCACCGAAAATGGAACATCGTCAATTATAGTTGCTGCAGTATATCCATTTTCAAGCGCAAGGGCATAGTCAGCAATTGGCTTGATACTAGATCCGGGCTGGCGGACAGACATTGTCGCCCTGTTTAAAAGCCTTACACCTTTTAAATTTCCTCTTCCGCCCATTATACCTTTTACTGCCCCTGTTGAAAAATCTATCAAAACTGCTGCTGCCTGTGGCTGTGGTGTACCAGATGCATCATAATGACGAATTTTGGGCATGTATGCAGGGTCAGAGAATACCTCCTCCATAATGTTTTGTATAGTCTCGTCCATTGTGGTGTAGATTTTAAGCCCACCACCATAGATAAGATTTTCTGCCTCATCCTGGGATATTCTCTTCTTGTTTGATAAGATCTCGACTGCCTCATCAATTACAGAATCAACAAAATATGGATGTTTGTAAGCAGATTCAACAGAAAGGTCTTTTTTAACATACACAAGCTTTTGATTTATAGCCTCTAAATACTCTTGCTCGGTAATGTAACCAAGTTCTAACATTTTTTTGAGAACTAGCTCTTGTTTTTTCTTTGCATGCTCAGGGAAGACATAAGGATTATAATATGAAGGGTTTTGCGTAATTCCTGCAATTAAAGCACACTCTGCCAAAGTCAGTTGTGAAACATCTTTCCCAAAATAAGTATAAGCAGCTGCCTCCACACCATAAGCGCCGCTCCCAAGGTTTATTGTATTTAAATATTCTTCCATAATTTGTTCTTTTGTCCATCTTTTTTCAAGCTGAATTGCCAAATACTGTTCTTGTATTTTTCTTTTAAAGGATTTTTCAAATGTCAAAAGTTTGTTTCTCACAAGCTGCTGAGTAATTGTACTTGCACCTTCAGAAAGACTTCTACTTTTGATGTTATTGAAAATTGCTCCAATTATTCTTTTGATGTCAATTCCATTATGCTGCCAAAACCTCTCATCCTCAATTGCCACAAAGGCATTGATAAGGTTTTTTGGTATCTTGCTATAAGGTACTCTGATTCTGTTTTCGTTTCCGTGAAGTCGAGCAATTTCGTTTCCACTCTGGTCATAGACAATAGTTGTTTGACTGTCATTTGAAGAACTTGTTATTATATCCAAAGCATTGGGTGGTATTGCCTTTATGTATGCTGTGACCATTCCAAATCCAGCGCCAATTGCAACTACAGCACTTGCAATAATCAAAATTAAAAGTGTTTTTAAGAAGCTTCTTATAAAGATTCTAAATGGGGATTGCTTTTTTGGTTTTTTAGAACTTTTACTTTTTTTGATTTCGATAGCCATCTGAAGACCTCCTTTTATTCAATTATACCACAAAAATCAATAGCTATACCGTTTTACTGAGTTTATACAAAACCTCTTGACAACTTGCTTTTCTTTATAATTAACTTATGATATAGTATAATAAAATTGAATATACTTATTAAACTGATAGAAATACTGAATTTTTGTGAGGAGAAATAAAGATGAGAGAGAAAAAAATTAAAGTAAAAGAGATTTTAGACAAAGCTTACAGTGAACACCATCTTACAAAAGATGAGATAAAGTTTTTGTTAAATAGCGAAGGCGAAGAAAAAGAGCTTTTGTTTGCATATGCAGACAGAGTAAGAAAAGAATATGTTGGTGATGATGTATATTTAAGAGGGCTTATAGAATTTTCAAGCTACTGCAAAAACGACTGCTTTTACTGTGGTCTTAGGCGAAGCAACAAAGAAGCTCAACGCTACAGGATGCAAGAGGATGAGATAGTTGAAGTTGCAAAAAGAGCATATGATATGGGTTACAGGACAGTTGTGCTTCAATCTGGCGAAGATCCATATTATACAAAAGATAGAGTTTACAGTATTATAAAGAAAATAAAGAAAGAAGTAGATGTCGCAATAACGCTTAGCATTGGTGAAAGGTCATATGAAGAATATAAGGCTTTCAGGGAAGCTGGAGCTGACAGGTATTTGATGAGGTTTGAGACATCAAACAGAGAGCTTTATCAAAAATATCATCCTGGTATGAGTTTTGAGAACAGAATAGAGTGTTTGAGGTGGATAAAAAGTTTAGGCTATGAGCTTGGAACAGGGTTTTTGATTGGCCTACCTGGCCAGACAATAGATGATTTGGCAAATGATATTTTGCTTGTATATGAACTGGATAGCGACATGATAGGAATTGGTCCTTTTATTCCACACCCACACACGCCACTTAAAGATACAGAGGCTGGGTCTGTTGACCTGACATTAAAGTGTATTTCGATATTAAGACTTTTGATGCCAGACAGTAACATTCCTGCAACAACTGCTCTTGGGACGTTAGACCCTCTGGGACGTCAAAAGGGCTTGAAATGTGGGGCTAACATTGTTATGCCAAATGTAAATGACCTGAAGTACAAGCTAAAATATGAGCTATATCCTGGGAAAATTTGCATAAATGAAGATGCAACAAAGTGCAGAGGATGTATTGAATCAATAATTATTTCGCTTGGAAGAAAAGTAGGGCAAGGTTTTGGCCAAAGCAGGCATTATGAGCTCAAAAAAGCTGTTTATAATTAAATTCCATTGATTTTGACTACTTTATAGTATAAACTTTTGAATATAAACTGTACAAATATAAAAGAGCCTATAGCTTTGGCATCTTAAAAAGGGGATTTTAAAAGGCATGAGGATAAAGAAAAATAGCACAAACAAAAAATGGCTTTTAGGATTTATAATAGGAATTGTTTCGGGGCTTGTAATAGGAATTGCTGCAGGATATTATATTTCATCACACAACATAGCTAAAAAGCAACCGGTGTCGACCACAACTTCTTCCCAGCAGCAAGTTCAAGGTGGTGGGAGCAGTACATCTGGTAGTAATTTACCACAAACTTCAAATTCCCAGCAAAATACACAGCGAGAGGAAGGAAGTACCAGCACGCAAAAGCCAAAAACTTACAAGGCATATGGCAGGTTTGTAGGTGGAACTGATGCACACTCCATAGAAGTTAATCTTTTGAATACCAACTTTGACTATAAAATATTTGAAACCGACACAGCAGACATCCAAAAATACAATCTCCAGCCGGGGATGATTTTAGAACTTGAATTTGAAGTGCCACAAATTGGCGGGAATCCAAAAATAATAAATATAAGTATTCCAGAAAGTGTTACACTCAAAGGAAAATATATAGGTCTTGCTGACAATAACTTTGCTGAGTTTTTGTTTGACCAAAAACATGTTGTGCTTCAAATAACAGCTGTATCAAGCAAGATTTCTTATCTTGATGAGAATACAGATGTTGAAGTGACATTTAAAACAAATCCTCAAGACCCAAACTCAAACCCTGTTGTGACAGACATCAAGGTTTTAAAATAAAAGGGGTTGCCACGAAATGTCAAAAGTGGCACCCCTTTTTTGTTTTAATTTGAGTTCTCTTGATTATATATATTTCCCCTCTTTATTGATGCGACAATTCCAACAATAGAGAGAACAGAGAATACAAAAAAGCTTATCTTCATGCTCTTCAAAATCATAAGATAGTTTTCATGAGAAAGTTTTGCACCTTTTAAGTACAAAGAGAATATAAAAGAGACAATTGCCATTGAAAAAGCCTGGCCCATTACTCTCATAACAGATATTGTAGACGATGCTGCACCGTAAAGAGACTGCGGTACAGAGCTCATCACAACATTGGTGTTTGGTGATGAGAAAAGTCCAAAGCCAATACCCATGATAATTAGGTTTACAATAACAAGGACTATATTTGTCTTACTTGAGAACAAGGAAAAGATAAAAAGCCCTGCTGTTGTAAGAACCATTCCTGCTGTTGCAAGCTTTCTTGGTTCAATCTTTTCTGATGCCCTTCCTGAAATAAGTGATGTTATAACCTGAGAGATTGGCTGCAAAATCAAAATACTTCCAACAACCTGCGCAGGCAGAGCTTTTACAATTTGAAGATATAGCGAAAGAAGGTACGAGGCAGAGAATGTACAGCTGTAGTTTATAAGTGCTGCCAAGTTAGAAAAACCAAACTGTGGAATTTTTACAAACAACTTTACGTCAAGCAAAGGATTTCGAGTAGCAAGCTCAAATCCTACAAATAGTATAAGAAGGACACCTCCTAAGAAAAACAGCATCTTTGGTGTTTTACCAAGCTCAAAAGTTGATGCACCATAGATTAATAAAAAGAGTCCTACAATTGAAAAGATTGTTCCAATTTTATCAAGATTTTTGAGACTTTCTGCCAAAGAAGTATGCTGCTGCACTTTAATTTCTTTTTTAAGTAAGAAAAGACTAATAAATGACGCAACAAAACCTACCAAAAACGCAAACAAGAATATGCTTCTGAAGCCAAATAGCCGCACTAAGATTCCGCCTAAAAAAGGTCCTATTGAGGTTCCAAGGTAGACTGTTGCTGTGTTTATTCCAAGAAGCCTACCTCTTATTTTTGGCGAGTGGTTTTCAATCAAAATTGCAATTGATGTAACAAATACAAAAGCAGAAAAAAAGCCTTGCAGTGCGCGAAATATGAACAACACGGTTATATTTGGTGCTATAGCGCACATGAGTGTTGAAATAGTAAATGAAATAAGACCTGTTATAAATATCTTTGTACGTTCAAATGTATCTGATAGCTTTCCCATTGGCAGAATAAACGCAGCTGAAAATAGCAAGAAAATGGTAATAACAAGGTTCAGGTTTTCTGCAACCAAGTTAAATTTCTTAGCAATGTCAGGTGCGGCGATGTTAATTGCACTTGACATAAAAGGAACTAAAAATGAAGAAGTTGTTGTTGCAATGAGGATATTTTTGTTAATCTTTTGCTCATCTGTACGCTCCATACCGTATGACCACCTCTTTTGTGTGTTATAGTACAATTTGAGAGTCTACAAACTATATGATATCACTTTTTGCTCAAAATATATACTTTGAAAATTGATGAATTTTAGCACTTTTGAGTCTTTGACGAGGCTGGGTAAAAAGGTAAAATTAATTATGTAAAGTTGTTGGATAAAAATAAACATAAATTTGCGGGTGATAAAGGAAGAATGAAGGTTGCGTGGAGTGCAACACACCAAGAGTTTTTGCTGTCTGACGGGTATTATTTTTCAGGGCTTTATAAAGAACTTACAAAAAGAGGGGTATTGATTGAGGAAGTAGATGATTTTGATAGGCTTTTTGAATATGATGTCGTTGTTTTTAACTATCCTGAAAATCCGTTCAGTGTTGAGGAGAAAAAGAGAATACAAAAAGTGTTGAATGAAGAAAAAAAGAAAATTATCTTAACAGCTCACTTCAGGGGTAAGGACGGAGTTTTTGATGTCTGCAATGCTATAACTCAAGATTTTGGAATAACTGTCTTACCAGAGGGAGTTAAGGATGAGTACTGCCACTTAGAAGATGACAGTTTGATTATAACAACAGACAATATCAAAAAATACGCATCAAATGTAAAAGAGGTTGTGTTTCCATACTCAGCTCCGCTTTCTCTTTCAGACGGTGTAGAAGTCATATTGAAAGGTCGAGATACTGCGGTTTCTGATTCAGGTGAGAAGGCACCAATTTTGATTGCACAAAAGAGTTTTGAAAGTGGAAGCAAATTGATTGTCTGCGGAGGCTGCATCTTTTGGGACAACTTTTCAATCTTTAAACTCGACAATCTGCAGTTTGTGGTGAATTTAATTTTAGGGGATGAATAAAAAGGAAGCTGGTTTTAAAAAAGTTTTTAGGATATAATTGAAGATATAGAAAATGTACTGCAAAGGTGTTTTTTGAAATGGAAGAATTTATTTCAATTGAGTTTGATTATGAAAAATATCAAAAATTAGAAGATAATGGGCGATATGAAATTATTGAAGGCAGGTTATATAACTTAGCACCTTCTCCTTCAGTTTTTCATCAGCATGTGTGTGGGAATATTTATCATAAACTAAGGATTTTTCTGCAAGATAAAGAATGTGTGCCTTTTATTTCACCTGTCGATGTAAGGCTTGCACCAAAAGGAAGCGAAGATAGAAATATAAAAAACGTAGTCCAGCCAGATGTGTTTGTGGTTTGTGATAAATCTAAGATTGACCAAAAAGGCATAGTGGGAGCGCCAGAATTTGTTGTAGAGGTTGTCTCTCCAAATACATCTGCAAGGGATTATCTTATAAAACTAAAACTTTATGAAAGATATGGTACAAAAGAGTATTGGATTGTAAATCCGCAGGAAAAGAGCGTTGCAGTCTTTGTGAAAGCAAAAGAAGACCGATTCGATATAAGCAGTGTATTTTTCCATCCTGCTATTATTAGATCATCTTTTCTCTCTGGCTTTGAGATTTCAACCGACGAAGTTTTTGCAGAGATATAACTCTTAAAAAAGTAAGGTGGCAAGGTATGGACTTACTTTTCGTACCTTGCCACAACTCTTGTTGAAATACCACCACGTTCGTGAAACTCTCCAATCACTTCCATGAACTTTGGCTCAAGCAATTTTACAAGGTCGTCTAAAATCCTGTTTACAGCATGTTCCTGCAAAATTCCCACATTTCTAAATGATGTCAGGTAATATTTCAATGATTTTAGCTCAACAAGCTTTTTGTTGGGTATATACCTTATTGTAAGCCGGGCTGTATCAGGAAGACCTGTCCACGGACAAACTGATGAAAATTCGTCTGTAATATACTCAACAACTGTATTTTTTTCAGGGTATTCATAGTCAATTGCTTCTAAAACGTCAGTGTCTATCTTTTCATAGCCATAGATGTCAAATCTTCTTTGCTGGTATTTGTCATTTAAATTTGGCGACTGCATTTTTTCAAAACCTCCCTTGTTTTGTTGACCGGAGTTGCTGCGAATCAGCCATGATATGCTTTTAAGCCTGCAAAAAAGATTTTAGCATACTTTAATTTGCATTGTAAATTGGGGTATAATGAAAATTAACAATACGAATTTAAAAATTTTTGAGGGGAATGATACATGCCAGAAAAAGAGCCTCTTTACATAGAAGAGATTTTTGACTATGTTAGCCAGCGACCACAGAAGTTTGCTTTGAATTTCTGGGAAGACCCAAGATATTTTAAGCTTCACAGGCACAATTTTGTTGAGTTTATGTATGTTGTAAAAGGCGAGGGGACAGAACATATAAATTCAATCAGCTACAGTCTAAAACCTGGCACATTTTCAATTGTAATGCCGTACCAAATCCACAGAATAGAGTATTCAGAGCAAAACCCTCTTTCAATTTATGTTGTTGCAATTTCGTTTGAGGAGCTTTTAGCACCATCGAGCATCTTCTACAGAATAGGTCAGCTTCTTTTGAACTACGACGAAAATGTCCTTCCCTATTACTACTTTGAAGGCAAGGAAAAAGAGATGATGGACAGCCTATTTGAAGAAGCATGGATATATTATAACCAGCAGGATGTGTGGGCAGAGATAATACTCAAAGCAAAGATTTTAGAGATAGTTGCATACTTTGACAGATGCAGAAATTTGGCATGTGGGAAAAACTTTCAAAGGCCTGCTTCTAACTTTGTCACAAACAGAGCTCAAAAAGAGAACATTCCTGTTCCAACCGACTACTGGCAGCTTGTGTACTATGTGCATAAGAATTATAACCAGAACATAGACCTAAAAACCTTGTCGAAAGAGTTTCACTTGAGCCCATCTTACATAAGCCAGCTTTTTAAAAAGCTTGTTGGCAGCAACTTTCACAACTTTTTGATTGAGGTGAGGCTTCAGCATGCATGCAGCCTGCTTCTTTCAACAGACAAGCCGGTGACAGATATTGCTCTTGAGGTTGGGTTTGATTCGTATTCAACATTTGCAAGAGTCTTTCACAAACACAAAGGTATGAGTGCACTGGAGTTCAGAAAAAGAGGAGGAGCTGGATAGGTCTGAACTGAGCAGAGCAAGCTACAGTGCACAGTGATGTTGCGTAAATTAGTGACTAAAAATTTTTCTCTGAAAATTTGGAACATAGAGCAAGTCTCATAAAATGAATTTTGGTTAGCTAAAAGAGTGATGGGAAATACAACAGAGAAAATTAAAAGGCGGGTGTGCTGCCCGCCTCATAAATAGAAAATAGCTTTTTACTTTCCTGCCTCTTTTTTTAAAACCTCTTTTATCTCCTCAGCACCTGCAACCCTGCCAGAGAATATAAGCTTTTCATCTACAACAAGCGCAGGTGTTCTCATAACACCGTAAGACATTATCTTTTCAATATCTTTTACCTCTTCAAATTGAGCCTCAATCCCAAGCTCCTCAGCTGCTTTTTTAGCATTCTCCATGAGCTTTTTGCAATTTGCACATCCACCACCAAGAACTTTTATAACCATTTGTCAATCACACCTTCCTTTCTTTAAAATTTTTATCCAAGAATAAGGTTAAATAAGTACCCTGTTATAATTATCCCACAGCCTACAATTGCCACAAATATCCCAAGGAGTTTTGGTTTTAGAACTCTTCGAAGAAGTATCATCTCAGGGAGCGACAGGGCTGTTACACTCATCATAAAAGAAAGCGATGTTCCCATCGAAACTCCAAGGCGCCTGAACTCACTTACAAGTGGAATAATCCCTGCTGCGTTTGAGTAAAGTGGAATACCAAGTACTGTTGCAAAGACCACGGCAAAAGGATTGTTCTTTCCAGCAATCTTTGCAAGTGCACCTGTTGGGATGTAGCCGTGCAAGAATGCGCCAATGCCAATTCCCACAACTACAAATATCCATACCTTTTTTATAAGCTCAATGGTAAATTCAAGTGTTTCTTTGAGACGTTGCTTTAAAGTTTTCTTGTTCTCAAAAATTTGAACATCACCGACTTTGATTTTAAAAACATAGTCCTCAACATACTTTTCAAGATGAAGCTTTCCAATTACAATGCCACTTGCAATTGCAATTATCTCACCCGACAGCACGTAAATAAGAGCAATTTTAAGGTCAAAATTTGCATACAAAAGTCCGAGCGCCACTTCATTTACCATTGGAGCAGCAATCAGGTAAGAAAATGTCACACCAAGCGGAATTCCTGCTTCAACAAAGCCAATAAAAAGTGGGACTGCTGAGCATGAACAAAACGGTGTTACAATTCCTAAAAGTGCTGCTAAAATGTGGGCAAGGAAGATATTCTGTTTTTTGTGTGAAAGAATTTCTCTTGTCTTTTCAGGTGAGAAAAAGCTTCTTATATAAGTTATCACAAATACAATCAAAAATAACAGAATAAAAATCTTGATTGTGTCGAATATAAAAAAATTTACAGCACTCGCAAGCTTTGAACCCTGCGGGATTTTAAAAATATTGTAAGTTACAATATCAGCAAATTTCTGGGCTGGAGCAAACAAATGCTATCACACCCTTTCAGTCTTTTGACACTCAAGTATGAAGGCTTCTGCTATATTCAGCAGAGCCTTGACATATTCATTTTTAATCCTGTAGTGCATATTTGCACCCACCTTGCGGTGTTCAAGCAAACCTGCTTCTTTTAAGATTTTCAAATGTTGAGATAAGTTTGGTTGAGAGAATTCAACAAACTGTAAAAGTTCACATACGCACTTTTCACCGCTCAACAGGTTTTGAACTATCTTTATTCTAATTGGATGAGAAAGCGCTTTGAACACCTTTGCAAGCCTTTCTTCCATGGACATATTTTTCGCACAATCTTTCTTTTTTCAGCTTTAAAAGAAAGAGTTGTGCTTTTTGCACCTCTCTTTTATTTAGTTTATAAGCATTTAATTATATAATAAACTAATGAAATAAAAAATTCAAGTTTAATTTTTTAATATCAGTTTAAATTAAGTACGAAAATGAACATAGAATTTGATAAAGAGTATATGCATAAACTTGCAAGTAAGTCCTTAGGATGATATAATCAAGAATGGAATAATTCAGAAAAAATATAGAAGCTATAAAGAAATTTCTATAGTATATTAACCCAATTCCAAATAAATTTACAAGTTTATTATGTTAGGTTTATATAAAAATCATTACATAATTGTATGTTAAATGTGTTGTGTTTTACATATCAAGAACATGAAACTGACATTAAAAAATCTTATTTAAAAGTCAAGGTGGGGAAACAGATGAAAAAGTACTACCTTAGAACATTAGTAATTTTTGTAAGTGTATTTTTACTTATGTTAATTGTTCTAAATTTAAATTTTATAAAAATTTTAGCTGATGTATTAGTTTCAAACAATCAGGTTCTGCAAGCACTAGTTAATATCATTGCTATTATTTCTGGTATTGGCGGTATAATAATAGGAGTGGCAAGTTTTAGGATATCATCCTTAGAAGCTGTAAAAGAATATTTTTCTCAAGGTGATACTGCAGAAATGAAAGAAAGAAGGAAATACATCTATGATAAAGTGAAAAATGGCGAAAAAATTGGTCCGGATGATTTAAACGCCTCAGTTGTATGTTCATATTTTCATTTTTGGGGCTTAATGGTTAAAAAAAGATACCTTCCTATCTGGATTTTTGAAAGTGCTTCGGGAACCCAGGTGTTGAAGTTATATAGAGATTTAGAAGAACATATAAAAGAAAAGAGAAAAGAAAACCCGTTTTATGCCGAATATTTTGAGTGGCTGGCTAAGAAAATAGAAAAGAAGTATGGTGAAAAATGGGGCAAATTTTAAAAATTTTCTCTTTAGATTTAATAAAAAATGAATTTTTTAATTTTTTATGCAAATTTTAAATTTTTGAGGTGTTAAAAAATAGTGTAATATTACTGGAGTAAAGCAAAAAAACTTGAAAAAATAGTTGATGTGCTATTGAAAAACAGAGTATAAATGGTTATTCCAAAATACTTTTTTCAGGTTGTAACAAAGAGTGTCAAATTTTTTACGCAAGTAAAACGAAAATAAGTAAAATCAAAAAGGAAGTTAGCCACGGTACAAGTTTGCAGCCGAAACCTTGCCGTGGCTATTTGTTTTTTAGCAAGCAAAATTCTGTGCAGAAAATTTCAAAATCATGGTGTAACTATAATGAGAGAAAAATTTAGCAAAAAGGAGTTGATAGAGCTATGAGAAAACTTTTGAGCTTTGCAGTCATCCTGAGTCTGCTTTTGACCTTTGCCTTCCCAGTAGCAAATGCCACAACAATCACACAGGCTGTTAAAACAGCAGCTAAAATAGACTACATCACAGCAGGGGAGTTTGTAACATCGCTCTTAATAGGTGCAAAGGTAAAGCCGGATAAGCCTCTGGACTACTGGGGAAAAGCAGTCAAAATGGGCTTGATACCCGGTGAGGTCAAAAAAGACAGACCCATAACACGAGCTCAGGCAAGCTACATTGTGTGGAAGCTGATAAATGCGGTGCCAGAGCTTAAAAACAAGAACATACCGGTGTCAGTCAGGAGAGTACCACCGACTGAAGCGTTCATGAGAGGTATTTGCTTCTTCGGTGGGCCATACCTCTGATGATTCTTCATTTGGTATCAGCGGGTATGACCTTACTGACTTCATTCAGGGTTATCAGCTGTTAATACTGGAGTACAAATATACAGACGGAACAACACAAATCAAGTATGTATGGGACAGGTACAAAGGAGTAAGTCTTGCACCAGGAACTTACACGTCTATTAATGAACCATTCAAAAAGATTTTTGCAGAATTCAAGCAGAAGTATCCAAACAAAGTAGTGTATGCACCACGTCCATACCAGAAAGGCTGGATGTTCACGATAGACCCTGTTAGAGATGGTAGTGAAGAATTTGCTATGTGGATTAAAGTGGGGGATGACAAGGCAAACACAATAGCAAAGGCGAAAGGGTATCCACTAACAAGATACGATTTTGCTACTGTAACATATCTGTATCACACAAAACATCAGAAAATCTTCAAAGGTTATTACGGTACGTACAATGTCAAGGAACATCCGTACTTTAACATGTACCTTGAAGACTATCTTGTGAACTATCCACGCAAGTACCCTACCGACCACACAAGATTTGCTTACTACTGCAAGGACTACAGCAAGATACCACAACTTTACAGAGAACCAATGTTGAGGCTTGCGGACTTGGGAATCATTACGCCAGACCAGTCAGCACTGTACATTGGAGTTTACTACTTCAACGCAGGCAAAACACTCACAAGAGCTGAAGCTGTCCAGATGATTGCAAAAGTGTTCGATAAAAACAAGAGAGATGTGCTGGATGAGGTTAGGATAAAGTCATATGACTATTGGATTCCAAAACAAATTGTAGGAACAGGAGATTATATACTATATTCGGAGGATAGACTAAAAAAAGGGTTTATAAACCTTGGAGCAATGGACAACATCGCTAAAGGTGTTATCCCTTCTGCTCCGCAAATTACTGTCAGAATAGAAGAACCGAAAGTGATGAGTATCACAAGGGTTAACGCAAAATTGTATCCCAAAGGATATGACGGCTTTGGATTGGCTCAACAAATAAGCTTTATGGAAAGTTATGATTTAGCCGGTTTTGGTATTGGTGATGAAGGGTGTATTATTTACGATGAAGTAGACAGTATTAAAGTAGATACTTCTGACAATCAAAAAACTCAATTGATTGATTACGTACCACTTGCATATAGAGATGAATTAAAGAAAGACCTTGCAAACTATACACCTGCAAAAGTTAAAAGTATGAGTAAAAGTGGAGAGATTTTGAAGCAATATGGTGATGTATATATCCATTACAAAGCTAAACCAATACATGGAAGAATAATGGATTATGAACTTTACACAGTGATACCACAGTATAAGCTTACTGATAAAAATTATTATCCAATCTTGATAGCAAAAGCGAATTCCAAATATACTCAATAATTGAGGGGTGAGATATTAGGTGTTAAATAAACATAGGAGCTTTTTAAAAGCTCTTTCTTTTTTATGCATATTGTCTTTGATTTTGAGTCTTCTTCATCCAGTAGGAATTTGGCAGAATGCCAGAGCAGACGATGTAAACGTTTATAATGGTGGATATGATAGTTACAATGGCAAAGGCAGAGATTATTGGCTTGCACAAGCTAAAGTGATTGATTCCAAAAATCCTAATCAATATCTTGATAAAATCCAGATTAATGGCAAAGATGAATACTTCAACTGCGAAATCTACGCAGACCGCAGGATGGTAGTATACGGTGAACCATGGGATGTGCCAGATAACAAGTTTGTCTGGAACTTCAAAGAAGACCAAACGGATACTTTCATAAAAACAGAGATGGCACAGGTCCACGTGGCTGGTTCAGATATGCTGGTTATACCATGAACGGTGACCTTTACACAGACAAAAGATTTCCAAACGATAGCGATGGAACACAACCGGTTGAGTATGCTAACGTACTGACCTGGTCAGAAATAAGTCAGTTAGACAGCTTTACAAAATCAAAACTTGCTGTAGCAGGATATGACCCAATTAAAGTTAAAAGCTATCAATGGGATGCTATATGGAAGTCAAGGTATGAACTGAAAGACTTGGACTCAGGACAGAGTCTTGGCGAGTTATTTTCCCAGTTCAGTAGCTATACATCACCACCGGATGCGTTCAAACAAAGAGCAGTGTTTAAGGGTGTAGACGGTTTATGACAACAGCGACATCCATCACAAGCTTTACACAAAGCAAGACGTTTGACTGCAATACAACATACATTCAGCCGGGCAAAACAGGCACACCGGCAAACTATGGCATTGGGAATACTTTATAGAAAAGAGAGGGGATAAAAACTATCGGAACAAAGAACTGTGTTTATTGTTTTTTGTGTGGTATAATAAGAATAGAGAACAGTTAAGCGTTTTTGTTTTTAAAGGTTGCAAATAAAGGGGAAGTAAAAAAGATGAGTAGCAATCTGCCACCACAGGAGCATGATTCAACTTTTAAGCTTTTGTTTGAAAACCCAAAAGACATTCTTTTTCTTGTCAGAAAAGTAATAGGCTATAGCTGGGCCAAGGACATTCAAGAAGACTCGATAGAACTTGCTGACAAAGAGTTTGTAGATGAGGCTTTCCAGCAAAGAAGGGCAGATGTTATAGCCAAAGCGAAACTCAAAGACAGGGAAGTATACTTTTACATTTTGATTGAGAACCAGTCAACTGTGGCAAAAGACATGCCAGAAAGGCTTTTAAAATACATGATATTGCTGTGGGCAAGGAAAATCAGAGAAGGGGTTGAAAAACTACCTGCGATAATACCGATTGTCACATACAATGGACTTGAGGAGAAGTGGAATGTGACAAAAGATATAATTGATGCTTTTGAGATTTTCAAGGAAAACATATTCAGGTATGAACTTGTAGACCTATCAAGATTAGATGTAGAAAAGCTTTTTGATGGGGGAGAGAGCAGTCTTGTACCGGTAGTGTTTTATCTTGAGCAGGCAAGAGGAGATGCGAAGGAACTAACAAGAAGGTTGAAAAGGGTAGTGCCTGTACTTGAGAGGATGGACGAACACAACAGAGAGAGATTTGCTACTTTTATAAAGCGCATAGTAGAGCCGAGGTTAAACGAAGAACAAAAGAAAGTGGTTGTCAAGTTGACTGAAACTCTTTTACAGGAGGGAGAAAAGATGGGAGAGTTTGTGTCAAACATTGCAAGAGTATTAGATGAGTCATTGGAAAGGAAGTTTAACGAGGGAATTCAACAAGGAGCGTATCAGGCCAAGATAGAAATAGCAAAAAACATGATACAAGCAGGAGCAGAAGACGATTTTATTGCTAAAGTTACTGGTCTTGCTATTGAAGAGATAAGAAAACTGAGAAAAGAGCTTGCGAATTGAAGCTATTTCAGCCACAGGTAGTTTTTTAAGTTGCCTGTGGTTTTGTTTTTGCTGAAAGTACTGGATTCAACACAACATATATTCGCTAAACAAACTCAAAGCAATTCAAACTTTTTCAAAACCATGGCAGGTTGTGGGGTAGCTCGAAAGCCCACAACGGACTTTGGCACATGACTCAAAGCAAGAGAGGAGCTTAGTTTGCGGGAAGCAGGCAAGTTCGGGAAGGGTTTTCGAAAGGTGGATGTAGAATAGCAATACCCTGCAGGAATAAAGGAAAAGCCAGCTCGAAAGCTCAAAAAATATCCTGTCCAGAAGAACTTTAGCCCTGAAAAAACAGTGTTTGAACTGTATTCAAAAACTGAAAACAGGGTGTATAATAAAAGTAGCTGGTGAAACTGCACTTAAAACCTGTCTGCAAAAATGTATAAATAAAAAACTACCACACCAAAGAGCTGTGGTTTTTGTTTTTTTGTGTGTTATAATAAAAGTTGTAAGCAAAAACTTTCAGACGAAAAAGGTGATTTTGTAATGTTGTTTACAGTAGTAGTAAGCAAAGAGGACAACTGGTATATCGCTAAATGCGTAGAAAACAGTGTAGCTTCACAAGGAAAAACCATCGAAGAAGCAATAGCTAACTTAAAAGAAACTCTTGAACTTTACTACGAAGGAGAAGAAATACAAAAACCACAGATGCCACCGCTGATAACTACCATAGAGGTGGCTGTGTAAATGTCTCCAAAATATCCTATACTAAAACCACAGGAAGTAATAAGAGCACTCAAAGAAGCGGGATTCAGGGAAGTGACGCAAAAAGGCAGTTATCTCAAGCTCAAAAAAGAAAATCCAACAAGAAACATAATTATTCCAATGCATGAAGAAGTTATAAGATGAACATTAAAAAGTATTTTGGAACAAGCAGGAATAAGTTTAGAAGAGTTTGTAGGACTCCTTTATGCTTTTTGTCAATTTCCTGAAAAAGAGAAGATTCTTATTAGATACATTTAGATTGTCTTCTGCTGTAACTTTCCTTTAATCATCTCCGATATAGAACTGGAGGTTTGGTAAATGCTAAAACAGATGATTGCAAAATTAGAGAAATTCCCACCTATAATAAAAGTATCATTAATTTTTATTGGTTTTGGATTATTCTCTCTTTTAGCCCTTACAATTGGAAAATTTCTTGGCAGACTAATTTACGATATTTTACATTAAAATATTATCACAGGGAAAAAACTTTATTTTATACCTTCGAAAGTATGTTTATGGATAACATCTTTACTCTGGCAAACACAAAAAAGTAGGCAAAAACAAAAACTATGGTTATATCGCCAATGAGTTGTTTCAATTTGTTTTTTTATAAGCACTTATTCAAGCATACCTTTGAGTAACAATTGTTAACAAATGCCTATGTCTTACACTTTTGAGATTAAGAAAATTTAGTAAGATAGTATACTGCAATTTGTGTTCTGTTTTTAAGATTTAACTTTTGAAGAATGGATGTTATGTAGTTTCTCACTGTACCTTCAGAGATGAAAAGCATCCTTGCAATTTCCTTATTTGAGTATACTTTATCAATAAGAACAAGGTCAGCATGCCACATCTTGAGAAACTCTATTGCCTCTTTTGCATTGGTGCAAAGGCTTACAACCTCAAAATTTTCAAGCTCAAGGATGATTTTAAGACCGTCCAAAACGGCAGGGTTATCATCCACAATTAAGACCTTAGGTTTTTTCAAAGTAATCTTCCCTCTACCTTCAAAGTTCAAATGCTTGAATGTTTTCTACCAATGCTTTTATTTTACTAAAATTTTTTATAATAATGAAGATATATTCTAGAACACGCTGGCTTGTGGTATAATTAAATCAGAGGCGGGGAAGAGGTGTTAGTGTAAGAAAGGAGAAAATTTGTAACATTGAGGAGGCTACGAGTATACCTTGACACCTCAGTTATAAGTCACTTAGACCACCATGATAATCCTGAGTATATGCAGATAACAAGAAAATTTTGGGAAGAGCTTAAACAAGGAAAATACAATATATACATTTCAAGTGCAGTAATAACTGAATTAAATAAGTGCAAGGAACCAAAAAGAAGCAGGCTATTAGAGTATATGTCCCAGATAGAATTCACGAGAATTGAGATTAACCAACAAGTTTTGGAACTTGCGCAGAAGTATGTGAATGAATGTATAATTCTGTCAAGGTTTTTCGACGACGCAGTCCATATTGCAGTAGAAAGCATTAACAAATGTGATATTTTGGTATCATGGAATTTTTAGCATATAGTTAGATATAGGACAATTCAGGGGGTAAACGCAATAAACAAACTTATGGGTTATAGAGAAATTCAACTGGTGCCACCACTTATGATGTTAGAGGAAGAGGAGTGACAAATATGTTTGAAACAAGCGCGATGAAAGAACTGCACAGGATACAGGAGGAGATCTACGAAGAAACAAAAGGCATGACTCCAGAAGAATTGATTAGGTATTTTGAAGAAACGGCAAAAAAAGTAGAGAGAGAATTAGAGGAACTGAAAAAGAAAAAAAAAGGAAATTATTCAATAATTTCATAACAGGTAAACCACAAATAATTTTTTCTGCAAACTATCTGTGGCTTTTTTGTTTTTTAGAAACCCGGCTTTTTGATTGAGGTGAGGATTCAGCACGCATGCAGCCTGCTTCTTTCAACCGACAAGCCAGTGACTACTGAGATAGCTCTTAAGGTAGTCTTTTACTCATGTTCAACCTTTGCAAGGGTGTTTCACAAACACTAAGACATGAGCGCTTTAGAATTTAGAAAAAAAGGAGTATTCCAAGTAAAGTTACAAATACCACAGTAAAGGGATTGTTCCTGCCAGCAATTTTTGCAAGTGCACCTGTTGGGATGTAGCCGTGAAGAAAAGCACTAATGCCAATTCCCACAACTACAAATACAAGGGTTTGTGTCATACTTGCTTTAAAAATTTTTTATCCTCAGCAATTTGAACATTTCAGGACATAAATAATATACAATATTAAAGTTTTAAGTTGAGCAATACTTACACAAAATAGAAAAACCCTCTGTAGCCTTTAAAATATCTATTCTTTGCTACAAAAGGCAACAAAAAGTATTAAATAAACTAACTTACAATTTTGTAATAGGTTTTTGCTGTAAGGGCATACACGCCAGTATAGAATATAGCAAACACAAGTATAACAGCAGATGTGCAAAGAGTGAACAAAGGTATATTTGTGAGGTTGAATACCTGTAACATTTTAACTATTATTTTGAAAGCAAACGCTATATGAACTATTGCTGAGAATAAAGGCAAAAAGAAGGTTGCAAGTATTTGGCTTTGTATTGACTTTTTAATCTCCAGACGCGTCATACCCACTTTCTGTAAAATTTCATAGCGATGCCTATCATCAAATCCCTCTTCAATTTGTTTATAGTAAATTATAAGCACTGTTGCCATAATAAACAAAAGTCCAAGAAACAAACCAATGAATAATAACCCGCCATAGATAGAGTAAAAACCTTCTCTTGCCATTTCACGAACTTCAATTGTTGCATCATTTACTATTTTGTTTAAGCTATTTTTTAGTGCTGTGCAAATGTCCATGAGATTATCCTTGTTACCATCAAAATCAAAACCATAATAATATGAAAATTGTACCATGTCGTTTTTATTGCTATTTAGTGAACAGAAGATTTTCTTCATTGTTTCAATGTCTTTGACTATTATCCAAAAACAACTAATAGCTGGTGTAAGGCTATTAGTTAGAGAGTTTGAAGTTAATCGTTTTTTAATTGAGAGTTTGAAACCATTGAAATTGATAATGTTCTCAGAGATATTAACGTTACTAGTATACAGAAGAACTTCATTATCAGATAATTTGATAACTTTCTTTTCAATATTATTGTAGTCCTCAAGAGGCACTACAAAGGCAATGGCTGAGTTCTTATCAAAAAAATTTTGTTTTTTTATTCTGAAATGAGTTTTATCTTGAATTAAAGCAAGCTCTAAATATTTGTATTTAACCATGTTTTTAGGAACTATATTAAATTTTTTCAATTGCTGCATTATCGTATTATCAACTTTTTTTACATTTTCTAAGTTAATATTGTCCGATGTAATAATTATTTCTTGTGGATAGCGAGTTTTTAAAATATCCTCAACTCCAATATACAGGGAAATTGTGGTTGAAAGTACAACAATTACTGCGGTTGAAAGTATACATATGTTTGCAAGCCCAACTGCATTTTGTTTCATCCTGTATATCATGTTAGAAATCCATATAAAATGATTAGGTTTATAGTAATAGTTTTTGTTTTTCCGAAGAGTCTTTAAAAATGCTATGCTTCCAGCGGTAAACAAACAATATGTCGCTATCATTACTAAGATAACTGCAACAAAAAAGATGTTCATCGCTGCTAAAGGTTTTTCAGTTGTAAGTGCAATGTAATATCCAATCCCAAGGCAAACTATACCAATGATGGTTAAAAGCCATTTTGTTTTTGGTTCTTTTTCACCTACATTGCTTGCTTTTAATAATTCAATGGGTTTTGATAGATGTACCGAGAAGATGTTATATATAAGGTTTAATATAAAAATTCCGCTGAATAAAAGAGTTGTGACCAAAATGGATGATGGTGATATTTCAAAACCAAAGACAACTTTAAAACTTACAATTTTAAAAAGTAGAAGTGTCATAAGTTTGCTTAAAATTATTCCTGATAAAATACCAGATGCAATACATATCAGTCCTATGATTACCGTTTCAAAAAACATAATACTTGCTATATGTCTTTTTTCCATTCCAAGAATATTGAAAAGTCCCAATTCTTTTTTACGCCTCTTTATCAAAAAGCTGTTTACGTAAAAAATAAATATAACAGAAAAAATACCAATTACTCCTGCTCCAAATCGCAAAATACTCCTCAGCGCTTGGCTATCGCTCAAATGTCCGATATCTTCTGTATTAGACAAAAAACACATGTTGTAAAACATCATAACTGCTCCAATACAGGTCAGTATATATGGGATATATGCTTGGGTATTTCTTTTTATGTTATTAGCTGCAAATTTTATATAAAAAGATTTAAGCATTTCGGATACCTCCTGTTGCAATCATGGTAAGCGTATCGGAGATTTTCTGATACATTTCATCATTTGACATTGAACCTTTATAAATTTGATGAAAAATCTCTCCGTCTTTTATAAACATAACTCTTTTTGCATAGCTTGCAACTTTTATGCTGTGTGTGACTACAAGAATTGTTTGACCTTCATTATTTATCTCGGCAAATAGTCTTAATAATTCTTCGGATGAATGTGAGTCAAGAGCACCAGTTGGTTCATCGGCAAGAATAAGCTGGGGTTTTGTAATAAGTGCACGGGCAATTGCAGCTCTTTGTTTTTGTCCGCCTGAGACCTCATAAGGATATTTTGAGAGAATATCAGAAATTCTAAGTTTTTCAGCAACAGGTTTTAACCTCTCATACATTTCTGTATATGGTCTTCCTGCTAAGACAAGAGGTAACAGGATGTTGTCTTGTATAGAAAATGTGTCAAGAAGATTGTAATCTTGAAACACAAAGCCTATGTTATTTCGTCTGAAGGCTGAGATTTCTTTTTCATTCATTGACGTAATTTCTCTGCCATTTAGTAATACTTTACCGCTTGTAGGTTTATCAAAACCTGCAATGATGTTTAACAGTGTTGTTTTACCTGAACCAGATTCGCCCATAATAGCTATATATTCTCCTTGCTCTACTGAAAAGGATACACTTGCAAGTGCCTGAACAGGATTTCCACCAAACCTTGTTGTGTAGATTTTCTTTAAACTATTTACTTCTAAAAGAACATGTGTCATATTTTACTTCCCTCCGAGTGCAAAATTGACTTTTTTATTCCTGTTCATTATAACAAAAAAGAGAAAATGCTTGCCTTATTTTTGGCTTACATTTTCTCTTCTCAATCTTACATTTTAGTAAGGTTTTAATTAGATAAACTAATCTGGTGCTATATCAACAGTATCAAAGTTGATTTTTACTTTTGTACCCTTTCCAACTTCTGATTCGATTATAATTTTGTGTGATAGTTTATCTAAAATCCGCTTGCAAAGGTAAAGTCCAATACCTGTAGATTTTTTGTCCAAGCGACCGTTATATCCTGTAAAGCCTTTTTCAAAAACACGGGGCAAATCCTCTTTTGCAATACCTATGCCTGTATCTTCAATAACCAATGTATTTGGCAAATTGTTTTCCATATAAATAGAGATTTGACCACCGGGGTTTGTATATTTAAGCGCATTTGAAAGTATTTGTTCAATAACAAATGTTAGCCATTTTTCGTCAGTTAACACATGGCAGTTTAATTCTTTGTAATTGAGTTTTATTTTTTTACGTATAAAAATTAGAGAATATTTTCGTAGCGCTTGTTTTACAATATGGTCAAGTGAATATTTCTTAAGTAGTAAGTCATTGCTCATATTTTCCATACGAAGATATTGAAGAACCATTTCAACATACTGCTCTACCTTGAATAGTTGTTCTAAAAGTTCACTGCTAATTTTTGATTGTTCTGCTTGTAAAACCAGCTTTATAGCAGCTATGGGTGTTTTAATTTGATGTGCCCATGCTGTGTAATAATCAATCATATCTCTATAGACTTTCTCATTATTAGTTAAAATTTCAATTTTGCTTTCATTAATGATTTTAATTAGTTCTTGATAATCTTTTTCAATCAAATCCTTTGCAATTGGAAAAGAAAAATCCGCAATCGTAATGTTTCGTTTTAGTTTTTCAAGTGTTATATGTTGTTTATAAAATGAGAAAAAGTCAGTAATTCCAATGATAAATGCAAAAATATATATTAGTACTAAGCTATAAACTGTGGGTTCTAAAGGAAGAGAATAAAGGAATGAAATAGAAAAAAATATACAGCTTGAAACCAACAGATAAATGATAAGCAACATATTCCGTTTTAAATATGCCCCTATAATGTTTATGTAATCCTTCATATTTTTTCCCCTCATTCTATAATATATCCAATGCCTTTTTTGGTTTTGATAAAATTTTCGAGACCTAACTCAGCTAACTTTTTGCGAAGCCTTGTTATATTTACTGTAAGAGTATTATCGTCAATAAAGCTATCACTTTGCCAAAGGTGTTGCATAATTTCTTCACGGGATACCACTCTTCCGGCATTTTCCATAAGCAATTGCAAAATTTTGTATTCATTTTTTGTTAACTCAATTTTTTTATTTTGATGAATTAGAGTGGTATTATTGAGATTTAAAATAACTCCCTTGTGCTCAATAAGGTTTATATTTGAGACAAATGAGTAAGTTCTCCTTATCAGGGCATGGACTTTTGCTGTAAGGACGTTCAAATCAAAAGGTTTTTCAATAAAATCATCTCCACCCATATTGATAGCCATTATGATATTCATATTATCGCTTGCAGAAGATATAAACATAATAGGAACTTTTGATATTTTACGTATTTCGTTACACCAGTAAAACCCGTTGTAAAAAGGCAATATTATATCAATTAACACGAGATGTGGCTCAAATTGAATAAAGCACTCAATGATATTTTTAAAATCTGTAACATAACGTACGTCGAAATCCCATTTGGACAAGTGGTTTTTTATAGTTTCAGCAATAGATATATCGTCTTCAATAATCATTATCTTATACATTAAAAATCACTCCGACAAAAGGTCTACATAAACAGGGTACAGATAGATTATATTTTTTTATGACCATTTATTCAAGCATACCTTTGAGTAACAATTGTTAACAAATGCCTATGTCTTACGCTTTTGAGATTAAGAAAATTTAGTAAGATAGTATACTGCAATTTGGGTTCTATTTTTAAGATTTAACTTTTGAAGAATGGATGTTATGTAGTTTCTTACTGTACCTTCAGAGATGAAAAGCATCCTTGCAATTTCCTTATTTGAGTATCCTTGTGATATGAGCTTTGCAATTTCAAGCTCTCTTTCAGTAAGGTTTTGTGTTTTTTCAAGTAACTGTTTACTGGTCCTTTTCAATACATCTGAAATGTATAAAGCAATTTCTTTGTCCATAACAACCTTACCGTCAAGCACAGACAAAATAGAATTCACAATATGCTTTGCATCAGAGCTTTTAAGGATGTACCCATCTGCGCCAAAGCTCAGGCTCTTTTCTATGTAATCCTTTTCACAAAATGTTGTTAATATTATCACTTTGACATTTGGAAATTTGGTTTTTATATTAAAAGTTCCCTCAATACCATCCATAACAGGCATTCTAATATCCATAAGAACAACGTCAGCATGCTTCTTTTCGAGAAACTCTACTGCTTCTTTTGCATTGGTGCAAAGGCTTACAACCTCAAAATTTTCAAGCTCAAGGATAATTTTAAGACCGTCCAAAACGGCAGGGTTATCATCAACAATTAAGACCTTAGGTTTTTTCAAAGTAATCTTCCCTCCTGCTTTTTAATGGGACAAATACCACTATTGAAAATCCAGCATGGTTGTCAATGTTGACTGTTGCGCCCATAGACTTTGCTCGAAGTTTTATGCTCATGAGCCCAACGCCCTCTTTTATTTCTCCTTTTTTCTTGCCATTGTCATGCACAGCAAGACGCACATATGTTGGTTTTGATTCCAAAGATACAGCTACTTGAGTAGCATTTGAGTGTTTTGCCACGTTTAAAAGAGCTTCTTTGAGGATTGCCATTAGATTTTCAAATACGTGTGATGGAATGTTTTCAATGTCTCCGCTGCGGTTTAATGTTATGTTGCAGAAGTTAAAATTTTCTATCAATTGAGATAAGTACTTTTCTTTGGTTTCAAAAGAGTTTTTCATTGAATAGACAAACTTTCTCAAACTTTCGTAAGATGTTTGAGTCTGCTGCAAGCATGAAGATATGATTTGGCTTATTTGAGCATCTTCAAGTACTCCTTTTTTCTCCAGCAAGCTCTTTATGGCATTGAGCTGGATATTCAGCGCTGCCAAGTTGTGCCCCAATGTGTCGTGCAAAGAAGTTGCTATTTTCATCTGCTGGTTTTGTGCAGCAAGACGTTCTATTGTCTGCTGCGACTCTAAAAGCTGTGTTTTTAACTTGCTCAGCTGCAAGTTTAAAAGTCTTAAATGGTCAATTTTTTCTAAGTATTCGTGCTTGCTATCCTGCAGCATTTGTGTGACTAATTTTAAAGAGAAAACAAAAACGCAGACAAAAACATATTCCCTTACCATCTTTGAAGGGATAAGAAAAAGACTGATAAAGAGTATAGAGGCAATTGAGTAAATTGATATCTTGTTTCTATGGTGTAAAAATGTACACACAACAGTAGGTATTAGAAAGAAAAATCTCCAACCACAAAGAAAAATAGCAAAAAATATTATGACCAGCTCTGCAAAGGCAGCAGCTGCCGTATGGTATATGGATTTTAGATATTCAGTTTTTAAGAATTCTAATGACAAAAATAGAAGTAAGAACAAAATGGCTATTTTAGAAAGCTTGCCATCCTCATATAAACTCCAAAGAGTATAGGCGCTTATAATGAATGAAAGCATTTTCTTTTCCAGCATAGTTGTTATTGCTAAAATTTATTTTATCATATTGTACAGAAAAGCCCAAAATTATTACTGAGATTGATTTGTCAACTTTTGTATTTCCGGAAGAGTTTGAACTCAGATATGGAGAGTACATAATATTCAAAAAAAGTAAAAGCACCTGAATAAGGTGCCTTTTTACAAATTCACAGCTTTGACATTACATTTTTAGAAAGCTGCTTTATGCCCGCAAGTGTAAAAAACAGACAAAATGCTGTAACTATCCCAATGTCAACCATCATACTTTCTATGGATTTGCCAGTTAGCACATTCTTTGTTAGATTTACTGCGTATGTTGTTGGGAAAAACAATGCAATCTTTTGAAGAAACTTTGGCATAATGCTGAGCGGCCAGTAGCAGCCACCAAGCATGCACATTATTGTTACGACCATTGAATTCAAACTTGCAAGTTTTCTCATGTCATTAACTATACTTATAAACATTACAGCAAAAGCAACAAACATAAAGCTACAAATGGAGAGAACTGAAATAACAATAAGTATGTTAGTTCCAAAAGTAAGTCTAAATGCATACGAACATAGCAGCACAAAAAAAATTAGCTGTAAAAATGTAATGGAAAATATGGTCAAGATAGACTGCAGAATATAGCTTTGCTTTGAAATTGGTGAGCATAAAATTCGCAGAATAACTCTTTCCTGGTAGTCTTTTAATATTATGTTAGAAGCATTTAATGCAAGCCAGAGCAGAGACATTATAAAAAATCCTGAGGCAAAAGCAATTGAAATAGAATTTGACTGGTGCTGAAAAATTTTATTTAATACAATTGGAGAATGCTCAAAAATATACTTTGAAGACTCTAAAAATTTAGAGCTGTTTATACGCTTTTGAGCAGCAAGTATTTTAAACACACTGTTTAGATATTCCTTCAAAATAATATGCGTTTCAGACTTTCCAAATGTATATATTTTTATATTTTTCTGTTTTTCATTAATAATATCATCAACTGACTTGTTCTTTAAAACAACAACACAGTCAATACCGCTTTGAATCATCTGGCTTACAATTGATTTGGTAGGGTCAAAGGTTTTAACATCAAAACATTTTTTGAGCTCTTTTTCAATTAGTTTTACAACCTTGCTTTTTTCTTTGTCTGTGATAATTCCAATTTTATAAGAAGATTCAACGCTTAATGTAAAAAAGGTTGAAAGAGCAACTGCAATTGAAGGAAGTATAATCATCAAAAATAGATTGAATTTGTCTTTCAAAAGGCGTTTTATATTTATCTTGAAAACTGCCATAGTTTCACCTTCCTCATTAAAAGTATGCTAGTGAGAGCAATAATCAAACAAAGAAGAGAAAGATATACAAAAACATTTTTGACATGTGTTATTTCACTTGGATTGTAGATTATGGTAAAAAATGCAGACTGTACAGCACAGTTTGGTAGAATGTCTCTAAGGAAACTTAAAAATTTTGTGCTGATATCAATTCTTACATATCCTCCTGCCAAAAAGGTAGATATTACAGCAAATGAGCTAACTATAACATTTGAGAGTATATAGTTTTTAGAGATAAGAGCAATAAAAATTCCAAAAAGTATAGCAAAGATGCTGTAGATAAAAAGAAGTAAGAATATAATCCAAAGATTTTCACCCCAGTTTGCTTGGTAGATGTATTTTGAAAAAAGCACTATTAAGCAAAGCTGAATATACAAAAATACCATCTGAGCAAAAGCTTTTGAAACAAATATAATTTGCGGATTTTTAGGTGATGCAAAAAGCCTTATGAGAGTATTTTGTTTTCTTTCTTCTTCAATTACTGCAATACCACCAAAACTGCCGTACAGTGCCATCATAACAACCATTGCAACAGCATAGTAATCAAGAGCTCTTGGGAAGTGACCCGAAAATGCAGATTCAAAATTTATTGATTTTGGTATGTCAGAAGGTGAATAAATACTTCTTGCAAATTTGTAGTAGTTTGCAAAAATATTAAAATACACTTTGACAAATCCAGCTTCTTGTGAACCTCCTTTTGAGGTAATTTCAATGTCAAAATTCCCAAAAGGGCTATAATTTGAATGGTTATTCCTTTGATGCTCTTTGAATGTCACAACAGCAACGTATTTATTAGAAGATGAAAACTTTTTCAGTGCAGCCGACTTGGAAGCAAAAACTTCTGCATTGAATAACTTAGTAAAAGTTTTATCGTATTTTAAAATAGTATCATAAATGCTTGGCTTGAGATTTACTTCAACAATGATTATATTCATCTTCGGAATATCAACTTGTTTAAAATATCCAGACAGTGCAGTTCCAAGTATGAAAATCAAGATGATTGGGAAGATTAGCATTATAGAAAGCAGGGGAATGCTCATAGCATTTTCTTTTAAAGTATATAAAAAGGCTTTAACTGCTGCTCTCATGGACAATCTCTCCTTTTTCATCTATGGTATAGCCCATCACTGCAAAGTAGAGCTTTTCCATTGTGGGCTTTTCATAAGATATGGAAAGTATTTCACATCCATCCTGAGACAAAGTTTCGACAATCTCTTTTATAAGATTTTTTGACTTTTCAACAGAAACTGTAAGTTCATCTCCAGTAAAAGCTACACTTTCAACTCCATCTAAGTTTTTGATTTTTGTCAGAACCTCATCTAAAATCTTGCTCAATTTTATCCTGATAATATTTGTATCTGACAGTTTTTTTAATAAAAATTCTTTTGAGCCATATTCGATGATTGTTCCTTTATTTATGAACGCAACAGATGTACAAATTCTATCAACCTCTTCAATGTAGTGGGTTGTATAGATTATTGTAATGCCGCTTTGCGCAAGTTTTTGCACAGATTCTAAAATTAGTTTTCTTGAGTATATGTCAATTCCAACAGTTGGCTCATCCATAATAAGAAGTTTGGGGCTATTAAGAAGAGCTGCTGCAATGTTTATTCTTCTTTTCATCCCGCCAGATAGGTTTTTGACCTGTTTTTTGATGCTATCCTGCATCTGAACAAACTCTAAAGCAAACTCTATTCTCTCTTTCAAAAGCTTCCCTGAGAGGTTATAAAGCGAACCAAAAAAGCTTAAGTTTTCATACACAGTTAGGTTGCTGTAGAGCGAAATTTCCTGTGGTACAATTCCAATTTGTGATTTTAACTCTTTTAAAGCTTTGTTTAAAGGTTTTTCGAATATATAAATTTCGCCTCTGTCGATGTTAGTAAGTCCCAGTATGCAATTTATAAATGTAGTTTTGCCTGCACCATTTGGTCCCAAAAGCCCGAAAACTTCACCTTCTTTGATTGTCAGTGACAGGTTGTCAAGTGCTAAAACATTTCCATATCTTTTTACAAGGTTTTTGATTTCAAGCACAGTCATAATTTCCCATCACCTTCTTAAGCATTTAAATATATTTTCTTTCAATAATTAGAATATACTATTGAAGAAATTTTTGTAGTGACATATGTCATGTTTTTATTAAAAGATTGTTTACAAATTTTTAAACATTTCTTTATACTTTTTTAAAAAATTTTGGGTTAAATATTAAGTAGAAAGGCTAACGAGAAAAGAACAAAAGATGCCAACAAGAGACTCCTCCTTTTAGAATAGATTTTGGAAGGGGCTGGATTGGTCAAAGGCTTTGTCCTTTACCTCCGCCCCTTTCTTTGTTGAGGAGTTTGGATAAAAAGTGGAGTTGAGGTTTCACGCATGATTTCCCCTTTTTTAGAATATATAGAATAAGAGCCCTCAAAATAGAGGGCTCTTTTTTGAGAACTTACGAGCCGGCATTTTATTAGTCGGGTGCCGGTTACCGACAAAACTTACTTGAGAAAAAACACTTTTCTATTAACAATTGTACCCCTTTTCTCGTTTTAAGTTATGAATAGTGTTTAAAATATTAAAAATAATTAAAAATTTTATTAAACACTATTCTTAGTTAGACTATATTCAGCCTAACTGGGTGTAACCCCACACCCTCTATCCCCTTAGCAAATTCTTCGGGGAATACTTTTCTTATAATATTATACGCACTGTTCACATCCGCATTTATTAATATCCCTTTGTTGCTCCTAAATAAGCCTCTCTTTATTCTTCGACGTGGATTATAGTTTATTTCATTGATTTCTTCTCCATCTAAAAAACTGCAGCCACTTGTGTAGCTCTCTTCTGTAATTATTATGTTAATTCCTTCTTCTTCACACTTATATTTGAGCATATTTACAAACTGATAAAATGGTATCGAAGCAAAATTTTGATTATTTACTTTGCCAAGCTCTATCTCCTGCTTCCAATTCGGATTATACCTAACAACAAGGGTGTCTATATCATATTGTTTACACCAATTAACTATAAAACGGCTTGCTTTGTGCATAAAATCCTTAATCTTGTTGTTCCTCTTTAAAGTCAACTTCTCTATTCTTTTGCTACTGCCTCTGTTGCCTACATAACTCATAAGCTGTGCTCTTTTCTTGTTGTAATACTGATTTATTGACTTAATAACTTTGCCATTAATAACAATAGGCTTTATGCCTATGTTATTTACTAAAGTTACAAAGTTATTAAGCCCTAAATCTATTCCTGCTATCCTCTTTGGTGGTCTTTGTATCTTTGCTATTTCCTTTTCATAAACTATTTCAACTACATAAATGCTTCCTTTTGGAATTATCCTGACTTCTTTTAATTTGTCTGTTATTCTTGTCTTTAGCTTTAATTCTGTCTTCGGAAAAGTCAAATAACCATTTTTAATCCTGCACTACTGATTTGTGAAAATAGCTATGCTCCTGCCGTCTCTCTTCTTATACTTTGGCAATTTAGGTCTGCCCAAAAATTTGGTTTTATCTTTACTCCATTCTTCTATAGCTTTAAAAAATGACTTCCAGTTCCTATCAAGAAGTCTTAGGATTTGCTGTGATGTTTGGGCAGGCAAGTTTTTATAAGTCTCATGTTCTTTTAACATTTTGTCAAGTTCTCTGTATCTTATCCATCTGCCATTGTGTATAAATTCCTGTCTTACAGTGTAGTTTGCAAAGTTGTATAAATTCTTTGCTGCAAAACACACTTTATCACAATAATTCCAAAACTCATGATTTCTCTTTATCTGTATTCTCTCCACTCTCTTGACTATTATCTTCAAACACCTCTTTTGTTTTGGAGTTGAAACTCTTGCACAAATATATGTTTTTCTTTTAACACCTTTCATAAAAATTTTGTATACGTCTTCCTGGTTATAATTATAAAATCCATTTGGCATAACTGTTACTCTTATTCTGCCTTCTTTTACGTATGCAAATATATTTTATCAAAAATCTTAATATGTTTAAAACTGTTTATTAATTTTTGCCACTATATCAAGAATATTTTTTTAATTGGTCAAGATGATGATTTTTTTTCTAAGTAAATTCTTTAAGTTTAAAAATAAAAATTTAGTACTTATGAATTTTTTAGTTTCGTGAATTCCATAGAAATTTAAAGAAAAAATACAAAGTAATATTTATGCTTCATTAAACATAAATGACCAAATAGAATTTACAAAATTCAAAATATTCTCTAAAAATTTATAAACATCTCCTATTTTTCGTCAATAAAATTTTTTAAATATTCCCATCGAATATCTAAATATTGGTGAGCTAGTATATTGTGCAATCTTGCAACTTCTGCGATAGATGTAGCGAGAGCAATATCTATTATATTGAATTCAGAAAGTTTTAATATCATTTCTCTGTAAAAGTCAGGTACTTGAACATCTGAGTTTGCAATAATAATTTTTAATATGTCGATTATAGCATTTGCAATATTTTCAATTATTCTTTCAACGTTTCGCCTTATAAACCTGTCTTTCCTATATTCTTCAAAAGTTGAGTTTTTATACTGTTCCAAATCTTCAATTTCTAAGTAAATAAAGTTAACTCTTTTCAATATACTCAACTTATTTTGATGTTCAAGCACTTTTATTCCTTTTTTCCAGCCTTATCTTAAAAATTTCTAAAAGAGTTTCTCTAAAGTCTTCAGCTTCCTGAGGAATTTCTAAAAAATAATCAGTAAAGACATGCCAGTTCCAAAAGTCTAAAAAATTCAAATTAGCAAGTTAACCACATACCACAGGGCAGGCACAAATATTGCAGGGAGAAGATTGCCCACTTTGATTTTAGATACTCCAAGCATATTAAGACCTATTGCAAATATCAAAACAGAGCCTACCATTGACATCTGCAAAACAACTGTGTCTGTCAAAAATGGTTTTATCAAGCCAGCTAAAAGAGTTATGCTACCTTGATATATAAGCACTGCAACGCTTGAAAACATAACGCCTATTCCAAGTGTTGCTGAAAATATTATGGATGTTACTCCGTCTAAAATAGACTTTGCAAAGAGAATAGAAAAATTGCGATTCAGTCCATCTTCCAAAGACCCTACAATTGCCATGGCTCCAACACAGAACACAAGGCTTGCCGTGACAAACCCCTCTGTAAATGTAGAATTTTCTGATTTTATCACCTTCGATACTGCCTTTTTTATTTTCTCACCAAGTCTGTCCAAAAAATCTTCAATTTTCAATATTTCACCTACAAATCCGCCAATTACAAGTGAGAATATCATAAGCATTATGTACTGCCTGTCAATTCTGCCGCTATTTAGAACTTTGAATATGCCCTGAAGCACCCCCGATATTCCGATGAAGATGACAGATAGCGATATTGCCTGCATAATTGTAGATTTGAACCTTTCTGGGATTCCAAACTTTAACACAAGCCCCAAAATCGAGCCTACAATTACAGCAGCAGTGTTTACAATAGTCCCAAGACCTATCATTTTGTCAGCTCCTTCATAAAAATTTTGCTGATGGTCAGGTAAATGTGTTATAATAGTTATGTAAAAATAACTATTTCATATTAATCATATAAGGTTTCAATAAAAGTCGATTATATTTTTATAATAATTTTTGAAACTTCTTTATGTTAAAATAACATTTTTTTTGGATATTATATTATTTTTCAATTGCAATTTCAAATTTTTTTAAAAAGGTGGTGCACAAGAGTGAATCTCTCTAAAAAAATTTTAGGTCAAATAGCTGAAAATATGTTATCTATATTTCCGATGATAACAAAAAACATTTTAAAAAAGGACGAATTTACTGAAAAGTATGGGCTCCCACCACGATTTATCCATATTTTGCATGTCGTAGATAGTTTTGGACCAATGAGTATATCTGAGCTTGCAAGAAGGCTTTCTATCTCTGCACCCAACATGACACCAGTTTTAGACAAACTTATTTCAGAAGGGTATATAGATAGGATAAAAGATGAATCAGACAGGAGAATTTCCATAATCAAAACGACAGAAAAAGGCAAATGGTTGCTTGAACTTCATATGCAATGGGTAAATCAAAACCTGGGAAAAAGTCTTGAAAAGCTTTCTGAGGACGAGATCGAGGAACTTTGGTATTTGCTAAAAAGGCTAAAAAAGCTTGTGGTGAAAATGATAAGTACAGGTCAGCAAAAGGGGGATGAAGAAATTAATGTTTAAGCTTTTTAGATATTTAAGACCCTATACATGGGCAGTGGTATTGGCTCCGCTTTTTATGCTTTTAGAGGTTGTGATGGACCTCATGCAGCCAAGGTTTTTGGAGAGAATAATAGATGTTGGACTCAAAAACGGGGATATGGCATACATTTTCAAAACCGGGCTTTTGATGATTTTGGCAGCGTTAATTGGGGTGGTTGGCGGTGGCGGATGTGTTGTTTTCTCGAGTATTGCAAGCCAGAATTTTGCATTTGATTTAAGAAATGACCTGTTCAAGAAGGTAATGGCATTTTCGTTCAAAAACATTGATAAATTCAAGCCAGAAACTCTTATCACAAGGCTTACAAACGATGTTATGCAGATTCAGAATGTTGTCATGATGATGCTGAGGATTGTGGTGCGTGCACCTCTTCTTTTCATTGGTGGGCTTGTGATGGCAGTTATGATAAATCCAAAGCTTTCCATCATTTTGTTTATTGCAATTCCCTTTGTAATTTTGGTATTTTACTTTATGGTCAAAAAGAGTTTTCCACTGTTTTCAACTCTTCAAAAGAAAATAGATAGGGTCAATGCAGTTATGCGTGAGAATTTACTGGGAGCTCGACTTGTAAAGGCATTTGTCAGGCATGAACATGAAAAGTCAAGGTTTTTAAAGGCAAATCAAGACCTTTTGAATATATCATTCCAAGCCTTTGGACTGATTGTAATTACAATGCCACTTTTTGTGCTTGTGATGAACATGAGTATGGTAGGGGTTGTATGGTTTGGGGCAGTTCAGATAAAAGCAGCCAATATGCAGGTTGGTGAACTTATGGCATTTATAAACTACACATTGCAAATTCTATTTTCGTTAATGATGATAGGCAATATCTTTTTGTTCATTACAAGGGCCAGTGCGTCTGCTGAGAGAATAAATGAGGTTTTGAATTGTGAGATTGACATCAAGAACAAAGATGGGGCAATTACAACTCCTATAAAAGAAGGAAAGGTAGAATTTAGAAATGTCACATTTTATTATAATGAAGAAGAAAACAGCCCTGCCATTGATGGGATCTCTTTTGTTGCAAAGCCAGGTGAAGTTGTTGGGATAATCGGTACAACAGGTTCAGGAAAATCAACTTTAGTAAGTCTTATCCCAAGACTTTACGATGCTACAGAAGGCGAGATTTTGATTGACGGAATAAATGTTAAAGACTATGATGTGACTGTTTTGAGAAAGAATATCAGCATGGTATTGCAGGATACTGTACTTTTCACAGGGACTATAAAAGATAACATTGCATGGGGAAATGAAGATGCATCAATGGAAGAGATAATAGAGGCAGCAAAAGTTGCCCAGGCTCATGACTTTATAATGAGTTTTGAAAAGGGTTATGACACAGAAGTATCTGAGCGAGGTGTGAATCTTTCCGGTGGGCAAAAACAGAGAATCTCTATTGCAAGAGCTATCTTAAAAAAGCCAAAGATACTCATTTTAGACGACTGCACATCAGCTGTTGACATGGCAACAGAAAAGAGAATCCAAGCAGCCTTGAAAGAATATATCAAAGGTACCACTACATTTATAATTGCTCAAAGAATTTCTTCTATAAAGCATGCAGACAAAATTTTGGTGATGGATGGTGGAAGGATTGTAGCACAGGGTACACATGAAGAACTTTTAAAGAGCTGCCCGATTTATCAGGAGATTTACCAGACTCAAATGGGAGAGGGGGAAAAAGAAGTTGCCTGAAGGAAGAAGAAAAGAGGTGCAAACACCGCAACCTGCCTTTGGACCTGGTCCTGGACCAGGAAGAGGACCAGGGTACAGATTTTTTCATCCTTCTGCAAAACCAAAGGATTTAAAAAATACACTCAGAAGGTTATGGGGTTATTTTAGCAGTTATAAAATTGCACTTTTGGGTGTGTTTTTGCTAATAACAATTAGCTCATTTATCTCAATAGTCTCGCCGCTTTTGGTACAAAAAGCCATAGATAGGTATATAATCCCCAGAAAATTTACAGGGCTTGTAAATATAATCTTTGCAATGATTGTTTTATATATTTTAAACTCGCTCTTTGCATATTTTCAAGGCTATAGCATGATGAAAATTTCACAGAAAGTTGTTTTCAATATGCGAAATGATATGTTCTCAAAGCTTCAAAGACTTCCTATAAAAATCTTTGACACACGCGCTCATGGCGATCTGATGAGTAGGCTTACAAACGATATAGATGTTGTCAACAACACCATCAATGCAAGTATCACTTCTATTTTCTCAAGCGTAATTACACTTGTGGGCTCTGTCATTGTCATGTTGACAATAAGCCCCATTTTAACAGTTTGTACTCTGCTTATTGTGCCTCTTATGTTCGTTTTAACAAACTGGATTGCTAATTACACAAAAGAGTACTTTTCACAAAACCAAAAACTACTTGGAAAACTCAATGGGGTTATTGAAGAGGACATCACAGGTCAAAAAGTGATAAAGGTGTTCACAAGAGAGGAAAAGGAGATAAACAAGTTTATTGATATAAACAGGCAGCTAACATCGGTTGGAATAAAAGCCCAGATTCTATCTGGGGTAATTCCACCGCTTATGAATATGCTCAACAACTTTGCTTTCATAATTGTTGCAGCAGTAGGAGGGTATTTAGCGCTAAAAAGTGCTGTTTCAGTAGGCAGTATTGCAAGCTTTGTCCAGTACGCAAGACAGTTTGTACGTCCTTTAAATGAGCTTGCGAACCAGTTCAACCAGCTTCAATCTGCCTTTGCTGCAGCAGAAAGAGTATTTGAGATAATGGACGAGGAAGAAGAAAGAGAAGATGAAAAAGATGCTATTGAGCTTACAAATATCAAGGGTGAGGTTGAATTTAGGAACGTGTGGTTTTCTTACAAAGAAGGTGAACCTGTTTTAAAAGATGTAAGCTTTCATGCAAAACCGGGGCAGATGATAGCCTTGGTAGGTCCAACTGGTGCTGGCAAAACTACAATTGTCAATTTGCTTACAAGGTTTTATGATATTGACAGAGGTGAGATTCTCATTGATGGGATTAATATAAGGAAGATAAAAAGAGAGTCTTTGAGAAAAAGCCTTGGGATTGTGCTTCAGGACACATACCTTTTCTCTGAGCCTGTTATGGAAAATATTCGTTATGGAAAGCTCACAGCAAAAGACGACGAAGTTATAAAAGCAGCTAAAATTGCAAATGCTCATGAGTTTATAAAACATCTGCCACACGGCTACAAAACAGTGCTAACAGATGGCGGGGCAGACCTTAGCCAAGGACAGAGACAGCTTTTGGCTTTAGCCCGGACAATCTTATCTGACCCTGCAATACTCATCTTAGATGAGGCGACAAGCAATATCGACACAAGGACAGAAAAGCATGTAGAAGAGGCAATGCTAAAGCTCATGCAAGGTCGAACAAGCTTTGTCATCGCTCACAGACTCTCTACTATCAGAAATGCTGATTTGATTTTGGTTATAAACAATGGTCAAGTTGTTGAACAGGGAACGCATGAAGAGCTTTTGCAAAAGAGAGGATTTTATTATAACCTTTATATGAGTCAGTTTGCGGTGGTGTAGAGTTGTTAGTTTGAAAATAAAGCTTGAAGTCAAAAACTTTTAAAGATTACTGAACAAGTTGACTTATGGCTTTTTCTTTCTAAACGCAGAAACCATATATTTTAACTGTTTGCAGGTTTGGCTTTTTAAACTCAAGAAAATTAGAGAAATTTTAAGCTATATGAGAAAATATGCCTTCATTTAAAAATTTAACTATAAATAGGCAAAAAACGGCATTGACAGAGTGAAAATATATAAGATAAAATTTGCATAGAAGTTTCAAGAAAAAATTTACAGAAAAAATGGTTTGAAAGTAAAATACTCTAAATAAAGAAAGTAGAGAAGCTGAGATACTAAAATATTAAGTGGATGAAAAAGTGTGGAGAAAATACTATTGTTTATCTGTAATAGTTCTACATTTATATTACTAATGGATATTAGTTTATTTTTGAACTATACTTGTCGTAAATATTATACTTACTGGATCCACAATAGTTTCAATTATATTAGCTTTAACATCTATTCTTACAGCTGGGGTTAGTGCTGTTATCTTGGCAGGTGGCTGGACAGCTTTTATCACAAAATTAAATTTTTTAATTAAAGATTTTTTAAGAGCTCGAAATTGATAAGAGGGGGTTAAAGTGGCAAGGTTTTTGAAAATATATTTTTTGCTTGTCCAAGAAGAATTATCGAAAAAATATAAAAGAATTGCTAAAATTTTCAATTTAAAAAGATGGGAGATTATTTATATTCTGTTAAAAATATTAAGTCTTGTCTTTTTCTATTACGTAGTAAGTATGATGTTAAAGATTTCGAATAATTATAACAAAAATATTGGAATGTTTAATCTTTTTATTAGTTTATTTATTGATAAGCTTAAATTTGTTTTATAACGTTAGCCTAAGTAGGTTACAACAGAAATCAGAATTTGAGTTATTATGCATATATTTACCAAACAAGGAAATAGCATTTAAGATGTTTTTTCTGTATCCCTACTTTTCGAGACAAATTGAAATTGTTTTAATGAAGTTTCTCATAATAATTTTAACATTATTACATAATATGACTTGGCTTTTAGTGTTTTATGTATTTATTGAAGTACTTTTTTTGTTAATTTACTGTTTAAAATATATTTTAAACAGTAATACTACATATAGAATTTATTTTTCATTTCTTTTTTCGAGAAGTTGCGCAACGTTAATTGTATTTTTTATGGCTAAATTTGGAATTCAATTTATCTATGATTTACGTGCAATTATAAATAAGTATAAAGCTTTAAAAGTGCCTTTAGAAAAAATGTTAATTAACCTTGATAATATTATGAATAATCATTTTAACAAAAAGTATTATTACTATGTTCATAAAGTAGAAGATTTGTCTAATATAGTTAATAATATGTTGAAAAATTATAAGACATACATAGTAGCTGTAATAATAGAAATTATTATTTGCTTTATAATATTTTATATATTAAGAAAGAACTTTGGCAAATCTAAAAGACTTTTCCATTATAAAGAAGGAAGAAGCATTAATGGTATAGTAAAAAGCATATTTTGTTACTTATTTTGTAGATATGCTAAACCAAAAATAAATAACAATTCATTAAAAGCTGGATTTTATAAGGATATATGCTTGTTTATGAATTATCTCAAAAATTTAGAGCCAAATAAAATTATAGAATGTCTTTTCCCATCCGAATTATTCTTTGCAACAGGTGTGAGTATAGCAGTAGTTGGAACAATTCAGAGTTTTTATGTTTCCATAATTATTCATTTTATATGTATTTATCTTATTATGTATGGATATATTGGAACATGCAATTTCATTATTGAAGACTTATTTAAATTTAATTATGACAAAAAAGTAAGTTTAGCAATATACTGTAGCGAAGATTTTAGATTTTGGGATGGTCTAATGATACCGAAAATTAAAGTTCTAATTGTTTTTTCTGCTTTACCGATACTGATTAGTTCGTTATTAATAACACTAATATTTTTGTATAGTTTGAAATTAAAGGCAGTTTTTCTTTTGTTCAATATTTTAATAATTTTGTTTGCAATGAAGCATGCGATAGTTCAATTAATAAAACCTTATTACTTATATTTCACAAAAAACATACAACATTTACTCATATATAGTGAGACAGAAAATAATGGGTTTATTATGACTACGCTTAAAGCTCCAATTACAATTGTAAGATACTATTTATTATTTATACCAAATTGCTTATTGATGGTTAACTCAATATTTTCTTTACTTAAAGGTGTTGAATGGTTGTATTGTTATATAGCTGTTTGTTTTTGTTATGTTTCAAGTCTATGTATAGGGGTTGGGAAGGTTGATAATTATGCAAAAAAAAGAAAAATTAAGGATAGTTATAATAAAGACTATTAAAGAGATTAAACCCTTATTTTTAATTGCACTTATGTTTTATGGACTTTCTTTAAGTGTAGGGATTCTTATAGGCTATAATAAAGATATTAAAATAAATTTAACTAAATTGACGTTTTTAGATATATTTAAAAATAATATATTAACTTGCTCAAAGGCTTTACTTTTTGGTATTATATCATTTGGGATAGGGACAACGTTTTACGTTATATATAATGGAATTACTTTGGGCTATATTCTTGCAAGTGTTTATAATAGTTATGGGTGGCTACCAATTATTAGATACATATTGCCACATGCTATATTTGAGATTACCGGGTTTTTACTTTTTTCGTCGTTAGGTTATTATCCTTTGAAAGTTGTTTATGTAATTTCAAAAAATTCAATGAATCAACAAAGACACTCATACATATATTTAAGAGGAGTTCTTTTTTTAATTTTTTTGGCAACTGTTCTTGTAGCTTGTGCCGCAATTATCGAATCTCTTGTATCTTATTACGCATAAAAAATTATTAACTTACACGTTATTGAGGTGAAATAAAATGGCTTATCTACAAATAGAAAATCTCAGATATAGCTATGATGGGAAGAAGTATATAATAAGAGATTTAAATTTGTCTATAAATAAGAATGAGGTAATAAAAATTATAGGACCGAATGGAAGTGGGAAGACTACATTTCTTAAAATTTTAATGGGAATAATTGATGATGAAAATCTGGTTTACGCAGCCTATTTGAATGGTAAACAAGTAAAATTTTCTGATATAAAATTTAAATTTTCGTATGTTCCTGACAGAATATATTTACTTGAAAATCTTTCTGGCTTTAAAAATATAAAGTTTTTTTCATATATTTTTAATGAAAACGAGTACACTAATAAAGTGTATGAATTTTGCAATTTATTAAATATAGATATGTATCTAAAACAACCTATTTTAGAATATTCAGCAGGAATGAAACAAAAATTGTTTATAGCTATGATGCTGGCTAAAAATGCCGAGTTGTATCTCATGGATGAACCATTTAATAGTTTAGATAAAGAAAGTAAAGTAGCTTTGGCAAATATTATTTTTGAAATGAAAAAACAGGATAAATCATTTTTAATTGTTTCGCATTCAGATAATGATAAGTTAATGTATGATAAAATTATTGACTTTGGTTTTTTACAAAAGGCTAATTAATTGTGTCAGGGAGGGTTTAAAATGAGTAACAAAAAAATATGGTTATATATTATTGGGGTTATCTTAATTATATTGAGTGCTGTTATTGCAAAGGTATTTTTTAATGTTAAAAGTATTAAAGCTGCAATAATAATTTTTATTTTATTATTTGTTTGGCATGGGTGGTTTCAAGCAGAATTATTAAAAATAGGAAGAAAAACAAAAAAATAATAGAAACAGCAATTTGTGATCATAATATTTTTTGTAATAAATTTTGTTTTAGCTTTTTGATCACATTAATGGTTATCAAAAGCAAAAAGAGTGAGTAAAATTGCAATTGTAATACCAATATTTTTAGTATGTATAATATTGACATCACTTTTTATGCAAAGTGTTGGTATATATGGGCTAAATGGATTGGTGACAATTATGGTGCTTTTGTTTAAAAGGTTTAGCATAATTTGACTTCCTAAGCGCAATTTTAATTAAATCCTTGTGATTTGTAGAACAAGAAATAAAATATTTTAACAAAATTAAAGGTTCATAAAATATTGTTGTTTTAAACTGAAAAATGAATTATAATATAAAAGGTGGTTGATATTCTAATAATCATAAGAAATAGAAGTAACTGTGCAAATTTTGATTAAATTAAAAAGGAGGAGTTTAAGGTATGGAATACTTGAAGCCATCAAATCTTCTGAATCTTGTTATTTCACCAATAAAAGTATTTCAGAAAGTCAAAGAAAAGCCAGACTTTTTGATTTTAATATTTTTTATACCGATAGTAGCAGCACTTACTACGTTGTTTTTGCCCAAAATCTCAGATGAAGCTATGTTAGAGTATGTAAAAAAAATCACTGAAGATCCGCAAATGCAAGAAGCTACTTTAAAAACCCTAAAATTTACAAAATCACCTATCTATTTAGCAGGAACAACATTTTTACATACCATTATTTCATTTTTTATTGCTTCTTTTGTCTTGCTCATAATTGTAAGGCTTGCAGGTGGTGAGATTGATTACAAAAAAGCACTTACAATTGTGGCAGTTGCAAATCTTGTAATGATTCCATATTACATCTTCTATGTGATATATGCCAGGGTCGTAAATTTGAACATTTTGGATATTCAAATGAATTTTAAGTATTTTATAAGAACATACCTGCATGTGTTTGCTATATGGCGATATGTACTAATTGGGATTGGGGTGTTTGCTGCCTGTGAACTTAACAAAGCAAAAAGTATTATTGTTAGTATTGTCTATAGTGCAGTCACACTCATAATGCCGATTGTTTCAATGTTTACACAAAACTTTATGAAGTTTGGTGGCAGATAAAAAAGGAGAGTATTCTCACATGCAAAACACTGCAAAAGGTCTAAAAAACTGGCAAAAAGCTGTAATTATTGTGTTACTTATATTAGTGGGATTTATTTTAACAGTTGTTTTAACTATGCCATCTGGGAGCAAAAAGGATGCTTCATCTAAGCCAAGGACTGCAAAGGTAGAAAAGATTTCTTTAAAGCAAACACTTTTGGTATCTGGCATTGTGCAAAGCAGCAGCACAAGGAATGTTTTATCAAAAGTAAATGGTACTTTAGAAAAGATTTTTGTCAAAAACGGGCAGTATGTCAAAAAAGGAGATTTAATCGCTAAGATAGATGACAGCCAGGCAGTTTTTAAGATAGAGGCTTTGAAAAGACAGCTTCTTGATCTTGAACTTCAAAGAGAAAATTTTCGAAGAGAGCTTCAAAACTTTACTTTAAAATCTCCCCAGGACGGGTTTGTGCAAAATCTTACAACAAGTGAAGGTATGCTTGTCAGTCAAGGAATGCAGATAATGACTATTGTTGATGACTCGAGGATGAAGCTAAATGTCCAGTTTCCTGCCTGGTGCTATGGAAAGGTAAAAAGAGGACAGAAGGCAGAGGTTGTGGTATCTGATCTTATGGACAGGGTCGACGGTGTTGTTGAAGGCTTGGGAAGCAGGATATACAAAAACCAGGATGGTGCGATGGTGTTTGATGCGAAGGTGGTAGTTTCAAACAAAAATGGTAGCTTGACTGAGGGTATGAGGGCAAGTGTAAGTTTAAAGCTTTCAAACGGTGAAAAAGTGACATCGCTTAGCGAAGGTATTTTAGAGGTATTTTCAAAAAAGAGCATTGTAAGCCCTGTTTCTGGCAGAATAGAGAAAGTTTTTGTTGAAAATGGGCAGATGATAAAAACAGGTAGCTTGCTTTTGAAGTTTTCAACCGACGAGGTTAAGATGCAAATAAAACAGCTTGATTTGAAGATAGAGGATATAAAATCCCAAATAAAAGCAGCCGAAGATGATTTGAAAAACTATGAGGTTTTAGCTCCAATTGACGGCAAAATAGCTGATTTGAATCTCCAGGATGGTGATGTGGTGACTGTTGGGCAGATGATATGTTCTGTATATGACCCGAAACACCTTGCGATAAGTGCTCAGGTGGAAGAACTTGACATTTTGAAGATAAAGCCAGGGCAGAAGGTTAACATAAAGCTTGATGCAGTAGGAAGTACAAGAAATAGGCCTTTAGAAGGGTATGTTGCAGAGATTTCTGAAAAGGCACAATCGGATAGCAATGGCAGCGTCTCAAAGTTTGTTGTTAAGATAGAATTTGAAAATAACAGTAATATAAAGATTGGGATGCACGCAGAAGCAGAGATTATCTTAAAGTCCAAAGAAGATGCGCTTGTTGTACCAGTTGAAGCAGTTCACAAAGAAGATGGAAAATATTATGTGTATGTTTACACACAACAAAAGGCTAAAACTTCTGAGAAAAACAAAGAACAAAAAACCAGCCAGAAAAGAGACGAATACGGACTTGACAACTCTTACTATAAAGATGCAGAAAAAAGGCCGGTCAAACTTGGCATGACAACAGATAAATATGTTGAAATCTTGGAAGGACTTATCGAGGGCGAAGAAGTAGTGCTACCAAAATTTGATAGTGAAAAACAGGGTCAAAGTCTTTTCTACTAAAAAGGGGAAGATGTTGTACGATGGAGGAGTTTTTGCTTTCTTGCAAGATGGCAATCCAGAGCATTTTTCTCAACAGGCTAAGGTCATTTCTAACGCTTCTTGGTGTTGTCATAGGAGTTGGAGCGGTGGTTGCAGCTGTGGGGCTTGCTGAGGGCACCACAGCTGGTATTACAAAAGAGATAGAAAAGCTTGGTACAAACCTTGTGTATGTTTTTATAAATCCAGCTTCAAAGAGCGAAGATATTTCGGTTGATCAATTTTTAGAGTTTGCAAGGAAAAATAACGATGTTATCCTGGGTGTGAGCCCATTTGTCCAATATCCTGCTCAGGCAATTTTCAGAGGTAAAAAAGAGGAGTGCCAGATTATTGGTGCAACAGCCGAGTACATGATGATACAAAACCTTGCACTTTCAAAAGGAAGGTTTATAAGTCCTGTAGACAGTGATTTTAGGCAAAAAGTGTCAGTGATAGGTTCGAGGATACAGAAAAAGCTATTTAATAGCCAAAATCCAGTGGGGCAAGAGATAAACGTAAATGGTCAGGTTTTCAAGGTGGTTGGAGTTTTAAAAGAAAAACAGGGCGGAAGGGACAACACGGTTGACGACAGTATCATAGTGCCCTTGTTTGCCTTAAATAGCCTCTCGACAGACGACTATGCGCTTGTGAAAAACTTTTTGGTACGTACAGTTTCTGCTGATAAGAACAATGAGGTCAAAAAAAGGATAAAAGCATATTTGAGCAATGTTATAAAAAAAGAAGAAAACTATTCAGTCTATGATATGTCTGAACTTATGTCGACTCTCAATCAAATAACATATCTTCTGATGATAATACTTGGCGGCATTGCTACAATCTCTCTTGTGGTTGGTGGCATTGGAATTATGAACATAATGCTTGTGTCTGTTACAGAAAGAACAAGAGAGATTGGGATTCGAAAAGCAATTGGAGCAAAGAGAAGCGATATTAGAGTACAGTTTCTCATAGAATCGATGGTTATAACAGGTGTTGGTGGTATAATTGGTATATTACTTGGGTTTTTTGTAATTGCGGTGGGGATTTCAAGGATTCCTGGAGTTGAGCCTGTGTATTCGCTAAAGTGGGCTTTTGTGGCTTTTGGAATTTCGGTTTTAATAGGAGTTATTTTTGGAATGCTTCCGGCAGAGAAGGCAGCGCGCTTAAATCCTATAGAGGCGCTAAGATACGAATAAAAAATAATGGGCAAGGCAGCAAACCCTTTAGACTTTAGCACAAAAGAAGCCTTAACTATCCAAATAAACGGATAGTAGCTCAGGCTTTGCCGCCTTGCCTCTTTATTTTTACATATTCTCCTCTTGGGTCTGCAAAATAAGCTCCTGTATATAATTTTCAAGATGCTTGGGAAGCCCAAGTATTTTTACATCCATAAACCCTTGGGTTATAAGAGATATTGCCTCGTCTTTTGAAAGCCCTCTTGCCATCAGGTATTCTACCTCTTCTTCGGCAATCGGACCTATTGCAGCCTCATGTGAAAGATGGCTCTGTGGCGCACCGTCTGACAATAGCTCTGGCACAGCATACATCACACCTTCTTCAGAGAACAAAATTCCACGACAGTCTAAGTGCGCACGAGATTGGTTATGCTTTGCTTCTAACACTCCACGAGAGTAAATCTTTGCCCTGTCTTTTACAATAGCCCTTGATATTGCCTGGCCACTTGAATTTTCACCTTCTAAGATGATATGAGAGCCCATGTCAATCTCAGAATCTTTTAACCCATACAAAAGTGAGTTGAAAGATGCAACTGAGTTTTTACCTTTCAAGATTGCAATGGGGAACGACTGTATGGATTTCACAGGTTTTAAAAGTACATAGTTTGACACAAACACAGCATCATCCTCAACAACCGTCACACCGCGGGGTCTTACATAAAAATCTTCTGCCCAGTTGTGGATCATTGTAAATGTGAGCTTGCTTCCTTTTTCAAGGTAGAACTCAGAAATACCAATGTGAAGACCTTCTTTTACTTTTGGTGCTGTTGCACACCCGTTGATTATCTGAACCTCTGCTCCTTCTTCAACAATTACTATATTGTGTACATTTTGAATTCTCGCATTTTCTTGCAATAAAAGACATGCCTGAACAGGCTTTTCCACCTTTTGGCCTTTGAAAACTCTAATAAAGTATCCATGTGCAGGGTGCATAGCAGAAAATGCTGTGTATTTGTCCCTGTCAGGTTTTACTGTCTTCCAAAAATACTTTTCTCGAACTTCTGGGTATTTTTCAAGTGCCTCATTTATATCCAGAATTTCAAGCTGGCCACTGTAGCTCTGTGCAAGTCTTTTGTAGACAACAGAGTGGTCAACCTGGAGAAAACTTCCCACGCGCCCTTCTTCTTTGACCTCAATTCCGGCATTTAAGATTGTCTTTTGTATTTCTTCAGGAAGTTTTGAAAGCTCATCTATCTCTTCCTTTTCATCAGCCTCTTCAAACTGACTCAAGTCTATATCAGTGCCAAATGCAGCTTTTTTATTCTCTGCACTTTTTGCTAAAGCCAAAATATTTTCATCTATATAATGTCTTGCAGGCATCCTTCGCACCTCCCAAAACCGTTTTGCCTAATCTCTTCAAACAAATCTTTTGCTGGACCAGAGCACACAAGCTTTCCATCAATCAGAATATGACCTTTGTCTGCGTTTACATACTCCAAAATGTAGCCTGTGTGTGTAACAATCAAGCCAGAGGTCTGTCTTTTTCTCACCTTTTCGCCTTTTAGAAGTTTTTTGATCATATTTCCTAAAAGAGTGATATTGTCAAGGTCAACACCAGATTCTGGCTCATCAAGAAGCACCAAGTTTGGTCGCTGGCAGATTAGCTGCAGTAGCTCAGACCTTTTAATTTCTCCACCAGAAAAACCCAAGTTTACTTCTCTTGATAAATGTTCTTCTAAATTTAAAATCCTTGCATACTCATCCACATCTACGTCAGTGTTTCTCAAAGACTTTATTATCTCAGAAAGTTTTTTTAGCTCAACTCCTCTTATAGCAGGTGGTTTTTGAAACATCATTCCAATTCCAAGCTTTGCCCTCTCATGTGTTGGCATGTATGTGATGTCAATGCCATTGAAGATAATCTTGCCAGATAGGATTTTATATTTAGGAAGCCCCATTATACTCATCATCAGAGTTGTTTTTCCACTTCCGTTCGGACCAAACAGAATGTGAGTCTCACCATCTGGGATTGTGAGAGAAATGCCTTTTAAAATCTCTTTCGACCCAACCTCAACATGAAGGTCGACAATCTCAAGCATCTTTTGTCATCTCCTTGCCTATTAATTTATGTTTTAGCCCTTATACTCTCTAATTATACCACCAAAATTGCATTTGCTAACAACAATAACTGGAATATTTGAAAACAAGGAACATAAAAATTTTTAGTAATATTATTAATAATGATGAAATTTTCAAAAGAAAAATGTGGTAAAATAATATTAAACATAAAGTTAGAAAAAAGGTGGAGTACAAATATGAAGTTATTGCTGGCAATTGTTTCAGATACCGACAGAAACAAAGTCAACCTCGCGCTTATAGAAAACGGTGTTCCGGCCACAATTATCTACTCAACAGGCGGTTTTTTAAATAGAGGGACTGTTACATTCATGATTGGTGCTGAGGATGAGAAGGTGGATGAGATAATCGAACTGATAAAACAAAATGTATCATCAAGGAAGGAGGTTTGCAAAAGCACGCTACCACCAGCGCTGCAAACTTTGTTTTTTGTCAGTAAGCAAAAGATAGAACAGGGCGGTGCTGTAATATTTGTGCTGGATGTTGAGAACTTTATAAAAGTTTGAAAAGTACTTTTAAAATATACCCTATGTGGGTATAATAATATAGGGGTGAAGTTGAAGATGATTTATGAGTGTGCGGTAATTGGTGGAGGACCTGCCGGTCTTTCTGCTGCTATTAATCTTGCTCAGACAAACAGAAGTGTAATTGTTTTTGCAACAAAGGAAGAAGACTCTGCCATATACAAAGCTCCTGAGATAAATAACTATCTTGGTTTTTTTGGCGTCTCTGGAAAGGAGCTTTTAAGAAGCTTTTATGATCATGCTAAAAAGTACAATATTGAGATTGTGAATAAAAAGGTTATTAATTTCTACAAGTCAGGAAATATCTTCACAATTAATGCCAGCAATGAATTTTATGAGGCTTATTCTGTTATTTTGGCAATAGGGACGCCAAAGAAAACTCTTCTTGAGAATGAAGCTGAGTTTGTTGGAAGGGGAATTAGTTACTGTGCAGTTTGTGATGGAATGCTTTACAAAGGAAGAGTGATAGCAGTTGTGGGTGAAAGTGTTGAGGCCGAAGAAGAGGCAGAGTATTTGTCTGAGCTTGCAAAAAAGCTCTATTACATTCCGCTTTATAAGAAAAATGAATTTCATTTTAAAGACAATGTTGAAGTAATTTTGTCAAGACCAAAGAGTGTGTCCGGCCAGGAATTTGTAAATGCGATAGAGCTTGAGGATAAAATCTTAAGCGTTGACGGGATATTTATAATCAGAAAGACAATGCCAGCAGACCAACTAATCTATGGTTTGGAGTTTACAGAGGAGGGGCATATAAAAGTGGACAAAAATATGCAAACCTCAATTGAAGGGCTTTTTGCAGCAGGAGATTGTACAGGACGGCCCTATCAAGTTGCAAAGGCAGTGGGAGAAGGGCTTGTTGCAGGGCTTTCTGCTTCAAGCTATGTAAAGAGGATAAAGGAAGCTCTCATGAAAAAGGACTGATTCGGCCAAAAAAGCCGATGAGGTCCTTTTTTAAATTTAAAAAATGGGAGCTTATTCCCAGTACATAAGGTTTAAAAACATATTTGCAAGCTTTGCCTGATCTTCAAGTACATTTTGAGGGGTTTTGCCGCAGTAATCTGGTTCAATTTGACGAGATTCTAAGGTCCACAAAAAAGCTTTGAATTTTGGGTATCTATGGATATTCTCTTTCATATAGCAAAGAAGGTCGCAAAGGTTTTGATAAGTTTCAGAGTTTTTACTTTTCTCTTTATAAAATTTTTGAGGGTCTACAATTAATTCAAACACCTTCGCAATTTTATACCTATATTCATCCTTTGCGCCTTTGGCTTCAAAATTCTTGATATAATTATAATAGCTTTCGCAGAATATCCTATACATCATATTTCACCCTAAAAATTTCAAGTTTTTCTAAAAACCTCTTCTTTTTTGTTTCAAAAAAGTCTTTTCTGCTTAAGATTTCCTCAATTAAAAGATTAAAAAGAGCTTCTCTTTCATGCATTTTGAAAATTAAAGAAAGTTTAAAGTTTTCTATATTTTAAATTATACCGCACAAAAAATAAAAAAACAAAAGGGCAACCTTGAAAAGTTTTACTCAAGATTGCCCCTGTTTTAAAATTCACAGGAACTCCCGCAGCATCCACTTGTACAAGAATAGCCACTATCAGAAGACTTCGAGGATGAGATTATATTCACACTTTTGAAAACTGCCTCAAGCTCATGACTGTGACAATTTGGACATTCGATCTCTTTGTTTTCCCTTTCTTTTATAGATGCTCTGACATTAAACTCTTCGCCACATTCTTTGCATCTCAAATCATAAAATGGCATACCATATACCCCCTTATTATCAATGTGCATTTCTATTAGATATTATAGGCAAAACTTAAAGATTAGTCAATATACCTAATAGAGGTATATCTCAATAATTCATGAAAATAAATTTGAGAATACTGTTTTATGATGGTATGATTTGAGGTGTGGAGAGCTGTAAACAAGCCCTTTTTATTATACAACTAAACTATACTATTCATATAGAAATACTTGACATTTTCTTTATATTGCTTTACAATTGAAAATGAAAATCAATTTCAAAAAGAAAGGAGTTGTTATCATGTTCCAAGGATTTATAATTGCTTTCAGGGAAGTATTTGAAATAATTCTTGTAATTGCTGTGATGGTAGGTGTTATTCAAAAGCTGAATCAAAGGAATTTGCTCAAAAGTTTAAACATTGGTCTTGTATTAGGGATTGTTTTGAGTATATTGCTTGGTGTTGTTGTGTTCGTGTTTTATGAAAGGTTAAAAGAATCGTTTGAAGGAGTTGAAATAGCCTTAAAGACACTGTTGCTAATTTTAATTACCTGGTTTTTGGTTTTGGCAATTAACTTTCAAGAAAGAGATTTTAAACAAGAAGCTTACCAGAAGGTTATTAATTTCCAGAAGTACTCAGTTGGGATTTTTCTACTCTCTTTTGCAAATGTCTTCAGAGAAGGTGCAGAGATGGTTATATTCTCATTGGCTTCATTTGCCAAGGATAAATCTTTTGGTTTATTTTATGGGATTCTTTTTGGAATACTTGCAGCAATAGTAGCAGGCTATTTGTTATTTAGATTCTCCAAAAGAATAAATATAAAGGTCTTTTTCATAGCTACAACGCTAATTTTAGTAGCTATTTCATCTGAGATCTTGAAAGATTTAGCAAGAGAACTCCTTAAAGAGGTTTTAAAAACTGAAAATAATATAATTCCAAATATTTTGAGCATAGGGTATCTTCTGACGTTTTTAGTTTTACTGATAAGAGCAAATGTAAAAGCAAAGAGAACAGCAGAGTAAACTTAAATCTCTGTAATATTTCCCCCTGAAGCAAAATATATTTTTAATGACAAGTCCATTAAAAATTTTTAGGGGGAAAGCTGTTTTGATGGATGTTGATATCTATAAAGAGATAGCAAAACGGACAAATGGCGATATTTACATTGGTGTTGTTGGACCAGTTAGAACTGGAAAATCTACTTTTATCAAGAGGTTTATGGACCTTTTTGTCATTCCAAATATTGAAGATGAATACAAAAAGGAAAGGGCAAAAGATGAGCTTCCACAGAGCGCTCAAGGAAGAACTATTATGACAACCGAGCCCAAGTTTGTTCCAAATGAAGCTGTTGAAATACTGTTGGATGACAATGCCAAAATGAAAGTTCGGCTTGTTGACTGTGTAGGATATTTGGTTGAAGGTGCAATGGGGCATTTGGAAGAAAACCATCCAAGGATGGTCACAACACCTTGGTTTGAAAAGCCAATCCCGTTTGAAGAGGCAGCAGAGATTGGCACTAAAAAGGTTATCCAGGACCACTCAACAATTGGAATTGTCATTACTACAGATGGCACTATTACTGAAATACCGAGGGAAAGTTACATAAAGGCAGAAGAAAGGGTAATAGAAGAGCTAAAATCCCTTCAGAAACCTTTTGTGATCGTGCTGAATACCGCAAAACCGTATTCACCAGACACCCAAGAGCTCAAAAAAGAACTTGAAGAGAAGTACAAAATGCCAGTTTTGGTTGTAAACTGTCTTCAGATGCAGATTGAGGATGTAAAAAGGATTTTAGAAAGCATTTTATTTGAATTTCCAATTATTGAAGTGAAAATAAACTTTCCTAAGTGGTTTGATGAGCTTTCTGAAGAATCGTGGCTTAAAAGAGAGGTCTATGATAAGCTAAAAGAGTATGCAAGTAAGGTGGATAGAATAAGGCATATAAAAGATCAGCTTGAAGTTTTAAAACAGCTTGAGAGTATAGGCAGATGCGAAATTGTATCAATCAACTTAGGCGATGGCAAAAGCGAAGTCTGTGTTTATTTCAAAGAAGGTCTGCTTTTCAAAATCATTGAAGAGTCAACCGGTTTTGAGATAAAAGGAGATCACCATTTAGTAAAGCTTCTAAGTGACCTTTCTAAGATAAAACAGGAATATGATAAACTTAAAGAAGCTTTGAATGAAGCAAAGGAAAAAGGCTATGGGATAGTTGCTCCATCGCTTGATGAGCTAAGTTTAGAGACTCCAGAAATAGTCAAAAGAGGCAATAGCTTTGGTGTACGATTAAAGGCGTCAGCTCCGTCTCTTCACATTATAAGAGTTGAGGTTGAGACAGAAGTATCACCAATTGTTGGCACAGAAAAACAGAGCGAAGAGCTTGTAAACTTTTTGATGAGGGAGTTTGAAGATGACCCAAAAAAGATTTGGGAATCGAATATATTTGGAAAATCTCTACATGAGCTTGTAAAAGAGGGCTTACAAAACAAGCTATACAGAATGCCAGAGGATGCTCAAGCAAAGTTGAAAGAAACATTGCAAAAAATTATAAATGAAGGAAGTGGCGGGCTTATTTGTATTATACTATAACAAAAAGGTCCAACTGCGAAGGAGCTGGACCTTTTTGTTTTGGCAAGTTTTTGTATTGTTGATTACCCCAATGTGAGATAAAAGATTAATAGTGGAGGTTTTATAATATGAATACATTTTGCTTGCTATTATAAGACTCTTGAAAATTTCTTAAAAAGCAACAAGGCGCTTTCTAAAAATTCCTGTGTTTCAAAATGCACTATTATTTTTTATTATTTGATAGAGGTTGTTGAATAAAAGAAATAACCATATAGAGTAAACATAGTAACAAAAGAAAAAAGCCCCCTCATTTTATTAATTGTTTTGTTCAACAAGTTTTTATGTCCTTTAAATCAAATAGAGATTTAAAGAAACAAAGAGTATTTTAAAGTTATAGCGAGCCAATTAGAAAAATTAACAGTTAGAAGAAAAATATAACTGTTGACACATGTAACATGCTTAAGTAAAATATTAATAAAATAGACTATACATAAAATGGTTATACAAACGAATTTATAAACAAGATAATATTATAAATAAAAAAGATAAATAAATCAAATACATTTATCAAATTCAGATAAAACTAAAAAGATGTTGTTATATAAATAATAAGAATTTTTCATAATTGAATATCAAAAAGGTATAACAATTTATTTAGTGTAAGCTTATAGAAAAGGTAAATGAAAAGTTTTAATTTTCAATCTATGGAGAAACAAAATTGTAGAAAGTATGGGCAAAAACTCCTTTTTTGCGGCCGCCAAGGAGTTTATTGCAAGATACAATATTGAGAAAAGGAGGTATACAAAAATCTTTTATTCAAAAAAAGAAAAAATTTTTATTAGTGTCATTATTACTTTGATTTTTATGTTCTGCATCTCAATTTCAGTGAAAGCTTTCAGTGAAAATTGGGCACATACTGCTTCTACGCATGTGACTTATAGTAGTTATTGTTATTTTGGAAGCAAGACAAGCACTATAGGTTGTTCAGTTAACGAAGCAAGTGATGGGTCAACAAGGTATGTAAATATTGACTTTTATAAAGTAATAAAATATTGGCCAGATCAGAATGTTTTTTCAGTAACAAAAACTGCTGGTTTTACTCACCAATTAAATGATTTGTCAACAACAAATGCATATTATTTTAGGATTGAAGATTGGGATTATAACAAGCCTACATCTGGCAGGGTTTTTGCAAATTACTAAGTCATAAAAATGTAAAATAAAAAAAGGCTGTCTTCCTTTACACACTTTTAAATGGAAGACAGCCTTACAATATATAGTAAAATTTAACATATTATGGGTGGTGAAAAATAATTGAAAAGAATATCTGATTTTATGATGTTAAATTTAAAGCAAATTATTAGAAGTTGGTGGTTTGTTCTTTTGATTGGTTCTGGTATTATAATACCTCTTGCTTATTTTTTTATTCTCAATACTGGCAATGGCAGTGATATAGATTTACCTTTGTTTTTTAATTGTTGGTCTATTATTGTTTCATTTTATTTTTTTGTTCTGCTTATTTGTGTATATGCCTTTGGAAAAACACAAAAAGATTTTTTTTCTTCATTTCCATATTCTTTACATAAAACAGTGGGAGATATGTTGTTTTTTTTGATTTTGAGCTGTATTTTTTCGCTGTATTTTTTAATTTTTGGCATAATATATCTTGCAGTAAAAGGGGTTCTATCATATATTGCGGTAAAATTTGTTGTTGATGTTTATATTTACATTTTTATTTCATATACTGTTATGTCTTTGATTTATATTTTGTTAGCGTTAATTATAAGTGAACTTTTAGATGGTTTTTATTCATATGTGGTATTGATAATTGTGTATCTCTTAATGGGACCGTGGAACTCCTTCTTTTCTTCAAAAAACAATAAATTATTTTATATCCTGAATCCGGACAGAAACTATTATTTTAGTACTCCAATAACCTTTTCATATGGATTCATGTGGAATAAGTATTTTTTTTATCATTTGTTATCATTCCTTTTTTTAATATTTGGATTGTTTATTTTAAAAGTATATTTAATGCAGAAAAGATTATTTAATAGGCAGAAAATCTTTTATTCTCTGACTATTTCTTTTTTAAGCATTCTGCTTTTTGTTTTGATTGGAATAAAATCTTATTCAATGCTTAAAGATAGCATTTATGAAACTCAGGTATTCAGCGAAAAAACTACAAGTTTTAAAGTGTTGAAATATGAAATAGAAGCAGATATAAAAAATAGTATGAAAAGCAAAGTTTTGATTGAGTTAGAGAAAACAAACGACAAGGACAGTAAAGTGTATTTTGCACTGGATAAGGAATTTTCAGTTAGCAGGTTGTTAGTTGACCACCAAAATTATCCGTATCAAAGAAAAGACAATCTGATAATACTAAAAATTAACAAGAAAAACAAAAAAAGATTTGATCTATATTTAGAGTACAGTGGAAAACCAGAATATTTAAATCAGTTATACTCACCATATTTTTTGCTAAACAGAGAAGTTATACTATTCCCTGCAGAAGTTTATTGGTATCCAAAGCTGCTGTCTAACTCTAACGGCAGAGCTTACTTTACTATAACTTTAAATACAACATTTAAAAATATAGTAACTAATCTCAATGTTAATCAGAAGAGTAGCTCCAAATATACACTTAATGGCTTTTTAGATAATGTATTTTTATACAGTTGCAAATATTTTGTTAAAAAGCACACAAAAAATATCGATATAATTGCACCTGCAATATTATTAAACTTGAAAACAAGTGACTATTTATTGACAGACTCTATACAAGCGATAAGTTCAGCTTATAAGAATATGGGAAGAGATATTAAGCTGATATCAATAGGTCCATATTATGGAGTATCATCGAGACAAGAGTTAATACTAAAAGACAAAATTCTTTTGCGTAGTGAATAGTCTAAAAAACAAGGAGTGAAATTTATGAATTTACTTAGAGTTAATAATCTGTATTTTGGCTACAGAAAAGGGGAAGAGGTTTTAAAGAATATAAGCTTTGAAGTCACTGACGGAATTACGTGCATATTAGGACCTAATGGTTGTGGAAAAACTACACTTATGAAAATCTTAGCGACATTGCTAAAGTATGGTAAAGGACAAATAATATTTAATGACTTGGATTATGCTAATCCATCACAATTGATGGAAATTAGAAAATTAATAGGGTATTTGCCTCAGCGTTTTGAAGCGTATTCGCAACTGACAGCTAAGGAATTTTTATATTTGACCATTAACCTCAAATGCGATAAGAAGTTTTTAGATAAGACAAAAATGGAAACTATGATAAATGAGATTATTGAAGTTACAGGACTGGGCGATTATGCTTGTAAGAAGATAAAAACATATTCAGGTGGTATCAAGCAACGATTAGGGATTGCACAAGCTTTGATTGGTGAATCACGCTTAATCATTGTAGATGAACCTACAGCTTCGATAGATGTTCAACAAAGAAAAGCTTTTAAGGACTTAATAAATAGCATTAAGAAGGAGAGGTGTATACTTATATCCACACATCTATTAGAAGATGTTGAAGTTATTTGTGATAACTTGATTGTTATGAACAAAGGAGTGGTTGAGTTTTGTGGCAAGTATGATAAGTTTTTACAAAAATATGAAGGTTGTATATGGAAAATTCAAATTGACAAGCAGAATTATTCAAATTTGAAAAAAGAGTTTTTTGTAATTGAAGAAAGAGATTTTGGCAAGTATATAGAAATAAAAGTCTATAGTCTCCAAAAGCCAGCGCTTGGAAATGTTGAGGAATGTTTGCCCACACTTAGTGATGCTTATTATTTGACTCTTAATCTAAAAGGGGATGGAAGTTTTCAATGAGCAGCATAAAACTTTTTGTTAAAGCTGCAGGGTTATTTAAGATTTTAGGTATAGCTATTGTCAGCCTTTTGTTGCTATTTGCTCCTTTAATTAAGCATTATACGGTTGGGGATGCAACTAATATAAAAATTCATTTTTTAGACCCAAATCATTTTACAACAGAGCGATATATGACTGTGTTATTTGTTTATTATGAAAAAATAATTGCAGCTTTGACAGTTGTGTGGTTGGTAGAATTTTTTGGTGATGATTTTGAGGGTGGAATTATTAATCTAATTAAGGTATATTATTATGGTTATAAAAATGCTTTTTTAACAAAATTTAAGATTGCGGTATTACCAACGTGTTTAACTTTAGTCACTGGTTCAATGTTGGGAAAAAAAATAATAGATGATTGTTTGATTCAATTAGAAAATTTTTACAAAAAGTCTTATGTTCCTATTTCGTATTTTGAAATATTTTTGAGGGTGTTACCAACTATCATTTTTTTTATAGGTTTATCTCTTGTTATTCTTTATTATTCACGCAGCAGAGTAATAACCTATACTGTTTGCTGGGGACTGATATTATCAGAGTTGATTACATTTGGAAGTTTTCGCTTTTTATCTCCATTTATTAATGCTTCAAGAGGCAAAACTTTTTCAGATTGGTCTTTAAACATTTTGTTAACAAACAGAATTGCTTATGCATTTATCGGAATTTTTCTATCATGGATTGTTATTCGAAAAGTAAAAAATGTATAAACAACATAACATAACTTATAGAGTTTATTGCAGAAAATGATTTAAAAGAGGTGAAAATGAGTTAGAGTTAAAAAAGAGCTACTCCGAAAAATAAAGGATTTAACGTGATACTTTAAATATCAATAGTAATTCCAATAGTAAAAGAATTTACGAAAAACAAAAAACCTCTCTCTTGATTAGAATATAAGAAAATCCAAGAGAGAGGCTTTATGTTATTTTTAAAAATCCCGTTTTTAATACCCTCTTGCAAGGTAAATGTAACCTTTTTCAACATCACATGCAAGGTTTACACTTTTCGTACTTGATTTTGCTAAAAGATCGTTTGATGATGCATAGCCGATGTAAAGAGTATCGTATCTTTCTACACGGGTGTAATCACTCGTGGTGCAGATGATCATTGATGGCGCTTTTCTTGATTTTAAAAGTCTTATGAGTATATCTTTTTCATTTTGCTTGAGACTTTCAAAGGGGATGTCCAAAACAACAATCAGTGGTTTTTTCTCAGCTGATAGATTTTTAATCCTAATCCACTGATAGAACGAAAAATCCAAAATTGAACCACTTTTGGTTCTTAAAAATACTATGTTAAACTTTTCATTCTTTTCATATGGTGGATTGCCCTTTTCAAGATTGTAACATTTCAAATAGCTGCCAAGATTGGATTCTACCTTTTTCTTGGTGTCACTTGGCAGACTTTCAAAACTCTTTGTCAGTAAAATTACAGACGATTTTGCAAGCTTACTATCGAACTTTGCAACATACTGGTTTATAGCTTCAACAGGCGGTAAATTTACAACATTACCTTTCAGATTGTCAATCCAGATATAACCTTGTGTTTTTTGAGGGATGAGCAAAATATAGTCTAAAGTTTTGTAACTCTCTACATTCAAGGAATAGCTTTTAAAATTGTCGCTTTTGCTCTGAGGTATTTCAACCTCTTTTTGAGTGCCATTTGGCATTTTAAAGCCAAGGTATACTTTGACATTTTTTGCGCAAAGGTCAAATGAAATTTTATTTATATTTGTAAGGTCGACAGGAGTTTTAAAGTTGAGCTTAAAGCTTTTGCCTTTTGTCGATGAGACGCTGAAATAGACCTTATTTGAATATTTTCCTTGTGTCTTGTTCTTTGATGAAAGAAACATCGAAACACCTTTTGGCCAGCTCAAGGCAAGGTAATCAAACGACCTAAGAAGCTGTAAAGTCTCACCTATTCCAACGGGTATACTGCATTTTAAATCCTTGTAAGAAAATGTTACAAAGCCTCTAAAATTAGATTTTGCTATAAAACTTCCGTCTTTGAACTCAAAAGCAGGATTTTTTTCTACTTGAACTTTTCTTGGGTCTATCTCTTTAAAGTGGCCAAGCTTATCTTTTATATAAAACCTTAGCCTTGCCGACTCACCGGGCAAAAGGTAAAGCTGCTTTTTATTTGTGGTCAAAATCTCCGGTTTGTACACCGAAATCTTTTTTTGTGCAAAAGCTTTCTGGTACACATCTTCATACACACAAGATATTGTAACAACACCATCTTTGTAAGGAGTAAATATGCCATCTTTTATGTCTATCTCGTAAGCATCTTGGTATACCTTCAAATATACAGCATCATATGTAATTGTATTGTAAAATCTGTCCTTTGCATATACCTTTATAGGATACTCTTCGCCTGCAAAGACCCTGTCAGGACAGTCTATATAAAATGTAGCAATTTTATCATCTCTGTATTTGTAAAAAGCTGCTATTGAATCAAAGACCCTTCGGGTCTCACCTGTGTTATAAAAAGCTTTGTACTTTCCATCATTGTCCTTTGCAATAAGCTGTGTGGAATACCCGCCATCAAGGTTTATGGCTGTCCACACGCCAATTGACTGCAAGAATCTTGCAAGCTCGCCTTGAGTTGCACCAATGCTCTTTCCATTTCGCCCGTCAACTGCAACAAGATAGAGGTATCGACCGGTTTTGTCAATGCCAATTGCAGATCGTGGATGCCTTCCTGCAATCTCATGTGTAAAAGATGGTATTTTGCCGTCTTTTAACAAGAAGGTATTACCAGATGCCGCAGCTTTTATTTTCTCAAGTGGAATGGAAAGGTCTATCTTTAAACTTACTTTGTCGCCCACTTTGAAGTTTGCTTTCAGGTTTTTTGCATAGTTTCCTGTTGCCGCCAAAAGATATTCGCTCTTGTCCAAGGCAACAGCCTGCTCTTCTTCTCTGATATCTTTGATGATGCCATCTTTTATGATAAGCTCCACAATTCCCTTGTACTTGTTCCCGATGGTTTTTTGAACATAGTCCCCTGTGAACAAAATAGGGTATGTCAAATCGCCTGTGAACTTGTTTACATGTGCAATCTTGAATTCATAACCAGAATCTAAGTTTACAAGCTTGTATGAAAGACCATTTATATAGTCAAAAAGAATTTCATTTGAGGTTGTATATACAAATGCTGGGAAGGTATTTTGCTTGTTATTTGGTGAAGATATAATCTTGCCACCTGATACAGAAATTCCAATTGGCCAAATCTTATTGTAATTTGTCTTGGTGTTTGTGTAAAAGAAGTTTGCGTTTATTGCAGCAATAGGGTTTTTGTCGATTTGACTTGAAACCATGTTATATACAAAATCACCGGTGTTCGCAACTTTTGACTTTACCACATCAAAGTCAAATCCACCATCTATAAGGTCAAGCTTTATGCAATTTATATCCACAAACCCTTCATCTGTCAAAAGTTCATACTTTTCATAATATGTACGAGGAGCAATCTGCTGTGTGGTTTTAAATCTCAAGATTTCTGTATACGGCTTTGCAAATACTGATAGAACGAGCGACACAATTGTCGCAAAAGAAATAAAGCTTAAAAACTTTTTCATCTTCACACTTGCCTCCAGTCTTTTGTGATGAAAATTGCAAAAGTTTAGTCTTTTAATCCCCATATATTTCTCTTTATAGCATTGAAGACCAAATCCTTGGTGGCGGGATGAAACTGTTTTAAGCTTTTTACAAACTCTTTCATTCTTTGCCTGTTAGTTTTTCCATTTGCAGGACATGGGTTTGTGATTACGGGAAGCTCAAGTTTTCTTGCAGCAGCCCTCAAGTCATGTTCTTTTAAATAAATCATAGGTCTTATAGTTGTAATTTGAGTTCTGTCAAGGTATGTCTTTGGTGAAAAACAATAGATTCTTCCTTCAAAAAAGAGGCTCAGGAAAAACGTTTCAACCACGTCATCCAAGTGATGGCCGAGCGCAACCTTGTTACAACCAAGACTTTTTGCTGTTGAGTTAAGTATTCCACGCCGAAGGTTTGCACAAAGCGAGCAAGGATTTTCTTCTTTTCTAATGTCAAACACAATCTGCTTTATTTGCGATGGCACAAGATGAAATTCAACATCTATTTTATCACAAAATTCTTTGATTGGCAAAAAAACCATTCCCTCAAATCCCATATCAACCGTGATAGCAACAACATCAAACTTTTTGGGGTAAAATCTTCTCATGAAGCTCAAAGTGTAGAGCATAGTGAGACTATCTTTTCCGGCAGAAACACCAACTGCAATCTTGTCTCCTTCTTCTATCATTTCAAAATCTTCTACAGCTTTTCTCACCTTGCTAAAGATATGCTGCATTTTTCATTCCTCCAAATGCTATTATTTTGATTTATATTGTAGACATTATAGAATTATACCATGTTTGCTATCATATAAGGAAGTTAAAAATTCCTCATTCCCCCCTCTTGACGAAAATCAAAAATGGTGCTATTATATAAATGCTGATGGCGGGGTGTAGCTCAGCTTGGTAGAGCACGTGGTTTGGGACCATGGGGCCGGAGGTTCAAGTCCTCTCACCCCGACCATTAGAATAGATTGTTAAAAAGGGTATTGACAGAAAGGTAAAGCCTATGCTAAAATACAAAAACGTCGACTCTTAAAAAACAAGAGAGTAAAAAATGGAGGGGTACCCAAGTGGTCAAAGGGGGCAGACTGTAAATCTGTTGCCGCAGGCTTCGTTGGTTCGAATCCAACCCCCTCCACCACTAAGGCTAAAAATGGTGCTGGCGTAGCTCAATCGGTAGAGCAGCCGACTTGTAATCGGCAGGTTGCGGGTTCGAGTCCCATCGCCAGCTCCATTTAATTTAATAAAAAAATAACAGGTGCGCCATTAGCTCAGTTGGTAGAGCAGCTGACTCTTAATCAGCGGGTCTGGGGTTCGAGTCCCTAATGGCGCACCATTTAAATGCGCGCCCATAGCTCAGCTGGATAGAGCAACGGACTTCTAATCCGTAGGTCAGGGGTTCGAATCCTCTTGGGCGCGCCATTTGTTTTTGAGAGTTTTGATGGTTGGAATAGTATTATAAACATTTTATTTGATGATTATCTTTCAGCTATCTAAGAGACTGCAAAAATTTAGGGTAACTGCTCTGCTATCGTAGGTGCAGTTACCCTTTATATTTTGTTTGCTAAAATACGTGATTTAATTTACAGCATTATAATAAACTTAAACGAAAATGAAATATTTATACCTCTTTAGTTGTGGCAGCTCATGTTTTTTCATAGCTCATACTGATGGCCTTTTCGCCTTTTGCCCATAAGAGGACCTTCCAGCCAAAACATTGTTGTGTCCTCTAAAGCTTCTACAATTTCATGAAAATCACCCATCCTTGTCCAGAGCATGTCACCTTTTTCAAGTATGTATTCCTTATCTTCTGAAATCACTTTCAGTTTTCCTTCGAGTACAAAATAGTACTCATCACAGTCGTGTGTATGTCTTTCTACAATGTTTTTTTGTCCTTTTTTATAATAAGCAATTCCCCACGAGGAAAATCCTGGGTCACCAAACAATAATGGCTGCTCGTTTATGTTTCGTTTTGGCATTTTCTCACCTCAAAAATTCATTTTTTCTCTTCAGTATGTTATACTTAAATTCTAACTTATAATCATTGCAATTAGAAGATATATTCAAAATTTTTTGTTTTTTATTTTAACACCCAATGTTTTGCAAGTTCTGTACCAAAATTGCAAGTTTTTTATTCTCAACTTGCAAGAAGCAAAAAATTCACCTCAATTTATTATTGATTGTTTAAGAATTTGCTGCTATAATTAAATTTAACACATTGTATACATGTATTATTGTTGTTCTTTGAATG
>NZ_CP116337.1:1876808-2109074 GCF_028198085.1 Caldicellulosiruptor sp. DIB 104C | reverse complement strand
AGTAAAAAATGGAGGGGTACCCAAGTGGTCAAAGGGGGCAGACTGTAAATCTGTTGCCGCAGGCTTCGTTGGTTCGAATCCAACCCCCTCCACCACTAAGGCTAAAAATGGTGCTGGCGTAGCTCAATCGGTAGAGCAGCCGACTTGTAATCGGCAGGTTGCGGGTTCGAGTCCCATCGCCAGCTCCATTTAATTTAATAAAAAAATAACAGGTGCGCCATTAGCTCAGTTGGTAGAGCAGCTGACTCTTAATCAGCGGGTCTGGGGTTCGAGTCCCTAATGGCGCACCATTTAAATGCGCGCCCATAGCTCAGCTGGATAGAGCAACGGACTTCTAATCCGTAGGTCAGGGGTTCGAATCCTCTTGGGCGCGCCATTTGTTTTTGAGAGTTTTGATGGTTGGAATAGTATTATAAACATTTTATTTGATGATTATCTTTCAGCTATCTAAGAGACTGCAAAAATTTAGGGTAACTGCTCTGCTATCGTAGGTGCAGTTACCCTTTATATTTTGTTTGCTAAAATACGTGATTTAATTTACAGCATTATAATAAACTTAAACGAAAATGAAATATTTATACCTCTTTAGTTGTGGCAGCTCATGTTTTTTTTCATAGCTCATACTGATGGCCTTTTCGCCTTTTGCCCATAAGAGGACCTTCCAGCCAAAACATTGTTGTGTCCTCTAAAGCTTCTACAATTTCATGAAAATCACCCATCCTTGTCCAGAGCATGTCACCTTTTTCAAGTATGTATTCCTTATCTTCTGAAATCACTTTCAGTTTTCCTTCGAGTACAAAATAGTACTCATCACAGTCGTGTGTATGTCTTTCTACAATGTTTTTTTGTCCTTTTTTATAATAAGCAATTCCCCACGAGGAAAATCCTGGGTCACCAAACAATAATGGCTGCTCGTTTATGTTTCGTTTTGGCATTTTCTCACCTCAAAAATTCATTTTTTCTCTTCAGTATGTTATACTTAAATTCTAACTTATAATCATTGCAATTAGAAGATATATTCAAAATTTTTTGTTTTTTATTTTAACACCCAATGTTTTGCAAGTTCTGTACCAAAATTGCAAGTTTTTTATTCTCAACTTGCAAGAAGCAAAAAATTCACCTCAATTTATTATTGATTGTTTAAGAATTTGCTGCTATAATTAAATTTAACACATTGTATACATGTATTATTGTTGTTCTTTGAATGCAAAATATATTAAGATTTTATCAAAAAAGAGAAGAAATGTAAATAAAATTTCAATTTATATACAGGAGGTATAAAAATTGTTAAGAGAAGGGCAAGTTAGGATTCCATCAGGTTGTGCTATTTCTGGGTTTATTAACAAAAAAGGTGTGAGGGTTTCTGGCACAGACATTATAAATTCCATTGCAATTATGAAAGAGAGAGGGAATGGACTTGGTGGTGGGTTTGCAGCTTATGGAATCTATCCTGACAGGAAAGACTGGTATGCTTTTCATCTATTTTTTGATGATATAAAGGCAAAAGAAGATACGGAGCACTTTTTAAACCAGAACTTTGAGATATTAGAAAGTGAAGTAATTCCAACAAGAAAGGTTTCAAGTATTCAGAACGCTCCAATTGTTTGGCGATATTTTGTAAAACCTCTTGAAAAAAGGTTGAGAGACACAGAAAAAACAGAAGAGGACTTTGTGGTGGACAGTGTTATGTTCATAAACAGCCAGATTGATGGTGCATATGTCTTTTCAAGCGGTAAGAACATGGGGGCATTCAAAGGAGTTGGATATCCCGAGGACATAGGCGAGTTTTTCAGAATTGATGAGTACAAAGCATACATCTGGACAGCGCACTCAAGATTTCCGACAAACACACCTGGTTGGTGGGGCGGTGCGCATCCGTTTACGCTGCTTGACTGGTCAATTGTCCACAATGGCGAGATTTCGTCATATGGCACAAATTATAGGTACTTAGAGATGTTTGGATACAAATGTACACTCAGGACAGACACCGAGGTCATGGCATATCTTTTTGACCTTCTTCTAAGAAGGCACAGACTTCCTGTTGAGATTGCAACAAAAGCGTTAGCAGCGCCGTTTTGGAGTGTGATCGACAGGCAAAGCGAACAAGAAAGAGATAAGCTGAGAGCTATCAGGATAGTTTATCAATCATGCCTTGTAAATGGACCATTTTCTATCATTTTAGGTTTCTCAAACGGAATATTAGCATTAAATGATAGGATAAAGCTAAGACCGCTGGTTGCAGCACAAAAAGGCGATTTTGTGTATGTTGCATCAGAAGAGTCGGCTATTAGAGAGATTTGCAAGGATCCAGAAAAGGTCTGGATGCCAAAGGGTGGCGAAGCTGTTTATGTTACTTTGGACGAAGGGGTGATAGTATGATTTCGCTATATGAAAACGAATTTGAGGTCGTAAGGGACGAGCTAAAGTGTATTCGCTGTAAAGTATGTGTGAGACAGTGCGCAAACGAAGTTCATGAATATGATGAAGAAGAAGACAGAGTGGTTGCAGATTCTTCAAAGTGTGTTGCATGCCACAGATGTGTTGTAATGTGCCCAACAAAGGCGCTGACAATCAAAAAGACAGAAAATGCATTCAAAGAGAATGCAAACTGGCTACCTTCTTATATAAATGAAATATACAAACAAGCAGAAACAGGCGGGATACTTTTAACTGGTATGGGAAATGACAAGCCAATACCAATTTACTGGGATAGACTCTTAATAAACGCAAGCCAAGTTACAAATCCGTCAATTGACCCGCTGAGAGAGCCGATGGAGCTTAAAACCTTTATTGGCAGAAAACCTGACAAGCTTGAGTTTGATGAAAATGGTAATCTTAAAACCAAACTTCCGCCACAGCTTGAGTTAGAAGTACCTATTATGTTTTCTGCGATGTCGTTTGGCTCTATTTCACTCAATGCTTGCGAGTCTTTGGCGGCAGCAGCAGTTGAGGTAGGAACATACTGGAATACAGGTGAAGGTGGCCTTCATCAAAAGCTTTACAAGTACAAAGAAAGAGCAATAGTTCAGTGCGCATCAGGAAGATTTGGAGTTGATGTTGACTATTTGAATGCAGGTGCGGCAATTGAGATAAAGATAGGTCAGGGTGCAAAACCGGGGATTGGCGGGCACCTTCCTGGTGAGAAGGTTGGTGAAGAGGTATCAAGAACAAGGATGATTCCAATTGGTTCTGATGCAATCTCACCAGCACCACACCATGATATTTATTCAATTGAAGACTTAAGACAGCTCATTTTTGCGCTAAAAGAGGCAACAAACTACACAAAACCAGTTGGTGTCAAGATTGCAGCAGTTCACAACGTTGCAGCAATTGCCTCTGGTATTGCAAGAGCTGGCGCTGACTTTATCACAATAGACGGTGTCAGAGGCGGAACAGGTGCAGCACCGCTTAGAATAAGAGATAATGTTGGTATACCTATTGAGCTGGCTTTGGCAGCGGTGGACTCAAGACTTAGAGAAGAAGGAATTAGAAATCAGGTGTCAATCATTGTTGCAGGTTCAATCAGAAACAGCGCAGATGTTGTAAAAGCCATTGCACTTGGTGCTGATGCTGTTTTCATTGGAACAGCAGCGCTAATTTCCTTGGGGTGCCACGTTTGCCAAAAGTGCCACACTGGAAAGTGCAACTGGGGTATTGCAACACAGGACCCTGTTTTGGTAAAAAGACTAAATCCAGAGATTGGTGCAAGAAGAGCAGCAAACTTGCTTCGTGCATGGGCTCATGAGATAAAAGAGATGCTGGGTCTGATGGGGATAAATGCTTTGGAGAGCTTGAGAGGAAATAGACTTATGCTTCGAGCAGTAGGACTTACAGAAAAAGAGATGGAGATCTTAGGTGTGAAGCATGCAGGAGAGGGGGTCTAAAAAGGTGGCAAAGAAGATATTTCCAAAAGAAGAGGTGTGTGTGGGCTGCCATTTGTGCGAGGTCTACTGTGTGTATGCCCATTCTAAATACAAAAAGCCAACTGTGAAGGCCCATGAGCTTGTAAAACTTTACAACAAACATAGGGATTCAAAACCAACTCCAAGGATTTTAGTTGAGGAAAAAAGTGGTGAGTGGACAACCTTTGCACTGCAATGCAGACATTGCGACGATGCCCCCTGCACTAAAGCTTGTATCACAGGTGCTATGAAAAAGCTTGAAGACGGAAGAGTCATTTGCGATGAGGAAAAGTGTGTCGGCTGCTGGTCGTGTATAATGGCATGTCCGCACGGGGCAGTAAGGCGTGGGGAGAACAAAAAAGCAGCATCCAAGTGTGATTTGTGCTTAGAACTTGGGGAGCCTGCGTGCGTCAAGAACTGCCCGAACGAGGCACTTGTAATCAAAGAGGTGTAAAAAAGGGGGAAATGAAGCAAGATGAGATATGTTATAATAGGAAACTCTGTTGCAGCCTGTGGCTGTATTGAGGCGATAAGAAAAGTAGATCTCCAAAACCCTATTGTTGTAATCTCAGATGAAAAGTACAGGGTGTATTCAAGACCGCTTATTTCATACTATCTTGGTGGAAAAGTTGACGAGAACAAGATGTATATAAGGGATGAGGATTATTATGAAAAAAACAAGGTAGAAGCAATCCTTGGCAAAAGAGCAGTTTCGGTTGATTTTAAAAACAAAGAGGTTGTGCTGGATGATGGAAGTAAAGTAAAATACGATAAGCTCCTTATTGCAACAGGTGGGAAGCCTTTCGTGCCACCTACAAAAGGATTTGAACTAAAAAATGTCTTTACATTTATCAAGTTTGACGATGTAAAGGCCATAGATGTGGCTATCAAGAATGGTGCAAAAAAGGCAATGGTTATTGGTGCGGGACTTTCTGGTCTTAAAGCAGCAGAGGCGCTTATCAAAAGGGGCTTAGAGGTTACAGTTGTTGAGCTTGCAAACAGGATTTTGGGCTCTATCTTGGATTTAGAGGCATCAAAGATAGTTCAGGATGAACTGGAAAAACACGGGATTGTTTTTAAGCTTGAAACATCTGTTGATGAGATAATTGGGGATGGCAAGGTTGAAAAAGTAAAGCTGAAAAATGGTGAGGTTTTAGATACCGACATAGTTGTGTTTGCCATAGGTGTTGTTCCAAACATTGACTTTTTGAAAGGGACAGAGCTCAAAATCAACCGTGGAATTGTTGTAGATGATCATATGAGGACAAACATTGAAGATGTATATGCAGCAGGTGACTGCGCAGAGGGGTATGACTGCGTCTATCAGCAGCAAAGAGTAATTCCTATTTGGCCAAATGCGTACAATCAGGGCGAGACGGCAGGTTATAATATGGTAGGAGTTGAAAAGACATTTGACAGAGGCTTCCCAATGAACTCTATAGGATTTTTTGATGTGCATATGATAACAGCAGGAATTGTTATGCCAAACTCAGATGATATAGAGGTTCTTGTAAAGCATGATAAGGAAAAAAATAGCTATAGAAAGATTTACATCAAAAACGGTCGTGTTTTAGGGTTTATGTTTATAAACTCAATTGACAGAGCTGGTATGATAACAAACATGATAAAAGAGGGCTTAAATGTTGAGAGCATAAAGCACAGACTCCTTGACGATGATTTTGGATACTTAGATTTGCCAAAAGAGCTGAGGCAAGAGAAGATTTTAGGGGGTGCAAAAGCTTAAAATGGCAGATAAAGGTAAACTTACAATAGATGCAAAGGGTATACACTACAAAGAACTCAATGAGATGATTGAAAATGCCCTAAATGAGGGGTATAAACAGATAGATTTGATAAACGTAAACGGTCAACGCTATATAGGTGATGGGCTAACTTTCCCAGACAGAAAACTTAACATCTATGGCACCCCTGGCAATGATATGGCAGCCTTTATGAACGGGCTTACAATAGAGGTTTTTGCAAACGGTCAAGACGGTATTGGCAATACCATGAACGCGGGCAAAATCATAGTTCATGGCTCAGCAGGGGATATTATAGGCTATGGTATGCGCGGTGGCGAGATATTTATTAAAGGTGATGTTGGATACAGAGTTGGAATTCACATGAAAGAGTATATGGACAAAGTACCTGTACTTGTTGTCGGGGGTAAGGCGGGAGATTTTTTGGGTGAGTACATGGCAGGTGGAAGGATTATTGTACTTGGCCTTACTTTAAAGGAAGATGAGGAGATAACAGGGCTTTATTGTGGAACTGGTATGCACGGCGGAGTCATGTATTTAAGAGGCCAGCTTCAGCCGTATCAGCTGGGAAAAGAAGTGAAGATAGTTGATATGGAGGAAGAAGATTACAAGTTTATAGACAAGTACGTAACAGAGTTTGTAAAATACTTTGGCTACAGCAAAGAGTTTATAATGTCAAAGCCGTTTTATAAGCTAATTCCATACAACAAGCGTCCTTACGGAAAGCTCTATGCTTATTAATAAAAAATTTTTTAGGTGGCCAGTGGTAATTTTGTTTTTGCCATTGGCCGCTTTATATTATTTTTCTCAAAAGAGGGGGTTTTGCTTTTGGATATTGAAAAGATTTTATTTGAAATGATAAAATACTTTAAAACGGACGTGCGAAGAATAAACCATGCAATAAAGGTATTATCATTTGCAAGGCTGATTGGGAAAATGGAAGGGTTAGATGATAGTAAACAGCAGATTTTAGAGATAGCAGCTATACTTCATGACATTGGTATAAAGGTTTGTGAACAAAAGTATGGTTCTACTGCTGGGCATCTTCAAGAAATAGAAGGACCAGAGGTTGCAAAAAGTATTTTAGATGGCTTTGATATAGACAAAAAGACATTAGAAAGGGTTCTTTTTTTAATTGGTAATCATCATTCATACCACAAGATAGATGACATAGACTTTCAGATTTTAGTTGAGGCTGATTTTATTGTAAATATCTACGAGGATGGAATGTCAAAAGACGCTATAAAGCAGGTCAAGGAAAAATACTTTAAGACAAAAACAGGCACAGCACTTCTTAAAACTATGTTTGAGGTGTGAGGGGAAAGCTTTAAAGCAGTAGTTTGGCAGCACGGTCAACAACAAAAGTGTGTGTTGACGTTGAAGAAAATAGAAAATGTTGTACTGATGAAAGAAAGATATTTTTTGCCCTTTAGTGGGGTTGTTTCTTTTAGGGCGTATATGTCCTTTCAAGCAAAGTGTATATAAATTTCCTGAGGGTGATAATTTTACAACATTCAAAAGTGATGAGTTTATCAAACAAGCATTTTCTTGCGGTGCAGATGGATATTATATACCAACCAAAAAGTAGCTCTTCTGAAAACTTAGCAGAGTCAATCAATGCAATTTTACAAAGCAGGCTTATGCTTGACAAAGAGATTGCAAAGGTCTTGCCACCTTTTTTAAGTGAAAAAAGCAAGAAGTCCTGCTTAGAAAAGTTTGATTTAACTGATAGGGAAAAGAGATTATAAAGCTTGTTACAGAAGGCTTTCCAAATAAGGAAATAGCAAAAGCCCTCTTTTTAACAGAGGGCACAGTGAGAAATTACATGTCGGTTATGTTAGAAAAATTAAACTTGGAGAACAGAACTCAGCTTGCAGTGCTTTATTATAAAAATCTTAAATAGAGCTCGCGTAATTTCTAAGAGGTTAATTCTTTTACCTCAATATTGATAAGGTTAACGCCTGTCTACTTGTGTCTTCAGACATGAGTAAAGGCGTTATCATTATGTAATTGCAATATTAGATAAAACTACAATAGATGCTTGTTAATCTCCTTTGCATATATTATAATATATGCAAAGGAAATGACACAAAATGGCAGCAGTTCACCATGGAAGGGGATATGTATATTCCATTCAGTACCATATAGTTTGGTGTGTAAAATACAGTCATAAAATTCTGCAGGGAGAAATAGATACAAAATTAAAAGAAATACTTTTTGAGATAGCAAAAGAACAGGGGTTTGAAATAATAGCAATGGAAACAAATCAGGGCCATAAACTAAACTCTGGGGCGGACATTTATGGAATCCTTCATACTTTGTTGCAACAGTGAGTGAAAATACTGAAGAGCAAATAAGAGAGTATATTAATTCTCAAAAGGAGAAGTATTTCAAATGATAATCACATACAGATACAGGCTATACCCCACGAAAGAACAGGAAAGACAACTGAAGAAAACCTTTGGTTGTGTCAGATTTATATGGAATTATTTTCTTGCGTACCAGAAAGAAGTTTATCAAGAACAGAAGAAATCACCAAATGCTTTTACATGGATAAGACAACTGCAGCAACATCTCAAAAGAGAGTATCCATGGCTTAAGGAAGTGGACAAGTTTGCACTTGAGAACGAAATTAAGAATCTTGAACAAGCATTTAAAAGATTTTTCAGAATACAAGCTAAATATCCAAAGTTTAAGAGAAAGAAATCGCACTACTTTTCATACACAACAAACTTCACAAACAACAATATTCAAGTGGACTTTGGGAGATTAGCTAACAATACCAAACTAAACCGCTGCTGGGGTAGAATAAAACTTCCCAAACTCGGCTGGGTAAAAGCAAGAATTCACAGAACTTTTGACGGCAAAATTAAAACAGCAACTATAAAACTGTTCCCAACCGGGAAGTATTATGTATCTATAACGATAGAACAGGACAAAATAGAAAACCCGAAGATAAATGAGACACCACCAAACTTTGCGATTGCTTTAGACCTTGGAGTCAAAGACTTCTTTGTAGACAGCAGTGGCAGACATGTCGAAAATCCTAAAATCCTTGCAAAGTACGAAAGAAAAATAAAAAAAGTACAGAGAGAACTTTCGAGAAAGAAGGTTGGTAGCAATAACTTTGAGAAAACAAGAAAGAAACTTGCAAAACTGTATGAAAAGGTAGCAAATATCAGGATAGATTTTCTGCACAAATGGTCTTCACAGATTATTTGCGAAAACCAAGCAATAATTTGTGAAGACTTAAAAGTAAAAAATCTTGTGAGGCATCATCATTTGGCAAAGAGTATTATGGATGTATCATGGTCAAAATTTGTGGAGATGCTGGAATACAAATCGAAGAGGTATAACAGGATATTTCTAAAGGTACCATCAAATTTTCCCTCATCCCAGATTTGCAGCAATTGTGGATATAGAAATGAAGCGCTAAAGGACTTAAAAATAAGGACATGGCAATGTCCAGGTTGTGGAGTAGTACATGATAGGGATGAGAACGCAGCCAGAAACATACTGAAGCAGGGGTTGTTACAACTGGGTATTACTGTAGCTGTCGAGAATAGCAGGTAGGGCTGGGGCGGTCCGAGCCAATTCAAGGCAATGTCTGTGGAGACTGGACCTCTACTGCTGGGGTATCCCCAGTAGCAAGCCCGGTCAATGAAGCAGGAAGCCCGCGACTTCAGTCGTGGGTGGCTTCACGAATATTTAGGATTTAGAATCTTTAATCTTTCAAGGGAGTACGACTTTAGATACTCTTTCATTATACCTTCAAAATATTTAGCAGGTATTTGGACCTTGACCTTGTACACAGGGATTTTTGTGTTGCGAATATTCAGATAAGTTTCGTTAATTACTGTTTTTTGTTTTAAAACAAGCTCATAAATCTTTTTTTCTCTTTTTTCAAAAACTGGATTTATCTCAGACAGCCCCGAAGAAGCAAAAAATAACTTATACATCTGGCTATTTTCTGGAACTTCACAGAAAATAAGAGAGTCTGCTGGACTTTTAATGTAAAGCTTTTTATCCTTAACAAAATATATAGTATCATCTGTTTGAGAAATGATATAGATTTGATTGTTTTTCCTATCTAAAATCAGTTCTTCCTGATAGCTCAATAGTCCAAGTTCATAGTTTTCGGGATTTATTACGGTTTTTTGTTTATACCTTATTTTGGAGGCTTTATTTAAATTATCTAAAGCATCTCTTAAAGAAACATTAGGTACTGTTGTTTTAGTCTGGGCAATTACAATAGAAGCTTGATACGAAATTGTTAAAAGGCAAATTGAAAGAAGAATGGATAATACTGAGGCAATTTTCTTTCTCATGGTTAATTTCCTCCCTTACGTAGATAATTTGTAAATTTTCTCAAAGAATTATAACATCCAGTAGAAAATATTTCAATTCCTATTTTTGCATGTCAATTTCTTATTGAAGTTGTTTACTAGAACTGATATAATAAATATGCACACATTGTAGAGTGTGATAATGTAACTTTTAAGAAGTTACATTTAATTTTTAGTTTGTTTGAAACCGTTTTCTAAATTCAATTTTGTTTGATTTTATTTGGTATCTACCCCCAGCACATTTTTTTAAACCTTTTAAAATCCAAAAAATTGGAGGTGTTTTAAAAAGTGTCAATTGAAAAGAAAGTGATTGATCTTTTGCAGAAGATGACAATTGAAGAAAAGGTGTATCAACTCACAAGCATTCTTATACAAGATATTTTGGAGAATGACAAATTCTCACCACAAAAAGCAAAAGAAAAGATACCACACGGAATTGGGCAGATTACAAGGCTGGCAGGTGCGAGCAATCTGTCACCACAAGAGGCAGCAAAGACTGCAAACGAGATTCAAAAGTTCTTGATTGAAAACACACGACTTGGGATTCCTGCAATGATACATGAAGAATCTTGCTCGGGCTTTATGGCGAAAGGTGCAACTGTTTTTCCACAGAGCATAGGCGTTGCCTGCACATTTGACAATGAAATTGTTGAAGAACTTGCAAAAGTGATAAGAACACAGATGAAGGCGGTAGGTGCGCATCAAGCTTTAGCACCGCTGATTGATGTTGCAAGAGATGCACGCTGGGGAAGGGTTGAAGAAACTTTTGGAGAAGACCCATACCTTGTTGCAAATATGGCAGTAAGCTATGTAAAAGGGTTGCAAGGTGATGATATAAAAGAAGGAATTGTTGCAACAGGAAAACACTTTGTTGGGTATGCAATGTCAGAAGGTGGAATGAACTGGGCACCTGTCCACATTCCAGAAAGAGAGCTGAGAGAGGTATATCTTTATCCATTTGAGGTTGCAGTAAAAGTTGCGGACTTGAAGTCCATCATGCCTGCATATCACGAGATTGACGGGATTCCGTGCCATGCTAACAGAAAATTACTTACCGATATAGCAAGAAATGAATGGGGATTTGACGGAATATATGTTTCAGACTACAGTGGTGTGAGGAACCTCTTAGATTATCACAAGTCTGTAAAGACTTATGAAGAGGCAGCAGCACTTTCACTTTGGGCAGGGCTTGACATTGAGCTTCCAAAGATTGAATGTTTCACAGAAGAATTTATAAAAGCTTTAAAAGAAGGCAAATTTGACATGACTTTGGTTGATGCAGCAGTAAAAAGAGTTTTAGAGATGAAGTTCAGACTTGGGCTTTTTGACAATCCATATATCAAAACTGATGGTATTGTAGAGCTATTTGATAACAAAGAACAGAGACAGCTTTCAAGAAGAGTTGCACAAGAGTCTATGGTACTTTTGAAGAACGACAATTTCCTGCCACTTTCAAAGGATTCAAAGAAGATTGCAGTAATTGGTCCAAATGCAAATTCTGTGAGAAATCTTTTGGGTGACTATTCATACCCTGCTCATATAGCAACACTTGAGATGTTCTTCATCAAAGAAGACAAAGGAGTTGGCAACGAAGAAGAGTTTGTTAGAAACGTAATCAACATGAAGTCTATTTTTGAAGCGATAAAGGACAAGGTTTCAAGCAATACTGAAGTTGTGTATGCAAAAGGTTGCGATGTGAATTCACAAGATAGGTCAGGATTTGAGGAAGCAAAAAAAGCAGCAGCGGACGCAGATGCGGTAATTTTGGTTGTTGGCGACAAGGCAGGTTTAAGACTTGACTGTACATCTGGCGAGTCAAGAGACAGAGCATCTTTAAGACTGCCTGGCGTTCAAGAGGATTTAGTAAAAGAAATTGTAAGCGTAAATCCAAACACAGTTGTGGTTTTAGTAAATGGTAGACCGGTTGCACTTGACTGGATTATGGAAAATGTCAAAGCTGTGCTTGAGGCATGGTTCCCAGGTGAGGAAGGTGCAAATGCTATTGCAGATGTTCTGTTTGGGGATTACAACCCAGGTGGTAAACTTGCAATTTCATTCCCACGAGATGTTGGTCAGGTTCCAGTTTACTATGGACACAAACCATCTGGTGGAAAGTCTTGTTGGCATGGGGATTATGTTGAGATGTCAACAAAACCGCTTTTGCCATTTGGCTATGGGCTTTCATATACCACTTTTGAGTACAAAAACTTTGCTATTGAAAAAGAAAAGATTGGCATGGACGAGAGCATAAAAATATCTGTTGAAATTGAGAACACAGGAAAATACGAAGGAGACGAGATTGTACAGCTTTACACAAGAAAGGAAGAGTATTTGGTAACCAGACCTATCAAAGAGCTAAAAGGCTACAAGAGAGTTCATCTAAAACCGGGTGAGAAGAAGAATGTTGTATTTGAACTCTATCCAGACTTGTTTGCGTTCTATGACTATGATATGAACAGGGTAGTGACACCTGGAGTTGTTGAGGTTATGATAGGTGCATCATCAGAGGACATTAAGTTTACAGGAACTTTTGAAATAGTGGGAAGCAAGAAGGATGCAAAAGAGCTTAAACACTACTTTAGCAAAGTTTGGTGCGAATAATATTTGAAGTTCAAAAAAACGAGGTTGCTGCACTTTTCTGAATTAAAAGGGAGTGTGGCAGCCTCATTTTTTTATAGCAACAATTTCTTTAAGGTAGTAAACAATATTTAAAAAGGATTTTAGTCTCGTAAAGTAGAAATATACAATTAATTACCTTATTTTAATTTGAAGGGAGAGTTATTTGTGGAAAAAATAATTTCAAATTTAAATACACTACCTTTGTTTATGCTTATGTCAAAAAAGCTTACAAAATCTAAGTCCAATCTTTTAAAGCTCATTGCTGCTGCTTCTATGCTAATTGACCACATAGGTTATTTGTATTTTCCCAATAGAGTACTTTTTAGAATAGTTGGACGAATTGCATTTCCTATCTTTGCTTTTCAGGTAGCAGCTGGTTTTAAGTTTACATCAAATCCTAAGAGGTATTTAAAAAGACTTTTCATATTTGCGCTGGTTTCACAGATTCCGTTTAGTCTTATGACAGGGGACCCATACGAGCTAAATGTAATTGCTACATTCTTCTTTGCAGCTGTAGCTTTATTTTTTATTCAGAAGAGATGGTATTTTCTTGTTATAATTCCACTTGCAATCTCTTATTTTGTTCCTATGGACTATGGAATATATGGTGTTTTGTCAATTCTAATTTTTTACTTATCCTTTGATATGCCGCTTTTGCAACTGATAGGATTTTGTATCCTTACGTGGTTTGAAGTACACCTTATTGGCTGGCCTGTCCAGTTTTATTCAATAATATCTGTAGTCCTGATTTTACTAATTAGAATGCTACCAGTTGAATTTGAACTAAGGCTAAACAAATACTTTTTCTACTGGTTTTACCCTGTTCACATGCTGCTTCTTGTTGTGATAGGAAAGATATTTTAAGATGGGAATTTTCAAAGATTTGTAATTTTGAATGTTTAAAAAATGTGATAAGATTATGATAAGTAAAGACAAATTAAAACAAGAGAGAGATTGTATTATAAAAAGCCTTTTTGAAGGGAGCAATAAGCCAGAATGCTAAACATCAAAGGAAAACTCTTCTTAGCACCAATGGCAGGGTTTACAGACAAGGTATTTAGAAGCCTTTGCAGCAGGTTTGGTGCAGATGTTACCGTAACTGAGATGGTGAGTGCAAAGGCGATCGCAATGGGAAGCCAAAAGACAAAAGAACTAATTTCGTTTTCTGAAGATGAAAAGATAAAAGGTGTTCAAATTTTTGGAAGCGACCCACATGTAATGGCTGAAGCGGTCAAAATTATTCAGGATGAATTTGAGTACGATTTTGTTGACATAAACATGGGCTGCCCTGTTCCAAAAGTTGTAAAAAGCGGTGAAGGAAGTGCGCTGATGAAAAATCCTTCTTTGGCAGCAAAGATAGTTGAAAAGGTTACCAGAGTGAGCAGAAAACCTGTGTCTGTCAAGATACGAAAAGGGTTTGATGAGGAGAATATAAATGCACCAGAGTTTGCCTATATCATGCAAGAAAGTGGTGCAAGTTTTATAACAGTCCATGGCAGGACACGCACACAGATGTATTCAGGGAAGGCTGACTGGGAGATAGTAAAAATGGTAAAGGAAAAGGTTAAAATTCCGGTTGTTGCCAACGGCGATATAGTGGATTTTGAGTCAGCAAAAAAAGCGTATGAAATAACAGAAGCAGATAGCATCATGATAGGAAGAGCAGCTCTTGGGAACCCTTGGGTATTTCTTCAGATAAAAGAGGGATTTGAAAACGGGCAGGTTACAACAAGAGTCTTACCTCATGAGAAAATCAAAGTTGCAATTGAATTTTTCAGGCAGCTATGCACTGAAAAAAGCGAGAAGATGGCAGTGCTTGAGGCAAGAAAGCATCTTAGTTTTTTTATAAAAGGGATAGAAAATGCAGCCAAAATTAGAGATAAAATTAACAGGATTGATAATGCAGAGATTTTGATTTCGTATCTTGAACAGCTGAAGGCCGAGCTTGAACAGAAATTAAAAAAGGTCGATAATATTTTATAGAATTTTTTTAAAATCTTTTTTGACATAATGAAAATGAGAAGGTGGACAAGTTGAGAAGGAAAAATCCGTTTTTATCTTTATTGATAATTTTGGTGTTTGCATTAAGCCTTTTTACACCTGCATGGGCTCAACAGGCTATTGAATACACAACTGTTGCCGATTATTCCAAGATGATTAAAAATACCGAGATACTACAGCTTCCTCAGAATCCAGTATCCAAAAAGGGACTTTTGTTTTTAGCAGCGCTGGGATTTCTAAATTCGACAAACAAGGAAAATATAAAACCATCTGATATACTTACAAAAGAAGAAGCACTTTCGATAATTTTAAACAGTGCAGGAAAACAGCAAGATGCCTTCTTGAGAGCAGAAAAGTTAGAATCAAAAAGAGTATCTGGCACAAAGCTTGTGGTACCATACAACTACCTTTATTTAGGATATATACAACTTGCATATGACCTGAAAGTAATTTCCAAAAAAGAATATCAAGATGCAATGTCACAGGTACGGCCAAGTCAAAAAGACCATGAAAAGATGACAGATGATCTTATCAAAAAGAACAACGAAATTGTTTCAAGAGCTATCTATGAAGGTAGGCCATATTCATATGATGACCTGATTTTTGTAAGGTCGGCACCTGCCACACGTCAGGAAGTTGCCCGCTGGGTTGTGTTAACATTCAAAATACCGCAAAGCTACGAAAACTTAGCCAAAACCTACCCTGACTATGATAAGATTGATAGTAAGTTTTTATCTTCAATAAATACTCTTCTTAAAAACGGAAGCTTAATCGGAAGGACTGATGGTTATCTTCATCCTGATGACTATATAACATATGAGGAGCTAAGTTTCATTTTGTATAATCTTAAAGATTACATTGTAAAGGCGAACAATCTTAAAGAAATGTCTGCTGAGTTAAAAAATATTCAAAGATATTCTGATAAGACTGTGTACAACTTTGAAGACGACAATGGAAATGATATAGAAATAACTACAATTCCAGGGAAACAAGATTTTGTTGTTCTAACAGACTCTGGTGCAGGTTTGTCCTCTTCATTGCAACAAGGGGACTATATTGACCTTTATGTAAATGACAAGGGTCAGGTTGTATTGGGTGAGGTTTTATCCAAAGCAGGAACAGTGACATTGAAAGGTGTCATTACGAAGATTGATGTAAAAAAGAATACAATTCAAATAAAAATGCCAGATGGCAAGGCCTATGATCTTTTAGTAAATCCCAAGGCTATAATTTACGATACAAGAGCTTCAAAAGCTATAAATCTTTCAGATTTGTCAGTTGGAAATATTGCTGTAGTAGTTGCAAAAAAGAACAGAGCAGATAACATTGAGGTTTTGTCTTATCAAGACCAAGACATCAGCAGAGTGGAAGGTGTTATTTCTCAGATCTCAAATGACAGAATTGTTATTAACTCAAACGGGAAGCTAATGTCGTTTTTGCTATCCCCTGATACAGCTTATATTGACAAAGGAGATTTTACAAGAGGACTTACAAAAAATGATTTTTATCAAGGCATGAAGGTTTTAGTTGGAGAGTATGGTGGGTTTGCTCAGTATATCAGCACAACCTATGATGAGAGAGCTGAGGATATAGTCGGTGGTATACTTTATGAGATTGATACAAACTTAAGTTATATTGAAATTTACAATCAAGACGGTGTCAGAAAAAGCTACAGGTTTTCTAAAAAAATGGGACTAAAGGTTATAAAAGATGGTAAAACCACTTCACCTGACAGTCTTTCGAAGGGCGATATAGTATATCTTTATTTTAATGGCGATTTTGTTAGAAGTATCACTGCAAGCTCAAATCTCCAGCCAAAGATTGCTAAAATCGAAAATATCCAGAGAAATCCGATTACAAAAATGCCTGAGAAGATATATCTTAATATTAATGGCAAAGTATATGGACCTTATGAACTGAGTAGCGATGTTGAGGTTGTAAAAAGTAACTCAAAAGGAAGTCTTAAGGATTTGGTTCAAGGTCAGTATGTAAAAGTCACCGGGTCCTTTTTTGGAGCCTCAGCAAATATCAAAAAGATTGAAATATCTACAAATGATTATGTAAAGAATATCTATATTGCAAAAGCAACTACAATCGGTAATATTTTGTATTTGTCAGATATTTCTATTTTGCGAAACAACCAGTTTGAAAGGTTGTATGACTACAAGACATTTAAAATACCATCTGACGCACTGTTTATTGTAGATGGTATAAAACAAAAAAGCACACCCATTTTACAGAATTTCTCTGTAGTGGTAATTACAAAGGATAGGTTTTCGCAAGAGACTGTAGCTACAGTCTTTGCTCTTTCAAAAGGGTGGTTTTCTCAACTGCAAGGTGAAGTGACAAATGTTAAGTCAGGTACCATTACGCTATCTGGTGAGCAATTAAACTTCAACCAAAACTCATACATTGTTGAAAATGGACTTCTTTCAAATACAGCTCCAAAAGTTGGGGATGAGATTATAGCTGTATCTGATGGGAAAAACCTTGTTGTTGCAAAATACAAAGAAGCAGTTTCAAAACCTATTATAGTAAGAGGCGAAGTTTCAGAGATTAGCGAGCTTGAATATATTAAGCTTAAAAACTTTGTATACCTTGACAAACAAAATGGCTGGCAATTTGTTTCAACCCCGCTTGTGCTTTCATACGACACCCAGACAGTATACTGTGATGTATATGGCATAAATAATCCAAAGGATATTTTAGGGCTTATAAACAAAAGTGTGTATGTTATTCATGATGGAAAGTACGCAAAGTCCATTATTGATGCAAGTTTTGGTGGGTATATAGTTATAGGGACAATTGGTAAAAATGGACAAGTTTTAAATCCGCAGTACCATGATATGGTTACAAAAACCTGGAATAAGATAAACACAAGCCTTGTTTTAGATCCGGCAAATGCAATTTTGATAAATAGTTCAGGTGATATTACATCGCAGCCACCGCAGTATGGGGATGAAGTGATCTTGCTTGTGCCTCAAACCAGCTTTAACATTTCTAAAGGAGTAGTAGAGCCATCTATTGTTATAATTAATTACTAAAAAACTTTAAGGTTTTTTGAGCAGTTTTAAAAGGGGGCATAACTTTTGAAGAAAAGGATTCTTGCTTTATTAATTGTCATTGCAAGTATTTTTCTTGGTCCCATTAAAATGGCATTTTCTGAAGAAGGGTATTTAGGTTATGAAGGTGGAATATCTTCCTACAAGGAATCTGACCCGAAGAAGACCAAAATAGATTATTACGAATACACTTTTGTGACGGGCCAACCTGTTTTGCTTTCTGGAACACTTGATGCAAAAATTAGAGCTGCTGGAAAGTCTGAGACAATTTCTTACTCATATGATTTAAAGGACTCAACAGGCAAGATTACAGTAAAGAGGACGGTTAGTTTCAAAGGGAGCTTGACAAAACTTCCAAATGGTAGTATAACAAAGGAGTATACGTTGAGCAGCTACAAAGAGACACTGACAGTTGGTGGGGCTGTTTATAACCTTCAAAACTATTCATTTTCAAAATCAACAGCAGTAGATACAAACCCTGCTGTGAACTTCTATCAAGGTGAGTGGAATCTTATCAAAACATATGATGGAGGTTTGAAGATTTCGATTGAAGGTGAAAACTATGGATATGATGGGTACTGGGGGAGTGGTGAATTTCAAAAAGTAAAACAGACTATTGAAACACCTTCATGGTTTGGCGTTGCAAACTTTAACATCGCACTTGTACAAAAAACGCTGTTAGAATTTAAAAAGAACGATACACCATCAAGTATCACCGGTACATATGTTCTAAAATCTAAAGTAGAGGGTAACCTTGACATAACCTATGACATGCCTACATTTACCAAAAACGGTGAGGTCTTGACAAAGCGAAACAAGGGTAAGATTCAAAAAAACATTGAGAAGTCTCCAATCATCAGAATGGCTGTTATTCCAAGCCTGCCCAAGGTAAAAGGATATGAATATGAAGAGGCGGTAAATACATGTTTTGCCTTCAATGGTTTTGACAACAAAGATGATTTTGTTCCAACAGAGTATATTACAAGAGCTCAATTTGCAAAGCTTTTACTTGACACGCTGAACATTTATAGTAACTATTACAACCCGCGAACAGTTCAGAAAAAATCAATCTACAAGGATGTTCCGCTAAATCACAAGTATTATGGGTATATATATGCAATTACAAAAGCCGGACTTATGAAAGGGAAGTCCGATGATTATTTCAAACCTGAAGACTATATAACAAGAGCTGAAGCAGCTTTGGTAATTTCAAGAGTAATAGGTTTTGACAAAAAGATAACTCAGCCCATAACACAGACAAGCTATTTAGACGATAGCAGCATTCCCACATGGGCAAAAGATGCTGCTCAGGTTTTAAAAGACACAGGAATTATGGCAGGTACTGAAGAGAATATGTTCATGCCCCAGGAAAGGCTTACAAAAGGTGTTGCTGCTAATATCATATTTAATCTTATTAACTATCTTAGAAATGATCTTCCACAGCAGTATCTTAACATGAGCATTTTTCACACTGATTAAAAAAGAAGATAAAAACAATATATTAATGGAGGTAAAGGTGTAAAATGAGCAAAAACAAGAAACTTTTTCTCAAAATTATTGCAATTGTAATTGCATTGTCTTTATTTGTTGCAATTCCTGTATATTCTCAGTTTTTTATAATCTCAAATGACTATCCCACAGATCAGCAAATGGACTATATCAAAAAAGTGCTGCAAGTTGCCAAGGTTTATCATATTGGAAAGTACAGCTATGATGATTTGATTGACATGATGTTTGCAGGACTTTTCAAGAGCCTTGACAAGTACTCAGAATATATGAAACCACAAGAGGCTAAAGACTTTACAGAGAGTGTGAATGGGGAGTTTTCTGGAATAGGTGTTCAGATAGAAAAACAAGATGATTATATTGTGATAACTGGTGTGTTTGATGGAACGCCAGCAAAAGAGGCAGGATTAAAGGTTGGTGATAAAATCATTGCAGCAGATGGGAAATCTCTTGTTGGCAAGACAACAGATGATGCTGTAAAGCTTATTCGCGGGCAAGAGGGAACAACTGTTGTGATTGACATCTTGCGAGATGGCAAAACTTACAGATTTTCTATTGTAAGAAGAAAGATAAAGATTCCTGTTGTTGAGTACAAGGTGTTAGAAAATAATATCGGTTATATTAAACTTACACAGTTTTCACAAGGTGCGTCAAATGAAGTCAAGAGGGCTCTTGATGAGTTTGACAAAAAGGGAATTAGAAATATCATATTTGATGTACGAAACAATCCCGGTGGGCTTTTGGATGAGGTTGTAAAGATTTGTGAGTTCTTTGTACCAGAGGGACCAATTGTAACAATTGAATACAATACCTTCAAGGATGAGTATAAATCAAAGAATAAAAATCCAAAATACAAACTTGCTGTTTTGACAAATGAATCAAGTGCTTCTGCCTCTGAGATATTTGCCCAAGCTATTAAAGACAGGAAGGTTGGTGTTGTGATTGGTACAAAGACATACGGCAAAGGGACAGTCCAGACACTAATCTCGCTTCCCGAAACAGCTACTAAAAAAGGGTATATGGCAAAGGTTACAGTTGCTAAGTATAAATCACCGTCTGGGTACTATGTAGATGGCAAAGGTGTTATACCAAATATTGAGGTGCAGGATGATTCGCTTTCCCAGTTTGGACCTGACAAGATTTTGGCTTTAACAGCAACTAAGAAATACAAAAAAGGCGATATGGATTTTGAAGTACTTGCTGCTCAGCAAAGACTTTATTATTTGAGGTATTTGGGTAGCTGGACTGGAAAAATGGACGATGCGACTGTGAATGCACTCAAGAAGTTCCAAAAAGATAATAAACTTTCACCAAATGGAGTACTTGATATAACAACTCAAAAGAAGTTAAATGAAAGGTTTACGGAGTTTTTAAAGTCAAAGTATGTTGACAAGCAGCTACAAAGAGCTATTCAGTACTTTAAGCAAGGAAAGTAAAAATGGAAAGGGACCTTCTTTGGCAGAATCCTGAGAAGGTCCCTTTTTTGATTTTGAAATTTGTTAATAAAATTGATTGAAAATATCTAAATTAAAAATTAAAATATTGTTAAGGTAATATAACAAAAATAAAGAGAGGAAAGGATAGGTCTCAATATGGCATTTGGAACAGATATAGGAATCGATTTGGGAACAGCAACAGTTTTGGTGTATGTCAAGGGCAAGGGTATAGTTTTGAGAGAACCGTCTGTTGTTGCAATAGAGCAGACAAGGAAACAGATTTTAGCAGTTGGGGAAGAAGCAAGGCGAATGATAGGAAGAACTCCTGGAAACATTGTGGCGGTAAGGCCACTCAGAGATGGTGTTATATCAGACTATGAAGTGACAGAAGCAATGTTAAAGTATTTTCTTGGGAAAGTGCTTGGCAGGCGTGTATTTTTCAAGCCGAGGGTTGTTGTGTGTGTCCCATCAGGTGTAACAGAGGTTGAAAAAAGGGCTGTTTTGGATGCTACATATGAAGCAGGAGCAAAGCAGACATTCTTGATTGAAGAGCCAATTGCAGCAGCAATTGGTGCAGGTCTTGATATTTCAAGGCCGATGGGATGTATGGTAATAGACATTGGTGGGGGTACAACAGACATTGCAGTAATTTCGCTTGGTGGAGCGGTTGTGAGTGAGTCAATTAAAGTTGCAGGGGATAAATTTGACGAGGCAATTATCCGATATATAAGAAAGAAGCACAGTGTTGCAATTGGTGAAAGAACAGCAGAAGAACTCAAGATAAACATAGGATGTGCTTACAAAAAACCAAAGGTAGAATCTATGGAGGTCCGTGGAAGAAGCCTTCTTACTGGTCTTCCAAAGACAATTATTGTCACATCAGACGAGATGTTGCAGGCCTTAGAAGAACCAGTGTCGGCTATAATTGAAGCTGTTCACAGAGTACTTGAGAACACGCCACCTGAGCTTGCAGCTGATATTACATCGACAGGGATTGTTATGACAGGTGGGGGAAGTCTTTTATGGGGTTTGGACAAGCTGATTTCTGAAAAGACAGGTATTCCAACCAGAATTGCAGATGACCCAATTTCATGTGTTGCGCTGGGTACAGGAAAGGCGTTAGAAGCACTTGATCAACTGGAATCAAGTTTGATAAAGGACTCAAGAGTAAGGTAAAAAAAGGGGATTTTATAAAATGATTAGAGGAATTTACACATCTGCATCAGGGATGATTCTAAACCAAAAACTCATGGATTTAACTGCTAACAATATTGCAAATGTGAGTACAACTGGGTTTAAAAGAGATATTGCCCAGGTTGAAAGCTTTAGAAGGATGATGACCTACAGGATATACGATGACTCTTCAAATAGTATTGACAATGCAATTGGGTATATGTCACTCGGAGCAGACGTTTCAAGGATTGTTAGCGATTTTTCTCAGGGGCTTTACATAAAGACAGACGAACCTTTGAACTTGGCGATAAGAGGAAGTGGATTTTTTGCTGTAGAAAAAGTTGATCCTCAAACAGGTCAAGTTCAGGTTTACTATACAAGAAATGGTGCATTTACACTAAATTCAAATGGTGAGCTTGTGACACTTGAAGGTTTTCGTGTCCTTGGACAAAACGGAAGGATTGTACTGCAAAATCAGGGACAAATCAGGATTGATGAGCAGGGTAACATCTATCAAGACGGCAGATTTGTTGACCGTTTGAGACTTGTCGATTTCCAAGACAAAACTCTTTTGCGTAAAATCGGCAATAATCTTTTTGAAGCAGATGCACAAAGTCAGCAGATAGCTTTTAGTGGAAGGGTTTTACAAGGATATTTGGAAGGGTCAAATGTAAATTCTGTCCAAGAGATGGTCAATATGATAAATGTTTTGAGAGCGTATGAGGCTAACCAAAAGGCTTTTATTGCACAGGATGAGACTTTGCAGAAGGCTGTGAATGAGATTGCGAGAAAGTAGTCAAAATGTAACTTGTAAGAAGAATTAGAGAGGTAAAAGGAGGAAAGGAAATAAGATGATGAGAGCTCTTTATTCTGCTGCCCTGGGTATGAAAGCGCAGCAGACAAATGTTGATATCATATCCAACAACCTTGCAAATGTGAACACAACAGCTTTCAAAAAAGACAAAGCAGAGTTTAAAGACCTTTTGTATGAGACTTTGTCGCGAGCAGATGTTGTTGCAGGTGATGGGAAGCCTGTAAGTCTCCAAATAGGTCATGGTGTGACAATATCTGCTATCACAAAGAGCTTTTCAGAAGGTAACTTGGAGAGGACTGAAAACCCGCTTGATTTGGCAATTCAGGGGGAAGGATTTTTTGTGGTATCAACCCCTAATGGTCCAAGGTATACAAGGGATGGAAGTTTCAAGGTTTCCAACGTTGAAGGACAGATAAAACTTGTGACCTCAGATGGATATCCTGTCTTGGCAGAGGGCGACACAGAGATTGTTCTTCCGGAAACTGCAATATCAAGTATCACAATAGATGAAACAGGAAGGATAACTTACAAGGACGCAGAAGGTCAAATCCAGGATTCAGGATTTAAAATCAAGATAGTAAGGTTTATAAATCCTCAAGGACTTTTGGCAGAAGGCAAGAACTTATATAACGTCTCTGCTGCATCTGGCGACCCTGTTTCTGAAGAGGAGATAGAAGGTCCAAAGAGCAGAATACTTCAAGGATTCCTCGAGATGTCAAACGTTCAGGTTGTTGATGAGATGGTAAAGCTTATTATTGCCCAAAGAGCGTATGAGATCAATTCCAAGGCTATCCAAACAGCTGACGATATGCTCTCTATGGCAAACAACCTGAAGAGATAAAAGAATAGAGGCAGGTAGTTATCAATGAATGGGATAATGAGTTTTAATATTCAGGCAGGTTATCAGAAGTCGATAGATAATTCTGTAATAGACAGGCTTGAAAAAGCGTATTCTGAGAAAGACGAACAAAAGCTAAAAGAGGCTTGTGAGGAATTTGAAGCTGTCATGTTGTCGGCCATTTTTAAGCAGATGCAAAAGTCAATTCCCAAAGGTGGTCTTTTTCAAGAAAGTATTGCAGATGATATTTTTAACGACATGTTTGTTGACGAGGTTTCAAAAAAGGCTTCAAAACAAGGTGGAATTGGTCTTTCCAAGCTTTTGTATGATTCGATGATAAAAAAGATTGAAAATGAATATAAATTCAAAGGGGAATAAAAACAGCCGGCAATTTTGCCGGTTTATTTTTTTGCTTTGTTGAAAATTGAAACTAATAGGTGTAAAATATATTTAAAAACACACAAAAGCAAAAAATTTTTCTTAATCCCAATTTTTTAACCGTTTTCATTTTGACATTTTAGTTGGGATTTGTGCAAAATGGAATTTAAACAAGGGGGCGCAAAAGAAAGTGTATAAATTTATATTCTCAGCATTTGGAGATGAGATAGCAAGCAATTTAGATGAGCAAATAGAAGTTTTGCAAAGACATGGTATTGAATATTTAGAGTTTCGTTCTGCAAATGGCAAAAGCGTTGCTGACTATACTGAAAATGAAGCAAAGGAGGTTTTAAAAAAGTTAAAAGACAGTGGTATAAAGGTTTCAGCAATAGGGTCTCCAATCGGCAAGGTTGATGTAAACTGCGACTTTGAAAAGTATCTTGAGCTTTTCAAGCACATCGTTGAGCTTGCCCACATCCTTGAGACAAGGTACATACGCATCTTTTCGTTTTATGTTCCAGAGGGTGAAGAAGAAAAGTATACAGATGTCGTCATAGAGAGGATTTCAAAGTTTACCGAGATTGCTAAGAGAGAAAATCTTGTTCTTCTTCACGAGAACGAAAAGGAGATATATGGAAGCAATGCCGAAAGGTGTTTTAAAATCCTCTCCACAATCAACTCACCAAATTTGAGAGCAACATTTGACCCGGCAAATTTTGTTCAGTGCAAAGTAGAGGTCTATCCTCACGCATTTGAGCTTTTAAAGGATTATATTGAGTACGTGCATGTAAAAGATGCAAAATTTTCAGACGGGAGTGTCACAGTTGCAGGTGAAGGTGATGGAAGGATAAAAGACGTGATAGCTGCACTAAAGAGGAGAGGTTTTTGTGGTTTTTTGTCGATAGAGCCTCATCTTAACAATAACCTTCCTGGTGGTGGACCTGAAAACTTTGCAAAAGCTTTTAGAGCGATTAAAAAGATTATAGATGAGGAAGGAGAGGTTTAAAAAATGTCAAAGCTTAAGTTTGGCATTGTTGGCTGTGGGGTTATATCAAAGACGCATGCGACTGCTATCTCAGCTCTTTCAAGCGATGCAGAGCTTGTTGCTGTGTGCGATGTGGCAGAAGACAGAGCCAGAAAACTTGCTCAAGATTTTGGTGTAAAAAAGATATATACTGACTATGAAAAGATGCTTCTTGATCCTGAGATTGATGTTGTATCTGTCTGCACACCCTCTGGTATGCATGCTGACATGGCAGTCTTGGCAGCAGACGCAAAAAAACATGTGATTGTTGAAAAGCCAATGGATATAACGTTGTCTAAAGCTGACAAAATAATAGAAGCTCAAAACAGGAACAACGTGGTGATTTCTATAATTTCACAGCACAGGTACAGCGATTGTATGCAGCTTTTAAAAAGGCTCACAGCAGAAGGAAAGTTTGGAAACATTGTTTTAGCAACAAGCTATACTAAATGGTACAGGTCTCAGGAATATTATGACAGCGGAGATTGGCGTGGGACATGGAGCTTAGATGGTGGCGGTGCACTTATGAACCAGTCTATACACTATATAGACATGGTTCAATGGATTGTTGGAAAGGTCATAGAGGTGTATGCATATTGTGTAACCCGGGCACACAAGCGTATTGAGGTTGAAGATGGAGCTGTTGCAGCGGTCAAGTTTGAAAATGGGGCGATAGGCGAGATAGTTGGAACAACAAGTGCATATCCAGGTTTTGAAACAAGGCTTGAGATTTTTGGTGAAAATGGTTCTGCAATAGCTATTAACACCCAGCTTAAAAGTCTTTACTTCAAAGATGGGTCTGAAAAGGAGTATTTGGAGAGCTACAAAAAAGAGGAAGATGGCCCTGCTGGTGCATCTTCTGCTGCCATCAAAGAAGAAGGACATGTAAGACAGTACAGAGATGTAATAAATGCTATAAAAACCAGGACAAAACCACTTATCCCTGCTGAGGAAGGGAGACATCCTGTTGAAATAATACTTGCCATTTACCTCTCAAGCCTGAGAGGGAAACCTGTAAAGCTTCCTCTTGAAAGTGACGAGGAGGTCTTAAAGGAGATTGAAAAGATAAAAGGTAAAGGATTCTAAATAGGAAAAAAGGGGCTTGCACAGAATTTGTGCTAAAAGCCCCTTGATTGTTCTTATCTATGTTTGAAAGGTTTCTTTACTTTACATAATTTTTCGTTAAAAAATCTAAGCTGAGTCTCAAACTTTCAAAAGGACTTCTTTGACAAATATCCTGCTCAATTATATACCACTGAACACCTGCATCAATACAGGCTTCTATTATTCCATCCCAGTCTAAATTTCCAAAACCCACCTCAAACATGCCTTGCTTAAAATCTTCAAGCATTCCCATGTCTTTTAAATGAACAAGTGGAATTCGACCTTTTAGTTTTCGTATCCACTTTTCAGGACTTGCTCCAGCAAACTGAACCCAGTAAGTATCGATTTCAAACATTAATACTTCTGGGTCAGAATTTTCAATTAAAATCTCAAGCCATGTTTTACTGTCATATCTTTTAAACTCAAAACTGTGGTTGTGATAAGAAAGCGATATATTTTCTTCTTTTAACTTTTTTCCAATTTCATTGCACTCTTTTGCAAATTCAAGTGCTCCTTCAAAACTTCTAAATTTGTTTGGAGCAGAGGGGATTACAATATGATAACAGCCTAATATCTTATGCTCTTCGATTACAGATTCAATTTCATTTTTCAGCCTTTCAAAAGGGGTATGTGTTGCACAAACTGTTAATGAAAGTTCGTCAAGCATATTTTTTAATTTACAAGTATCAATCTTAGCCATGCCTGAGATTTGTACAGCTCTAAAACCAATTTCGCTAATCTTTTTTAAGGTGTTATATATATCTTCTTCAGTTTTTAAAAACTCACGCAGTGTGTAAAGCTGAGCTGCTATTTGTTCTTGCTTCATTTGAATTTAACACCACTTTTCTTTTTTATTTGTAAGATCTATTTAATTGTAGCACAAAACTTTACTCTTTAATAGCCCCAAAAAATGTTATCACGAATAGACAAAAGAACGGAGATGACCTTATTATCAAGATGTTGTAGTTTAGAAGGAAAAATTACAAAACCTTGATATTTTGTTATAAACAACTGCTGAAAAATTTAATACACCCTGCAATATTTATGCTGCTCTTTTTCTTCATCCAGGGCGGATGGTGCTGGTCTGCCAAAACACGAAAATGGCTTGTTACCAATTTTAAAATCATTCCAATCTAAAAGCCCAAAGATGTTTCCAAGACCAATAAAGCCCATGCACCGTTTTAAGACTTATGAGTTGCCCCAGTTGTCAGTATGGTGACAATCAAATATTGTCTACCAAATGAAATTTTTGATGGTATAATAATTTGAAAACTGTCCTTTTTTGCAAATAGAAGTTTTAAAGGGGGCAAAAAATGTTGTTGTATACATTTTTAAATGCCATTCAGGGAGTACTGGTGATTTTATTTGTTCTCATGCTCGGGTATTTTCTTGCAAAGTACAGATGGTTTGACTCAAAAGTATCAGACCTTTTTGCAAAGCTTGTTGTAAATGTGTCACTGCCGCTTTATATGATAGCAAACCTTACTTCCACCTTTACAAAAAGTGAACTTGAACATTCAGCAAAAGGGCTTTTGATTCCGTTTTTGTCAATCCTGCTTTCTTATAGCGTGGCTGTTATAATAGCAAAAGTTGCAAATGTAAAGGCTCACAGAAGAGGCCTTTTTGCAGCCATATTTTCGCTTTCAAATTCGATATTTGTAGGGCTTCCTATGTCTCTTGCGCTTTTTGGAGATGTCGCAACACCTTATACACTGCTGTATTACATGGCAAACACTACTATATGGTGGACATTGGGTGTATATGGGATTATCCGAGACAACAAAACCGAAAATCAAAAGGTTTTGAATATAGATACTCTAAAGCGCATATTTAACCCGCCTTTGATTGGATTTTTGATAGGAGTTGGTCTTGTACTTTTGCAGATAAAGCTTCCAAAATTTATATTTGACAGTTTTAAAATGGTAGGAGGGCTTACCACCCCCCTTTCCATCTTCTGTGTAGGTATAACAATGTACGAGATGGGATTTAAAAATTTCAGGTTAGATAAAGATAGCATTTTAGTATTTGCAGGAAGATTTCTTGTCACACCTTTTATCACATGGCTTCTTTCACATTTTATTCCCGTTCCTAAACTCATGCGAGATGTATTTATCATAATGTCTGCAATGCCTGTGATGGTAAATTCAGCTATAATTTCAAGGGTATATAATGGTGACTATGAATTTGCTACTGCTATGATTACATATTCCACTGTGTTTTCGGTTGTAATAATGCCGTTTTTGATGGTGCTAATTAAGATTATTTAGTTTTCTCAAGGGACTTTCTCTCAAATGTGGTGATAAGAACCATTGTGGTTAAAACTATAGTAACCAGGCCGGATATATAAAACCCAGCCCAGGGAGAGATTTTTTGCGAAATTGTTCCTGTAAATAGATTGCCAATCGGTGTTGTTCCAGCATTGCAAAGAAAGTAAATACTCAGTACCCTTGCTCTGAAGTCATCGCTTGATGAAAGCTGCAAAAGAGCGTTTGCGCTTGTGTTAAAGCTTATTGCAAGAAGCCCTACAAGCACAAATAGCACGCAAGCAACTTTATAGCTTTTGTTTATTCCCAGAAGAATGTAAACCAGTGAAACAGAAAGAATGAATTTAAAAAGAAGATTTAGATTAATCTTTTCCTTTCTTCTTGTAGCTGTCAAAAATGCGCCTATAAGTGATCCAATTCCCATCGATGACATCAAAAGCCCAAAACCTGTTTCATTTCTGCCCAGAGCAAGTTTTGCATACACAGGGATAAGAACGTTAAAATTGAGTATGAATGTGCCCATGATTAAAACAAGCGATATTGCTCTCAGAAGCACTTTGGTCATATATACATACTTGAGCCCTTCTATCACCTCTGCAAAAACACTTTTACCATTTTCCTCTTTTTGAGGCTCTTTGGCGTCAATCAGAAATACGCCTATAATGACTGGCACAAAACTTATAGCGTTTGCCAAAAAACACATTTCAATTCCAACTGTTGATATTATCAAGCTTGCGACAGCAGGACCTATGATTCTTGCAAGGTTGAAAATCATAGAGTTAAGACCAACAGCGTTTGGCAAGTCCTCTTTTCCAACGAGAATTATCATGTAAGATTGCCTTGCAGGATTATCAAATGTTGTAACAACTCCTCTCATAAGGGCTAAAACAACTAAGTGCCAGTACTGAACAACATCTGTGTATGTAATCAAAAATAAAACAAAAGCAAAGAATAAAAGAAGGCTTTGAGTGATCAGAATTACTCTTTTTTTCTGCTTTCTGTCCAAGATTGCACCGGCAAAAAGGGAAAGAATCATAACAGGGACCTGCTCTATAGCTGTGACAATACTTAGAAGCAGTGCTGAATTTGTAAGCTCTAAAGCCAGCCATTGCATTGCCATGTTCTGCATCCATGAACCAATCACAGATATTGCCTGCCCAAACCAGTAATATCTATAGTTTCTGTGCCGGAGAGCTCTGAACGGTCCAGACGTTAAAACAAGTTGCATCAATTTTCCACCTTCTTGTAGATGTTGTGAGGAATATATTTGATTCTTGTGGGTAAAAGTATCACCCTCCTTTTGATATTAAATTTTAATATAACACCTCTTAGAATTATTATAACATCTGAACTAATCACAATCAAATCAGCATTTTGAAAATAGTCAATATGTACAAATTTAATTGGATATTGTGTACAAAGGTAGTTTTTTCGAAAAAAAAGTTAAGCAGAATTCAATAGCAGTATATGTGGAAATATTGTGTTATTATGTTGAATAGTTTTGATATAGAAGATAGACAAATGTATAAAGAAAGTTTCAAGATCTGAGGCAAAAGTTAAGATTAAAAAGATATTTGAGGATTTTGTAGCACCAATAGTGAAAAGAGTGTGCTATAATAGCATTAAAGTAAATAAAGGAGAAACAACCCTGCTTTGGAGGCATAGACTAAAATGAAGGTTGAAGATGTGAAAGAAAGGCTTTTTCAAGATAGTTATATAGATATAGCTGTTGAGGAATATTTAAGGTTTAAAGAAAGTAACGAATATGGCGAAAGATACAAAGAGCCAGTTTTGAAAAAACTCAATGATTATTTAAAGAACAAAAGAATAACAGCAGAAAATATCCTGGAAGTTATCAAAGAATTTCAAAATCAAAATCCAACAAGTGGAAGTTTTGTTCATTGGAAAAGCTTGCTTGATTTGTTCAACTTTGCAATGCAAGAACCTTTTAAAGTGGCTGAGCTTTTAAACTTTTTATATGAAGACTCTGCGGATTTAACTCTGAGGATAAAAAGGTTTATAGAGAGTGCTAAAGATTACAATCCTAAGAGCAGTTTTGGCACTCCACTTATTGGATATTTATTAGCAGGGTACGATATGCGCAGGTATCCCTTGTATAAAGATGATGCTTTTAAAGATTTTCTTAGGTCGTTCGGAATTGATGAATTTGCAAAAGATGTTGCTGAAAAGTATTACAATTACTACTCAATATGCGGAATTTTAATAGATTACTTTGTAAAAAAAGACTATATGAAAAATCCTTCTATGTTAGATGCTCAAGATTTTATTTTTTGTATCACATCTTACAAACAGTTAGTGTGTAAGATAGCTGTCAAGTATCTGTATAGTCATGCAAAACTCCTTCATGCTTTTGAGAGGGATATTACAAAATTTATTAATTATATTAATAATCTTCCAGAAGATTATATTGTACACTTAAAGGACAAATATTCAGAGAATGAAAAAGTAAATCTCATAAGATTTAAAATAGCTGAGATGATTTTGGAAAACAAAAAGATAACAGTTGAAGATTTTGAAGAGCTGAAAAATGACGTTCAAAGCAAATCAGAGAAAAATATCTTAAAACCCTGGTCTGATTTTGGAATTTTGTTTCCTTTTTATTTTGATAGATTTAAAGAAAAAGTAGATATAGAATTGAGAAAAATTTACAATGCTATAAAATCAATAGAACACTTTTCTGATTTTGAATTCAAAGAAAACAAATACATCTGCAACTTTGAAGGACCAGCTAATTTTGGATCTTCAAGATGTTGGATTGCTTTGTATCCTAAGGATAAAGAGACACACAAAACATCAGCACAACTGTTTATTGATGTGAGCGCAGAAGGTGTTAAGTATGGTCTTTGGATTGGTTCAGAATTAAAACAAAGAATAAAGGGAGAAGTAGAAGATATTGAAATTATTACGAACGTAGAAGATTTTTCTTTTTCAAAGGTTGAAAAAAAGCTTGTTGATGTTTTTGATAAATTCAAAGAACTTAATTATTCGGAGCAAAATAATGAAGTTAGCACTCAAGAAGCAAAGAAGCCTGAAATAAGTGTCGATTTTGACAAAACCCTAAGAATAGAAAATTTATTTTTCGAAGATGAAGAGGTTTTACTCAAAAGAATCTCCACAGCACTAAAATTGGGTAAACATATTATCTTGATTGGTCCACCTGGCACAGGTAAAACAAAACTGGCAAAAGAAATATGCAAAAGTTATGGTGTTGAGTATGAAATGGTCACAGCTATGTCAGATTGGTCAACATATGATACAATTGGTGGATATAAACCTGACATTGATGGCCGTCTGTTCTTTGATGAAGGAGTATTCTTGAGGCTTTTTAAAGACAAAAATAGCAAAATACTCACCAATAAATGGCTAATAATTGATGAGATTAACAGAGCAGATATAGACAAGGCATTTGGTGCTCTTTTTTCAGTGATAACAGGTCAAAAAGTAATTCTGAGTTTTAAAACCAAGGAAGGTGAAAACATAGTTATAAGGCCTCAAGAAAGTGATGACGATATCTATCCCAAAGATCACGAATATATTTTGCCAAGAGATTTTAGAATAATTGGCACAATGAATACATTTGACAAAACTTCACTTTATGAGATGAGCTATGCATTCATGAGAAGATTTGCCTTCATTCCTGTCACCATTCCCAAAAACATTGATGGTGAACTTGTAGACAAGTATTTGAAAATTTGGGGAATAGAAGATAGGAGTATTAACAACATTAACTTAAAAGAGGGTTTAGCAAAGGTTTGGGAAATCACTAATAGATATCGAAAAATTGGGCCAGGAATTATTGAAGATGTAGCAAGATATGTAAGCATTGAAGGGGATTATACTTCTGCAGTAATTTTGTATATTTTACCACAGTTTGAAGGACTTTTAGAAAATGAGATAAAAAACTTTGTGGAAGAATTATGTCAAAGTGAAGTCGATGATTTTGCAAAGCAGAAAGAAAAGTTAAAAGATTTTGTAAGTGATTTTTTTGGTATTAGCTTTTGACAATGGGTGATAGTTATGAAAACACCAAAGGAAGTACTTTATGAAGCCATTAAAGACCATTTGATTATTTACCTCAAATCCGGCAAATTGTCACTGTTTACTTTTTTAAACAAATTGAATTTGAATATTCATAGGATAGAAGACCTATTAAGAATTCATTTTTTACTAAAATCAGAAGTAAGAGATTTTGTATTAAATCTTCCAAGTATGCTAAGAAAGTTAAAAGTCTCAACCATTCTAAGTGAAGAAACAAATCATGTTCAAGTTAAAGGTCAGATAAATTGGCAGAAGACACTTATAAGAAGATTTAACCAAAATTGTAAAGATTCAACACTCTTGTGTTGCAATCAGACAAATAAACTGTATAGTACAAAGGAAAACCTTGTTTTGAAGGAATTCGTAAGAGTATTGTATGAAACTATATTTCTGGATATTGGTATGGAAAGGTTTACCAAATTTGAATGGTATGAAAAGGGAAAAGAGATAAATAAAATTGTTAAGGAACTGTATGAAAAAAATTCATACTTAAGTAAGATAGACCTTAACCATGCAAAGATAACGGATAGAATGATTGAAATGGTTTCAAAGCACAGAAATAATTTATATAGTCAAGCTGCAAAGCTTTTAAGAGAATATAGAAGAGTTGTGCGGCTTGATTTAGAAGAGGAAGAAATAAAAAATCTATTTGAGAAAACTTTTATTGAAGTGGCTGATGAGAGTACGTTGTTTGAACTCTACTGGATAATTAGAATTTTGCGAGATAACGCTTCAGATGAAAAGTTATTTGTTGTAGATGGGAAAAATAATAAAATTGCTATGTGGGAAGATGAGGTATTTGAGTATCATCTTTATCACAATGTTTCTAATTTAAAAGACATTATGTTTAAAGTGGGGTTTGAAGAGGTGGAAGATGTAGATAATGAGTATTTCAAAAGATATACAAATGCAAGGAAAATGGCTAAACAACTGGCTCTTTGTATTTTTGGCAACAGAGATATTTCTGATGACAGTTTTTGGAGTGGTAGGCCTGATATTCTAATAGAAATTCGCAATAAAGACAATGGCGAATTGGTGAAATTGGTAATTGGAGAGGTGAAATATACTACAGATAGGGAATACATGGTGGAAGGCCTTTGCCAGTTATTGGAATACATCTATTTTGTGAAACAAAACGGTAAATATCTCTTTAACAATCAGAAAAATAGAGTTGAACTTCAAGGTATTCTTTTTGTTGATAACATTGAATTTATACCTCTTGAAAAAAACTACTGGATTAAAATTTATACTCCACACTCCAGTAAAGTTATTCTTTGCCCAAAGAACCAACTAAATAAATGTTCACATTGTTATTTTTCGAACATAGGTATATAATAGATAAAGTAATAAATCACTTTCATATGAAAGGGGGACGAGAATGGGAAGACTTTTTGGGACAGATGGTGTGAGAGGCGTTGCAAATAAAGAACTTACATGCGAACTTGCGTTTGACTTGGGAAGGGCTGGAGCGTATGTGCTCACTGAAACCAAGCAAAAGCCCAAAATTTTAATTGGCAAGGACACGAGGATCTCATGTGATATGCTGGAAGCTGCACTTTGTGCTGGACTTACATCTGTCGGAGCAGATGTGTATTTGGCAGGAGTTATTACAACACCTGCAATAGCTCACTTGGTAAAATCCCACGGATTTGATGCAGGGATTATGATCTCCGCATCACACAATCCTTATGAATTCAACGGTATTAAGTTTTTTAATTCTCAGGGCTTCAAGCTTTCTGACCAGATTGAAGAAAAAATTGAGGACATTATTTTAAACAAAAAATGGAATGAGGTTCCACACGCTCAATTTGATGCAATAGGCAGGGTAAATAGAGTTGATCTTAAAAAGGACTATCAAGAATACTTAAAATCGACATTAAATGGTGCAAGCTTCAAAGGACTTAAGATTGTCATTGACTGTGCAAATGGTGCAGCCTCTGCAATAGCACCAGAAGTTTTTGAAGATCTTGGAGCAGAGGTCGTGGTAATAAACAATCAGCCAGATGGTACAAACATCAACAAAGAGTGTGGCTCTACGCACCTTAAAATGTTGCAGCAAGAAGTTGTTAAAAACAAAGCTGACTTTGGCATTGCATATGATGGTGATGCAGACAGGACGCTTTTTGTTGATGAAGAGGGCAATACTGTTGATGGGGACAAAATAATGCTTCTTTTAGCACAAAACCTAAAACAGCAGGGAAGACTAAGTTGCAACACCTTGGTTGTGACAGTCATGAGCAACATGGGACTTTTTGTTGCAGCAAAAGAACTTGGCATCAACCTGGAAGTTACAAAAGTTGGAGACAGGTATGTTCTTGAAAAGTTGCTTGAAGGCGGATATTCAATTGGCGGCGAGCAGTCAGGCCACATAATACTTTTAGACTATGCAACAACAGGCGATGGAATTTTAACCAGCCTTCAGCTGACAAAGCTTATTAGAGAAAGCGGTAAGAAGCTTTCTGAGCTTGGAAAGATCATGAAGGTATATCCTCAAGTGCTTGTAAACGCTAAGGTTGAAAATGGAAAGAAAGACCTTTATTCAAAAGACCCTGTAATTTTAGAGGCAATCAAGAAGGTTGAAGAAAAGCTAAACGGCAAAGGAAGAGTCTTGATAAGACCATCTGGCACAGAGCCTTTAATCAGGGTAATGATTGAAGGCGAGGATTATGAAGAGATTAAAAAAGATGCAGATAATCTTGCAAGCTTGATTGAGTCAAGGCTTTCATAAAAGTTTCTAAGCTAAGTTAAAAAAAGCTTTTTTTAACAAAAAGCTTTTTCAAAGCGCCAGGACCTCTGGAAATTATAGCGCTATTGCCTTTGCGCATTTTTTCCAGAGGTTGACGAGGACTGGGGAGAATCGAGGTTTTCGGCGGGTGCCCCAGCGGGGTTTTGCCTTTTTCCCTCGCAACTTTCTGCTACAAACCCCGGAAGGCAACTTCTGGGACAAAGGCAGAAAGAAAAAAGGCTTATATCCTTGTATTGGCTATGAGAAAATAGCAGCTTGGAAATTAAATATAAAGCTCAAAAGGAGGACAAAAACAAATGTGCGGAATTGTTGGCTATGTTGGCACAAAAAACTGTGTCCCTATTTTGCTCTCTGGGCTTAAAAGACTTGAGTACAGGGGATACGATTCTGCCGGTGTGGCAGTTATCGATATAGATAAATCAAAGATTGACATAGTAAAGACAAAAGGAAGGCTTACCATTTTGGAAGAGAAGCTAAATCAGAATCCAATTGAAGGTTTTGTTGGGATTGGTCATACAAGATGGGCAACACACGGTGAGCCGTCTGATGAGAACTCACATCCGCATGTGAGCCAGAACGGCAAGGTTGCAATTGTCCACAACGGAATCATAGAAAACTATTTGAAGCTGAAAGAATTTCTCATAAAGAAAGGTTACACTTTTGCATCAGATACAGACACTGAGGTTGTTGCTCATCTTATAGAGTATTACTATGACGGTGACATTTTAGATGCATTTATAAAGACTCTTGAAAAGATACAGGGCTCATATGCGCTTGGTGTTCTTTGTCTTGACAGACCGGATATGATACTTGCAGCAAGAAAAGACAGTCCATTAATTGTGGGACTTGGCCAGGGTGAAAACTTCATAGCATCAGATATCCCAGCTATACTGGAGTACACAAGAGATACCTATATTCTTGAAGAAAATGAGATTGCCATTGTGACAAAAGATAAGGTAGAGATTGTAAATACCGAAAAAGAGCCAGTTAAAAAAGAGGTATTTCATGTTACATGGGATGTATCAAGTGCAGAAAAGGGCGGCTATGAACATTTCATGATAAAAGAGATAATGGAGCAGCCCAAGGCTATCAGAGATACCTTGACAGGTAGGCTTCCAGACAGTGGTTTTGAAGTGAACCTTGATGGAATTAAGATTACCAAAGAGGATTTACAAAAACTCAACAAGATATTTATCGTTGCATGTGGTACAGCATACCATGCGGGGATTGTAGGAAAGCATGTCATTGAAAAGCTCACAAGAATTCCTGTTGAGGTTGACATAGCAAGTGAGTTCAGATACAGAGACCCAATCGTAGATGAGAATACATTAACAATTGTGATTTCCCAGTCTGGTGAGACAATAGACACACTTGTTGCAATGAGAGAGGCAAAGGCAAGAGGTTCAAGAACGCTTGGGATTGTCAATGTTGTTGGCTCCTCAATTGCAAGAGAAGTAGATGACTGTCTTTATACATGGGCAGGGCCAGAGATTGCGGTCGCATCAACAAAAGCTTACACAACACAGCTAATATGCCTGTATCTTATTGCACTTGACTTTGCGACAAAGCTTGGAACAATTTCTTATGAAGACTTTGCAAAAATCAGAGATGAGATCAAACGACTTCCTGAAAAGGTTGAGTATGTTTTGATACACAGGGAAAATATACAAAAGTATGCGTCTGAGCATTTCAATGCAAAGGACATCTTTTATTTGGGAAGAGGCTTGGACTTTGCAGTTGCAATGGAAGGGTCTTTAAAACTCAAAGAGATTTCGTACATTCACTCAGAAGCATATGCAGCAGGTGAGCTAAAACATGGAACAATTGCACTGATTGAAGACGGAACATTTGTAATTGCGCTGGCAACACAGGAAAAGCTTTTTGAAAAGATGGTAAGCAACATAAAAGAGGTAAAATCACGTGGTGCTGTTGTACTTTCTGTTGCTCAGGAGGGAAATACCGACATAGAAAATGTATCAGACCATGTTTTGTATATTCCAAGGACACTTGACATTTTAGCACCAGTTTTGACAGTTGTGCCACTGCAGCTTTTTGCATACTACACAGCAGTCCAGAGAGGCTGCGATGTTGACAAGCCAAGGAACTTGGCAAAGAGTGTGACTGTGGAGTGATTTGAAAAAATTCAACAAAATAGTGTATATTTCATTTAAATCTTTTCCGCATGCGAAAAAAGTGGTTCCGTTGAGTGAGTGTTAAGGGAAAAGGATTAAGGTTCAAGCAGTATTGAGGAAGATGAGGGATAAGTGGTGAGGAGTCGAGAAATGCAGCTGCGACGCCACTTATCCCTTTTTCCTTTTATCCTTGACCCTGTTCCATTTAGAAAGACTTTTTTCGCACAAAATAGGAGTATGATTGGGAATTTTTAGTAGAAATATTGTTGTTTCACGGAAAAACTTTATTACCTCCCAGGAAATGCCATGCAGGTTTTATGCGGGTTGGAGGGATTGGAAATGGAAAGGGTTTTTTTTAAATCAACATAGTTAGGGGCAAGGAAAAAGGAGATAAGGATCAAGTTTGGAAATTGTTTTTGTCTGAAGTTTTGCCGTGAAAAATAAAGTCATTCCGAAAAGGGAAAAAAGTTTTTCCATTTAATTGAATGAAAAAGGAAGTAATCTTATAAGAAATAAGATATTTTATGAAGAATAATGATTTGTTATATTTAGATTAGTTTAAGTTAGCAAAGAAAGGCTTGGGAAAATATCAACTTCTTAAAAATCTTAAAAAATTTTTTTAAAGTCATGCGAAACAAAGCTCTAATATCTTTCAATCAAGTGCATTAGGATGTGATATTCAAGAATTTAGGAGTGGAATAAGAAGTATTAGTTTGGAGGTGTTGCTATGGGTGATCTTATTAAAAATGCAGATATGAAACGACCGCATGTTGTAATATTGGGAGCTGGTGCAAGTAGGGCTGCTTTACCTAATGGCGACAAGAATGGAAGAAAATTACCCATTATGAATGGGTTCCTGAAAACAACAGGCCTTGAAAATATATTAGATGGCGTGAATTTAACTTTTAAAAGCGACAACTTGGAAGATATATATAGCGAATTACATAGTAAACATGAATATAAAGATGTATGTAAGAGACTGGAAGATGCTATATGGGATTATTTTAGTAGTCTTGAATTACCCGATTATCCAACTATATATGATTATTTGCTTTTGTCTCTTCGAAAGAAAGATGTTATAGCATCATTTAACTGGGATCCATTACTTTTACAAGCATATAGAAGGGTATACAAAATTACCTCAAAACTGCCAGAATTATTATTCTTGCATGGGAATGTGGCAGTTGGTGTGTGTGAACAATGTAAGAAAGTAGGGTTTATAAGTGATAGATGTAGTGGATGTGGGAGACAATTTAAAAAGTCAAGGTTACTTTATCCGATTAAAGAAAAGAATTATCATTTAGATCCATTTATAAAAAGTCAATGGGATAATATTCAGCGTTATTTAAAAAATGCTTTTTCCTTTACGGTTTTTGGATATAGTGCACCAAAATCGGATGTAAGTGCTATTGAATTGCTCAAGCAAGCTTGGGGAAGGCCAAGTGAAAGAAATTTGGAACAAATTCAAATTATAGATATAAAAGAAGATGAAGAATTAAGAGAAGCATGGGATGATTTTATACATACTCACCATTATGAGATCCATAAGTCTTTCTTTGAGTCTTCCCTCGCAAAGTTTCCAAGAAGAATAAATGAAGCATACTGGGCAATGTTCATGGATTGCATATTTGTCGATACACATGAGTTTCATCAAGGCTCAAGTTTTGAAGAGTTAAAAAAACAGGTTCAAAATCTTGTACAATACGAGAATGATTAGTTAACTTAAGGTAATTTACTAAATTCATAGTTTTTAAGTGAGGAATTTCCAATATTTATATTATATTTGATCGAATTCTCAATATTTTAGAGGATGTATGGGGGAATATAGCATTTAAAAAATTTAGGGAAAGAAAAATGGAAAGAATTACATAGTTAGGGGCGAGGAAAAAAGAGAGAAGGGTTAAGTTTGGAAATTGTTTTTGACCAAAGTCTTTTATGAGTAAAAATGTTGTTCCAAAAATGTAAAAAAGTTTTTTCTTTATTTCTTAGACCCTTGAACCTTGTTTAAAAACATCTTCTTTTAATAGATATAAAAATTTGATATTATTATGGCAGGGAGATAAGGAGGGACAGAAACTGGAGCGAAGGATATTTTTCAGAAGTGGCTGTATGATAGAATGCTATGATAATGACAAGAAGGCATTAGAACAAAAGGTTACTGAAATAATCAATAAAAGCAAAGATTATCTTAGACAACTCGAAGAAGGGGATGTTGGCAGAATTGCTGATATTAACGAACGAATTTTTATCAGGTTCTATGTTACGGAAAAAAGTATAATAATAGATGAAGTGCAGGAACAGGTTTATATAGTGTAAGGAATAGGTTGATGAAGGATTTTAGGAATAAAGTAGTAAAAAAGGGGAATAGGTAGAGTGGCTGTAAATTACCTATTCCCACGAAATTCAGAAAGAATGCAGAGATTATACTATTTCCTTTTCATCTGCTCGTTCTTGCAGTTTTCTTATATAGCCGATTAACATTCTAATTATTTCAATTGTTTTTTGTTCGAGCTTATTATAGTCTTCTTGTGAGATATATTTGTTATCAAGGGCTGTAATAAGCCAGTGTCTTGTTTCTGATGCGCTTGCTAATGCATTATTTAAAAAGTTTATCTGCTTTTTCTTATAAAGCTGGCCGTTGCCCTCAGCAATATTAGAGCCAATGGAGGTGACGGCCCTTATTATTTGTGATTTTGTTGCATATGTTTCAAACTGAGGGAAATTAGCAGTTATTAAATATATATCTTGAGCTAATTCCCTTGCCTTTTGCCAGACAATTAGCGTCTTAAAATCCTTTATGCAGATATCATTTTGCTCCATCCCTATCACTCTCCCTTCTTAAAATGTTATTATTTGCTCTTATAGTAACTGAAAATGGATTTTAAAATCAAATTTTACTAAAAGTTTATTAGAAAAAGGATTAAGGATTTAAAAGTATTGGTGCATAGAACTATAAAATAAAAAGCCTCTACCCTGCTTCTCAGAGTAGAGGCTTTATTTTTCGTTTTTAAAAATGAACGGAACGATTTTGAATATGTGAAACTTTAATCAAAGATTTTCCTTTTTAAAATCGAAATTGTATTTATATTACAAAGGCTTCAGCCAATCTTGCTGCAAATACTGTGAAGCAATTTAGCGGCAAGAAAAATGTTTTTTTGTATACCGTTTCAAGCTCCCTGTTTTCATTCGGGACTGCTATTTCAACTTCATCTCGCCAAAAATCTTTTCGCCGCACGCAAATCCAAAAAATGCCTTTTGGCGAGCAGACCAGTTTAACAAATTTTACCATATTGAATTTTCAGCCCCTTTCATAATCTATTTATTTGGCGCATACACATCTTAGCATTTATAATCGGATCCATCAATAGGTTTATAAAAAAATTGCAAAAAATATTCGAATTAAAACTTGAACAAAGCAGTATAATACATTTTTAAAAACGCTTTACTATAAGCATTATCTTTTTTCTAAACCTGTTTTGGTTTTCAAAAACGAATTTAGAATTATAAGACTGCATTCCGATGGTATTAGTTTATGTAGCTCCAAAGTTATTTTTTGGATGAGGCAGCTTTATTAATGTCTGTTAATTTCTATTAATCTTTATTAATCCGTATTAATGTCCGTTAATTGAAATTAATAGAGATTAACAGCAATTAATTAATTTTTGTATCAATACATCAAAAGCCAATTAGGTTAGGCATTATGCTTGAAAATAACAATAAGGAAAGATATTGAAGATATTGGACACGATTTTAAAAACAAATCAAGCATTAGAGAATAAAAGGAATTCACTGCTAAAAACATTAGTATTGTGAGAAAAACAGAGTATATTTGCAATAAAACAAAATAATTTGCCAAAGTCAGTCTTAAAAGGTAATTTTCAATGCTGCAGTATAAGCTTAGTTTTACTCATGAAGTTTAAAGAAAAATCTAAAAAAAACTTGATGAATTTTATTATACATTGTGCTATGATTAAAGAGAGGGAGGGATTTGTTTCGTGAGAAAGCCTCATCAGATTTGGGCTTTAGTGAGTCCAGCGATGCATAGGAAACTAAAGGAGTATGCAGTTGAAAACAAAATAGCTTCTACCCGTGCCAAGATGATTATGTATATCCTTTACAATTTTCATCCAGACAACCTTTTGGAAGATTACACTTTCCAGTCGAAGTTGGGGAAAATGGTTAATATAAAAGTTTCCGATGCAGAGCTTGAGTATATCAAAAGCCTTGCTCAACGCTACAATGTAACTATTAGCCGCTTGCTGAGAAATATGGTTTATACTTATTTCCATAGTATGGAGAAGGAAAAGCAGAAAGCCTAATTTTTATTAACAAAATAACATCTGGAGGAGTGAAAAGAGAAATGGGTCAGAATAACGATGGAGTGTTAAACTTTGCTTCAACTCTTTGGGCAGCAGCCGATAGATTGCGAAACAACATGGAACCCTCAGAGTATAAACACATTGTGCTTGGACTTATATTTTTGAAATACATTTCTGATGCATTCAAATATCGAAGGGAAGAGTTAGAGCGCTTAGTAAAAGACCCTGAAAACGAGGAATATTATTGCGAAACTGAAGAGGAAGCGCAGCTTGTATTGGAAGATAAAGATGAGTACATAGCTGCGAATGTATTCTATGTGCCTAAGGAGGCACGATACGAATACATAATGGCAAATGCTCGGCGAAGCGATATAGGAAAACTTATTGATGACGCTATGGATTTGATTGAGAAAGAAAATCCAAAGCAGCTACGAGGTGTTCTTCCAAAGGTATACACCAAAGCGCCTTTAGATCCACACACTCTTGGTGAAATTGTCAATTTGATTGGCAGCATTAATTTTGGTAGAAACGAGGAACTGGATGTTTTAGGGAGAGTTTATGAGTATTTTCTTTCCGAATTTGCCAGAAAAGAGGGCAAGAGAGGTGGCGAGTTTTTTACGCCACCAAGTGTTGTCAAACTTCTTGTTGAAATGATTCAGCCTCTTCATGGCAGGGTTTTTGACCCATGCTGCGGTTCTGGGGGTATGTTTGTCCAGAGCATACGCTTTGTAGAGGCTCATGCAGGCAAGAAGGGAGACATTTCAATCTATGGGCAGGAGTCCAATCCGACCACTTACAGGCTGTGTAAAATGAATCTTGCAATTCGGGGCATTGAAGCAGATATAAGATTGGGCAATTCCTTCACAGATGACCAGTTTAAAGATTTGAGAGCAGATTATATATTAGCAAATCCGCCGTTCAATGACAGTGCCTGGGGAGCAGATAGGTTGGCGAATGATGTGAGGTGGAAATACGGGCTGCCACCAGATTCCAACGCAAATTATGCATGGATACAGCATTTTATTTATCATCTTGCGCCAAAAGGTGTTGCTGGTTTTGTACTCGCCAACGGTTCTATGACTACCAGCAACAATGCGGAGTATGAGATAAGGAAAAGGATCATAGAGGATAATCTTGTAGATTGTATGGTAGCACTGCCACCACAGCTATTTTACACAACAGGAATTCCTGCATGTTTGTGGTTCATCCGCAAAGGCAGGGAAACGAAGGAAACTCTTTTTATCGATGCCAGAAAGATGGGGGTTATGGTAGACAGGACACATAGAGAACTTACCGATGAAGAAATTCAAAAGATTGCACAGACTTATCACAACTGGAGAAATAAAAGTGGGTATGAAGATGTAAAAGGCTTTTGTGCTTCGGTTCCTATGGAGGTTATCGCACAAAACGATTATGTCCTTGCACCTGGAAGATATGTAGGTGTAGAGGATACACAAGAAGATGATATACCTTTTGAAGAAAAAATGGCAGAGCTAACTGAAAAACTATATCAGCAGATGAAAGAAGCAAGAAGGCTTGACGAAATTATAAAGGCGAATCTGGAGGAGTTGGGATATGGGGAGTGAGTGGATAAATGTAAAATTGGGTGATATATGTAATATAAATATGGAGCAATCTCCAAAATCTGAAACTTATAATGAAAATGGAGAAGGGTTACCTTTTTACCAAGGCAGAACAGACTTTGGGGATAGAAAACCAAAAGTCACTAAATATTGTAGTCATCCAATGAAAATTGCTGAAAAAGGAGAAGTCCTGTTAAGTGTAAGAGCTCCTGTTGGGGATGTAAATATTGCTAATAATAAATGTTGTATTGGAAGAGGTATTGCTGCTCTTTCAATAATTAAAGGTGATAACCGATTTCTATATTATTTACTAAAAGCTAATAAAACGAGATGGGATAACTATTCTTCGGGAACTGTTTTTCCTGCTATTAGTAAAGATGATATAAAAAATTTTGAAGTGTACATACCAAGCAATTTATATGAACAACAAAAGATTGCCTCCATTCTTTCTGCTTTTGACGACAAGATCGAACTCAACAACGAGATGAACAAAACCTTGGAAGAAATAGCCCAGGCTATATTTAAACACTGGTTCATTGATTTTGAGTTTCCAGACGAAAATGGAGAGCCTTATAAATCAAGCGGGGGAGAATTTGTAGATAGCGAATTGGGACCGATACCGAAGGGGTGGGAGGTTAAAGAGATTAAGGATATATGTAAAGATAATAGGGTTATAACTGGAAAAACACCTTCAACAAGAATAAAGGAAAATTATGGAGATTATATGATGTTTATTACTATTCCTGATATGCATGACAAAGTATTTGTAATTGATACACAAAAGAAATTATCTCGAAAAGGCGTTAATGCGCAAAAAAATAAAACTATACCTCCATTAAGTATTTGTGTTAGTTGTATTGCTACACCAGGACTGGTCAGTTTAACTTCTGAGTATAGCCAAACGAATCAACAAATTAATAGTATAGTATGCAAAGACGATATTAGTCCATATTATGTTTATTTTTTAATGAAATCATATAAACACCATATTATTAACTTAGGTAGTGGAGGAACAGCGACTTTGAATTTAAATAAGAGTGAATTTGAAAAGATAAAGGTTATTTTACCAAAAGATGATGTTATGGAAAAGTTTCACCGTAAAGTAGAAAGCATTTTTGATAGGATTTTATTAAATCTCAAATCAAACCTTATTTTGTCAAGTTTACGCGATACCCTGCTTCCCAAACTTATCTCAGGCGAAATAAGGGTGATGTGAAAATTGATTAAAGATCTTGAAAGGAGAATAAAAGTATGTCATTTCAAACGCCGATTACTATATATGATGCCATAAAAAATATAAGCAGCAGAAAGTATCTGCTGCCTGCAATACAGAGGGAATTTGTTTGGAGCGAAGATCAAATAGAGCGGCTTTTTGATTCAATTATGAGGGGTTATCCTATTGGTTCATTTCTCTTTTGGAAAGTTTCAAAAGAAAGCGTTAAAAAATATCAGTTCTATGAATTTATCTGCCACTATCATCAAGGCAAGACCCACAATCAGAAAGCAGTTTTGCTGGGAGATGAGGAGATAATCTCAGTGCTTGATGGACAGCAGAGGCTAACTTCCCTTTATATCGCTTTAAAAGGAAGTTACGCCTCAAAAGTTCCTTACAGGCGATGGAATGACCCTGCCGCTTTTCCTAAGAAGTATCTCTATTTGAATTTGCTTAAAGAAGCTGATGATGAAGATTTGAATTACGATTTTAGATTTCTCACAGAAGAAGATGCTAAGAAAAGGGATGAAAATACATTCTGGTTCAAAGTTGGAGATATTCTTAATTTTGATCCTCAGGACCCTTCACAGATCAATGACTATTTGATCGAAAATCAGCTTGCCACAAATAAATTTGCATCCAGAACCCTTTTCAGATTATCAGATGTGATTTTTAAACGGCCAATAATAAATTACTATCTTGAAGAAGATCAAGAACTTGATAAGGTGTTGAATGTTTTTATTCGAGTAAATAGCGGTGGCACGCAGTTGAGCTATTCCGATTTGCTTCTTTCCATTGCTACTGCCCAGTGGGATGAAAAAGACGCTCGCGAAGAAATTATAAATTTTGTAGATGAAATTAATAGTGTTGGCAGAGGATTTAGCTTTAATAAGGATTTTGTTTTAAAGACATGCCTCGTCCTCTGTGATTTTAATGATATCAGATTTAAAGTTGATAATTTTAACAAACAGAATATGTCAGTTATTCAGGACAATTGGGACAAGATAAAGGAAAGCATAAGGACAAGCATTGAATTGATAAATACATTCGGATTTGATTATCAGACATTGACTTCGAATAATGCCATTATACCGATAGCTTATTACTTGTATAAAAAAGACTTGAATAGCAGTTTTGTAACTTCTGTAAATTTTAAAAATGAACGCGAGAAGATAAAAAAATGGCTTCATATCGTCCTTCTGAAGCAAACTTTTGGTGGCAATTCAGACTATATTTTAAGTGTTACAAGGGACATTATAAGACAAAACTTAAATGGTTTCCCAGTTGAAATTATGAAGCAAAGGTTGAGAGGGACTCCAAAATCACTTGACTTTGGCGACGAGGAAATAGAAAATTTGCTGGAATACAAGTATGGCAAAAAGTATACTTTTTCAGTTTTGGCTCTTTTATATCCCACACTGGACTATAACAATCTCTTTCACCAGGATCATATACATCCTAAAAGCTTTTTTACGAGTAGGGAAAAACTCCTTAAATTAGGAGTAAAACCAGAAGACATTGATTTTTGTCTTGAAAATTACAATAAGATCCCAAATTTGCAACTTTTAGAAGGCAACATAAATATGTCTAAAAGTGCAAAGCCCTTTGTGGAATGGCTTGATGAAAACTACAAAGATGACACTGCCAAAAATCAATATAAAGAACTCCATTATTTGACAGGGTTGGATCTTTCTATTGTTAATTTTAAAGAATTTTTCTGCAAGCGCAGAGAAATGATGAAGAATAGGCTTAGACAGATTTTAGTATCTTGAAAAAATAGATTTTGTGTAAAAAGGGTGAATAATCCATGAATCTCAATCAAAATTTTGAGAGTGTTGTAGAGCAGGCAGCCATCAAATGGTTTAAAGATATAGGCTACGAATATTTACATGGCAGTGAGATACCAGTAGAAGACAGAGAAGACTACAGAGAAGTTATTTTAAAAAACAGGCTTTATAATGCCCTAATAAGATTGAATCCCGAACTTCCGCTGGACTGCATTGAGGAAGCGGTGCGCCAGTTAAAGAACCTCCAGTATCCGAGGATAGAATTGAACAACAGAGAGATACATAAAATATACCGCAATGGTGCGAAAGTTACAAGACGCAACAGAGACGGTGAAGAGGTCGGAGAAATAGTAAAGATATTTGACTATGAAAAACCAGAAAACAATGAATTTCTTGTTTGTAACCAAGTAATAATCAAGGGCGCGGGTGTAAGAATCCCTGATATTGTGGTTTATATTAACGGCCTGCCAATAGGGTTATTCGAACTTAAAAATCCATTGGATGAGACGGCTACAATAGAAGGGGCGTATAGACAGCTTGAGCTATACAAAAGGGATATTCCAGACATTTTTGCTTACAATGAGATCTGCGTTGTGTCTGATGGGACCGAAGCAAAAGCAGGAACGCTTACCGCACCATGGGAGAGGTTTTCTGCATGGAAATCCATTGACGGTGTCAGCAGCGTAGAGGGGATGCCAGAACTTGAAGTTTTGATAAAAGGCATGTTTGATAAAAGAAGAGTTCTCGACATAATAAGAAACTTTATCACCTTTTCCACTGCGAAGGATGAAGTAATTAAAATTATGGCTATGTATCACCAGTATTACGGTGTTAACAAAGCAGTGGAGGAAACAATCAGGGCGACATCTCCAGGCGGTGATAGAAGGATCGGCACATTCTGGCACACGCAGGGCAGCGGCAAAAGCCTTTCCATGGTGTTTTATACGGGAAAAATAATAGAGCTTAAAGAACTTCAGAATCCTACAATTGTAGTCATTACCGACCGCAATGATCTTGACGACCAGCTGTATGAAACCTTTTGCAATGCAAGCGACCTGATTCCATATCCAAAACAGGCAGAGAGCGTTGAAGATTTAAAAGAAAAACTCTCACAGGTTGCAGCAGGCGGCATATTCTTTACAACAATACAGAAATTTCAGGCGGAAGCAGAAGAGGTTCCAGAGGTTGCTGATCAAAAACTTAAAAAAGCTTTAAAGAAGGGCAAAACCTATCCCCTTCTTTCTGACCGTAGCAATATCATTGTTATTGTCGATGAAGCTCACAGGTCGCACTATGAATTTATTGACGGCTTTGCGAAGTATATAAGGCAGGCGCTTCCTAACGCCAGCTTCATTGGCTTTACGGGGACACCTATTGATCTTGAAGACAGGTCTACACTTCAGGTGTTTGGAGACTATATCAGCATCTACGATATGAAGCAGGCGGTAGAAGACAAAGCCATTGTGCCCATTTATTATGAGGGAAGGTTGGTAAAGCTTCATTTGATAAACGAAGATATTGACAGAGACTTTGAAGAAGTGACAGAAGGTGAGGAAGAAGAGGTAAAGAACAAACTCAAGACAAAATGGGCAGCTTTGGAGGCATTAGTGGGGACCAAAGAAAGGATTGAAACCATAGCAAGGGATATTGTAGAGCACTTCGAAGAAAGGTGCAAGGTTCTTGAGGGCAAAGGCATGATAGTATGTATGAGCCGAAGGATTTGCGTTGACCTTTACAACGAAATAATTAAGTTAAGACCGCACTGGCACAGTGATGACTTAGACAAAGGCGTAATTAAAATTGTAATGTCAGGAAATCCTTCGAAAGATCCTAAAGAATTTTTGCCACACCTGTATACGAAGTCTCAAATAAAAGAGATTGAAAAAAGGATGAAAGACCCCAACGATCCTCTTAAACTGGTAATTGTCAGGGATATGTGGCTTACGGGCTTTGATGTGCCGTGTTTGCATACTATGTATATTGACAAACCTATGAAGGGCCACAACTTAATGCAGGCTATAGCCAGAGTAAACAGGGTATTTAAGGACAAACCTGCAGGATTGGTTGTAGATTACATCGGTATTGCTGATGACTTAAAACTGGCACTGGCAAACTACACAAGAAGTACGGGCAGAGAGGCTGCTACCTTACCCATAGACGAAGCAATAAGGATTATGCAGGAGAAGTACGACATTGTTTGTTCATATTTCCACGGTATTGATTTTTCGGGTTGGGAAGAAAAAAGTGCAGAGGACAAATTAAGTCTTTTAAAGCAGGCTATGGATTTGATCAATAAAGATGAAACCACAAAGAAAAATTTTTTGGATCAGTGCATGGCATTGTGCAAAGCTTTTGCCCTTGTAGTACCCCGAGAAGAGGCTATGCGTATTCGTTCGGATGTTGCCTTTTTCCAGGCAGTAAGAAGCAATATTGTTAAATACACTCCACCAAAGGGACTATCCATTGAAGAGCTGGACAGTGCCATAAAGCAGATTATTTCCGAGGGTGTTGCTGCAAGCGACAAACCAATTGACATATTTGACGCAGCTGGATTGAAAAAGCCAGACTTGTCTATTCTGAGTGAGGAATTTTTAGATAAACTTATGGGGCAAGAGAATAAAAACTTACAGATTGAGGTTTTGCGCAAGTTGTTGAATGATGAAATCAAAGCCAAAATCAGGAAGAATCATGTAAAGTATGCTTCTTTTAAAGAAATGATAGAAAGAGTTTTAAATAAGTATCATAATCGTGCTATTACATCTGCTGAGGTTATAAAACACCTTATTGATTTGGCAAAAGAAATGCAGAATATGGACAAACGGGCGAAAGAAATGAACTTAACGGAAGAAGAAATGGCTTTTTATGATATCGTATGTCAAGGGGAAGAGGCTGTTTTAAATGACGAGGAAGCAAAGGAAATTGCAAGAGAGCTTGTGCGAATTATAAAAAGTAAAACCGAGGGACAGGTAGATTGGACTATAAAAGAAAACATTAAGGCATCCATCAGGGCAACAGTAAAAAGATTACTAAGAAGAAAGGGCTTCAAAGATCCACAAAAGCTGGATAATGTAGTTAAATTGGTCATTGAACAGGCTGTATCTCTCTTTGAAGATGCTGCTTGATGGATAAGTATTTGTTTTTAGTGAAATATGACTGTCTTGAGGTGGAGTGGGAAGAATGTATTTACATAGGGTAATTATTAAGAATTTTAGAAGCATTGAATATATCGATATAACTTTTGCTAAGGGGAAAAACATTATTGTTGGGAAAAACAATTGTGGTAAGAGCAATATTATTAAAGCAATAGATTTGGTTTTAGGGGAAAGTAATCCAGCATATGTGAAAAATGAGAATATAACAGAGAAAGATTTTTTCACATACAAAATTAAGGATGAAACGAAAGAGGAAATTGTAGTTACTAATGATATTTTTATTTATTGTGAATTGAGGCGAGATGAAGGAGAAGATATTCCTTATGATATGATGCTTGAGTGCTCGGGGTTTTATAAGTATTCACGATCGATAGATAAAGATGCTATAAAAAGTTGTTTTGAAAATGAATTTTTAATAAATCCTGATGAGTTAAGATATGAGGAAAAACAGTATATAAATCCAAAGAAAAATATTGACCAGGTTATAGAGGAATTTGAAAATAAATATATATTTGCCTTTGTTTTGAAAGCACATAGGAATGAAGATGGAGATGTAAAGAAGGATTTGCGATTTTTTTATAGAGAAGATGAAAATTCAAATTGGACAATGGCATTTTCAGCACCAATTCGCAATGAATTCCTTCAAAGTGCGATAATACCCTCTTTTAGGGATCCAATGGTGCAGTTAAGAATTAACCAGTGGAGCTGGTATGGGAAACTATTACGGCATCTAACTAAAAACCACAATAAAGATGATGAGTTGAAGAAAGCTTTTTCACGAGTTAAAGAAATCGCTGACGAAGTATTTAGTGATGTAAAACAAAAAATTAGTAACGGTTCTTTTAATGTGGCTTTTCCTGGAACTGAAATATTGTTTCAATTTAGTGCGGATGAAAAACCAGATATTTACAAGAATGTGGTCATATATATCGACGATGGATACAAATCATTAATTACGGATAAAGGTTCAGGCATTCAAAGTGCTACGATTATAGGTTTATTTAGCTACTATATAAATTATGTTAATACAAAATCATCTGCTTTACTTTGTTTAGAAGAACCAGAACTTTATTTACATCCCCATGCTTGCAGAACTATTAATTACAAGTTGGACGAGTTTTTAAATGACGGCAAAAACCAGGTTATAATTACCACACATAGTCCAGAATTTTTAAAAACAATAGAACCAAATATGAATATAATCCTTGCAAGAAAAAATGAAGGGAGAACTGCTATACATCAATTAAATGTAAAAAAGTTTAAAGATGTATTGGTTGATAACAATCAAAATGAGGTGTTTTTTGCAGATAAAGTGATTGTTTGTGAGGGATATGATAACTACATAATCAAATGGGTCGCAGAGGAACTGTATGGTAACAAACTTAATGAAGAAAACATATCGGTTATAAGTGTTGGAGGCAAGGATAATATAAGTAAATTTGTTGACTTAACTTTAAAATTAGGAATTGACACTTATATCGTAGCTGATTTTGATTATTTTTTAAGGGATAAAGATGAAGAGAAAGTTAGAAAGTACAAAGACAAAGGTGCTAAGTGTCATGAGAGTATCGAAAATTTAGGAGAAAGGTTCTTTATTAGTCGTTTTGGAGAAGAGGGAAAGAAGATATTTGGGCTAGTGTCGAAAATTAGAAATATTATAAAGCAAAATTATGAAGAGAAGTTTTATACAGCAAAAAGCATAGAAGATTTTAGAGGTGAAGAAAAGTTTGACAGATTAGAAGCCATTTTAAGGACATTAAGAACGAACGGCATATGCATTCTTTCTGGGGATATTGAAAGCTTTTTTAATAAAGACTTCCAATTAGTTAGCGAAACCCATAAATTATCATTAGAAAAAATCTTTGAGATAAATTCTATATTGAACAAGGGAGGTAAAATTTCCAGTATATTTAATGTTGTAGAAATAAAAGAATTTCTTGATGGGATCTTTCACACATCTGAAACATCAGATGGCTGTATGCAGGGATGTGTTAGTGTTTGAATATCAACTATTGGTTTAGCTAAAGCTTGCAGCAGATAAAATATCGCATTATGAATTAGCACAATGTAAGATTTTGAAAAGGGAAAACTCATAAATTTGAAGAGGAAAGAAGGGGTTGTTTTTATGTTAAACTGGCTTATTACTAATAAGGAATGGGTTTTTAGTGGTATAGGTGTTGCTGTTTTAACAGTCTTATTTTCTCTTTTCAAGTCTAAAGGTGATAAGCGTATTAGTCAAAAACAAATTGCAGGGGATAACTCTATAAACATTCAAATTGGCGAAAATGTTAAAATAAGCAAATCTGGAGATGATATTGAATGTTAAATAGAACTAAACAAGTTCAAAAAAGTGGTAATAATTCAACCAACATTCAAGCCAATGAAGTAAAAATAATAAATGGTATAACTTACACAGAAACAAGGCAAATTGCTCAAGAAGTGTTTGAGGCTAATTTTTATCGTCTTTCGGAACAGGCTATGCAAGTAGCTAAAGCAAGGGTCAATGAACTTATGGATTACTTTCTTTCTGAGCTTCAAAAGAGAGCACCGCATGCCCTTTCATCGGTGTTAGACCCTGACATGCAATTCGTTCTCTATACCTCACTAAGAGAATATGCTCGGACAGGTGATAAAGACCTTGGTCAACTACTTGTTGACATTCTGGTGGATCGCGCGAAAAACAACGAGAGAACATTAATGCAAATAGTTCTAAACGAGTCTTTATCCGTTGTACCAAAACTGACAATAGAACAATTCGATGCTTTATCCTTGATTTTCCTTATTAAATACACTAAATGCTCGGAGATGAGGAATATCCAAATTTTATCAGCTTATATAGATGGATATTATGTTCCTTTTATGGGCAACCTAACAAAAGAACCATCATACTATCAACATTTAGAGTATACGGGGTGCGGTTCGATAAGCATAGGGGAAATTCGTATTGAAAGGGTATTTCGTGAGACATATTCGGGTTTGTTTTGTAGAGGGTTTAAAAAAGATGAATTTTTGGCTCAAATTATTTCTGGCGAAACATTTTCTTCTGAGGAGATAAATGCACTCGAAGCATTATTTACTCCATGTTTGCATAACAGTAATTTATACCAACTTAATGCCAAAGACGATGAAGATTTAGAGAAACGGTGTACATCTATGGGTATAAGTAAAGAAAATATTACTAAAATAAAAGACATTTATTCAAAATACCTGATGTCTGAACAAGAAGTGAAAGAATTCTTAAGAAAGGTTCATCCTTGTATGGACAAATTGTTTGATTACTGGGATAACTCCTATATGAAGAATATGGTTCTAACCAGTGTAGGTATTGCAATTGCACATGCTAATATACGGCGAAAAATCAACGAAAATTTTGATTTGTCTATATGGATCAAATAAAAAGAATATTATTATCGAGTATTTTGATCATGGATAACACATTAATATAAGGATTAGGGCTGTAACCTATATAGGGAATCGGTTAAAAGGTAAAAATCAGGGGATGGCTTCATAAATGATTGTTAATATGTTTTATATACATCTATACAAATTTAAGTATGTTTGCAACATAATTCCTGAAATCGATGATAATGGGAATATTATTGAGTATTATCCGCAAGAGTTGTATAGAAAGAAGGAAAATGTTAAATTGCATGAATACGGCAAAAGGCCGTTTTGCAGGTTCAAAATCCCTACTTGTTGGGCTGGTAAAGAAGGTGTCTATTGCATATATTCGGATGATCAATTGGTTTATGTAGGTGAATGTGTAGACCTAAGCAAACGATTTAATATGGGTTGTGGCAATATCTCTCCCGTATTTGTTCGTAACGATGGGTATGAAAAGTTATCTGCTTATCTGAAAAGAATTAATGGAGATTCTATAAAATTGACTTTTAATGAAATTGAGAGGATTATAAACAGACCGCTTCCTCAATCGGCTTATAGATATAAAGCGTGGTGGGCGAATGGTGGGCATTCGCATTCAAATTACTGGTTGAATGCTGGTTGGAAAGTAGAAAGGGTTGCCCTTGGAAACTATATTGTGTTTTCAAGAATAAGATAAAAGCTTGAGAAAGAGAGGTATTTCCGCAACTATCAGCGACGGTAGTTGCTTTTTGTTTTTTGCTTTCATTATTTTCCGAAAGTGTACAAAGGAAAACAAAATAATAAAAATTTATACTGTAATCTTCAGAATTGACTTTACTAACTCAATAAGATGTTTAAGCCAAAATTTTGGAATCGGATCTTACAAAAGAGAGGAAAGAAAAATAACTTTTTATAAATAACTTCTCCTTAGAAAATATGTTACTGATCATGTCATATAATTTAAGGCAATATTTCTCATAGAGGGAGTTGGGGGCGAGTCGGCGAGTCGATTTGACAAAAAAATTTTTTTACGAAAGATTATAGATAAGGCCGTTTTAAATGCTCATTTATTCGTTTTGTGCTTTTTCGATTTTAAAGGTAGAGTTTTTGTAAAATCGTGTATGAAGCATCTTACCCATAGATAACTTGGACTGAAATTTCAAATTTTGTATGGTAGAATCCGAGCAGCTGTTAGCACTGGCAGCTGCTTTTTTTATTTCCTGTATTTTTGGAAAGTCAGTAACTCTGAAAAATTAACGGCAGGGGAGTAAAATTTGAGTTTTATCCTTATTATGTTCTAAAATGATAAGGAAAATCCCCTAAGTAAATTTTATTTTGCGGGCAAGCTTAAAAACGAAATTTTGGAATCGGCTCTTGCAATAAAGCGGAATGAAAGACAAATTAAAAGATAACTTCACACCTTATAAATGTCTATAAATTTTTGTTTAAGTATAAAACCTATATAAGTACTAGTACTCAAGGAAGGAAGTGTCGCTTGCCTGCTGCGCCCGCAAGTTTAAAGAAAGGAGGAGGATCCGATGAGTAAGAATAAAAAGAATAAAGTTATAAAGATTGAACAGGTATCGGATGGATATAAAATCTTTTACGAGACGCCTCAAAAAAATTTGTTGGCTTATACGATTCACTACGGTTTGCTAAATTTTACTGAGAAAGAATTGGCAAATACAAACAGGATAGGCGGTTATACTGCCGTTTATATTGAAGATTCAATTATTTACGCAAAGGACATGAGTCTATGGGAAAAATTGGTCTTTATGATGATTAAGTCATACTGCAACATAAACTACGAAGCATATCCTTCGATTGAGCTGTTGGAGAATGCGGCTGGCCATTCACACACAACTATAATTGAAGCAATCGACAAACTGGCGGAAAAAGGAACAATATTTGCAATTCGAAGCAGACGCAGAAACGGAACTGATCAGCGCTTTATGAATAACTTATACAAATTTAAAAAGGCAAATGATTCCGAATATTTAACTTATGTCCCGCTGAATCTTGTTTTTTCTAAAAGTTTGAACATAAATTCAAAGATGCTGTATATATTTCTGCTTGCAAAAGTGAAGAACGGATACATGGTAACTGTGACAAAAGAAGAGCTCAAAGAGTATTTATGCGTGCGCACATGGGACACTGTAAAGAAACATATAGAAACTCTCCATCGGCTTGGGTTTATTTATACTTACTGTAATGCAACAATAGGACCTGAAAAAGAGAAAGGGATTCGTTTTCTGCTTCGGCGCATTTGCCCGAAAGAATTAATGATTACAGACGAAGACATCGAGAATATTATTGGAACGGAGGTGGTATCTTGATTTCAAAAAGGATTGAGCGGACGGTGATAAGAAATACAAATGTAATTGAATTGCTTGATGATTTAGATGTCAGTTACAAAAAATACGGCGATGAAGTGAGGATTGTTTGTCCTTTTCACAGAAATGCAAACGGTTATAACCTTTCAATAAATGTAAAAAAGAGAGTTTTCTGCTGTTTTAGTCACGGTTGTGAACAGAATGGTTACAACCTTGTTGATCTTGTTATGCGGATAATGAAAACAGATGACAGAGAAAGAGCAATTCGTTATATGGCAAGCTTGGCAAATTTGGAAATAGATTATTTAGGCCGAAACATTACTAAGGATAGTTATAAAACTAAAAAAGGATTATTATCGTTCAAAGACAGCACTCTTTCATTCATAAAGGAATGTAGAACGGTTGAAGAAGAAGATGAATCTGCTGTATATAAAGAATCGCAAATTCGCGAATGGCATAATGCATTATTAGAGAGTAAATATCCTCTCCGTTATCTTACTGAAGAGCGCAAACTCACTGACTGGGACATTGAGAATTTTTATCTTGGCTTTGATCCTGAAGAAAAAGATATTATTTTCCCTGTCTATTCAACAGAGGGAAAACTGAAGGCGGTTGTAAGGCGCACATTGTCAGAGGAAAAGGCTGAGTATTTTGGTAAATATAAAGTTATAGGGGCAAAAAGCGAATGCCTTTATGGTTTAAAGGAAGCACGGGATATGGATTATAATTTAAGCAGGCTTATTTTGGTTGAAGGTGTCTTTGACGCTATAGCCCTACAGCGCATTGGCTACAGTGCGGTAGCGCTATTGGGTACTTCAGTTTCTAAATATCAATTGAAAATACTGTATGAACTGTCGCCTGCTGAGATAATACTGTGTCTTGATAATGACAGCTGCAAAGGTGAAGATGAAGATTCGGGGAAAAACGGAGTGCTCAAAAGTATTAATCAGTTTTCAAAAGCGGGTTTTAATCTTGACGAGATTAGTGTTATCCAGCTTTCAGGATATCAGGATCCTGACGAAGTTCCCGAAAAGGAATTCAGAAAAATGTATGAAAATAGAATATCAGCAATTGATTTTTATCTTACGCAACAAGTACGGTAATTTTGGAATCGGCTTTGACAGAAAAATGGAAGGAAGAACAAAATAACATCGCATATCGATTATGTCTCATAGAGGGAGTTGGGGGGGCGAAACGGCTTGCCGTAAAGAGCTGGGCATATACATTTGTTACAAAGGAGAAAAGGAGCTTTTTGCAACATCAGTCTTGCCAAGTACTAAAAAAGATGATAAGATGTAAGCGAGGAAAAACCTGGAAATAAAAAGCAATTAAGACAGGAGGGCTATAGATGAAAGTAATCTACGAAAAATTCGTTTTCTCCCCTCGCAGGGGAGCGTTCTGGATATATGTTGTTCAATTTAGCTTTTGGCGAGGTGAGATTATGCTTGCAGTGCCGAGCGGCAGCGGAAAACGCTTAGTCTGGCATAAGCGGTATTATTTCCCGTTTGCCGCATCTCTCCTTACAATTTCGGTTCGCCTCGCGGAAGCGTTCGCACTATAGGAGCCCTGTTTATGCAGGGCTTTTTATTTTGCTGCAGAGCGGGGGAGGGAAGGGAAAAGGGAAAATTTGTATTGTCAGTTTATGATAAAATTAAAAAAATGTTACAAAGCAAAAAGCTCGAGACATAAAAATCTTGATTATTAATAAGATATTTTGTTTAATATGTTTTAGAAAACGAAATGGGGTTTTGCAAGATGACCAAGTGTTTGAAACCCTCCTTCTTTTTCTTTTTGCTTGTATATTTTGAAGGAGCACAAATTGCTCCTTCTTTATTTTTAGAAACAAGTAACGATTTTAAAAACGGACAGCTTACATATAAATGAAAGTTTCGAAATAGGATAAAAGGCGCTTTTGCTCATTTGGTTTGTGCACTATAATGTATCCATCCATATTTGAGTCAGGGGTGGTGTATTTAATTGAAAGAGGAGAAATATAATGCTGAAGATGTCTTGGAGCAGATAATTTGTATTGCGTATTACGAACATGATGTAGCGGGATTTGGACGCAAGGTGGCTGATGTTCTTTATGAACAAGGATATATAGATGAGGCAGTTTACGAATTGCTGGTAGGGAAATAGATCACTGCATATGAGAGGCACTTTTTTGAAAATAGAAACCGCAGGGTTTTTAAGCAGTCCCGCGGTTTTTTGTTTGCATTATGTTAGGTAAGTTTTTCTACTGCAGCAGCCTTATCAGCTCGGCTAACTCGAACATAGAAGTCCATGGTGGTTTGAATACTTGAATGTCCCGCTAATTTACTAACTACGGGAATAGGCGTCCCTTCTTGGACCAGCCGAGTGCAGAATGTATGACGCAAAACATGAGCAGAAATTTCTTCTATACCAGCAATGCAGCAGTACTTTTTGATAATTTTATCAACCGATTCTCTTCTCAACGGGCCGCGCTGGCCAATGAAGATCCTATCACTCGATGACGGCCTTATTGCGAGATATTCTTCCAAAGCCTTTTTGACCTGTGAATTTAAAGGTATTTCTCGATACTTACCGCCTTTACCGTTGCGGATAACAATATATGAGTAATTTTGGCTGCCATTTCGTGCGGTTAAATGTATGTCTTCTGTGGTTAAAGAAACAAGTTCGGAAACTCTTATTCCTGTGTTTATCAGAAGCTCGATCAAAGCTATATCTCGCTTATTTCCGCTTGCGTATACTGCCCGCTTAAGCCTGTTAAGTTCATTGCGGCCAATAGTTTTAACTTCTCTGTCATGTATATCTGCTAAAGAAATACCTTGAATGTCTGTTTCTATTCCTGTACCTGTGTTGATAAGAAACATATTAAATTTTTTTAAAGCAGCCATTTTCCTGTTGATTGAGGATGGCTTTTGCTTCGCTATATTCAGCAAATAGTTGCGGTATTCACGAGCGTCTTGCTCAAGAATTCTACCATCGAATTCCTTCGCATATGTATCGGAAAACCACTTCAAGAATTCTTTTATGTCGGTGCAATAACTTATAATTGTATTTTGACTTTTCCCTGTTTGTTTTAATTCCTCTTCAAACTTTTCTAACCAATCCACAACAGTTACCTCCCAAACTATAAATCGGATTGGCTACATAATTTGGCTTCATAACCTAATGTTATGTAGCGAGTTTTACGATTTTAAAAACGAATTTTTCAGTTGTTTCGTTTCTAAAAACCAAAATAAGCAGTAAAAATCTCGCCACATAATATTTTTTGATCCCTAATCTAGCTGGTACAGTAGCATAAATATTTTATTCATAAGCTGCAACATAGATATTTTTTCCTTTTCATGATAGGTTAGAACTTCTTTTGTTATCTTTCCATTCTCATTTCGCAGTCTTAAAAGGTCATTGAAATATACTATCAAATCATTTAGAGCTTCAAGCAAAGGTTGTAGTTGCTTCTCTGAGATAACTTCTTTTATGTAATTCTCTAAAACAGTTTCCCAATTTACTTGAAAACTGTATATGGCTGATAAGTTTCCAATCATAATGTTTTCGATACCTAAAATAGAGTTTTTGTCACCTTTTTCAGTATTTACTGCATTATCACTTCTGACATTTGTTCTTCCCAGCAAAAAATCAGTACTTACATTGAAGAAGTCAGCAATTTTTACAAGCTTGTCAAATGTTGGTTCTGCTTCATTGCGTTCATACTTTGCCCAAGCTCCTGTTGTAATGCCAAGCATTTCAGCCATTTGCTGCATGGTTAAGCCTTTTTCTGTCCTTAACATCCTTAATCTTTCACCAAACATATTCACCCTTCTTTCACTTTTTATACTATTAGTATACCATTTCACTTTCGATAAAAAAAGTTAAAAATTTTTCGTGTTAAAAGTTGAAATTATACTTACAGTATATTATAATCAAAATATACCAAAGGTATAATAAAGACAAACGGTAAAATGTCAAGAGGGTTTTTAAAAAAATTTTTTTAGATAATTAGGGCAAAAAAGACAATAGAATATCGAGCCGCTCAGCATGGAAAAATTTAACTGGCAGCTTGTTTGGGAAAGATTATTAAATTAAGAAATTGGGACTAACTAAGTATTGTAAACATCACCTCTTTCTTGATATATTTGACCTTTGCTGAGCATGGCAAAGATCAGAGGGATTAATCGTCTTGCGGTTAGGACGAGGGCACGTTTATGCTGGTGTTTGGTAACCTCTGAGAACTTCTTGTTGTAGAAAGCTTTGTAGCGTACTGTGTGCTACAGCACACAGTTAGCAGCCTCAACAAGATAGTATCTCAGGTATTGGTTACCACACTTAGCTAATGAGACATCTTGGGCATTGAAGTTGCCTGATTGGTACTGAGTCCAAACCAGGCCAGAGTACTTTGCCAAAGCAGCTTCATTTTTGAAGCGCTTGATATCACCGATTTCAGCGATGATGCCGGCTGCAAGAACATCTCCTATGCCAGGGATGGTAGTCAGGGTTTGAGAGAAAGCTTTAAGTAGTTTAGAGATTTCTTTGTCGAGTTTTTTGAGTTGTTCTTGCATAAATCTAATATTTTCAAGAGTCATAGACAAAGCTAAGTCATTTGCCTCAGCCAACAGAGGATGTAATCTGTATGAACGCTTAGCAGCGGTTTTAAGTATTTCAGCGATTTTATTGACATCTGAGAGTCTATTGTTGCCGTTATCGGATACGAACTTAATTAAATCTTCTAAAGGCATGGAGGCAATGTCGTCAGGTGTAAAGTTTTCGATGATAGCACAAGAAGCTTTACCGAAGATATCTGAAAATGGACAGTCTTGAGAATAAGTAGAGAATTTAAGGTATATGAGATTGAGAGCTCTGTTTTTTTCGCGAGTTAGATTGTGAACAAGATGATAGCGCATTCTGGTAAGGCGTTGTAGTGCAGCATATTTAAAATCAGGCAAAGGTGTTGGGTTGAGTTTGCTGAACCTGACACATTCAGCGATGATAATTGCATCGATGCTATCTGTTTTAGGCAAGAAAGTGTAGATTTTTTTGAAGCCTTTGACTATGCTTGGGTTGAGAACATAAAAAGTTGGTTTATATGGCAGCAGTTCAGATGAAGAAGCAAGATACAAGTGCAGATGCCAAGCGTAATGTGAAGTTGCTTCCATGCCAAACTTAATACAGGATAGATTATACTGGCTGAGGCAGTCAATAACTCTTTTGATTAATTCGTTAGCGCCTTCTTGATCATTAGGCAAGGAAAAAGGTTTTTTAATCAAGTGATTACCGGCATCATCGATGAAGAAGATAGAATTTGACTGACTACTGATATCAATGCCCACGATTAAAGTATTTGGCAATTTGAAGACCTCCTTTTTGCAAGTAGTGGTAAGAAAAAGTGTTAAGCCCTTTATCCCTGGGGATTACATGTAATGCAGCCTCGCCGATATTAGAGCTACGGAGCAGTTTACAGGGTGCACACATCTGATATGCTCAAATCAGATGTGGTAACCTGACCGTGCACAGCAAACGAGTAAACATTACTCATGTAATCCTTTGGGGTTCAGTCTTTCTCAAGCTGTGGCGTGCAGATATCAAAGCACGTCCAGCAGGAGGTGATCAAAAATATCCAAATAAACTAAATCAGGCTTAAACTTTTTCTGATTTTAGTTTACCAAAGATAAAGGGCAAATTTAAACTGTAGCAGTCAATTTTAATATTCAATTTTTGAGAAATGAGTGTTTTAAGAAAGGTGCATTATCAAAATGAATTTCCAGTAATCAATTGGTACTGATAATTAAATGTACCAATTGAGATATGAAGTTTTAAGTGATTTGATAATCATATTATACGAGCATTCCTGTAATGAACGAAAATGAGTGAAAATGAAGAGAAATGAGATTTGAAGAGATAAGGTACCTCCTGGTAAAATACAGAATGTAAGTTGTACAACTTACGACAAAACACAACAAAGGAGGTACCCTCTTTGAAGTATACACAAAATGAAAAGATATTACAAGTAACAGAGAGAACTTTAGTTGTAGGAGTAGACATAGCAAAGGAAAGGCATGTAGGCAGAGCATTTGATTTTAGAGGAGTGGAGCTTGGCAAGAGAATAGAGTTTGAGAATAGGAAAGAAGGTATGGAGAAATTTTTGGATTGGGCAAATAAGATAATGAAAGCAAATGGCAAAGACAACATGATAGTAGGGATAGAGCCTACAGGGCATTACTGGCTGTGCTTTGAGCAGTATCTGAGAGAGAATGGCATAAAAGTGGTTTTAGTGAATCCTTTTCACGTGAAGAGGAGCAAGGAGCTTGATGATAATACGCAAACTAAGAGCGATATAAAGGATCCGAAGACGATAGCGATGCTTGTGAAGGATGGAAGATATACAGAGCCAAATATACCCGAGGGGAGACTTGTCAAGAATTTTGTGTTTCCATTTCATAGCGTATATTGTAGAGCTGTAATATATTGTAACTACATTTTTTAAGAATAGGTACTCCGTTTTTCCACTTGCCCCGACGCAAGTTTTCTCTTTGTAAATATATATTTATCTCTAAAACTTCTACAGATTGAAAATAACCACCGGAGTTTATTCTTATCTTTTCAATCATACTGTTTACGCTTTCTACAGCATTAGTAGTATAAATGTACTTTCTTAAATCTTCAGGATACCTCATATGTGCAAGATAGAACTCTGCTTTTTCGCAAATACCTTTTATGAATCGAGGATATTTTGAGGAGTATTGCTCACAAAGAAGTTTGAACTTTGAAATAGCTTCGTCAAAATCAGCAGAGGAAGTTCTTAGTTTATCAAGCTCTTTGTTGAAAACGGAAGCATCATCTTTTGCCATATGTTTTCTGACATTGCGTTGAAGGTGAACAAAACATAGTTGATGGTCGGCAAGGGGATAAGCGAGTCTAACAGCATCGATAATGCCTGGAAAATCATCGCTTACAACTATTAAGACTTTTTTAAGACCTCTTGTAATTAAGTCGTCAAAGACTCTCATCCAATCGGCTTTGTTTTCTTTGCCGAAGAAAGTGTAGATACCGAAGATATCTTTTTTGCCTTCTAAATCAATGCCAAGCACGACATAGCAAGTAGCTTGTTTAACTTTTGAGTTATCTTTAATTTCGCAATGGTAACCGTCAATGATAAGAGCAAAAGCACTTTCAGGAAGTTCTCTTTGTTTGAAAAGTTGAAGCTCGTTTTTAAGATCGCTTTTGATTTTTTCGATTTCGTCTTCAGAATAAGGCAGATTCATGCTTTTAAGAGTTTGGACAAGAGAACTTTCTGAGTAACCATTGGCGACTAAAGACATGAGCAGGTCAGTGTATGAGCTGTCAACCCTTTTGTAGCGGTCAGGGAGAATGGAAGGTCGAAAGTTACCAGAGCGTGTGCGAGGAACAGAAATTTCAAGGCTGCCAACAGGTGTTGCAAGTTTTCTGCCGTAAAAACCATTGCCTTTATCGTTTTCGTTTTTAGCAAGGTAAACAGTTCTTTCTGATAACATAAAGCAATCGAGCAAGTTTTCCAAAAGCTGTTTTAAAGCTGGGCGAGTAGGATCATCTTTGGAGCAATACATATTTAATACTTGCTCGATAGCCATATTTTTAGCGGTTTCAAAAATTTCATTTTTCTCCATAATCGTGAGCCCCCCTTTGGTGATTATTTCAACACTAATTATACAGTGGACACAATTTTATTTTAACTCCCAGGGCTGGCTCCTGTCGTCATACTTGGAGGCAGTCAAGATTCACTGGGGGAAGAGGAAGGGCAGCTGGGATTATTGAAGAGAAAGCAGAAGGAGGCACTACAGAAAAGGGATGGATAAACTGAAAATACCAAACGGTACGGTGGCTGTCCCTGCAGAATATAAAGAGCAGGTAATTCCCGAATACCGAGGGAATCCCTTTATCGAAGCTCTTCCCCCGATTTTAAGTGCTGAAGAGGCTGCTGAAAGGCTTGCTTATTACCCGCCATATCATCCCGAGGAGAGGAAACTTGAAAGCCATTACCGCATCCACATGGTTCAGCGGCTTTTTCAAATATTTCAGCCACTTCCCGTTCATCTTGACATGGAAAGCAGGATCTCAAGGGTATTGAGGCAGGGTTACCTTGCCCGCAACCCTTTAAAGCCCCAGTTTGTGCAGTATCTGAAAAAATCAGATGAGGTAATAAAGGGAATTAACGGAGTTTTGGAAAGCAATGAATTGTTTCGGACTACTGCATCAGGTTTCACTATCGTAGGTGTAAGCGGCATGGGTAAAAGCACGGCGATAAATCAGATTTTACGCATGTATCCCCAGGTGATCATACATTCGCGCTATAAAGAAACTAAATTAAGCGTGTATCAATTGGTTTGGCTCAAGCTTGACTGCCCGTTCGACGGCTCCATCAAAGGTTTGTGTATGGAGTTTTTTAACAAAGTGGACAACCTGTTGGGGACAGACTACTATAAAAAATTCGGAAATGGGCGCTACAGCGTCGACAATATGGTAACTGCTATCTGCAAGATCGCACAGAACCTCGGCCTTGGCCTGCTTGTAATCGATGAAATCCAGCACCTCAATGAAGCAAAAAGCGGTGGAGATCAGCGTATGCTAAACTTCTTTGTCACTTTGGTCAATATGCTCGGCCTACCCATAGTTCTGATCGGCACGCCAAAGGCTTTGAGCGTGCTGCAGTCTCAATTCAGACAGGCAAGGCGTGGCAGCGGGCAGGGGGATATGATCTGGGAAAGGCTAAAAAAAGACGACACATGGCAGCTCCTTATAGATGCACTGTGGGGCTATCAGTGGACCAAAAAGGAAACCTCGCTTACCGATGAAATCAATGAAGTGCTGTATGAAGAAAGCCAGGGTATTACCGATATTGCCGTTAAGCTCTATGCTATGTCACAAATTAAAGCCATTGTTTCGGGAAAAGAAGAAATCACACCAAATCTTATAAGGCAGGTTGCCAAAGAAAATTTGCAGCTGGTTCAGCCCATGCTGGAGGCTTTGAAAAAGGGAAGCTTAAGGGAGATTGCAAAATATGACGATATCTGCACCGTAATAAATGTTGACTTTGCAGGTTTCCTTGACAGGAGTAAACAAACAGTAGAGACGGAAATGCGGCTGAAAGCGCTGCAAAAGCAAAGACAACAAGAAGAAAAAGAAGTATTACTTTCTAAAAAAGAGCAGGCGATTACAAAACTGTTAGAGCTTAATATCGAAGCAAAGAAAGCTCAAAAAGCGGTCGAACAGGTTATAGAAGCAGAAGGGGAAAAGATTGATGTTTCGGAGCTGGTGGTAAAGGCGATCCAGCTTCTTTCTTCACCTGTAGAAAAAACAAATCGTAAACCCAGACGCACTATCAAAAACATGAACGAAAACGACATCCGTTTTATTGTCGAGGAAGGCAGGAAGAAGCAAATGACGGCTTATGAGGCGTTAAAGGAGAAGGGGCTCATAAAAGGTATAGACAATGTTATATTCCAAGTGGGGCGATCTGGATGATGCCCTTCTTTCCTACACCTTACCCCGATGAGCTGCTATACAGCGTCCTGGCGCGGTACCACCTGCGGAGCGGAAATATCAGCTTTAAAGCCACCATGGAAGACGCTTTCGGTACTAAAAATGCCACGGCTGTAGTGGAACTTCCATCGAACATTAATGCTTTAATAAGCAACCTGCCACTTAACACTGAATATACTGCGGACTATCTTATAGACAACCACACTCTTTTCCCGTTTTACACAGCTTTCCTGCCTCCAAAGAAGAGCCAGTGGGTCAGGAATAATATGAGGAAAAGAAATGGAAAAGGAATTTACGGCAAAACTGGTATTATGGCGAGCAGTATAGTGGCAAACAAATATTTCAAATTCTGCCCGCTGTGTAACGAGGAAGATAAGGAAAAATACGGAGAAATTTACTGGCACCGTATCCATCAGATCCCTGGGGTGCTTGTCTGTCCCAAACATCAGGTAATGCTTTGCGACAGCAAAGTGCCGATTAAGGGCTATAATAAGCATCAGTATGTTGCTGCCAGCGAGGAAAATTGTATCAAGTCAGATAAGGTAGTTGTATACTCGGATAAAACTATGTCACATTTAATAAATCTAGCGAAAGATGTTGAGTTTTTGCTTAACAACCAGTTTGAAAGGCGCCCTGCGGAATGGTTTCATGAGCAGTATCGAGCGAAGTTAATAGAGCAAGGCTTTGCTACTATAAATGGGAATGTAATGCAGAAAAAACTAACCAAGGAATTTGTACAGTTTTACGGTGAGGAATTTTTGACACTTGTGCAATCGAGTATTGAAATCGGCAGTGAGAATAATTGGCTTGCAGATATGGTCAGAGGGAGTAAAAGGGCAAGCCATCCTATAAGGCATTTGCTTTTGGCAAGGTTTTTGGGTATAACCATCTCCGATTTGTTTTACAGGCAGTTAACCTATAAGCCGTTCGGAGACGGGCCCTGGCCGTGCCTTAACCCTGCGGCGGAACATTACCTTAAACCCGTGGTAAAGCAATTAAAGATCTCTTACAGCAATGATACAAAAAGACCCGTTGGGACATTTTCCTGTGACTGCGGTTTTGTGTATGTAAGGACAGGACCTGATGTTACTGAAGAATCTCGGTATAAGGTTGGGAGGATAAAGAAATTCGGGCATGTGTGGGAGGCGAAACTTAAGGAACTTGTCGAAAAGGGATTGAGCTTGAGGCAAACAGCAAAGCTGATGGGAGCAGATCCGAAGACGGTAAAGAAATATGCAGCCAAGCTGGGACTTGAGACTTACTGGGATAAAAGAAGTAAACAGGAACTTATTCAATATAAAGGGAGCAGCATTACGAATGCTGATAAGAAGGATTATTACCGAGGAGAATGGCTTAAGTTAATGAATCAGTATCCTGACAAAAGCAAAACGGAACTTCGTCAGTTAAACAAGGCAGTTTACGCTTGGCTGTATAGAAATGACAAAGAATGGCTTAAGTTTAATTCTCCAGAGCCGATATACAAATATAGAAATGCGCGCGTTGATTGGGACAAAAGGGACGAGGAGATATTGGACAAAGTAAAAGTAGTGGTCGAAGAAATGCTGAACTCTACTGAAAAGCCAGAGCGGATTACTATAAGTCTGATTGGCAGCAAGTTGGGTATAAGGGGACTCCTTGAGAAACATTTGGACAAAATGCCACTTACCAAGCAGTATCTTGATTCGGTTGAGGAAAGCAGGAGGGACTTCCAGTTAAGGAGGGTAAAGTGGGCGGTTCAGGAGTTAAAGAGACAGGGAGAAGTTCCAAAGCTGTGGAAAGTGTTGTGAAAAGCAGGTATAAGGAAGGAATTTTGCCAAGAAATGGAGAATTATATCACTGAAATTATTATGAAAGAATAATTCAATAAGTGAATCATGACAGATACAGGAACTTTTATTTTTTAGATTTTTCCGTGTTTTTAAAGTTTATAATGATGTTTGCTTACCATTTGGAACCTATATGATATAATAAAAAAGGTAAATAAAAAGCCTAAAAATAGGGTGGTCATCAAAATTTAAATTATGCAAGTTGTAACTATGATGGTAATTAGAACTCAAGACGAGAAATACATAAGAGGCTCTAAACTATATTAGTAAGAATAAAAAATTTATGAAAATTAAATAAGGGAGATGGAGAATGTGAGCGTATCACAAATATTTTCCCAATTTTGCAACAACTTAAAAGTCGATAATAAAGATACTATAAGCTATAGATATAAGCAAATTACTAAAAGGCTAAACCAAGATTTTTGGGGTACTGAATCTGATGTTGATCATAGTTTGTATGGCGGTTCATACGGTAGGGGTACTGCTATCAATTTTGTAAGTGATATAGATATGTATTTTGTATTGCCTTATAAGTATTATGTGCAATACAGTAATTATCAAGGAAATGGACAGTCTGCGCTTTTACAGGCGGTTAAAAATTCTATTAGTAAAACATATTCAACTACTAAATTAAGAGGTGACGGGCAGGTTGTTATTGTCGAGTTTTCAGATGGTGTTATATTTGAGGTTGTACCTGTATTTATAAATAAAGATGGTGTTACATATACATATCCCGATGCAAATAACGGTGGTTCATGGAAGGTTACTAAATTTAAGATGGAAATTGATGCAATAAATGAAATGAATAAGAAATGTAATGGTAACCTTAAAGAATTATGTAAAATGGTAAGGGCTTGGCGTAATAATGTAAATCTAAAAATGGGAGGGCTTTTAATAGATACATTGTGCTATAATTTCATTATGAATTGGGAATATAAGGACAAAAGCTATACTTATTATGACTGGTTAAGTAGAGATTTTTTTAAATATCTTTCAAATCAAAATCCTGATCAAGAATATTGGTTAGCACCTGGAAGCAATCAATATGTATGGAAGAAAGAAAATTTTATTTACAAGGCTAAACAAGCGTATAATATAGCAAAAGAGGCTTGCGAATGTCATTCAAATAATAAAGACGAAGATGCAAAAGAATTGTGGAGGGAAATTTATGGAAGTAAGTTCCCAAACTGATGAAAGTATAAATATATTAGAAACTCAAATTAGACAATGTTTTGGAAGCATTGTTTGGACACATAAAACTCATGAAAAGCAAGCGGATCTTTATTTAAAAAATTTCAATAAATTTAAGATAACTCAAATAATACTATCTGCTGTTACTACTTCAGGGTTAATAATATCTATACTTGGTGATAATAAAATAGGAACGATAATAAGTACAGTATTGTCAGCAATACTACTTTGTATAAATTTAATTTTTTTGAATTATGATTTAAGTAAAATGGCACAAAAACACATTGATACTGCTAATAAATTATGGGAAGTGAGAGAAGAATATATCTCACTATTAACAGATATAAAAGCAGGATTTTTAGATGAAGATACTATTCGTATAAAAAGGGATGAGCTTAATCGAAAAGTTGCAGAAATTTACAATAATGCTCCCAGAACAACAAGTAAGGCATACAAACTGGCATCTGAAGCTCTAAAAAAAAATGAAGAATTTACTTTTTCTGATGATGAAATTGATAGGTTTCTACCGAAAGAGCTGTGGAGAAAATTAACACCCTAAGAACGAATATATGTATTGTTTTATAGAACTAAAACTTGATCCTTACCACTTATTTCCAAACGATGTATATTTCATTTAAATCTTTTCCGCATGCGAAAAAAGTGGTTCCGTTTGGGTAGGGAAAAGGGAAAAGGATTAAGGGGCAAGCGGTAGAGAGGAAGATGAGGGATAAGTGGTGAGGAGTCGAGAAATGCAGCTACGACGCCACTTATCCCTTTTTCCTTTTGCCCTTGAAGCTGTCCATTCGGAAGAACTTTTTTCGCACAAATTTGAAAGGTGTATGGGAAATTTTAGTAGAAATATAGCTTAATTACGGAAAAACTTTATTACCTTCCAGAAAATGCCATGTAGAGTTTATGCGGGTTTGAGGGATTGGAAATGGAAAGGGTTTTTTTTAAATCAACAATAGGGATAAGTGGTTACAGCAATATCAAAAAAAGATGTACCACTTATCCCTTAATTTTTTTATACCTCTCTCCCCACTCATACATAGCATCAAGAATGGGTTTTAAGCTAAGCCCAAGCTCTGTGAGCGTATACTCAACCCTTGGCGGAACTTCTGGGTAAACCTTTCTAATAACAAGTCCATCTTTTTCCATTGAACGCAGCTGCTGTGTGAGAACTTTCTGGCTAATGCCATTTATGCACTTTAGAAGTTGATTAAACCTTTTTGTACCGTGCAAGAGCTCTCTCAAAATAAGGATTTTCCATTTACTACCTATCAAAGCTAACGTAATTTCCACAGGACAGAGTGGCACATTCTCATTTGAATTTTTCAATGTTCATAACCCCTTTTTTTTCTTTAAGGTTACCTAAAGTATAGTATATCACAAAAAAGTACCTACTTGCAATTATATACTAACAGTGAATAATATATTATTTGTAATCAGTGGGAAGGAGGGATTCCAAAGTGAAGGTAATAGGAATTATTGGCAGTCCGCGCAAAGGTGGCAATACCGAAATTTTGGTTGAAAAAATCTTAAGCGGTGCAAAAGAAGCAGGGCTTGATGTGGAAATATTTAAATTGAATGAGCTGAATATTCATCCCTGCCAGGGATGTAATTTTTGCCAAGAAAACGGCAGGTGCCAACAGCAAGACGACATGCAAAAAATATATAATGCGCTGTATGCTGCCGATGCACTGGTTGTTGGTTCTCCAATTTACATGAGCTATGTTACAGCCCAGACCAAGCTTTTTTTAGACAGACTGTATGCGCTTTTAAAGATTGGAGAAGGTTCAAGAATACCTGCTGGCAAAAAGTGTGTTCTTGTATATACTCAAGGTGCTGGCACAGATGGAGAGAAGATAATGAACGAAATAGCTGGATTTTTTAAATGGGCATTTAATATGGAGATAAAAGCTATAATAGGTAGTAATAACCTAAATCCTGCAGGCGAAGTGACAAATAGAAAAGAATTACTTGAAAGAGCTTTTGAGGTGGGAAAAGAGATTGTAAAAGGATAATATAATAAAATTTAAAAATTGAAGATAGAAGTTAATAATTACAGTAAATAATTACAATAGGGATAAGTGCAATTGTTGAAAATAAAGTGTTCAAGTTTCTACTTTTCCATAGATTCTTAGTGTAAAATATTTATAGGATATTGAATGGAAAAAGCTCCCTCCTCTTGGTAGAAGAGAAAAAATGATGTAGAATATAAGGTTGAAAAAACTAAAGAGAAAAGGAAAAGCAAACCAAAGGAAGGAGCAAAATGAGTAAAGATATTGTAACAAAAATAAAAGAACTTTTAAAGACTTTTGAGGACGGATTGGAGAAGATAGTGCGAAGGGAGAAGGATTTAACAGAATATTCAATTGAGCTTAAGAAGCAATTGGACCAGATAGGTAAGGGGATAATAGAGGAGGCATGTAAATTTATAGATGAATCAGTAAAAGAAAACAAAGAGAGGAAGAAGAGGTATAAGGTTGTAAGGAAAGATAAGAGAAGTTTAAAGACAATATTTGGGGATATTGAATATGAGAGGAGGGAGTTAAAATAAAATTGTGTCCACTGTATAATTTAGTATTGAAATAATCATCAAAGGGGGACTACTTAAAATGAATAAAAACGAAATTTTCGAAACTACTAAAAACATGGCCCAAGAAGCAAGTATTAAATATGTATTGCTTCCTGTGATGGCTCTATCCGCCCAGCTCTAAAGCAACTACAAGTAAAACTTGCAACACCTGCCTTGTGTCTTGAAATCTCTGTCCCTCGAACACGCCTTTAGAATTTCCGACCTTCTATCCTCTTCTTTTTCGCTACAAAAGAGTTGATAGTTCGTACACCGATCTTCTTATATCGCAAGTATGTCAATGGTTATTCTTTAGCGTTCCCTTGTCCAGACTTTGAAAAACTTAAATCTCCCTTATTCCGAAAACAAAATCCTAAAAATCAAAGAAGACCTCAAAAAATGAACTTCAATTATTCAAACAAAAAGAATTGCCCACAAGTGCTTTTGCTTCTTTTCATCGATGGTTATTCAGAAGTGAAGTTAAGGATAATTCTAAGATAAAACTTGCTACTTGCAATGCCAGCCTCGGTATCGACTCAAAAAAGGTAAAAAAGACATTTTGGTATTCTGCTCTTTCTTCGGAAAAGAAAATAAGGCTGATTGGATGAAAGTATTTAAAGACTTAATTACAAGAGGTTTTAAAGAAGTTTTAATTGTTATAAGCGATGATTTTCCTGGTATTATAGATGCTGTCAAACTTGCTTACCCTCTTGCTGAGCTTGAGCTTGCTTTTGTCCACCTTGAGCAAAATAGCTGAAAAAATATATGACAAAATTATAGAGCTTTCAGCTTTTAACAAGAGTTTAGAAAGATTTAGAATTTCTTTCTCCGATTTTGACAAAGCTGCAGCAAAATTTAAAGAACTTTGCGATGGATACCTTTCAAAATATCCTCGATTTGTTAAAACAATATCAGAAAAAGCAGAGTTTTATCTTGCCCATATGAAATACCCCATATGAAATACCCTGAAGAATTAAGAAAGCATATTTATACCACAAGCGCCGTTGGAAGTGTAAATAGCATGATTGAAAAGTAAAGAAGTAAAATTCAGGTGGATATATCAAGACTGCCAAAGTCTTAGAAATTAATATTTACTTACAGCAAGAAACCTTACGCCGTACAAAATGGAAAAATAGAGCTTTTCAGTATTAGAAAATACATCAATAACATAACCCAACTTTACAACTTGCGTTATAAATTGGAAACACAAAATTCTTGACAAGTCTCGAAGTTAGTTAATTAAAGAAAATTGTGTTGTTAGTACTTTCATAAACGGTAAGATTTTATTAAAATAAAATTAATTAATATCAAAATTTGCTGTTATTATATTGAAGTCGACTTTTATAATAAGAGAGGTTAATTAATATGGCTTTATGGGGAATTTTTATCAGTGCGTTTTTAATAGGCTTTTCAGGAGCAATGATGCCAGGGCCAATGTTAGGGGTCACGATTGACGGCAGTCTAAAAAAAGGGTGGACAGCAGGACCTTTGACAGTATTAGGACACGGAATGCTGGAACTTATATTAATTGTCATCATGACATTCGGGCTTAAAGATTTTTTTACTAATCCGACAGTTGCAGGATTTGTTGGACTATTTGGCGGTGCTTTCCTTGCATGGATGGGGTATGGAATGATAAAGTCCGGCATAAACAAGTCAGTTTCTCTGGAAAATCAAATAACGGGAAATAGTGCAGGCATGAGAAATCTTGTATTGGCAGGAGCACTTGTAAGCGCTACTAATCCTTACTTCATTCTCTGGTGGGCGTCTACGGGGATGGAATTAATACGCCAGTCTTATACTTTAGGGTTAATTGGCGTTTTGTTCTTTTTTATAGGACATATTTTATCGGACTTTGTGTGGTATTCAGCAATTTCCATGGCACTTTCCAGAGGAAAAAAACTGATAAGTGATGTTGTATATCGCTGGATTATTTTGTTGTTAGGCATATTTATTTTAGCATTTTCAATCTATTTTATAAATAGTGGTTGGAAAATGCTTCAAACCTGATGATATAATTTCAAGAGGGACCTAATGAAAAAAGGTACTATTGCCTTGTAATAGATTTAAAATTTAAACTGGAGGGCAAGCTCTATGAAATCAATTAATATATACCACTCATTCTCCTTGGAAACCTGAATTTTCTTTGTCTTTTTTTTCTTGTTCTTTAATAAAATTAACCACATTTATCACGGGCAAAATAAGAGGATTAATATTAGCTGCTTTTGTTATATCTGAAACAGTTGAACGTAAATAAGGAAATAAAATTGCTGTACCGTTATATTTAGTTAATTCAATAAATTTTTCTCGTTCTATGTTTTCACTTCCTCTAAAATAACCTGTTAATGAAATTTCTAAACTAAAAGGAAAATTATTCTCTTCTGCGTTTCCAAATATGTTACACTTTAATGTAACGGTCGATTTTTTTTCTTCTTCTCTTACATTTATGTTGACAGCTAAAGAAAATCTTACTTCTATTGGCTTATTTTCTAATTTTGCTTGATGATTATAATTATAATGAATATAATCAACCACATAATTTTCAAATCTGAAATACGGAGCACTAACTTCTTTCATCACTAAGCCACCTTTTGCCCTATATTTAAATCCTCTATATTTATATTAATTTCTTCATTATTCTCAAAAACATAATATGGATAAGTGGAGTACCACATATCTCCCTTTAAGCTCAAGTTATCAATGTAATCGTTATTTTCAATCTTACTTGTATTAACCCCTACTGGATAAGCTATTTCGAAATCATAGTAAAGTTCTTCTATAGACTCTTCTTTGCTATTCTCAATTTCTTCTAATAACCGTAATAATTCTTCATCGGTCATGTTATCTATCTGTTTATTGATATAATCAAAATATTCCTTAACAGTAATAGGTCTCATTGATATATACCTCCTCAATGCTTTTTATGCATTCAATATTTTTCACACATACTTGAACCTGTATAGGATATATGTTAGTGCCTGATATTGGTTTGCTGCTGGGAACTATATATGCAGCTCTGACAACATCAAAAGGACAAAGTCTATACATTAAATCTATTACATGCAACTCTCTCCACCTAAATTTATTATTCCCCTTATTATCAATTCTATTCTTAATTTTATGAACAAGTGCTTTAAACAATTCAAATGTTTCCAAATCACACAAATCCAACAGAGTATCAGCTTCTATTCGACTTTTTATTATTACCCAGTCGCGATATTTTCTTGCCTTGGTACACCAATTATAAGCCTGCTTTAAATCATTTTCAAAAAAATAAACACCTTCACCTAACCACTGCTTTTTACCCCTCGATATCAAAAATTTTTTGCTTGCTAATATTTTTATAGCACTTTCACGAGTTGTTCCATGATAGCCTGTACAGGAATAAGGTCTTATTAATTTAAGTTTTTCCATATCAATGATATGTATCTCCCTTTGTTAGCTTATTTTAAAATTTCACAATTAACATTCTAACGACATTATAACACTTGAAGAAAAAAAGTGAAGTATAAAATTTGGAAATTTTCCTTGTCAGTTCTAAGTCAAATATGTTATTAAATAAAGTTATTGATGCCACATCTTTATAGATAAAGATAGTTTCAATCAAGTTTATAGCCACTGTCTGCTAATAACATTCTTAGGTTTGTTGTCTAATATCTCCTACACAGGATCAAGATGTTCTGGAATTGTTGAATAAAAAATGTTATCTCATGCACAGCTTTAGCAGGGTTTAACCCGCCTCTGAGACTACCGTGGATAAATGTACATAAGCTTAGAGAGATGAAACATAAAACTATGTAAATTCCACAAACCACCTATTCTCATCACAAAAAAGATACAGTACTTTTGAGCGGACAAGGATTTTATATCTTATGCCTTGTCCGCCTGCTTTTAAAGAGGCAGCATTTCTTTTTTCTATAATTTTGTCAATCTCATATGTTTTCCCATCAACCCAGACAAACGAAATTGGAGTTATTTCTCCTTCCTTTGAAAAATGAGCATAAACTTCTACAAATATTTTTCTCATTTTAAAAACCCTCACCCTCTCATGTTTGTTTTGAAAAACAAAATTTTATTTGAAAAATGCAACAGGATGAATTTTGTTGTGCAGAGGAATCTCGCAAGGCAAGTCAGATTTAGTCAAAAGTATAGCTGGCAAAACTGCGCTCTGCCCAAACCTTCTTCGAATTTGGTCAATAGCTTTTTCAAGCTGTTCTAATTTGAGCTTTTTCAAACTGTCAAACTCAAGCTGATAAAATGAGTTTGCACAAACAAGATCTAAAGCTCTTACGCCAAGCGACCTTATGCTATTTTTAAAGTTCCAGTGTTTTTTAAATATTTCAAAAGCTTTTTGAGAGATTTCTCTTGCCAGAAAAGTGGGTGTTTGGAGTTTTTCTTGCCTTGTTATTGAAAAAAGGAAGCTATCTCTTATCCAAACTTGGACTGTATAACATTTTAAATACTGCTGACGAAGCCTCTGCGCAACAGATTCAGAAAGCATTCTAATAACATATTCTGCATCTTCATAGCAAGTCAAATCTCTTGGCAGTGTTATGCTATTGCCAATTCCCTTGATGTTGTCTTCAAAAAGTGGGGGAGTAACAGGTGTTGTGTCAAGCCCGTTTGCAAATATCCAGAGTACCTCACCCCATTTGCCAAGGATTCTTTTAAGATATTCAGGTGAGCTTTTGGCTATATCACCTATTGTATAAATTGCCCTTGAACTGAGCTTCTTTTCTGTTGCGCTACCGACATACAAGAGGTCTTTTGCAGGCAGCGGCCAGACAATTTGTTTAAAGTTTTCTTTTGTGATAACTGTTACAGCATCGGGTTTTTTGTAGTCGCTTCCAAGCTTTGCAAATACTTTGTTAAATGATACTCCAACAGATACCGTCAGACCAAGCTCAGTTTTTATTCTTTCTTTGATTTCATAAGCAATCTTTCTGCCACTTCCTAAAATTTTTGTAGACTCTGTCACATCAAGCCAGCACTCGTCAATTCCAAAAGGCTCTATCAAATCTGTATACTCAGAGTAAATTTGTTGCACAAGTTTTGAAAATCGGATATAAAGAGGAAAATTAGGCTTTAAAATTACAAGGTTTGGACATTTTCTCAGTGCCTGCCATATAACATCGCCTGTTTGAATACCATATGATTTTGCAATCTGATTTTTTGCAAGAACTATTCCATGTCGAAGCTCACTTTCACCACAAACAGCAACAGGTTTGTTTTTCAGCTCAGGATGATAAAGACATTCAACAGACGCATAGAAGTTATTAAGGTCACAGTGCAAAATCACCCTGCCCACTTTTTCTCACCTATAGAACATAAGTTTGTATATACATTATAACACCGAAAATATGTTTGATAAATAGAAATATTAGGCAAATTCAAAAAAAGCTATTCAGGTTTGTTCCATACTCGAAATATATAGCCATTTGATACTGAAATAAGATTTGCAAGGAGAAAAAGGTTTAATAAAGGAATGACGGCAAGGAACTGTTTTGTTACCGCTAAACATTGTGCAATGTGAAAAAATGATTTATAATAAATTGATGACTAACTATGAAAGACTTCTCATGCTTTTGATTTTTTAGATACAGGAAGGGATGATGTATATGAGTTGCCCTGAATGTGAAAACAGATTGGTCTCTAATTTTAAAAACCAGAAAGTAGATCTTTCTTTGCTTGACCCTGTTTTGGATGAGTACAAAGGAGAAAAGAGTAACATTATAGCGATTTTACAAAAAACACAAGAGATTTACGGATTTCTGCCATTAGATGCACTAAGTTATATCTCAGAAAAAACAGGTGTAAAAAAGGCTAAGATATATGGAATTGCAACCTTTTATGCTCAATTTAGGTTAAAGCCAGTTGGGAAATATGTGATCTTACAATGCCAAGGGACTGCATGCCATGTGAATGGGTCTGAAGAGATTAAGAATGCCTTGTGTGATGAATTGAATATAAAGCCAGGTGATACAACAGAAGACGGGATGTTCACCTTAGAAGAGGTTGCATGTCTTGGTTGCTGTAGTCTTGCACCTGTTATGATGATAAATGGTGAAACATATGGAAAACTTACACCTGATAAGGTAAGGGAAATTATACGTAGGATATATGAAAGAGAGAAAAATGTATAGAAGAGGTGGCAGAGATGAAAATTCGAGTGGGACTTGGCAGCTGTGGTATGGCGGCAGGCGGGAACAAGGTCATGGAATGTATACAACAGGAGTTACGCTCCAGAAACCTTGATATTCCAGTGGAACCAACAGGTTGTATTGGTCTTTGCTTTTTTGAGCCACTTGTTGATGTCATAGATGGTGATGATGTATACACCTATGGCAATGTTACGCCTGAGATGATACCCAAGATAATTGAAAGCCATGTCATAGGCAAAAAACCGCTTGATGAATTTATTGTATCTACCTCTTTCGAACCGTACCCGATGTTGAAGTCGCAGGTAAGAATTGCACTAAAAAATTGTGGCCGAATAAATCCTGAAGATATCGATGATTATATAAAGAATGGTGGTTATGAAGCGCTTAAAAAAGTGCTAACGTCAATGACGCCTGAAGAGGTTATTGAAGAGATAAAGATTTCAGGGTTACGCGGTAGAGGCGGTGCAGGATTTCCGACATGGTTTAAGTGGGATGCGGCAAGAAAAGCAAGTGGAGATATAAAATATGTGGTTTGTAATGCTGATGAGGGTGACCCTGGTGCTTTTATGGACAGGAGTATTCTTGAAGGTGATCCTCATGCAGTTTTAGAGGGAATGACTATTGCTGCATATGCTATTGGTGCAAAGGAAGGGTACATTTATGTTCGTGCTGAATATCCACTTGCAATAAAGCGTCTGGAGATAGCAATAGAGCAGGCAAGAAATAGAAACCTGCTTGGGAATAATATTCTAAATACCAATTTTAGCTTTGATATAAAGCTAAAAAAAGGTGCAGGGGCATTTGTATGTGGTGAAGAAACTGCACTTATTGCGTCTATAGAAGGCGAAAGAGGTATGCCAAGACTAAAACCGCCATTTCCGGCTCAATCAGGGCTATGGGGTAGGCCTACAAATATAAACAATGTTGAGACATATGCAAATGTACCATGGATAATCACAAATGGAGGCAAGGCTTTTGCAAGCTTAGGAACAGAAAAAAGTAAGGGAACAAAAGTGTTTGCACTTGCTGGTAAGATAAAAAGAGGTGGATTGGTTGAAGTTCCTATGGGCATGTCACTACGCGAGGTTATATACAACATAGGTGGCGGTATAAAAGACGACAAAGCATTTAAAGCAGTGCAGATGGGCGGACCTTCTGGTGGATGCATTCCGGCCGACCTTATAGATACTCCAGTTGACTACGAAAGCATAACAAAAACTGGTGCTATAATGGGTTCTGGTGGAATGATAGTAATGGACGAAACTACCTGTATGGTTGATATAGCAAGATTCTTCTTAGAATTTACTTGTAAAGAATCCTGCGGTAAATGTACTTATTGTCGTGTCGGTACAAGACGTATGCTGGAGATTTTAGATAGGATATGCAATGGCGAGGGTAGGGACGACGACTTAGAATTGCTTGAAGAGCTGGCAGTTAGTGTTAAAGACGGTTCACTGTGTGGACTTGGACAGACTGCTCCAAACCCAGTCCTTACAACTCTTAGATATTTTAAAGATGAGTATATAGCACATATAAGAGATAAAAAGTGTCCTGCAAAGCAATGTAAAGCGCTGATAACCTACTCTATATTGCCTGAAAAATGTACAGGTTGTGGACTTTGTGCAAGAAAATGTCCAACTAAAGCAATAACAGGTGAGCGATTAAAACCACATGTTATTGATCAGAGCAAATGCACAAAGTGTGGAACGTGTATGAATGTTTGCAGATTTGGTGCTGTCAATGTTGAATAAAGAGGGAGAGGATGTTTATGCGACTTGTAAGGGTGAACATTGACAACAAAGAGATATTTGCCGAGGAAGGGAAAACAATCTTAGAAGTAGCACATGAGAATAATATAGAAATTCCCCATCTTTGCTATGATAAAAGGTTAAAACCTTACGGTGCATGTGGGCTCTGCGTTGTAGAAATAGAAGGCTCACCTAAATTGGCAAGAGCATGTTCAACATATGTTACTGATAAAATGGTTATAAAAACAGATTCACCACGTGTCAGAAATGCACGCAAGATGGCTTTAGAGCTTTTGTTATCCGAGCACAGAGGAGATTGTAGACCTCCCTGTGTCCTGGCTTGCCCTGCTCACACCGATTGCCAAGGGTATGTGGGACTTATTGCAAATGGTCAGTTTAGAGAAGCGGTTGCGCTCATAAAAGAACAGTTGCCGTTTCCTGCAAGTATAGGTAGAGTGTGCCCACACCCTTGTGAGGAAGCATGCAGAAGAAATATGGTGGACCAACCTATTGCTATTGCCGAGCTCAAAAGATTTGTAGGGGACATTGACCTTTTGGACGATGGCTATATACCGCCGATAAAACCAAAGACAGGTAAAAAGGTTGCTATTGTTGGTGGTGGGCCGGCTGGGCTTACATGTGCGTTTTTCTTGGCAAAAGAAGGTCATGACATAGTTGTTTATGAGGCTATGCCAAAAGCTGGTGGTATGTTAAGATACGGTATACCTGAATACAGACTTCCAAAGAGGATATTGGATAAAGAAATTGAGCTAATTGAAAAAATGGGCGTTCAAATTAAGACTAATATGCGGCTTGGTGCTGATATTTCTTTAGAGTATCTTCGCAAAAACTATGATGCAGTTTTCTTAGCAGTTGGTGCTTGGAAAAGCTCAACACTGGGATGTCCGGGAGACAGTGCAGAAGGTGTTATAGGTGGGATTGAGTTTTTGCGAAAGGTTTCTATGAACCAGCCAGTAAATCTTGGACAGCGTGTTCTTGTAGTTGGCGGTGGTAACACTGCTATGGATGCTGCAAGAACAGCAATAAGACTTGGTGCAAAAGAGGTTACAGTGCTTTATCGTAGAACGCGTGAAGAGATGCCTGCCGAGGATATAGAAGTAAATGAAGCGGAAGAGGAAGGAGTAAAGTTCCAGTTCCTTGTTGCACCTATTGAGGTAATAACTGATGGAGGCAGGGTCAGGGCGCTTAAGTGTCAGAGAATGCGACTTGGTGATATGGATGAATCAGGAAGAAGAAGACCTGTGCCAATAGAGGGTGCTGAGGTTATTTTTGAAGCTGATACAATTATATCTGCAATTGGTCAGAAAGTAAGAGTGGAAGATGTAGAAGGGTTGGAGCTTACAAGACATGGTACAATAAAGGTTGATGAAGGCACATATCAAACAAGTCTTGAGGGTGTATTTGCAGGTGGTGATGCTGTAACAGGTCCAAAGATTGCAATAGAAGCTATAGCACAAGGGAAAAACGCAGCAAGGGTTATCGATAGCTATCTTAGGGGCAAGTTAGAGCCAATTAAAGAACCATATTATGTAAAGCAAGAAGACCTTACGCCAGAAGACTTTAAAGATAGAGAGAGAAAACCAAGGGTACCATTAAAGGTAGCAAATGCCGAAGAAAGAAAGAATAACTTCAGAGAGATAACATCAACAATGACAGAAGAAGAGGCAATTGCAGAAGCATCAAGGTGTCTTGAGTGTGGATGCATGGATTACTTTGAGTGCCAGCTTTATAAATATGTTAACCAGTACGATGTAGATCCTCAGCGGCTTTCAGGTTACAAGCACAAAAGATATGAGCCTCAGAAGCATCCGTTTATTGAAAGAAATCCCGACAAATGTATTTTGTGCGGTCTTTGCATAAGAGTTTGTGAAGAGGTAGTTGGAGTTTGCGCGCTTGGATTTGTGAACCGCGGCTTTGAAACAATAGTCAAGCCAGAGTTTGGTTTACCGTTAGAAGAGACAAGCTGTATATCCTGTGGACAGTGTGCTGACATATGCCCAACAGGCGCATGCATTGGCAAACAACCTGTTGCAAAGCAAGTACCAGTTAATACTGTTGCTACAAAAACTGTATGTACTTTCTGTGGCATGGGCTGTGAAATGCTGGTAGAGACAAAGGGGAATTTGATATTTGATGCATCACCAGTTCAATCAAATGAGGGCATGCTTTGTGCTTTTGGCAGGTTTGGTATAAAGTATGTAAACGACAAAGACAGAATTTTAGCACCTTTGATTAAAGTAAATGGAGAACTATCTAAAACCACTTTTGACCAAGCACTGATTGAGACTGCTAAAAAACTTCAAGCAATTAGAGCATCATATGGTAAGGATAGTATAGCAATAATTGCATCACAGAGGTTGACAAATGAAGAGGCTTTACTTCTTACAAAACTGGCACAAAAACTTGACACTACTGTGATAGGTTCTTTCAATTTGAGGGAGTCTGTACTCGATAGAATATTTGGTTTGAACGCTTCAACTAATAGTTTTGATGAAATTTACTCTACTGACCTTATTGTAGCTGTTGGCAAGGTAGCAGAAAACCATGCAGTAATGGGTGCTAAACTGAAAAAAGCAGTTGAATTGGGTGCAAAACTAGTTACAATAAACAATGGAGAGACAAGAGCAGATGAGTGGGCAATTGCAAAATACAAGATAAATAATACAGTCTTCTTCAAGGCCACAATAAAAGCTTTATTCGAAATGAAAGCTGTCGATGAAGATTATGTATCTAAAATAGCAGTTAATTTAGATGAACTAAAAGATGATGTAAAGAATGTTGAGGTTACAGATGAAGCAAGTGAGTTTGCAAAAATCATAGCTGGTGCGAAAACTGCTATGGTGATTGTAGACGAAGATACTGTATCAGACACAACCATTGGGCTACTTGCTGATATATTAACATTGACACAAAAAATTGGAAGACCACGCTGTGGTATAATTAAAGTAACTGGCCTTGGCAATACTCAAGGTGCTTGGGATATGGGTATTAGAATGAGCAAAGAAGGAATAGTAAAGCTGATTAATGAAGGAAAGGTCAAGGCTGCGTTCATAGTAAGTGAGGATCCACAAGCTGCAGATAAGAACCTGGGAGAAGTTTTAGACAAACTGGAATGTTTGATTGTTGCTGATGTATTTTTGACAGAAACGGGCAAGAGAGCCGATGTTGTTCTTCCACTTGTGAGCCATGTTGAGAGCACAGGAACTGTGACAAGAGCTGACGGAAAGATACAAAATCTGAACTTGGTACTAAAGCCAAAGAGTGGGCTTTCTAATTTGGAGTTGTTGTTGAAATTGGCTGAACTATTTGGTTTGCAATATAACTTAGAGAAACTAAACCGCGAAATGGTTGAATTGCTCCAAAATGAGAACAAGTATAATCAGCAAATACTTTACACAGAAGGGTTTGCAACTCCAGATAAGACCGTACACTTATTTGTATCAAAGGATGCACCTGCTTTTGTAGAAAAAGCAGTATTTGACACAGTGAAAAATCGATTTGAAAAATACTTACAAGATAAGCATTTGAAATACTAAAAATAGGCTCTCTTAACAAGAGAGCCTATTTTGATTTTTAATATTTTTGATTGACAAAAAACAAACAATGTTTATATAATAATAATTGGAATGTTAATTTTTTAACAGGAGGTAATTTGTATGTGGGAAACTAAAATAAATCCTTTCAAGGTATTTGAACTTAGGTGTAAAAACACAACATATTTCGGAATTGGTGCTATTAATAAAATAGGCGACATTTTGGAGGATTTGAAGAAGAGGGGAATAAATAAAGTTATACTTATAACTGGCAAAAGCTCGTACAAAATAAGTGGAGCCTGGGATATTGTAAAGCCTGCACTGGAAGAAAAGAAAGTTGACTTTTGTATTTATGACAAAGTTGGGCCAAATCCAACTGTTGATATGATCGAAGAAGCGGTTGAAATGGCTAAAAGTTTTGGTGCACAAGCAGTTATTGGTATCGGTGGAGGAAGTCCAATTGATACTGCAAAAAGCGTTGCTGTACTTCTTGAATACAAAGACAGGAATGCAAGAGAACTTTACGAGCAAAAGTTTGCTCCTGAAAAAGCTGTTCCAATAATAGCTATAAACTTGACACATGGTACAGGTACAGAAGTTGATAGATTTGCTGTTGCAACTATACCTGAGAAAAATTACAAGCCTGCAATTGCATATGATTGTATCTATCCATTATACTCAATAGATGATCCTCAGCTTATGACAAAACTTGATAAAACACAAACTGTTGCAGTTACAGTAGACGCGCTCAATCACGTTACAGAAGCCTCAACAACATTGGTAGCATCCCCATACAGTATTTTAACCGCACAGGAGACTGTAAGGCTTATAGCAAAATATCTACCTGTTGCAATAAATGAGCCACAAAACCTTATTGCAAGGTATTACCTTTTGTATGCATCAGCATTAGCAGGTATCTCGTTTGATAACGGACTTTTACATCTTACACATGCTCTTGAACACCCGCTAAGTGCTGTAAAGCCTGAACTTCCACATGGCTTGGGACTTGGAGCACTTCTTCCTGCTATAGTCAAGACAATTTATCCATATCAGGCTGAAGTTTTGGCATCTGTTTATGAGCCAATTGTTCCTAACTTAAAAGGAGTGCCTTCAGAGGCAGAATTTGCAGCTAAGAAAGTGGAAGAGTGGTTGTTTGAAATGGGGTGCGATAAGAAACTTTCTGACTTTGGATTTAGCCAGAGCGACGTTGATAATCTTGTGGACTTGGCACTTGAGACACCGTCTTTAGGGTTACTCCTTTCAATGTCTCCAGTTAAAGCAACCAAAGAAGTAATTAAAAAGATTTACGAAGAATCATTGTACCCAATGAAGTGAGACTTTGATTGTGGCAGATAAAAGTAAATATCTGTGACTTCTCTATAATGAGCAATAGTTGGGGTGGCATTTTTTAGTACCACCCCAACATTGTTAATAAACACTTTAGTATTTCTTGTCTTTCTATTAACTTGTCAGAAGAGCATCCTTTCAGGCTTATTCACCTAAGCTTTTTTGTCCTCACAGAGGCTAAACTTACATTTTACTCAGCACATCATAAAAGAGAAGGATGCTAAAATGTTGATGTGCAATTTAGGAAATTTTAAATTTAGCAAGTGTATGGTATAATTAGAGATAAGTACTATGAATAGTGTAGATATTTATATAACAGCTAAACTTTCACTACTTCTAATTGATGTACATACTGTAAAAGAAAATAAAACAATTAAATCAAAAAGTATATTGAAAGCTTTAGCCTGAAAGGTGGTCAATAATGATGAAATTTGGTATGAGAAAACCAAGCATAAGAAAAAGCATAGCTGCAAGGACAAGTATCAAAAGGTTTATCAGGCATAGTTTAGGCTTGAAAGCACCGAGGGGCTATGGATGGATAACAAATCCTAAAAAATACATGTACAACAAAATCTATAACAGAACAACTTTTAGCATATTTTCACTTTTTAAGAAGTTATTCAAATGAGGATCTATATGAAGTGAAAGTTTTAATAGGGAAAAGGCAATATATAATCTTTGCCTATGGTGAGACACTTTTATTTTTGCAAGAGTGTACTTCTAAGTTATGGACACTTCGCAATTGTTATTGATATGGCACAAAATTTGAGGGCATGTGAGAAGATTTTCCTATTTGCTCAAAGCTACATGCCCGCTCAAGATATACACATCCTAAAAAACCCGGCAGATGAAAATGACAATCCATGGTATTCAGTAAATTTTGAGGACATTTTAGTAACGGCAGAGTGGCAGTTCAAAAAGGGGTACGTTTATAGGTTTTAGTGAGTAAAAACTTATGTGTAACCTGTTTAGTGTGTATTAGTTTCAAATGACTAACAAAAGATTTGTAAAAATTTTGTTGACAAATATAACTTATAAGTTATATAATTAAGGTGTCAAGGATGGAATTTAACAAAGTGGAAAATATAATTTATCCAGAGGGGTTTATTTCAAACTATATTTATTGTCATTCAGGGCTTAATAGTGACTTAGAAGAGATTATAGATAAAAGTGGTGAAAAAGCCCAGTTTGGTCGGAAATTTAGAAAAGCACTTAAGTTTTTAGAAGCTCTCAAGAAAAGTTGTACTAATCAATCTCAGATTTTTGAGAAATTAAAGAGGGAAGAAAAGCCCAGCCAAACAGAAAAATCCAAAAAGTTATTCTTATGCAATTGAAAAAGCGAAAGAACGTCTTGAGGAGCTCAAATCTACATATCCTGATTTAAAACTGGTTACTACTTAGTTTTTGCTATTAAATCGCAAGGGTTAGTAGAGTAAATAAGTGGATATAATATTATAGAAGAAATTTTGTTTTTAGAGGTGAACGTAAATGAATGAACTAATTAAGTTGGAATCTCCATATAAAATAGTGGAGAAATATGTAAGTGAAGAAGATAAAAAATATTTTGAATTAGATGATATTCTAGTGAATATCGCATTAAGCTTGATAAATTACAGAATAAAAAATAATCTAACCCAAAAAGAATTAGCTCAAAAGCTTGGTATGACGCAGGCAATGGTTTCAAAGCTTGAAAGTGGAGAGTATAATCCTACTGTAAAAATGCTTTATGAGATATCAAAAGCTCTTGGTTTAGAATTTAAAGTCGAGTTGAGAGAAAAGACAGAACCTATGGAACAGTGGATTGAATGTAGTGAGTCTTTTATTGACGTGGGAAGTAGCAACAGAGTAGGTGATGCGGCTTGATAGATATAGATATGATAAAGGCTGATTTTCAAATTATTTCTAGTAGAGTTGTAAAATTTGAGCTTGAAACAAGGGATTGGAACGAAGAGAAGGAAAATATTAGTGTAAGCAATAACTATGATTATGAAATTATAAAACTTGAAGAAAATGAACAGTTGTATTATGGGGTTCTCCACTTCAAATCGTATTTTACTGCTAAGGTTAAAAATAAACTTTTGTTTAAAGTTAATATTATATATGAAGGTGCATTTATAGGCAAAAAAGAAAAATTAGGTATGCAAGATTTCAAGAATATGTTAGAATTAAATGGAATAGTGACGTTAGCTCACTTGACACGGGCATATGTGATTTCTTGTACAGCCCTGGCAGGCTTTAATCCTCCTGTAAGATTACCCTTGATAAACATACATAAGTTAAAGGAAATGAAGGAGCAGACCATGACGCAAAAACAATGAGTTGGCAATGTTTGGGAAAACTTGTACTTTATTTGACTACAACTATTGATAGATAAAAAATTATTAAAACAGAACTGGATTCATGGAAATGAGTATGATGAATATTGGACACAGGTAATTTATAAAAGAAAAACTCTATAATCCATTCAGGCAAAATTATGTGCATATTCCTAAGAACTTCAATTGAAGAAACTTTAGCAAAAACACCCTTTTAAAAAATTGTTATTAACTTACTTGCGACTGTTTTGAAAGAGAAGGTGGAAGCAAAAAGGATGATAAATATGCTTTTTGATATGGGGCAGATTAACAGAGGGAAGGAAATTGTAAATACTGGCATAGTCACCCTAATTCTTCTCTTATTTGGAGATTTTATTATTAACTTAACATCTCTCGGTATTAACGAAGAATTAATAAAAAAGATTGTGTTTAATGGAATAGTTTTTATTAATATACTTTTATTTACTGACTTTCTGATAAGAAGAATGGACTATCAATATTGGATAATTGAAAATTGGTGAGAAAATAGGATGTTGCTATCGTTCAGAGGCTTTTGTTGAGTGACTTAGTAGATTTGTTTTAAAAGATTCCTTGAAGAAAGCGGCTGTAGTAGAGAATAAAATAACTAGTTAGGATGAAAATCTACCCAAATTACATTTTTAGCAAATGCTATATTTTCAAAGGGCAGGCTGTGTAAAAGCTCTGCTCTTTTTTTGTCATTTTACTTGAAAAAATTTTATAAAAAAGTTATATTGTTGTTAAGAAGAATAATAGTGAGCAAGTGTTTGGTTGGAGAGCAAGTGGAAAGATGAAATTTGGCATGAGAAAACCAAGTATAAGGAAAAGTATAGCTGCAAGGACAAGCGTCAAAAGGTTTATCAGGCATAATTTGGGTTTGAAAGCTACCGAGGGGATCAAGATAGTAATTTTTTGAAATTAAAGGAATTAAATGTGAGCAGCTAACGTTTTATGCAGTTGATATAAGGATACTCAGATGATTTTTATATTCCTTAAATAGAAGAAGCTAAAGACTCTTATAAGTTAGCGGTGTTGGTCAAAGAATTTGTTATTAAGAAAGTTGAAGTTTAAATCAAAGAAAGAAAAATTATATAATAAGGAGATGATTTTTTAAATGGAAACAAGCAAATTTGAATTCGAACTTCCTAAGGAAATTATTAATTATTTACCAAGTGATAATGAAGAGTTTTTAAAGAAAATTAAGGAACTTATAGTTTACACATTAGTAAAAGAAGAAAGGATTTCATTTGGTAAGGCAGCTGAAATACTTGGAATGAATAAAATAGATTATTTGGCTGACTTAGGTGCCTTAGGCATAAGCTATTTTGACCAAACCATTGAAGAAGTAATTGAAGATAAAAAGAATTTGGATAAGTTGTTGGAGGATCACAAAAGTGATAGTAGTTTCTAACACAACTCCAATTATTGCTTTAGCAAAGATAAATAAGTTGGAGATTTTAGAGTATTTATTTGGAAGAATTATATTTCAGAAGGAGTTTACAAAGAACTTATATCTAATAAAAAGTTCATCTTCGAGATTGAACAGATAACCAAGAGTAGTTTTATAATTACAAAAGAAGTCAAAAATCGATTAGCAGTAGAATTAGTTCAAAAAATGCATGGTTTAAACATAGGTGAAAGTGAATCAATAATATTATTTAAGGAGCTAGGTGGAGACCTTTTAATCATGGATGAAAAGAAAGGTAGGAAAGTGGCATCTTCTCTGGATATAAAACTTACAGGAACATTAGGTATTTTATTGAAGGCAAAACAGGAAGGTATAATCATTGAGTTAAAACCCTTATTAGAAAAGTTAATCGAATCAAATATCAGGATAAGCCATAAGCTATATAAGGAAATTTTGAAAAGTGCTAACGAAGTATTCTAATTTAAATGTTTCAAGAAACTTTTTAAATCAAATGATATGATTAAGAATATGATAGAAAATAATCCGAAAGGTGGTCGATAAAATGAAATTTGGTATAAGAAAACCAAATATAAGGAAAAGCATAGCTGCAAGAACAAGCGTCAAAAGGTTTATCAGGCATAATTTGGGCTTGAAAGCACCAAGAGGATATGGGTGGATGACAAATCCTAAAAAATACATGTACAACAAAATCTACAACAGAACCACTTTTAGCATATTTTCACTTTTGAAAAAGCTGTTTAAATGAGGAGCTGACTAAGATGCCGATGATAAGAAAGCTGATATATTTAGCAACAGCAGCTATTTTTATTTTTTCTTTAATGGTTGGTTGTACAACTGAACAATCTCAATTGGAAAAAACTGAAATTGCAAAAAAGCCAAAATTAAAAGAAAAGGATGGTATTACTTTTCCCACTAATAAATCAGAACAGAGTTACAAGGAAAGTCTGATAAATAGCCATGGCAAAACGATAAGTGAAAGAATAAAAGTACCAGAAGGATATCAAAGAGTTGAAGTTCCAAGAGGATCTTTTGCTGAGTTTTTAAGGAATCTACCTCTCAAACCCCATGGCACAAAGGTAAAGTACTATAATGGTGAAGAAAAACCAAACGACGTATATGTTGCAGTAGTTGATATGGATGTTGGCACAAGAGATTTGCAGCAGTGTGCAGATGCTGTCATAAGGCTTTATTCAGAGTATCTTTATAAGAACAGGCAATATGGCAAAATTCATTTTAACTTCACAAATGGCTTTAGAGCTGATTTTAAAAAGTGGATGCAAGGTTATAGAATAAGAGTTGAAGGCAACAAAGCTTATTGGATAAAAGCTGCTGGATATGATGATAGTTATGAATGTTTTAGAAAATATCTTGACATGGTATTTGCATATGCTGGAACACTGTCACTTTCTCAAGAAATGAAAAGAGTACCACTGAATGATTTGCAAATTGGAGATGTATTTTTAAAAGGAAGCGACCCTGGACATTGCGTTATTGTAGTTGATATGGCCCAAAATCCGAAGACGGGTGAGAAGATATTCTTGCTTGCACAAAGCTATATGCCAGCCCAAGACATTCACATTTTAAAAAACCCGGCAAACGAAGATGGCAATCCATGGTATTCAGTAAGCTTTGGTGATGTTTTAGTAACACCAGAATGGCAGTTTACAAAAGATCAGGTTTATAGGTTTGGGGATTAGAGAGAGGGGGAAAAAAGTTTGAAATTAGCTTTTAATCTGCTTTTAGATTTATGGTATGTATGGGTTTTGCTAATAATAAGCGCAATACTATCACTATTGAGACCGAAGATAAAAGGAGTATTAGGTGAAAAGTCAGTTTCGTTTTTTCTGGCTCGATTAGACCCTAAAAAGTATAAAGTTTTGAATAACCTTTTAATTAAAGTTGGTTCTAAAACAGTTCAGATAGATCATGTTGTTGTTTCGAATTATGGAGTATTTGTTATTGAGACAAAAAATTATCAGGGTTTGATATATGGCAAAGAATATGATGAATACTGGACGCAAGTTATATACAAAAGAAAAGAAAAATTTTACAATCCGATTAGGCAAAACTATGGTCACATCCAAGCGCTTAAAGAAATATTATCAGATTTAGGTGATATAAAATTTATCTCAGTGATAGTTTTTACCACAAAGGCTGATTTAAAAATTGAAACAAAAACAGATGTTGTTTGGACAACTAAACTTATAAAAACGATAAAGAAGTATAATAGAGAATGTTTGACTGATGAACAAAAAGAGAAAATTTTTCAGAGGCTTTGTTCCATGAATGTTAATAGTTACAAGAATATGAGAGAGCATGTGAGAAGTGTTAGAAGCAATAAATTAAAGGTAAACAAATGAAGCGTAAGTTGTTAAAATCAAAATTGAAGAAATTAAAGGTTGAAAATATCTTCAGCAACGGGTATGTCTGTAATACTCCTTATATACCACAAAATAATAACTAAATTCTGCATTGCGAATATAATCGAATTAGCGGAAATTGAGATAAATTTAATTGAGGAGAGATAAGGATGACAGAAGTATCTCCAGATATTTTCATAAAAGGTGAATGGATAAAAATTCACTTAAATGACATAAAAAATAAAGCTGGTGCAAGATATATACCAAAACTGCATATAGAGCTTCCTATTGCTGAAGTATTTGATGGAATTAGTAGAACTCCAAAATTCTACCAAAATATTCGTAGTTATTACGGAGAGTTAGTCAGAGAATATAGAGAGATAACAGTAATATATGAAATTGACAATTTGAAAAATATATCAGCAGAATTCAAAAGGGAGATTAATACAATTCTGACACTTATAGGAAACATAAAAGAATATAATACAGAACAAATACCTTGGAATGAAATAAAGAAAGTAGCTGAAAATGTTGAAAAATTAGTGAGTAGACTAATTGATGAGCTTTGGATATATAAAAAAACTCTTAAAGATAAAAATAGTTCATTACCACTAAGAGAAAAAATAGATTCTGATATACGCTATCTTTTAAGTATTAATAATAAAATTCAATACTTTATTAATCTTGCTACAAGCACAAAAGGGAAACTTTCTAATCATCCTTTCTTATTACTAACTGGCGAAGCAGGAATTGGTAAAACACATTTATTGTGTGATATAGTTGAAAAAAGAATTAATTTTGGTTTACCAGCGATATTGCTCTTTGGTGAATATTTTAATGAGGGAACTGATGTTTGGGAACAAATTATTAGACAACTTAATTTACCTACTAATATAAATACTAAGGAAGTTTTTTTAGGAATACTTAGTAAGGCAGGAGAATGTTCGAGATGTAGAGTGTTACTTGTTATAGACGCTCTGAATGAAGCAAAATCTCCAAATCTATGGAAAAAACACTTAGAAGAAATAATTCATGAAGTAAAAAAATATCCTAATATTGCTTTAGTTATTAGCATCCGGAGTGGATTTGAAGAAGAAGTTTTAACTGAAGAACTAATAAAACAGTTCGTTGAAGTAAAACATCAAGGGTTTGCATTCAAAGAATGGGAAGCAGTGGTTAAATTTTTTAATGAATTTTCTCTTCCACTTCCTGAAGTTCCTTTGCTAACTCCCGAATTTCAGAATCCGTTATTTTTACTTCTATTTTGCAAGGCTTTGGCAAACGAAGGCAGAAAGAAAAAAGGAAAAGAAGTATTAAGGGGGCATGAAGGTTTTACATATATTTTTGAAACATATGTAGATAGCGTAGCAGAAAACATAGAAGATGAGTTTGGAATATCCCATTTAAAGGGGGAAAATCTTTGGGATACAGTTATTGAAAAAATAGCAGAGGTAATGGTAGAACATAGTACAGACAGGATCTGCGAAGAAAAACTGATAGAAATAATCGAAAATGCTCATCCAAATATTGAGGTTGATAAATTAATAAAATCATTAGAAAGAAATTTATTATTAGTAAAAGTCCCAAGATACTCAAAAAAATTTATTAAAAATGATGGTTATGATTATAGATTTCCATATCAAAAGTTTAGTGATCATCTAATTGTTAGGTATTTGCTAAAAAAATGTAGAAAAGAGAGTATGGAACTAGAAGATTTATTAAAGAAAAATACGAATATAATAAAATTATTGAAACGGAATTATGGATTAATTGAAGCTTTATCTATTCAGTACCCTGAATGGTATAAAGGAAAAGAATTTTTTGAAGTTGCTTCTTTTATTAAAGATTCACCATATATATATGAAGCTTTTATAGAAAGTCTTATATGGAGAAGACCAGAAGTATTTTCTGAAATAACTATTAGAAAAATTTCTAATTTTTTCAAAGAAAAAGTGTTAGTATCTGTTTTAGAAAAAAATAAAACTAATGATGATTATTTTCTTTATCCTCACGATATATATAAATTGTTAGAAGCAATTTTAAGCGTTACTTCAGTTCCTAAACATCCATTAAATGCAGATTTCTTGCATAAGCACTTAATGGAATACTCAATGCCTGAAAGAGATGCTTGGTGGTCAACATTTTTACACTTTCAGCATGGAGATAAAGGTGCAGTAGAAAGAATCATAGAATGGTCATTATCAGATTATGACAAATCGAACATAAAAGATGAGTTTATCCTTTTACTTTCTACTGCTTTAGCGTGGTTTTTGACCACATCAAACAGATTTATTCGCGATAAATCAACAAAAGCTTTAGTTTCGCTCATTCAACATAGACTTCATTTGCTACCTGTGCTTTTAGAGAAATTTAAAGAAGTTGACGATATGTATATAAAAGAAAGGCTCTTTGCTGTTGCTTACGCGTGTACTTTAAGGAATCAAGATGATTTGGAAAATATTAAAAGATTAGCTAACTGGGTTTATGAGAATGTTTTCAAAAATAATAAACCTCCAATTCATATACTACTTCGTGATTATGCACGTGGAATAATTGAGGTTGCTTTAAGAAAAGGAGTAATCCTTGAAATTGACGAAAGCAAAGTTAATCCACCTTATGAAAGTGATTGGTCTGAAAATATACCTACTGAAGAGGAACTAAAAAAGAAATATTGTCCTGCAAGCTATGCCGATGGTAACACAATAGAGAATGGTTTTTTAGATATTTGGTTTTCTGTTATGGATTGGGGGGATTTTGCGAGGTATATAATTGGGACAAATCTGGGTTATTTTCCTTGGAGTAGGAGAAAAATTAATTCAGTTGAACCGAATAGAAAAAAGTTATTTGAAGATTTTAAAAAACAATTAACGGATTATCAGAGGAATTTGTTAGAGAAAGCCACAAATCCATTTTATGGAGTTAAAATAGAAGACTTTTTAAACCACCTAAAATATCTTGAAATTAAGAATAGAAAGATTGAGGGCAGAGAAAAAGAAAGAACAGAAGCATGGCAAGAATTTAAAAATTCTCTATCTGAAATTCAAAAAGATTACTTTGAGAAAGAAATAGAACCTTTTCTTGATGAGAGTGGAAGAATTAATGACCCTTTAGAAAATTTTGATTTAAGTTTTGTTCAAAGATGGATATTTAATCGTGTTGTGCAGTTGGGTTACGATCCACAAATACATGGTAAATTTGACAGAATGATAAATAGCAGATTCAATGTAGGACGTGACAGTCATAAACCGGAGAGAATAGGCAAAAAATATCAATGGATTGCTTACCATGAATTTATGGCATTAGTTTCTGACCATTTTGAATTTAAAGGAGATAATTTAGATGATGAACCAAAGTCGTATAAAGGACCTTGGAATCCCCACGTCAGGGATATTGACCCTACTTTGCTTGTTAAAAATGATGAGCATTTGAGAGAGTCTTTATCTCTAAAAAATTGGTTATTAACATATGGAAAATATGATGCATGGAAAGAAATGGAAGAAAATATAATCTGGTTAAAAATGGAAAACGACTTGCCGGATCCGACAAATATTATTGAAATTGTTGATGACAGTGTACAGAATTGGTTAATGTTAGAGGGATTTATAAAGTGGGAAGAAGAAACCCCACCTGAATATAAGAAATATGAAATACCTATTAGAGAACTTTGGTATATGATAAAAAGCTATATTGTTAGAAAAAAAGACCTTGCAAAGATACTGGAGTGGACTAAAAAGCAAAATTTTTGGGGAAGATGGATGCCGGAATCTCATGCATTTAATGAGATATTTTTAGGTGAATTTCCTAACTCTTTAGCTTTTGAAGATTTGAGAGGTGATTATAATATCTGGACAAATGAAGGAAATAAAGGAAGTTTGCCTGTTCCGGTAGTTGTTACCGATGATGTTTATTTAAATGAATTTATTTATGACTGTTCCTATGAGGAAGCAATTTCTATAGAACTTCCATGTAAATGGCTTGTTGATAAATTACAAATAAGACATAAATATCTTGATGGAAGATGGTTTAATGAAAATGGTGAAGTAGTTATTTTACCGACGGCAATATTTGATAGACAATATCCAATTTCAGCGCTACTTATTAGAAAAGAGTTTTTAATTGAATTTATTGAAAAAAGTGAATATGCTATTTTTTGGACATTAATTGGCGAAAAGAATTTAATTGGAGGAGGATTAAACCATTGGGATTATAAAGGACATATGGTAATAAACGGTGTTTACACAATAGATAGAAGCCAGATTGTAGGAAATTTTACTGCAAAGTTTGAAAAATAAATTAGTTACTATCCTATACTTATCTATACATCCAGAGATTAGCCCTCGGTGTTAATCGTTTATACAGGTTAATTTTATTTTTTTCCATATAGGAGTTTATATAAATCACAATATTTGCAAGAGATTTAGCAAGGAAAAATCATATTTTGAAACCAGGAGTGAATGCGAAAAGTTGAACTTTGGCAGGCAGTTTTGGTATAATCTCTTTAAATGTAGGATTGGTTGCGCAGAGTTTGCTTCTATGAGAAAGTAAAAAACAGGTATGTTTTATATTTTCCCTTTAATATCGAAATTTAGAAAGTGATCTGTTAATTACAACGGAGGAGATCTATTCTACAGCAGTAAGTTTTCTAAGGAGAATACAAACAAAAATTATTTTATAAAAACAAAGTTCAAGACATTTTCAAAAATGAAATAAAAAATATAAAGAAAATAAAAGAACTGATGATCTATGCATTAGTAAAAAAAGAAATATTTTCTTTGGTAAAGTTGCTAAAATACTTGGTATGAATAAAATAGGTATTTGACCTGATTTGAATGCCTTAGGGATAAATTATTTTGATAAAAAATAAAATTTCCTAGAGGTAACCCCCCATGAAACACCTATTCGAACTTTGTAAACCCAGGGATGATGTATTTACCACAAGAAGCTCAGAAGATGTGCAAGAAATTTCAGAACTTCTTTCTGACAAGATCAACCCAGAAAGGTTTTTTGAACAAACTTACATAACAAATGGTATGAAAAGACTATTTGATGTTGCTTTTAAAAGGTTTAAAAGTATTGACGATGAACAAGGCATGATTGTTTTGAGGCAAGCAATGGGTGACGGCAAGACCCATAACATGATTGCCTTGGGGCTTTTGGCAAAATAACCAGAGCTGATAAGTGAGGTCTAGTGTAGTAATATTCCATTAAACTTTCACATCTTTAAGAGATGTAATATAAATAGGAAATTTACACTTTTATAACTTCGTTTTAAACTGTAGTATTCGGAGAAATTATTATTACCCAAAGTCAACTATATGCTAAAACCATCATCAGGAGTGATAAATTTGGAAGACAAAAGAAAATACACAGCCACGCTTACAAGTGATGCATTTTTGTATTATGAGCTCAAGCGAGTGTTAAAACTTAAAGTTCAAGGCATCTCAGATGAACAAATTCGCAAAAAAGTTATGGAAGAGAATCTGTTTCAGTACAAGTCAAAAAGAAGCCTTAGAAGACTACTTTCATCTGTAATGAGAAGAGTGAAGGTTTTAGATGATTATTTGATTAATATGGTCGTGAATGATCCAATGGAAACAGGAAAGCTTGTCAACTTGTATGCAATAATGAAAACAAGCAGACTTTTTTACGAGTTTATGAACGAGGTGGTAAGAGAGAAATTTGAGTATAATGACATGGTTTTAGAAAAAAAAGATGTAAATTTATTCTTCAGACATAAAGCAGAACAAAGCGAAATTGTTGCTAAATGGACTGATAATACAATTTCTAAACTTAAGCAAGTTATTCTGAAAATCTTAACTGATGCCGGAGTTCTTGAAAGTCCCAAAACAGGAAAACTCAATAAAATAATTATGCCAGTGGAGCTTAAGAGTCATTTAATTGAAATTGGCGATATTGACTATGTCATAGCCATGGGTGAGAAAATTTAGGGGGTGTTAGATTGACAAACATTTTGGAAAGGCTTGAGATTTTGAAAGACAAAATTATGTCAGATAAATTTGTTGAGGGATTTGGATTGGGTAATGAGCTAAGCTACTACATATTTGATTACGACCCAAAAGATGAGCTGCTTGTCAGGAAGGTTGTTAAATATATTGTTAAAGAAGCTAACAGCCATTCGAAAAAAGTGATAGAAGTAGATTTGTTTAAAATATTTATTGAGATTTTAAAGGAGGAAGATATTTTTGATGCTGTGTTAGAGATGGAGAAGAAGGAGTGCAAAGAAGCTCTTCTAAATGCTATAACAACTTATATAAATCCCAGAAGATTTGCACAAAAGATAGTGAGTTATTCAACAAACTATGATATAATATTTTTAACAGGTATTGGGAAAATATATCCTTTTATGAGAGCTCATAATGTATTGAATAGCTTGCAAGAATTTTTAAATAAAAAACCTGTTGTTTTATTTTATCCAGGTAAATACAAAGATCAAAGCCTTGTTTTATTCAATAAATTTAAAGATGACAATTATTACAGAGCTTTTCCTGCAGTATATTGATGGTTTTTTGGAGGGGAAAAAAGTGCAATTAAAAGATATGTTTTTAAAAGATATTAGGCGTGAAATTACAGGTGTAATCAAAGTTGGGCAGACAGATGAAGAAATAATAAAACAGGAATTAGAGGAATATGTTGTAACAAGAGAAATACGAGAAAGACTATATATTTTTTATAATAACTATGCTAAAAGCATTGATGGTACAACTGATAAAATTGGTGTTTGGATATCAGGCTTTTTTGGCAGTGGTAAATCACATCTTTTGAAGATACTTTCATATCTTTTAAGTAACAAACAAGTAAAAGGTAAAAAAGCAATAGATTACTTTGAAGACAAAATTGAAGACCCACTTCTTTTTGCAGAGATGAAGAGAATAGCTAATGTAAAGACTGAGACAATACTCTTCAACATTGAATCGAAAAACCCTATTAACAATAAGAATAAAGAAGATGCTATCTTGAGGATATTTGTTAATGTATTTAACGAGCACAGAAATCTGTGTTCGGAAATTCCAGGTGTTGCAGCAATGGAATCTCAGTTAATTAAAGAAAACTTATATGAGAAGTTTAAAGAAGAATTTTTAAAATTGAGAGGAAAACCTTGGGAAGATAGGCGAAATGCTATTTATTTTGATAAAGAATATGTAGCAAAGGCTTTAGCAAATGTGTTTGACATATCAATAGATGATGCAAGAGAGTACATAAACAATAAGGTCTTGAATTATGAAATTACAATTGAGAAATTTGCAAAAGAAGTAAAAGAATATGTGGACAGCAAGGGTGACAATTTTCATTTAATATTCCTTGTAGATGAAATTGGTCAATATATTGGTGATAATACATCTTTAATGCTAAATCTTCAAACTGTAGTTGAAGACTTAGGCAGATATTGCATGGGGAAGGTATGGGTAATAGTTACATCACAAGAGGAAATAGACAGGTATACAAAAGTTCAAGGAAATGATTTTTCGAAGATTCAAGGAAGATTTGATACAAGGCTCAGCTTATCCTCAATTTCTGTGGATGAAGTCATAAAAAAGCGCTTGCTTGAAAAAAACGAGAATGCAAAACTTCTTTTAAGAGTGTTGTATGAAGAGAAAAGTGTGATTCTTAAAAACTTGATAACATTCAAAGAAGCAAAAAGCGACCTTTTAGGCTATGAAGACGAAAATGAGTTTGTTGATGTTTATCCATTTATTCCCTATCAATTCAAGATATTGCAAAGGGTATTTGACGAAGTTAGAAAACACGGTAATTCTGGAAAGCATTTGTCCAGAGGCGAACGTTCTATGATATCTGCTTTTAGAGAGGCGGCAATAAAATTTGCTGATAAAGAAGAAGGAGTATTAATACCATTCTGGGCATTTTATGATACAATAGAAGAGTTTTTAAGCCCTGCAATATCAGGTGTTATAAGAAGAGCTATGGATAATCCTGCTTTAAAGGATGACCCTATTAATATTCAGTTGTTAAAGGTTCTTTTCTTGATAAAGTATCTTGACGATGAAATACCGTCTAATTTGGAAAATATAACAACTTTAATGGTAAGCAGTATTGATGAAGACAAACTTAGTTTAAAAGAACATATAAGAGAAGCCTTGAATAAACTTGAATCAGAAAATTTAATTCAAAAAAATGGTGATAGATATATTTTCCTCACAGATGATGAACAAGACGTTAACAGGGAAATAAAAGCAGAAGAAGTGGACGAGGATTTGCTCAAGAAAGAACTGTCCAGTTATATTTTTGAAGACATTTATGATGACAATAAATATAGATACTCTAATATATATCAGTTTCCGTTCAACAAGAAAATGGATGAAAAAGAAAGGGGTTCTCAGCAATACAGCATAGGAATTAACATATTGTCGCCTCTTTCAAGCAATTATTATAAGGACGACACAGAATTGCGTATGATGTCCCAAGATAGTAAAGAGGTTCTTGTAAAGTTGGGTGGTAACAGCGAATACATAGATGAGTTGACAGAGGCATTAAAAATAGAATCCTATATTAAAAAGAAAAATATAAATTTATTGCCAGAGAATATACAAGAAATAATAACCTCAAAACAAAGAGAGGCGAATGTAAGAAGGAAAAGGACCCAGGAATTGTTGAGAGATGCAATTATGCAAGGGACATTTTATATTTTGGGGCAAAAAGTAGATTTAAGAGGAAGTTCACCAAAAGAAAAGATAAATGCAGCCTTTGAGATACTTGTAAATAATGTTTACAACAAATTAGGTTATATCCAAAAGAATATAAGAGACGAAAACGAGATTTTAGAAATACTTACAGGTGACTCACAGCAGCTTGCTTTTAGCTCCTCAAATACAAACGACAATGAACTTGCTGAAAAAGAAGTGCTTGATTTCATAGATATGCAAGACCTATACCATCAGCAGCTTACAATGAAAGGTTTATTGAATCAGTTTACCAGTGCACCTTATGGATGGACAAATTATGATATTGCTGGCATTGTGGCAAAACTATTTAGGAAACAGGAAATCAAATTGAGAATAAATGGTGAGTATTTGGATTTAAGCGACCCTGCAAAAATTGTAAAGAGCTTAACAAGGCAATCTGAAGTTGAGAAATTGGTTATAAACAGAAGGAGAAAGATTGATGCTGATGTCATAAAAAGAGTAAAGAATATTTGCCTTGAATTGTTTGGAAGTATAGACTTACCTGATGATGAAGATAAATTAGTTGAACGTATAAAGGATATGTTTGATAAAGAAATAAAGAAGATAAATTCATATATGGAAAAGTATAAAGTAAACTCTAAGTATCCAGGTAAAAGCGTGTTTGAACAGGGATTGAAGATGCTCAATGAGTTTTTGATTGAGAAGGATAATCTGACTTTGTTCAACAAGTTGATAGATAAAAAAAATGAGCTTCTACAGTGGAAGGATGAAGTTGAAAAGCCTATTTTCTTCTTTGATAAACAGGTTGAGATTTTTGACAAGGGATTACAAATATATAACAAATGTGAGAAAAACGTGATTTATTTAACTCAAGAAATAAAAGAACAAATGGATGAATTAAAAGAGATTTTAGATAGTCCTTCTCCATATAAAGAAATTAAAGCCATACCGACTATAGTTCAGAAGATAGAAAATGCTTTTAATGAGATTGTAAGAACACAAAAGGAATCTGTAAAAAGGCAAATAAGAGAAGATTTTGACACTATTTTGACAAAAGCTAATCAGTATGGTCTTTTTGAAGTTTCTAAAAAGATAAATGATTTTTATAACAACTTATTATCTATAATTGAAAAAAGCATAGATTTGGAACAAATCTATGCTGTATTGGGGCAAAGCAGTGCAAAGAAAAAGGATTTTGAAAATGAAATAGAATCCGAATACTTTAAGCAAAACCAAAAGATTGATAGTGATTCAACTCCAGTTTCAACTGAGGTTTCTGTTTTTAACGTTGATAAAACAACCCAAACTATAAAAATTAAAGTGTCAAATTTAACAGGTAAAAAAATTGTAAAGTCAAAAGAGGATATAGAAAGTTTTATTAATGAGCTGAAAAATAAGTTAATTGAAATGTTAAATAACCATGAAGCAATAGAAATAGAGTAAATAAAGTATAATTGATTTGACTTATTTATGCAGCTGGGTGAGGGGTGCATATGTTGAACAAAAATGTATTAAAAAAATTTGCCATTGAAAGCAGAAGAGAATTGATTGAAAAGATTAAATTAAAGGCGTTTCAATATGGCATTGAAGAAGGCAAAATCAAAAAGTCAGATATTGAAAGCAGTGATTCAGTAGTCGTTAACGGAAGACCACTTAGTAAAATTGAGAAAGAACAAAGAAAAAAACTGATTGATAGGATAATAGAATTTAATAAGCAAGGCGAAGACGGATACAAAAGAATTATAGAGGAAGTTGCATATACTTGGTTTAACAGGTTCATTGCTTTGAGATTTATGGAAGTCAACAATTATTTACCTATAAAAATGAGAGCATTGTCCTCATCGAATCCAGAAAGCGTTGAACCCGACTTGATAAAAGAGGCGTTAAGAGTTGACCTTCCTGTTGATAAGCAAAAAGTGTATGAGATGAAGATGAACAATGATTTAGATGGGCTTTTTAAATACATGATAATACTCTTATGCAACAGCTTAAACAAATCTCTTCCATTCTTATTTGAAAAAATAGGAGATTATACTGAGCTTTTGTTTCCAGATGGACTTTTAAATGAGGGCGCTTTTGTGAGAAGATTAACTGATGTAAATGTAATTCCTGAAGAAGATTGGAAGAATGTGGAGATAATTGGTTGGATGTATCAATTTTATATTGTAGAAGAAAAGGATAGAGTTTTTGCACAAAAAACAAAACATAGAAAAGATGAAATTCCATTTGTTACTCAACTTTTTACACCAGATTGGATAGTAAGATACATGGTGCAAAACTCTTTGGGAAGATACTGGATAGAATCTCATCCTGAGCATAGTGATTTAAAAAACGAATGGGAGTTTTATCTTGAAAATCCAAACAAAGAGCCAGATTTTGAAAAAAAGTTAGCCCCATTTATAAACAGAGATTTGAATGTAGAGGATATAAAGTGTTTTGACCCTGCTTGTGGCTCAGGGCATATATTGGTTTATATGTTTGACGTTTTGTATAGAATATATGAAAAATGTGGTTATTTTAAAAGCGAAATACCAAAATTAGTAATAGAGAAAAATCTTTACGGTCTTGATATAGATGATAGAGCATATCAGCTTGCATGTTTTTCTGTGATTATGAAGGGAATGGAATACAATAATAAACTTCTTAGTATTATTGAAAAAGAAGGAATTGAGCTAAATATTGCTTCTATCCAAGAGACTAATAGTTTAACTAATGATGATATAGTTTATATAGCAGGGGAGTCATCAGGCGAAAATTATGAGAAAACAAAGGAATTTATTGAAAAGTTTAGAGATGCAAAAATATATGGTTCGCTTATAAGGATAGATGAATTTGATGAGGAATTTTTTAACAAAAGATTAGTACATATAATGAACAATCCGCCAAAAGACTTGTTTGAAAACCAACGTAGAGATAAAGTAATTGAATTACTACCACGGCTTATAAAGCAGGCAAGTATAATGAAACAAAAGTATGATGTTTTGGTAACTAATCCACCCTATATTGGGTCAAAAAATATGAATGAAAAACTTAGTGAATATCTTAAAGAAAAATTTAAGGATTCAAAATCTGATACATGTACGGCATTTATGGAATTAGACGACTATTATTTAAAAGATAATGGCTTTTTGGCAATGATAAATCAAAATTCTTGGATGTTTTTATCAAGCTTTGAAAATCTAAGGAAAAAGATAATAAATAATAGAGTTATTTATTCTATGCTTCATTTAGGTCCTAGAGCATTTGAGGAAATAGGTGGAGAAGTTGTTCAAACAACAGCCTTTGTTATTAGAAAAAACAAAATTGATTATCCTGGAGTATATATAAGATTGGTTGACTTTGACAATTCTGAGCTAAAGAAAGAAAAGACATTAGAAGCTATTAAAAATCCAAATTTGTCATATAGATATACTGCATATAGCAAAAAGTTTGAAAAGATTCCTGGAATGCCAATTGCGTATTGGGTAAGTGATAAAATAAGAGAGATATTTGAAAAAGAAATGTCCTTAGGTAATATTGCTGAACCGAGACAGGGTTTAGTAACTGGTGATAATGAAAGGTTTTTAAGGTTATGGTTTGAAGTTGATATTAATGGAATTGGATTTGGATATAGTAGCAGAGAAGAAGTACAGAAAAGTGGCCTAAAATGGTTTCCATATAACAAAGGTGGAGAATATAGAAAGTGGTATGGTAATAATGAATATGTTGTGAATTGGTATAATGATGGGGAAGAGATAAGAAATTTTTTTGATGAATACGGCAAATTAAGATCGAGACCCCAGAATATGGAATATTATTTTAGAGAAGGTATTACTTGGTCAAGAATAAGTTCTGCAAAATTTGGAGTAAGATATTCACCCGGAGGTTTTATATTTTCAGATGCTGGATGTAATTTATTTACAACTGATTTAAATAGATTTTACTTATTGAGTTTATTATCTTCTAAAATTGCATATCATTTTTACTTGATTTTAAATCCGACATTAACTTTCCAGGTAGGTGACATAGCTAAATTGCCAATAATTATTGATAACAAATATGAAGATGTTATTGTTCAGTTATCGCAACAAAATATAGAAATCTCCAAAACCGATTGGGACTCATTTGAATCATCATGGGATTTTAAAAGGCATCCTCTATTAATTCATAAAAATGGTGCCAAAACAATAAAAGAGGCTTTTGAAAATTGGGCAAAGTTTGCTGAAAAACAGTTTTACAAGTTAAAAGAGAATGAAGAAGAACTAAATAGAATTTTCATTGAAATATATGGACTTCAAGATGAATTAACTCCTGAGGTTGATGAAAAAGATGTCACTGTCAGAAAAGCAGATGAAGAGAGGGATATAAAATCGTTCATATCCTATGCAGTGGGCTGTATGTTTGGAAGATATTCATTGGACCAAGATGGTCTTGTTTATGCAGGTGGAGAGTTTGATTACTCAAAATATAAGACATTTAAACCTGTTGAAGACAATATCATTCCAGTCCTTGATGATGTTTATTTCGAAAATGATATAGTATCAAGGTTTGTAGAGTTTGTAAAAGTTACATTTGGAGAAGAGACATTATCTGAAAACTTGGATTATATAGCTGATGTTTTGGGGAGAAAAAATGGAGAAACAGCAAAAGATACCATAAGAAGATATTTTCTTAACGATTTTTACAAAGACCATGTTCAGATGTATAAAAAAAGACCAATTTATTGGCTATTTACATCTGGGGATCAGAAAGTTTTCAATTGTTTGATATACATGCATAGGTATGACAAAACTCTACTATCCAGAATAAGAGTCAATTATTTGCATGAGTTTCAAGACAAATTAGATATCCAGAAGAAATTGCTCATAGATATTATGAGAGACGATAGTTATAGCAAAAAGGAAAAGAAAGAAGCAGAAAAGAAGCTTAAAAACCTTGAAAAGAAAATAAATGAGCTCAAAAAATATGATGAGATATTGCATCATAAGGCTGATATGCAAATAGAAATAGATTTAGATGATGGTGTTACTGCCAATTACGAAAAGTTCAATGATCTGTTAGCACCAATTAAGTGACATACTTTTAGCCACCTACTACTTTTATCAATGGTAGGTGCTGTTTTTTTATATTATAATATTGCTTAGAATCTCAAACAGTTATAAGGAGTTGTAAAGATGGTCAATGAAGACATAATAAATGCTCTTAAAAAAGAATTTAGTTCTTCTTTAAAGGATGGAGAGGAGCGAAAAATAGTTATTTGGAATGATTTAGAGAGAGAGTTTGAAGACATAATAGACCAAATTCAAATAGATGGCGTGAAGGTTCACAAATTAACAGGCAACAATAATTTTTACACAAAATATTTAATTGAAGAGCAAGACCCAACCACGAACTATTTAATATACAATCCTATTAAAATAACAGATGAGAGAGACAATTGGCTTATTGATATGTTTTTATATTCTTCACAATTTTATGCAGATAAAATCTCACTTTTGATGAGAGAGTTAAATGTGAGCAATTCTTTAAGGGAGCTATTCAAAAAGTATAAAAGCTTCTTTAACGCTATTGAAAGAAGAAAAAAATTAAGCAAGTTAATAGACAGGATTGATACAGAAGAACAGCTCGAGCTTTCCATTTTAGCCGTTTTAAGCGGTTCTAAAACAATAGAGTTTGAGGAGATTTTAAGAAATGTTTTAATGGTATCACTTGAGGAAGAGGAGAATAAAAAGTATTTAGATATAAAAAAATATGGGTTAGAAGATGCATTTTGGGAGTATGTTAGGAAAAGATACGGTTTTAATTTACCAAACAGAACATTAAAAGAGTTTTTCATATATTTGATTTCGACTGTATTGGCAAATTATATAAACGAAGAAAAACTGAATAAAATTGGCAAGTACATAGGAAAGAACAAACCTAATTGTGTGATTTTTATCGACCATTGGATGAATCATGTAAATGATGCAAAAGTATATGAAAATCTGGCGAACGAATATGAAAAAGAAGTAGATATAGCTGAGATAATTAGCAGGCTGGATGTAAATGACTATAAGGACATTGATATTTTAAAAATATTTGATAAACAAATAATCACATATATTGTAGACTCATTAGAAAATGATTTGGAAGATTATGATGGCTACATAGAGCTTATTAAAAGCAGAAGAGCTAAGCATTTTTATGAGAAGTATGAAAACATTTATGAGGCTTTATTGAACGTAATTGAGATGTATAAGTTTCATAAGAAATACAAACTTGGTATTCCACAAACAAGTGTTGATAAAATGTTTAAACAATATGTTGAAGAATTTTATAAAATGGACATGAACTATCGCAAATTCTGCTATTATTATGATAGACAGCCTGAAAGTAATATTTTAAATAGATTGAATAAACTTGTGGAAAATCTTTATGTCAATTGGTATTTAACGGAACTTGGCGTTAATTGGACAAATGCAATAGATGAACAAATGAAGACAAAATGGAGTATTATTGATGTTGTAAACCAGAGAGATTTTTACAAGACATACGTAAAACCAAGGATTTCAAAAGGAGAGAGAATATTTGTAATAATTTCAGATGCTTTGAGATATGAGATTGGTGTTGAAATAGCAGAGAAACTCAACGAAAGAGTTATTGGTTCAACAAATATTCATGCAATGCTTTCTTCTGTGCCGACAATAACAAAGCTTGGCATGGCATCTTTGCTTCCAAATGAAACTATTGAGATAAAAGATGATGGTAAGGTTTGTGTTGATGGTATTGATAGTAGTGGATTGGAGAATAGGAACAAAATATTAAAGAAGAATTTCGAGAATAGTATTGCTGTTGACTATCATAAGCTTCCTAAAAACAAAGAAGAATTTTTAGAAGCATTAAAAGGATATAAATTAATTTACATATATCATGACACAATTGATGCAACTGCAGACAGCGGAGCAACAGAGGTTTATACAATCGAAACCATTGAAAAAGCAATCAAAGAAATACTTGATTTGGTTCATAAAATAACAAATTGGCTTGGTGGAGTTAATATTTACATTACAGCCGACCACGGCTTTATATATCAGAGAAAAGATTTAGAAGAGAGCGACAAGATAGATAAAGAAATTGCTAATTATATAGATAGAAGCCGAAGAAGTATTATTTCAAAAGAAAACAAGGATATTGATGGTGTGGTAAAAATAAATATGAGTTATTTATTAAACAATCAAGGCTATTATGCTTATATGCCAAAGTCAAATATCAGATTTAAAATCCAAGGGGAAGGGGCAAAATTTGTCCATGGGGGCTTGAGTCTGCAGGAAATCGTGATACCTGTAATTGAATTTAAAAATATTAGAAGCACAAGCAAGGATGCTATTAAGTCAGAAAAGGCGAAAATTAAGTTAATAAATGAGTCAAGAAAAATAACAAATAGCATATTTACATTGAATTTCTTCCAAACAGAGAAGATTAGTGAAAAAGTAACTCCTGCGATTTATGAGATTTATATGAGAGATGAAAATAATAACATAATCTCAAATATTGAAACTATAATTGCAGATTTAGAAAATGAAAAACCAGAACAAAGAGTTATAAAGGTCAGGTTAGTTCTTAAAGCTATGGAATACGATAAGAGTAAAAAGTATTATTTAGTTATCAAGGATAAAGACAAAGGATTAATTAGCGAGGAAATTCCTTTTAATATAAATTTAGGTATAATAAGTGATTTTGAATTTTAAAAATGGAGGGCTTTTAAAATGCCAAAGGAGGAACAATATTTAGGGACAGATTTGGATAAAAAATTGAATGAATATTTTCCGGGCAGAGTTGTTAGAAAGGATTTAACAAAAGCTCTAAAAGAGGGCTTCAATGTTCCTGTTTATGTTCTTGAATACTTGCTTGGTATGTATTGTGCAACAGATGATGAGGAAAGTATTGAAGAAGGTATAAATAGAGTTAAGAAGATATTAGCTGAGAATTATGTAAGACCTGATGAGGCAGAAAAAGTAAAATCAAAGATAAGAGAATTTGGGCAATATACCATAATTGATAAAATAACAGTAAGATTAAATGAAAAAATTGACAGGTATGAAGCAGAATTTTCCAATTTGGGCATAAAAAACGTTCCAATATCACCTTCATATGTTAAAGAATTTGAAAAATTATTAGAGGGCGGAATATGGTGTATTTTAAAAATAAATTATTTTTTTGATGAAGAGGCACGAAATAGGAATCCATTTAATATATCGAGTTTAAAACCTATTCAAATACCCAAAGTTGATATTAATGAAATTCTGGATGCGAGGAAATATTTTACAAAGGAAGAATGGATTGATGTTTTAATTCGCTCAACAGGTTTGGAACCCACTCATTTTCCTTATAACGTCAAATGGCATTTAATTGAAAGACTTGTGCCGTTTGTTGAGAACAACTACAATTTATGCGAACTTGGACCAAGAGGAACTGGTAAGTCTCATGTTTATAAAGAACTCTCACCTAATAGCATTCTTGTATCAGGTGGACAAAGTACAGTTGCAAACCTTTTTTACAACATGTCAACAAGAAAAGTAGGTCTTGTTGGACTTTGGGATGTTGTAGCGTTTGATGAAGTCGCAGGAATTAGGTTTAAAGATAAAGACGGAATTCAAATTATGAAGGATTACATGGCTTCCGGTTCATTTGCAAGGGGTAAAGAAGAAATAAGTGCATCAGCTTCATTAGTTTTTATAGGGAATATCAATCAAAGTGTTGATGTGCTGGTTAAAACATCGCATTTGTTTGCGCCATTTCCAGAAGAGATTGCAAATGACTCAGCCTTTTTTGATAGAATGCATTATTATTTGCCTGGCTGGGAAATTCCCAAAATGAGACCTGAGTATTTAACAGACAGATATGGATTTATATCTGACTATATTTCAGAGTTTTTTAGAGAGATGAGAAAAAGAACTTTTACTGATGTTATAGATAAATACTTCAAGCTTGGTAATAACTTGAACCAGAGAGATGTGATTGCTGTTAAAAAGACTGTCTCAGGTTTAATAAAGCTCATATATCCTGACGGAAACTTTAATAAGGAAGATTTAAAAGAGATATTAACTTATGCTTTAATAGGTAGAAGACGAGTAAAAGAACAACTTAAGAAAATTGGCGGTATGGAATTTTATGATGTTAATTTTTCATTTATAGATAGAGAAACGATGGAAGAAGAATATGTATCAGTGCCTGAGCAAGGAGGAGGTAAACTGATACCCGAAGGACTATCGAAACCAGGAGTTGTTTACACTGTTGGACATTCATCCTCAGGAATGATAGGAGTTTATAAAATAGAAACGCAGGTTGTATCTGGAACAGGAAAGTTTGAAAAAAGTGGTGTTGGCTCAGATAGAGAAGTGAAAGAAAGCCTTGATACAGCATTTAGATACTTTACAGCCAACTCTAAGCAAATAAGTGCGTCGATTTCTACAAAAACAAAAGATTTTTTAATGCATATAACTGATTTGCAGGGAATAGGACTTTCAAAAGAGGTTGCAGTGGCACAGTTAATTGCTCTTTGCTCAGCGTCATTGGAAAAGCCTGTTCAGGAATCTCTTGTTGTTCTTGGTAATATGAACTTTGCAGGAACGTTAATGAAGATTGACAACTTTGCAAATTGCCTTCAGGTATGTGTTGATGCAGGAGCAAAGAAAGTTTTAATTCCTGCTTCAGCTGTTGTAGACCTTCAAACAGTTCCGCCAGATTTATTGATAAAGATTCAGCCTATATTTTACTCAGACCCTATTGATGCAGTTTTTAAAGCCTTAGGTGCTGTTTGAATTAGAAAAGGATGGCTGGATGGAAACATTAAAACAGTTGAAGTTTTAAATTCCAAACATCCATTTGATATAAAATATAGAGAGCATGTCGAAAAAGTCGACTGGGAAAGCTGCAAAAAGGTTTTGGACAATGAGCAAAGAAAGGAGTGGCTGTATAGGGGGTGGAGTAATTGATGAATCTCCAGCAAGGACAGATGAACTTGTTGGACTTAGTTAGAAAGGCTTATAATGGTGAATGTATGCTACCCGATTTTCAAAGAAATTTTGTTTGGACAAGATATGACATTGAAGAGCTTATAAAATCACTTCTTCAAGGTATGTTTATAGGAACTTTTTTGATTTTAGAAACGAATCCACAAAGTGTTCCTTTTAAGGTGATTTTTGTAGAAGGGGCAGAGAAAGTAAATCCCCAAATATGTGAGCAACCCAAGATATTAATTTTGGATGGACAACAAAGACTTACATCTTTATTTTACGCTATATATAGTCCTGATATTCCTCTACGTAATTCTGAAAATCCGTATGCATTTTTTATTGATTTAGAAAAACTTGCTGAAGATAACATTGAGGACGCGGTATTCAGCTGGTCAAAAAAATGGAGAGAGTTCAAGGAGATTATTGAAGAAAACGGAGATTACAATCTTGAGGTTTTAAAGGCGAAGAAAATATTGCCATTGACAGTGTTTAAACATATTCCTGAGTTCTATAGATTATGGTTTGGGGAGTATAAATTGTTATTTGAAGACCAGGAAACAAATAAAATATTTGCTTATATCGATAACATGATAAAATATAACATTTTTACTCTATCGCTTGGTCTTTCGTATAATGACAAACCTGATGAAATTGCTGCTCTATTTGAAAAAATCAATAGAAGTGGTGTAAAACTTTCTATTTATGATCTTCTTGTAGCAAGATTTTACAAGTTCATAAGACTTCGTGAAAAGTGGGAAGAAGTATTTGAAAATAGTGTTAATATTAAAAAACTTGCAGGAAGAATAGATAACACCACAGTTCCCTATTCATTTATTCAAGCTCTTGCTTTAGCGGCGGACAAAAATATCAGTTCACGAGAAATGCTAAAGATAGATAATAACATTCTTTCAGACCAGAGCTGGGCCAAAGTGGTTGATATTGCAGAAAACAAGGTATTGCCTTATTTGCTTCAGATAAATAACTTTGGCATTGTGGATTTTGAAAAGTGGCTACCTTACTATCCCATTGTCACGATGATGATTGCACTCTTTTTGAAATTTGAGCATCCTGACACAGATAAAATTGAAAAATGGTACTGGAGTGCAGTTTTTTCAGAACGATATTCAGGTTCTACCGAAACCGCTATGGCAAAAGACTTCAAAGAAGTATGTGCATGGTTTAACAATAATAACTTAATACCTGAGGTTGTAGAAAAGTTAAGAAATCAATTAGAGAGTAATGTATATACTTTGAAAGAGGTAAGGAGAAAGGGAAGTTCAAAATATATCGGAATTTTCAATCTTTTATTTAAAAACGGAGCAAAGGATTTTTATTATCCTGAGAACATTGCTTTTAACCAGCTTGATGACCATCATATTTTTCCAGTGAGCTTTTTGAAAGCCAAAGGGGTAGAGGTTGATGTTGACTCAATTATGAACAGGACATTGATTTTTGAAAATACTAACAGAAGCATATCTCGTCGCAGTCCAGGTGATTACATAAGAAAGATGATTGAAATTCAAAAATCAAAAGGCCTATCAGAACAAGAAGCAGAACACAAGGTGAAAAAGATATTAAAGGGTCATTTCATTGATGAAGAAATGTATTTATTGTTAAAAAACACTACTGATAATCTAACACCTTCGGAGATTAAAGAGAACTTTGAAAGATTTATAAATAAACGAGAAAAGCTAATTTTGAATGAGATAAAAAGGCTGATAGGATAAGCCAAAAACTTTCAAGGGAAGGCTGAATGTGGTGAGATTTGAAAAGTATTGTGCACATATCGGATAAGTTGAATTAGAGGAGCTGCCTAAAAAGGTTTTGGATAATGACCAAAGGAAAGAGTGGCTGATGAGGGAGTCGAGTGAAGCAAAATATAGGGATTATAGATAGAATTTTGCAAAATAGAGAGTTTATAATAGTATAAGTCTAATAAGAATCTTTATAAATGTGAAAAGTTTAAAAAATTCATTTTTGACTTAAAAAGTATTAGATAATAATTAGTCTTAAGAACTAAGGAGTGTGGTTTTATGAGAATTATAAGGACAAAAATAAGAAATTATCGAAATCTTGATAACATTGAAATATGTTTAAGTCCGCATTTAAACTTTATTGTTGGAGAGAATAATTTAGGTAAATCAAATTTTTTAGAAATGTTAGATACACTTTTTAACAGAGCAGCTTTTGAAGAAATTGATTTTTTAAGAAAAGATGAACCTATTGAAATAGAGTTTACTTTAATGTTAGAAGATGCCGAAAAAGGAGTGTTTGGGGATTTATTTGATCCACTAGATTGTGAAAAAATTAATATTTTGGCAAAACAAGAAACTCCAGAGGATAGTATAAGATATTTTCACATAGAAAGTGGTATGGAAATTCCCAAACAAGATATTCGATGTATTAATTTTATTAAGTATGATTCCTTAAGAATGCCAAGAGATGAATTAACATTTTACAAAAATAAAGGAGTAGGTAAGTTTTTAAGCTATTTAGTTGATAAAATGTTAGAAGAGGATAAATATAACAACGAAGTGTTTATAAACAGAGATACATTGGTACCTATTATTGAATATATCAACAACAATCTGAATTATATAAGACTTTTTAAAGTCTTTGGTATTTCTGCCGATATAGAAGAAAACATTAAAGATTTAATTTTCAGATTACTTTGCTTAAAGGATCAGCAAGGTTTTGATATTAAAAAATTGGGTTACGGCGTGCAATTTTTGTTACTAGTTGTGCTTTCTATTTTGGAGAAGATAATGTACCTTTTTGAGAACAAAAGATTTAGTAAAAGTATTTTTGAAAAAATAGAAAGAGAGAAAAGAATAAAAGGAATTTCTTTAGTGTTAGGAGTTGATGAACCAGAAATTCATCTCCATCCATATATGCAAAGGAATCTAGTTAAATATATAAAAAATATCATAACCAATAAGGATGATAATTTTCAAAAAATACTAAAAGAGCTTTTTGGTTTAGACACAATTTATGGACAAGTAATTATAGTTACTCATTCTCCTAACATTATTCTCGATGAATATTCGGAAATAATTAGATTTTATCCATCTACCAATAAATCTATTGGAGTAGTGAGTGGGAAGAATTTCAAATTAGATATTCAATTAGAAAAACAATTGAGGCGAAATATGCAATATATTAAAGAAGCTTTATTTTCCAAGTGTGTTGTAATTGTAGAAGGTGACACTGAATTTGGTGCGTTGCCGTTATGGGCTAATAAGATATTAGGGGATATAGATGAATATGGCGTCAGTTTTATAAGGGCAGATAGCAAAGACAGCATAAAACCAATTACTAATTTAATGTCACACTTTAACATTCCATCTGTTTCAATTGTTGATAAAGATCAGGGTGTAGACGAAGATATAAAAAGTATAAAAAATCTAATAATTACAAATGCTAAAGATTTTGAAGAGGAGATTGTTAATATGCTTCTATGTAAAAAAATTGATTTACTATTTGAGATAGTGAAAGATTATGATAATGCTTCACTGAACAGAAGCATACAAAAAAGCAAGTTAGAAAAAATAAGTAAGTCATATAACATTATGATTAACTGGGAAAATCGAGATTATAAATTTGTTGAAATAGTAAATTATAAAAATCTAGATCTTGTAAAAGCTATGTTTCTAGCTTGGTTAGACATTAATAAATCGGTTACACTAGGAAGATTCTTAGGAGAAAAAATTGATGTTGAATTTGTACCTGAACCCTATAAATATGCAATCAATCTTGCGAAAGGATGTTGTGAAGTATGATAGAAGAAAATATAAAAGAGATAATTAAACGTGAACATAACAATGATAATGAACAAATAGAAGTTATCTTTTCTGATAAAAAGAGAATATTAGTAGAAGCGCCGGCTGGTTGTGGAAAGACTAAAACTATGATAAGTAAGATAGCTTATATGATTGCTACTAAACAAATTTGTAATCCCAAAAAAATTTTAGTGTTAACTTTTAGCGTGAATGCTGCTTACAAAATTAAAAAAGAACTTTCTAGTATATTGCCATCTTTGTTATCGCGTTTTTTAATATCACCTTTAGAAATTAACAATAATGTATTTGTTTCAAATTATCATGGTTTTTGTCGGAGAATATTAAAGTTATATGGCTATTTACTTGATGAAAATCTTGCTAAAATTGAATATTTAAAGGGTGTAGATGATGACAAACCGGAAAAGTTAGTAGAATTAAAAATAGGTTTGCCTTCTGAGGTAGCAGACCAAATATCTTCTTATAGTGATGCTATTAAAACACTTAATAAAAAATATTTAAATAAGTACTTTGAGTATTACATAGAAAAGATAAAGGAATATTTTTTACCAAATGGGTATATTCCATTTAATGCTATTTTGCTTTTGACCCTGAAGTTATTTAGTGAATATGAACGAATATTAGATTTTTATCGCTCTTATTATCCAATTATTATAATTGATGAATTTCAAGATACTAATATTTTAGGATGGACATTATTAAAAAAATTGGTTACAGAAAATACACATCTTATGATTATGGGTGATTCGCTTCAAAGAATATATGGTTTTATTGGAGCAATTCCTAATATTATGGAAAAAGCTAAACAAAAATTTGGTTTGTATGAGTTTAAGTTAAGTAAGAATTATAGATATAATGGCAATGAGGATATGTTAACATTAGATAAGAATGTCAGAAAAATTGCCCAAAATCCCCTAGATCCAGCTATTGAAAAAAATGCAATTGTGGATATACTTGAATTTTCAAATCAAATAGAAGAAGCTAATGGAATAATAAGTTTGATAAAAAAAATATTAGGACAAACGCCATCAGCAAAGATTGCTATTTTGGTGAAACAAAGAAGCAAAAACACCTCTATTATTCTAGATTTATTTGGAAAGAACAATATTTCGTATTTTTATGCTCTATATAGCGAAGAAGATGTAAGTTATATTAATTTTCACCAAATGTTACTTCAAGAATTTATTGATATAGTTTCTACTTATAAAAATAGATTCAACAAAACAATTTGCAATAAAATTATACAAGAAGCAAGAAAAATTGTAAATGAAAAGAATGAAGATAAAGAAATTGTTAATTCATTATTCTATTTATTTCAAATTTTTTTGGAGAAGATATTTACTGATTTTAATTTTCTTTCTATGGAAGAGAAGATAGAGTTAATCCGTGATGTATTGGAAAACAAAGCGCTGAAACAATATATGGGATACATAGATGCAAATATAATTATTTCCACAATTCATGGTGCAAAAGGACTAGAATGGGAGTATGTGATTCTCCCTGATTTAGAACAATATTCGTTCCCAAATTGGAAAGGTTTATGTGGTAAATGTAGAAATAAACAAGAATGTGAAATTGACTGGAATCAAGCAGATAGCAACTTTGAAAAGGAGTTTTATGAAGAATTGAATCTTTTTTACGTTGGTGTTACAAGGGCACGAAAAAAAGTATATTTTACATGGAGCAAAAAAAGATTAAATAAAAATAACAAGGAAGAACAGACAAAGCTTAGCTGTTTATTAAGATTACCAGGAATTATACACAGAAAAAATAATGCTTTCTAAATGAAAATTATGGTGTTTATTTTAGGTGACTTAAGTCTACGATAGGGTAAAAGGAAAATTACAATTGTGTTTCTAAGTAAACAAATTTATCCTCTAAAACAGATATTTCTATAAATAAACAAAGATAAGTAACATAAAGATGTAACTTGAAAAAGGATATTTATCTCAAAAATAAACCAAGGTGTAAAAAAAATAAAAAGAATGTTTTAACACCATTTTATTTCTAATCAAAGCAGTTTCACTTTTTGAATTTAAAACTTAAGAAAGTTAAGAAAAATTTATTCCTTGCACACCAAACAAATGTATGGTATAATCAAATCAATAGTTAATTTAAATCTGGAGTATGGTTTTGCAATGAGGACTCAAATTACTTTTTTTCACCAAAAGGTTGTGCCTATAGTGAAATGGGCGGGTGGTAAGAGGCAGATAATAAAAAGTTTGCTTGAAAAGCTGCCAAGCCATTTTTCCACATATTTTGAACCTTTTTTGGGTGGCGGAGCACTTTTGATAGAACTTTACAATAAAGGAATTTTGAAAAATGCTGTCGTTTCAGATATTAATCTTGAACTCATAAACCTTTACACTGCGATTAAAAATTGTCCAGATGAGGTAGTTTACTATATTAAAAATTTAGATTTTAAAAACGCTGAAGATGATTACTATAAGGCAAGAGAACTTTACAATTCTATTAAAATAAAAAATATGGGTACAATTGAAAATGAAAACTTACTCAAAGCAGTGTTATTGCTCTATTTGAACAGACACTGTTACAATGGGCTTTACAGGGTGAATTCCAAAGGCGAATTCAATGTTCCTTTTGGAAGATATAAAAATCCTAAAATGCCAACCAGTGAAGAAATATTTGCCTTTTCAGAAATGCTACAATCTGTTGAAATTTTACATGCAGACTTTGAAGAAGCGGTGAAAAAGGTTTCTGAGTTTGATTTTGTATATTTCGATCCTCCATACATGCCTGTGTCCAAAACAGCTAATTTTACTGACTACACAGTCGCAGGTTTTTCAAAAGTGGAACAAGTAAGGCTGAAAAATGTTTGTGATAACCTGAGTAAAAAGGGTTGTTTTGTTATGATAAGCAACTCAGATTCAGAGTTTATAAGAGATCTTTATAGAAATTACAACATTGAGGTAATAGAGGCAAAAAGACTCATTAATTCAACTGCAGAGAAAAGGACTGGTCATAAAGAAGTCATTATAACTAATTATTGAAAAGAGGTGTTATTGTGTCACCTGGTGGAAGAGGTACTCGGACAGGGAAGGTTCATGAAAAGTTGATTCAACAAGCATTGTTAGAAAATTACCCTGGTGCGTTTAAGGAACAAGTTGTGGTTGGCAATGATCTCTTTGGGAATAAATATAAAGCTGATTTTGTTTTAAATGATGAGATAATTATAAGTGCTAAGTGGCAGCAAACACACGGGACCGCAGAGCAAAAAATAGTTTATGAGATAATCACCTTGGTTAAAATTTTAAAGGAAAATCCAAAGTATAAAAAAGCTTATATTATAATCAGTGGAACAGGATATACTAAGAAAGCAAAAGATTTCTATTTAAATCAAAAACATGTTGAGTATATAAAAGAGGGGAACTTGATAGAAATAATATCTTTTGAAGATTTTGTCAAAAGATCAAATTTAAAATTACTGTAAAAGTAGAAAGATATTAGAAAACTCAGAAGGGCTAAGCGCAAATCTGCCACTGCCTTAGCCCTTTTCCATTTTAACCTGTGCCTCATACCAGTCAACAAATTGCTTAGCTGTTCTTGCTGAGCGGCCGTTGTAGTTCATTTCCCACTGCAGAGCAAGCCTGTGAAGCTTTTCTGTAATTTCAATTCCCCTTTTCTTTGCAATCTCATCAACAATTGCAAGGTATTCCTGCTGGGTTGGGGATGGGTATGTGACTACTATTCCAAACCTGTCAGCAAGAGAAAGTTTTTCTTCTAAAGTGTCGTTAAAGTGTACTTCATCATCAGAAAGACCATTTCTGTCGCTAAACCTTTCTTTTACCAAGTGTCTTCTGTTTGAGGTTGCATATATCACAACATTTTGAGGCATTGCCTCTAAAGATCCTTCTAAAATGGCTTTTAGTTTAGTATAATTTTCCTTGATGTCTTCAAAAGACAAATCATCTACAAAGATTATAAACCTAAGCGGTACATCTCTTAAGATTCTTATTAATTTTGGAAAAGTGTAAAACTGGTCTTTGTACACCTCAACAACTCTCAAACCCATGTGAGAAAACTCGTTCAAAAGCGCCTTTACAGTTGATGACTTTCCAGTTCCTCTGCTGCCATAAAGCAAGACATTGTTAACCCTTTGGCCATTTAAAAACGCCAAAGTGTTTTCAACAACAATCTTTTTCTGCCTGTCAATATTTACAAGGCTATCTAATCTTATTGGGTCTAAATTTTCAATACCCACAAGATTATTTCCGTCCCATGAAAAGCCTTTGTACCTTGCAAAGATTCCAAAGCCATTTTGCTTGTGGAATTCTACAAGCTCCTCAATTAAACTACTCCAAGGACTTGTATCCAAGAACTTCTCAATGATATTTTTGACAGTATTGTCAAGGGTGGTGTGCGATAAGGCATTTGTGCTTTCACTCACTAAAAAATTTTCAGCCGAAAAGTTTGGGAAGTTATCCAAGCTTTTCAAATATTTTTCAATATCTTTTCCTGAAAAGTTTGATATAAACTCAAGACAGTCTAAATCATGGGCTGCAGCTTTTTTTAGACTCTCATCTACTGCTATATTGTTAATACCTTTTGCTGATAATTTTGCGAAGGCATTTTCACTAAAAATAATTTTCTCAATAATGTATTCTTTCAAACTACACCCTGTGCTGGCTTCTAAAAGATTATAATAAACTGTACTGTAAAGATTTATAACTTTTTTAAAATCCTGATTTCCGTCGTCAATATAGCAGATAAGATTATACAGCTTTTCAAGAACACTATCATGAAGAAGGCTTCGATAGACTTTTAAACTTTCAAAACAGAGTCTATAGAGCCTTATTTTCTCCTCCATTGTAGCATATCTCCTTTGTAACAAAATTAAAATCTTTTGTAATAAAAGTTTTAATCAACTTTCCCTTGATTTTTAACCGAAGAGCCATAAGCTACTGAAAGATTTTCCAAACACTCAATGGTATCTATCTCACATCCAATTCCAATTTCAACAAGTTTTCCTATTACAATCTTTGCTTTTGTGTTCTCAAGATATATTTCATCACCTTCAATTAATTCTGCTTAAAGGAATGGAAAAAACCTTTAAAGATAGTTGATAAAAGTGGTATTCTCTTTGTCTATACATTTATTTTAGAACACCCAGTCTCTTTTGAAAAGTCTCTACTATTAAATTCATAATTTTTATTGACAAACTGTTAACAATCTGATAGTGTATGATTAAATTCAAATATACTCATACAAAGGTAGAGTGGAAAGTATGAATCTTGATGAAATTTTCAAGGCCTTGGGTGACCAAAATAGGCTTAGGATTTTAAATCTTCTTTTAGAAAATGAGCTTTGTGTGTGTGAAATTGAAAAGGTCTTAGGCCTTACTCAGTCGAATGTCTCAAGGCATCTTCATGAGCTAAAGAACAAGAGAATTGTTTCTTGCAGAAAAACATCACAGTGGGTTTACTATCGCGTATCTGATGAGTTTTGCAAAGAATATGGTGAGTTTTGTGAGTTTTTGAAAACAAAACTTTCTTTGCAGGAACTTTTTAAAAGCGATTTGGCAAGGTGTGAAGAAGAAAAGAAAAAAGGGTTTAGCTGCGAGAAAACTAAATAAAAAACAAGGGGATTTTTACAAAAGGTTAAAAAGAAGAAAGGGGATGTTTTGCATGAAACCCAAAGTTGCTTTTGTGTGTGTTGGAAATTCCTGCCGAAGCCAGATGGCAGAAGGTTTTGTACGTTACTATGGCAAAGACTTAATTGAAGTCTACAGTGCAGGTACAGAGATAGCAGATAAAGTCAATCCTCTGGCAATTGAGGTTATGAAAGAAAAGGGAATTGACATCTCAAGCCACTATCCAAAGACAATTTTTGATATTCCAAAAGAAGTAGATTATTTAATCACAATGGGCTGTGGAGTTGAATGTCCACGCCTACCTTGCAAACACAAAGAAGACTGGGGCTTGAGTGACCCTGCAGGAAAGCCTATCGAAGAGTTTAGAAAAATCAGGGATGAGATAGAAAAGAAGGTTTTGGATTTGATTGAGAGGATTAAAAAACAGTATTATTGACTTTGAGCTTGCAATTACGGTTGCTGTTTCAACATTTGGTTTGGGGGCAGAAGAAGCTTTTGCAACTTGTAATTGGACTGCTGATTGAAGTGCCTGTCAAACTTGTACTTGTCAACGTGGCGATGTATTTAAAGAGATTTTATAAAATAGTAAATAATGTCTTAAAGTAAGGTTAAGAAATGCTCTTTTTTTATTTTGAAGTCCTCAATTAATCTTCAAAGTATTGATTCAATAACTTGTATTTGATATAATAAAAAAATAGTAAATTAAGGAAGCGAAGTGAAGAAGATTGAAAGAAAAGAAAGTTAAAAGAAGTTTTTCATTGATAATAGTCGTAGCTATAAGCTTGATATCCTTTTCTAAAGTTTTCTCAGCAGATATTTGGACAGAATGTGGACAAAAAATAAAAAAAATACAGCAGTCAGAAGACAATAGAGTTGTAGCAGTGGTAAATGGCGAGAAGATTTATAAAAAGGATTTAGAGATTGTGTATGCATTAGAACAAGCAAGCTATTTGTCTCAAAAAGAATCTTATCAGAAGCTTTCAAAGAAATACAAGACAAATTCTTTAAAGCCACCCGTGCAAAGGACAAAAAAAGAGGTTTTAAATGACATGATAGAACATTTCCTTTTGCTTCAGGCTGCTAAAAAAGAAGGATATTTTATATCAGAGAAAGAAGCAAAAGACTACTATGAGAAAGCAATGAAAACAATGCAGGAGATAATAAGTGGAAAAGTTTCAGGTGATGTGGAAGGTATAAAGCTTGCAAATGATACAATTGAGAAACTCATCAAAGGATGGGGAATAACAAGAAAAGAATATGATAAAAAGGCTATTGAGCAAACAAGAAGTATGCTTTCAATTCAAAAACTGCTTAATGCAAAATTTGAAGAGTTTAGGCTCAAGTCTAAGAATTTGGTGATTGAAGACTTCAGAAAGGAATATATAAATTCATTAAAGAAAAAAGCCAAAGTAACAATATATGAAAAGAGTATTTAAAAGTGGAATTTATATAGAAAAAGGCCACAGGCTTGAAAAGTCTGTGGTTTTTATTTTTTTTAACTTCGCATAAAATTTGAACTTTTTTAGAAAAGTGTTTTGAATATAATAAAAAATTAGCTGCTTGCTACTAAACAAGATTGGCTGGGAAGGAGGGAATATAAAAAGAAGGCAAAAAGTGCAGCAAATAGCTTTAAGGCTTTAAAATAAACATTGAAGAAAGGATGTGATTTTTTGAGCCAGAACTGGTTGTTTGAAGAAGCAACAAGACTGGCTCATGAATATGGCTTTAGAGTGTATAAAGTTACACAAACGGTTGTGAGAATTAGAACAATTTGCGACGAGTGGCTGATACAGTATGTTGAGGGTTCGAAAAAACCGTTTTACCTGTACCACTACAAGCAAAAGCCTCATCTTCAGAGAAAGTTCTATGATCTGCCTTTCTTGTTCAAGTCAGTTTGGCAGCATGACAGATTTGTCTTAAACGGACGTAGTACAGTTCCCATCGGAGTATATTAAAATCCCTGCGAAAATTAAAAATAACACAAAAGAAAGGAGGTGAGTTTAATAAAATGTAAGTAAGTATTTCTAGAAAAAGCTGAAATAAAATTTAAAGTAACAGCATGAATATCTGTGATATAATAAAATTTCGAAGGAGTGTGATAGTTTGGCAAATGTTTTTTTGTTTTTTGTCGGGTTCGTAGGGGGAGTTGTAAGTTTACTTTTGTATCTGAAATTTCATTTTCCAAAAGTGTCAAAAAAATCTTCCATCAAACTTGGACCGACTGTAAGGTCATTTGATGAGCTAAAAGAGATGTTCAGCTCTACAAAAGAAGATGTAGAAAATGAGCTAAACAGCTATTTAGAGTTTTCCACAATTGAAAAGGGAAAAAAACTTGCTGAGAGAGTATTTTGCCATGTGACAGTTTGTTTGGGGATACTTGCTTCGTTGGAGAGATTTGGTGTAAATCCAAGTGAAGTTTTTGAAAAGTTAAAGAATGAAAATGCAGTTCAAGAAGATTGCAGAAAATAAATGAAATATAACCTTAACAATTAAACTATTCCTTGGTGGTTATTGCCATCAAGGATTTTTTGTTATAAAATGTTTTAATTAAGGGGTTGTAAGATACAATTTTTAAAATTTGCAAGGGGGATTTTTAAATGGTTTGGATTAAAATATTTTGTCTGGATTTGGCATGCATTGCATTATACATTATTATTATGCATATTATTAAAAATTACATTATATTAAGCTTTCAAAAGAGTAAGAACAAAGAGGAAGCAGCTACAAAGCTAAATACCTTTTTTATTTGGTCAATATTCGTAGTTAGCACTGCAATAGGAGCGTTAGCTGGATTTTCGATGGCAGCGATACTCAAAGTAAGGGGTCTGCGTGAATTTGTTTTGTTCATGATATTGTTAATTTTTGAAATTTATGTTGTAATAATGTTTTTTACAAATAAAATTCATGAAAAAATTTTTGTTCAAAAGTTAAAAAGTTTATTTGTGATAAGGCAGTTTGTGGTTGTTTCCTTGGGTTTAATTGTTATGCTTTTTATAGTTTTAATACCTATTTTAGCCAATTTAAAAACTGATGATTATAAATATACCTATCTTTTACCCATTTCTATTTTTATAGGGTTTTATTTATTTTGGTTAATATTTTTGAATCTGCAATATCCTAAGAAGGAATTAAAAATAGATGAATATCCTTACATCAAAGAAGTTTTAAAAAAGTTTAATTTTGAAGACATAAAAGTTATTCTTCTTGAAACAATGGGACAAAAGTTTGCGAATCTTTTTGCAGCAGGTGTTTTTAAACCTCAGCTTTTAATCACTTCATATGCTTTAGAAAATTTAAAAGAAGACCAGCTTGAGGCAATTGTGGTTCATGAAATAGGACATATAAAAAGAAACCATGTAAGAAAAATACTTTTGGGCTGGATTATAGCTGTATTTTATTATTTAGCCTTTGTTTTTGGACTTGAAAGTTTAACCAGTTATTTTGTAAAAAGCAATGTATCTTTTGTTCTTTTCATATTAGCTATCTTATTGGTAGGTACTACCCAATTTTTCATGTTAGTAAGTTATATTGGTCGAATTGCCGAAATTGAGGCAGACATATTTGTACTAAAAAGTGGTGTGGATAGAGAAGTTTATGAGAATGCTTTGAAAACTATTTATGCACTTAACTACATAAAAGGTTATGTTTCAAAACCACTTGAGAAGATTCAGTCCCACCCTTCACTTAAAAAGAGAATTCAGATATTGACTGATGCTGAAAAAACACAATATAAAGAATATTACCTACCTTTCAAAAAGGTTTATAGTATGTTGCTGGCAGCAATAGTAGTGCTCTTTAGTAGTTATATAACATTTGGTATACTACTGCCAAACAATAATTTGATTAAAGACTCCGCAAATATAGAAAAGATAAAATTGATAAAATATGTTCCAGCGCCGCCTGAAGGTAGTGGAAACGGCAATAAGGTTAATTTACGTGTGGAAAAAAACATCACTGACATAAAAGAAATACAAAGTATTTTAAGATGCATTAGCAAGACAAAAACTAAATCTGATTTTGCCAATACTCTATTTAAAAGGGATTATGAAATTGAAATATACAAAAAGAGTAGCCAGCCTACAATTTATTCTTTTTCATCAAGTTCAGGTGTGATTATGAAATATGTTTTAGCGGAAGATTTTGTAAAAGGGGGAAGTAAGCCATGGGTAGGGGTTAATAAAGAGCTTGGGAAGGTTATTTCAAAGTATTTCAATAGCAATGAAAATTAAAAAGATTCATTCGTGATATAGCAAATAAAAAAATTAAAGTGATAAAATTATGGTAACACTAAATTGTTGATTTTAAACAAATGAAATATGAATGGATAGGGAGATTGTTCTAATGATTACTATCAACAAAGAAAAGTGTGTAAACTGTTATAAGTGCATACGTGTATGTCCTGTACAATTTGCTAATGTTATTGACGGAGAATATATAAAACCTGACAATGATTTTTGCATCAAGTGTGGAAGATGTATAAAGCACTGTGAATATGGAGCAAGGGGTTTTATAGATGATATTTCTTTGCTTAAAGAGATGTTAGCTTCTGGTATAAAACCTATTGCAGTTGTTGCCCCCTCAGCAAGAGCCAATTTCAAAATAGGAAAACTTATAAATACTTTGAGGGAAATTGGATTTAAAGAGGTTTATGATGTTTCTTTTGGTGCGGATATAACCACTTGGGCTTATATCAGATACATTCAGCGTTTTTCCAAAAAAAGTGTTATTGCTCAGCCATGTCCTGCAGTAGTTAATTATATAGAAAAACACATTTCTCAACTTCTTAATTATCTGATTCCTATCTAAAGCCCAATGATGTGTGTTAGTATTTTTCTGAAAAAATATTTGAAAAAAACAGAACCAATAGTTTTTATTTCTCCATGTATTGCTAAAAAAGACGAGATAGCAAGATTTCCTGATATTGTCCAGTTGAATGTAACATATATTTCCTTGATGGAAGAATTTAGTGATGTATACAACAAGGCGGCTGATACAGGAAAGTTTGATTATGCTGAAGGGTATTTAGGAAAACTTTTTAGCAGACCAGGAGGATTAAAAGAGAACGTTCATGCATATTTCAAGGATGCAAAAGTAAAACAGATTGAAGGTGATATAATATTTGAATATTTAGAAAAAGACTATTTGAATACTCCAGACAATCAAAAACCTCTAATTGTTGACATATTAAACTGCCACGAGGGGTGCAATAAAGGAACTGCTACCAAATTAGATATTCCTATCGATGTAATAGATTATGAATTTGATGTTATGAAGAAAAGTACGTATAACAAATTCAAAAGTAAAAGATTGTTTAAGTTCTTCGACAAAAAACTCAAATTAGAAGACTTTATGACAACATACTCAAACAAAAGCAAGTATTTAGAAAAGCCTTCTTCTGATGTGTTAGAAAATATCTACAATGAAATGCTAAAAACCTCGATAGAAAAGAGAAATTTAAATTGTTCAGCTTGCTGATATGATTCTTGTGAAGAAATGGCTATTGCAATCTACTATGGATACAACAGAAAAGAAAATTGTATAAATTACTTAAAAGATAAAATGTCTCTTGAGAATGAAGAATTATATACCAAAAATATACAAATAAACAAACTATTATATAATATTAACAATACTCAAATTAAACTTGAGAAATTAATAAAAGAAGTGGCATTTGCTACAGATGTTGTAGATAGGAGTATGCAAGAGATAGCTGTTGGATATAGTGAGAGTGTTAAAGAGATTGAGAATATATCTTCTTCAGTTTCTGGATTATTAGCTCAAATTAAGTTACTTGATAGTATTAGTAAAGAGTTGTCTACAAAAATTGATATTCTAAACAAAACAAATAATATACTTCAGGATATAGGAAGTAGCATATCCCTTTATGCTTTAAATGCTTCTATTGAAGCTTCAAAAATAACTGAGTCAAAAGGTTTTTCTGTTATAGCCTCAGAAATAAGGAAACTTGCAGATAGAATGAAAGTTGAAACATCTATCATAAAAAAGGAATTTGATACAATGATCAGTTTGATGAACCAAATCCCTGATTTATCGGAGAAAATTTTAAATGCGATTGAAAATATAAACAGTTCTTTAGTGAATGAAAGTGCCCTGATTGAAGAATTAACGGCGAAAAGTGAGGAATTTCAGCTGAAATTTCACGACTCAATGCATTAATTCAGCAAGAAGGTGTATTAGAAGAAAAATAACTGAGGGGATGAAAAGCCTAAAAAATTACTTTTCTTAATTGTTTTGCTAATTGAGAGTGGGGGTCTTTGCAAACCTGGTTTGCAAAGACCTATTTTTGTTTTAAACATCTCTTATACAACTGATTCGCTTCTCGTTATTTTATTTATATACTATATACCGTGTATCAAGCTCAATCAAAGTAAAATTTTCTTTACATTACATGACCGAAAAGTCATAATAAATCTTGAGGTGAGGTTCTATGCCCAAGCAAACATTTTTAAACCTTCCAGAGGAGAAAAGAAACCTTATAACAGATACATTAATAAAGCACTTTTCACAAAAACCTTACCATAAGGTTGATATCTCTGATGTTGCAAGAGAGTGCAATGTTGCAAAAGGGAGTATGTACCAGTATTTTGAAAACAAGAAAGATATGTACTTTTACGCAATAGGGGTCTCTTACCAGAGATTTTTGAAACTTTTTGAAAAGCTTGATATGGTACATGTAAATCTATTTGATTACTATGAAAATTCAATAGAGACTACTTGGGTCGCAATGAAAGATCTCAAGAGTGAGTACCTGCTTTTGGAAAGAGCGTTTTTTTCACAAGACTCACCCTTTAAAGATGAGGTAAATGAGAAATTTTTGAAGCAGTCGAGAGAGTTTTTAGTAAAAATTATAAAGTACAATCAGCAAAAAGGATATATAAGGGACGATATTGATCCTGTTATAATTTCTATTTTCTTAGAAGGTGCAAGTTTTTATATGAAAAAATTTGTAATCGAAGAAGCACTAAGCAGAACATCAACAACACTTGATCTTGACATAAGTTATTTTAAAGATGCACTGTCTCAATTTATAAAACTTTTGAAAGAAGGAATAGGGAAAAAATAAATTTTATATTATGACTTAACAGTCATATGACCAGTGAGTCATAATATATTGTACAAGTGAAAAGTAAAGGAGAGGATTTGATGTGTTTGTGAAGGTTGAGAATCTTTCAAAAGTCTACAGGATGGGTCAAAATACAATCAAGGCGCTCGATGAAGTTAGTTTTGAGCTCGAAAAAGGAAAAATCTACACTGTGATAGGGCCATCTGGGTCGGGTAAAACCACGCTTTTTAACATCCTTGGTGGGCTTGACAGGGCAGATGGAGGCAGAGTTTTTGTTGATGGCAAAGAGATAACTGCAATGGACCAAAAAAGGCTTTCTGAGTACAGGCGCGACTATGTGGGTTTTGTATTTCAGTTTTTTAACCTCATAAATGGTCTCACTGTTTATGAAAATGTGCTCTCAAGTGCACATCTTAGCAAAGATCCACTGGATGTTGATATGGTATTAAAAATGATGGATGTCTATTCTGAAAAGGACAAATTTCCTTTTGAACTGTCTGGCGGACAGCAGCAAAGGGTGGCAATTGCAAGAGCAGTTGTCAAAAACCCTGCATTGATTTTGTGCGATGAGCCAACAGGTGCTCTTGACTATGACAGCAGCAAACTTGTGTTAAAACTTTTAGAAGATGTAAATAAAAAGTTTGGTACAACCATTTTGATAATTACACACAATCTTGCAATTTCTAAAATGGCAAATGCTACATTGAGGCTGAGGTCAGGTAGACTTGTAGAATTTTCGGAAAATTCTCAAAAGATTTCTGCTCAAGAGGTGACATGGTGATGGTCATCAAAAAAATTCCCCTGCGAGTAATCAAGAGAGAGTTTTTACAGTTCTTTTCTATAATGCTGCTTGTTGCTATTGCTACAATGACATATACACTTTTTGCTGTGTCAATGCAGGATATAGATTATAACTATGAAATGTTCAAAAACAAATACAATCAGGAAGGTGGGAATTTTATTACTGCAAAAGAGGTTGATATAAAACTTCTACAAGAAAAATTTAAAATTAATGTAGAACAAAGGCTATTTACTAATGTCCAAGATGACCATTTTACACTAAGAGTTTTTTCAGTGCCAAAAGAAATAAACAAACCATATATCGAAAAAGGCACAATGCCGTCAAAAGGCGAAATACTCATAGACCCTGCTTTTTACAAAAAACACAAGCTCAAAATAGGGTCAGTGCTGACTATAGGTAGACAAAATTTCAAGGTTTCAGGCATTGCTTATCTTCCAGATTATATTTACATCATTAAAAATGACCAAGACTTACTTCCTGACCCTGAGCATTTTGGTTTTGCTCTTATGAATGAAGATGAGATGAGAAGACTTTTCAACATTTTTCCTGTTCATTATTATTGTTTCAAAGGCAAAGTTGAAAACATTGACAAGTTTAAAGAGTTTTTAAATAGCAACTGGGGGCTTTTGAAATTTGTACAAAGAGACCAGAATCCACGAATAATGTATACAGAGATAAAAGTTAAAAATGCAAAGAACTTAACTTTGCCACTCAGTCTTTTTATAATTCTTGTATCATCTTTTATACTCTTTATTGTCATGCGAAGGGTAATAAATACTATGCATGCTGAAATTGGTACAATCTATTCAATGGGATATACACAAAAAGATGTACTAAAAGTCTTCATGAGGTTTCCACTTTATATTTGGCTTTTTGGTTCCATCTTCGGTGTTGTACTTGGGGTTATTGAAGCATCTCCTTTTGCACAGTTTTACAGGTCATATTTTACATTACCAAAGATAAAGTCAATTTTGCCTTGGCAGCACATATTTGTTGCGATACTTCTCCCAGCCATATTTATATTTCTTTCAGGTTACCTTGCAATCAAGAACTTTTTCAAGCTCACAATTGTTCAAATGCTTCACGGCGTTGATGAAATAAAATTTGGCAAGCTTCCTTCAATAAAGTTTTTTGACAGATTTGAGTTTGGAACAAGGATTATGCTAAAATATGGCTGGCGTCATGTTGGCAGGGAGCTGATTTTGGCAGTTGGTATAATCTTTTCAACAATCCTTATGATGTATGGTATGACTGCAAAGGATTCAATTATAACTGCAATAGAAAGAGCATATGAGAAGAATTTTAAATACAACTATCTTTATCTATTAAATTCTGTCTCCACACACCCTGAGATTAAACTCCAAAGCGCAGCTGAGCCATACAACCTTTTGTCTTTTGGCATTTAAGGAACTAAGCTTAGTATTATGATTTACGGTATTAAAAGTAACTCAGATATGATAAAGCTGTATGATGAAAAAGGAAAAGAAATCTCTGTGTCAAGTGAACTTATCATAACCAAACCTCTTGCAAGCAAACTCGGTATTGGCGAAGGAGATAAGATTAAACTAAAAAACAAATTCACAGGCAAAGAATATACTTTAAAAGTAAAAAAAGTTGCCAACCTTCCTGTTGGGAACAATGGGTATATGGAACTCGAAAGTTTTAATAAGCTTTTTGGATATAGCAGTGGAGAGTATATTGGTATATTCTCAAAAGAAAAGTTGGAAATTCCACAGAGCTTAATTTTTGAAAGTTATACAAAATCTGAACATTTAAATACAATAAAGGCATCTGCTGGCGATTTATCAAAGACTATAGGTGTGATGGCGCTAATTGCTGCTGTGCTTGCTCTTTTGATTGTGTATGTTCTGTCTACTTTGACTTTAAATGAAAACAAGAAAAATATAGGAATTTTAAAAATGCTGGGGCACAGTGAAAGGAGTATTTTTAAAATGATTCTCGGTTTTAACTACATTTCGTTTTTTATAGGATTTGTTGCAGGAATTCCACTATCTAAAATTACAATAGATGGGCTTATGAGCACAGTGACAAAAGATATAGACTTTGCAATAAGCCTTGATTTGAGCCTGCAGAGCGTATTATCTACATTTGTAATACTTCTTTTGGTCTTTCTGATTTCAAGGTTTTTAGCAAGACAGAAAATAGCAAGGGTAATGCCGGTTGAGATATTAAAAGGGCAGCTTGATTGATGTCAAAAGGGCTGGCTTGCATGAGAAAAAAGCTCAGCCCTTTTTGTTATGTCAAGTCCTTTTTGTCAAACCTTTTGATGGTTAAATACATTAAAGCAAATACATATAAAAACCAATATATTCTCATGTATATGCTATTTTTTGATATTCCCGCAAATGGGTCAATGGTCGAAAAGTCAATCAAATTGGATTTAAAAAGAATATTTGCCATCTCACGATAAATATTGTCAGTTGGCAAGATTAAGCTTGATACAATACCTATTGTTTGAAGTGTTGTTGAGGCCTTTGAGAAATTTGCTATTGCATAGCCAATCTGCTCCAAAAAACCTCCTATCATTGCAAATCCAAACAGAAGTACAACAAGTATTCCCGTTGCAAGAGTTGAAAACGATGTGCTAAAGAATATTGTGACTGTCAAAAGGACAATCGCAATTAATTCAAACAAAAGCCATCCCAAAACTACCTGTGATATCGGGTGATCAATAGAAAATCCTAAGGTCTTGTTAATAGTGTATATGCTAAAAAATATTGCAGTTGAATATAAAGCTATAAAAATCAAGGCACCTAAATACCTTGCCAGCACATATTTCCACCGTGAAATTGGACGAACAATGATTGTGTGGACATTGTAATTTTCAATCTCAGACGAAATTATTCCTGATGTTGCGAACACAACCAAAAAAGCAACCATCAGGTGTGAAAAGTAAAAACCAAGCGATGAAAATACAGTAACCTGCTGCATTGCAAATGTCATCATAGTACTTTGCTGTTTTAGATTTTCTGCTATTTCTTTTAACCCCCAACTGTACAAAAACAAAAAGGCTGCTGACATTACAATTGTAATCAAAAATATTTTCTTTCTCACAAATTCTTTAAAAGAGTATCTTATTATTGCCGCCATCAGAAAAACCCCTCTCCTATAACCTGCAAGAACACATTTTCAAGCTCTTGGGATTTTTTAACTTCATATATCTTATAACCACTTTTCACAAATTCCTCAACAAGGATGGGTATGTCTTCCTGCGAAGAAAGTTCTACCTCTAAGGTATTTTGCGAATGAGTCAAGACATTTATATTTTTCAAACTCATAATTTCAAATGATTTGCTATCTACTTTATCCAGCACAAAGGTTACCTTTAAGGCTTTTCTTGTCAGCTCATCAATTGTCCCCATCGCAACGATATACCCTTTGTTGATTATAGCAACCATGTCGCAAACCTTTTCGACCTCAGACAAAAGGTGTGAGTTTAGAAACACTGTTGTTCCTTGGTTTTTTAATTCAATTATTATATTTCTCACATCGATTCTGCCAATTGGGTCAAGTGCAGAGGTTGGCTCATCTAAGAAAATTATCTCTGGCCTATTTAACATACTGACAGCAAGTCCAAGCCTCTGCTGCATCCCTTTGCTAAACCACCTTATCTTTTTGTCTTTGTGTTCAATTATACCTACCTTTTCAAGTAGCGAATAAATCTCATTTTTGTAGTTTTTCATTTTTAAAAGCTGGCAGTGAAATTCCATAACCTCATAAGCTGTCATCCAGTCAGGGTATTTAAAATTTTCAGGAAGATAGCCTATTTTTGATTTAATAGTGATATCATCAAGAGGTTTCCCAAGCAAAAAAGCCTTTCCCCTTGTGGGGCTCAAAAGCCCCACAAGGGTTTTTACAAGTGTACTTTTTCCAGCACCATTTGGACCTAAAAGCCCAAACACCATAGGTTTTTCTATTTCAAGGTTTATATTAAAGCACCCGTTTTTAGACGAATATTCTTTTGTAAGGTTTTCTGTTTTCAGTATCAAGTACTATCCCTGCCTTTTTTATTTTTCAGTTATTTTAACAAATTTGCAAGTTCAAGAAGCTTTTGCTCGGAGGTAGACTCTGCTTTAATATATTTTACACTATTATTGTGGTCCACCCATAAAATAGCACTATCCTCAGGATTGTTTTTATGGTAGACAATAAGTCCGCTATTACCTGCAATGCTAATTTTCTTATAATCGTATTCATCTTTATTCACAGGCACAGGGAGTGTTGAAAGAGGGTCTTTGATTGAAAGAAGCTGAGACCTTATATTGTTTGGGATAAATGGTAAGTTTGCTATGGTTTCATATAGTTTGATTTCGTTTAACTCAACAGGGGATGTCAACTTTGGAGTTTTTACAATTCCTATTTCTAATGATGGTATCATATATACAGTACCTTTTTTGGACTCTTCAGAATTTTTTATAGGGTAGAACATTAAATTAAGTGCACCTTCTATGGTAAGCACAAACTCTTTTTGGTCAAGTGTTTGAGGTAGCAAGGTTTTGGAGCCAAGTGATTTTAAGAGCTGGTTTACTTTGTCAATGTCAAGTTTGAATTTTAATTCTATATTTGGATTCTCGTTTATCATCATACTCTTGATGTTTTCTTTTTGCCAAAGATAAGCTATTTCATCAGGATTTATATTGTATTTTTTAAAAATATTCTTTGCAGATTCAAATTCAGTTGAGTTTAATGATTCCACATATATGCTATTATTTTCTGAGCTTTTAAAATCAATTTTCCCAAATTGTTTTAAATCAATCGTAGAATTAGCGTTAACTTGCTGCAGCTTGCTTTCAATTTCCTGAAGGTCAGAAATAGTAATTGCAACTGGCTCTATTGACGAAGCTCTAAAAATTTTCAAAGCATCTGATAAAGCCTTTCCAAATGGTGTAAATATTATGCTGACTAAAAATACAGCTGCTAAAGCTGCTGTAAGAACAACTTTTCTATTTTTATTAAGCATCCTCAATAACCCTCCCTTTTTGTTATTTGAGCTTAAATTGAGGACTTTTTGCATTTTCATAGATACAAACTCATCTGTTTTCTTAAGTTCATTGTAGAGTTTTCTGCACTTTCTGCACACAAGAAGATGTTTTTTTATTTGCAAACTTTCTTCTTTAGAAAGCACCCCATCAATGAGCTCTTGGAGCTTTCCTTCGCTAAAGCACATCAAATATCACTCTCCTTCCCCCTCTTCATAGATTTTTCTGAACTTCTTTTGTGCTCTTGCAATCATAGTGCCAACAGAATTCGGGTTTATATTCATAATCTTTGCTATTTCTTCATATGTATATCCAGAGTATTTCAAAATTAGCAGCTCTCTTTGTTCCTCAGGCAGCTTTTCAAGTGTCATTTTGACCTGAAGTATTTCAATGTCATCTTGTGGGGGTTGAGAAAGAAGCAGATACTTTTCTCCGAGAGTAATTCTTTTTTGCGATTTTAAGTAGTTTATTGCAAGGTTTTTTGCAACAGTAATAAGCCATCCTTGGATATTATCCTCGCGAGGGGGATTTTTAATGAGCTTGTAGAAAACTTCCTGTGCAATATCTTCTGCCTCTTTTGAACTTTTCAGCGTAAATAGCAGGTAATTTAACACCTTTTGATAGTATTTAGAGTAAATCTGCTCGAAGTCCAGCGACCCAAAACCCCCTTTGTTTTTTGTTTTCTAATATTATAAACAATTTAAAAACAGGATTTATGACATGTTTTAAAAAAGAGTATTAAGAGATTTTTTAAAATTTCTGCATGCTAATTTATGATGTATTTGATATACTGCTGACTAAATCACGATAAAAACTGTTAAAAAAAGTCTTTATGAAGGGATGATGGGGTAGCTATGAAGATAAGCAAATATATAAAAGAAGCAATATTAAATGGAGTAAAAATTGTAAAAGAACATATCAGCGGGGAAGATGTTTATAGTGCTTTGCCTGAATCAGACAGATTTGAAATTGAGTTTTGCATAGAAATAGAAAAAAGTGGTTATTACAATCTATATTTGAATTATAAAATAGAAAAGTACACAAAAGTTGTCTATCTTGTAGATATAGATGGATTGTGTCATGGTGATATTAGATTGCATTCTGAATCGGGTAAAGTTTCAAAAATGAAGATTGGGAGGGCCTTCTTAGAAAAAGGTCAGAAAAAAATCAAAATTTATGGTGGCTGGGGAGTAGCTCACATATATGCAATTGAACTTGAAGAAGATAAGTTGCAAAATTACAGTGCTCCTTCATTTGATCTTTCAAACAAAAATGCCTCTGATAAATGCAAAAAATTAATGGAATATTTTTCAAAGATTTATAGCAAGGCAATTATTGCAGGCCAGCACACAAACACAGCAGCAGGACCAGAAATTGCATATTTAGAGTATCAAACAGGCAAAAAAACAACTCTTCGTGGTTTTGATTTTCTAAGCTATACAAGACACACCATTACTAATAATATGACCTACGATGCAATGTTTGAAGTAATTTTAAATAAAGGCTCTGTTGAAGAAGCAATTAAATGGCACAAGGAGTTAGGAGGAATTGTGACATTTTGCTGGCATTGGTTTTCTCCAATAGGAGGCAACGATAAGACTTTTTATACAAAAAACACCGATTTTGATATTGAGGTTGCTCTTTGCCCTAATACTGAAGAAAACAAGCTGCTGATGGAGGATATATATGAAATCGGCAAGTGGTTGAAAATCATGGCAGATGCAGATGTTCCAGTTATTTTCAGACCATTACATGAGGCTGATGGCAGGTGGTTTTGGTGGGGAGCAAAAGGGTTTGATGCTTACAAAAAGCTTTACTATCTTTTGTATGATGTATATACTAATCACTTTAAATTAAACAATCTCATATGGGTTTGGAATGCACCCCATCCTGATTGGAGAATAGAAATGGACTACTATGATGTTGCAGGAGTTGACTTTTATGCCCCGGCCCAAAACTATGGTCCTCTTTCATTTTGGTATGATTATGTCTATGAACTTACAGAAGCTAAAAAACCCATAGCTTTAACAGAAAACGGACCAATTCCTGACCCAGATAAACTGCAAAGTTCAAAGACTTATTGGCTTTGGTTTATGCCTTGGTGGGGTGGATTTACAACTGATGGCAAGATAAATTCGTTTGAACACCTGAGAAAGGTTTATAACCACCCTTACGTAATAACACTTGATAAATTCGACTTATTTAGAAGATGAAAAAAATAAAAGTTCAAGGCTGCCATTTGAAAAAGGTCATTTCATATGTTCTGGAGTGGACTGGCAGCCTTGAAATTTTGTTGCAATTAGGATTTTAAACTTTTGAGCTTAAGTAGCTACTTTTCTAATACCAGAAAAGGAAGAGTTATTTACATTTTGAAAAATTCCTTCTATGTCAAAATCAGTTTTTAAGCTTTGTAAATTGTATCCATAGTTTATATCTTGAAGTTTAAGATTGAAAACATCTTTTGAAAAAATCCATGGAATTTTATTCATGTAATCAGGGAAAGGTGGACATTGACTTGGGAGAATATCAATTCTTTTGCCAAAAAGTGGCCTGTTTTTGCCAAAGCTGAGGTATATATCAATATTTTTAAGCGAAATATTTCGGATATTATTATCTTTGCCATAGATTAAGATCCCATTTTCTGAGTAAGCTTTTACATTGGAAATAGAGATATCTTCGATAAAATTACCTTCTTCAGGGGAAGCAATGACAATTGGTTCACCCTTTCCCCACCATGTACCAGCAAATATTTTTGTTGTCATGATAACATTTGAAATTGTGACTGATTTGACATACCCGTTTTTCCCGTTTGCGAATATTGCAATTCCTCTGTTTGAATTAAGGATGGTAAGATTAGAAGCAACCACATTCTTTACTTTGCTATCTAAATGTCCCATTCTCACAGCTGCAGAGCGTGTTTGCATAATACAGTTTGACACAATTATATTTTCACAAGGTTTGTCCCAGTTTGTAATGCCAGATATAGCAACACAGTCATCACCGCAAGTAAAGAAGCTATCTGTGATTATTGCATTTTCGCATGAGCAAAGATGTATACCGTCGCTGTTTGGAACTCTGAGATTGTTCATAATCCTTATGTTGTGCACCTTGATGTATTTTGATGAGTGGATGCAAACTGTCCAGCAAGGTGAGTCAATAATTGAGATACCACTCAGACAAATATTTTCACAATTATAGAAGAATATGGGTTGATTTGGTCTGTAAATTGGCTTACATTCTGTCTCTTCAAACTGCTCTTTATCAAGCTGAGATAGCTCTTCGAACTGATTAAATGCTCTTGAAAAATCCATAAAACTGCTTCCAGAAAGGTCAATTGTACCTTTTCCATCAATTGCTATGTTCTTTTCATTCATTGCATATAAAAAGGAAGTAACTTCTCCCCATTCATTGTGGTAATAACCAATTTGGTAGTAATCTTCAATATTGTTGGTTGCTTTGATTACAGCACCTTCTTCTAAATATAGGGTTACATTAGATTTTAACCTTATAGGGCGGCTCAAATAAATTCCAGCAGGTATAACTACAACTCCACCACCATTTTCAAAACAGGTGTCAATAGCCTTTTGTATTGCCTCTGTACAAAAGCTCAAACCATCTGGTTTTGCTCCAAAGTCAGTTACAATTATTCTCAAGAGTGTACCTCCTATTACTTTGGGTTCATACATTTAAAATAACCTAAAAAATCACTAAAATCCTCTCAATAATTTTGAGAAAATGTTAGATTTTGATGGTTGTAAATAACAGTGATTAAACATATTGTAATAAACAAAAAAATAAGGGGCATAAAGCCCACCTTGCAATCCCTATAGGGTTTGAGGAAAAAACTCACTTTTGTTTAAAATATCAAAATTTTGAACCACTGTAAAAAACCATGGCTGACCATTTACAGCAGAAGGAGCAAAGATTGCAGCTTCAAGTAAAAGTTTTATCTTTTCCTCTTCCACTTGGGTAGGTAAAAAACTCCTTACACTTCGACGCTCTTTAATTGCTTTTATTACTTCATTTTCAAAAACACTGCTCATTTGCAAGCACTCTCCCTTCAAAAGAGTTTCAAAAAAATTTAGTTTTCTAATTTCAAGACTCTAAAACTTGTTGGCTCTAAGTTGATTTCATAGATATTTTCATTTTCTGATATCATTGAGACTTTAAGATCAGAAGCTTTTAAAGGATCAATAAGTTTCTTGTTTTTATTCTTAATGTGTATATTTACCTTAGTTCTGTAAGGCAAGAAAGACTCTATTATGAATGTATCATTGCCGTATACAAAAATGCCTATCTTTTCCTCGGCTTCAATGTATAAATCAAAATTTTTCATAAATACCTTTCGGATTTCTGTCAAGACATCAAGAGGCCAGTTGTAAATGTCGGAGTAGTTTTCAGGTATTGTCAATGTATAAATAGTTCCTTTGCCATAAGAGTCTTTCATCAGGACAGGAAAATTGTTTTCACCTGAGATTGCGACAATCTCCTGCCATGACGAATTTGTCCTGTGCTCTAAGACAGGAATTAGTATTTCTTTTTTACCATATACATACTTTGAAAATGAACACACTTCTGTTTTGATGGCAAATAAGTTTGTAAAAACCTTTTTGTCTGTCACTCTCACAGATGTCAAATCTTCAATTCCTTTTCTTTGCATGGCCTTTAAAAAACCAGATGTCATTATTACATCTTTTCCGGCTAAAAGATGTTCTTTTAACTTTTGCAGAATATCCTTGTCATTTGTACAGTCAGCTGTGATAAAAACAATATTACTGTTTTGAGGAAAATGTGGTGTAAGCTCAAAGGGTATTCCAACCATTCCTAAGTAATCATAAACATGGTCTTCACCATATGAATTAAATGGATGGTAAACAGGAATTCCTATAGGATTTTCAATGTATTTACAAATCTCATCAAGATGACGCAGCTGCAGTCCAAGTGCTGGGACAAATACAGAGTTTCTCAGGTGCGAAAAGTCAAACAAGGTAATTTCTTTTGCCTTTGCGAATACAGTTAAATTTGCTTGTTCAAGGTAGCTGCCAATATTATACAGACAATCTAAAGAGTCAAACCATCCACCAAGGTTTTTGCCTGGTTTTAGATTTTCAAACCATCTCAAAAGTGAATAGCTTGCATATCTTGGAAGATGCTGCTGTGTATAAGCAGGGTCGCGAGTCTCTGTGCCTGTGTAGACATAGTCAAATAGTTCTACCTGAGTTTGAGGGTTGTAACCTGTCTCTTGATAGGATTCTATCCAATTTGGGTATTTGATTATTAATTTTACATTTGGATTAACACTTTTTGCAGGCTTTATCACGTACTCTCTTGAAACCTCTGTCATTAAATTTAATCTAAATTCGCTCCAACTAAGGTTTCCTTTTGCACTAATGCAAGATGGGCATGTGCAGGCGGTGAAGAAAAAGTCATCTAAAATGATTTCATCAAACAAAGAAGATGTATATTGAACAATTTCTTTTAACTTGTCTAAGTGTTTTTGGTTTGTGTAACAGAAAGTATTAAAGATTCTATAATAATCAAGCTCTTCATTCCCGAACACCACAGTTGCAGTGATTCCACCAGATGTTTTAATATTTTGCCTCTCAAAAAGCTCTTTTATTTTGAGCATCTTCTCTCTTGGGACGGTATCTGCACCTCTGTGTGTCTCAAGGTATACCTTTGAGATGTCCAAATATCTTTTGAAAAACTCTAAATCTTTTTCAAGTGTTTCAAACTCTACATTTTTTAAAAATCCAGCAGGGCAGTATATTGCCAGTTTAAAGTTTTTGTATGCCATTTGCGAAAACCTTCCTTTCAGAATTTGAGTAAATCGATTACAAAGAATATTATACTACTTAAAATTTTCATTACAATCTTTTTTAAGTAAAATAAAAAGTAATGCCTACAAATACAATGCTGTATAGTATATAATAATTCTCAAAATTTGTCTTAAAGGAAGGTAGTTTTTAGATGAAGCTATATCAGGTAGATGCATTTACGGACAAATTGTTTAAGGGTAACCCAGCAGGAGTTTGTATATTGGAAGATTCATTGAGTGAAGAGGTAATGCAAAATATTGCAATGGAAATGAACTTGTCTGAAACTGCTTTTTTACAAAATCAGGGTGATTATTATTTGCTAAGATGGTTTACCCCTGAAACAGAGGTTGATCTTTGCGGTCATGCAACCTTGGCAAGTGCTCATATTTTGTGGGAAGAAGGATATGTTGAAAAAGAAAAAGAGATTGTTTTTCACACAAAAAGTGGTATTCTCAAAGCAAAAAGAGAAGGTGAGTATATTACACTTGATTTTCCTTTGGAAGAGCCCAAAGCGACAAGTGTGCCAGAATATCTTGTTAAGGCATTGAATATTCCGTTGTTGTACGTAGGAAAAAACAGAATGGATTACTTGGTTGAAACTGAAAGTGAAGAAATATTAAGAAATCTCAAACCAGATTTTGAATTACTTAAGAAAGTGGATACGCGAGGAGTAATTGTGACTGCCAAATCTTCAAGCCCTGAATTTGACTTTGTTTCAAGATTTTTTGCGCCAAAAGTAGGTGTAAATGAAGACCCTGTGACTGGTTCTGCCCACACTGCTTTAGCACCATACTGGAGCAAAAAGCTGCAAAAGACACAACTTGTGGCTTATCAGGCTTCAAAAAGAGGAGGAGTGCTAAAACTCAGAATAGATGACCAAAGAGTGTATATAAGTGGCAAGGCAATTACTTTTTTCAAAGCAGAAATAAAGGACTGCCAATAAGCATCAGTTCAGGCAGTCCCTGTTTTCTTCTTTAATCCTTGTAGCCCTTTCAAATGCTTCTTTGACAACAGCAGCACAGCACTTTCCAGTTGGATTGTTTATCTCACATTTGCAATCTTTCATTGCACCTGTGATTTTACATGCTTCACTGAGTGTTTTTGCCCCTTTTTTCAAAACCGAATCTATTATATCTTCTTCTGTAACCTTGCCACAATAACATACATATTTGGGATTTGCATCTTTTTTAAGCCAAATTGGTACCTTTAGCTGTTGCTTGTAAAAGACATTTTCGCCTTGGTAATATCCTACATCACACTCTGGGTTTGTGCACAGGAAATAGTCATTAATTCCTATTTGAGGCAAATACTCATCTAAAACAATATGCTTTACAGTGAAATTCTTAACGAGTATTCCTTGGTGTTTGCAAATAGGACAGGTTTGAGAGGGAGTTTCAATGTAGCTGCTTTCACAGCATGAGAAGTTAGAAAGTGTGCAACAGTCCATTATTTTTTATTCCTCCCTCTTTAGCACTTTAACAATTTCCCCAATAAACATTCTATGATAATCTTTTGCAATGTAAAAATTGTCAATGCTTTTGTCAAGGAAATTCTCAGGGATTATATCTTGAAAATAAATCTTTTTGCAAATCAAGACAAGATTAGCTTCATCGAAAAACACTGTTTTGAACTCTTCATCTTCTCTGGGGGTGAGCTTTGCCATCTCAACCTTATTAACATCTTTGCCAGAATATTTGCCGCAGATTTCAAGAGCTGACCTATACTCCCTACCGAAAAACGAGAGTGTAAAGAATTCATTTTCTTCAACAAACTTTCTTGTGAACCTCTGGGGCCTTATTACACAAAAGGCAACAGGCCTTTCCCAAATATAGCCAAGGCTTCCCCAGCTTGCAGTCATTGTGTTAAATGAGTTGATGTTCCCTGCTGTAATAAGCATCCACTCTTTTCCAATTAGAGTAAAGGGGTTAAAACTGAGGTCTTCAATTTTGACCATTTTGTGTGCCATGAAAAATCACCTCGATAGAGATTTTGAAGTTCTTAGAGTTTTCAATTGTTGTCTTGAACTTAAATATACTACAATAAATTTTAATTTTCAAATCATTTCAGTTGCAAAATTTGGCAAATAGAGGGATTATAAAAGTCTTTTTTATTGGTCAAGCAAAACTCTGAATACTAATTAAAGTTTTGTTACAACAATATTGCAGAAATAGTTTTAATGTTATATAATCATAAAAATTTAAAAATACAAAAGAGCGTATCAATACAATTTTTAAGAAAGGGGGAAGGCGGCAACTGCCGCAAGCAAGATGAAAAGAGTACATTTAAGAAAGTTTTTAGTCCTTGCTATTGTCATTTCTTTTGTTGCCACAACAGTTATTGGTTTTTCTTCAACAGGGGTAAAAAAACGAAGTGAAATTCCTGACAAGTACAAGTGGAATCTTGAAGAGATTTATAGCTCTCCAGAAAAATGGAATGCAGATCTAAACAAGGTTTTAAATTATTACATTCCTAAATTTAAGAATTACCAGGGTAAGCTTTCAGACAGGAATAAGTTACTTGAATGTTTGAAACTAAGAGATGAGATGATGAGAATTGCAGACAAAGTCTATGTTTATGCTCATATGAAGGCTGATGAAAATCAAGCTGATAACAAGGCAAATGAGATGAGGTCAAAATCTGAGACGATGTATGCACAAGTCTCAGCTGCTGTTTCGTTTATCCAGCCTGAACTTTTGCGGTTGCCAGAAAAAACTTTAAAATCATATATGCAGGATAAAAGTTTTGCAGACTACAAAATGTATCTTGATATGGTTTTAAAGCAAAAGCCTCATACTCTATCTCCAGAAGGTGAACAGTTATTAGCCTTAGCTCAGGATTTTGCAGGCTCACCTTACAGTATATTTACTCAGCTAAAATATGCAGACCTTACATTCCCAAAAATAAAAGATGATAAAGGCAATGAGATTCAACTTACAGAAGCAAGCTATGGCAAGTATCTTGAAAGCAAAGATAGAGATTTCAGAAAGAGAGCATTTGAAGGTATATATTCCTCATTTGACAAAGTTAAGAACACATTGGCGGCTACATTGACTGCTGAGGTAAAGAAAAATGTATTTTTTGCAAAGGCAAGAAAATATAATTCAGCATTAGAGGCTTCTTTAGCACAGGAATTTATTCCAAGGAGTGTTTATGATAATCTTATCAAGGCGGTTAATAACAATATCAAGTATTTGCATAAATATGTAGAGCTTAGAAAGAAAGTACTCAATCTTGACAAGGTTCATATATATGATATGTATGTTCCGCTTGTTGAAAATTATGAAGTCAACATCGATTATGAGCAGGCAAAGAAGTTAATTTTAGAAGGTTTAAAGCCGCTTGGAAGTGATTATTTAAAAGTTTTAAACATTGCATTCAACAACAGATGGATAGACGTATTTGAGACCGAGAACAAGTATACAGGTGGTAGACAACAGTTGGAGAAAACGATGAAAAATGGTATAATTCTAATTAGGAAATGGTGAATGTAACCAAGCAGGCAAAAAGGCAAAAAAACGTTGAATTAATAGAAAATAGAGGGGCAGGGAAAAGTGAGAACAATTCAGGTTAAGCTGGTATTTGACATAAATGAAGACAAAAGGAAAGTATTGGACCTTATGAGAAGATGGTCAGCCTGCAAGAGATATGCGTATAACAGGCTTCTGGAAGGGTATGAGAGGAATGAACTCAAAAAGCAACTGCAGAAGATTTTTAACTTAAACGCAAGATATGTATCCGACGCAGTAATGAAAGCAGAGAGTCTTTTAAAATCCTGTGAAGAGAGAGGAGAAAATCCGAGAAAAGTCATATTTGGTGGCAGAAAGCTTTTTGAAAAACTACAAAGACGCCATACAAATGGGGAAGCATATAAAAAGCTAAAACTGGAATGGTATGAGAAAAGGAAAGGCAATCTTTACTCAAGAGGAGAAAGAGGCAAGAAAGGAAATCTCAACACAAGAATTGAAGTGAGGGAGAACAGAACTGTTCTGAGGATAAATACAGGAAACAGAGAATATGCCTATGCGAGAATAGAGGCAGGTTGGAAAAGTCAATGTGGAAAAATAGAAAACAGAGAACAGTTTTTACAGAGTCTTGCAATGAGCAATGTGGCTTATTCTGTTGAGTTAAAACTGAAGAAAGGCACGATATACGCCTACTTTACATTCGAAGAAGTTTTTCCAAAGGTTATGATAACCAAAGAAAACGGTGTTATAGGTATAGATGCGAATGCATATCCGACTCACATAGCATGGGCAGAAACAAACAAAAATGGGCAGTTTGTAAGCTATGGTAAAATCCCAATGCCAGAACTCGAGAGTGGCAGCTTAAACAAAAGGGAGTATTTCAGATGGCAGTATGCGTATGAAATAATAAAGATGGCAGAAGAGAAACAAAAAGCTATTGTGATTGAAAGGTTGGATATAAAAGACAAAGGGCGAAGAGGTGACTTTTCAGGAAGGAAATCAAGACGGATAAGACACTTTTTCAGTTACAAGTCACTTTTGGATAAGATTAAGATATTAGCAAAGAGAAGGGGAATTGAGGTTATAGAAATAGACCCGGCGTATACTACTGTAATAGGGATGTTGAAGTACGCACCGCAGTTTATGGTAAGCAAGGATGTAGCGGCAGCATATGTTATAGCGAGAAGAGGGCTTGGGCTAAAAGAGAGGATACCACACAACTACATGGAGCTCCTCAGTAGGCTTGATGCAAATAGTCTGGAGGAGCTGAAGGAATACGTAAAGAAGGTAGTTAAAAACACATACGTTAGAAAAAAACAACTTAAGGAGATAGATAGAGCGATAAAAATTTTACAAAGCCCTGGGAGTGAGTCAGGGAGGGCATCAGAACCTCTGGATGGAACAAGTTCTGGTGTCTGCGGGGAAACTCGCAATCTCTGGCGAGTTCTCAGGGTAGCGGTGGTAACGCCACTCTCCCCTGAGAGGGTCCTGCGTGACCTCTCTGTCCTGAAATCGCTTTTGGTTTCAGGGCAAGTGGGGGGACCCGGATAAAAAGGGCGCAAGTTCCTGCTTCTAGGGGCAGGGGCTGCTGTGCTAGTGTGCACAGTTCGGTTAACCTGGATATCAATGGGGAGCGTATGATACACATCCTTATATCCTTATGAACTATAACAATACTATGGATTCTGTTTTGACTCTTGCTCATGAACTTGGGCATGCTATAAATTCATATTATACAAACAAGACACAAAAGTATATAAATTCCAATGTACCAATCTTCACAGCCGAGGTTGCCTCAACAACAAATGAGCTTCTTATGATTAACTATTTACTTAAGAAAGCAAAAAGTGATGATGAAAGACTTTATCTACTAAATACCTTAGTAGAAAATATAAGAGGTACTGTTTATACTCAGGTTATGTATGCGGAGTTTGAAAAGGAAATCCATGAAAGAGTAGAGAAAGGCGAAGCACTTTCTGCAGAAACTTTGTGCAATATTTGGGGTAACTTGATGAAGAAGTACTATGGTGATAATTTTGAAGTTGATAAGCTTGCAACATTGTGGTGGGCAAGGATACCACACTTTTACATGAACTTTTATGTTTATAAATACGCAACCTCTATGGCTGCTGCAAACGAGGTTGTAAAGAATATTGAAAAGGGCAATACTGCGAAGTATATAGAGTTCTTAAAAGCAGGAAGTTCAGATTATCCGATCAATGTTCTTAAAAAAGCAGGTGTTGATATGACATCAACAAAGCCTGTTGACAATTTGCTAACTTACTTTGGACAGCTTGTTGACGAGATGGAAAAGATATTGAAAAAGCAAGGAAAAATATAAAAGCAGAGAGATTGGCATATATAAAGAATTTTAAAGGGGGACTATTCAAAAGGCAAAGTGAATAGTCCCCTTTTCGTTTTTCCAATAAAACTTTTAGGGTATTAAAAAATCAATAAAGATGAATTAGAATAATCTTATTGTCATATTCTAAATCTTAAGAATGATAGGGTGAGTTTGATGATAGTGAAAGCATATATAGACGATTTTAACGAGATAACAGTAGTACTTGCTCAGATGGTTCATTCAGTTAAAAAGGAAGATTTCAAGGTTTTTTTAGATGATCAGGAAATAGATATTGAAAAGGTAGAAAAGCTCATGCCACACTCAGAAAATCCATTTGAAGCAGAAACAAGAGGCTATGAAATCTGCGAACAAAAAGGAAAGATTAGATTTGTTTTAAAAGAAGGACACTTTGATTTTCACAGAAAGTCTACGGTAAGGCCAGTTTTTGTTATTGGGGATATGAACAACTGGACAATTTCGCCTGAGTGGGAACTTACTTATTCAAAACTCAGGGGAAGGTATGAGCTTATAAAAGATTTAAAGGATATTAAGATTGGGCAAAAGTTTAAATTTGCAGAAGGAGCAAGCCGAAAACTTTGGTATCCTCCAGGATATGGAAATGATATTGTAATAGAGGACTATTTTGACAGAGAAGCAGCTTTCACAAACATGGTGAAAATTACAACTACCAAAAGGCTTTGGGCAAATTTGAAATACAAAGTAATGTACAAAAACGAATACAAATATGCACGTCCAAGAGAGATTTTGATAAGAAACGAGTATTTCTATGCCAGGGAGCTTGGTGCAAGGTATGAACCATATGGAACCTATTTTAGACTCTGGGCTCCAACTGCCTATAAAGTAAAGATTCAGATATTTGATGAGCATGAAAATTTCAAATTTGAAAAGGAAATGTCAAGGGCAGAGAATGGTACTTGGGATGTATATCTCCCAGGGGATTTAAAGAATCATTTTTACCTTTACGAAATCTGGCATTACAATTACGAAGATGATGAAGGCTATATTGTATATCACGTCCCAGACCCATACTCTAAGGCATCTTCGTCAAACTCTGGCAAAAGTTATATATTTGACCCGGCAGATGGCTTGATAGATGGATGGCAAGCTGATAGTTTTGTTGACAATATTGAAAAGCAAAATGATGCTATAATCTACGAGATGCATGTAAGAGATTTTACAATTGACCAAAGCTCTGGAATTGATGAAAATTTGAGAGGAAAGTTTTTAGGTTTTTGTCAGGAAGGATATTACAAGGAAGGGATTTCAACCGGTCTTTTGCACCTAAAAGAGCTTGGAGTGACTCATGTTCATCTTTTACCAATATCTGATTTTGGGAGTGTTGATGACAAAAACCCAGACAAAAGATACAATTGGGGATATGACCCAGTGCTTTACCAGTGTCCTGAGTATTGGTTTTCGACAAAAAGCGGTGGTATTGAAGCGTTGAAAGAACTTAGAACAATGATAAAAAAGCTTCATGAAAATGGAATTGGAGTTGTGATGGATGTTGTTTTTAATCACACATATCACACAAAGGGCGGAAAATTCTCTATATTTGACAAGATTGTACCTGAATACTTTTACAGGGTAGATGACTATGGAGATTATTCAAATGCGACAGGATGTGGAAATGAGCTTGCAACAGAAAAGCCAATGGTGAGGAAATTCATCCTTGACACTATTATCTACTGGACAGAAGAGTTTCACATAGACGGTTTTAGGTTTGACCTGATGGGGCTTATTGACTGTAAAACAATGAGGCATATTGCTAATGAGGTGCGAAAACGAAATCCGAAAGCGTTGATTTATGGTGAAGGTTGGGTGATGGGCGATAGCACCTGCCTTGTTGAAGAGATGGCTACAATCTTGTCATCTTGTCATCAAGGCTATTCAATCGGACTTTTTAACGACAGGATTAGAGATGCCATAAGAGGTGACCTTGACGGCTACAAAACGGGATATGTGCATGGAAATCTATCAGATGTTGAGAGGCTAAAACAGGGTATCAAAGCGGCAATTGATGATTTTGCAAAAGAACCTGATGAATGTGTAAACTATGTTTCCTGTCATGACAACCTGACACTTTTTGACAAGCTGCAAAAGACAATGGTTGGTGAGGACATCTTTTGGATTGACAGGGCATCAAGGCTTGCAAATGCCATTGTGCTGACATCGCAAGGGGTTGCTTTTTTACATGGTGGAGTTGAGTTTAACAGGAGCAAAGGTGGTCATCCTAATACCTACAATGCTGGCGATGACATAAACAAAATTGATTGGAGTTTAAAAGAGAAGTTTTTTGACACATTTAAGTTTTACTGTGATTTGATAAAACTGAGAAGAAAGCACATTGCTTTTAGGATGAGGTCAAGCGGAGAGATAAAGAAATACTTAAGATTTATTCCTGCACCAGATGGGGTTGTTGCTTTTATAATAACATACCCATATGATGAGTGGAAAAAGATTATTGTTGCCTACAATCCTTTTAAGGGAAAGAAGATTTTGCAGCTTCCAGAAGGTAGCTGGCGTATAAAAGCAAATGATGGCATTGTTTTCCCTGACTCTTCTGAAAAAGAAGCAATAGGCAGCTTTGAGATTGCACCAGTGAGCCTTTTTATTGCATACCAGAAATAGAAGAAAATTTGGGGGTTAAACAAACTTCAGTATTTATTTTACAATCTCTTTTGCCAAAAATACTCTCACATTTTCTGATTCTAAATCAAATGCATGTGGGTCATGTTCGAGCATAATAAGTGTAAATTTTATTCCAAAAGATGAATAAAGTCTTATACATTCCTCCATTTCTTTGTTGACAAAGCATGTGATGATAAAAAGCTCTCTGAAGTTATATGATCTTAAAACATCATACAGTAAAACCTCAAAGTACTGATTTACTTGAATTTTGACATGTGCCAAAGCCTCACACACCTTTAGAAGCTGGTTTGCATCTTGAGAAGGAAGAAGAATTTCAAGAGGCTGGCCTGTTTCCTCATCAAGTGAGTTACACGCAAATCCCACCGGTGTGGAGGCTTTTAGGCATTCATTAGCCAGGCTTGCTGCAATTTTAATTCCAAATTCAATGATGTTTTTATTAAAAACCTCTTTTCTTTCATACTCTGAACTTTGGACATTTAAAAGAATAATTGCATCACCCGATGAGGTGTATTCATATTTATTTACCATCAAAGTATTGTACTTTGCAGTTGCGTTCCAGTTTATTCTGTTAAAGGCATCATGGCTCTGATACTCTCTTATTCCGGCAAAGTGGAAGATGTCTTCATAGTAATGTCTCTTAGTAATTGTCTCCCCAGACAAGCTTGATCGAGGCAAAAGATGTTTTTGCAAGTCCAAAAATGCAGGGTATACAGTCAAAGTGTCACTTACATAGTAACATCTATCAGCAGTTGCCAGGCCAAACAAATCTCCTGTTACAAGATAGATTTTGTCAAGCTTATAAAAACCACGTTTTGTTGCGACAAACTTATGACGTCTTACAATCTGCTGATAGGGCAGCAAGAAGAAGATAGAAATATATCTTAGCTTGTCTCCGACAACATAGTTTTTAGAGTTTTCCATAAAAAAAGATGAAGAAATTTCAAACTCAGACTTTACCCATGGAAGAGGCAAAATCTTGCCATTGTAGATTCTCTCGACTATATGTATCTCTTGCCCTTCACTACTTTTTTCTTCTTCAAAATAAATTTCATATTCTACATTTTTAAGCCCATACCTTTTTGTAACAAAGAAGTTGAGAGCAAACAGAATAGAACATATCAAAAACAACCAAAATGTTTCCATCTTGGATTTATTACCTCTTTTTAATTCTGTTTATTCTTATTATAGCCCATAATATTGAATATTCAAACTAAGAATTTGGCTAAAATTTTTGTTTAAAAATGCTATTGAACATATTCAATTTCACATGTTATAATACTACTGCAACGGCGATGGAGTCCGCCGAACAAATGCCAATGATGGCTGATGACTCCTACAAATATTGCGTCTTTTCAAAAAGGCGTAATATTTGTAGGAGTTTTTTGTTTATATAGTCAAAATTGTCCTTCTAATTATGAGCAACTTACCCAGAAGGAAGGAGAGACAAAAAAGATGAAAAACATTGCTGCAATCTCAGTAGGTGCATTTTTTGGTGCGATAAGCAGGTACTTAATTTCACAGCTTTATGTAGCTGATTTTCCAACAGCCACACTTTTTATAAATGTGCTTGGCAGCTTTATTTTGTGCTTTGTTGCACAGATTACTATTGATCATATAAAGATAAAACCAGCTGTTCGTCACATGATTACAACTGGGTTTATAAGCAGTTTTACAACCTTTTCAACATTTATAATTGAGATAATAAAACTTATCTCAAAAGGTGTGGCGGCAAAGGCTTTTGTGTATCCTGTACTTTCAATTTTGCTTGGGCTTTTTGCAGCACTACTGGGTTATGAGGCAGCAGAGTTTGTTGCAGCAAGAAGGCAAAAAGAAGAGGTGGCTCAAGAGGTATGAATCTTTTTATTGTTGGACTTGGCGGGGTTGCAGGTGCAGTTTTGAGGTATATAATTTCTAAGATCTTCAAAGAAGTTATGGAAAGAGAGCACCCAATTTCAACCATGTTTATAAACGTAGTTGGGTGTTTTTTCATAGGTTTTTTGTCATCAAAGCATTTACCACAAGGATACAAACTGTTTTTAACAACAGGTCTTTTGGGTGGATTCACTACATACTCTACCTTTATGCTTGAGGCATCAATGTATGTAAAAAAATCAAAGCATAAAAAGGCTTTTCTGTATGTGTTCCTCTCTGTTGTGTTTGGCATAATGGCAGCAGGTGTAGGGATTTGGTTGGCGAATGCCAATTAGCTTTTTTTGCTAAGATAGTAGATATAAAGAATATGAAAATGTGGTATAATCAAGAATGAATATTATTAGATACAACAAAACCAACAAGGTGTAAAGTAACAATAATTATAGGGCAGTATGAAAATGATTATCCTAATCCGAGTTGTTTACTCTCTTGGGTACCCAAAAATGGTTCACCACTTCATGTAGTCTGTGCAGTTGGAGATGGTTTTTTGTGGCTTATAACTGCATATTTTCCTTCTGAGGACGAATGGATGATTGATTTTAAAACGAGGAGGAAATAAAAAATGAAGTGTCCATTGTGTAGAACAGAAATGAAAGAAGGAAAGATTAAACATATTGTTGATGTTGGTAACCAAACTGTGATTATAAAAAACGTTCCAGCCCTTGTATGTGGACAATGTGGAGAAGCTTATCTTGATGATGAAACAGCACTTAAGCTTGAAAAGATAGTGGATGAACTTCTTAAAACTAAAACAGAGATAATTATAGCAAACTATTCAGATATTGCAGCATAGACATTTGTACAATTTTATGGTGGATTTAATTATCCCTTATAGGATTAGATGCGATAATTACACGAAGCCAGCTACAGGAGATATATAGATTTTTAACCATCCTGTAGCTTTTTGTTTTATTTTAGAGATTGAAACTTTCTTCACAGGTAGTATATAATTTAAATATTGTAAAAATCAAAAATAAATTACCTTCAAGGAGAGACAACTATTATGAAAATCCAAGCACCAAAAGGAACAAAGGATGTCTTGCCAGAAGAAAGCTATATATGGCAATATGTTGAGGGCAAATTCAGGCAGATTTGCAAACTTTACGGCTATCAAGAAGTAAGATTCCCAACATTTGAATATACAGAGCTTTTCCAGCGAGGCGTTGGTGAGACAACAGACATTGTTCAAAAAGAGATGTATACTTTTTTAGACAAAGGTGGAAGAAGTATAACATTGCGTCCAGAAGGGACAGCTTCTGTTGCGCGACTGTTCATTGAACACGGTTTTGCCTCCCGACCAATGCCACAGCGTCTTTATTACATTATATCAGCATTCAGATATGAAAATACCCAAGGCGGAAGGTACAGAGAGTTTCATCAATTTGGTATTGAAAACTTTGGTTCAAAGTCACCCGTGACAGATGCAGAGATTATTTCACTATCATACAATTTCTTTGTTTCTCTTGGGCTTGACAATATTGTTGTGAATATAAACAGTATTGGTTGTCCTGTTTGCAGAAAGGACTATGTAAAAAATCTCAAGGAATACTTTTTAGGCTACTATGATAAGCTCTGTCCAACCTGCAAACAAAGGCTTGATAAAAATCCGATGAGGATTTTGGACTGCAAAGAAGATAATTGCAAGCTGATTGCCCAAGATGCTCCAAAGCCACTAGAGTATCTTTGCGATGAGTGCAAAACTCATTTTGAAGCTCTAAAAGGGTATTTGGACGCAGCAGGTGTTTGTTACAGAGTTGACCCTTACATTGTAAGAGGATTGGATTACTATACAAAGACAGTTTTTGAGATTGTTGACGTTGTTTTGGACAAAGAACTTGCAATCTGTGGTGGGGGAAGGTATGATAACTTAATAGAGCAGATAGGTGGAAGCAGTACCCCTGGCATTGGCTTTGCAATTGGTGTTGAGAGGCTTATAATGCTTCTTTCACAAAAAGGTCTGATTCCACAAAAGCCACAGGTTCCTCAAGTTTTTGTTGCAACCTTAGGAGATTTGGCAACTAAAAAAGCGTTTGAAATTGCAAGTACTTTGAGGTTTGAAGGGATTTCAACTGTGATTGAGGAGCTTTCAAGGAGTCTAAAGTCTCAGATGAAATATGCAGATAAGCTGGGTTGTGATTTTTCAGTCATAATCGGCGATGATGAGATTGAAAAAGGTGTTTGCAAACTAAGAAACATGAAGACATCATCAGAAGAGGTTGTAAGAATAGAAAGTTTGGCTCAGTACATCAAAAGTAAGATATAAACAAAATTTACAAAGAGGGTGATATTATTGGAAAGCATCAAAGGCTTCAAAAGAACAAAGTACTGTGGAGAAGTGTCGCTTGAAGATGTTGGGAAAGAAGTGATTTTGACAGGTTGGGTTGACACAAGACGTGACCTTGGTGGAATAATATTTGTTGATTTGCGAGACAGAACTGGAATTGTTCAGGTTGTGTTTGACGAGAAGATGGGCGAAGAACTTATGGAGAAAGCAGACAGTTTGAGAAGCGAATATTGTATTGGCATCAGAGGCATTGTAGAAAAAAGACCACCTGACACAGTAAACCCTAAGATCAAAACTGGTGAGGTTGAGGTAAGGGCAAAGGAGCTTAGGATATTTAGCAAGTCCGAAACACCGCCATTCCCAATTGAAGAAGGGATAAATGTAAATGAAGCTGTAAGGCTAAAGTATAGATACCTTGACCTCAGAAGACCTGATATGCAAAGAAACCTAATGTTCAGACACAAACTTTACCAAGTGGTTAGAAATTTCTTATCCCAAAACGGCTTTATTGAAATAGAAACACCAATGCTTACAAAATCAACACCAGAGGGTGCAAGGGATTATCTTGTTCCAAGCAGAATCTTTCCTGGCAAGTTCTTTGCACTGCCACAGTCACCACAGCTTTTCAAACAACTTTTAATGGTTGCTGGGTTTGACAAGTATTTTCAGATTGTAAAGTGCTTCAGAGACGAGGACTTGCGTGCAGACAGGCAACCTGAGTTTACGCAGATTGATATTGAAATGTCATTTGTTGATGTAGATGATGTGATTGAGATAAACGAAAGGCTTCTTCAGACAATTTTCAGAGAAATGCTTGGAATAGATCTAAAACTTCCTCTTCCAAGACTGACATACAAAGAAGCAATGGAAAGATTTGGAACAGACAAACCTGACACACGTTTTGGAATGGAGCTTGTTAATCTCACTGACATTGTAAAACATTGTGAGTTCAAGGTCTTTGCAGATGCCGCAAACAAAGGTGGATCAGTTAGAGCAATAAACGCAAAAGGGTGTGCTGTGAAATTTTCAAGACGAGAGATAGATGCCTTGGTTGAGTACGCTAAGAATTTTGGTGCAAAAGGACTTGCATGGATAGCAGTTGAAAGTGATGGATTAAAATCACCAATTGTCAAGTTTTTAAAGGAAGAAGAGATAAATGAGATTTTAAAGAGACTTGATGCACAGGTTGGCGACCTTCTTTTGTTCTCAGCAGACAAAGACGAGATTGTATTTGACGTCCTTGGAAATGTCAGACTTGAGATTGCAAGAAGATTGAACCTTCTTGACAAGTCTAAATTCAATCTTTTGTGGGTAACAGAATTTCCGCTTTTTGAATACTCAGAAGAAGAAGGAAGGTATGTGGCAAAACACCATCCATTTACATCGCCAATGGATGAGGACATAGAGTTTTTGGAGACAGATCCAGCAAGAGTCAGGTCAAAAGCATATGACATTGTTCTAAATGGAACAGAGATTGGTGGTGGGTCAATAAGAATTCACTCAACAGAGCTGCAAAAGAGAATGTTCAAGGCACTTGGCTTTACTGAAGAGCGAGCACAAGACAGATTTGGATTTTTGCTTGAGGCCTTCAAATACGGAACACCACCGCATGGCGGAATTGCATATGGGTTTGACAGACTCTGTATGCTTCTTTTAGGGCTTGATTCAATAAGAGATACAATTGCATTCCCAAAAGTAAAGGACTCATCTTGCCCGCTCACAGATGCGCCATCAGAGGTTGAGCCAAAACAGCTTCGTGAGCTTCATATTAAGGTAGATGTTGTGAAGGTATAGATAATCACTGGAGAAAGAGTTGCTATAAAAAGATTTAAAGGGCTCATATCCTTGAGAAAAGTACCTAAACTTGAAAAAGGGTATGAGCCTTGTTTTGTTGTTATAAAATTTTTACTTCATTTCATTTCAATATAGTACAAATACCATGTCAAGGTTTCAAAACAAAAATTCAATTTTCTTAATTCAATTTAGTCAAAAGATGAACTATAGTAATTTCTAAAGAGATGATAACGATTACATGTACTGGTAGTTAGATTTAGTTGTTTTAAAATTATTTAGACCTTTCAAAGTTGCGTATCTGAGAGGGATTTTTTTCTTTGACGAAAAAGGAGAAGATTTTACAAGAGAAGAGGAGACAAAAGAAGGTGTGCAAGGTAAATTTTCATGCGGTATTTAGGGAATTTTTCAATGATTACAAACGTTATTTTAGGAGGGTGAGTTTTATGAAGAAAGAATGTCTTAGAGTTTTTGCAGTCTTTATGGTTTTTACTTTTTTACTATCTCTTTTTTCCTTTGTTACATTTGCTCAAAATACTGCGTATGAAAAAGATAAGTATCCACACCTGATTGGCAACAACTTGGTAAAAAAACCTTCTGTGGCTGGAAGACTGCAAATTATCAAACAAAATGGAAGAAGGATTTTAGCTGACCAAAATGGAGAGCCTATTCAGCTTCGTGGTATGAGCACACACGGACTGCAATGGTTTCCACAGATAATTAACAACAATGCGTTTGCTGCACTTGCAAATGACTGGGGTTGCAATGTAATTCGCTTGGCAATGTATGTAGGAGAAGGTGGATATGCTACAAATCCTCAACTAAAAGACAAGGTCATTGAAGGTATTAAATTGGCAATTCAAAACGACATGTATGTAATCGTAGATTGGCATGTTCTCAATCCCGGCGACCCCAATGCAGAAATTTATAAAGGGGCAAAAGACTTTTTCAAGGAGATAGCCCAAAAATTTCCAAACGATTTTCATATAATTTATGAGTTGTGTAATGAGCCAAACCCAACAGACCCAGGTGTAACAAATGATGAAGCAGGGTGGAAAAAGGTAAAAGCTTATGCTGAACCAATTATAAAGATGCTGCGTCAGATGGGAAATGAAAACATTATAATTGTAGGTTCGCCAAATTGGAGCCAAAGACCAGATTTTGCGATTCAGGACCCAATTGCTGATGACAAGGTTATGTATTCTGTTCACTTCTATGCAGGTACACACAAGGTAGATGGATATGTGTTTGAAAATATGAAGATGGCAATTGAAGCAGGTATTCCAGTATTTGTAACAGAATGGGGGACAAGTGAGGCAAGCGGTGATGGTGGACCATATCTTGATGAGGCTGACAAATGGCTTGAGTACCTCAACGCAAACAATATAAGCTGGGTAAACTGGTCCTTGACAAATAAAAATGAGACTTCTGGTGCTTTTGTACCCTACATTAGCGGTGTGTCTCAAGCAACAGATTTGGACCCTGGCAGCGACCAGAAATGGGATATTTCAGAACTTAGCATCTCTGGTGAATATGTACGATCAAGAATAAAGGGTATTCCATATCAGCCTATTGAGAGAACATTGAAAATTTCTCAAGATCAAGTCGCGTGTGCCCCAATTGGTCAACCTATTTTGCCATCTGATTTTGAAGATGGTACACGGCAAGGTTGGGACTGGGATGGACCATCTGGTGTTAAAGGTGCTTTAACAATAGAAGAGGCAAATGGTTCAAATGCACTTTCATGGGAGGTTGAGTACCCTGAAAAAAAGCCTCAAGATGGTTGGGCTTCTGCTCCAAGGCTAATTTTGAGGAATATAAATACAACAAGAGGTGATTGTAAGTATCTCTGCTTTGACTTTTACCTAAAACCAAAACAGGCAACAAAAGGTGAGCTTGCAATCTTCCTGGCGTTTGCACCACCTTCTCTTAACTATTGGGCACAGGCAGAGGATAGCTTTAATATAGATTTGACCAATTTATCTACACTGAAGAAAACACCAGATGACCTTTATTCTTTCAAAATTTCTTTTGATTTAGATAAGATAAAAGAGGGGAAGATTATTGGACCTGATACCCATCTGCGAGACATAATCATAGTTGTTGCAGATGTAAACAGTGATTTTAAAGGTAGAATGTACTTAGACAATGTAAGATTTACAAATATGCTTTTTGAAGATGTTACCCCTCAGACAACTGGGTATGAGGCTATTTCAAAGCTTTATTCTAAGAAAATAGTCAATGGAATTTCTACAAATTTATTTGGCCCTGAAAAGGCAGTCACAAGAGCTGAGGTTGCTGCTATGGCAGTCAGACTCTTAGATTTGCAAGAGGAAAGCTACAACGGAGAGTTTGCAGATGTAAGCAAAAATAGCTGGTATGCAAATGAAGTATCTACGGCATATAAGGCAGGCATAATTTTGGGAGATGGCAAATATATAAAACCAGAGAAGGCAGTGACACGGGAAGAAATGGCAGTGTTTGCAATGAGAATTTACAGGATTTTGACAGATGAAAAAGCTGAAGCTACTGAAGAGATTGCAATATCAGACAAAAACTCAATCAGTAGCTGGGCAAGACAAGATGTAAATGCTGCTATTTCGCTTGGACTCATGGATGTATTTACAGATGGAAGTTTTGGGCCAAAAGCAAAGGTTACACGTGCAGAGGCTACACAAATAATCTACAAAATTTTAGAACTTACAGGAAAGATGTAAAAGGATAGATTTTATAATAAGCTTGTACCACATAAAGGGACTATCAAATAGGATAGTTCCTTTTTTTCTGCCTTCTACATTTTTTAATTTATACTTTTTTGACTGCTTTTAAATCAAAATAATGCAAATTTACATATCAATAATTAACAAAAAGAATGCAATTTTATCAATTCATTTTTTATAAGTAAGATTGTAAACTATAGTTGAAAATCAAACTCAGCACAAGGGATATTTCCAAAGATTTAACATAGAAAGGGGAACATGCAAGATGAGAAGTGGTCAGCGCACATATTCACGCTCTGGTTTTGTAAAAGAACTTAACAAAAATTTTCCATTATTTATAATGGCACTACCTGGGGTAATTCTCCTGATTGCATTTTCTTATCTTCCACTGTTTGGTCTTATCATCGCTTTTAAAGATGTACATTATGATGTAGGAATTTTAAAAAGTCCATGGGTTGGTTTTAAAAACTTTGAATTTCTATTCAAAACGCCTGATGCATTTATAATTACAAGAAATACACTCTTATATAACTTAGCATTCATTGTTCTTGGTAATTTAGCTGCTATTGCAACTGCAATTGCCTTAAGTGAGATGAGAGCAAGATTTATGGCAAAGTTTTACCAGTCAGTAATGTTTTTGCCTTACTTTTTATCATGGGTTGTTGTTGCATACATGGCGTTTGCATTCTTGAGTGTTGACCTTGGAATATTAAATACGTTGATTTTGCCTAAACTTGGAATAGAACCAATTGCATGGTATGTTGAGCCAAAACCATGGCCGGTGATACTTATTTTAGCAAATCTATGGAAATACACAGGATACAATGCGGTTATATATTTAGCTGCAATTACAGGAATCGATCCTGAGTACTATGAAGCAGCGCTTATTGATGGAGCGAGCAAGTGGCAACAGATAAAACATATCACGTTTCCACTTTTGTCTCCACTGGTAGTGGTACTTGTCCTGCTTGGTATAGGAAGAATATTTTATGCAGACTTTGGTCTCTTCTATCAGCTTCCTATGAACAGCGGTGCACTCTATGATGTTACAAACGTCATTGATACATATGTATACAGGACATTAATGGGGATGAATGACATAGGAATGGCTTCGGCAGCAAGCTTTTACCAGTCGATAATGGGTTTTATATTAGTGTTGACTTCAAATCTAATTGTTCGACGACTTGATCCAGAAAAAGCTCTCTTTTAACAATCAAAATAGGAAAGGCGTGAGGATTCATGCATTCAAAAAGCAAATTTATGCAAATATCGACATCGGCAGAAGTGATATTACACATAGTGTTTTTATTAATAACTTTCTTATGCTTAGTTCCTCTTTGGGCAGTTGTTGCTATATCTCTAAGTGATGATGAGGCAATGAGACAAGTAGGCTATAGACTAATTCCAGTCAAATTTAGTCCAAAGTCATATGATTTTGTACTTGGGCAAGGGATTGCAATTGCACGTGCGTATGGTATTACAATATTTGTAACTGCGGTAGGTACACTTCTTTGTGTTGCGGTAGTTTCAATGTACGCATATGTACTGTTCAGAAAAGATTTTAAGTATAGAAAATTCTTCACTTTCTTTGGATTTTTCACAATGTTGATTAACGCTGGACTTGTGCCGTGGTATATAGTTTGTGTAAATGTACTGCATTTGAAAAACACAATTTTTGCTCTCATCTTTCCATATGTAATGAATATGTGGTACGTCTTGATTTTTAGAACATACCTTTCAATGTCCTTGCCTGACTCTATAATTGAATCAGCCAAGATTGATGGTGCCGGGGAATTTACTATATTTTTCAAAATAGTTATTCCATTAGTAAAGCCGGGACTTGCAACAATAGCACTCTTTGCAGCAATAATGTACTGGAATGACTGGTGGCTTCCGTTTATGTTGATTGAAAAGGAAGAACTATATAACTTGCAATATTTAATGTACAGGGTTCAGCAAAAAATACAATACTTAGCAGAGATTGCTTCCAAATTAGCGATGAATCCATCTATTCCGCCTGACATACCTGCAGAATCTGCAAGAATGGCAATGGCAGTTTTGGGAATGGGTCCAATAGTTTTAGCTTATCCATTCTTCCAGCGATATTTTGTTAAAGGTCTTACAATAGGTGCTATCAAAGGATAATGCGTGGTGGATATAGGCCTCAAAAGTCTGGTTTTAACAGGCTTTGGGGCTTATAATAAAAAACAAAAAGTTGGGGAGGTTGGTTTTTGTGAAACTCAAAAAGTTCTTTGTAGTAATGCTCATCTTAGCGTTTGCGTTGACAAGCGTGATTGGCATCGTAAGTGGCTTTGCAGCATCTTCATCTAAACTTCCTTATGTTAAACTCACATGGTATGTCATCGGTACACCACAGAAAGACTGGGATTTGATTAACCAAAAGGTAAATGAGTACATTAAACCAAAACTCAATGCTGAAATCAAAATGACAATGTTTGACTGGGGCGAGTACAACGACAGAATGCAGACAAAGATTGCAGCTGGTGAGCCATTTGACATCTGTTTTACAGCTATTTGGACAAACAACTACAGAACTAACGTTGCAAAAGGTGCGTTTTTACCACTCAACAAACCAGGAAATGACCTTCTTTCAAAGTATGCACCAAAGACAAAGAAGCTTTTAGGTGATGATTTTATAAAGGGTGCTTCAATTAATGGCATTTTGTATGCAATTCCTGCAAACAAAGAAAAGGCTCATAACTGGGGATTTATTGTAAGAATGGACTTGGTAAAGAAGTATAAGCTTCAGGACATGTTCAAAAAAGTTAAGAAGTTAGAAGATTTAGAGCCATATCTGAAGGTTATTAAGCAAAAAGAGCCGGGAGTATATCCATTAGGAGCATATGCAGGTGAGTCTCCAAGATTCTTGCTTGACTGGGATAAGGTTGTAGATGATGATGTTCCTGTTTCACTCTATCCAAATAACAAGAGTACAAAGATAGTAAATGAACTTGAACAGCCAAATACAAAAGCTCTCTTTAAGACAGTAAGAAAGTATTACTTGGCAGGTTACATCAGAAAAGACGCAGCTCAGGTTACAGACTGGATGTCAGATTTGAAGGCAGGAAAGGTATTCGTAATGCCACAGTCTTTAAAACCTGGTAAAGATGCTGAAATGTCAATCTCAACAGGATATGAGTGGAAGCAGATTGACATCACACCACCTGTTATGTCTACAAGAGAGTGTATTGGTTCAATGCAGGCAATAAATGCAAAATCTAAGAATCCTGAAAGAGCACTCATGTTCTTAGAGCTCTTCAACACAGACAAGTATCTAAACAACTTAGTAAACTTTGGTATCGAAGGTCAGCACTACGTATTCAAAGATAAAAAGAAAGGTATTATTGCTCCTGGTCCAAAAGCAAAGGACTACAGCCCAGGTCTTGGTTGGATGTTTGGTAACCAGTTTATAAACTACATCTATGAGAATGAAGACCCGAACAAGTGGAAAAACTTTGAAGAGTATAACAAGAAAGCACTGCCACTTTTGAGCCTTGGGTTTAACTTTGATGACTCAAAGGTTAAGACTCAAGTTGCTGCATGCAAGAGTGTATGGAAACAGTACATTCCACTTCTTGAGACAGGTTCTGTTGACCCAGATAAGTATATACCACAGGCAATCCAGAAGTTTAAACAAGCTGGAGTTGACATTATAATAAAAGAAGCTCAGAAACAATATGATGAGTTCTTAAAGAAGACTGGAAGAAAGAAATAAAAAAATATAGACAAACGGGATACCAATAGTCAGTTTTATATTGGTATCCCGTTTGTTACTAATATTAGTCAATTAATTAAATTGATTGGGGCATGAAAGATAAGGTAAAATATAATTAAAAATGTAGTTATTCAAGCAAGAGTGTAAGGTTGGGATTTTTAATGTTTAGTAAAAAGAAGATAGCTTACTTTAGCTTTTTCATACCGCTAATAACTACCATTACAATAATATTGATGCTAATTTTGAATACACAAAAAAACATTCAAGAAAACATAATGATTGCCAATGATGAAACAAATATTAAAACTGAGCTGAGATTTATTAGTTCATGGGGGGGTGTTGACCCTTATGCTGACACACTTTCATTTGTTTTGAATAAGTTCCAAGAAGAGAATAAGGATATTATGGTTGTTAATGAGTCTTTATTTGGTGATGATTTTTTGATAAAACTTCAAACTGATTTTGCTTCAGGAAACTCTCCTGATGTCTTTGGTCTTTTCCCAGGGTCTGTTAGAGATATATTGATTAAAAACGATAAAGTTGCTGAATTAACCAATGTGCTAAAAAGTGATAGAAAGTGGTATCAAGGTTTTTATCCTAATATGTGGAAATATGTTATGTGGAATGGGAAAATTTATGGACTCCCCTTTGAGACAATTGTTGAGTGTCTTTTTGTAAACAAGGACATATTTGAAAAATATCATTTGAAAGTACCTCAAAATTTTACTCAGCTCAAGGACGTGTGTAAAAAACTCAGGGCCAAAGGGATCATTCCCATTGCTTTCAATGCTCAGCCAGAAGGTACGTACATATATCAAAACTTAGTAGTTGCAATTGGGACAAAGCAAGAAGTGGAAAACCCTTTAAAAGGTCATAAGATATCACCATCTTACATAAAAGCGCTGGATTACTTAAAAGAGCTCTACAAAATAGGAGCGTTTCCTGATAATTACTATACTCTTACAAGCAAACAGCGAAATGATTTATTTTTATCCAAAAAGGCAGCTATGATTGTTCAAGGGTCTTGGTTTATTCCAAAATGTGATCCAAAAACAGTAGATATATATTTTTTCCCTCAGGTAATATCAGGTGGCAAGAGACAGCTAATTTATGGGCTTGGTGGAGGAACATTTTATATGAGCGCATCTTGCTGGAAAGACCCCAAAAAGAGGGATGCAGCAATAAGACTTTTAAAGTATCTCACCTCAGAAAAAACAGCAAGAATCTTTGTTGAGAGGACGGGACTTATTCCAAACGTGAAAATAACAAATCCACCAAAAATTACAAATCCACTCAGAGCAAAGGCTGAAGGGCTTATTAAAGATGCAGATGTGCTTGTTTCACCGCCTGACCATTTTATTGATAGGACTATTTGGGACGAGGTTGTTACTAAAAACATTCCTTATGTTCTAAATGACAAAATTACGCCTGAGCAGTTTTGGGCAAAAGCTATTTTGGCATGGGAAGAGAATATGAAAAAATTGGGTGAATAAGTATGAGAAAAAGTAAAGGAATTTTGGATAGGTTTTTAAAATATTACAGAAGCATTTCAATAGACAAGAAATTTTTGGCAGTTGCATATATCCAAATCTTTATTCCAATAATACTGATAGGTGTTGTAAGCTTTAGAATTTCTTCCGACCTGATTTTCGAAAAGTATATTGGTTACACCTCTGATGTTATAAAAACTGCAAGATTGAGAATTGTTGATAAAATAAATGAATTAAATCTGATTACCCAAGATGTATTGTATCAAAGTGAGTTATATAATGTACTTGAAAAAGCCCAAAGAAAAATTGACTATTACGACGATGTTGCCTCATTTACGAATAAACTTAGAAAGATAATCTTAGGACATCGTGATATTCAATCTATTGGAATTTTTACAAAAGACAAGAAACTGTGTATAGTTGACAACACATCTCAGAAAAAGGGACTTGATGAGATTGTACCACTGGCCATTACATTTGAGAGACTCTACCGTATAGCATCAAACGGCGATGGAAAACCTGTGTGGTATGTTGCAAATATCGATGGTGAAAACGAAAATAACCCAGTTGTTCTTATTGTAAGGCTCATTAATAATCCTAAGACGTTAAAATTTCAAGGAATTTTAGCAATTATGGTAAATACCGAACTGTTTACAAAGACATTTTCAGAGCTTGTTGCAGAAAAAAGTCAAGCAATTTCGCTCATTGGTCAAAACACCTTCGTTTGTACAAAAGGACAGCTCAACAAACAAGAGGTTATGAAGCTTACCGATAGTATAAAAAACGAAAATGGCGTTGTTACATATACCTCGAAAGAGTCTATTGTAAATGTCTTGCCGATAAAAGAAGTAAATTGGTATATTGTAACATCAATACCTGTAAAAGTTCTTTTTAAAGATATAGATAAACTTCGCATATGGTTAATTATCCTTTGCTTTTTGTCCTTCATGATAACCTCTGCTACAGCTCTTTTACTCTCTATGGATTTTTTAAAACCAATCTCGGCTATTGTTGAGGCAACAAAAAAAGTAAGAAGTGGGGAGTATACTACAATAAATGACCTTGAGCGAAAAGATGAGCTTGGGCTTTTAATTGAGAACTTCAATAGCATGGTACAGAAGATAAATCATCTTATAAATTCTATCTACAAAGAGCAAATAACGAGAAAAGAAGCTGAAATAAAAGCGCTGCAAAGTCAGCTCAATCCTCATTTTTTATTTAACATATTAGAATCAATTAACTGGCTTGCGCAGCTAAACGGGGTATCTCAAATTAGTGATGTTGTGATAGCCCTCTCAAGACTTTTAGAGGTGAATTTGAAAGAAGAAAAATTCTTGCCTCTTGAAGAGGAGCTAAAATACATAACTTCGTATATTTCTATTTTAAAGATAAACTTTGGAGAGGAAAATCTGAAACTTGAGATTGACGCAGACAAAGAGGCTTTAAAGTTTAGAATTCCAAAACTCTTAATTCAACCGCTTGTAGAAAACTCTGTTTTTCATGGGATAAGACCAAAAGGGAGAGGCAAGATTTTTATTGGATGTTATGTGTTTGATGAAAAGCTCAACATAATTGTGAAAGACGACGGGATAGGGATGAATCCAGAAAAATTAAATAAAATTCGTGATGGTCTTGCAAATGAGCTTGAGTTTGACCAAGAACAAGAAGAAAAATCATACACAAGAATTGGACTTCTGAATGTTGTAAAGAGATTAAAATTGATATATGGTAGTAATGCTCACTTTTCAATCGAAAGTGTGCCTAATAAGGGCACCACAATAAAGATAGAAATTTTGATTGAGGCAATAGAAAAGGTCTATGAAGATAACTTAGAATACTTGTAAAGAGGGGTAATTTAAAGATGTACAAGATTTTAATCGTTGATGATGATATGCTTATAAGAAAGGGAATTAGAAATGTAATTAGATGGAAAGATTTTGACTGTGAGATCTGTGCCGAAGCTTCAACTGGCGAGGAGGCCTTAGAGCTTATTAAAAAGTTTACGCCTGACATAGTCATTACAGACATCAGAATGCCTAACATGGATGGGATTGAGCTAATTGAGAGAATAAAGGCCATTTTGCCTCAGTGCAAGATTATTATTCTCACGGCTTACAGAGAATTTGAATATGCTCAAAGAGCCATAAAATTTGGTGCATTTGATTTTTTGCTAAAGCCAACAAAGGTGGAAGATATAATAAATGTTGTTCAAAAAGCTATTGCCGAGATAAATAAAGAAAAAACAATGATAGAAGAACTTGAGAAGATAAATAGACTTTTACAAGAGAAATTGCCAATTTTGAGAGAAAACTTTTTGTTCAATGTCATATTTGAGATGATTACAAATGAAGATGAAATTGTCCAGATGGCAGAAGTATACAAAATTGATATAAAGAACTTTGTCATGATTTTGGCAGAATGTGGAATAAAAGAAGAAAACGAAAAACCAAATAGTCATTTGTATCTTTTGGGTGTTTCTAATATACTGAATGATTTTATTGATAAAGATTGTTCTATATATACAATATACCTAAACAATTCTCAAGCAGTCTATGTTGTAAGTTTTGAATGTGAACCTTCCAAAAAAGAGGAGTTAGAGTTTTTTGAACTTTTAAAACAACTCAAAAAAGCAGCTATTGAATGTTTTAACATAGATCTGACATTAGTTGTCAGTACATGGGGTTACGGTATTGTAGAGCTTCCAAACAAATTCAAAGAGTGCATTGATGCTATTAACTACAAGTTTTACTTTGACAATGAAGACATAATATATTACAAGGACCTTTCACATCTTTTTGTGTATGTTGATGATAAAAAATTAAAATATTTGAAAAATGAAATTATTTCAAATGTAAGATATGGCAATATTTCAAATATAGATATACTATTATCAGAACTTGAAGAGACACTAAAAAAATCAAAGGCTGACAAACAATATATATTCAATCTATATTATCTTATGTTAATTGAGATCAACATGATAAAAGCTCAGGTTTTGTCAAGCTCAAGCCAATATGAACAAGAAGACAAGCTGCAAGACATTGAGTTTTTGAGTGAGATTTTAAAATGTAAAAGTATTTCTGAGCTAAATGGTGTACTTAAAATGTCAATCCAAAAGACAATCGAAGAAGTACAAAAGCACAACCAGAGCAAGATGGGCAGCTTAATTAAAAAGGTGATTGAATACATTAAAGCAAACTACTCTTACAATGAAATATCACTTTCAGAGATTTCGGAAAAGTTCTTTGTAAGTCCTTCATACTTAAGTAGACTATTCAAAAAGGAAACAGGAAAGAATCTTTCTGATTTTATAAATGAATACAGAATTGAGAAGGCTAAAGAGCTTCTTGCAACAACTGATTTGAAAACATATGAGGTGGCAGATAAAGTGGGCATCCCGGACCCTCACTATTTTTCGAGGATATTTAAGCGATATACAGGTTATAGCCCCTCTGAGTACAAAGAAGTAGTAAAGTTTAAGAATGTAAGGTTGAATGGATAGAAAAATGGGGCAACAGCTTTTGATATTGAGCTGGCCCCAGGTTATCAATTTTCGAGTAACCATTTTTAATCTCTTTTTAAGCTGAGCACTTTCAAAAGAGATATAGAAGCGATAATTGCAAGGACTGCACCAAATATAAACGGTGCGGAAGGTGAGATGTATTGCCACAAAAATCCAGCTATCAAACTTGCAGGAAATGCAAATATTCCAACAGCTCCGTTGTAAAGTCCATAAGCGGTTCCTCTTTTTTCAGGCTTAACTAAATCAGCAACAAGTGCCTTTTCAACACCTTCTGTCAGTCCATAGTAGAGACCATATAGAATGTACAGAATGACTATTTGGTATGTCTTTGTTGCAAGGCCGAAGCCCAAGTAAATCAGAGCATACACAATCCAGCCAGCGACAATTAAATGTTGACGTTTTATTCTATCTGAAAGAAGTCCTGCTGGATAGGCACTGATTGTGGTGATAAAGTTAAATGCCGCTAACATCAAAAATATCTCTAAGATACTCAAACCTCTGTTTTGAGCTTGAAGTATCAAAAACGCATCCGAAGAGTTACCAAGTGTAAAGATTGCAATTGTGAGAAGATACAGCTTAAATCTTTTGTCAAAACCTTTTAAAGAGAGGTTCACTTTGTTTGTACTGCTGTTTCCATTTTTAACATCTACAGCAAATGCAACTATGAGAAAAAGAGCAATAAATACTGGGAAGATTGAAATTAAAACTAAAATTTTAAATAAATGGTCTGTAAGTTTAATTGCATTCTTTGAGGAAAAATAGATAACTGCAGAGCCTACCAAAAGTGCCAGGATTGCACCTGCCGGGTCCATTGCTCTATTAAAACCAAACGCCTTTCCAAGTTCCTCTTTTTTTGTGGTATTTGCTACGAGTGCATCTCTTGGAGATGTTCTAATACCCTTGCCCACTCTGTCGAGAAACCTTATTATCAGTACAAATACCCAGTTGTTTGCAAAGTACAAAAGCGGTTTTGAAATTGCAGAAAGGCCATAGCCCAAAGTGACAAGCCATTTTCGCTGATTTAACTTGTCAGAAAGATACCCTGAGAAGATTTTTAGAATTGTTGCAGTTGAGTCTGCCACTCCTTCTATAAGCCCTATAATAGATGTTTTTGTATTCAGAACATTTTTCAAAAAAAGAGGAAGTGCTCTTATTGTCAGCTCACTTGAAAAGTCGTTTAAAAAGCTCACAAAACCAAATATAAACGCATTCCACGGTATACCAAAGACTTTCTTTTCCTGAATTTTTGAATTCTTATTATTCATCCTCTTCATCTCCTTTTTCCTCATTCTGCCATTCAAATTCAAGCTCAAACTTGATGGTGTCAACTCTTTTTTTAATTTTTACCTCCATCTCTACGTTATCAGGAAATTCAAATTTTTTGTCTTCAATGGTAATTGATTTTTCTTGTGCAATTGTGTCAAGTATCTCTTTTGCGTGTGAGATCAAGTTTTCAGTTTTTCCACTTTTTACTTCTTCAAACCGTGTAATAGTTTGATTTTTGAAATAATCCCTTGATGAGCCTTTACCAAGCCACTCAAGCAAGGCTTTTTTTGAAAACCGCCACTCTCTTCCAATCTTTCGTGCAGGGATATCTTCATCCTTTAAAAGCTGATTAAACGTTTTGCTTGATATTTCCAAAAACTTAGCCGCCTCTTCAAAATTCAAAACCTCTTTTTCCATTAAAATCACCTCAAATTATAGTTAAGTTACAGTTAATTTATAGTTATATTATAGTTTAAATGAATCTAAATTGCAATGCAAAATAATCTTCACCAAGGAAAAGGTGCAAAAAAAATAGAGGAGATGTTTCTCATCCAGCTAAAAGTTGTGAACTTGATGTGAAAAAATTTAGTAATCTCAAGTTAATATCTTCACTTTTCTTGTGCTCAGGCGAAAAGAAATTGACAGGTGGTTCTCCGCAAACATCAGAGCCAATTATGGTGTATTTAGAAGCAAAGTAGGAAAGAATCTCAAAAAGGGTGGCGACATCGCAGCTTCCTTGGTCCCATGTTGTTTTTAAAGAAGAAGAATTCAAAATATCTTTGTCAATGCTTATGTAAATATCAAATTGAGGCTGGATTTTTCTGTATTCTAAGGGTGAAATTATTTTTAGCTTTTGATTTTCAACATTCTTTTTTTCCTCTGAAAGTACAAAGACCTCAGCTACATTTTCTAAATCGCATGCATCTTTTAACCACGAGCCGCAGCTTACAAATCCTTCAAAAAAGTTTGAGTAATCAACGTGCTTATCAAAGACAATTAAAGAGATTTTTTGAGAAATGTTTTTGAGAAGCACCAATGAAAAATGATGAAAGTCACCTGAGCCAAGGAAACACAATGAATTTTTTATATTTTTAATTCTCTCAGAAATCATTTTTAGAGTTATTTTTGAACACATATATCTTGTTGATCTTATATTGCTAAGATCAACTGTTTTACATAAGCTTTTGAGTCTTGGCTGGAAAGAATAATAATTGTCAAACATTAACATATAAGAAGAAGACAATAAGCTCTTCACCTGCTCATCATCTCCTTCTTAGCTTTTGTATGTTGCTGTTTTCTACTTAAAATTATATCATTCCTTGCCGATCTTTTTCTCTTTCTGTTAAAGAACTAAGAAATAGTGGTAATATATTTACTGAAAGAGTGAAAAAATAGATTTAACATTTTAAAAGTGTGAAAGGAGAGAGAGCAAAAATGGATTCAAAAGAAATTGTGTTGCAGGCGCTAAAAAGCTCTGACCAGCCCTTGAAAACCCAAGACATTGTTGAAAAAACGGGGCTTGATAAAAAGGAAGTGGAAAAGGCAATAAAAGATCTTAAAGATGAAGGTCTGATAGAGTCGCCAAAGCGCTGTTATTATAAGGCAAAATGAGAATGTTTGGAAATTTTGAAAAAGTAGAGAAAGCCTTTGAGTGAAGGTGCAAAGAAAGTTGAAACAAAATAAAGAAACTTCCCTAATTAGGGTACTTGTAATATAGAAGGTATTGATATGTAGAGGGTGGGCTAAATGATAGGCGCCCCTCTTTTTTTTTAATGTATAATTTAATGTCACCTTTCAATACACAAAAAGTTTGATATTAGTTGTTATTCAAAATTATTGTTTTTGAATAACTCTATTTATCTTTGTATATTATTCATAAATTTGAGCAACTAAAATATGCAATCTGCAGCATATTGACAATTTTCATCAGAAATTATATAATCAAAACAAAGCCAAGCAAACATTTGCATAAACTTTTAACCTCTTCAAATTTTTTAATTGTCAATTTTAATTTGTGTATAAACCTTAATTTAAACTTAGCTTTCCTTATTTCTTAATCCAATTTAAAGGAGGTTTATACTGATGATTAAAACTAACTTGAGCAAACGTTTGATGTCAGTTTTAATTGTTTTGAGCTTTTTAGTTTCAATCATTTTGCCACTTTCAATTTTTGCTGCAGATGAAAAGACCACTCTCATCATTCACTACTACCGTTATAATGAAGACTATCAGGGCTGGAACCTCTGGATCTGGCCTGTTGAGCCGGTTGGGGCAGAAGGGAAAGCGTATGAGTTTACTTCTAAAGATGACTTTGGTGTGAAAGCAGTTGTAGAGCTTCCTGGCAAAATAACTAAAGTGGGTATTATCGTAAGAAAGGGCAATTGGGAAGCAAAAGATGTTGCATTTGACAGATTCATCTCTAACATCAACGGAACAAAAGAGGTTTGGCTAATTGAAGGAGAAGAGCAAATCTACACATCCCAGCCTCAAAAAACTCCTAAGATGACAGCTTTCATTGATGGACTTAATACAATCGTTGTAAAGCTTGCGAAGAAAGCAGATATTCTTCCAAATAACAAAACTCAAGGGTTCAAAGTTACGGCATTTTATGAAGAAATTCCTATCAAAAAAGTTGAGCCAGTTTTGCCCAAGATAAATAAGAATTTTAAGCCAGAAGAAGCAGGGTATGAGCTCATTGATGGCGGCACAAAGGTAAGATTTGTCTTAAAACCAGGTGCAGGTGATTTTAAGTTCACAGATACAACTGGTAAACTTGATGTATACGTATCAGGAACTATGAACGACTGGGGCGGAACAGCTTCTCCAGAAGGAAAATATAAACCACTTCCTGAATGGAAAATGACATGGAATGCGCAGAAAGGGTACTATGAGCTTGTGAAAGAACTTGGCAAAGACGGCGTTGTAATTGGTGCTAAGTTCAAGTTCACATCATGGGATGGTACATCTGCAAAGTGGTACCCAGATGGAATGGGAAATGACAAAGTAATTGAGGAGCTTTACACAGGTAATGAAAAGATAACAAAAGTTGATACCTTTAAGATTACAACTGAGGAAGAACTTGAGCCGCAGGTACCATATGTTGTTTCTAAGGATGGCTTTAAGTCTACAATTGCTCAGGCAAGAAATATATTAGACAATCCGAAGTATTACTATAAAGGCAACGATTTGGGATGCACATATACAAAAGCTTATTCAACATTCAGATTGTGGGCTCCGACAGCAATTGGAGTTATACTAAGACTCTATGATGATTATAAAACTACCAAGTATAAAGAGTATGAAATGGAGCAGTCTGTCAACGGAACATGGTATCTTAAGATAAATGGAGATTTGAAAGGGAAATACTACCAATATGAAGTTTGGCATGCTTCTAACTCTATAACCGACGATACAATCAGAAAATATGTTGTGCCAGACCCATATTCAAGGGCAACTTCGGCAAACTCTGAAAGAACTTTAATTTTTGACCCCAAAGATACAAACCCTGTTGGCTGGGAGAAAGATACATTTATAAAGCTTGAAAACCAAGAAGATGCAATAATTTATGAGACGCATGTAAGAGACTTTACAATAGATGCTTCAAGTGGTGTAAGACCAGAATTTAGAGGCAAATATTTAGGATTTGCACAAACAGGTACAAAAGGACCAAATGGCATGAAAACAGGTATTGACCATTTAAAAGAGCTTGGTATAACCCATGTACATCTGCTTCCAACATATGACTTTGCTTCGGTTGATGAGACAAATCCTGACAAAAGCTATAACTGGGGATATGATCCTGTTTTGTATCAAAATGTTGAAGGTTCATATGCTACAAATCCAAATACAATTGCAAGAATTAAAGAGTACAAACAGATGGTTATGGCTCTGCACAAGGCAGGAATAGGTGTTATTCAAGACGTTGTATTTAACCACACATTCCAGATAGGAGATGCTAAATTCTCAATTTTTGACAAGATAGTGCCAGGGTACTTTTACAGAAAAGACAAAGACAGTAACTACTCCAATGGCTCAGGTGTGGGCAACGAAATTGCAACAGAAAAGCCGATGGTAAGAAAGTTTATAATTGATTCATTGACATACCTTACAAAAGAATATCACATAGATGGTTTTAGATTTGACTTAATGGCAGCAATAGACAGGGTTACTATGGCAAAAGCACAAGAAGAAGTAAGAAAAATTAATCCATCAGCAGTAATTTATGGTGAAGGTTGGATGGCAGGTGCATCACCGCTTGACCCATCACTTAGAATGGAAATAGGCTCATTCAACCAGGCAGGACTACACATAGGGCTATTTAATGACAGGATTAGAGAGGCTATAAGGGGTAATCTTGACAACGAGTCCAAGGGCTTTATGCAGGGGAACTATTCTTACAGGCTTGAGGACTTGAAAAGAGGTATCCAAGGCGGACTTGGTGACTTTGCAAAAGACCCTGATGAGTGTATTAACTATGTTTCAGCACATGACAACCTAACACTGTGGGACAAACTTCAAAAGAGTGTTCCAAATGAACCAGATTATATCAAAGATAAGATGGGTAGACTTGCAAATGCAATCGTTTTGACAGCACAAGGTGTTCCATTCTTACACGGTGGAGTTGAATTCAACAGAACAAAATATATGAACAGCAACTCATATAATGCGGGTGACAAAATAAACAAATATGACTGGAACTTGAAAGTAAAGTGGTACAATACTTTTAAGTACTATCAAGGTTTAATTGCACTAAGAAAAGCTCATCCAGCCTTCAGAATGACAACTGCAGAAGATATCCAAAAATATCTCACATTTATCCAAACACCAAAGGGGACTTTAGGATTCAGACTCACATATCCAAAAGATACATGGAATGACATTATAGTTGTTTACAACTCAACAAAGAAAGTACAAGAGGTCACATTGCCAGAGGGGAACTGGGTTGTTGTTGCAAATGGAGATGAAGTTGGCACAACACCAATTAAGAATCTTACAAACTTTGTTGCTGGCAAAGCATTGGTTGCACCAATTTCAATGTTTGTTGCATACAAGAGCAATGAATTTCCGCAAGGTTTTACTAAAGTAACCGGTAAGGACCCTGTATCATTAGAAAGCTCAAGCACAGTAGCAGTTCCAAAAGTTTATCAAAAAATTAAGCAAGAGACTCCATCTTCTATAAGATAAAGATGAATTGCTAAAAATATGATATAATATTCCTCAGGTGATTTCAAATGTACAAAACACAGAAAAATCATATAAGGTGTGATAAACAAACATACAGACTGCTACGTCAGCTTTGCCACTTCTCAAAAAATCTGTACAACTATGCTCTGTACCATATAAGGCAACACTACTTTAAAACTCAGGAATATCTGCGATATGAGAGTGTATATCATCTTGTGAAAGAGAACGAAAACTATAGACTTTTGCCATCGCAGGTTGCCCAGCAAACACTTATTTCAGTGGATGAAGCTTTTAAGTCTTTTCTGGGTCTTTTGAAAGCCAAAAAAGAAGGGAAGGTAGAAGAAAGAGTTTCAATGCCCAAATACCTGCCGAAGGATGGGGTGTATCAGATAGTTTTTCCGAAGGACCAGTTCAAGACAGAGGGGAAAAAAGTACGATTGAGTCTTGGCAGGGGTTTTGCAAAAGAGTTTGGTGTAAGGTACCTGTATTTTGACCTGCCAGCTACGGTTTTGGGTAAGAAAATTAAGGAAGTCAGGATAGTGCCAAGGCTGGGTGGTAGATGGTTTGAGATTGAGTATGTGTATGAAGATAAGCAGCAGCTGAGTATTTTTGATTTGAGCAGGTATTTAGGGATAGACTTAGGGCTTGACAATTTTGCGGCGGTGGTTGATACCATCGGGACTGCCTTTTTGATAGAGGGCAGGTTTTTAAAATCAGTCAACCGATGGTACAACAAACAAAGAGCAAGACTTCAGTCGATTTACAGCAAGCAAGGGATAAAATGTGGCAGAAAACTTGCTTTAGTTTCTCGCAAAAGGCAGCATATAATTGACAACTTTTTGAATCAAGCTGTGAGTTTGATAATCAAGCACTGTTTGGACAATCAAATAGGTACAGTAGTTGTTGGCAGAATGAAAGGTATAAAGCAGGGGATAGACCTTGGGGTTGTAAACAATCAAAATTTTGTGGGGATACCATATGATAAGTTCAAGAGGAAGCTAAAATCAAAGTGCATGAATTATGGTATAAGGTATATGGAAGTGGATGAGAGCTATACATCACAAAGATGTAGCAGGTGTGGGCATATTAGCAAAAGTAGCAGAAGATACAGGGGATTGTATGTATGCAAGAATTGTGGGTATGTAGTAAATGCGGATATAAATGGAGCGATAAATATACTTGTGAAAGTAGCTGGTGAGTCTGCGAAGAAGCAGATAACCAGTAGTGGGTGTGTGAACCACCCTGTGAGAATAAGGGTAGCTTAAGATGCTACCAAACTTCTCACAAAAACCTCTACCTCTATAGGTGGACGGTGGTTCACGGTAATGGAAATATTGAAGTTACATTCAATGTAAAAGTTCCAGCTGGGACAGATGATGATGTTATCTATTTGGCAGGTTCGCTTGGAAAAGCTGGACTTTCTGACTGGAATCCAGGAGATAAGGATGGAGCAATAGAACTTGTAAGATTGCAAGACGGAACATATACTGTGATTGTTAAACTTAACGCAGGTGATACATTCGAATACAAATACACAAGAGGTAGCTGGTCTACAGTCGAGAAAGGTGCAAATAAAGAAGAGATAGAGAACAGAAAACTAACAGTTACAGATGAAGGCGGCGGAAAGATGACAGTCAACGACACGGTTTTGAACTGGGCTGATAAATGATAATGTTTAGTCTCTAATAGAGGCTGGTACTTTATTTAAAAGTGCCAGCCTCACACATTTTGTGTAAGCAACACTTTTTGCATTCAGGCTTTTTATTCTTACAAATCTCTTTACAGTGTTTTACAATAAGTGCATGAAACTCGTTGAACAAAGATGTTTGAGGTTCTAAATTTTCCATAATAATAGATTGCAGCTGGTTATATTCAATTTTTTCACTTTCTATCAAGCCAAGCCTGAGAAAAAGCCTTTTTGTATAAGCGTCAACAACAAAAATAGGCTTCTCTGCTCCATATAGTATTATACTGTCAGCAGTTTCATATCCTATACCTTTTTGTGAGAGCAATTTCTCTCTCAGTTCTGAAATTTCAAGGCTAAAAAGCTTTTGCAAGTCAGAATTAAATTCATTTTTCAAGAAACTACAAAAGTCTTTTAATCTTTTCGCTTTTTGATTGTAATAGCCTGTTGGACGAATTAGCTGAGCTAATATTTCGTCGGGAGTTTGCAGAATTCCTTCAATTGACAGAATATTCGCTTTTTTGAGATTTGATATGGCTTTTTCAACTGAACTCCAAGATGTATTTTGAGTCAAGATTGCACCAACAACCATCTCAAACTTTGTTTCAGCTGGCCACCAGTTTTGAGGGCCCCAAAATTCGTATAATCTTTGGAATATTTCATAGAGTTTTTGAGAGAAATTTACATTCATATTTCCTGTTTTACTCTTCTCCTTTCTTTATAACAGTAAATTTGTAGACAGATTTTAAAAAGACATTAAAAAAATCATTTGAATGTTCACCTTTTATAACAGAGAGCAAGGAATACTCCTCAGGAGTTTTGCTTCTATCTACATAAAGTGTCAAAACAATCATTTCACCTTCGATCATAGAAGAATTTTTTGATTTTTCAATTTCTTCAAGAGGATAGAACATGACAGCTGCATTTATATACTTTGAGAAAAGATCAATTTTTTCAATATAGACATCATATAATCCCTGTTCAAATATATTGGATTCTAAAATCTGCTGTTTTATAAATCTTATTACTGGATTGTAATATTTCATTTCAGATGGTGAGACTTTGTTTTTGTAATAGATTTTTTGTGATGAAGTTCCGTCCGAATTTTTACTGCTAATAATGTAAATGGCATCTGAAACCTTTTCTGTTGAGGTACCAGAGTATACAGTTGAATATACATTGCTTGCCTTACTGCCTTTCTTTGGAGTTTCTTTACTGGCTGATGTAATATAATACTGCCTTTGATTGTTTGAAAAAGATATCTTTTTAGTTTGCTGGGTATTGTCCACAATAGCCCAGATAATATACATAGGAACAAGTAAAAAAGCAAGGATTGTAAAGAGTTTGACTAATGCTTTATTCATTTCATATCAAACCTCAAATATTTTATTATGTAATTAAATTATAAAGCATTTTTTCAGAAAAATCAGCAGCTGAAAGTAAAGAAGGACCTATAGTAAAAGCTTTTCACAAAGCTCACAAATATCTTCTTTTAAAATCAGCAATTCGTACAACAATTTTTTTACAAATTAGTACCTCAAATTTTATGGTTTCATGTTTAAAATTGCTAATTTAATAAAAAATCAAGAAGGAAAATTAAAATTTTTGGCGAAATAATATAATTAGTTTATTTAGTAAACAAACTAAAAAGGAGTGATTGGTGTGAAGAGTTTTAAGAAAGCACTTACGTTATTGTTAGTAATTGTATTTGCTTTGAGTGTATTTTTTGCTTCATCACTTAGCTCTGAAAAGGCTTACAGTGCTTCAGGTGCCACAAAAAAGATTGTGTTTTGGCACATTACAACAGACGAAGTTGGTAAGAAAATGATCCAAAATCAGGTAAACAGATTTTTAAAAGCACATCCGGATTTTAAAGTCGAAGTAGTACCTCTGCAGAACGATTCATTTAAAACAAAGCTCAAGATAGCTATGGGTTCAAATCAGGCACCAGACGTATTTGTTACGTGGGGTGGAGGTCCTTTCTTTGAATATGTTAGAGCAGGTAAGGTAAAAGATATCACAGCTTATATGAATGAAAACAACTACAAAAACAGATTTGTTGAGGCTGCTTTTGGACCAATCACTTATAACAACAAGATTTGGGCAGTTCCAGTTGAAGGTGCTGGTGTTGCACTTGTATGGTACAACAAAGAAATATTTAAGAAATATAATTTAAAAGTTCCAACAACATATGATGAATTTCTAAATATTGTAAAAAAATTAAAATCAAAAGGAATAATTCCTATAACACTTGCAAACAAAACTAAATGGCCGGGTTGTTTCTGGTATTGGAATCTTGTAAATAAATTAGCGGGGCCTTCTGCATTTGAAAAGGCAGCTGAAAGAAAAGGTGGAAGTTTTGCTGATCAGCCATTTATAAAAGCAGGTGAGATGCTTCAAGAGCTTGTTAAGATGGGAGCATTTCCAAAAGGGTTTAATGGTCTTGACTGGGATACAGGACAATCAAGAATGCTTTTGTATTCTGGCAAGGCTGCAATGGAGCTTATGGGAACATGGCAAATACCAATAGTTAAAGCTGAAAAGAAGGAGTTTTATGAGAAAAATCTTGATTTCTTCCCATTCCCAAATATTAAAGGTGGAAAAGGTGACCCGACAAGTTTAGTAGGTATGGCATCGTCAAACTACTATGCTATTACAACATCTTGCAAATATCCAAAGGAAGCGTTCAACATGATCCAGTACTTGATTGATGACCAGGCTGTGAAAGAAAGAATTGCTTATGGTCAGATTCCACCTGTAAAAGGTTTGAAATTCTCTGATCCTATGCTTCAAAAAGTTTACAATATAGTAGCTAAGGCAAAGAGTATTCAGCTTTGGTGGGATCAGTATTTGCCACCTCAACTTGCAGAAACCCACAAAGACATTGTTCAATCTCTCTTTGGTTTAACAATTACACCAAAAGCTGCTGCTGAAAAGATGGAGAAAGCTGCGAAGGATTATTTTAAGAAATAAATATAAGAAATAATTAAAAAAATTAGCTTACCAAGCTGAAATAATGTGGATTGGTATTAGCTAGAGCTTTGCTTTGGCTGATACCAATCCACTTTTTGTAATAAGAAATAATGGGAAATATAAATATGTATTACATAAAAGGGAGGAAAGGGAAAGTTGCAAAGAGATAAATCTGCAAAGCTGTTCCAAAATTTGGGAATATTATTATTTTTAGCTCCAGCTTTAATACTGATTGGTATATACATTATATGGCCAATAATAATGTCTTTTGATTTGAGCCTGTATGAATGGGATGGGGTATCACCTCAGAAACTGTATCTTGGTCTTAAAAACTGGAAAGATCTTATTCACGATAGCATATTTTGGCACGCATTTGGCAACAACATTAAGTTTATATTTTTGTCAATAATAATTGAAATGCCAATCGCAATACTGATTGCCGTTTTGCTTGATAGGGGTGGAAAAAAGTTTAATGTATTTAAATCTCTTTTTTACCTTCCAATGCTTATGTCATCTGTTGCTATAGGAGTATTGTTCAAATATATATATGATCCGAATTTTGGGCTTATAAGTGGAATACTGAGTTTTTTGCATCTCGATTCTTTAAATCAAGATTGGCTCGGTGACCCAAAGGTAGCTTTTTATTCAGTAGTGGCTGTTATATGCTGGCAATACATACCTTTTTATATGATATTTTTCATAGCAGCTCTTTCAAATATACCTCAAGAACTTTATGAAGCTGCAAAAATAGATGGTGCAACACAGGGACAGTATTTTTGGAGAGTAGAACTTCCTCTTTTAGCACCTTCTATAAAAACAGCTTGTATTTTGTCTTTAATTGGTTCATTGAAATACTTTGATTTGATTTACGTTATGACAGAAGGTGGACCTTCAAATGCAACAGAACTTATGGCAACGTATATGTACAAAAATGCTTTTGCTTCATTTAAGATGGGGTATGGAAGCACAATAGCATCTGCTATGTTTTTAATAATTACAACTGCGGGTATCTTTGCTTATTTTGTAATCAAGAAAAAAGGAGAATAATTTTACATCCTGACATTTTAAGGGGGGTTAGAAATACAATGAATTCATTAAAGGAGACCAAAAAGTGGTATTTTATATTTTTAGCAGTATGGACATTAATTGCAGATGTTCCATTTTTGTTTATGTTGTTTACTTCTTTTAAAACGCAGTCAGAACTTTTATCTGGAAACACTTGGCAAATACCTAAGCAACCAACTGTTGGGAATTTTTCTACGGTGCTTGAAGGCAATTTTTTTACGTATTTAAAAAACAGTATAATAGCAGTATCTATATCAGTTGTTCTAATTTTAATAATATCTTCAATGGCGGCTTTTGCTTTTTCAAGGTTTAAATTTGCACTCAACAATGTATTGTATTCGCTTATAATTGCAGGGATGGCGATACCTATTCATGTAACCCTGATACCAATTTATGTACTTACAAACAAGATTAGACTTTATGATACAGTGTTTGCTTTAATTGGGCCATATGTTGCTCTGAGTTTACCCATGTCGATTTTTATTTTGACTGAGTTTATGCGTGAAATACCTATTGAACTTGAGGAAGCTGCTAAAATAGACGGTTGTTCAATGTTCAGGCTATATTCTGATATTTTACTGCCTTTGTCCACCCCAGCTTTAATAACTGTTGGTATTTACAACGGGACATATCTTTGGAATGAGTTTGTGTTTGCATTGGTTTTGACAAGTTCACCAACAAAAAGAACTTTACCACTTGGCATATGGGATTTTCAGGCAAAATATGGTTCAGACATTCCAGCTATAATGGCGTTTTTGACATTATCACTTTTGCCGATGCTAATAGCTTATGTCTTAGGTCAAGACAAGATTATAAAAGGCATGATGGCAGGTGCTGTAAAAGGTTAAAATGTTTTAATGAAGAATATTTCATGAACATAAAGTTTTGAGTTATAATAATTTCCAAACACATTTTAAAAAAGGACATGAAGAAATGGGCAATCATACATTACTGAAACAAATCAATAAACTGTTAGTTTTAAAAACTATACTGGATAACAAGACAATCTCAAGAGCAAAGATTTCGAGACTTGTAGATTTAAATAAAGCCACTGTTTCAAATTTGACAGATGAGCTTATAAAAGAAGGGTTTGTCATAGAAAAAGGTTATGGTCATTCGAAAGGTGGAAGAAGGCCGGTTTTACTTGAGGTAAATAAAAATGTTGGGCTCATAATTGGGATTGACCTTGGAGTAAACTATATTCACTTGGTTTTAACAAACTTTATTGGCGAGATAGTTTGGGAAAAGAGCGTAAACATTAGACTTGGGGAAACTCAAGAGAGAATTTTGGAGGTTCTTTATGAATTAATTAGCGAGGCCATAAAAGTGGCTCCACAGACACAAAAAGGAATTTTGGGCATAGGCATAGGAGTCCCAGGTATTGTTGAAAAAACCTCAGGCACAGTCCTTATTGCTCCTAATCTCCGATGGAAAGATGTACCTTTAAAAGCAATGGTTGAAGAGAGATTTAATCTACCGGTTTACATTGACAATGAAGCAAACGCAGGTGCTTTGGGTGAAAAGTGGTTTGGTGACTGGGGCGATGTTTCTCACCTTGTATATGTGAGTGTTGGCATAGGAATTGGTGCTGGTATTGTCATTGGCGATGAGATTTACAGAGGTGCAAAAGGATTTGCGGGAGAGGTTGGGCACACAACTATTGATTTTAATGATAACGTATGTAGTTGTGGCAATGTGGGCTGCTTAGAGAATTTTGCTTCAGAAAGGGCACTTTTGAGTCTTATTCAAAAAATTGTTGAAAGCGGCTGGGAGGATGAGTATATAAACAAAAAGAATGTTGATAAATTGGATGCAAGTTACATAATAGATTCTGCAAAACTGGGAAGCAAGGTTGCATTGCACGCTATAAAAGATATTGCTAACAAGCTTGGAATAGGTATTGCAAATTTGGTCAATATATTTAACCCAGATATAGTTATAATAGGTAATAAGGCTTCATTTGTGGGTGACTTGTTTTTAGAAGAACTGAGGAGAATTGTCTTCAAAAGGTCATTTATTACACAATACCATCATGTGAGGGTTGAAGTTTCAAAGCTAAAAGACAGAGCTTGCGTTTTAGGTTGTGTTGCAATGGTGATTTCTGATATGCTTGCATTTCCTGATTATGTTTAAAAAGCAAACTTTAAAAAGGAGTGTTTATATGGTAGTTAGAAGGTTAAAAAGTCGAAAGTTAGGTTTTATTCTTGCTTTGTTGTTTGTAATAAGTAGTATTGTACCTTTAAAATTTATAACTTATTCATCTGCCGAGCAGGCAAGTTCAAAAAAGAAATACATTGAGTACAACTTTGAAGGCAAAAGTGTCTCTCCATTAGTGAAATATTCTTCCAGTGTAACTTTAAAGATTACAAATTCTGCTCGTGCAGAAGGTCTTTATTCAGTACTGGTATCAGGGAGAAAAAATGTAAGTGATGGAGTTGTAGTTGATATTACAAAACTTTTAGACTTCTCAAGAGAGTATGAAATTTCTTTTTATGCAATGCAGGCTACAAAAAAGCTTCAAAGAATTTCTGCAACCTTAGAGATTTTAGATTCAAGTGGTAAAAACCAACTTATTGTTGCTGAAAAGGTGTTATTGCCAAACATATGGACAAGGGTAAGTGGAAAAATCCAGGCCTATAATTATAAGAAGGCTAAGAAAATTAATTTGATTGTAAATATGCCAACAAGCAAAAGCGATTCTTTTTACATTGACCTGCTTGCAATAAAGGATTTAGAAAACGCTTATGTTCTCAAACAGGAGAATTTTGAGAACAAAAATACTGGCGGCTTTTTGCCCGAAGATAAAAACTGCAAGATAGCACTCACAAAAGACAAAGCTTACAGCAGCACTTACAGCCTAAAGGTTCAGCCATCTCAAAAGAGCAAGAATGGAAAGATTCTCTTTCCAATAAGGGGCTTGCTCCAGAAAGGTAGAACATATGATTTTTCAGTGCTTGTCTACCAAGACAGTTCAGAACCTGTTAGTTTCTTAGCAGGGATAAAAATAAACGATGGAAAGTCGACAAAAGAGATTGTTTTGACAAAACAGAACGTCACACCTAAAAAGTGGACAGAGCTATTTGCAACTCTTGACCTTGATACCAAGTTTTCTGCGAAAGATGTTAACTTTTTTGTAAAGCCAGCAGTTGCGATACCTTATTATATAGACCTTTATTCCATCACTGATGAAAATTGGGGGCAGCCTATACCAGATTATAATCTACCCTCACTTTGTGAAAAGTACAAAAACTATTTCAAGATTGGGGTTGCTGTGCCGTATAGGGCTTTGACAAATCCAGTTGATGTAGAAGTGATAAAAAGACATTTTAACAGTATAACACCAGAAAACGAGATGAAACCAGAAAGCCTTCAACCTTATGAAAGTGGTTTTAATTTCAGCATTGCAGATGAATATATAGATTTTTGCAAGAAGAATAATATCTCATTACGGGGGCACACTCTTGTTTGGCATCAGCAAACTCCAAGCTGGTTTTTTACAAATCCTGAAACAGGTGAAAAGCTGACAAATAGTGAAAAAGACAAAAAGATACTTTTAGACAGGTTAAAAAAGCATATCCAGACAGTTGTTGGAAGGTATAAAGGAAAGGTGTATGCATGGGATGTTCTAAATGAAGCAATTGATGAGAACCAGCCAGATGGATATAGAAGAAGCGACTGGTACAATATCTTAGGGCCAGAGTACATTGAAAAGGCATTTATCTGGGCACATGAAGCAGACCCAAATGCAAAACTTTTTTACAATGACTACAGCACTGAAGATCCATATAAAAGAGAGTTTATATACAAACTAATTAAAAATCTAAAAGCAAAAGGTGTGCCAATTCATGGGGTAGGGCTTCAGTGCCATATTTCACTTGACTGGCCAGATGTAAGTGAAATCGAGGAGACCATAAAGCTTTTTAGCAAGATTCCAAGGCTTGAGATACATTTTACAGAGATTGATATAAGTATTGCAAAGAATATGATAGAGGGTGATGATGCGTATACCCGTTACCTTCTAATTGAACAGGCCAAAAAATTAAAAGCAATTTTTGATGTTTTAAAGAAGTACAAAAATGTAGTTACAAGTGTTACCTTCTGGGGGTTAAAAGATGATTACTCATGGCTAAAAGGCGACTATCCACTTTTATTTGACAAAGATTATCAACCAAAGTTTGCGTTCTGGAGCCTGATTGACCCATCAGTTGTGCCAGAAGAGTAAAAAGCTAATTATTGACTAAAATTTCAAAACTTCATATAATAAAGATTGAAAGAAAAAGTGAATATAGAGGCGATGGAGTTCGCCTTAAATTGCCACAAGAAGTTCAAATACCTTGTGGCTGATAACTCCTGTCCGTATAAGATGCGGGCAGGAGTTTTTTGCTTTCTTAAAGAGTTTTAAGCCTTTTTGTAGGCTTTGGGGGGATGGACCTTGGATATTGTGTATTTTGAAATGATAGAAAACTTCAGAGAAGATAAGTGTATAATTTGCTATTTAAAAAACAAGGCAATGAACAAATTCTTTGACGATTTTCTGTACGAATCTGTAAATGACTATACTCTGCGTGACAAAATCAGAAAAGGAGGAATATGTCCGGCGCATGCAAGAAAGTTAGAGTCGTTAGGTGATGTCCTTGCCCATGCCATTATATATTCAGACTTGTTAAGTAATTTTAAAAACAACCACCATATTGAAATATTGCCTCGAAAAAAGAAAACTAAAGAACAAAATATGTGTGTCTTTTGTGAAAAGGAAAATGGCTTTGAAGATACCTACACAAGAGCGTTTTCCTACTTTTTTGCTGCCCAGTCTCAATTTAAGTCTGCATTTGCTGAAAGAGGCTTTATATGTCAAAGGCACTTAAATCAAGTTTTGGAGAAGACAACTTCTATCTCTGTTCAAAAGGAACTTTGGTTAGTTATGGGGGCTAAGATAGACAAAATCTTGCATCATCTTGAAAAGATAAAAGAAAAAAATGACTATCGGAACATTCACATCAACTACACACCTGATGAAATCAGGGCATGGCACATGGCTGTTGAGTTTGTGGCAGGTGCGCAGTAGGTTCATTGTCAGGCAGGCAAATACTTTGCGATGACGCTGTAATGAGGTAAAATGGGGTATAGCCAAAATGTGCTAAAAAGAGTTGTAAAATGAAAAGTTAACTTTATAAAATTATTGTTTGAATTAAGATAAGAGGATACCAGCTTAAAACTTTATTAATGCCCCTTTTTCATATGTATTTACTTAATAGCCCAGCACATAACATTTTTGATTTTATGTACGTTTAAATAATTGACAAAAAGGCAAAATTTGATACAATATATGAAGTAGTAATTTTTGAAAGGACTTTAAAAATAAACCTGTGTGAAAGGAGATTTAAACAGATGAGAAAAAGGCTAGTTGTTGTCTTATTTATTTTTTTATTTTTACTGATAGAAAAGAGTATTACATATGCTAATAATAGTATAGAAATTACCAATATTGAGTATGGAATTGACAACAAAGTAAATTTATACAATTTAATTGAGCTTAAGATAACCCTGCAAAACAAAAGTCAAGACTACTTCAAGGGCAAAATTTCTGTTGAATGGTGGGAGCCCAAAAATGATGCATTTGCCACTCCGGTAGCTTCAAGACCAAAGGAAAAAAAGTTTAGTTTTTCAAAGGAATTTGAGCTTGCAGCAAATTCAAAAAAGTCTATTATTCTTCCAATGTGTTTTGGCGACACAATATATTCTGCAACATATGTTAAAATTTACAATTCAAAAGGAGATGTGATTTTAAGCAAGCAGATAGCCCCACCTAAGAAAGTATATAATTTGAGCATTGGTCTTCTTTCAGACCAAAAGGATAAAGTAAAATATTTGATAAAGCCATCTCAACAAGCAACAAGCAGTGTCACTGTGGTTTTATTGGATAGTTCAAATTTTCCTATAACCTCATCCTTATTAGAGAGATTTGATACCATAATAATTCATAATTATAAAACTTCAAATCTTTCTGCTGATCAATACAGAGCGTTAAAAAATTATATTATTAGAGGTGGTAAGTTAATTATATTCTTGGGAGAAAATTATCAAAAGAATTTGTCAATTTTTAAAGATAACTTTCTAGAAGGGAAAATTATGGGTATTAAAAAGGGAGATATCAGTCTTAATTTAGATGGACAAAAGCTCAATTATACCTCAGTGGAGGCGAATGAAGAAAATTCAGAAGATATTGTCTTAAATAATGCAAGATTTGTGGATTTTGTTTTAAAAGATGGAGAAAAGATAAGTCAGTTGCATATTCAGCGAAAGATAATTGGCAATGGTGTTGTGCTGGTAACCTCATTTGACCCATTTGAATTGGACATACCGGCAGAAAAGAGAGATAAATTATTAGGGTTTCTACTACAAAGTTGTTATTCTGAATATTCAAAGCTTTTTCAAGGGATTATTACAAATTCTACCTCTTACTCCTTGGGTGTAAGTAACTCAATTTACAATTTAGCAGTAAACGTAAAATGGCCTCAGAATGGTTTGATAATTATTTTGATAGTTATATACATTTTTGTAATTAGCTTTGGGAACTATTTGATACTAAAAAAGTTTAATAGACGTCACCTTACATGGCAATTTATATTGTTTGGAAGTATAGTTTGGACAGGAGTTATATTTGGTGTTGCTAATGTGTATAAAATAAAACAGCCAAGCATTACAGAAACAAACTTTATTGTTTACAACACCGACAGGAAAGGATATATCGTGAACAAGTATTACCAGATTTTTACTCCAATTAAGAGTAGCTTAGAAGTTGAAAGTGCTAACAGTCAAAAGATAGGGCCATTGGTCAAATCTTTCAAAGCATTTGTTGTAAACTTGGATTATGCAAATGATTTTGAGTATTATCCATGGGAAAAGATTATCTTTAAAAATGTTCCAGCATTTTCTGTAAAGTTTGTAAGGGACTTAGAAACTTATGAACTTCCCAGTCCTTTAGTTGAGATGAAGTTAAATTTAAAGGATATTTTAAAACCATCTGTAGAGATAGAAAATAAATCAAACTATGAAATTAACCATTTGTTTGTATTTTTGTCTAACAACATGGCTTATGTAGAGAATCTAAAACCCTATGCTAAGGTTGTAAAGTCCTTTTCAAATATAGGCGCTGATATTGCAAGTGGTATTAGAAACCAGCTTTACAATTTTAGCAAGAACAGACAATTAAACTATATGTACATTAATAGGTTAGTAGACCTTTGTATAACATCAATACCAGAAAATAATTATTCAAATTTTTATGCAATAGGTTATATCAAAAATTTCAATGATTCGCAGTTGAAAGTAAATTCTAAATTGGTGAAGACCAGAGGTGAAGCAATTTTCAGAGTTGACATAAAACCAACGTGGCTTGTTGATGGAAAAATGGTTATTCCTTATGGCATTATAGTTCCGGTAATTATTAAAAATACATTCCAAAATTCAACTTCCTACGGAACAGGTGTTCAAGTATCTTATTATGGAAAAGGAGAGATAGAGATAGAATACAACATTGCAAGTGTTTTAGAAGATATTAAAAAGGTCTCGGTTAGAAATGATTCATTGTATGGGAGAAGTAATGTAAATGAATTTATTTACAACTTCAAAAGCAAGAAATGGGATAGAGTTGATTTGAGCAAGGCCATCTTAATTTCAGAAAGTGATTTTGGCAAATATCTTTATAGAGGAAAATTGCGCATTAAGGTAGTTGGATTTGATAATTCTTCAGTTGCTAGCATTCCTCTTATTTCAGTAGAAGGTGGTGGAAATTAAAAATGCCGCTTTTGGAGATAGAGGGTTTGACAAAGTTTTATGGGAAGAAAAAGGCTGTTGACAATCTTTCGTTTTCGGTTGAAGAAGGTCAAATATTTGGATTTGTTGGTCCAAATGGTGCTGGAAAAACAACAACAATGAAGATTATGTGCGGGCTTTTAAGAGCAGACGGTGGATGTGTTAAAATTAATGGTATGGACATCTCCAAAAACTTAAGCAAAATAAAGGCGCTGGTTGGTTATATGCCTGACTTTTTTGGTGTATATGATAATCTTAAAGTGAATGAATATTTAGAATTTTTTGCCCACGCATACCGAATAAAAGGTACAAAAGCTCAAAAGATGATAGATGACCTTCTTGAACTTGTCCGCTTGACAGATAAAAAATATGACTTTGTTGACTCCCTTTCGCGTGGTATGAAACAGAGACTGTGTTTAGCACGATGTCTTATTCACAATCCTTTGCTTCTTGTGCTTGATGAACCGGCTTCTGGAATGGACCCGCAGTCAAGAATTGAGATGAAAGAGATATTAAAAAACCTAAAAGATATGGGAAAGACCATTATAATAAGTTCACATATATTACCAGAGCTTTCTGAACTTTGTACGCATGTGGGGATAATAAATCAAGGCAGAATGGTTGCTCAGGGGGATATTGCACAAATTACAATGTTAGCTCATGGTACAAAGAGGATAAAGGTAAGGTTTGCAGAGGATTTTGAAGAAGCACTTACAGTATTTAAGGAATTTCCTGCTGTATCGAATGTTCAGGTAATAGAAAATGGGTACATTTTGAGCTTTGATGGCAATGACAATGATATTTTCTTGCTTATAAAAGGCTTGATTGACAGAGGAGCAAGGGTGTGTGAAGTAGGACTTGTTGAAGGCAGTTTGGAAGAGGCGTTTATGAAAGCAATTCAAGCAGTTGAAAACTGAAGATTTTGTTAGGCAAAGGAGTGGTGAGGTTTTGCAAAGAGTAAATAAATTTTTAAACTCAATATTTGCAAATCCAATTGTCACAAAAGAGATAAAACAAAGAACAAGAAGCATGAAATTTGCTTTGACGCTGGCAGGCTGGCTTTTATTGATAACAGTTTTCAGTTTTATTTTTTTGAAAAACTTTGCCAAGGAGTTTGTTGAGGTTGAAATATATAAAACTAATGCAATAGGCTTTCAGATATTTTTAATTATACTTTTAACAGCTTTTTTTGGTATGTTGATGGTTATTTTAACCTCACAGGCGATAGCTAAGGAAAGAGAAAATCAGACTCTCGACATTCTTCTTTCAACTACCATGAGCAACTTTGAAATAGTAATAGGTAAGATGATTGCAGCGGCAGGTGAGGTTATAATTCTATTTTTTGCTACCTTTCCGGTATATGCTTTACTTTATCTTTATGGCCTTATGAAATTTCAAGATATATTGGGCATGTTTGTATATATCTTTGTGTTGATTTTATTTTATGGGTCCTTAGGGCTTTTAATGTCCACAGTGCTCAAAAAAAGTATTAGTGCAACAGTAGCGGTAATTGTCCTTGTAGTTGTTATAGTATTGATCAGTTACATTTCAGTAGTAGCTTTGTCAGATGTAATTAGTGCTTTACCATCTCAGCCGACAAGGAAGGATGATTTGATAAAACTTTTGCTTACCTCTTTGAGCCCTCTTTTTGCGTTGGTAGAATATATATTTACCCAAATTGGAAGAGGCGACTTGTTTTTTACGTACGGTTATAAAGTAAAAGGTTACCAGGTTCACTTTTTGCTTTGTTTGATAGGAACATTTATTAATATAGCTCTTAGTAGTTACTTTTTAAATCCTTTAAGAAGAGGGTTTTTCAGAAAAAAAGCAAGGGCTAAAGGTGTTTGAAAATGAAAGATGGCGCAGAACTGATTTTGGAATTTTTAAAAAGAGTTCAAAAAAGGCAAATGTTTTGCATATTTTTATCTAAGCTCTGGATATTTGTTGTAATTTGTTCTGTGCAGAACTTAATAATAGAGATTTTGTCAAGAGTAGTACCAGTATATTTTAAATGGCATTTTCAAATAGGAATTAGTATATTTCTTTTTCTTGGTTATTTAATTTACATTATTAAAAGCAAGCTCTCGCTTGAAAAAACAGCACTCTTGATTGACAGCTTTGGATTTAAAGAGATAATTACAACTTCTTTAGAATTAATTGACAGCTATGATGAGATTTCTAAGTATGTAAAAAGCTCGGCTGCCCATATAATTAGAAACATAGATTTGAGAAAGCTTATAAAACCACAGTTTGATGTGAGAAAATGGGCAGCTGCTCTATTTGTAGTTTTGTCATCTGCAGTAATTCTTAGCATTCCCAATCCGAAGATGAAAGAAGCAGAAAGGCTGCACGTTTTGAATGTTGAGAAGAAAAATGAAATAAATAAAATTGAAGGTGTCAAAAAAGAGGTTTTCAAAAATCTAAAACTAAATGACTTAGAAAAAAGAAAAATAGATGAAATTATCATGAAGATGAAAAAAGAGATAAAAATTGCAAAGTCCAAAGATGAAATGAAACTTGCAAAGCAAAAGGCATGGTTTTTGTTTGAAAATTTGAAAAGGGAAAATTCAAAGAATTTTAAGCTTTTGTCTGCTGCAACCAGGCTTCAAGATAATATTACTGAGGGCAAAGATTCAAATTCATCTTTATCAAATGGACAAAATAAAACTTGGAAGGGTAGTTCCAATAAAAAAGATTCTACTGGGAATTCCAAAACAAAAGCAAGGTCAATTGAAGAAACTGCTAGTAGCTCAGCAAGCAGTTCAAGTTTTTCACAAAATCAAGACAGCTCAAATGGCAGTGAACAGTCAAGTTTCAAAGGGCAACAGGACAGCAATAAAAGTGGGGCAAACACCGAAGGTCAAGGCATTAAAGAAAGCAGATCAGAAAATAGCACAAGTAATGGACAAAACAACAACCTACCAGCGGGCAGTGGTAGCCAGACACAGACCGATAACATACAAAATGTGGGCAGTGGACTTGGCGCAGCAATTCCACGGACATCTTCTTTGGTATCACCACCGCAAATTTTTACAAAAAATCTACATAACATAGAGGCTTCAAACCAAGCTGTGCTTAATACTGGCAAGGAAAGTGGTAAAACAGTCCAGAAAGAGGGAATTGGGGAGAAAGGCCAAAAGCTTAACTTCAGCAGTGTTTTTTCAGAGTACAAAAAAGAGGCAAACGAGTATCTTGAAACTGATGAAGTTCCAGCATGGGCAAAAGAGATAACAAAGAGGTATTTTGAAAGCTTAGAAAATTCGAGGTGAGATGGATTTGATTTTACAGAATATTGAATATACAATGGAAGTTTTAAACAAAATAGAGGGTGAAATTACCAAAGTTATAATTGGGCAAAAAGATATTATCAGAAAGGTCTTAATTGCTATCTTCTGCGGCGGAAATGTTCTTTTAGAGGGTTTGCCAGGCGTGGGGAAGACTCATTTGGTAAAGTCAATTGCAAAAGTTTTAAACCTCAAGTTTTCCAGAATACAATTTACTCCTGATTTAATGCCAGCAGACATTGTGGGTACAAATATAATTTCAAAAGACAAAGATGGTTTTTTAAATTTTACATTTCAAAAAGGTCCGATATTTGCTAATATTATTTTGGCTGATGAGATAAACAGAGCAACACCAAAAACACAATCGGCATTATTAGAAGCCATGCAAGAAAAAACCGTCACTGTTATGGGCACAACTTACAAGCTTGATGAGCCGTTTTTTGTGCTTGCAACGCAAAATCCTCTTGAACAGGAAGGGACATATCCACTTCCTGAAGCACAGCAGGATAGGTTCATGTTTAAAGTGGATGTTCCACTTCCTGGCTTTGATGAGATGATTGAAATTGTCAACCTGACAACTGAAAGTCAAATGCCAGAGCCAAATAAAATAATTGAGGCACGAGAGATAATTCAAATTGGTGAGATAATCAGAAAAGTACCGATTGCAAGGCCAGTTTTGGAGTATGCTGCAAGGCTGGTTCTAAGTACACAGCCACATATAGATCAAAATGAAATTGCAAAGAAATACTTGAGGTTTGGAGCAGGTCCAAGGGCTTTGCAGCACATTGTCTTAGGTGCAAAGGCAAATGCACTATTTGAAGGAAGGCCGAATGTTGCATTTGACGATATTAAAAGTTTGGCTAAAAGCGTTCTTTGCCACAGAATTGGACTTAACTTTGAGGCAATCTCAGAAGGTAAAAAACCTGCTGATATTGTTGAGGAGATTTTGCAAAGTCTTAAAGAATGGTAAAAAAGGTTATAAGCAAAAGTGGTGATATTTTAATGTTTGGCGGACTTGTTGATGACAGGCTTCTTGCAAGTATCAGCAATTTGAAGTTCAAATTTAATATAAGTATAACTTCGCAATTTGAAGGTCAGCAAAAAGCAAAAGGGCGAGGGAATTCCCTTGAGTTCAGTGACCATCGGGAATACATACCGGGTGATGACTTTAGAAGGGTGAATTTTAAGATATATGCAGCAACTCAAAGACTTTATGTTAAACTTTTTGAACAAGAAAGACAAACAACATATAATTTTTTTATTGATATGTCAAAATCAATGGACTTTGGTAGCAGCACAAAAAAGGGTGATATGGCAAAAGCGCTTGTTGCATGCCTTTGTTATATTGCTTTGTCGCAACTTGATGGTGTCAATATATTTTTGGTCAAAGAGGACCATATTTTGCACTCAGGTCATTTTAAAAGCAAGCAAAGTTTTGCAAAGATTGTAAAGTTCTTGGAGGATGCGCAATTTGAAGGTTTGGCAAATTTTTATAATATCAAAAATATCTTTATTCCGCGAAAAAGTATTTCTTTTATCTTTTCTGACTTTTTATTTGAAGGTGCAGAGGATGTTTTGAAAATTCTTTTGAGTAAATCTTCGTTTGTATATTGCTGTCAAGTGTTAGACAGGCTTGAAGCATTTCCTCAATTTGATTATTCATTTTACGAGCTTATTGATAGTGAAAGTAATAAAAAGGTCAATATTGAGATTTCTGATACCTTAATCAAATGGTATCAGCAAGAGTTAAGAAATCTTCAGAAGCTATTAAAAGAGCTGGTTCAAAAAGCAAATGGAAGGTTTTATGAGATTTTGACATCTGATAATCTAAATAAAATCTTGTTTGGGATGGTTGGAGTGTAAAAATGAGATTTACACAGCCGCTGTATTTACTGTTTCTTTTGAGCATACCTGTACTTGTTGTGTTGTACATGATAAGACCAAAATACAAAAAGATGGTCATTTCCAGCACTTATTTGTGGGAAAGGTTAAAAAAACAAAAGAGGGTATCAAAACCGGCACAAAAACTGAGACTAAGCCTTCTTTTGATACTGGGGATTTTAACACTTGCTGCATTTTCATTAAATCTTGCAGGTCCATATATTTCTATTACAGACACTAAAAAGAATGTCATTTTTGCATTTGATGTGGGTAGCACAATGAACTGCTTGACACATGACAACAAAACCTATCTTGAAAAGTCTAAAGAAATTGCAAGAAGTATTTTAGATACGCTGTCCAAAGATTCTAAGGTGAGCATTGTCACATTTTCTGACAGCATTGAGGTTTTGGTAAAAGATGTTTCTCCCTCTTTTGCAAAAAGTTCTATTGGTAAAGTGCTGCCAACCTATTATGTCACAAACTTAAAAGAAAGTATCAATGTTATTTCAAAATTGTTTGATGCCTCAAGTTATACTTTCTTTTTGTTTACAGACAAAAAGGTTAAATTGCAGGATAACATACAAATATTTGAGTTTCCAAAACCAGATGATAATGTTAGTATAGACAATGTATCACTTTCTACTTTCAGCGGCGGTTTTGATGCAGTTGTAGAGGTAACAAACAGGGGAATTAAAAGAGCAAGTTTTGAGATTGAGCTTTTTGCAGACAAAAAACTTGTTGGTGCAAAAAGTGTTGTGCTTTTGCCAAAGCAGTCTGAGAGTGTGATTTTTGAGAAAATAAAAGGGAATTATAAGATTGTGCAGGCAAGGATAAACTATCCTGACCGCTTAAGAGAAGACAATATTTTTTGGACAATTTTAGCCCCACCGCCAACTAAAAAGAAAGTTTTGTATGTTGGCAAAGGAAACTTTTTCTTGGAAAAGGCATTTTCAGCTTTTGATGATGTTGAGCTGTACAAGTTACAAGATGTAAAAAATGTAGCTGATGGCTTTGATATTTATGTATTTGACAGTGTTGTCCCCAAAAGGCTCCCTAAAAAGGGCGGAGTTATATTTATATTACAAAAAGGCAAAGATGTATCTAAACTATTAGGAGTATCAATAGGAAATAAGACAGACATTGAAGGGTATGCAAGATTTGTGGAGTCTACCGTTTCACAGAACATTGATGGAATGGAGTTTGCTGTTCAAAAAACAATCTCAATTGATGATAAAAGACTTGAACCTGTTGCAAAACTTAACGGCAAACCGGTTATTTCTTTTGGGGTTGTAAAAAACCTTCCTACAGTATTAATTGGCTTTGCAATTGACGACAGTGACCTTCCGCTGAAAGTCTCTTTTCCCATATTAATAACCAACATCAAAAATAACTTTGTTAAGGGGAACCAGCCATTTGAGAAGATGACATTCCATCCAGGCGAAGAGATAAAAGTTTTTTCATATACAGATGGAAAAGCTGAGATTATTCTGCCTAATAGCAAAAGGGAAGTTGTAAATTTTTCTACATACCCTTTGGTTCTTCCTAAAAACGACCGGTTGGGAGTTTATACCTTGAATTTAAGTAATAACACAAGCTACAAATTTGCAGTAAATTATCCTACTTATGCTCTGGATGAATCTGAAGAAAAAAAGACAGATGCTACTTTAGCTTTTTCGGAAACTGGTGCAAAGACCAATGCTAAAGTTCCCTATCTCTTGAAGGATATATTATTGATACTATCGCTAATATTTTTGACTTTTGAGTGGATGGTGTTTATGAATGAGAATAAGTCTTGAAAGACCGCTTATTTTATTGTTAATACCCATTTTAGGAGTAGTTATTTGGCTTTTGTCAAAAAGGTTTTATAAAGAAGGCTTAGGGAAAAAGTTTGTTGTTGTTCTGAGGATTGTTATATTCCTTCTTATTATATTAGCGCTTGCAATGCCAAAGCTTACAATATCATCAAACAAAGTTGCAACTATTTACCTTGCAGACCTTTCTGATAGCAATGCCAAAAACATTGATAAGATGAAAAACTTTATTCAAAAAGCGATAAAGCTAAAAAAATCAAATGAAATGCAGTCTGTGGTTGCGTTCGGACAGGATGTTAATGTAGAGTTTTTGTTAAAGAATAATCCTAAATTTTCTGAGTTTGGGTCAGTGGTTGATATAAGTGAGACTAACATTGAAAATGCCATAAAGTTTGCAGCAAATTTATTTCCCAAGGACTTTCAAAAAAGACTTGTGATTTTGACAGATGGGAAAGAAACGGTTGGCAATGCAAAGACTACTATTGATTTGCTCAACAACAATGGCATAGATGTGAAAGTTTTGCTTTTGAAAAGTGAAAAGGGAAAAGATATTCAGTTTTCAAGTCTCAAAATTCCCCAAAAAGTGGTTAAAAATCAGGAGTTTTCTGTATTTGCTAATATAAACAGTACATATTCTGCATCTGCTCAGCTCAAAATTTTCAGAGATGGCAGTTTGATTTTTTCTCAAAAAATAATGCTTGAAAAAGGCGAGAACAGGTTTGTGATTAAAGACAAACTGCCTAAAGAAGGTATTTACAGGTATCAGGGTGTAATTGAAGCAGAGGATGATGAGGAGGATAAAAACAATTTTGCATATGCAATGTGTCAGGTCAAAAAACCGCAGAAGGTTTTGGTGGTTTACCAGAATATTGATGATGTGAAAAATGTCAGAAGCCTTCTTGATTCATATTCAGCAGATTATGATATGGTAATTAGCGATAATGTAGATTTTGGGCTTGATAGACTTATGCAGTATTCATTTGTAGTTTTGTGTAATGTATCAAAAAACCAATTGACCGACAAATTTTTAAATGATTGCGAAAGGTATGTAAAGGACTTGGGCGGCGGACTTTTGGTGATTGGCGGTGAAAATTCGTACGCGCTTGGCAACTATTCAAATTCGGTGCTGGAAAAGATGTTGCCTGTCAAAATGCAGCTTAAAAACAAAGAGAAAGAAAGAAATGTGGCTGTAGTTCTTGTCATTGACCATTCGGGAAGCATGGGCGAAAGTAATTTAGGAAATATAAACAAATTGGAAATTGCCAAAAGCGCTGCTGCAAAGATGATTGACCATCTTGAGAGCTCAGATAGTGTTGGTGTTATTGCCTTTGACCATAACTTCTACTGGGCAAGCAGGTTTGGAAAACTAAAAAGTAAAAATGAGGTTATAGAAAACATCTCCGGAATTCAGATAGGTGGTGGGACAGCTATAATTCCACCACTGACTGAAGCAGTCAATACGCTTAAAAAATCTAAAGCCAAAGACAAAGTGATTGTTCTTCTCACTGATGGATATGGTGAGGAGGGCGGTTATGAATATCCAGCAAGTATTGCTAAAAGGAATAATATAAAGATTACAACAATTGGCGTAGGTTCTTCTATAAATGCGCCAATTTTGAGCTGGATGGCAGCATATACCTCAGGAAGGTTTTATTATGTCAAGGATGCTTCAAACCTAATTGATGTGTTTTTGAAAGAGGCAAAGATTATAAAAGGAAAGTATATAAAGGAGAAAAAATTTGTTCCTAAGGTTGTTGAAACGAACTTTATAAACTCTGCCTTTTCTTCATATCCGCCGCTTTATGGTTACATTGCCACAACAAAAAAGGATATTGCAACAAGTCTTCTTGTAAGTGATGAGGATGAGCCCATTTTGACAGTTTGGAGATATGGACTTGGCAAAACTGCTGCGTGGTGTTCAGACTTAAACGGCAGCTGGTCGCGTGACTGGGTGATGTGGGACAAATTTTCAAAGTTTTTTTCAAATCTTTTCAAATGGCTTGAAAAGGGTGCCGAAGATGACAGTTTTACTTTTGATGTGCGAAAGGAAAAAGGGCTTGTTGTCAGTATAAATGGGAAGTTTAAAAGCAGTGCTACTGCAACTCTAAAGTGCATCTATCCAAATGGTGCAGAGAAGATATTAAAAATGAAAAGGACTTCACCTGACAAGTTTGAAACAACAGTTGAGTTTATGCCGGGGAATTACACCTTTGTTGCTTTTGTGACTGAAGATGGAAAAACAAAAATGTCCACCTTTTTATACTCTATAAATTACTCTGATGAATATAGGGTGGATTTTGACAGCAGCAGGTTTGAGCAGTTTATTGCACTGTCAAACGCAAAAGTTGTAAAAAATCCCGAAGATATCTATAAGGGTAAACTTAAAGAAGTGTATTCTCAGCAGGATTTGAGTGATTTTCTTATTATTCTTTGCATTTTTCTTTTTCTTTTAGAAATTGCAATCAGGAGATTTGCATTGTATGTTAAGATTGAAAGGTTGTTACTTCAAACATTTAGTACTATGAAAAAAATAAAGTATTTAAAAATTAAAATGGATTTTGATAAAAAAGATTTAATTACAAAGTCTAATGACACACATAAACCAGAAAATAAAGTAAAACTATTATCTAAAAAAGATAAAAAACAGGATGAAAAAGACCACGAGATATTAGATATAAAAAAGTTGAGAAGATTTTAAAATGTCCATTGAAAATTAAATAGGCTATTGTTTTTTGCATTGACTATAGAATTTTCAAAGATTATACTTTAAAAAAGAGAATATGTTTTTAATTCTTTCCTAAGGATAAAATAAATGAGCTATTGAGATACAGAAATAATAAAATTCAAAAGAAAGGACTGAAGTATACAGTGGAAGTAAGAACAAGATTTGCACCAAGCCCAACAGGGCATCTTCACATAGGTGGTGCAAGGACAGCTCTTTTTAACTATCTTTTTGCCAAAAGATATGGTGGAAAGTTTATATTAAGGATAGAAGACACGGATTTGGAAAGATCGTCTATTGAGTCTGAAAAGGTTATTATCGAGAGCTTAAGATGGCTTGGGATTGAATGGGACGAAGGAGTTGATGTGGGAGGTCCATATGGACCATATCGCTCCACAGAGAGAGTAAATATTTACAAAAAGTATGTAGATGTTCTTTTTGAAAAAGGCTACGCATACTATTGTTATTGCACAGAAGAAGAGCTTGAAGCTCAAAGACAGGAGCTTTTATCAAAAGGGCAGATGCCAAGGTATCTGGGTAAGTGCAGGAATTTAACAGAGGAGCAGAAAAGAAGATTTGAGCAGGAGGGGAGAAAACCAACCGTCAGATTCAAAGTACCAGAGGGTGTTAAGATAGTTGTCCATGACCTTGTGCGCGGAGATGTTGAGTTTATGTCAGATGACATAGGCGATTTTGTAATTGTCAAGTCTGATGGGATTCCAACATATAACTTTGCGGTTGTCATAGATGACCACTTGATGAAGATTTCGCATGTTATAAGAGGTGAAGAGCATCTTTCAAACACTCCGCGCCAGATTCTAATTTACAATGCGCTTGGATTTGAACTCCCGCAGTTTGCTCATGTTTCGCTTATACTTGGAAAAGACAGAACAAAGATGTCAAAGCGCCACGGCTCTACTTGGGTTGAACAGTATAAAGATCAAGGGTATTTAAAAGAGGGGCTCATAAACTTCTTGGCTTTACTTGGTTGGTCACCACCAGAAGATAGAGAAATATTTGATATGGAATATCTAATTGAAAATTTCTCATTAGACAGAGTTTCCAAAAACCCTGCGATCTTTGACATTGATAAGCTGAACTATATAAACTCTCAGCACATTAAGCTAAAATCATTGGATGAGCTTACCCAGATGTGCATACCGTACTTTGTTGAAGCAGGATATATCAAAGAAGATGAGGCAAAGTCCAAATTTGAATGGCTCAAGAAGATAGTAAAATCTGTGTATGAAGGACTGGATTATCTATCTCAAATAAAAGACAGGGTTGATATCTTCTTTAACAATGAAGTCAAAATAGAAGAAGATGAGGCAAAAGAGGTCTTAAAGTGGGATCATGTGAAGGATTTAATTAATGTGTTTGAAAATAAGATAAGGCAGATGAATGAATTAACTCCAGAAGCTATTAAGCTACTTTTCAAAGAGATTCAAAAAGAGACAGGTTACAAGGGCAAAAACCTGTTTATGCCAATAAGAGTTGCGTTGACTGGTAAAACCCATGGTCCTGAGCTTGTTGAAATAATAGAGATTGTAGGTAAAGAAAACATACTAAAACGGTTGGAATTCTTCAAAACGTGGTATAATTAGAGTAGATTTATTTTTGAGCTTTAGAAGGAGTTATGAAGAAGTATGTTTAAATTTATCAGGATGATAAAAGAAGAGATGGATGTTATAATGGAAAAAGACCCTGCTTGCAAAAGCAGGCTTGAGACACTTCTTTATCCAAGCTTTTGGGCAATAATATATCACAGGATTGCTCACTGGTTTTATCAAAGAAGGATGTACTTTATTGCCCGCTGGATTTCTGAAAGGGCACGACACAAAACAGGAATTGAAATACATCCCGGTGCCAAGATTGGTCGAAGGGTATTTATAGACCATGGCATGGGTGTTGTCATTGGTGAGACAGCTGAGATTGGCGATGATGTGCTGATTTATCAAGGTGTTACATTAGGTGGAACAGGTAAAGAAAAGGGTAAGCGCCATCCTACAATTGGAAACAATGTCTTAATTGGTGCTGGTGCAAAGGTTTTAGGACCATTTAAAGTAGGGGACAATACAAAAATTGGTGCAAACGCAGTTGTTCTTCGCGAGGTTGAAGACAACTCAACAGTAGTTGGTGTACCAGGAAGGGTTGTAAGAAAAGAGAAAAAGGAAAAGCCAACTGTTGAAGAACAGCTTGACCAGATTAGATTTCCTGACCCGCTTGCAATGCAAATTTGCAGGCTTGAAGCAAGGATAGAAGACTTAGAGAAAAAACTTGCCGAGTACGAAAGGAGATTAAAAGAGTATGAAGCTTTACAACACTCTGACAATGACAAAAGAGGAGTTTGAACCATTAGAAGAAGGCAAAGTGAAGATGTACGTATGCGGTCCAACTGTCTATGATTTTATCCACATTGGAAATGCAAGGCCTTTGATTGTGTTTGATACTTTGAGGCGGTATTTTGAGTACAAAGGATATGAGGTTATCTACATTCAAAACTTTACAGATGTAGAAGATAAGATGATAAACAGAGCGAACAAAGAGGGCATAACCGTTTTTGAGCTTGCTGAAAGGTTTATACAAGAGTATTACAAAGACGCGGACAGGCTAAATGTCAAGCGAGCAACCAAAAATCCAAGAGCAACAGAAGAAATTGAAGATATGATAGCCCTGATACAAAGGCTGATTGACAAAGGATATGCATATGTTGTTGATGGTGATGTGTATTTTAGAACAAGAAAGTTTGCTGAGTATGGGAAACTTTCTCACAAGAACATTGAAGAGCTGATGGCTGGTGCGCGCGTTGACCCAAGCGAAAAGAAAGAAGACCCTCTTGATTTTGCTCTATGGAAAGCTAAAAAAGAAGGCGAGCCGGCCTGGAGTTCACCTTGGGGTGAGGGCAGGCCCGGCTGGCATATAGAGTGTTCTGTGATGGCAATGAAATATCTTGGGCAGACTATAGACATTCACGCAGGTGGGCAGGATTTGATCTTTCCTCATCATGAAAATGAGATTGCGCAGAGCGAGGCTGCCACAGGAAAACCTTTTGCACGGTTTTGGCTTCACAATGGATATGTGAATATAAACAATGAAAAGATGTCAAAGTCGCTGGGGAACTTTTTTACTGTAAGAGAAATCATAGAAAAGTACCATCCAGAGGCACTAAGGCTTTTCATGCTTCAGGCTCATTATAGAAAGCCTCTTAACTTCAGTATAGACCTTATTGAACAGGCAGAGGTGGCACTCAAAAGAATTTGTACCTGCTATGAAAATCTTGAGTTTTTGATTCAAAATGCAGCATCTTCATCTGAAAATGATGATAAGCTAAAAGCTGCGATTGAAGAGCTAAAAGCAAAATTTTTAGATGCAATGGAAGATGACCTCAACACTGCCGAGGCAACAGGGTATTTGTTCGAAATGGTAAGAGAAATTAACACATATGCTAATTCTTGTTCAAAAGAAACTTTAACTTTTGCAAAAGATACATTGAAAGAGCTTTGCAGTATACTGGGAATCTTGGAGCAATATAGCGCAAAAGAAGAGACTATTCCACAGGAAATTTTAGAGCTGGTTGAAAAAAGAAATCAGGCACGAAAGGCGAAAAACTTTGCCGAGGCAGATAGGATAAGAGATGAGCTTAAAAGCTTGGGCTATATCGTTCTTGACACCCCTCAGGGGACAAAGATTGAGAGGATAAAATAAAACCGGGCAATTTGAGCCCGGTTTTTTACCCTTTCCACGGCTGGCTTTCAAATGATATGTAGTTATTCTCATCAACATCACAAAGATAAATATACGCCCATGCTTTAATTTTCCTGCTGTCATCTAATATAACTTCAATCTCTTTTCTTTTGTAAAGCTTACCCTCATCCTCAAATTCATCTATTTTATTTAAGGTGCTTGGGTCAATTTGGTAAACCTCACCCAGCACCTTTGAGTTTTCTTTTGGTACTATCGCTGGGTACCAGCTTACCTTGTAAAGCCCAAAGCCTTCTAAAATGGCTTTTCCTATAAATTTACAGCCTTTGAGCAAATAGTTGTGGCTGTTATGAGAAAGAAGGCTGCCATAGACAAAAAGGTACATTTGTAAATATCCCCCTTTTTAATTTTAAAATTTTGCCAGCGGCTTTTCTCTGTGTTCAGGAATCATCCTGAGCAATCTCACAGGAATCTTCATTGCAAAGACAGTACTTTAGTTTATATCCAAAATAGTTGTACTTATCAGCCCAGTCGCACATCATATCTAAGATAGGTAGTACTTCTTTTCCTTTTTCGGTTATTGTATACTCAACCTTAATAGGTACTTCAGGATAGACCTTTCTCTCAACAAGTCCATGCTCTTCAAGCTCACGAAGTTGTTTTGTCAAAATTCTGTGAGTAATATCAGGGATTAAGTGTTGCAGCTGAGCAAATCTTAGTGTTCCATATTCACCTAAATACCACAAAATAAGTGGTTTCCATTTTCCACCTATTACTTCAAATGCTACTTCTATTTCGCATGTTGCTTCTTTGACTTTCTGCTTTTGAGCCATATCAAAAACACCTTCCTTTAGTATCATCTATGATACTTTATATCCAAAAAGTGCACTCTTGTAAACGTTGACAAGAATATTATACTAAACTTAAAAGGAATTTTGGCTCTGAGTTTTGAAATTATATTTTGGAGGGATAAAAACCATGGAAAATTTAGTGTTTAACTACTTTATGCCGACAAAAATTCTCTTTGGTCCAGGAAGTTTAAACAGGCTCAGAGACGAGAATTTGCCTGGCAAAAAGGCTTTGATTGTCATATCAGCAGGTACCTCTATGAAAAAGTATGGATACTTGGACAGGTTAATTTCTATCTTAAAAGAAAAAGGAATAGACTATGTTGTATTTGACAAGATTTTGCCAAATCCAATTAAAAAACATGTTATGGAAGGGGCAAGATTAGCAAAAGAAGAAGGCTGTGATTTTGTGATTGGTCTTGGTGGTGGAAGCAGTATAGATTCTGCAAAAAGCATTGCTCTTATGGCAAAACACGAGGGTGATTACTGGGACTATATTGTCGGTGGGACAGGCAAAGGAAAAGTACCGACAAACGGTGCACTTCCAATTGTTGCAATAACCACAACAGCTGGAACTGGAACAGAGGCTGACCCTTGGACTGTTATAACAAATGAAGAGACAAATGAGAAGATAGGTTATGGTAACCAGTACACATTCCCAACTTTGTCGGTTGTAGACCCAGAGCTTATGTTAAGTGTGCCACCGCATCTTACTGCTTACCAAGGGTTTGATGCTTTCTTCCATGCGGTTGAAGGGTATATTGCAAAGATTGCAACTCCAGTAAGTGATATGTTTGCACTCAAAAGTGTTGAGCTTATAGCAAAATACTTGCCGCTTTGCGTAAAAGATGGGACAAATATAGAGGCAAGAACATATGTTGCACTTGCAAACACGTTGGCAGGATTTGTTGAGTCGACTTCCAGCTGTACATCAGAGCACTCAATGGAACATGCGCTTTCTGCTTTTCATCCAGATTTACCTCATGGTGCAGGGCTTATAATGCTATCTGAAGCATACCATACATTCTTTGCCTCAAAAGTGCCTCAAAGGTATATCCAGCTTGCAAGAGCAATGGGCATCGATGTTGACGGCTTGCCAGAGGATGAAAGACCATTTGCATTTGTCAAGGCAATGAAAAAGCTTCAGGAAGAGTGCGGTGTTGGGAATTTGAAGATGTCTGACTATGGAATTAAAGAGGATGAAATTGAAAAGCTTGCTGACAACGCAGTAAAAACAATGGGCGGACTTTTTGAGGTTGACCCGTATAAGCTTTCTTTTGAAAAGACAGTAGAAATTATGAGAAAGGCGTATAAATAAATTAAATAAATGTTTACAATAATTATAAATCGAATCCAAAAAATACAAAAGGAGCTATTCGGCAACAAATCTGAATAGCTCCTTTTATTCTAAAGTCTATTAATGAAGAATAAAAAAACATCATTGTTTGCTCGATATGATATTAGAACACAGTAACAAAAAGTTATCCTCAATTCATGAGATTACTCCTTACTTTTTTTATTTGTTCAATTTCTAATCCTGTTACCTTAGCTATAAAATTATCATCTGCTCCTGCAAGTATCATATTTTTCACTATGTTCATAAGAGTTTCTTTTGAACCTTTTTCGATTCCCTGCTTTATTCCTTCTTCGATTCCTTCCTCATATCCTTTTTCTTTTCCTTTTTCTTCAGCTTGTTTATAGTATTCTTGAATCAGTTGTTGAACATTGAATATAAAATCACCCACATCATCCACCCCCTCTTCTTCTACTTTTTTTAAAAGATCATCAATCATATTTTTCATTTGATCTATTACCTGAGGTCGTACAATTCTCAACAGCCATGAACAAAATACCTTAAGCTGCTCCTGAGGTAGCCCCCTTATGTATTCAGATACTTCATTCAGCTTTTTCACAAATTCTTCTGCATATCGCTTCGACTTTTCTAAATACAGTATACTGCTCAAAAGGTCTAACCGGCCTTTGAGTTTTTCTTCATCAAGTTTATTTACGTCTACTAACCAGTAGTTGAATATATCATCCTTAAATATATCATACCCTCTTATTATATGTCGAGGAACACTCCAGTTCTTTTTACCATTATAAAGCACAATAGGAATTATCGGGGGTAAAAGTTCCTCCTTATTTTCTTCCATATGCCTTTTCCATATTAAATTCATATATTCAAATAGTCTTATTGGCATACTTTCATCTACTGTTGATTGAGCCTCGATCAAAACATAAAAATAGATATCTGTTTCCTCTAATTTTGCCTTATAAATGACATCTGCTTCCTTTTCTAAGAACTCGTCTTTAATAAAGCTCCTGTCTACAAACTCCAAACTCTCTGGATCTATTTTATCTACCCAGTCCCTGTCTAAATGATCTTTTAAAAAATTTAAAAATACATCCTTAAATTGTAAAACTCTTTTAAAAGTTAAGTCATACTGGTTGTGTGGAACTTTTTGTGTCATTATTTTACTCCCTATCTTTCCTTTTTTATATTAAAACTTCGTTGTCGAAAAATTTTTAATTATCTTGATTTTTAATTTAATTATACCATAAAACTTAATTGATTTCACAAAAAACAATTTCATTTTAAACAAGACTACAGCATGACAAAAAACAATAAAAAGACATAGCCAGCTTGCGCAAAGCAGTTGGCTATGTCATTTTTTTATTACTTAGTCTTCCTCTAATATCTTCCACAGAGGTTTGTTCTTTTTCTTCAAAACCACATCATCATCTTTCAGCTGCAACGGCATGACAGATACAACAATGTGTTTGTGTTTTAAAAGTTCTTTTTCTATAAACAGCCACGTATGATTGTGCAAAATCTTTTGCCACCAGCGCTGTACAGTAAATTTGGGTATGATGACTGTTATCATGTCCCCCTTTTGATAGTTGTACTCTTCTGACTTTATATACTCTAAAAGCGGTTCTAATATTTTTCTATAAGGTGAATACCTTATTACAAGCGGAATAGAGCAATTGAGCATTTTATACCTTTCTTGTAGCTTTTTTGCCTGCTCCTCATTTATTGATACATTGAAAGCAATTACATTGTCTGAGATTGTTTTTGCAAATCTAAGAGCACGGATGCTTGCCTTATTTAAACTTTCAATCGGTACAATAACTCTGTTTCTGTAGATGTTATGATCAACATCCAATAGTTCTTTGTCTGCAGGTGTTACTCTCAGCTGATCTGCGACGGCAATATAATGAAGCTTTACCTTTATCATTGCAAAGACAAGTAGAGGAATTAAAAGAACAACAATCCACGCACCTTCTTTGAATTTAGTTATTGCAATTATAATGACAACAACAAATGTTGTGAGTGCACCAAATCCGTTTATAAATGCTTTTATGTGCCAATGACTACCTTTGTTCTTAAGCCATCTTACAAACATGCCTGATTGAGATAGTGTGAATGATATAAAGACGCCGACTGCATAAAGACCAATGAGCGCTGTTACGTTACCATTAAATGCTACAATCAAAAGTGCAGATACCAGAGCAAGGATGATAATTCCATTTGAATAGCTAAGTTTATCACCTTTGAGGCTCAGCTGCCTTGGCACAAATTCTTCTTTTGCCATGACAGCAACAAGCATCGGAAAGCCAGAAAATGCAGTGTTTGCAGCAAAAACAAGGATTATAAAGGTTGTTGCAGCAACAACATAATACATAAAGCTTTTTCCAAATATTTCTTGTGCCATCAAAACAAGCATAGCACCTTCAGTAGGAACTATATGATAGTGTGTTGCCAAAAGTGTTGTTCCGCCAAACAGAACGAGAATTACTAACGACAATAAAAGCAAAACAGTTTTAGCATGTTTTGTTGCCGGGTCTTTAAAGTTTGGAACAGCATTTGATACAGCCTCAATTCCAGTTAAAGCTGTGCACCCGCTTGCAAATGCCTTTAGTAACAAAACTAAAGTAACAGGATGTGTTGGATAATTTATCTTTGGCTCTGGCGGAACATATCCCATCTTTAGCTTTATATATCCCCCTATAATTAAAGCCAAAATTGAAAACATAAAAGCATAAGCAGGTATACCAAATATTCTGGATGATTCTCTTATTCCTCGTAAATTTCCAATCATCAAAAATAGGACTAAAAAGAGACATAAAGCGATCTTATAAGGCTTTAAAAATTCAAGCGCGGTCACAATCTGGTCAACACCTGAGGAGATAGAAACTGCCACTGTCAAGATGTAGTCAACTGACAAAGATGCTCCCGCCACAATGCCTGCCAAAACGCCAAGGTTGTCCTTCGCGACAATGAAAGCACCGCCACCATTTGGATAGTTTTCAATAGTTTGTCTGTAAGAGAGCATTAAAATAAAAAGAAGTATTATGATTGCGGAAGTTACGACAGATATTTCTTTAAAAGCGAGAAATCCTATTGCAGGCAAAAGGACATACAAAATTTCTTGTCCAGCGTATGCAACAGACGATATAGCATCGCTTGACAAAATTGGCAATCCCCATAAAACACCATATTTTTCTGTCTTCTCTGCTTCATTTGGCAAAGGCTTTCCTATAAGGATTCTCTTTAGTTTTTCAAACAAGCCAAAACTCCCCCTCTGAGTAGTTGATTTAAGTAATTTTCACATGATTACAAAATTATATTCCCCTAAAAGTTTTAATTCAATTGTTATTTTGATGTTTTATAGATAGTAAAATATATAGGTTGTAGAGATTATGCACTAAAAATTGAGCTAACTGAAAAATAGCTCAAGTGGTTTATTTTTCTGAGACTTTTAAAATTTAAGCCAAAAAAAGGCAATAAAAATATGCACAAAATTAAGAACAAGGAATTGTAGGAAATTCATAAACTTTTAATTAATAGCCTTTGTTGAGAAAGGTTAATAGAGTATTGACAATCGACAAAGCTTCCACAATTACTACTTTTTCAACTTGAAAAAGTAAGAATAATGTCGGAAAATAAAGACGAAGGATAAAAATTAAATACTTAGGTGGTGAAAAAATATGACTGAAAATCCTTTTACAAATTATTTGAAATCCCCAGAGATAAAAGATGTCACTATCAAAGACCCATTCTGGGGAAGGTACGTAGATCTCGTTCGTGATGTAGTTGTACCATATCAGTGGGAAATTTTGAACGACTTAGTTGATATTCCTGTCAAGAGCCATGCAATAAAAAATTTCAAGATAGCAGCAGGGCTTGAAGATGGGGAATTTGAGGGATTTGTTTTTCAAGATAGCGATGTTGCAAAGTGGCTTGAAGCAGCATCATATGTTCTTGAAAAGTATCCAAATCCTGATTTGGAGAAAAAGGTTGATGAGGTCATTGATATAATTAAAAAGGCTCAGTGGGAAGATGGGTATTTGAATACATATTTTACCATCAAGGAAAAGGGCAAAAGATGGACAAATTTAGAAGAGTGCCATGAACTTTACACTGCAGGACATATGATTGAAGCTGGTGTTGCTCACTTTAAAGCAACTGGAAAGACTAAGCTTTTAGATATTGTTTGCAAGCTTGCAGACCATATCTATAGCGTGTTTGGAAAAGAAGAGGGTAAGATCAGAGGCTACGATGGACATCCCGAGATAGAGCTTGCTCTTGTAAAGCTATATGAGGTAACAAACAATAGTAAATACCTTGAACTTGCAAAGTTTTTTATTGATGAGAGAGGACAAGAACCATACTACTTTGATATAGAGTGGGAAAAAAGAGGCAAAAAAGAGCATTGGAAAGGCTTTAAAGGACTTGGAAGAGAGTATTTGCAAGCACATAAGCCTGTTCGAGAGCAAAGAGAAGCTGTGGGACATGCTGTCAGAGCAGTATACCTTTATTCTGGCATGGCCGATGTTGCTTATTATACAAAAGATAAAGAGCTCTATGAGGTATGTGAAGCTCTGTTTGATGATATAAGAAATAGAAAGATGTACATTACAGGTGCAATTGGTTCATCTGCGCATGGTGAGGCATTTACATTTGAATACGATTTGCCAAATGCTGCTGCGTATGCTGAGACTTGCGCATCTGTAGGGCTTGTATTTTTTGCCCATCGGATGAATAGAATAAAACCACACCGCAAGTATTACGATGTTGTAGAAAGAGCTCTTTATAACACTATAATAGGAGCTATGTCACAGGATGGTAAAAAGTATTTTTATGTTAACCCTCTTGAAGTATTTCCAAAAGAAGTAGAAAAAAGGTTTGACAGACACCATGTAAAACCAGAACGTCAACCTTGGTTTGGCTGTGCTTGCTGCCCACCAAATGTGGCAAGACTATTGGCTTCTATTGGTAAGTATATTTATTTGTACAATAACAATGAGATATATGTGAACTTGTATATTGGCAGTGAGTCTGAATTTTTAATTAATAATCAAAAAGTAAAAATCATACAAAATTCAAGTTATCCATTTAATGATGAGGTCAATTTTAAAATAATTACTAATGGAGAAATGTATTTTACTCTTAATTTGAGAATTCCAAGCTGGTGTGATAAGTTTGAAATCAAAATCAATGGAGAGCTTTTGACCGGTTTTAGCTTAAAAGATGGCTATGTTTCAATAACACGCGGCTGGAAATCAGATGATAGGATAGAGATTATACTTCCAACTCAGCTGAAAAGAGTATATTCAAATCCTCTTGTGAGAGAAAATATTGGCAAAGTTGCAATAGTAAAAGGTCCTGTTGTTTTTTGCATTGAAGAGGCAGACAATGGGGATAATCTTCATTTAGTTTCTGTTGATAGAAATAGCAGTTTGGAGCTCCAGTTTGATGAAAAATTACTAAATGGAATTTACGTAGTTTATGCACACGGTTACAAAATTAGGAGAGACAATTTTGAAGATCAACTTTATAAAACTGATTTTGAGGTCAGATATCAACCTACGAAGGTGAAATTTATTCCATATTTTGCATGGGGAAATAGAGGAAAAGGAGAAATGAGAGTGTGGGTGTATGAGAAATAGAGAATTAAATAGTTTTTTGTAAATAGAATGTGTGATAAAATATTGTGAAAAATGGAATGAGAAAAAGGAAGAGGTCTTAAGAATGCTAATTAATAAGGTTCTATTCTACCTTTTTTCCATTTCATTTACTGTAGGATTGTTAGACAAGATTATGGGAGATAAATTCAAACTTGCTTCAAAAGCCGAAGAAGGCTTTGTGATTATGGCAAAGGCAATATTTTCAATGACGGGAATACTTTATCTGTATCCATTTTTGAGCTTTATATTGATAAATCCTTCAAGATTTTTGGCAAGGCTATTTCAAAGCGATGGAGCAGTGTTGATATCCTGTATTTTACCTATAGATATGGGTGGGTATCATATTTCCAGTGAGGTTTCAAAAGATGAAACATCAAAATTGATAGGTGGTGTTTTATTGAGCTCTACTTTGGGGGCGAGTATAGGCTTTACATATCCTGTTGCATTTGGAATACTAAAGAAAGAATACAGAGATGAGTTTATTAGAGGCAGCCTTATAGGAATTATATGTATTCCCGCAGGTATTCTTTTGACATCTATTTTTTACGGGTTTGACGTTTTAAAAGTTTTCAGACTAATATTCTTTGTCATAGCAATTGTGATTATATTAGCTTTTGGAATTGCTAAAGAATGGTTCATTTTAATAAATTTGATGAAAATTTTGGGCAGGGCAATGAACATCTTGAATTTAATTGGTCTTATATTTTTAGGTTTTCACATTCTAACCGGCAGAGCAATTTTACCTTACAAAACTGCTTTAGATGAGAGCATAAAACTGCCTTTGAAAATGGCAATTTTAATAGCTGGAAGCTATGTATTTTTCTCAATTGTTTATAATGTGTTAATAAAATATTCTGGTTTTGTTAGAAAATACCTAACGTTAAATCAACAGGGGATAGAAGGAATGATGATGCTTTTGATAAATTGTGTTCCCACACTTTATCTTTATGAGAAGATGGATTCTAAGTCAAGAATTATAAATGCAGCATTGAGTATTACAACTGCTTCTGTTGTGGGCCCACAATTAGGATTCTTAGGTGCAGTTGCACCTTCATATATATCAATTTTCCTCTTTAATAAGCTTATAAGTGGTCTTCTTGCTATAGGGGGGACAGTTTTGTATCTGAGATATAAAAGCAAACAGCTATATAAAATATGAAAATCCCTAACTCCGTCGGAGTATAGGAATGCTTTTTCTTCTATTCACATTAACACCAACTGAAGGTCGGCTTTTATAATTATTCTTTTGTTTTTTTTCTGAATAATCTTCAAAATACTTTCCTTCTACAATCCTTACAAACTGCTGAAAAGAAATTTTATCTGAAATAGTGAACCTTGGAAGCTCGTATGGGCTACTGTTTGATGTTACGTACCCTTTTTTTGTTGTAAAAGCAAGCTTATAATTAAAGGATTTTAAAATCTCAATTATTACTTCATTATATCCGCCAAACGGATACGCAAAATAAGGTGATTGAACTACCATCTGACCATTTATAAAATCAAAGAGAATGTCAAGCATGCTGTACTGCAAAAGTGCAGGTTTGCCATTTATGATTTTATGCATATCATATGTGTGAGAGCCAAACTCAAACACATCAGAGTATTTTACCATGTCTTCTAAATTAAGGTATTCAAATTCATCAGGTCTATTTGACTTGTCTATAACAGTTTTTCCAATTACAAAAATACAAGCTTTAAAACCATATCTTTTTAAATTTGGGTATGCCAATGTGACATTGTTTTTGTATCCGTCATCCATTGTGATTACTACAGAATTTTTTGGTGGTGTATACTCGCCTTTTAAAAATCTATATAGCTCATCCATCGTCAATGTCTTAAAGTTTTTTCTATAAAGATAGTCCATTTGAATTTCAAAATTTTCAACAGAAGTGACTGTACTATGGTTGCATTTTACAGCTTCTTCTTTGTCTTTATAAAAATAATGATAAACCAGTACTGGTATTTTGGTTTCTTCTCGTTGAGCAGAAACGTAAATTGGAAACAATAATATTAAGGAAATTGCAACTATTGTTAATACTGCGATGAAATATTTTGTCTTTTGCATTTTAAAATTTCACCTTCTTTTGCAGCGAGTCTTTCACGCAAAAGACACAACATTATTTGATTATAAGGGTAGTTTGTGTGAATATAATTAAAAGAATGTTACAGAAATTTGGGAAGAGAGTTTATCGAAATACAGAAAAATAAAGGAGACTGCCGCATTTTGACAGCCTCCTTCGCAAATCTCATTTTTTCCAAATTTATATTTTTACTTTATTTTAATTGCTGAATCTTAGTTGCAAAGCCTTCCAAAAGTTTTAAGATGCTTGACAAGTCAGGTTGGACATTTTGTCGTTTTATCATGCTTTCATTTATTTGCAAAAACTTTACATCATTTCCAGTTATAATATTGGTTATCTCAATTCTTGAAGAAACACCACTGTTGTTTGCAGGCATGTTTTTAATTATAATCTTTACAATTTTATTTGTCTTTTGGTCTAAATAAAAGCTTACTTTGTAGTCATCCAATTTTAATAAGTTCACTGATGAAGTGATTGCACTTTCAATCTGTTTTGTAATTTGAGCTCCGCTAATTGAAGCAGGGTCTACATTTAAAGATTTTAAAGCTTGCTTTTCTTCATCTGTCAATGTTTTGAGATATAAATCTATCATTGGCGAAAGCTGGGTGAGGATTGTTTTTGTATTAGAAAGCAAAAGACTTTTTACTGCAGGTTCTAAAATTTTGCCAGGCAGAGTTGTTGTCAGCACATAGCAGTCAACGTTTTTGCCAAAAGCTAAAGTTTTTGTCCTATAAGCACCTTTTACAATAGAAGGTGTCTGTGAACTGAGATAGTTCAAAACTGTTTGATTGAACTTATTTAGGTTTTGAGAAAGTGGTATGTCTAACATATTAATTGAGAGCCACAAACTTGCAGGGATGCTGGTTTCTATATATTTATTGTCTTTTGTATCCAGTATATAAACCTTTTGACCATTTACATAAATTGTTGAAGTTGAATTTCCTTTTTTGGCTTGAACAAAGAATTTTTTGTTTTTCCTATCTGCAGATATTTTGTGGCTACTTGTATTATTTACCAGAACATTTACACCAAAGCCTATTGATTTTTGGCCGTTGGAGGTAGTGGTTATGTCACACGAAATTGGAAGGTCAGGATTCAAAAGCTTGGTAAGTTCAGTTTTAAAAGCTTTTTCTAAAGGATTTGATGAGGATTGTTGAGTTTGGGCTGCTGGTACAAAGGGCGCTGAAATGAAAAGGATAAAACTTATAATTGTAAATAAGGCAAATAATTTTTTGAAACTTTTCATTCTTTCTCACCTCCAGATTAAATCTTTCTCGGAATATTAACACTTTCTATATAAAATTATATCACTCTTTTTTAAAAAGTGACCATTCGTTTTGTTTTTTCGCTCTTTCAGTTCTTCTATCTTTTTCCTATAAAACAACTTTGTGTAAAAATAATTTGAGTGGAATGTATGCTTAAATTGTATATATACAACTTTTTTTATCCTCTCTCTTTTGTTCTTTTTGCATATATGCTACTATATTTTTAAAGAAACATGTATGCACAAGCAAAAGGGGAAAAGGGGGATTTTTATGGCAAAGTTTAGTATAGGAATTGATTTTGGGACACAGTCAGGAAGAGCAGTGCTTGTTAATGTTGAGACAGGTGAAGAGGTTGCAACAAGTGTGAAAGAGTACACTCATGGAGTCATGGACGAGAGCTTGCCAGATGGTACAAAACTTCCTCATGACTGGGCACTTCAACATCCACAGGATTATATAGAGGTTTTGGCAACAACCGTTCCAGATGTCTTGAAAAAAGCAGGTGTTTCCAAAGACGATGTGATTGGAATAGGAATTGACTTTACAGCCTGCACTATGCTTCCTATCAAAAAGGATGGGACACCGCTTTGTGAGCTTCCAAAGTTCAAATCAAATCCTCATGCCTATGTTAAGCTGTGGAAACACCATGCTGCTCAAAAGTATGCAAACAGGCTAAATAGAATAGCACAAGAGCGAGGAGAGAAGTTTTTGCAAAGATATGGGGGAAAGATTTCATCCGAATGGCTATTCCCCAAAATCATGCAGATTTTAGAAGAAGCACCAGAGGTTTATGAAGAGGCAGACAGATTCATTGAGGCTGCTGACTGGATTGTAATGAAAATGACAGGGGTTGAGAAGAGGAACTCATGCACAGCAGGATATAAAGCTATCTGGAGCAAGAGGGAAGGATATCCTTCAAAAGAGTTTTTCAAAGCACTTCATCCAAGACTTGAGAATGTTGTTGATGAAAAGCTATCCCGCGACATATATCCTATTGGCCAGAAAGCTGGTGAGCTCACACAAGAGATGGCAAAGCTAATGGGCTTAAATCCTGGAACAGCTGTTGCAATTGCAAATGTGGATGCGCATGTTTCAGTTCCTGCTGTTGGGATTACTGATATTGGTAAGATGCTGATGATAATCGGAACATCTACATGCCACATGCTTTTGTGGAATGAAGAGAAGATGGTCCCAGGCATCTGCGGGTATGTCGAAGATGGAATTTTACCTGGCTTTTATGGGTATGAGGCAGGTCAGAGCTGTGTTGGAGACCATTTTGAATGGTTTGTTGAAAACTGCGTGCCAGCGCATTACTTTGAAGAAGCAAAGCAAAAAGGATTAAATATCTACCAGCTTCTAAAAGAAAAAGCAAAAGCATTAAAACCTGGTCAAAGCGGTCTTTTGGCGCTTGACTGGTGGAATGGTAACAGGTCAATTCTGGTTGATGCAGACCTCACTGGTATGATGCTTGGCATGACCTTAACTACAAAGCCAGAGGAGATGTACAGGGCACTGATTGAGGCAACAGCGTACGGCACAAAGATAATAATTGACAACTTCAATGAACACGGCGTTGAGGTAAGAGAGCTTTATGCGTGTGGTGGCATTGCTGAAAAAGACGAGCTTTTGATGCAGATTTATGCTGATGTGACAGGACTTGAGATAAAGGTATCAGCATCACCTCAGACGCCAGCACTCGGCTCTGCAATGTTTGGTGCAGTTGCTGCAGGAAAAGAAAAAGGTGGTTATGACAGCATATTTGAGGCTGCAAAGAAGATGGCAAAGTTAAAAGACTATTCTTACAAGCCAAATCCAAAAAATCATGAGATTTACAAAAAGCTCTACAGAGAATACAGAATTCTTCACGACTACTTTGGCCGTGGAGCAAATGATGTGATGAAGAGGCTAAAAGAGATAAAAGAAGAAGTTTCGAGGATGTAAAGCTTTTAGGTTTTTTAACTTTTCAAACACAGGCTACCCATTTTTAAAAAGCTTTTCGGACTTTTTGAAGGGTAGCCTGCGAGTTAAATAATGGTATTGATTTAAAATTTTTTAAGTGGTATGATAAAAATAAACTTGTATGGACAAGATGATGATAAAATGAGCAAAACCAAATATGAGATTATAAAAGATTTTATTATTGAAGGAATTAACTCTGGCAAGTTCAAAGAGGGCGAGAAGATTTATTCAGAAAATATGCTTGCAAGAAAGTTCAAAGTTTCTCGTCACACGGTAAGAAGAGCTATAATGGAACTTGAGTTTGAAGGACTCCTTGTGTCTCAAAAGGGGAGAGGTACGTTTGTTGCAAAGAAAAGTGCTGACAGCTCTAAATGCATTGCTGTTCTGACAACATTTATATCAGACTACATCTTTCCCCTGATTATAAGAGGAATTGAAAAGGTGATAGCACATGAAGGGTACGGGCTTTTGCTATTTTCAACCGACAACAGCTACGAATTTGAAAGATATCACTTAGAGAGCATAATAAACAATCCAAACATAGACGCTGTCATAATAGAGCCGACAAAAAGTGCCTTGCCTTCTAAAAATCAAGACCTTTACAGAAAACTTATACAAAAAGAGATTCCTGTAATTTTCATCAACACTATTTTACAAGACATAGCACAAAACTACATAATAACCAAAGACCAGTCAGCAGTTTATAAGCTTACCCAGAGTCTTATAAAAAGTGGGTGCAAAAAGCTTCTTGGCATTTTCAAAGGAGACGATTTGCAGGGGATAAAAAGGTATAGTGGGTTTGAAAAGGCATGCAAGGAGGCACAGGCAGAGTTTGATGCAATCTTTTTTACAAGTGAGGAGTACAATTTTGTTCATAACAGAGCAGCTGAAATCATCTCAAGAGAAAGATTTGATGCTGCTGTTTGTTACAACGACAAGATTGCCCTTCCTCTTTGTGTAAAGCTAAAAGAAATGGGATTTAGAATTCCTCAAGATATATCGGTTACTGGATATGACAACTCACTTCTTTCTACACTGACAGAAATAAAACTCACAACAGTTGAACACCCAAAAGAAAAGCTTGGCGAGATGGCAGCAAAAGCAGCACTATCTATGATAAAGAAGAGCAGAACTGGTGTCAAGGAAGAGGTTGAATGTGAGATAATCTTCAGAAATTCAACAAAAGGAGGATTTTAAAAATGCTTGAAAGCTTAAAAGAACTTGTTTGCAAATACAATTTATATCTTCCAAAATATGGTCTTGTTACATGGACATCCGGAAATGTGTCAGCTCGCGACCCTGACACAAACCTTGTTGTTATAAAACCATCAGGTGTGATGTACGACGATTTGACACCTGATAAGATGGTAGTTGTTGACATGGACGGAAATATTGTTGAAGGGAATTTAAAACCTTCAACAGACACTCTCACACATCTTTATGTATACAAGCACATGCCACATATAAATGCAGTGGTGCACACACATTCTAACTATGCAACGGCGTTTGCAGCACTGGGCCAGCCAATAAAAGTGTATTTGACAGCAATTGCCGATGAGTTTGGCTGTGAGATTCCATGCGGACCGTATGCTCAGATTGGTGGTGAAGACATAGGCAAGGTAATAGTTGAGTATATAGGAGAAAGTCCGGCAATTCTTCTTCAAAACCATGGAGTATTTACAATAGGAAGGACTGTTGATGAGGCAGTAAAAGCGGCTGTTATGGTAGAAGATGTTGCAAAAACAGTGTTTATTGCAAAGATGATGGGCGAGCCTATCGAGATTCCACCTGAAGAGGTAAAAAGAGCTCATGAGAGATACGTGACAAAATATGGACAAAAATGAGCATATTTTTAAATCAAACCCCCAGCACAAAAAGGTTTTATTATACAAAGCACAAGGCTGCCGTTAATTTGGCAGCCTTGCTTTATTTTATATTCCAAATACCTCTTTTACAACCTCTTTTAACTCTTCATCACTTATTGATGTATTTCTTCCATTTTCATATTGACCATCTACCCATTCTTTGACCTTCTGAACCCTTGGGTCTTTTTTGTCAACCTGAATGTCAATACCGCTGTCTTTAAAATACCTGTTTATCCAGATTACAATTCCTGCAATACCTGAGTATGCATCTATAATAACCTTTGGTGGTCTTCCCAAGATTTTACCTGTATCAAATATATTGTAGATTTCCTCATCCTTCATGAGCCCGTCTGCATGAATTCCAGCCCGTGTTGCGTTAAAGTTGTCACCAACAAAAGGCGTCATTGGCGGAATTTCATAGCCTATTTCTTTTTTGAAATAGTCGGCAATCTCAGATATCACAGCAACATTCATACCATCTGCACTGCCTCTTATCTGAATATATTCCATCACCATTGCCTCTAATGGTGTGTTGCCGGTTCGCTCACCTATTCCCAAAAGAGATGTGTTTACCATTGAGGCACCATAAAGCCATGCCATTGTTGAGTTTATGACTGCCTTGTAAAAATCGTTATGGCCATGCCATTCAAGCCACTCAGATGGCACCTCACCATAGTTTACAATCCCATAGATTATTTGAGGCACGCTTCTTGGAAGAGCCACCCCCGGTATTGGTGAGCCAAGCCCCAGCGTGTCACAGGCTCTGATTTTCACAGGCATATTTGCCTCTTTTGAAAGCTTCATAAGCTCATTTATAAACGGCAGGACAAACCCGTAAAAGTCTGCGCGTGTGATGTCTTCAAAATGGCAGCGTGGTATAATTCCTGCCTCTAAAGCTGCTGACACAATCTCTAAGTACTGTTTCATTGCCTGGCTTCGTGTCATCTTGAGCTTCTTAAAAATGTGATAGTCCGAGCATGAAACCAGAATTCCTGTTTCCTTGATACCAAGGCTCTTTACAATCTCAAAATCCTCTTTTTTTGCGCGAATCCAAGCAGTGACTTTTGGGGAATCATAACCCTTTTCCAAACACTTTAAAACTGCTTCCTTGTCCTGCTTTGAGTACACAAAAAACTCTGTGTGAAGAATAACGCCACTTCCATTGTCAAGCTCATGCAAGTAGTCATAAATCCTACAGATTTGCTCAACAGTGTAGGGTGAGCGTGACTGTTGACCGTCTCTGAATGTTGTGTCTGTGATGTAAAGCCGCTCAGGAACATTCATTGGCACAATTCTGTGGTTGAAAACAAGCCTTGGTACTTCATTGTAAGGATAGATGTTCCTGAAAAGATTTGGCTCTTCAACATCCCTGAACTGATACTCAATCTCAAGAATGTGAGTTTTTGGATTAAATTTAACATTCATAAAAACAAACCTCCCTTTCAAAGCTTCGGGGGTTAGCTGACGGGTTCGGGCAGAAAGGGATATTTGCCCTACAAGGCAAGATGCCTTGATTCACCCCGAAAAAGTGGGTCCCCCCTATCCTGTGCTTTTTACACAGGAATTCAGCTTTGTTATAAGTATTATGATACCATTATGATACCAAAGAAAAAGATAATAAACAAGAGATTTAGAATTAATATCGAAACAAAATTTTTAAAATTACTAAGGTAGTATGATATATTAATATATTCATGGAAAAAAGGAAAATAACTGTTGATTTCTTTTATTTTAAATGTTACTATTACAATATAAAGGTACAAAAATAATAAAATACTTGTTCATTAAAAAGGTGGGAAAAATAAAATGAAAAAATTTTATATAGTTATATTAGCGATATTGATTTTGGTGTTTGTGTTTATTACTATTACAAAAGAAAGTTTTTCGATTGCGCTTTGGAGAGCAGGATTCAGTTCTTCTAATATCCAAACATTGGCGAGAAGTTTTGATGATAATGGGAATGAAATTAAAGTCATAAAAACAAGTTCAAAAAAACATGATATTGTTCTTGTTTATTTAGTTAAAAACAAATTTGGGTTTTGGAAGGTTGGATATTTTACAACATCTTCTTCTAATAAATTAGCAGTTATTGGATGGATGAAATGGAGTGCTATTAGAAGGTTTAAGTTGGATGAGGATCCTCTTTTTGAAGCTGAAAATCACAGAATTTATTATGGCAACAATGCCATAAAGCGTATAGAGTTTTTCCCTGGTCAAATTCCTGAAAACGTTGCAGTAAGTATTTGGCAAACTGGTAAAGAATATTACATTCATCTCGTTTGTTTCGAAACAGGTAAGGATAGTCCATTGAATAGTATTGATATATATTCTCTATTACTGAAAAATAAATGTATAGCAAATTTGAGATAATAGAAAATATTATATGAAAGGGGCTCTCCACCTATTTTTTGGACAGCCCCTAAATTTATTGCGCAATTTAAACTTTGATCAGCTCATACTCCAAACTTCCAAGCCCAATCTCTTGAGCATGCTTTAGTGCAACTCTCCAGTCTGTGTCAGGATGAACGCTCTTGAACCTGTCAATCTTGCCGTCAACCTCAATGTGTTTTGCTGTTTCAAACACAGACCCAGCTGGTGTGAATGCAGAGCTATTTACAAGGTCAACACATGCCTTATCCAAAGCAACAGGGTCAAATGACGCAGCTATGCCGATGTCTGGTGCAATAGGAATATCATTGTGTGACCAGCAGTCACAGTCAGGTGATATGTTCATTATAAAGTTTACATGAAAATGAGGCTTGTCTTTGAGCACCGCATATGCATACTCAGCAATCTTTTCGCTTGCAATTGATGCAGCCTCATCCCACTTGACTGTTGCTGCGCCAAACTGACACACTGCAACGCACTGACCACATCCAACACATTTTTCATAGTCAATGACCGCTTTTTTCTTCTCACTCAAAGTTATAGCAAACTGCGCACAGCTTTTGACGCACATTCCGCAGCCAACACATTTTGATGTCTTTATAACCGGCTTTGAGGATGAATGCATAAAAAGCTTTCCACCACGCGAGCCAGAACCCATCCCGATATTTTTGATAGCACCACCAAACCCTGTCATCTCATGACCTTTAAAGTGGTTCATTGAGATTATAATATCAGCATCTGCAATGGCAGAGCCAATCTTTGCTTTTTGAGTATGTTTAAGGTTCACCTCAATCTCTCTGTACTCTGTTCCTTTGAGCCCATCTGCGATGATTACATGACAGCCAAGTACAAGCGGGTTAAACCCATTTTCATACGCAGCTTCTAAGTGGTCCAGAGCATTGCTTCTTCTTCCCGTGTAAAGTGTGTTCGCATCTGTTACAAAAGGCTTGCCACCAAGGCTTTTAATGAGTTTTACAATCCTTGCGACATAGTTTGGTCTTATATACGCAAGGTTTCCTGGTTCTCCAAAGTGGACCTTGATAGCAACAAACTTGTTTTTAAAATCGATTGTTTCAATCCCTGCCTTTTTCACAAGATTTTCAAGCTTGTCGAGCATATTATACCCTGGTTTGGTTTTAAAGTCTGTGAAATAAACCTTTGATGCAGCCATGTTCTCTCTCCATCCCCCTTCAAAAACTTTCTGTGAGAAAAATTATAATCCTTTTTTTTGATTTGTGAATAGCTCATTTTTACACAAAACTACAAATATTTTAAAACGTTTGATATCAAGCTTCTTGCATTAATAATACAATAGCTGAAATGAAGTTTACAAGAGTGCACTTTTTTGATATAAAGTATCATATATGATACTCTTAGAGTGGGGTAAAAATGGTGTTGATTATTGACAACTTTGACTCGTTTACATATAATCTATACAATTATTTTCTAAGATTAGGTGAAAAGACAATTGTAAAAAACAGAGATGAGATTGATATTGGATATATCTATAGCTTAAACCCTACATATATAGTTTTGTCTCCCGGACCGGGAAGACCTGACGATGACAGAATTCTATTCGAAATAATAGATAACTTTAAAGAAAACAAAAAGATTCTTGGGGTGTGTTTGGGTCATCAGGCAATAGGGATGTACTTTGGTGCAAGGCTTACAAAGGCAAAAAGACCTATGCATGGGATTGTAGATACAATAGATCACGATGGAAAAGGAATTTTTAAAGGATTGAAAAATCCTTTAAATGTCACAAGATATCATTCGCTTATATTGGAAAGAAGTAGCATAGACAATACAGATCTTGTAATCACTGCAAAGACGAAAGACAGTGAGGTTATGGGTATAAGGCATAAGTTTTACAAAATTGAAGGTGTTCAGTTTCATCCAGAGTCAATTGCAACTGAACAGGGTCTTTTGATGATAAAAAACTTTTTAAGAGGGTGAAAATTTCTTGAGCATACCGATAATAAGTAATGTTGCTGAGCCATTTTGTGTATTTTTTAATCTAAAAGAGGATTTTTCTATTCTTCTTGAGAGCAATCTCTATAACAAAAGCTATGGAAGATATTCGTTTTTATTTTTAAGACCAAAAGAGGTTTTTATATGCCATGACCATGATGATAGCTTTGAATATTTAGAAAAGCTTTCAAAAGAAGTTTCAAAGAGAAGAAAAGATTCAGATTTTATTTTCAATGGTGGGTTTGCAGGGTATTTTTCATACAACTTTGGTGTTGACTTATATAAAGTTGAAAGAAAAAGAGACTTTTCTTGTGTGTATAAAGCCTTTTTTGGATATTATGAGGATTTTATAGTCTTTGACCATCTTTGCAAAGAGATTTATATAAACCTTTCTTCGAAAAAAGACTTAGAAAAAGTAAAAGAGATTATCTGGGCACAAAAAGATTGTACACATTATAAGGATTTTGAAAAGCCGTTTGTCTTGTCTGTTTTGCCAAATTTTAAAAAAGAAGAATATAAAAAGTGTATAAAGAGGATTAAAGAATATATTTATGAAGGCGATGTGTATCAGGTTAACCTTTCACAGCGTTTTGTGTTCAAAGGGAAGTTTGACCCTGATTATTTATACTTTTGTTTGCGAAACAGAAACTTTGGTGCATACCATGCATACATAAAACTGCCAAATGCAAGCATAATTTCAACATCTCCTGAGCTTTTTTTGAGAAAAAGAGGCTCTGAGATTATAACAAAGCCTATTAAAGGTACAATCAGGCGAGGTGAAAGTGCAGATGAAGACAAGCTTTTAAAAGAAAAACTTTTTAATGATACAAAATGCCGATCAGAGCTTTTGATGATTGTAGATCTTGAAAGAAACGATTTTGCAAAAGTCTGCAGACCCCGGTCAATTGAGGTGCCAAAACTTTTTGAGGTAGAAAGCTACTCAAGTGTATTTCACTTAGTTTCAACAATAAAAGGTGAAATAAACTCTGGGGTCACGCTTTCTGACATAATTAAAGCTACATTTCCGGGTGGGTCTATCACAGGTGCACCAAAATTAAATGCGATAAAGATAATTGAAGAGCTTGAAAAAGACCCAAGAGGAGTTTACACTGGTTCTATTGGTTATATAGCAAATAATTTCAATATGGATTTTAACATTGCAATAAGAACTCTGGTTTTAGAAGGCGAAAGTAGCTATTTTAATGTCGGTGGCGGAATTGTGTGGGATTCTGATGAGGAAGAGGAGTACAAAGAGACTTTGTACAAGGGAAAACCATTTTTTGAGATATTAGGCTGCAGAGAGTTTATAGAAAATATTTGAAATGGGGGAAGTTTAAATTTGCTTTTTTCAGATAATTTTGATAGCTTCAAATTTGGACTTTTGCCCTTTGAAACAATATATTATCAAGAGGGCATCCCTCACTTTTTATATGATCATTTTATAAGACTTAAAAGAGCTTTTTGGATTTTAAATCTGCCTTGCAAAATTAGGTATGAAGACTTTGAAAAAAAGGTGCTTGATTTTATCCTGTCATCTTCCAAAAGATTTGGTGCGATTAGAGTAACATATTACAAAAATACCCTGATGATTGAAGAAAAAGGGATAAGATATACAAATGAATTGTTTACCCAGGGCTTAAGTTTGATAGTTGCAAGGTCAAGAAAAGATTCAAAGAATATTTTGAACTATATCAAAACATATAACATGGGTATAAATTTTATAGAAGAAATTTGGGCAAAAAAGAAGGGATTTGACAGCTGCTTATTTTTAAACCACCAAGGTTTTATCTGCGAAGCTGCGTTTGCAAATATATTCTTCAGAAAAGGTTTTACCCTATATACCCCTCACTTGTCATGCGGGCTTTTGCCCGGAATTATGAGAAAAAAGGTGTGTTTATTAGCAGAGAAGGTAAGTTATGAAGTAAAAAAAGAGTTTTTGAGTTTAGAAGCCATTTCAAAAATGGATGAGTGTTTTATAACAAGTAGTGTTGCAGGAGTTTTTCCTGTAAAAAGGATTGATAAGTTTGAATTTGCAAGCAGAGAATTTGCTGATACCATTTCAGAATATGAATATTTTAAAAGACCTTGGCATGTAAAATAAAAAAAGCCACCCTTTAAGTCTATAACCTATGCGGGTAGCTATTAGTTTATAACACAAAAAACATTTATATCTAATTTTGCAAACTCGATTCATTTTCAATCTTTGCCTTATTTAAAGCATCTTCAACTGCCATGATTATTCCATAAGATGTTCTTGTTGCACCAGAGACTATGTCAACATTTGTAGACTGATTTTGAATAATCTCCTGAGGAATAATTTCAAATGGCAGCTGGGCAAAGCTTTGTGTTTCATTATGAGATACAATTTTAATTTTTGTTATCTTGTCATCTTTAATTGTGACCTCAACAACAAGCCCAGGTCTGTAGCCAAACCCCTCGCCTGTGTAGGTACCATCTTTATATATTTTAGATATACCTTTGGGAGTTTCTGAAGTATTATTCGAAACCTTAAAATTTTGAGTGCTTGTTTCAGTTGCATTTGATAAATTTGCTTGCACGTTTTCCTGCTGTGATTCATCTGAGCTGTTAGAAGATGACACAGGATAAGTGGAATTTTGTACAGAGCCTTGACTTTTCTCAAGACTTGTTTTTTGACTATTTTCTGCAGCTTGTTCAAAAGTTTTAGACTGTACATTGGCACTTTTTTGATTAGTTTCAGTACTGTTATAGCTTTCAGCAGCACTTTGGTTTTGCTGATATTTTGATGTCATGGCATTTTCTTGAGCTTGGTCAGATATTTGATTTTGAGAAGTATTTGCTTCTTGGCTGTTGTTTTGGGCAATTTCTGCTTGATAATCTTGTTGAGTTTCAACTTGTTTATTATCTGAAGAATTAATATTTTCATTTTCTTCATCAGTTTGATAATCTTCATCTGCAAAAGAGGGTATTGCATTGTATTTTGCTGTATCAATCTTTTTTGCACTGGGCAAAAAGCTCAGAGCAGAAAATACTGCAAAAAGCCCTGCAACTGTTAAGCTGCTCGTATATCTTGGGTTGACAGGCTGATTTGCAAAGTTCAACTGCATATTGTAACGCGGGCAGATTTCAACACACTTTATACAAGATATACACTCACCTTTGTACTTCTCTGCATTTTCAGTTTCAATTCCCATTGGGCAAGAAACTTCACATATTCTACATTGACCACAATTTTTCTCTTTCTTTCTAACAAATGCTAATCTTGTCATTGATATGATATTAAAAACTGCACCAAGTGGACAAAAATATCTGCAGTATGGTTTTAAAACAAATGGTGAAAAAAGAGTATCAATAACAAAAAGACAAAGTTTGCTAAATAGAGAGAAATATTAAAGTTCAAAGAAACGAGATTGTCAAAAGCATCCCATGGGTCTGGAAGTTGTTTGTCTCCAAAAGTCCAGATAAAAATGATAAGATAAATAAGTACAATGTATTTTAAGCCTTTTAAAGCTTTGTCAACTTTTCTTGGCATCTCAAATTTAATTTTAAAGAGCTTTCTAAAAAGAAGGTTTGTCCATTCAGTAATTGTTCCAAAAGCGCATATCCAGCCACAGAAAAATCTGCCAAAGAAAATGGTTACAATTACTGTTACAATTAAAAAAATGAAATTTGAATTCCAGTTAAAAGTTTCTTTACCTATAATAGCTAAATACAGACTTTTTATCTGAGACAGCAATATTGCAAAAGACATAGGAAAAAATAGCAAAGAAAAAAGCTGAACAAAAAATCTTATAACTTGCGTTGGTAAAATTTTTCTTTTCACAGTATTATCACCTCATTTATAGATATTACTCTGTATGAATTATCTGTACAGGTAAATCTTTCTTTTAGCTTGGGAGTTAGATAAATTTCTCTGGAGTTTGTAATTACAATCGCGTCAATAGTTTTAAAATCCTGGATAAAATTTATTGCTTTTTTAAGACCCATTGCATAAAATGCAGTGGATATTGCGTCAGCAAATGTTGAGTTGTTATCAATAACTGTAACGCTTGCAATATAATCTTCAACTGGATAGCCTGTTTTTGGATTTATTATGTGCGAAAGCTTCTTGCCATGAATGTTATAATACCTTTCATAACTTGCTGATGTAACTATAGAAGTATTAAAAGTTTCAATAATTCCCACAATTTTACCCCTATTTTTTGTGGGATGCTGTATGCCAACTTTCCATGACAATTCTTCTTTTTTACCAAGTGCAAGAATATGGCCGCCTAAGTCAACAATTGCAGAGTTTATGCTATGTTTCTTGAATATTTCCTTAATTTTGTCAGCAACAAATCCCTTTGCAATAGCACCTAAATCAAGCTTTGCACTGTTTTTTAATTTTATCTTATAATTTGGCAAAAAACTTATATTTTCAAATCCTACAGAAAAAAGGACTTCTTCAATTTGGTTTTTTGAAGGTATTTGATTTTTATTTTGGAAATTTTTCCAATAATCTACAAGGTTTTTTACTGTAATGTCAAAATACCCATCTGTTATTTTGCTGTATTCAACTGCCTTTTCAACCAACTGATAAACTTCTGGGCTCAATTTTATTGAAAAATAGTTTCCAAATCTATTTAGTTTTGATATTTCGCTCTTTGGTTTGAATACTGACAATTTAGCTTCTGTTTGATAAATGAATTCGACTGCTTCATTTAATGCATTTTCAAAATTGTCTCCATAAAATATGAAATTTATATCTGTACCAAGTGCAAAAAGGATTTTATGGTTGGATGTTCGGCCTTGAAAGACACTGCTTGAGACATCTTCTTGTTTTTCTACTCCTTTTTTGATTGTTTTTGTGATATCAATTATAAGACAAAAAGAGAGAGGGTGTGTGAATAAATTGTGAAAAGTTTGTGAATAGAGATTAAGAAAATGTAAAAATCAATTTTCAAGAATTTTTCGAACTGTAGCCAAAAGAAGAGGCTTTACCTTTTCGATTGGAGCAGGCTCTTCCTTTACAATACTTGAGTATGTGATTGAGCTAACAAGCTCAAGAATCATAAAAACAACTATTTCAAGCTCATCTTCTGAATAGTTTGTTTTTATGTTTTTTAATAGCATCTCTTTAGCCAGCTTTATTTCAGAAAATTCCTCATTGTCGGTAATTTTTTTAAAAAATACCCACGAAAAATCTTTTTTCAAAAATCTAAATAGAAATCTGTTCTTACTTAAGTAATCAATTATGTACTCTAAAAAGAACAAAAATTTGTCAACAGGAGATGGAAAGTCTTTATCCTCAACTTCTGCCAACGCTTTCTTTACAATTTCAGCACTTTTTCTCAAAATGAGTTTTTCAAGAATATCTTCCTTATCTTTGAAGTAAAGATAAAAAGTGCCTTTTGCCACTCCTGCCTTTTTGACGATTTCGTCTATTGCTGTATTTGTAATTCCTTTTTCAATAAACAAATTATACGCTGCTTCTAAAAGCCTATTTTCTTTTATCAATTTTTTTTGTTCTCTTTTTCTCACTTCTTTTTTGAGAAACATTGATTATCCCTTTCTTTGAAGATTTTTAACACTTGCCTAATCAAATTATAACCTAATTCTTTGAATATGTAAAATCTCAACTTCTACAGTATAGTGTCAAAAGTGTATAGGGAATTTTTAGGAGGTGCATTTGTGTAGCATGTGAAAATCAAAGCTCCACAAAATTTTTTCACTGCATTGTTTATATTGATATTTGCAAATTAGAAATTAAAAAGAATTCTTGACTAAGTTTATCTCTAAGGTTTGATAGCAGTGCTGACTTTTCTAAAAGCAGCTTAAAAAATTTGGATCTAAATTGCAATATTAAATGCAACACTTTTTTAAAATGAACTGGAAATTGTAATTTGATTAAGACGGCGAACTGAGTGTGATATTAGTTGACAATATATTTCAGCTTCCCTGCAGAAAAGCTGGAAGCTGCCATTTTGTGTTATATATTCTTGTATAATATTTTCTTAGTGAAATAAAACATAGTATAAAAGAAAAAATCAATAAAGATTTAAATTATTAGGAAAGAAAGTTATTTGATGAGATATCGAAGGTAGGTATTAATTGCTGTTTTGCTTTGTACTATTATCTAAGTTTATTCTTCGAAATTTTCAGCAACTCTAAGTAGCACAAAAGCATATGACTAAAATTTAAAAACAAACGAGACTAATGAAAAGCAAACTCTAAAGGCTATAGTCTGTCTCCCCGTTTCAGATAATGGAATTGGTTATATTTGATGCAATAAGAAAAGAAACACCAGAAGGGCCTGATACATTTGATGTTTATGGAGATTTTGTAGATATTATTTGATAATATACATCAAAGAGAATCCTTAAATACAATAAAGATAATAGTAAAAAAGAATGGGATAATATCTTTGCCGTCTGACTTTTAAGTTTACAACATAGGAATTGATGACAGCGGTTAATTATAGTAAGCATATAGATATTCAACCCATTCATTGTATATTTCTTTAGCTGTTTTATTAAACACTTTTTTACAGTCATTGGTTTTAATTAGTTGTAAAATTTTGCTCCATCCATATTTTCTGTCTAAATATTCAATATATTTATCAGCAAAAGTATATCCATTTATATTTGCAAACTTCACAGGGTTTTCTGTCTGAATGTCTTCATATGTAGGTATTTTTAGTCTTTGTAAATCCCCCCTTTTCAATTGTCCTCCATTTGTAAGATACAGTGCAACGCCTTCTTTCAACCACTTCTTCATTCTTGGATTAATCAAATATTGATAAGCATGGACCATTTCATGAGGAAGTGTCTCTTTCACACTTTCATAAGTATGTACTTTCCCTGGATTAGCAGGGGAAGTCAGTATTACTGTAGAACCAACATTATCACCAATATACCAATCAAGATTTAGAAGAAGAGCGACAAGTCCATATTTTTTTGTTTGGAATGTAGATTGTTTATCATAAATAAAGACTTTTATTTTGTATTTTTGCTTAAGAGCTAATTTTTTACACAAATATTCTGCTTTCTTTTCAGCGTAATTAAAAGCATCTAAAGCTGCAGCTTCTTCTTTTTCATAATAGAGTTCTAACCAATTTCCTTTTATTAATTTCATATTTTTTGTTTTTAGTTTGAATGTAGGTACAAAATTAATAATAAGTGCTACTGCAATAATTAAAATTAAAATAATGCTTATCTTAATCACTTTCTCTTTTCTCATTGTTTCCTCCACAGAGACAAATTGGTTCTCTGAACAAGCGAAACTATTTTATCATTTAGATAAATTACGTGTCAATATTATTAGTCTTTCACAAATTCTTATCTAACATTTTTGTTTACAATCTAAGGAGAATGCTAAGAAAACAAGGCAACCTATTCACTTTCTTTCAAATTTTAGTTGACAATTTAAGATTAAAGGTGTAATGTAGTAATTAAGGATTACAAAGATAAACTTAAGAATCAAATTTTCAAAAAAGGAGGAGATGTAAAAATGAGAAAAGAGAAGAACATCCCGCAGGTTTCAGAAGCAGAGTTTTTGGTGATGAAGGTTTTATGGGAAAAATCTCCCCTCACATCTCCAGAGATTATAGAAGTTTTGAGGCCAAAGACTAATTGGAATCCAAAGACTATACACACATTGATAGGAAGATTAATCAAAAAAGGTGCAATAGGGGCTGACGAAAACAGTTTTCCAAAGAAGTTGTATCCACTTGTAACAGAGGAGCAGTACAGGAAAGAGGAGACAAAGTACTTTTTACAAAAACTATACAACGGGTCACTAAAACGTCTTGTTGCGAGCTTTGTAGAGGATGAGCAGATATCAAAAGAAGAGCTTGAGGAAATTAAAAAGCTTTTAGAGGGGAAGGAAGAGAAATAGAAGTATGATTAGATTTTAGTTTAGTAAAATTTTAGTTGTCGATGAGAAGGTAAGATTTAAAATGAAGCTAAGACTTATTACAAAAAATGTTTTGTTAGTAACCTTTATCTATTAGTCTTTCTTTATCAACTTGTTTTTATTTTTGACAATATTTTTTTTCACCACATGTATTTACTTAATGCATTATTTTTAGCTTTTTTCCTAATAGTTAGCAGATTTTTGACAGGAAGTATTTTGGGGATGGTAGCTAAAATAGGTTATATCATAGAAGATAAGCATTCAAAATAGTGGATACAAAAACAGTTTGTTTAAATGAAAACAGATTGGTACATTAAAGTAGTTAAATAGTCAAGAATCAATGGAGTGAAAAATGTCCCAAAAAGTCTTTTTCAAAACAAAACCAAGACGTTCTCAATAGTTATCTTAGTTTTTCTCATTATTATAACACTTCCTTTGAGGGGAAAAAGTAGAAAATATAATGAAATGATAACTATAAAAATTACAAACTTGGGATATATTCAAAAAATCTATTTTAAAAATTCTAAAATCGTGGTATTATTATAGAAGTGAACTTTATTTTCAAAAAGGGAGGCAAAGATAAAATGGCATATTACATCACAGACGATTGTATTTCTTGCGGCGCATGCGAGAGCGAATGCCCAGTTCAGTGCATATCACCTGGCGAGGGCAAGTATGTAATTAATGAGGAAGAGTGTATTTCATGTGGCGCATGCGCAAATGTATGTCCAGTTGATGCTCCAAAGCCAAGAGAGTAATCTTTTTCAATGAGGAAGACCGGGTAGAAATTTTGCTTGCCCGGTCTTTAACTTATTTACATAACCTAAAAAGAAAGGTTGAGCAAAAGTTGAAGAGGCTTTACATACCAGTTACAAATGAAGAGGAAATAAAAAGCTTTAAGGTAGGACAAGAGGTTTTGGTCAGTGGTAGGCTCTTTGTTGCAAGAGATGCTGCTCACAAAAGGCTCATTGATATGTTCAAAAGGGGAGAAGATATTCCCATTGACTTTAAAAACGGTGCTATTTACTACATGGGGCCATGTCCGGAAAAGCCGGGTGAGGTAATCGGGCCGTGTGGACCTACCACAGCAGGTAGGATGGATATTTTCACACCTATAGTTTTAAAGCTTGGTGTCAAAGTCTTAATAGGAAAAGGTAAAAGAAGTCCGCAGGTAAAGGAAGCGATAAAAAGCTACGGTGCAATCTACCTTGCCACATTTGGTGGAGCTGCTATTTTAATTCAAAGCTGTGTAAAATCCCAAAAAATCTTGATGTTTGAAGACCTTGGACCTGAGGCAATAAGAGAGATTGAGGTTGAGGATTTGCCATGTGTTGTTGCAGTAGATTCGCAAGGAGAAGATATATATGAGATTGGACCGAGAAAGTATGCAAGAAATCTTAAATAACTTGAAGGTTTTTAATAGCCTTAAAAATTACAATTTCCAGCGCCTTCATATGCCAGGGCACAAAGGTATGGAAGAGATTTTTCCCGATGGCATTAAAAATGCCTATCCGTATTTTGATGTTACAGAAACAGTCTACACAGATGACCTTTTGAATCCTCAAAGCTATATCAAGGAATTTTTAGAAAGCATAAACAGCTTTTTTAACTCAAGGTACTCTTTTTTATCTCTTCAGGGTTCAACCCACCTTTTACAATCGGCAATTGTAGCATTTTCAAAGCCTTTTGGGAACATACTTATAAACAGGGATGCGCACAAGAGCATCTACAATATCGCAAGGATTTTGAGGCTTGATATAGAGTATATCTATCCAAAGTATGATTCGCTACTTGGAATTTATACATATATTGATGAAAAAGAACTTGAAGAGGCTTTGAAAAAAACAAAATCAGAGATTGTAATAATAACCTCACCCTCATATTATGGGATAAATCAGGATATAAAAGCTATTTCTACACTTACAAAGAAGTATAACAAAAAACTAATAGTAGACCAAGCGCATGGGGGATATTATAAATTTGTAGGGAAAGAAACAGCATTAGATGAAGGGGCAGATATCTGTATTATAAGCCTTCACAAAACCTTACCCTGCCCAAACCAGTCAGCTTTGTTTTTGTCAAATTTAGAAGACAATGAAAAACTAAATGAGATGCTTGCTTGCCTTCATACAACAAGCCCATCATATGTCCTTGTGCTTTGGAGTGAGTATGGTATAGAATTTTCCAAAAAATTTGGGGAAGCTCTCTATCATGAGCTTGAGAAAAAGCTGAGAGAACTTTTTTTGCCAATTTTAGAGTATACAAACTACCGATTTAAAAATATAGATATACTAAAGCTTCTTTTTGACTTTGGCAAATTAGGACATGATATTGAAGATATAAAAATGCTTCTTTCAAGATATTTCATTGTACCAGAGGCAATTGACCAAAGAAGGATTTTGTTTTATTTTTCGATTATCGATAGCTTCTCTAATTTTGAAAATTTAAAAAACTTTTTTTATGATATAATAAAAAAAAAGGGGAAGATACAGAAAAAACCATTTCCTTTGCCTCCAAGGCCAAAAAAGGTTTTGAAGATTTACGAGATAGATGATTATAAAAAGACAAGGATAAAGATAAAAAGCGCAGATGGGTTTATATGTGCAAAGGCAATCATTCCTTACCCACCGGGCTATCCTGTGATAGCTGAGGGTGAGGTTATAGATAAAGACATAATAGAATATCTCGAAGAAGTTTTGGGAAAGGATTTTATAGAAGAAAATGAGGTTGATGTAATTGATGAAAGGTAAGTTTATTGTATTTGAAGGAAACGACGGTTCTGGTAAGAGCACCCAGATTTTGAAAGTAGAAAAATATCTCAAAGAAAAGGGCTACAAGGTTGTCACAACAAGAGAGCCGGGCGGAACAGAAGTAGGGTTTAGAATAAGAAAGCTTCTTTTGGACCCTGCGTACAAAATGGATGGGCTAACTGAGGCTTTGCTTCTTGCAGCTGACAGAAATGAGCATGTAAAAAATGTTTTGATTCCCGCGCTTGAAGATGGGTATGTTGTCGTTTGTGATAGGTACATTTTAAGTAGCATTGTATATCAAGGCATCGTAAGAGGAGTTGGAGTTGAGAATATAATAAAGCTTAACTCTATTTTTGAAGAGAAAATAAAACCTGATTTGTACATTATTTTAACCTTAAGTCCAGAGATTGCTCTGCAAAGACTCAAAATGGCAGGCAAGAACGACAAGCTTGACACAGAAAATTTTGATTTTCACAGAAAAGTTTACAATGGTTTTAAAGAAGTTTCAAAGATGTTTGAAAAGTGTGTAAATATTGAAGCAGAGGGGACAGTTGAGGATGTATTTGAAAAGGTGCGCAAAGTGATAGATGATCTTTTGAAAAAGAGGTAAAAATAGCCTTCAAAATAGCTTGAGAGGAGAGAAAAGAAGATGAAGCTGATTGTTGCGGTTGTTCAGAATGAGGATGTGGGACGACTTTTGGATAGTCTTCAAAAAGAGGGGATTATGGCAACAAAACTTTCAACATCAGGCGGTTTTCTTCGCTCTGGCAATACCACTCTGCTAATAGGTATAGATGATGATAGGGTAAATGAAGTGATTGATATAATTTCTCAAAAATGCAAAACAAGAAAACAGATTGTTTCATCACCTGTTACAAACAATCCTTCAGCAGGTGTGTACATTCCATACCCAATAGAAATAACAATTGGTGGTGCGACAATATTTGTCCTCAACATTGAGAGGTTTGAAAAGGTTTAAAAATTGAGAAAAAGAAGTGAGATATGAATATGAGAATAGAAGATGTAAAAAGAAACAATATATCTAATGTAACATTTTTTCAAGACCCTAAGAAGGTGGAGAGAAAGCAAGAGTCTTTTTTGGGATATGTAAAGCAACTTGAAAGGGATCAATTAATAAACAGAATAAAAGAGCTTATAGAAAAGATAGATTCTCTTGGTCAAAGCCTTGCAAAAAAGATGGATTTGACGACTTTAAAAGAGTATAAAAAATCCATAAAAGAGCTCTTGTCGTATACAGTTTTTTCTTCTCATGAATATTTCAAAGAAAGCCTTTTTGGCAAAAAAGGCAGGCACAAAATATTTGGAATAGTTAAGAAGATTGACGAGAAAATGGATTTGCTAACACAAGAGATTATCAAAAAAGAAGCTAATAATATAAAGGTTTTATCATATGTTGGTGAGATAAAAGGACTTTTGATAGATTTATTTATGTAGCAGGTGAGGACAGAAAATGAATTTAGATACGTTTGTCGGTCAAAAGGAAATTGTATTTACGCTCAAAAAAGCACTTAAAAACCCTTTTCATGCTTATATATTCGAAGGTGAAAAAGGGTTTGGCAAAAAGCTCTTAGCAAGGGTATTTTCAAAACACATTCTATGCGAGAATAAGTCTTCTTGTGGTGTATGTAAATCTTGCCGTCTTTTTGAGGCTTCTTCACATCCAGATTTTCATATTATAAAAAGGCAAGAAGATAAAAAAGAGATTTCTGTTGAGAGCATCAGAGAGATTATAAAAGACTTGTCGAGGGGTCCTATTTTTTCCGATAAAAAAGTATTTATAATTGAAGAGGGTGAAGAACTTTCAATAAGTGCCCAGAATGCTCTTTTGAAGACCTTAGAAGAACCTCCTACTTATGCACTTTTTATAATCACATGTAACAACATTGAAAGGCTTTTACCAACCGTACTATCAAGGTCTATTGTGCTTTCTTTCAAGAGATATTCTGCTTCTGAGATAGCTAAGATTTTAGAACAAAATGGTCTTGAGCCAAAAGACTATATAGTTAAACTTTGCAAAGGAAATCCTAAAATTGCTCTTGATTTTTATAACAAAGAAGTTCAAAATAAAAGAGACTATATTTTTGATAAACTCCTTTGCTATGATGGGGCAAGTTTTGACTTGATAAAGGAATTCGAAAGTGATTTTGAGAAGCTAAAGAACGACTTTGAATTTTTGTTTGAAAACATTATATACTTTTTAAGAGACGCACTTTTTTATAAAAAAACAAAGAGTATTGAACTCATTACAAACACAGACAAATTGGAAAAGATTATAGAGTTTTCAAACAAACATACAATTAGTCATATATACAAACTTTTACAAGATTTTATGATCTTAGAGAAATATCCGGACGCAAATGTTATTTCAGACAATGTGCTTGACATGATTTTCTTAAAACTATCAGGAGGCTAAAAATTATGGCAGAGGTTGTTGGAGTGAGATTCAAAAAAGCAGGGAAGATATATTGGTTTGACCCAAATGATATAGATTTAAAAGCAGGCGATGATGTGATTGTTGAGACTGTCCGTGGGATTGAGATGGGCAAAGTTATGATAGAGAAAAGAGAAGTGCCTGATGAGGAGATAGTTCAGCCTCTTAAAAAGGTTGTGCGAAAGGCAACAGAAGAGGACTACAAAAAGGCTCAGGAAAATATTGAGAAGGCTGCTAGAGCGCTTGAGATTTGTAAAGAGAAGGTCAAAAAACACGGTCTTCCAATGAAACTACTTCATGCAGAGTATACGTTTGACAACAACAAACTACTTTTCTATTTCACAGCAGAGGGAAGGGTTGACTTTAGGGAGCTTGTAAAAGACCTTGCAGCAGTTTTCAGAACAAGGATTGAATTAAGACAGATTGGTGTCAGGGACGATACAAAATTCAGAGGCGGTTTGGGTCCGTGCGGAAGAGAGGTGTGCTGTGCAACACACCTTTGCGAATTTCAGCCGATTTCAATTAAGATGGCAAAACAGCAGGGGCTTGTTTTAAACCCTGCAAAAATTTCTGGGCTTTGTGGAAGGCTTATGTGCTGCCTGACATATGAGCAGAAGTTTTACGAAGAGGCTATGCTAAAACTTCCTGGCATTGGTGCAATTGTGAGAACTGCTGATGGCGAGGGCGAGGTTGTTGAGGTAAATGTCTTAAAAGAGAAGGTTAAGGTGAGATTTGAGGATGAGCAGCAGAATGTTGAGGTAAAAGAGTACTCTGTTGGTGAGTTTGAGATTATAAAGGACACCAAAAAGATTCAACAACCAATGGTTGCACTTGATGACGATGAACTAAAAGAGCTCTTGGATTTAGAAGAGTAAGTCTTTTTGTTGAAAGAGATTAGATAATATGGTTTTCTGACACTTTAGCAAAAGTGGGCTGTTATGGGGTTGTAAAAAAGGCAGCCCGTTTTTTAAATTTGTTTTGAGGGGGAATTTTAAAGGTGGAAATTGCTCTTTTGTTGGTTGTAATAATCCTTCTTGTTGTGAATATCGTATTAGTATTTAGTATAAAAAACTCCTCTTTTCAGACAAGAGCAGAAGAAAAGTTTGAGAGCATTGAAAAGATGCTCGACAAGCTTCAAAATCTCACTCTTGAACAGATTTCGCAAAATAGAAGCGAGGTTCAAAACACAATCAGTTCATTCGGCAGTCTTCTTATGAGCAGGTTTTCTGACTTTTCGTCGTTTCAAAAATCGCAGTTTGATTCGTTCTCAAACCAAATTTTAAACCTTACAACAACAAGCCAAGAAAAGCTTGAAGCAATAAGAAAAGAAGTGGATTCAAAACTTTTGCAAATTCAAGAACAGAACGAAAGAAAGCTTGAGCAGATTCGTCAGACAGTAGATAGTCACCTCCAACAGACGTTAGAAGCCAAGCTTGGTGAGTCTTTCAAACTTGTATCAGAACGTCTTGAGCTTGTCCATAGAGGACTGGGTGAGATGCAGGCCTTAGCAAACGGTGTTGGTGACCTCAAGAGGATTTTGAGCAATGTAAAAGTGCGTGGGACTTTGGGTGAGATTCAACTTGGAAACATTATAGACCAGATTTTGGATACTTCTCAATATGAGAGAAATGTGAGGATAAAACCTCATACACAAGAGCAGGTTGAGTTTGCTATTAAGATTCCATCTAAGAATTCAAATGAAAATGAATTTATATACCTTCCTATAGACTCCAAATTCCCCATTGAGAGTTATGAGCGTCTGCTTGAGGCGCAGGAGAAAAACAATATTGACGAGATTTCGAAGTTTTCAAAAGAGCTTGAAAACAGCATAAAACAGAATGCAAAGACAATTAAGGAAAAATACATAGACCCGCCAAGGACAACCGATTTTGCAATCATGTTTTTGCCAACTGAAGGACTTTATGCAGAGGTTTTGCGAATTCCTGGGCTTTTTGAGTATGTCCAGAGAGAATATAAAGTCATAATAGCTGGGCCAACAACAATATCTGCTATCCTAAATAGCCTTGCGCTTGGGTTTAAGACTATTGCTATTGAAAAGCGAACAAGCGAGGTATGGGAGCTTTTGTCAGCTGTCAAGACTGAGTTTTCAAAGTTTGGAGAGGTTTTAGAGAAGGTCAAAAAGAAGCTTCTTGAAGCTCAGGATACAATAGACACTGCTGCAAGAAAGACGAAGACTATCGAAAGGAAGCTTAAAAACGTCGAAAGCCTTTCTTCTGATGAGGCTGCACAAAAAGTGTTGTATAGTGATGAAACTGAAGAAGAACAGTAAGAAAATAATTCCATTTATGAAGACTCAAAATTTACATCTTGCAAAATTTTAATTCATCTCTTAAAATATACTCTTGCCTACCTTAAAGTTTTGCAATATGCTATTGCCAAAAATGCAAAAGTAGAATATAATATATTTCATAAACAAAATTGTATACATATATACAATGTGGAGGGTAAGTTTATGGCAAAAGTAGAGTTTAACCCAAGGACAAATCTGATTGAGCAGGCAGCGTATAAATATACACTCCAAGATGTTTCAGAGCCAAACCTTTACAGAGATATTTTTCCATATACAGAAATTCCTAAGATAGCATTCAATCACAGGCATGTTCCTATGTTTGTGCCTGATGAGATATGGATAACAGATACAACCTTCAGAGATGGTCAACAAGCAAGATCACCTTATACAGTTGAGCAGATTGTGAGGCTTTATGACTATCTACATGAGCTTGACAATGACTCTGGTGTCATCAGGCAGACAGAGTTTTTCCTGTACTCTAAGAAGGATAGAGAAGCAGTAATCAAATGTATGGAAAGAGGTTATCGCTATCCAGAGGTTACTTCATGGATTAGGGCACGAAAAGAAGATTTCCAACTTGTAAAAGAAATGGGTATAAAAGAGACGGGTATACTTGTATCTTGCTCAGACTATCACATATTCAAAAAGCTCAACATGACAAGAAAACAGGCAATGGAGATGTACCTTTCAATTGTTGAGGCGGCGCTTGAAAATGGCATAATTCCACGCTGCCACTTTGAAGATATTACAAGAGCAGACTTTTACGGCTTTGTTGTGCCGTTTGCAAATGAGCTCATGAAACTTGCAAAACAGGCAAACATGCCGGTTAAAATCAGGGCATGTGATACACTCGGGCTTGGTGTTTCATACCCAGGGGTTGCACTGCCAAGAAGTGTTCAAGGCATAATTTATGGACTTAGACACTATGCAGAGGTTCCTTCTGAGTGGCTTGAGTGGCATGGTCACAACGACTTTTACAAGGCTGTTGTGAACTCAGGTACTGCATGGCTATATGGTGCGTCTGCTGTTAACTGCTCACTTTTGGGAATCGGCGAGCGAACAGGTAATACGCCTTTGGAGGCTATGGTAATTGAATACGCTCAGCTTCGTGGTACAACAAAGAACATGAGGCTTGAGGTTATCACAGAGATTGCAGACTACTTTGAAAAAGAGCTTGACTATGAGATTCCACCTCGAACACCGTTTGTTGGTCGTGCATTTAACGCAACAAGGGCAGGAATTCACGCAGATGGTATTTTGAAAGATGAGGAGATTTACAACATCTTTGATACAAAAAAGATTTTAAACAGGCCAATTGTCATTGCAGTTGACGCACACTCAGGTCTTGCTGGTATTGCAGCATGGATTAACACTTACTTTAGGCTTGAGGGCGACCAGAGGATTGACAAGCGTGACCCACGAGTGGCTAAAATAAAAGAGTGGGTTGACAAAGAGTACGAAAACGGTAGAACAACTGTTATTGGTGATGACGAGCTTGAAATGGTAGTACGTGAGGTCATGCCAGAGTTATTTAAGATGCATGAGAGTAGGGTGAAGTGATTAATAGGCTTATAGATGTTAAGAATGTAAAAGCTGGCAGCATTAAACTGCCAGCTTTTTATATAAAATTACAGGATGGGAGTAAAAAACATCTCGATAATCTTAAACTGAAATATATAAACTCCTAACTCAGCAACTGATGAAAGATTAAATTTGCTTTTATGACTTACTGACAAAAGGGCGAGGTAGTTTGTTAAAAGCAAGACGAACAGTAAAAGAATTAATTTGTATTGTAAACTACCAGACACAATCACAAAAAGAAAGTACAATAAAAAGAAAAAATGCATACAAGCAAAGGAGTTATGAATTTATAAGATGGTAGATTTTTAAAATAAAAAACATCTTTTTTTAAATCGTACTGGTTTGCAGGCAAAAATTTTATAAAAAAGATTACAAAAATCTGCAGAAGTAGGAAAATTATTTCTCTATACTGTCCAAAATATCTATAAGCAAAACCAAAAAACACAGCAATAATTAATGCCATTATTACCTGCGAAAGAGATGTTCTTTTGATAATGATTAAATCTTTATATATTGAAGCAAATATCTTTGGCATATACACTTCAAAGCTTTTTTGCAAACTTGGGGTGATTAAGCTATAAAGTCTCCAGCTATAATCAGTTAAATAATTAAAATTGCCATTTGCAAATCCGACTTTAATTTTATACATGATAGCGCCTAACTCTGTAATTTTTTTGCAATCCCAATGTTGATGCAAAAATATCAGAGGTACAAATAAAACTGCTACTAACCACTCAAGCCTATGTATGAAACCTAATATGGTTATAATGACAAATAAAAATTTAATGCTTTTCCTATTTTTACTAATATAAAATGATTTAAAGAATATTATAAACTCAGCACAAATTGAAGCAAAAAAGAATCTTTTTGTGAAACTGCATAGAAAAACAATCATCTCTTTATTTGTGAAAAAGTCAAAGAAAT
>NZ_CP116337.1:1389385-1876708 GCF_028198085.1 Caldicellulosiruptor sp. DIB 104C | reverse complement strand
TTAAACAGGCCAATTGTCATTGCAGTTGACGCACACTCAGGTCTTGCTGGTATTGCAGCATGGATTAACACTTACTTTAGGCTTGAGGGCGACCAGAGGATTGACAAGCGTGACCCACGAGTGGCTAAAATAAAAGAGTGGGTTGACAAAGAGTACGAAAACGGTAGAACAACTGTTATTGGTGATGACGAGCTTGAAATGGTAGTACGTGAGGTCATGCCAGAGTTATTTAAGATGCATGAGAGTAGGGTGAAGTGATTAATAGGCTTATAGATGTTAAGAATGTAAAAGCTGGCAGCATTAAACTGCCAGCTTTTTATATAAAATTACAGGATGGGAGTAAAAAACATCTCGATAATCTTAAACTGAAATATATAAACTCCTAACTCAGCAACTGATGAAAGATTAAATTTGCTTTTATGACTTACTGACAAAAGGGCGAGGTAGTTTGTTAAAAGCAAGACGAACAGTAAAAGAATTAATTTGTATTGTAAACTACCAGACACAATCACAAAAAGAAAGTACAATAAAAAAGAAAAAATGCATACAAGCAAAGGAGTTATGAATTTATAAGATGGTAGATTTTTAAAATAAAAAACATCTTTTTTTAAATCGTACTGGTTTGCAGGCAAAAATTTTATAAAAAAGATTACAAAAATCTGCAGAAGTAGGAAAATTATTTCTCTATACTGTCCAAAATATCTATAAGCAAAACCAAAAAACACAGCAATAATTAATGCCATTATTACCTGCGAAAGAGATGTTCTTTTGATAATGATTAAATCTTTATATATTGAAGCAAATATCTTTGGCATATACACTTCAAAGCTTTTTTGCAAACTTGGGGTGATTAAGCTATAAAGTCTCCAGCTATAATCAGTTAAATAATTAAAATTGCCATTTGCAAATCCGACTTTAATTTTATACATGATAGCGCCTAACTCTGTAATTTTTTTGCAATCCCAATGTTGATGCAAAAATATCAGAGGTACAAATAAAACTGCTACTAACCACTCAAGCCTATGTATGAAACCTAATATGGTTATAATGACAAATAAAAATTTAATGCTTTTCCTATTTTTACTAATATAAAATGATTTAAAGAATATTATAAACTCAGCACAAATTGAAGCAAAAAAGAATCTTTTTGTGAAACTGCATAGAAAAACAATCATCTCTTTATTTGTGAAAAAGTCAAAGAAATAGAGAGTAAAGAAATATACAATAAAGTAAAAAAGAGCCAATTTAATTATCTTATATATCACTGACAGTAATACTCTAAACAAAAGCCAGTTTGTAGAATAATAAAAGATTTTGATACTTGGAGTTTGAGGACAGAGTGTACTTATTTTAGACGTCAAAGTTTTTAAGAAAAAGAAAGCTACCAAAACAAGCATTTGCAAAATGGCATTTGACTTTAAAATTATAAGAAATTTTTCAAATGCAAGAATTAAAACATATAAATCTGTAGAAGGCAACACGAGTGGCAATGCTGCAAGTATAAAGATTGCTCCAAGTCCCGCAGGAAGATAATTTTTCATAAACTTTTTATATAGCTGAAAAGTATCCCTTACTTCTGCTTTGAGTATTGTAAATATCATCTTTTTAGGTTTCATCCTTTCGCTAAAATAATGTTTCTGTCAACAAATTTTTCCAAATACTCATTTTTTTGATGCGATGTCAAAATAATAGTTTTCCCACATTTTTTTAGTGTTTCTAATATCTCACAAAATGTCAAAATGGTTTTTGAGTCTAAATTAGCGAAAGGCTCATCTGCAATGTAAACATCAAATCTTTTCAAAAGACTTAGAGCTATCATAAACTTCTGTTTAGTTCCTTTAGAGAGCCAAGATGGAAAGAAGTTGTGATAGTCTTTTAAATCTAAAACGACAGAGATAGAATCAATAAGTGACTGTGCTTCTTTTTTTGAATATCCATACGTTATTGCAACCAGCTTCATATGCTCTTTTACTGTAAGTGCTTCATAGTAAATAGGTTCATCTGGTAAAAAAGAAATCGGCAAATCCTTTAAATTCTCTTTTTTAAGGTCAACTCCTCTGAAAAGTACTTCTCCTTGGTAGTCTATATCAAATTTTGATAGTATATTTAACAGGGTTGTCTTTCCAGTTCCATTTGGCCCTTCAATCAATACACACTCACCTTCAAATATCTCAAAAGACAACCTTTCAAATACAACCTTTTTTCCAAAAGATTTTGTCAGATTAAAAGATTTATATAGCATCCTTTTTTCCATTTTTTCAGCCTTCTTCAAAGCAAAAAATCTATGTATTTAACCAATTCTGTTATTTAATTTCTTCTATATTATACCAAACAAAGATACAATTATCAAATATTTTTCACTTAAGGAGTGCAAATGTTTCAAAATATTACAATGATAATATTGACAAATAATAACTCTTGTGATAATGTAAAGAAAATTATAGATTTTTGGAGTGATGGAAAATGAAAAGGTCAAAGGTGTGGATTAGTTTAAGTTGTATAATGTTGATTGGAATTGTACTTATTATAGTTTTAGAATGTGGAATTTGGAAAAGTAACAAAAATAGCAGAGACACTGCTGAAATTGCAGCAGATTTTGTCAAGAAAAAAGGTTATGCTATAGAGGTGAATAGTGGATTTGAATATAAAATTGTTTTGCCCAAAAATCTTTCTCAATTTGAAAGGCATTCTAAAATAAAAAGGTTAATTAAAGTATTTGAGCTTGAGGCGTATAAAAGGAAAACTTTAACTATTTTCGGTTATTGTGTCGAAAAAGATGGAAAAGACGCAGGCACTTATATTTTGTGTATAGACGGCAGTAAAATAATTGGCAGCTTTCTTGACAAAACTAAAGGCGAAGAGTACGTTACTCTTTTGAGAACAACATTTGGTATAAACCAATAGAATTGGGATAGGGTTCAATAATAAAAACCGTTCGAGCAGAAAAGTTAATATGGTACTTTGTTTTCATCTTGTATACAAGTATACTTTGATGATATAATATATAGGGTATCCCAAAACAAAATCAAGTTGGCAGGAGGTTTTAAAACACAATGGGTTTGAGTGTTGCTCAGAAGATTATAAAAGAGCATTTAGTCAAAGGTGAAATGATACCCGGAAAAGAGATAGCTATCAGAATTGACCAGACCTTAACACAAGACTCAACAGGTACAATGGCATACCTTCAATTTGAAGCAATGGGAATTGACAGAGTAAAAACAAAAAGGTCTGTTGCATACATTGACCACAACACACTTCAAACAGGTCCAGAGAATGCAGATGATCATCTATACATACAGACGGTTGCTAAAAAGTATGGAATTTACTTCTCAAAACCTGGAAATGGAATCTGCCATCAAGTTCATTTAGAACGATTTGCGGTACCAGGTCAAACTCTTTTGGGCTCGGATAGCCATACACCAACAGCTGGCGGAATAGGTATGCTTGCAATTGGGGCAGGCGGCTTGGATGTTGCGGTTGCAATGGGTGGTGGCGAGTACTATTTTATTATGCCAAAGATTGTAAAAGTGAATCTAAAAGGAAGACTTCAGCCTTGGGTTTCCGCAAAGGACATCATCTTAGAGCTTCTTTGCAGGCTTACTGTCAAAGGCGGAGTTGGCAAGATTTTTGAATACACAGGTGAAGGTGTAAAAACTTTGTCAATTCCGGAGAGAGCAACAATCACCAACATGGGTGCAGAGCTTGGTGCAACAACATCAATCTTTCCATCTGATGAAATAACATATGAGTTTTTGAAAGCTCAAGGTCGCGAAAAAGACTTTGTTGAAATTTTACCAGACCCTGACGCTGTATATGATGAGGAGATTGAGATAGATTTGTCAAGCTTGGTGCCGCTCGCAGCATGTCCACACAGCCCTGACAATGTTGTGCCTGTGAGTGAGCTAAAAGGTATAAAGGTTGACCAGGTTGCAATTGGAAGTTGTACAAACTCATCGTACAAAGATCTTATGAAGGTTGCAAAGATTTTAGAAGGAAAGACAATTGCTGAGCATGTATCACTTGTTATATCACCAGGTTCAAAACAGGTTTTGAGCATGCTTTCACAAAATGGAGCTTTAGCGTCTTTGGTTTCAGCTGGGGCGAGGATTTTAGAGTGTGCGTGTGGTCCATGTATTGGTATGGGTCAAGCACCAAGGACAAATGGAATTTCACTCAGAACATTTAACAGAAACTTTGAAGGTCGAAGCGGAACACCTTCTGCAAAGGTTTATCTTGTATCACCTGAGACTGCTGCAGCATCAGCTATAACAGGCTACATCACAGATCCAAGGACCTTGGGCGATGAACCTCAGGTTGAGATGCCAAAAAGCTTTCTTATAAATGACAACTTGATAGTACCACCTGCTGAAAATCCAGATGAAGTTGAGGTTATACGAGGACCAAATATAAAGCCATTCCCACAAGGAAAGCCACTACCAGAGGTAGTAGTTGGCAAAGTTTTGGTAAAGCTTGGTGACAATATTACAACAGACCATATTATGCCGTCTAACGCAAAGCTTTTGCCATACAGGTCAAACATCCCATATTTGTCTGACTACTGTTTGACACCATGTGACCCGGATTTTCCAAAGAAAGCGCGCGAAAATGGTGGCGGTTTTATTGTTGGTGGAGTAAACTACGGTCAGGGCTCCTCAAGAGAGCATGCAGCACTTGTTCCGCTTTATTTAGGAATTAAAGGGGTTTTAGCAAAGAGCTTTGCACGAATTCACATGGCAAATTTAATTAACAACGGAATTATTCCTATGGTGTTTGAAAATCCGAACGATTATGATACAATTGAAGAGATGGATGAGCTAAAAATTGAAAATGCAAGAGATCAGATTGAGAAGAGTGATGTGCTGATAATAGAAAATGTCACAAAGGGCTTGAAGTATAGAATGGTTTTGAATCTCACAGAAAGACAACGTCAGATGATTTTACATGGAGGTCTTTTGAACCTGACAAAGGCAAAAGGGATGAACTAAAAAGTATAGTAAATAGTAATTTTTAAGAAGAGGGGATACAAAGTCCCCTCTATATAATTAAAAATTTGCTTTGAGGAGGATGACATAATGAGCTATACAATTACTCTTATACCTGGCGATGGAATAGGGCCTGAAGTGACAGATGCTGCAAGAAGAGTTTTGAATGCATCTGGTGTGAAAATTGAATGGGAAGTTGTTGAAGCAGGTGAAAAGGTTATGCAAGAGCATGGCACACCACTTCCAGACTATGTCCTTGAGAGTATAAAGAAAAATAAGGTTGCATTAAAAGGGCCAATTACAACACCTGTTGGGACAGGCTTTAGAAGTGTAAATGTTGCTCTTCGTCAAGCTCTAAATCTTTATGCAAATGTAAGACCAGTGAAGTCTTATGAAGGTGTTCCAGCAAGGTATACCAATGTAGATTTAATAATTGTCAGAGAGAACACAGAAGACCTTTATGCAGGCATTGAGTACATGGCAGGCGATGATGCAGCAGTTGGTGTTAAAATAATAACAAGAAAGGCAAGCGAGAGGATTGTAAGGTATGCTTTTGAGCTTGCAAGAAGAGAAAGAAGGAGAAAAGTTACAGCTGTTCACAAGGCAAACATCCAAAAGCTCACAGATGGCCTATTTTTGGATGTAGCAAGAAAGGTAGCTCAAGACTATCCTGATATAGAGTTTGAAGACATGATTGTCGATGCGATGAGCATGAAACTTGTTCAAAGTCCAGAAAACTATGATGTTTTAGTTATGCCAAACATGTATGGTGACATTCTTTCTGACTTGGCAGCAGGCTTGGTAGGGGGCTTAGGGATAGCACCAGGTGCTAACATTGGAGAGGATGGGGCAGTGTTTGAGCCAATTCATGGTTCTGCCCCAAAAAGAGCAGGACAGAACATGGCAAACCCGACCGCAACAATCCTCTCTGGTGTTATGATGCTGAGGTACTTAGGCGAGCTTGAAGCTGCTGACAGAGTTGAAAAGGCAGTGGCTAAAGTTATAAAAGAAGGGAAAGAGGTTACATATGACCTTGGCGGTTCAACTGGTACAAAAGAGTTTGCTGATGCTGTTATTCGTGAGATGGAAAGACTATAAAAAATTAAATTCTTTTATGAAGGTGATTTTGGATGGTTTACAATCATTCAGATGAGAGGGAAAGTAGATATTCACCACTTTATGAAAAAATATTTGAGATCATCAAAGAAAGGATTTTAATGGGTATTTTAAAACCGGGCGACCCTCTTGTTGAGGTAAAACTTGCAGAAGAGCTTGGTGTTTCACGAACACCTATAAGAGAGGCCCTGCGCCAGCTTGAGCTTGAAGGGCTTGTGTATTCTATACCTCACAAAGGTGCGTTTGTTGCTGGTGTTACTGCTCAAGACATAGAGGACATATACACAATAAGGATGCTTTTAGATGGACTTGCTGCACGCTGGGCGGCCCAGAAGATTACAAAAGACGAAGAAGATGAGCTGACAGAGATAATTACGCTTATGGAGCTTTATACAAGAAAAAAAGATATTCCAAAGGTGATGAAAACAGACTCACAGTTTCATCAGCTTATTTACAAGGCCTCTAAAAGCAAACCGCTCGAGCATGTTTTGTCAACATTTCATAGCTATATTATAAGAGCAAGAGCAACGTCATTTGAAACACCCGGTAGGCTTGAAGAGGCTATGGAAGAGCACAAGCTCATATTTGAGGCAATTGTAAATAAAGACCCTGACAAGGCTGAGGAGTATATGAAGCTTCATGTAAAGAACGCAGCCAAAAACCTGATTGAACAGAAAAAGATGGAAGAAAAGACTGTGGCAGGGAAGTAGGGACTCTTCCCTGCTATTTTTTTTGAGGTATCATCCTCTTCTGAAGAGGGAAAAATACTGAATATAGAAATTAATGTAAAAAAGGAGAAAAGATTTTTAAAACCTATGATGAAGATAGAAAATATAAAGGTTTACAACAATAAGAATATCTATTCTGACAAAAAAGTGGCTGTGGTAGATGTCAAATGCGATATTGAAAAGGCACAGAAGTTTGCAACCTATTGTATCCAGATTCAAAATTTGATTGGGTATAACCTGATTGAGTTTTATGACTGTATAAAAGAGGTAGACAAGATAAAAGTGCTTATTGAGCATGACAATCCAAAGGTAATTTCTCAAGTAATAGAACTTGCTGTTGAAGCTGTGAACAATAATTTAAAAATTGAGGATTGTCAGGATAAGATCTTGAAACTGAAAAAGCTCACAATTGAGACAGAGCTGAGTCCTAATACAAGGCTTTTGAAAAATGCATGCCAGAAAAGAGGTATAAGATTTACAAGGATTGGTTATACAGACACATGTGTATTGGGTGAAGGGAAGTGGGCGAAGGTTTTTTCAGGTCTTTTGAGTGATCATGACTTTGCTCAATTGAGTTTGTCTTTTGACAGAGAGCTGCAAAAGAGAGTCTTGCAGGCAAATGGTTTTCCGGTTCCAATGTTCAGAGTTGTATTTACACAAAATGAGCTTGTGCAAGCAGTAAAAGAACTTGGTTTTCCTCTTTCAATAAAAGGTTGTTGTAAGAATTCACCAAATTTTATAAATATAAGAACAAACCAACAGGCAATAGAGACTTTCAATACAATAAAAAACTTTGAAAACAGAGTAGTGGTAGAGAGGTTTGTCTTGGGAAACAGTTACAAGGTTTTGGTTGTAAATGGCAGGATGGTTGCTGCTATAAAAAGGATATCGCCTTATATTATAGGAGATGGAAAAAAGAAGATTTTAGAGCTTCTAAGTGAGGCAGAGAGGCAAAATAAACAGATTCAGAAGAATATACTTAAACAGGGTTTTAATCTGTATGACATTTTACCAAGGGGAATGAGTATATATTTAAAAGAGGCCACAAATTTTAAAAATGGATGTATTGTAGAGGATGTAACAGAGCAGGTAGCATGTACAAATCAGCAGCTCTTTTGCAATGTTGTACAAAAATTTGGTTACCAGTTTGCAGTTTTGGACTTTGTAACAGAGAATATCTCTTTGCCATATACAACAATTGGTGGTTATATTGTAGATATAGAGACGAACGCCGATTTGAGGGTATTTTGTCAAAACTGCAATGTTGATGTATATGGCGCAATCCTGGATGTATACTTTGAAAAAATGCCAAACCCGTCTGTACCGATAATTGCTGTTTCAGGAACATTTGGAAAAAGCACAATTCTCCAGATTATAAGATATATTTTGCAAAGATGCGGTGTTGAGACTACAATAGACTTTGATATAAACAATTTTTATCTTAGAAATATTTCTGATACCTCAGATGTAAAACTGATTGAGTTCAATCCCTCAGATCAAATTGAAGAAATAGAGGTTGAACCATGCATAGGAATAATAGCAAATACCTTAAATGAAAATCAAATAGAAAGAAATATACTATTTTCAAGAAGTATAAAAGAAAATGGATACCTTATTTTAAACATAAACGACCCTTTTAAATACCTCTATAGTAGCAAAGCAAAGTGCCAAATTGTATTTACTTCAGCTAAATTTGACCATCCTGACCTGAAGGCTCATATTGAATTGAAAAAACCTTGTGTGTATCTTGAAGATGATTCAATTATAATCTTTGATGGGAGAGAAACATTTGAATTTTGTAGCATAAAAGAAATTCCGTATTCATATGATGGGAAACTCAAATTTGCAATAGAAAATATCCTGCAAGTTGTGGCAGCACTTTACTTTTTCGGTGTTGATCCTGAGATCATTTACAAGTTCTTGATTGAGTATAAAAACGACTCTCATCAAAACCCTGGTAAGTTTAACATCTTTGATATCAATGGGGTTAAAGTTATAATTGACGATATTCAAAAAAAGGAACATGTCAAGATTGTTATCGAAAATCTTGAGCAGATAGGGATTTGTAAGCTTTTATTTGTATGTGATAGTACTAAAAAGGATTTAATAGATTTTGTAGAAGATAGAGAAAGGATTGTTTACAAGGATATAAAGGTTTTTGAAGATGTTATAGCACTGATTTCTGTGGCCATGAGAAAAGCGAAAAAGGGCGAAGGCGTTTTTATTATCCTTCCAGAACCTCTTAATAAGGATATAACATTCGAAATACGGGAAAGTTTAGCAAGGCGTAAAAAGAATTTTGTTAACAATGCTTGAAATAAGACTTTAAGTTTAGTATCATATCCACTATGGGGATTTTGTAAAAAAACTTGTTAGGAGATGATTTTGCCATGAAACTACCTGAGATTTTTAAATATAGAGGTAGAGAGGTTTACAAGATAAAAAATAATCTCATTCACTACGGACGGCCTAACGATAAGTTTATAGCTGTGCTTGTAGTTTTGGGAACTGAAGAGTACAAGGGTTATAAAATCTCATCACCACTTTCTGTTGAGCTTCAGATAAACAACCCAAAACTTACTGTAAAAGAGAGGGTTGTTAAAAAAGGTGAAGCAGACAACTTGTACAAGGCACTTGAGCTTGCGCATGTGTGGCTGACCCAGGCAAACGGTGAGTAAATTTTTGACGGTTGATTTTAATGCATTTTGGGAGTATAATTTAACTTATAGAGAAAGCTTTTATAAAAAAACTAAATAAAAGTTTGGCTGTGCTATGATGGGGAGGTAGCGGTGCCCTGTAACCCGCAATCCGCTACAGCGGGGTCGAATAGCCAGCATGAGGTATAACCCTGTTGGCATTGAGGGTAAGCCAGGGGCGAGGATGGTTGTGTCCTGCGCAACGCGACGGCTGTGAACCCCGCCAGGTCCGGAAGGAAGCAACGGTAAGCAGTTTTTCGCGTGTGCCGCAGGGGTGCATGACAGGAGCCTGGCTGGCTTACTATTTCACCAGGAGGGTTATATCGAAGCTGGTTGCACAGCCATTTATTGTTTGCTCTTTCCAGGAAGATTAATCTAAAAGTTAATAATTTTATTGACACATACTTATTTATAGAATATAATATAGAAAAATATAGCATAGGCTTACAAAGGGAGGATAAGCCACAAATGATAATCGTAGAAGGACAGCAGCTTTTGACCTCCCAAATGACAGCAGTTCTGAAGCCTTACATAGGCGAGGCTCATCTTATCTCAAGTGTCTTAGTTTTGACTCATCTTATGGGACTCAAAGAATTTTCCTTTTTTGGTGATGAAAAGACCTATTTGAAGCTTAAAAAACTTCTCTTTCCAAACGTTTACATTCATTTTTGCATGGATAGCTTTGAGATTGCTTTTGTTGATGTAACTGCTATGAAAAAGAATTTTTTGAATCTTTTTCTGTTTAGAAACTGGGTTGAGACTTTGAAGTTTGGTAAAAAGGTGCTTTTATATGATGTTCTGAAAGAAGGTAACAGCGTGTTTGAACTTTGCGAGTATATTCTTCTCAACCACCAGATGTACATTTGTGAAAAAGAAAAACTATAAAGAGGGAGAAAAGCAGAGGGAGATTTGAAAAGTCTCCCTTTTAAATTTTTGATAAAATGGGGTATAATTAAATCATCCCTCGCAAACAGGGGAATAAATTAATATATAGGTAAAATTAATACTTATGAGGGCATCAGATATGAAAAAGAGTACAAGTTTTACAATTACAACCTGTTTGACTTTTATGCCTGCCTTAGTATTTGCACAATTTAATCTGTCAAAAGAGTTAACTGAATTTTATCTTTACAAATCTTTCAAAATTGCAGGACTTGTGGCAATAAGTGGAGTATTTACCGTATCTCTTACCTTAGGCAATGAATTAAAGAATACTTTGCTTTACAGTTTCGGAAAAGCTTTTTTAAGCCTTACTATATTGAAATTTTTGTATGTCCTGAGTTTAGATAAAGACATTATAGATAATGTTAGAAATGTACAGGGTCCTGATTTTTTGAATGCTTTATTTAAACTTTTAATTATCTATTCTTTGTTATTTTCAATAGTGTTTAAAGATAAGCTTAGGTCTCTTTGGGAAAAATGGGTTGTTGCCATTAACGTTGTTGTAGCAGTGTATGGAATTTGGTTTTTTGGCAGTATAAGCATAGGCTATAAAGGTTCCTTTTTGCTCTCAGAAGAGACATTAACACATCTTTACACATTTTGTGAGATATTAATTATGATAGGGATTTTACTGTCTGTTTTTTCGCTTTTTACAAACGTAAACTACAGACAATTGAAGAGTTTGAATCTATTTTTAATTTTATTTGGTTTTGGTGAAGGTATATTGATCATTACAAAGAGAAATGGAATACTTTTAACAGAAGCGTTACAGAACTTTGCACTCTTATATCTTTTTATTGCTATATTTTTAAGTGTTACCTTACATCAATTTAGATTTTTACGCCAGCTTTCTTTGTTTAGCAGTGAGGTTTTGAAAGAAAAGCTTGACATTAGGAAGAGTTTTGATCTACTTGTTGAGTTTGTGTATGAGATATACTCTAAGGTTTTTTCAAAAATCTGCTTTTACTATCTTCAACATGAAAATGTGTTTAAGCTTATAACAACAAAAGGTGATGATGATGTTGAAGACATTCAAGAAAAAGTGATATTAAAGTTAAATAGTGAATACTTTAGTGATTCAAAAATGGACATTGAAGTTTTTAATATTCCAAGACTTAAAGAATTTCTCCAGTTGGAAGAGGATGAGTATTTTTCTATTTCAAGCGTTTACAAAAATGCAGCAGTTGTTCCAATTTATAGGCAAAACCAAATTGTTGCCCTTTTGATTTGTTATACAAAGATTAAGAATTTCAAGCTCAGCAATGAGCTTATAGATGGGCTTTTGATATTCAAAAACTTTTCACAAGCACTTTTGTCTCAAATAGAGAGAATAGAAAAGATACGAAGCTTGTCAGCAGAGGATGAGCTAACTGGCCTTTACAACAGACGATATTTTATCAAAGAATTAATTATGGAGTCACTTTCGTGTGACAGGTATGGTGGCAAGTTTTGTTTAGCTTTCTTTGATATGGACAATTTAAAACTTCTGAATGACTTTTATGGGCATTCAATGGGTGACAAGGCAATAAGGATGATAGCAAGGGCTATAAAGGACAATATCAGAAAGACTGATGTTCCGGCAAGGCTTGGTGGAGATGAGTTTGCCGTGATATTTAAAAACTGCAGCAAAGAAGATATAGAAGATAGAATAAAAAACATAAAAAAGCTTATTGAAGAAGAGTCGGAAAAACAGCTTCCCAAAAAGATAAGAGTTAGCTGTGGTGTTGCAGTGTACCCTGATGATACGAAAAGCCTGGATGAACTTTTGAAGATTGCAGATATGCGAATGTATGAGGAAAAATTGAAAAACAAAGGGGAGAGTAAATGATGCAGGAGAAAAAAGATACTGCCAATGTATTTTTTGTGGATGTAAACCAATATCAGGAAGTTCCGGTTGGTACTGTACTTCTGGATTTAGTACCTAAGTTCCAGATACTTTTTAAATCTCCAATTATTGCTGCAAAGGTTGACAATGAGATAAAAGAGCTAAAGTATGTAGTTTCAAAAGACTGCAAGATAAAGTTTATTGACATGACCCAAGAAGATGGGATGAGGATTTACAGAAGAAGTTTGATTTTTGTTTTAATTGTGGCAACAAGGATGCTGTTTAAAGAAGCTGTGAATGTTCAGCATTCACTTTCAAAAGGACTATATTGTGAGGTTGAAAATAGGAAACTGTCTGATGAGGACATACTTCTAATCAGGCAAAAGATGCAGGAGATAATAGAAAAAGATATTCCTTTTAGAAGAGAAAAGGTTACAAGAGAGGAAGCAGTTAAACTTTTTGAAAGTATGGGGTATTTGGATAAAGCAAGGACAGTAAAGTTTTCTGAAAACGACCACGTCTATATTTACTACTGTGGCGATTTTGTAGATTATTTTTACGGACACATGGTACCATCAACTGGGTATCTTAAAATCTTTGATTTGATTCGCTACCAAGACGGAATGGTTTTGCTGTACCCTGACAAGTCTAACCCATTCAAACTTCAAGAGTTTGTGGAGAACAAAAAACTATTTGCTGTGTATCATGAATACAAAAACTGGGGCAAGATTCTGAAAGTAACAGATGTTGGTGAGCTTAACCAAGTAATTGCAAGTGGTAAGATAAGAGAGTTTATAAGAGTATCAGAGGCTCTTCATGAAAAGAAGATTGCATATATTGCTGATGAGATTTCTAAAAACCCGGATATTAAAGTAGTTTTGATTTCTGGTCCGTCATCATCAGGAAAGACAACGTTTGCGCATAGGCTTGCAATTCAGCTTAGAGTGAACGGAAAAAATCCAATTTACATTGGTCTTGATGACTATTTTTACGAAGATAGGGTGCCACTTGACGAGAATGGAAAGCCTGACTATGAATCAATCGAGGCAATTGATATTGAGCTTTTCAATACACAACTGATAGATTTAATTTCGGGCAAAGAAGTTGTTTTGCCCAAGTTTGATTTTATAAACCGAAAACGCACATTTCAAAGAAAAGTTAAACTTGAGGAGAATGATATTATAATAATTGAAGGAATTCATGGATTAAATAGTAGGCTTACACCAATGATAGATGATAGGAATAAATTTAAGATATATGTAAGTTCACTTACGCATTTGAACCTTGACAAACACAACCGTATTCAAACAACCGACTATAGGATACTCAGGCGAATTGTCAGAGATGCTCGTACAAGAGGTGCCTCTGCAAAAAGGACAATTTCAATGTGGCCATCTGTACGAAATGGCGAAGAAAAAAATATTTTTCCATACCAAGAGATGGCTGATACAATGTTTAACTCTGCTCTGATTTATGAACTTGCTGTTTTGAAAAAGTATGCAGTGCCGCTTCTTAAAACAATTACAAAAGAAGATGAGGAATACTCTGAAGCACAACGGCTTTTGCATTTTTTAAGCTTTATACTCTCTGTTGATGATGAACGTGAGATTCCTCCACAATCAATCATAAGAGAGTTTATTGGTGGCTCTTGCTTTTATGATTTTTAATAAAAAATGGTCTGGGACCAAAGCCTCCCAGACCATTTTTATTAGTTTTCATTTCAAAATTTAACATGCTGACTTAAAAAGTAAGATTTGTTGCTGAGCTATTTGTGCTGTTATTCTGGCCAGGAATTTGACCGCTTCCAAAGCCTCTGAACTTGCCCCAAAAACCATGCATCTTGCCAAAACCCATACAGCTACCCTTTTTAAAACCTCTAAATCCTTTAAATCCAAATCTTTTTGACAAATCCCAGTTTGTAATTTTGGTCTTGATAGCTTCTTTCATCTTATCAGCCTGATCTTTTGTGATTTTTCCATCTGACAGCAGCTTGTCAATCTTCGCTGTTTCCATTGCAATGAGCTTGTTTTTGAAATCTTGCTCAGAAATATTCTTTGCTTTTAGAATATCCTGCAATGTCTTTCCATTTTTTAGCTCGTTCAAAAGCTCATCCTTTGTCATACCAAGCACAGATGCAATATCGCTCATCATGTCAAGTCCCAAAAATCCTCTGCCAAAAGCCTTGTCTTTAAAACCAAAGAAAGGTGTTTTCCCGTCCCAGCTGTCAAGTTTTTGTTTGATGTTTTGTTTAAGTAGATTTGCGCGGTCAGTTGTTATCTTGCCACTCTTGACGGCTTCATCAATTTTAGCATATAGCGCATCTAAAAGCTTTACCTTAAACTGTTCTAATGTCAACCCTTTTTCTTTCAAAATGTCCAAAAATGTCTTTCCGCTTTGGATTTGCTTTTGAATGTCCTCTTTCTTCATTCCCAAGATGCTCTCAATGGTGCTACTGATGTTAAGGTCAACTCCACAGCCTTTGCCTTGCTTACCAAACCAAAGCTTTGTCAAGGAAGCTTTTAAAATGGTTGGTTTTGCCGCTTTGCTTCCTCCTGCAAACGCAAGGCTTACACTCAACACTAAAGCTGCAATTAAAACAATCCCAATAATTACTTTAAACTTTCTCAAAACTTATCACCTCTTTTTATAGAATGCTTTCTTTCACTTTATATTATTCCACACAAATTGGAGTTTTCTGTTGCAAAATTGTAAAAATATTTTGAAGGCAAGAATTTACAATTAAAAGTGTTTTGTGTTTCGCTTTAAAGGGGTATATTAACAGTGAAATTAAGATTTTGAAGGGAGGGCATTTTGAAAAATGAGGTATATTGTAATTGGGGCTGTTGCAGGCGGGATGACAGCTGCAATGAAGATAAGACGGAACGACGATAAAGCACAAATTGTAGTTTATGACAAAGACACAGACATCTCGTACTCTGGCTGTTCTCTTGCGTATTACATCTCAGGAGTCATAAAAGACAGAAAAAGCATTGTTCCAAGAGATGTTGAGTATTTCAAAAAGTTCAATGTTGAAGTAAAAACAAGTCATGAGGTCTTGAAGGTTGACACAAAGACAAAGTCAGTTCTTGTAAAAGACCTTTCGACAGGTAATATGTTTGAAGACAGGTTTGACAAACTTATAATTGCAACAGGTGCTCAGGCTTTCATTCCAAAGATTGAGGGAATAAACCTTGATGGAATATTCACGCTCAGGAATGTAAAAGATGCGGACAGGATAAAAGGGTATATTGAAAAAACAAGTCCCAAGAAAACCTTAATAATCGGTGGTGGGTATATAGGTCTTGAGATGGCAGAAGCACTTTCTCTTTTGGGTATGGAAGTTTTGATTGTCGAAAAGCAGAAAAATATTTTGCCAAACCTTGACGATGACATGGCAAGGCTTGTTGAAAACTACCTTTTGCAAAAGGGAATACAAATTAGGAATGATTCTTCTGTTTTGCGATTTGAAGGTGAGGGCAAAGTAAAAGAAGCAGTTTTGAGCGATAAAAGTAAAATCCCTGCCGATTTTGTTTTGATTTCTGTTGGAGTACGCCCAAATACAGAGTTTTTAAAGGACTCTGGCATTGAACTCTTGGAAAATGGTGCAATCAAGGTTGATGAGTATATGAGAACAAACATAGAAGATATCTTTGCAGCAGGTGACTGTGCAGCTGTGTACTTCAAGCTAAATGGTAAGACTATGTATGTGCCGCTTGGCTCAACAGCAAACAAAATGGGAAGAATTGCTGGGGAGAACGCAACAGGCGGAAATTTGAGATTTAACGGAATTTTAGCGACCTCAATCTTTAAGGTGTTTGATTTGACAATTGCCCAGACAGGGTATACAGAAAAGATGGCAAGGCAGGATGAGATTGAATATGAGATTGGGCATGTTACAAAGCCGCACATCTCAACAGCTTATCCTGGTGCGGAAAAGATGACTATAAAAGCCTTGGCAGAGCTAAGTTCACGGAAAATCATAGGTGCGCAGATTGTAGGTACAAAAGGGGTTGACAAGAGGATTGATGTATTGGCCACAGCTATTTATTCTGGTTTGACTGTAGATGACCTATTTCAGCTTGATTTGGCATACGCACCGCCGTTTTCGTCAGCAAAAGACCCTATTCACTATGTGGGAATGGTTATGTCAAACTTACTTGATGAAAAAAAGTTCAATTGTACACAGGAAAAACTTCTTCAAAAGATAAAAAATGGTGAGGATTTTGTTGTATTGGATGTGAGAACGCCTGAGCAGTACCAGAAAAAACATATAAAAGGTGCGATAAACATCCCGCTTGAGATGATATATCAAAAAATAAATCAACTTCCCAAAGATAAACCAATAATTGTGTACTGTAACAGTGGAGTCAGCTCAAATATAGCACAAAACATCTTGCAGCAAAATGGATTTAGAAAGGTTTGTAATCTCTCTGGCGGAATTTTAAATGTCACACTTCCTGAACTCCTGGAAGGAGAGTAAAAAAGGTGTTTAAATAGGTTTTTGGTCCTACACCTTTTTCTTTTTTGTCAAAATCTTTAGAACAATTGCCCACACTAATACTACAATAGTAGCCAGAAGAAGAATTGCAAGCCAAAAGAGGTTTATATCCTTTTTGTACAAGAACTTAAAAAGACTAAACCCATACCAGTAAAAGTATACATAAAAAGTTGCCCAGATTGTATCACCAATGAATGAGGATATGACATATTCATAAAAATTCATTTTGCTAATTCCAGCCAAAAAAATTACAGGTGTGCGCGGCACACCAATTATTCTTGCAATTGGCACGGCAAAGATTCCATACTTTACAAAAAAATTGTTGACAGACAAAAGGGTTTCTTTTTTTATTTTAAGTATCTTTTCAAAAATATTGATAATAGAACTTCTGCCACTTCTAAGAAGAAGATTAATCGTAAGATTTCCGCATAGGTTTCCAAGTGAGATTACCATAATCAATGTAAAAGGACTGTATTTGTGAAGGTTTATAAGCGCTACTGCTCCAAGATAAGCTATCTGCGTTGGGAATGGTATTCCAAGCCCTTCTATGAACAAAATTAAGAATATTCCAATAAGTCCAAACCTCTCAACCAGATATTTCAGGAAACTAATCATAATTACATCATCTCTTTGAAAAAACTTTTTTCATATATCTATTTTAGTCTTCTTGACATAAAATAAACAGAGAAAATAAAAGTTTATGGAAATCCACAAATAAAATTTTATATGGCTATTAATATCCCACTTCCTGCTTAGGCAATAAAGAAAATACACAATGGCCAGTTGATAGAAAAAATGTTAGGTGAAACTTAATAAAATTTGTGTATAACTTGTATGCAAAGAGTATAAAATTCAAATATAAATGGTGTGAAAGTTAAGAAAATTTCTTGACTTTTCAGGTCATTTGACAAAAAAATTTTTTTAAATTAAAATAACAAAGAAGTTTAGGACAAAAAATATCCACTTTATGGGAGGTTGGTTATGAAAAAATTAAGGTGCCTTGTGGCAAAGCCAAGGGATTTGAAGAAACTCGTCCTTGCCTTTGTCATTGTATTTGTCCTGTCCATCCTACTTGGCGCAATGACAGCACAGGCACTAATAAAAGAGGTAAGTGTGACAATCGATGGCAAAACTTTTTATTATAAAACAATTAAATCAACAGTCAAAGAAGTTTTAGAGGAAAATGGAATTACCATTACAAAAGATGACTATATAAGTCCGAGCTTAGATTCAAAGATTGATGAGAATACTAAAATCGTTATAAAAAGAGCTTTTGAAGTAAAAATTTTGGTAGACGATGAGGAAAAGGTTGTATATATTCCAACTGGCACAGTTGAAGATGCCATCAAAAAAGCAGGTGTATCTCTTGGAAAGTCGGACAAAGTAAACCTTCCGCTATCTCAGATTCTTGACAAGCCCACGGTGATAAAAATTACCCGTGTAAAGGAAAAGATAGTAGTTGAAAAACAAAATATACCATTTTCTACAATAACAAAGACGAATTATAGGATGGACCATGGTAAACAAAAAGTTGTCCAGCAAGGTCAAGATGGTATATTAGAAAAGAAGTTTAAGATTGTTGTAGAAGATGGCAAAGAGGTAGAGAGAAAGCTAATAGGGCAGAGGATTATAAAAAGTCCCAAGCCGAGGATTATTGAAGTTGGGGCAATAAGATGGTTTAAGACATCAAGAGGAGAGATTGTAAGGTACAAAAAGGTCTACACTATGATTGCAACAGCGTATTCCCTCACACCAAGTGACACCGGAAAAAGTCCAGGTCATCCAGACTATGGCAGAACAGCAACAGGGCACAGAGTTCGGCGGGGCGTTGTTGCTGTTGACCCGCGTGTGATTCCACTTGGCACAAGGCTTTATATTGAGGGTTATGGGTTTGCAACAGCTCTTGATACAGGGTCTGCAATAAAAGGAAATAGAATAGACCTTTTTGTTGAGAAAGATGCCTATAAGTTTGGGGTTCGACGTGTAAAGGTTTATGTACTTACAAACTAAAAATTGTGTGAAAGATATGTTGGCCTCCTTGACAAAGAAAGGGGGCCTTTTGTTGTTCAAATCTGACATATCAATTTTCAAAAAGAAACGCAAAAAGGATGCAGGATATTTTTTCAATTGCAATTTTTAAAAGTTAAATTAAAATTATGTGTTGAAACTTCAAAAGAAGAATTGATAGCAGAAAAAACAAAGGGGGCGCAAGATACTTTTATGTTCAAACTCCAAAGGGTGACAAATAAGCCTGTGCTAAGACCAAAACAGGAAAATGAGTGGGAGAGGGCTGCAGTTTTCAATGCAGCAGCTATATATCACAGAGGGCTGTTTCATTTAATTTACAGGGCAACTAATATTCCACCTCACAAGGACTATGGTGAGTATATTTCAACAATTGGTTATGCCGTGTCAACAGATGGTGTTAACTTCTATAGACTTGACAAACCTGTAATGGTTGCTGAGAATGATCAAGAAAGAAGAGGGATAGAGGACCCAAGAATTGTAGAGATTGACGGGACGTTTTACATGACATACACTGGATTTGGCGGAAGATATGATGGCGATTTTAGGATAATGTTAGCAAAGTCAAAGAACCTAATAAAGTGGGAGAGAATAGGAGTTGCACTTGACGAACCAAACAAAGACGCAGCTCTTTTTCCAGAGAAGATAAATGGCAGGTATGTGATGTTTCACAGAAGATATCCTAACATGTGGCTTGCATTTTCAGACGATTTGATTCACTGGACAGATCATGTTGAAATAATGACGGTACGAGAAAATTCTTGGGAGAGCAGCCGAATTGGCGTTGCAGGACCGCCAATAAAGGTCAAGTTTGGGTGGCTGGTTATATACCACGCGGCTGATAATAAGAATGTATATAGGCTTGGTGCAGTACTGCTGGATAGCAAAGACCCAACAAAGGTTTTGTCAAGGTTCTCTGAGCCAATATTAGAGCCTGAGCTTTCATGGGAAGTTGATGGATACATACCAAACGTTGTTTTCAGCTGTGGTCATGCAGAAGTTGGCGATGAGGTTTGGGTTTACTATGGTGGTGCAGATACTGTCATTGGCGTTGCAAAGTTCAATAAAGAAAAGATAAAATTCGATTGAAAAATCTTGCTTGGTAGTGGTAAACTGAATATTAGATGAAATTTTCTTTAGAGAAGGATTAGAATAAAAGTGAGAGCGGCGGTATTTTATGGCAAAAGAGATTTGAGAGTAGAAGAATTTGATTTGCCCCCGTTAAAACAAGGCGAAATTTTGGTAAAGGTCAAGGCGTGTGGAATATGTGGAACAGATGTGCACATATTTAATGGCGAAAAAGGTTCAGCAAAGGTCACACCACCGATTATTTTAGGGCATGAGTTTTGTGGTGAGGTAGTTGAAACAAAAAGCTCACTTTTTAAAGTAGGGGACAAAGTAAGTATTGACCCGAACATTTATTGTGGGGTATGTAGATTTTGCAGAAGTGGGAAAGTACAATTGTGCGAAAGTCTTACAGCTTTGGGTGTAAATTTAAACGGTGGGTTTGCAGAGTATGCGATTGTACCTGAAAAGCAAGCAATATTGTTTGAAGATATAGAATTTGAGGAAGCAGCATTGGCAGAACCTCTTGCTTGCTGCCTACATGGAATTAGAAAGCTTGAAATAAACCCGACAGATAAGGTTCTGGTAATTGGCCTTGGGCCAATTGGCCTTATTATGCTTGAGATTTTGAAACTTTATGGGGCTTACAATGTCTATGGATATGAGATAGATGAGTTTAGAAAAGAGATTGCCAAATGGCAGGGTATAAAGGGAATAATTGAGGAAAATACAGATGAAAAGTTTGACATTGTAATTGAGTGTGCAGGAACAAAAGAGAGTATTGAGATGGCATTTGAAAAGCTTCAAAAAGGTGGACAACTACTTGTATTTTCTGTGCCCTCACCAAAGACAAATGTTTTAATAAATCCCTTTGAGATGTTTAAGAAAGAGGCAAGAGTTTATTGGTCATTTGTAAACCCGTTTACTCAAAAATTGGCAATTGAATTACTTAGAGCAAAGAAAATTAGCTTAAAACATATAATAACCCACAAAATTTCATTAGAAGAGCTTTCTCAAGCTCTTAACAACAGGTATGAGAGACAGCTTAAAGTGATTGTTCAGCCTTGACGAAATAGAATATTTAAGCTATAATAAAATATGTCTATTGAGCCATGCGGAGAAGTACTCAAGTGGTGAAGAGGCGCCCCTGCTAAGGGCGTAGGTCGGGTAAAACCGGCGCGAGGGTTCGAGTCCCTCCTTCTCCGCCAGTAGAGAATAATAAGGACTTTAAAATAAAAATATAACCTCTTCATGGAATGAAGAAGAGGTTATATTTTTTTTGGCAAAGTTACTTTAAATGTTGTATATCCTTCTTTTTCATATTTGTCTTGGCTTTTGTACTCAGAGAAGACCTCAATCTGACCACCATATTTTTCGACTGTGGACTTTACTATAAAAAGTCCTAATCCTGTTGAGTTTTTTGTTGAATATCCGAGCTCAAATATTTTTTCTTTTTTACAATCATCAATGTATGATCCAGAGTTTGTGATAGAAATTTCAACCTGACTGCCTGTATCATTAATCTCAAGAACTACATATTTAGAAAGTGAGCACTTTGCATAATAAAATGCATTGTCAATTAGATTGCCACAGATATTTATTAAATCCATCGAATCAAACTTTAAATTGCTAAAGTCTACATTGTAATGAAATTCAAAATTAATATCATACTTTTTAGCTAAGGAGCTTTTTGCAAATATCAAAGCTGATAGCTCAGCACAGCCAAGCCCATAAAACTTTGAAGTGCATTTAAGATTTTCGCTAATTTGTTCGATGTAGCGCACGGCATCATCATATTTTCCAACACAGATGAGTCCCCAGATTATCTGAAGATGATTGTTAAACTCATGCCGCTGTGCTCTTAAGATGTTTATAAAATTGTCCAATGATTTTATATTATCCTTATAAATCTGTGTTGTCTTTAGTGTACTGAGTGCAGAAAAAAGGTTTTTGACAGTGTACAAGTTCAAAATAGCAAGTAAAGTAAAAGAGTATACAATAAGTATTCTTTGCCATTGAGGAATTCTTAAGTGTTTTATCAGTTCTGTGTTGATAAAATAAATTGAGTATATCAACAAAAATATAATGAGAAATAGGAGAAAAAGAATTGCAAGTAGGAATTTTGTCTGTTCATTTTTCTTCATAGCCAGCTTCATTCCTTTTTTCAAATGTAATTGGAAATAGTTTGCAAATATCACAAATAAAATATTTCTTGCTTTTAATAACTGCTAACAAAATACTCATAATGGTTATTTCTATTACCAATGTAGCAATATCACAAGCAAGTACAGACGGCGTTAAATAAAGATTATAGGCAATTGTACTGATAATTGAATATCCTCCAAACTTTAGTGCAAGACATAAGGATTGCGAAATAAGACCCAAAATGATACCATATAAGGGTAGAAGCCTTAAATATATGATATATAAAAGTATTAAGCATACTGTCATAAGTATTAAACCAAGCATTAAATTGATTCCATTGTTGAATACAATAGTATCCCACAGACCTTGGATAAAGCCCACAACTAATATTTTCTTGCTACTATAGCTTATACCAAATAGGCTAAGTATCAAGCTTACAAGAAAAAATACTTTGAGAAAGTATAGTGGATACAAAACTATGTATTGAATCATCTTTTCTGTTCCTCTACTTTACAAAAGTATTCTATATGATATTATATATTTTCTTTTAGGTTTATTCAAAATTTTTATATATCAATGTGGGGGTAAAAGTATGAAGTTTTACAAGATAGACATTTCTGACAAAAGAATATTTGATGAATATTTCAAAGCTTTTCAGCCAGAGATTGCTGACTTGACATTTACAAATCTATTTATGTGGGATCCATTTTATGATATTAACTTTACAGAAGAAGATGGTTTTTTATTAATTATGGCAAAACCTTATAACCAGCCACCATTTTTGCACGGTCCTGTAGGGGTAGATACCAACAAGCTTCCTATTGTAATTGAAAAGGCTAAGAAGTATTTTGAAACTCAAGGTTATAAGTTCATGCTAAAAAGAGCATCTCGAAAGACAATTGATATGTTAACTCAATGTGGTATGAAATTTGAGAGTTTATTAGAAAGGGACCTTTCGGACTATGTTTACAAGGTTCAAGATTTGGTACAATTGAAAGGCAAAAAGTACCATGCAAAGAAGAATCATATAAATAAATTCTTACGGCTTTATGGCGAAAGGTATGAAGTAAAAAAAATTGATGATGAGATTGTCAGGCTTTGCTGGGATTTTGAATGTGAGTGGTATGAAAAGAGAAACGGACAAAATGATGTTGGCCTTACATTTGAGAAGTTGGCAATTGAAAGGGCAATCAAAAACTTTGATAAACTCTCATATGAGGGAATGATCGTTTTTATTGATGGTAAGATAAAAGCGTTTACCTTTGGTGAGCCTTTAAATAAAAATACAGTTGTGATTCACATTGAAAAAGCTGATCCTGACATTGAAGGACTCTATACTTTTGTCAACAATAAATTCCTTATAGAATTTTGGCAGAACTTTGAATTTGTCAACAGAGAAGAGGACTTAGGGAAAGAAGGTATAAGAAAGGCAAAGATGTCTTATCATCCATTTAAATTTGCCGAAAAGTTTACAGTACTTTTTGATTAACACAAAAATAAACCTTGCCATATAATGAAATTGAGCCATTTGTAAATTTGAAATTTCGTGGAAAAGATAAATTTCAAATTAGTAGAAGAAAATTATTCAATCAAGATTGAAAGAATAAAACAAATTAAAACAAATGCATATTTCATTAAAACAAAGGATAAAAAGAAATATTTTTTAAAACTAAGCAGAGTGGACAAATCGCGCGTAGACTTTATTATGGATGTCTATTCACACCTGAAAAAAACATCGTTCAAAAGCCACCTGATTGACTTTGAAAGAACAATAGATGGTGGCTTTTATTTTTTAGACAACTTTGGAAGAGTTTGTCTTCTGTGCAAATGGATTGATGGAAGAGGAGCAGATTACAAAACTTTCTCTGATTTGAAAGTCATTGTAAGCATTTTGGACCGTCTTCACACCTCTACAACTTGTCTTGCAAAGCAGGAAAATAGAATGCACCTTCCTTGTTGTGAGGAGGTTTTTCAAAATAAGTATTCACAAATAAAAACAATGGAGAATATTATACATCAAAAAGAAATATATAGTACATTTGATAGATATTTTTTGAGGGCTATTCATCGATTTGAAGATAGGTTTGCTGAGTGCATACAGTTTATGAAAAAGATAGGTAGTTACTTTAGAACATCAAACCAAAAGGTACTTATCCACCATGACCCTGCTCATCACAACTTTATCTTCGCTGAGGATAATGTATATCTCATAGACTTTGACTATGCTGTTTTTGATTATGATGTGCATGATTTTGTCAACTTAGGTGTGAGGATTTTAAAAACAAATGAGTGGAATATCGACATTTTTAAGTTTTATCTGAAACTGTTAAGGGAAAAAGGTATTCCCAAAAAGTTCTGGTTTGAAGTGTTTTGGATTTTGATGCTTTTTCCCCAGGAGATTTGGCAGGTTGGGCTTCAGTACTACTTTGAAAAACAGCCATGGACTGAAGAGTATTTTTTAAAAAGACTAAAAGGCGCTATTGAAATACAGACAAGAAAGGAGATGATAGTAAATAAGGTTGTAGGGGGGAAGTTGAATTGGCACTGAAAAATATAATCTCGCTTCAGTATGGGATGAATATAAAGAGTATGAAACAACTGCAAAATGAGTTTTTGATAAAAACTGCAAAAGCAGAGTACATTGCTAAAAAAGTAAAGTTGTCTCCGGCAGAGATTGTTTTTATTTACCATTGTCAAGAACATTTGAAGGAAAACAGGTTTGTAAGCTTTGAAAAGATTCTCCCAACAAAGGATGGTTGTCCTTACCTGAGGTTTGACAAATCAGTTTATGTCCTAATTGAACATTTTAAAAAGGAACCAATTGAGATTGTTGATAAAGAAATCTCAAACTGTGTAGAATTTATAAATATGTTTCACGCGGCTTCTACTAACCTTACTTCAACAGTTGGTGCAAGATATAAAGCTTCTTACGGCAAAGACAGAATTGCAGCGAGAAACATGTATTCGGTTTTTACGAAAGTAAAACAAAATCCTAACCTTATCAAAAATGACAGCTTAAAAAAAGTTATTTTAAAGACAATTGATAAAAATATTGAATATGTAGAAAAGGCAACAAAGATATTAGAGGATGACAGATATCTTGACATCATTGGACGATCTATGCAAGAAAATAGGTTTATTCATGGAAAACTTACTCTTCAGAATATAGTAAGGAGCTACAATAAATTAAGACTTCTAAATATGTTCGATGTGGAGCTAAACATTCGCGAAAAAGACATTGCAACCTTTGTCAAAAGCTTACTTAAAAGAAATAAGGACTTGGATTTTGACGAGATTATTGGACGCTTTTACATCACATCTTTTGACCAGTACAGGCAGAAACTAATATTAGCACTTTTGCTTTTGCCATATGAGTATTTTAGCGTGATCAAAAAGCTATTAAAGCTTGGAAATTTGGAGTGGGCATTTAGAGGTTTTGAAGAAAAGATAAATAGAATTTGTGAAAAAGATGAATACAAGCATAAAATTCTCACCTCCCTGCATTAAATATTAGGATTTTTCATATAGTTTTTAGTGGGAGGTGTTTTTTATGATTTTGCTCAGAGAAGAAATAACTCAGTTTTTTGATATAGAGGTTTTTTATTTTATGCCCATTCGTGACATTCTTGTACTGTCCACAGACAGCGGCTTAAAATGCTTTAAAAAGGTTGACTATTCAGTGGAGACACTTTTGTTTATCCACGGTGGAAAGGAACACCTTGTTTCAAGAGGATTTTTAGATATAGACAGGTTTAACTTAAGCAAAGCTGGTGAGCCATATGTTATCTTGAATGACGATATTTATGTTCTCACTGACTGGATAGATGCAAGAGAGTGTGAGCTTGAAAATCCAATTGAGCTAAAAGCTGCAGCGGAAAAGCTTGCTCTCATGCACGAGGCGTCTTATGGTTATACAGATGTCCCGCAAGGTGCGAGAATACGAGACGATTTAGGGAAACTCATGACACGCTTTGAAAAAAGGTGTAACGAGTTTTCGCGTATGAGAAAAATGGCAGAAAAGAGAAAAAGCATGTTTGATTATGAGTATTTATTTACATATTCGTATTATTATGAGCTTGCTAAAGAAGCTTTCGAAAAGATTAAAAATTCTAAATATAGTAGCCTTTGCGAAGAGGCAAGACAAAAAAGAGGTTTTATCCACCGCGACTATTCATACCATAATATACTCTATACCCAAGATGGAGATGTGTATATAATTGACTTTGACTATCTTACGTATGATTTGAGAGTAGTTGATATCGCAAGTTTTATGCAAAAGGTTCTAAAAAGGATTCATTGGGATATAAAAACAGGCGAGAGCATCATAAACTGGTACTCAAACATCTCGCCTTTGAGCAAAGATGAGCTTGAACTGATATATATCATTCTGCTCTTTCCATATAGATACTGGAAAACGTGTAACCGATATTACAATGGTAAGAAAAGCTGGTCTGAAAAGGTGTTTACTGCAAAGCTAAACGAGGTAATTAGCGAAAGAGACTTTCACTATGACTTTATAAAATGGTTGGAAAAGCAGATATAGAAAAAAGGGCTACAAAACCAGAAGACTTGGTTAGTAGCCCCATTTTACTTTCTATAGAATCACCTGCTTGTTCTTATAATAGATAATTCTCAAACCTTCCAACGTCAAAATAGGATTAACAATTTGGATAGTCTTTGACTCTTGAGCAATTAATCTTGCAAGCCCACCTGTTGCAATCACTTTTGCATCCTTTTCATTCATCTCTTCTCTGATTTTGTTTACCATATAATCAACAAGACCAACATATCCGTAGATAATACCTGACTGCATCGCATGCACTGTATTTTTGCCAATGACTGTTGGTGGTTTTTGAAGTTCTATTCTGTGAAGTTTGCTTGCATGTGAAAAAAGAGCTTCTGCTGATATTTTTATTCCAGGTGCAATTGCACCACCAAGGTATTCTGATTTAGAGCTCAGGGCACAAAATGTTGTTGCTGTACCAAAGTCAATTATCACGGCAGGTCCGCCATATAGCTCATTTACAGCAACTGCATTGACAATCCTGTCTGAGCCAACCTCCTTAGGATTTTCAGTTTTGATGTTCAAACCTGTCTTAATTCCAGGTCCTACAACAATCGGTGTGCAATTGAAGTACTTTTGGATGGCCCTTTCAAATGAGTACATTATAGGTGGTACCACAGAAGATATTATAACATCCATTATTTCAGATGGTGATATACCACTGTAGCTTAGCATTTGAGTCATCAAGATTCCGAACTCATCTGCTGCCTTTTCCTTGTCTGTCTTCATCCTGTAGCTTGCAAGAAGATCTTTTCCTTTATAAACCCCAAACACAATGTTTGTATTTCCAATATCAACAACTAAAAGTTTGTCTTTCATCGTATCTTCACCTTTTAAGAAGTTTATTCAACTACAACAGCAGTTCCTGTAACAGAGACCATTAGCATACTTCCGTTTGTTCCCAAAACCTCATAATCAATGTCAATTCCAACTACAGCATTTGCACCAAGCATTGCAGCCCTGTTTTGAAGTTCTTGCAGAGCTTCTTCTCTTGCCCTTATAAGTTCATTTTCGTATGTTCCGGACCTTCCGCCAAATATGTCTGTGATAGAAGCTATAAAGTCTTTTACAAGATTGACTCCTACAATTACTTCACTGCTCACAATTCCTTTGTAGTCCACAATTTTTTTGCCTTCAATAGAAGGAGTTGTTGTAACAATCATCAAAAAAACCTCCTAAAATTCAAATTCCACATCAGAAAGTCTTCTCTTGAGCTCTTCCATAACTCTTATTTCATCCTCAGGTGTTTTTGCCTCAAATGTGACTGAGAATCTCACAAAATGTCCTGCGTCATCCCATGGAACTGTTGAGATGCACTTTTCTGTGATTAAGTATTCCGAAAACTCTTCAGCTGTCTCAAACCTTCGGCCATTTTTAATTCCCTTTGGAATCTCAACGTACAAATAGAAAGACCCCTTTGGCTTTTGTGCATCAAAACCAAGCTCTCTCAATGTCTTCACAAGAAGATCATGGCGGCGAGAGTATTTTTCATTTATCTTCTCAGTAATCTCAGGATGTTCAAGAGCATAGATACCCGCTTTTTGAATTGCCTTAAACTGACCAGAGTCGTTATTGTCTTTGACAGCTGCAAATGCCTTTACAACAAGCTCATTTCCTGCAACAAATGCAAGTCTCCAACCTGTCATGTTGTAGGCCTTTGAAAGTGAATGAATTTCAACTCCAACTTCTTTTGCACCATCAACAGATAAAAAAGACAGAGGTTTGTATCCATCAAACACCAAAGCAGCATATGCAGCGTCATGTACAACTATAATGTTGTTCTTTGCAGCAAACTCAACAACCTCTTCAAAGAATTCCTTTGTTGCAACAGCACCGCATGGGTTGTTTGGATAATTTAAGTACATCAGTTTTGCTCTTTTTTTGATATCAGCAGGAATAGAACTTAAATCCGGCAAGAAATTATTCTCTTTCAAAAGCGGAACGTTGTAAACCTCACCGCCAAGCCACTTTGTGATTGTGCCAAGCACAGGATAACCTGGCACCGTCATGATTGTCACATCACCAGGGTTTATAAATGCATATGGCAAGAGCGCCAATGCTGACTTTGAACCGATTGCATGGTTGACCTCTGTGTCAGGGTTAATTTCCTTTACACCATATACTCTTTCTAAATACTTTGCAGCTGCTACTTTGAATTCATAAATTCCATTATCAGCATATCCTCTGTTTTCATCTTTTCCAGCTTCATAGGCCAAAGTTCCAATTATACCCATGTCTGCTTTCTCATCCGGCTCACCAACACCCATGTCAATTAGCTCCATATCAGGGTGAAGCTCTTTTGCCTTAGCCTTTGCTCTTTTAATTTTTTCGAACTTATATAAAACTGTCTCTTTTCCAAAGTTGCTTCCACCAATTCGCTCTGCAAACATGTTCTGAATAAAGCTTTCCATTTAATATCTACCTCCTTCAAAAATCACAAATTTATATTTTCTGTGTTATTTTTCTTGTAAATTAGTGGTAATTTATTTTGGTTCCAATGAAATAGAAACATTCAAAACTAATGTGTTAGTGATATTTTAACATAAATCAATAAAAATTTGAAAGGGCAATATGCTTTTATATAGTGTGGAGAATTTTCGAAAAATTTTTTTATCAGAATATCCCTACATTTAAGAAATTGAAAGCAACACAACTACTTACGGTTTTCCTAATAAATATTTTACACTAAGCTTTTACAAACCATAGCTTATGCACAATTAAAAAATGAGACTTTCAAACCATAAAAAATTTCATTTAACTTTTCCAATTGACCTACAATACCTACCCATGGTATATATCATCATTGAAAATATGAGTTTACAAAAGATAAAGACAAGGGGGTATAGCTGAGATGGAGGTTTTAGAAAAAGGTTTGCGGAAAGGCAATAAAAAGAAAACAGAAGCGAAAAAACTCAACTACAAGCCGTTTGTTGCACTTTTGTTGCCGACAGTTATTATAGCTGGTTTGTTTTGTCCTCTAATGGGACTTTTCGCATTTGTATGTATGGCAGGAGCAGTAGTTTTGAGTTTCTATAAAGGAAGATATTGGTGTTACAGATTCTGTCCAAGAGGTGCTTTTTTGGACGAATTCATCTCTAAACTCAGCTTTCAAAGGTCAGTTCCACAAATTTTGAAGTCAGGTTTTTCAAAGGCATTTTGGGTTGTATTTTTCATGCTTATGATAGTTTTGAATGTGATAAGAAGTGGTGGGGATATATATAAGTTTGGCAAGGGAGTAGTTTTGCTTTTGTGGCTTACCTCTTTATTGGCAATAATTGGTGGAATTTTGTTCAAGCCAAGAACGTGGTGTATTGTCTGCCCGATGGGAACAATAAGTGGTTTGGTAGGGAAAAGGAAAAGACCTATTGAAATAGATGTAAGTAAATGTGTTCAGTGTAAGCTTTGTAATAAAAACTGTCCAATGGAGATAGAGGTTTGCTCTTTTAAAGAAAACGGAATAGTGGAAAGTATAAACTGCATAAGGTGTGAAACTTGTGCTAAGGTATGTCCTAAGGATGCTCTTGTGAGCTTAGATTAAAAGCAGCATTTTGAAGAACTGCTTTTTATTTTTTGCTCTTTTATTACTTATATTTCCTTAATTTCAATTATAATTCTTCTTGTTCTGCATTGACTTGAAAATGGTATTGGAATATAATATATTGTGTTCAGGAAAAGTTTTAGACACAATATATAGTGGTATAAAATCTTTAAGGCTGTTTAAAATGAGTATTTTAAAGATTGGCATGTGAAAGGGGTAAAGAAAAATGATAACAAAGGTTATGAAAAGGGATGGGACGATTGTTGACTTTGACCGCAAAAAGATAGAAAATGCGATCTTTAAGGCAGCAAAGGCTGTTGGAGGTTCTAATTATTCAATTGCTGAAAAGCTTACTGACCAGGTCATAGAGCTTTTGGAAAAGAAGTTTGGCTATTCAATCCCTCATGTTGAAGACATTCAGGACATAGTAGAAAAGGTTTTGATAGAAAACGGTCATGCAAAGACAGCAAAAGCTTATATCCTTTACAGAAAACAGCATCAGGATATGAGAGAGTTCAAAAACCTGTTTTTGGACATTGAGAATACAGTTGACCAATATATTGGGAAAGAAGACTGGAGAGTAAATGAAAACAGCAACATGAGCTATTCTCTCCAAGGGCTGAACAACCACATATCAACAGCAGTTATTTCAAAATACTGGCTAAACAAGATATACCCAAAAGAGGTTGCAGAGGCGCATATAAACGGTGATTTTCATCTTCATGATTTGGGTGTTTTAGGCGTATACTGCTGTGGCTGGGATTTGAGAGACCTTCTTTTAAACGGATTTACAGGAGTTGAAGGCAAAGTTGCATCAAAGCCGGCAAAACATTTTAGAAGCGCTCTTGGTCAGGTTGTAAACTTCTTTTATACTCTACAGGGTGAGGCAGCAGGTGCACAGGCATTTTCTAACTTTGACACATACCTTGCACCGTTTATATACTATGACAAACTCACATATTCTGATGTAAAACAAGCACTTCAAGAGTTTGTGTTCAATACAAATGTGCCAACAAGGGTGGGTTTCCAGAGCCCGTTTACAAATATTACGTTGGACTTGGTGCCACCTTCCACTTTGAAAGATGAACCTGTTATCATTGGCGGTCAGATTATGGATAGGACCTATAAAGAGTTTCAACGTGAAATGGATATTTTCAACATGGCATTTGCCGAGGTTATGATGGAAGGAGATGCAAAAGGCAGGATTTTCTCATTCCCGATTCCAACATACAACATAACAAAGGATTTTGACTGGGACAGTCCTGTTGTTGACAAAATCATGGAGATGACAGCAAAGTATGGTCTTCCTTACTTCAGCAATTTTGTAAACTCTGATATGAAACCTGAAGATGCAAGGTCAATGTGTTGCAGACTTAGACTTGACAATCGTGAGCTCAGAAAACGTGGCGGGGGACTTTTTGGTGCAAATCCGCTCACAGGCTCAATTGGAGTTGTTACAATCAACCTTCCAAGAATAGGATACCTGTCAAAGTCCGAAGATGAATACTTTGAAAGATTAGCAAGACTTATGGATATTGCAAAGACAAGCCTTGAAATAAAAAGAGAGGTATTAGAAGATCTTACCAAGAAAGGTTTGTATCCATATTCCAGATTTTATCTGCGCGACATCTATGCACGATTTGGAGAGTATTGGAAGAATCACTTCAATACAATTGGAATTGTTGGAATGCACGAAAGCCTGCTTAACTTTATGGGTGTTGGCATTGATACAAAAGAGGGAAGAGAGTTTGCTATAAAAGTGCTTGACTTTATGAGAGAAAGAATAAGAAAGTACCAGGAAGAGACAGGTATTCTTTACAATCTTGAGGCAACACCTGCAGAAGGAACATCATACAGGCTTGCAAGAAAAGACAAGCAGATGTTCCCAGATATAATTACATCAGGAAAAGACGAGCCATTTTACACAAACTCAACCCAGCTTCCTGTTGATTACACAGATGATATATTCACAGCTTTGGACCATCAAGAAGAGCTTCAGATTCGCTACACAGGCGGAACTGTTTTGCACGGCTTTGTTGGTGAAAAGATTGATGACATTCAAGTTTGCAAGGAGATTGTCAAAAAGATTGCTTATAACTATAGAATTCCGTATTATACAATAACACCCACATTCTCTGTATGCCCGGACCATGGATATGTTGCAGGCGAGCATTTTAGCTGCCCAACGTGTGGCAAAGAATGTGAGGTTTACTCGAGAGTTGTTGGTTACTACAGACCTGTTCAGTGCTGGAACAAGGGCAAGCAGGAAGAGTTTAAGTTTAGAAAAGAGTACAAGATTGCTGTGAGAAGGTAAAGGTTTTTGTTATTAGTTTAATTTAAGAAAGGAACTGTCTTTTTTAACAGTGAAGACAGTTCCTTTCTTGTTTATTATATTACAAAATTAAATTGTAAGTGTAATTTAAAAAATATTGACAATTTTATTTTTGTAGATTAAAATAAAATTAAAGGTTAAAAAATAGAGGTAGTTTTTAAATAAGCTAATGTGATAACGCAAATTTGATGGCCTATATGTAATTAAAGATAGTGAGTATTTAAGACACGAATATACATTATATTCATCTAATTTAGGTATCTATGAACCGGGGCAGTATGATTATTATTGGTCAGCATATGAGAAAAGTGCACAAGGATACGCATTTGTTATCCAAACGTACGAAACACAAATTAATAATAGAGCTTTTATGGCTTTAAGAATTAAAGCAAATGTATCAAATACAACTGTAGCTGATGCATATGGACATTATGCAAAATATACAAGAAGTGTAACACCAAGCATTTCATTTAGTATAAATGGTGCTTCCATAGATATAACGCCAATTTACTAATCTAATAAAAGTACCTAACACGCATGTACAGGTTTATGGATAATGGAGTGAGTTTGCATGAAAAGAAGAAAAATCCCATTTTGTAACAAATATATTGTAATAACATCATTAGCAGCATTATTCTTAATTTTTACATTATTCTTATTTAGCATATTTTCATTTGCTTTTAAAAACAGTCCTTTGTTTATTGAACTAAATGAAAGATATGTTGCTGACGATTTGTCATATTTTTCTGAAGGAAAAGTGGCAGTAAAGTTAAATGGTAAGTATGGCTATATTGATAAAAAAGGAAATAAGGTTACAAATTTTATATTTGACAGTGCTCTCCCTTTTGATGGGGGTGTTGCAAATATATGCAAAAAAGGTAAATGGGGATATATAGATACAAAAGGACATGAGATAATTCCTTGTGTTTTTGATAGTTTTGGTGTTAAGTTCGCAGAAGGATTTCTTTCGAAGAAAAAAAATAAATGGTATTATATAGAACCTAAAGAAGGGAAAATTAGCACATTTAAATATCAATATGATTTAATAAGCAGTATGAGCGAGGGATTATCCGCTGTTAAAAAAGGTCCAAGATGGGGGTATATAAATTCTAAAGGAGATATTGTAATCCCTCTTAGGTTTGAAGTGGCAGGGAGTTTTTCTGAAGGTATTGCACCTGTAAAAGTAAATGGAAAGTGGACTTATATTGATACAAAAGGAAATTTTATCACCGATTTATTTTTTGATGGCGTGAGTTCTTTTTATAAGGGAAGAGGACTGGTAATTAAAGAAGACAAATTTGGTGTTATTGATAAAAGTGGCAAAATAGTTATTAGTCCAAGTTATTCATGGTTAGGATTTTTCGTAAATGGACTTTCACCAGCAACTTTTGGTGGAAAGGTTGGAGTTGTAAATATTAACGGAGAATATATTGTGGAGTTTAAGTATGATTCTATAGGATATTTCTTTGACGGTTTAGCAGTTGCTAAAAAAGGGGATAAGTTCGGATATTTAAATGCAAAGGGTAAAGAAGTTATACCGTTTGAATATGATTATGCAACTGACTTTATTGATGGTTTGGCTATTGTCCAAAAAGGAGATTACTCGATGGTAATTGATAGGGAAAATAATATAAAAGCTAAAGTCAAAAAACCTTACCTCTTTTTAAATATTTCTGAAGGCATGGCAATTGTAGAGAATAATAGAAAAATAAAGGGGTTTTATATGTTTGAAGAGCCAGGTAATAAGAAAATGGATAATAATGTAAAGTTAAACTATCAAAATTTCAGGCTTTACAATTAAATATTACTCGTTTGTAAACTAAAAATAAAAAAGAAAGCTAATCAGATATGTTTTTAACACGCTGATTAGCTCTTTTTGTTATATATTACTCTGTTTATTAAATTATCTGCTATCAATACCAGATAAAACAACAAACCACTGATTGGGATACCGAAAAGGTAGAAGAAGTTTTTTGTTTCAATTATTTTTAAAATGGAAATAATTACTGCAGTGCAACAGGATGTTAATAATACTATTTTAGTTAGTTTCCACGGCCTTATAAAGTCAGGTTTTGTATAAATTCCAATTTGTTTCCATACCTCTTCAAATCCATACCTTCCTACAAGCAATGCTAATTCGGGTAGAAACAAATAGACAATTATAACACTTAGCATTAATAGCAGACCACCAAATGATTTGTTAATAATGGAAAGAATAGTGCCGCTGATAAAGCCAATAAAGGCAGGAACTAAAATAAAATATTTAAAAAAGACCTCAAATATTTTACCTATTAACTTCATAGCTTCTCCTCTATTATGTTGCAAATTTTTTTTCATAATATCAAAAAAAACAATTCTTGTAGCTAACAAAAAATATTTAATTTTTATGCAAACTTATTATGCAAAATATCTAAAAATAAAGACTAAAAAGTATATTTTACTTAATCTCTTTTTGTTGATATAATAAAATCAAAATCTTAAGAATTGGAAAGGAGAGAGAAGGTGTATTACATAGGAATTGACCTTGGGGGAACAAACATTGCAGCAGGAATTGTTGATGAAGAAGGGAAAATCATAAAAAAAGGGACTGTTCCGACAGGTGCGCACAGGCACTACTCAGAAATATTAAAAGACATGGCAGATCTGAGTTTAAATCTTGTAAAAGAGTGTGGGCTTTCTTTGGATGACATTCACTCAGTTGGTATTGGAAGCCCCGGCACACCTGACAATGAAAAAGGAATGATTCTCTATAGCAACAACATTGCTTTTTTGAACGTTCCTATGAGAGAAGAGATACAAAAATACATTCCAAAGCCTGTTAACATAGAAAACGATGCAAACTGTGCGGCATATGGTGAGTATATAGCAGGTGGTGCAAAAGGCACAAGGATTTCTGTTACAATCACATTGGGAACTGGCATTGGCGGGGGAGTTATAATCGATGGAAAAATATACACTGGGGCACATCATGCAGGTGCAGAGCTTGGGCATATGGTTATTTGTGTTGATGGTGAACAGTGCACATGTGGCAGAAGAGGGTGCTGGGAAGCGTACGCATCTGCAACAGCTCTTATTCGAATGACAAGAGAGGCTGCTGCAAGGGATATAAACGGCACTATCATGAAACTTGTAGGTGGCGATATTTCTAAGATTGATGCAAAAACAGCTTTTGATGCAAAGCGAATGGGAGACAGCACTGGTGCAGCAATTGTTGATAGGTATGTAAAATATTTAGCAGAAGGGCTTGTAAATGTTTGCAATATATTTGAACCAGAGGTAATTTGTATTGGCGGAGGAGTTAGCAAAGAGGGTGAATACCTGCTTGGACCGGTAAGAGAGTATGTTTACGAAAAATTCTATTGCAAGCAAATAACACCTCCTAAAATAATTCCAGCTGTCTTAGGAAATGATGCAGGTATAATTGGTGCTGCGCTTTTGGCAAAGCAGATTTAAAGAACTTATAAAAGAAGGTGAGTTTTTGATGTTAATTGAAAAAGGCTCAAAACTTCTTTTTATTGGTGATTCTATCACAGACTGTGGAAGAGCAAGACCGGTTGGCGAAGGTTTGCATTGGAACAATTTGGGCAGCGGGTATGTTTCTCTTGTTTCAGCTCAGCTTCTTGCAAAGTATCCTGAAAGCCGAATAAGGGTTATTAATATGGGTGTTAGTGGAGATACAGTAAGGCATCTCAAAGCGCGCTGGCAGACAGATGTTTTAGATTTAAAACCAGACTGGCTTTCTATAATGATTGGTGTAAATGATGTTTGGCGCCAGTTTGACAATCCACTTATTCCTGAATGTCATGTGTATTTAGATGAGTACAAGTCTACCTTGGATGAGCTTATAAACTTGACCAAGCCAAACTTAAAAGGGCTTGTTTTGATGTCACCATTTATTATAGAGGACAACAAAGAGGACGCAATGAGAAAGAAGATGGATGAATACAGGTTTGCAATGAAGGAAATAGCACAAAAACATGGTGCCATTTTTGTGGATGTTCAAGAGGCTTTCGATAGATTTTTGAAATACTATCATTCATATGCACTTGCGCTTGACAGAATCCATCCAAATTTAACAGGCCATATGATTATAGCCAACGCGTTTTTGAGAGCAATAGAATTTTAAACTAAAAAGGCAGGCTTTTTGGATTTCACTCTGATTTTCAGCCTGCCTTTTATAATTTAATTTTCTTTTTATCAATTTTGTGGGCCTGGGTGATAATCTAAATTTTCTGAAGTTATCTTCCACTCGCCATTTTCTTTTGCTAAATTGTAATAATAGCGAATAACAGCATCTCTATTAATTAAAAAAGTTTTTTTGGGTAATTTTTTAATTTGTTCTTCTATTTCTTTCTTTTTCTTAATAATATCCTCTTCTTTACCAGATGTTGTTTTATAAATATCAATATTGTTTATTTTATTCAACTCTGCAGGAGGAATTTTAGACTCATCTAAACCTGATAACACGGCTTTGTTTTCTTCATATACATCAACTACAACCATTGCAGTGTCTCCATTAATTTTTATTTCTAAAAATTTTATATCATTTATTTTATCTTCTGCTGTTCTAATACTTGATGAGGGATATGCTTCAGCAAGCACAGCGTTTCGGTAAACTTCTAATCTGTTTGCAAGCCATCCAGATTTGCTGCTAAAATATTTTTTGCATTCATCAGTAACTTCCTTAATCTTTTTTTCTATTACCTCAGCAGGAATTTTTATTTCTGGTGACTTTGTATATTCAGAAGGAAAAACAAGTTTTTCCCAAATCTTCAAAGCACCTATTACTGTTTTCTTTATTTCTTGTTCATTGGTTATATCTTGATTACTTTTGACCCCGATGCTTATTAATATTGCGCCAAACAAAACTAAAATAGAGATAATTGAAACCAAAACTTTCTTTTTATACATTTTTATCCCTCCATTTCATTTTCTTATTTTGGACGAATTGCTGTTATTGTTGTTGAGGATGCTCTGTCATTATATGGTTTTAAATGCCAAATTGCATGATACGTGTCGGTTGTGTGTTGATTTTGAAGATCACCGATAATGTCCGGTCTATAAGCATCACGACCATAATCAACAACGATTGCTGCATGATCGTATGTTCCGTCAGAGTTCCAATCATAGAACAAAATATCACCTCGAGTTATATTATAATTGATATCGCTTTGTTGACTTGGTTCCCATTTGCCTAAAACTGTTCCTTTCGACGGATTTGATAAATATTTATAAAGATCATTGGCAACACTCCAAGCTGTCCCCCAGTTCCACCACCAAAGAACTTTCTCACAGTACCAACCATTTTGTTTGTCAAATGGAAGATTTCCGCCTTCATGCATTGCTTGGGACACAAAATTTGTGCAATCTGCTGAAAAACTTGGGTAATTAGGGTTTCTGTCTAATGCCCATGCATTTGCGTATGAAACTGCACCTTCTGAATTATAAACTGCTTCAGCTTTTATAGAGTAAAAACAGTTTACAATGAAAATACCAATAAGCAATAAAAATAAAATAATATTTTTTTTCATAACCTATCCCTCCCGTTATTAGTTTGATTATTTAACATGCCTTATTAAATATTAAATTAACCTTTTTTAATATATTGAAGTATTAATGGAATAATATCACCTCTTTGACAACTAATTTATTTTCATAATATCAAAAAAAAAAAAAAACAATATAAATTTTTTACAAAATTCGAAATTAAATTTTATTGATTTTTACCCTTTTTATGGTTGGTTTTTAAAATAGTATATAGTTATGCACATCAATATTGCAAAGACAGATATAATCTATTGATTTGAGTCTGCTGCCGTTATCTTACGTAACTTCAGCCTCCGATAACAGGTATGTTATACCATTTGTATATATCAGAACAATTAGAGAAACTAAAATAAGACCTAATCCGGGATTTCAACCCTTTTTATATGCCAAATCTCGTCTGCATACTTTTGAATGGTGTTGTCACTTGAAAAAATACCAGATGCTCCTATGTTGATTATCATCATTTTTCGCCAACGCTTTGTATCTCGGTAGAGTTTATTAATTTTCATTTGAGCTTCATGATATGAATCAAAGTCTTTTAAAACAAAATACTCATCGTTGTATGTTATCAGATGATGATATATATCCATAAACTCATCCTTTGGCACATCAAAGAAGTTTCCAATCAGCTGGTCAATAAGCTTTCTAATTCGCAAATCCTTCTGGTAAAGCTGAGAGCTACTGTATCCACCGTTTTTGTAGTAGTCCAAAACCTCTTCTGCCAAAAGTCCAAATATCACAATATTCTCATCACCCACAGCTTCTTTTATTTCAACATTTGCACCATCCAAAGTTCCTAAGGTAATTGCTCCGTTCATCATAAACTTCATATTGCCTGTGCCAGAAGCTTCTTTTGAAGCTGTTGAGATTTGCTCTGACACGTCTGCAGCAGGAATAATCTTTTTTGCCAACGACACACAGTAGTTTTCTAAAAATACAACCTTTAACTTGTCTTTTACATCTGGGTCTTTGTTGACTTTTTCAGCAATGGAATTTATGAGTTTTATAATCTTTTTGGCAAGGATATAACCAGGTGCTGCTTTTGCTGCAAAGATGAAAGTTCGCGGATAAATATCTAAATTTGGATTTTCTTTTAACATATTGTAAAGATGTAAAATATGAAGAGCGTTTAAAAGCTGGCGTTTGTAAGCATGGAGCCTCTTTGCCTGAATATCGATGATTGAACGTGGGTCAACAACTATGTTGTACTTGTCTTTTATATACTTTGCAAGCTTTATCTTGTTGTTGAATTTAATGTTGCTACATAGCTCTTGGGTGAGTTTGTCATCTGCAAAGTCTTTGAACTTTAGCATCAGCATTGGCTCTTTTATCCACCTGTCTGTCTGAAGACACTCAGAGATAAGCCTTGCCAGGTCTGGATTTGCCTCAACCAGCCATCTTCTGTGCGTAATTCCATTTGTTTTGTTGTTAAATTTTTCTGGATATAAGGTGTAAAAACATTTCAATACTTCATTTTTCAAAATTTCAGTATGAAGCTTTGAAACGCCGTTTACTGACTTACTTCCAATGACAGCTAAGTGTGCCATGTTTATTTGACCGTCGTGAATGATGGCCATATTGCAAACTTTTTGCCAATCGCCGTTTGTTTTTTCAAGCATCTCGCTGCAAAATCTTCTGTTGATTTCTTCAATAATTGTATATATCCTTGGAAGAAGAGTCCTAACCATGTCAATTGGCCACTTTTCCAGAGCTTCAGCCATTATTGTATGATTTGTATATGCCACAGTGTTAGTAGTAATCTCCCACGCTTCTTCCCAGCCCAAACCTTCTTCGTCGATCAATATTCTCATAAGTTCTGGAATGACAAGTGCTGGGTGTGTGTCGTTGATTTGTATCATTACATAGTTTGGAAGCTCATATATAGGCTTTCCTCTTTTTTTGAATGTCCTGATAATACTTTGAACCCCGGCTGACACAAAGAAGTATTCCTGTTTTAGCCGAAGAATTCTATTTTGTTCGTTTGTATCATCAGGATATAAAACCTGAGTTATAGACTGTACCATATACCTGTACTCAACAGCCTTTATATAATCACCTCTTGAAAACGATGCAAAGTCAAATACATTTTCAAACGGTTCAGCACTCCAAAGTCTTAAAGTATTTACAGTGTTGCAGCCATATCCAATTATAGGAATATCATAAGGTATTGCCCATACAGACTCATAGTTTTCATGGAAGGCTTTCAGTTTTCCATCAACAATGTCAAAACGCACTGTTCCGCCAAACTTTACAATGCAAGCTCTATCGCTTCTTTTTACCTCCCACACATACTCTTCCGAAAGCCAGTTATCAGGAACTTCTATTTGATACCCGTTTTGAATCTTCTGCTCAAAAAGACCATAGCGGTATCTGATGCCATTTCCATGACCAGGAAGACCCATTGAAGCCATTGAGTCTAAAAAACACGCAGCAAGTCTGCCAAGGCCTCCATTTCCAAGGCCCGGCTCTCTTTCTGCCTCCTCAATTTCTTCAAGTGAAAGTCCAAGCTCATTTAGTGCTTCTTTGCACACATCACGAATTCCCAAGTTGATTAGATTGTTCACAAGAAGCTTGCCGAGCAAAAACTCAATAGAAAAGTAGTAAACTTGTTTAACATCGTTTTGTTTGTAGTATTTATTTGTTTTTAGCCATCTTTCAAAAGAATATTCCTTTATAACCTCACCAAGCGCAAGGTACTGCTGATAAGTTGTTGCTTCTTTTGGGTCTATGGCAAAAAGGGAGATTATCTTTCGCTGAAAATCATTCTTTATCTTCTCTTTGAGCTGATCTTTGCTAAGTCCTGCAATTCCACCAATCATTTAAAACTTTTCCTCCTGTTTTTTAAGATTTATTTTAGGAGCTGTTCATAAACTCTATTGTACTCTATTGCTGAGACATTCCACGAATTGTCTCTTGTCATTGCTTGATGGACAATAGACCTCCACTGTGCTTTATCTGAGTAAATAGACAGTGCGTACTTTATAATAGCAAAAAGCTCTGCTGGGTCATAGTTTGCAAATGAAAATCCCCAGCCTTCACCTGTAAACTGATTATAAGGTTTTACCGTATCTTTAAGCCCACCAGTTTCTCTCACAATCGGCACAGTTCCATATCTCATAGCAATGAGCTGGGATATTCCACAAGGCTCTGTCAAAGACGGCATTAAATATATGTCAGATCCAGCATAAATTTTTCGTGCAAGTTCTTCACTGTAGCATATGTTTGCAGAGACCTTAGATGGGTATGCTATAGCATAGTATTTGAACATCTGCTCATAGTGATAATCACCGGCCCCTAAGATAACAAGCTGAACAGGCAGTGTCAAAAGCCTGCTTAAGATTCTCTCAATAAGATCAATTCCCTTTTCCTTTGTCAGCCTTGAGACCATACCGATGAGTACAATATCATCTGAAACAGGCAAGTTTAACATCTGCTGGAGTCTAAACTTATTTTCTTTTTTACGACTCTCAAACGTATTTGCATCATAATTTACAAAAATAAGTTTGTCTGTTGCAGGATTGCAAACTTCATAATCAATTCCGTTAACAATGCCTACTAATTTTTCTCCAATTCCAGACAAAAGTCCATGTAGTCCTTCGCCGTGTGAAAGTGTCCTAATTTCATTGGCATATGTTTTACTAACTGTTACAACTTTGTCTGCAAAGATAATGCCACCTTTTAAAAATGAGATTGCATCATAGAACTTGAGCTTGTTTTCGTCGAAGTATTCATCGGGCAAAGAAAGAAGGTCATACATGACCTCTTTTGGGAATACTCCTTGATATCTTAAATTGTGGATTGTAAGTACTGTTTTTATCTTTTGGTGCTTTGGAGAGTGACTGTAATGAGCTTTTAGCAAGACAGAAATTGCACTTGTGTGCCAGTCGTTTACATGGATTATATCCACATCAAAGTCAAGATGGTAGATAGCTTCACAAACTGCTCTTGAAAAGTAAGAGAATCTCTCACCATCGTCGTAGTACCCATAATAGCCAGGTCTTTTGAGGTAGTATTCATTGTCAATAAAATAGAAGGGTATTCCATCAAAATTGAGGTATTCAATTCCACAGTATTGGTTTCTCCATCCAACAGGAACAGTAAAGTGGCAAAGGTGTTTCATTTTTGTTGTATAATCAGAGGGAATATCACCATACTTGGGCATAATTACCCTTATATCAACACCAAGCTTTCTGAGGGCTTTTGGAAGAGAGTATGCAACGTCTGCAAGACCACCTGTTTTTGCAAACGGAAATGCTTCTGATACAGCAAAAAGTACATTCATAGTCTTTTCACCTCTTTTAGAACACTAAAGTCAACTTTACTTTGTTTTTCCATCACAAGAGGATTTTTGTTATGTCCAATCAAGGTTGCGTTTGAGTCAATTACAACATTTTTGTCAAGAATCACGTTTTTCAAAACTGCTCCACTTTTGATAATACACTTTGAAAATATTATACTATTTTCTACCACCGCATCTTTTTCAATTACAACCCCACGCGAAATTATACTGTTTTTTACTTTTCCTTTAATTAAACAGCCATTTGAAATAAAAGAGTTTTCAACATCACATGTAGAAAAGTATCGAGTTGGTGGTGAGTCGTTGGATTTTGTGTAAATTGGCCTTTCTTTTGAAAAGAGCTCTGACTGAATATCAACATTTAACATATCCATTGATACCTTGAAATATGAAGATATTGAATTTATACACCCAACGTATCCTTTGAACTCATAAGCATTTACATTCATATTTTGGACGTTTTTATACACAAAATCCCTAAACGAACCACAATTGCCGTTTTCCAAACAGCCTAAAATACATTCGATTAAAAATTCTTTGCTAAGCAAAAACATGTCCAAGGAAATATTAACAAGTATGCGCCTTCCAATGTTCTTCCCAACTCCCACGACCTTTGAGTCTTGGTCTAAAATCAGGGTTGGTGCATCTAAGAAAAGGTCATCTTCATTGCTTACCTTTTTGTAAACAACTGTAATATCGGCATTTGTCTCTTCATGGTATTTTGCGACTTCTTCAAAATCAATATTGCAAATCATATGTGATAAAGTAAATATCACCATTTCTTTTCTGCTGCGAAGTAAGAACTCCATATTGCTTTTCAAAAGCTTTATATCACTGATTGAAGGTGGATCATAAGAATAATTAAAGATGTAAAGACCACCTACTTTTCTATTTAAATCCCATGGCTTGCCTGTTCCCACATGGTCAATAAGTGACCTTGACTTGGTTGGAGCTAAAATTCCAACATTTGTAACACCTGCATTAACAAGGTTTGAAAGTGCAAAATCAATTGCTCTATATCTTCCAAAAATAGGTATAGTGCCTAAAGGTCTTGTGGCTGTTAAACTTTTTAATTTACTATCGTTTTCTGTAAGACTTACAATGCCCAAGCAATTTGTAAGCATTTTAATCTCCCCCAAAATTTTATTCTAAAATTAAATTTGAGCTTTGGTTTTTATTCTCAGGAACAACAGCAATTTTAGCGGGCTTTCCCCTCACAATACATCCTTTTGAGACCTTAGCTTCAGAGCATATAATTGCATTTTCAACAACCGCACCCTCTTCAATGTGGCTATTACTGAGAATTACAGAGTTTATGACCTTTGCATTTTTACCGACGTAAACATTGTAAGACAGAACCGAGTGGTAAACCTCACCCCAGATACAACATCCCTCAACTATCATGGACTTTTTCACATTTGCACCTGGGGCTATGTATTGGGGGGGATAGGCAATTGATGAAGTATATACCTTAAACTCATCATTATAAAGGTCTAAACTGCAGCAGCTGGGAGCATCTATTGGACAGCTTTCATTCAAAAGGTCCATGTTTGCCTCCCAGTATGACTCAACCGTTCCGACGTCTTTCCAGTATCCTCTAAAAGGATAAGCAAATAGTTTTTCACCACCTTTTAACATCTTGGGGATAATATTTTTACCAAAATCATGGTCAGAATTTTCATCTTTTACATCTTCTTTCAGATATCTCTTAAGAATTTCCCAGTTGAAGATATAAATTCCCATAGATGCAAGGTTGTTCTTCGGATGTCTTGGTTTTTCTTCAAATTCGTATATTCTATTATCTTCTCTGGTGTTCATGATACCAAACCTTGAAGCTTCTTGTATTGGTACTTCTATACAAGCAATTGTCACATCAGCCTTTTTCTCTTTATGGAATTTGAGCATCTCTTGATAGTTCATAGTATAGATATGGTCGCCTGACAGTACTAAAAGATACTCTGGTGAGAAAAGCTCAACAAAGTTCATATTTTGATAAATAGCATCTGCTGTTCCTTTGTACCAGTTTCCCCCACTGTCATTTGTGTGAGGTGGCAGGATGTAAACACCGCCTTTTGTGCGATCCAAATCCCATGCTGTCCCAATTCCGATGTGACAGTGCAGTGTAAATGGCTGATACTGGGTCAAAACACCAACAACGTCAATTGATGAGTTTGTACAGTTGCTGAGAGTAAAGTCTATTATTCTGTACTTTCCCCCGAACTCTACCGCTGGCTTTGCATTTGCTTTAGTAAGTTCCTTTAACCTGCTTCCTTGACCACCTGCCAGAATCATTGCTATGATTTCACGTTTAAGGCCGTTCATCTTGTCCAATCACCTCTATTTGTATAACAATTTTATTCATCTGTAGCTTTTTCTTTTGTATCTTCAAAAAGTTCAACTGGTTTGAAGATTAGACATGAAAGAGATGGTAATCTAAATTCAATGCACTGGGGGTATCCATGCCAAACTTCATCAATAGTTTTTAATTTTTCTGTGTTTACTATATTATTACCACCAAATTCAGCTTTATCACTGTTAAATACTTCCAAATATATACCCTTTCTTGGCACACCTATTTTGTAATTTTCATATGAAGCAAAACCAAAGTTACAAATGACAACAAGAAAATCATCAGGGTCTTTTGAAAATCTCAGGTATGATATGACACTCTGTTGCCAATTGTGAACATCTATCCATCTAAAACCATCCATTTTATGGTCAAGCTCCCACAGAGCTTTATTCTCTAAGTAAAATCTATTTAAACTCTTGACATAATGCTGAAGCATTCTATGCATGGGATAGTCCAAAAGCAGCCAATCCAAAGATGCATAAAATCTCCATTCAATGAACTGACCAAACTCACTGCCCATAAAAAGTAGCTTTTTGCCCGGATGTGTGTACAAATAGCCATAAAGAAGTCTTAAGTTTGCAAACTTTTGGTTATATTCTCCTGGCATTTTATCAAGTAACGATTTTTTCCCATGTACAACCTCATCATGCGAAAATGGCAGGATGAAGTTTTCTGAAAAAGCATACATTATAGAAAATGTTAGGAGATTGTGATGATGTTTTCTTTCATCTGGGTAAAACTGCATGTATTTCAGCGTGTCATTCATCCATCCCATGTTCCATTTATAGTTAAATCCCAAGCCGCCATCATAAGTAGGGTATGTAACAAGTGGGAAAGCAGTAGACTCTTCCGCAATCATCAGAATATTTGGATATTTTGAAAAGATTGCTTTGTTTAGTTTTTTAAAAAACTCAATTCCTTCAATATTCTCATGTCCACCATACCTGTTTTTCTGATTGTTGTTCATGTAAATTATGTGCGAGACTGCATCAACTCTTATTCCATCAATATGGTACACATCGAACCAAAACATTGCACTTGAGATAAGAAAACTTTGCACCTGCGGCTTTGAAAAGTCAAATGTAGCTGTGCCCCAAGTGTAGTTTTCTCTCAAAAGCTCATCTTCATATTCATACAAGAATGTCCCGTCAAACCTGTAAAGTCCATGCTCATCTTTGCAAAAGTGAGCAGGTACCCAATCGACAATAACCCCAATTCCATTTTGGTGCATAATGTCGACAAAGTACATAAAATCTTCAGGGCAGCCATAGCGTGAGGTTACAGAAAAGTATCCTGTTGGCTGGTATCCCCAAGACATGTCCAAAGGATGCTCCAAAACTGGCAAAAGCTCAATGTGTGTGTAGTTCATTTCTTTAAGATAATCAACCAGCATGTGAGCAAGTTCACGGTAATTATAAAATTCACCAGCTTTTTCTACAGTGCCATCCTTTTTCATTTTCCATGAAGCAAGATGAAGCTCGTAAATATTGATGGGTTTGTCATAAGGAGGGGTAACCTTTCTTTTCTCCATCCACTCATGGTCATGCCATTCATAGTCTGGGATATTTTTGACAATTGATGCTGTGTTAGGTCTGACTTCTGAGTAGATTGCATAAGGGTCTGCTTTTAAAACTCTTTTTCCGTCAGCACCGATAATCTCATATTTGTAAAGCTCACCTTCCAAAAGCCCTTCGACAAACAGCCACCAAAACCCGCTACCATGTACTCTCATCATCTTGTGATTTTCGCCACACCAATTATTAAAGTCACCTACAACAGATACACTTTTTGCATTTGGTGCCCAAACACAAAAAACAGTGCCTACTTTGCTTCTGTAATTTACAACCCTGCTTCCTAAGAATTTATAGCTTTCAAAATGCTCACCTGCTTCAAATCTTTTAATATCAGACAAATATATTGTAGATTTTACTTTTTTTATCATCAGTTTTACCTCCACTGATAGGAATTTGAGGGGGGGGTGAGATTAAATTTGCACAAAACACAGAAGAAATTAAGTACAAATTAGAATAGTAAGGTTGCTAAAAATTTTTACGCATAATTATATAAACCATACAAAACACAATTTGATTATAACATTACTGTAAAATTAAAGCAATAAGAAAATCTTTTCTCTAATTTGTTTATACCCATAAAACAGAGCTTTAAATTTGATTTTGACTTGACTTATGTTGAGGGCTATAATAGTTATAAAAATGTAACTATTAATTTTTTAACCCAAGCTTTGATAGTTACAATTTTTTCAATAACTTATAAGTTGATAACTATAAAATGTAAAAAATTTGTCAAAAAGAAGGAGTGTTTGGAATATGGAAAAAGGAATCTTGTATTTGATGATTACTCTTATCTTTTTCAGTTCTTATGAGGTTGTTGGAAAAACCTTAGCAGGCATGGTGAATCCATATCAGTTGAACTTTATCAGATTCTTTTTTGGTGGACTTATTCTTTTGCCAATTGCAATAAAAAATTTACAGGACAAAAAGATTAAGCTTTCTAAAAGAGACATATTTTTTCTTGCATTAATTGGTATAGTTAATGTAGTAATCAGTATGTCATGTTTACAATTAGGAATAAATATCACAAAAAAGGCAAGTTTAGCAGCTGTCATATTTAGTTCAAATCCGCTATTTGTAGCATTGTCAGCACATTTTATTTTGAACGAAAGATTGAATATACGAAAGATTATAGGGATGATAATTGGTATTGGAGGAATTGTAATAGTATTTTATAAGGATTTAATCATTGGCAAAGATTTTATTAAGGGAATTCTTCTTTTGATTTTGTCTGCAATAACATATGGAGTTTACACAACTATGGGGAAGAAGTTTACACAGAGAAGTAGCAGTATAATCATGAATTCGTTTTCATTTTTATTTGGAAGTATATTTTTATTGCCAATAATTCTGCTTAAACGTTTTTCTCTATTTAGTATGCCGCTGAAAGCTATATTTCCAATGTTTTATTTGACCTTTTTTGTCACAGGGATAGCTTATTATACATACTTTTTAGGTCTGACATATACAAGCGCAGGAGCTGGTTCTATGATATTCTTCTTAAAACCTATTTTGGCAAGTATATTTGCAAGTATTTTTCTTTCTGAAAAGATTTCTATAAACTTAATTTTAGGGACATTGGTAATACTTTTAGGAATTGGAATTGTCCAGTTTGCAGATAAAAAATCTTTGAAAATCTTGAGTAAAGAGCATCCAGTTAAACCTTAACAAAATCTTGACGAAGGGAGTAGGCTCAAGGTGGCAGCATATATTGATGTTAATAATCCATTTGCAGCTTTGAAATCTAAAAATTTTAGATATTTTTGGATAGGTCAATGTATTTCATTAATTGGAACATGGCTTCAAAATACAGCTCTTTCATGGCTTGTGCTTACTCTGACAAAGTCAGCATTTTTAGTCGGTCTTTTTAATGCACTGCAATTTACTCCTCAATTATTTTTGTCTTTATTTGCTGGAGCAATTATTGATCATTTTCCAAAGAAGAAGTTATTGATTATAACTCAAAGCTTGCTTATGATAGTTGCTTTTTTACTTTCATTTTTGATATGGACAAAGGTGATAAATTATCCTATCTTGCTTGTATTTGCTTTAGCTTTGGGGATTATAAACACCTTTGATATGCCAGCACGGCAGTCATTTGTAATTGAACTTGCTGGTCAAGAATTGCTAATTAATGCTGTTGCTTTAAACTCACTGAATTTTAACCTTGCAAGAGTGATAGGTCCTGCGATAGCAGGCATACTTCTCAAAAATGTTAGAATGAGTGTATGTTTTTTTCTCAATGGACTGAGTTTCATTGCAGTTTTAATAGGGCTGTTTTTGATTGACGTTGGTCTAAAACCTCTGAGTAAGACAAAGAGCAGAGGAATGTTCAAAGATATTTTGGAGGGTCTAAAATATACTAAAAATAACAGAGTCATACTTCAAACTATGATATTAATTTTAATAATGAATGTTTTCATTATGAATTTCAATGTATTAATACCATTGTATACAAAATATGTCTTACATAAAGATGAAGCAGGTTATGGTTTTTTGCTTTCTTCGATGGGCATAGGTGCTCTTTCGGGTGCACTTTTTGTTGCCTCTACAAGCAAAAAACTTGCTTTAAAAAGGTTGTATTTTTCATTAGTGATGTGTTCCTTGATTCTCATTTTTATAGGAATAAATAGGGATTATAAACTTTCTTCTTTTCTGTTTGCGTCGGTAGGTTTTTTCATGATATTGTTTACAACAACAGCAAATTCAACATTACAACTATCCTCTGCTGATGAGTACAGAGGAAGGGTAATGAGCTTATATACCTTAGTTTTTGCTGGTACAACCCCTATTGGTAGCTTGATTGCAGGGACATTTGCTCAGATTTTTAAAGTTGGTGGGGCATTTGTGATATGTGGTATTTTTTGTTTTGTGCTATTTATATTGGAATACTTGATTTTTGAAATTATTTTTGCTAAAGCTTGAAAAGATATATTGAGGAAATGTACAATATAATTAAAAATTGGTTACTTCTTTAAATTAATGGTGGAGAAAGATAGTATGAATAAGAATATTCACGAGGGGCACAGGCAAAGATTAAAAAGAAGATTTGTTGAAGAAGGTCTTGATAGTTTTGAAGACCATCAAGTTTTAGAGCTTCTTTTGTTTTTCAGCATTCCAAGAAGAGATACAAACGAAATAGCACACAGGTTAATTTCTACCTTTGGAAGTATTTCAAATGTATTTGAGGCTCACCCAAAAGAGCTTCAAAAAGTAGAGGGAGTTGGTGAAAACTCAGCAATTTTAATCTCTCTTATATCCCAAATAGCAAGAAGGTATCTTGCTGATAAAACGAGAAAGACATTTCAGCTTAAAAATGTAGAAGTGGCAGCAGAGTACATAAAAAGTCTGTTTGTGGGAAGAAAGAATGAGGTATTCTATGTAATATGTTTAGATACTCAATTAAACGTTATTCATTCTGTGCCACTTTTTGAAGGAACAGTAAAAGAAGCTGTTGTATATCCACGAAAGGTGGTTGAATGCGTTTTGCGATATAACGCAAGCAGTGTGATTTTAGCTCACAATCATCCAGGTGGTTCTGTAAAGCCTTCCATGGATGATATCAAGACAACTCAAAAGATTGTAAATGCTCTTTCGACAATAGGCGTTGCTGTCAATGACCATTTTATAGTGGCGAAAGGTGAATACTATAGCTTTGCGCAAAATGGAATGCTTCCAGAGCCACAGATTTAATCTTGTTAAGATGAAAATAAAGCGCTTTAACAAAATGGGGCTGCATATATGGATTTTACATTTTTATGCAGCCCTTTTTAAGTAATTTTTTTACCTAAGCCCTGCAGCAATCGAGGCTGTCAGCTGATGCTGAGGGTCAATTTGACCATCTTTGTGACGAAGGCCGTTGAATGTATACACATCAAAGTGTCCATTCATTCCATTTACAATTGTATCAAGGTTTGGACCGTAGCCATATCCACCGCTTCTGTTCGCAACATTTTGGTTGTAAGGCACACCATCTACTCCTGCATGTGGCATACCAGAAACTGACACAGCTATTCTTCTTCCTTTTACTTCAACTATGAACGGACGTCTTTCCCAACTCCAGCTGCCACCAAATATCTCTTTCATAATTTGAGTGTCTTTAAAGCTCAAGGTTTCAACATCTGCATGGCTTGCACCCATTGTTCTTTTTGCAAAGAAGTATTTTCCTGTCTGAATGTCAATAAACTTGCCAACGCTGCCAATTGGGAATACATAATTTCCCTGCGTGAACCAGTCGAGCATTTCAACTCCGTACTCATTTGAATGCACAGCAACTGTATGAACTGGCACTTTTAAGCTTTGTCCTGCATAGATGTATGAGTTTTGATTTAGATTATTTGCCGACATAAGTTCATAGTCGGGTATTCCAAATTTTACTGCAATAGACCATATTGTATCACCACTTTGCACCTTGTAGTAGGTATAGCTTACATAGTCACCTGAAGTATCAACAGGTAGAAAGGAGTAAAAGTAGCTGCTTGGTTTTGAGGTATCTGCAATATCTTGCTTTATAGCTACTGCCCATATTGAAACATATCCAGTTCCTTTCTGTGTTGAAATTTTATAGAAATCTACTTGCTTTCCAACAACATTTACAGTTTGCCCTTGAGTAAGATAAAATAGGTTTTGCGAAGATGAAGAAGGCGCAGCTTTTACGTAAGTCCACCGCCTTATTGTTCCAGTAATTTGAGCTAAATTGAGGTTCACTTTTTTTACAATTAGCTTTTGTCCCACATAGAGTGTATCATTTGTGAGATTATTAAAACTCTTTATAGCTTCAATAGATGTTCTAAACGTTTGTGATAATATCCAGAGTGAATCACCGCTTTGAACACTGTAGACTATGTAATTTCCATTTGGCTTGAATATCATCCGCTTTCCGGATGTATAATGACGAAATTCAAATAAATTTAAGTAAGTTTTGAAAGTAGAATAAGGTACAAAAATTCTATTTTGTATAATTTGCATTGGTCCTTCCATATAAAAATATTTCCCATTGAACATAACAACATTGCTATCGAGTTTGAATATAAGTTCATTTTGGTCAATGATAAGCTTTGACTGAAGAAAGTTATAGTCTTTTGGATCAAAAGCAAAACTTCCGCCCAGTATCCTTGAAAGTTCATGAGGAGAGAGATAAGCTACTGAGCTTTTGTTAATAATGGTGATATAAGATAGCTTGCCATTTGAATCAAAAAACAGAGCCTCTTCTTTTTTAATATCAGAGGCAAGCGAAGGAGAGACTATGACTAAGGATAAGACTATAGCAGTAGTAACAAACAGCCAAAACCTTAATAGACTTTTCATAAAAACCCCGCCTCTTTCAAAAGTTTTAATATATTTTCATTATAAAGCCAGGTTTTTACTCAGCTCAAATGAAATACTTTCCAAAGTGACTGAGTGTCTAAAGATAACTTGTAAACTTTTACATAAGTTTTGTGGTATACTAATAATTGAAGAAATAATAGGAGATGATTGCAATGCCGGCAATCTCGGTTCTCAATAGTTCTTTGAAGAATGAGTTGGATAGAATATTGAACATAATTATTGAAAATTTCAATCCTGAAAAGGTGATACTGTTTGGGTCAATGGCAAATGGAAATTTTAATGAATCGAGCGATATTGACTTGGTGGTGATAATGCCTACTAATCTTAGGTTTATGGAGAGATTATTACATCTTGCACAGACTGTAAAACCTGAAGTACCTGTAGATTTTTTGGTCTATACTCCAGAAGAGGAAGAAGAATTTATAAAAAATAACCATTTATTTTACACAGAAGAAATTTTAAAAAAAGGAGTTATACTCTATGAAAAAAGGAAAAACTGAATTTGAACAATGGGTAATGTATGCAGAAAATGATCTAAAAGCTGCTGAAAAGCTGTTAAACTCAAAACTTTATAATATAGTATGTTTCCATTCTCAGCAGGCAATTGAGAAATATTTGAAAGCGTTTTTGGTATATAATGGTGTAAATCCACCCCGAACACATAGTATAGTAAATTTAATAGAAATGTGTGCAAATATTAAAAAAGATTTTGAAAAATTTAAAGAAGAGGCGCGCATAATAGATGTTTTCTACATTCCCTCAAGGTATCCCAACGCGCCTCTTGGAACCATTCCGGATGGTTTGCCGAACAAAGATGATGCAGAAAGAGCATTTGAAATTGCTCAAAAAATTTGTGAATTTGTAAAAAATCTATTGCCAAATTAAGATTCAGAAATATTTTTCATCAAATTTGCCATCTCCAGGGCAGAGAGGGCTGCGTCAAATCCTTTGTTTCCTGCTTTTGTACCCGCTCTTTCTATTGCCTGGTCGACTGTATCACATGTCAGAACACCAAATATAACTGGAACCTCTTGTTCTAAAGAGACGTTTGCAATGCCTTTTGATACTTCTGCGCTTACATACTCAAAATGTGGTGTGCTGCCGCGAATTACTGCACCAAGTGCAATTATTGCATTGTATTTTTTTGACTTTGCAAGCTTTTTAGCAACAAGTGGTATTTCAAAAGCACCTGGTACGTAATATACATCGATATTTTCACTGTCAACATCATGCCGAGAAAGACCATCTAAGCACCCTTTTAAAAGCTCATCAGTGATAAATGAATTAAATCTTGAGACCACAATTGCAAGTTTCAAATCTTTTCCACAAAAGCTTCCTTCAAAAGTTCTCAAAGCCATCCTCTCCTTTTATTAAGATTTCATGCTTTTTCTTTAATATTTTTGAATGTATATATTTCCTGTTATATGGATTTATCACGATTGGAATAGATATTCTCTTTAAAATCTCGATTCCTAAGTCTTGCAAAAAAGAAACTTTTTCAGGGTTAGATGTTGCAAGATTTATTTTCTTTATTCCAAAGAACCTTAAAATATGCAAAGCATCAAAGTAATCTCTCAAATCGTCGTCAAAGCCAAGTAGATTGTTTGCCTCATAGGTATCAAAGCCTTGCTCTTGAAGTGCGTAAGCTTTAATCTTATTGGCAAATCCAATTCCTCTTCCTTCCTGGTCAAGGTAAATGAGCATGCAGTTTTTATTCTCTGCCATAAAATGCAAGAAAAATTCAAGCTGTTGGTGACAATCACACCTCAAACTGTGAAAAACATCTCCTGTTTTGCACGAAGAATGTATTCTAACATTTACAGGCTGGCTTGGGTTAAAAGTCTGGTTTATCAGCACAGCATGTTCTTTTTGCGAAAAATAGTTTTTGAAAACAAAAATCTTAAACTTTCCATACTGTGTGGGAAGGTTTGCTTCAGCTTCTTTTTGGACTGTGGGCCGGTTTAATAAAATATATTTTTCAATCTCATCAATTGTGGTAATAGGTATTGAAAATCTCTTTGCTAAATTTTTTACATACTCTTTGTTATGGCTATCTCCTTTTTCGTCTAAGATTTCAATCATCACTGCAGCAGGAAAAAGCTCTGAGATTCTGCAAAGTTCAACAGCAGCTTCTGTATGACCTTTTCTTGCAAGAACACCTCCTTCATGAGCAACAACAGGATTTACATGCCCAGGAATTTTAAAGTCAGAGGCTGTTGCGTTTGGGTTTGCAAGTTCTTTGCTTGTTTTGCTTCTCTCGATAGCAGTTATACCTGTTTTTGTGTCTTTGTGGTCAACAGTAACTGTAAAAGTGCAGGTGTTTTGAGTATTGTAAGGAACGTATAAATTCAAGCGCCTTTGAATTTCTTTGTCTATGGCCACACAGAACATTCCTTTAGCGTGATTTAAAACAAAGCTTATTTTATCTGGTGTTGAAAACTGAGCAGGCAAAATTAAATCTGCCTCATCTTCACGGTTTTGGCTGTCAAATACTATTACAAACTTTCCACTTTTAAAGTTCTGTATTACATCTTTTAAATCATACATGTCTATCACCTCAAATTCTCCTTTACAATCTTTGCAATGTAGTCAAATTCAATGTTTACCCAGCTACCTACCTTTTTGTACTTCAAGGTAGTATTTTCGATAGTGTGTGGAATCAAAGATATTGTAAAGTATGTGTCAAAGACATCTACAACTGTAAGAGAAATACCATCAATTGCAACAGAACTTTTTCTGATAACAAGGCCTTTAAAATCTTCAGATGGTTTTATTCCAATTATTCTACTTTTTCCCTGAATTTTTTGCATGCAGATTGTGCCAATACAGTCAACATGGCCAAGGACAATGTGACCGCCAATTCTGTCTCCCATCTTCAAAGCAGGCTGCAGGTTTACAGGCATTCCCTCTTTTAAAAATTTAAGTGTGGTCCTTTCAATTGTTTCAGGTGACAGGTCAAAATCAAATTTGCTATTTGAGATATTTGTAACTGTCAGGCACACACCATCAACTGCTATGCTGTCACCAATTTTTGCATCTATCTTTTTCACTTCTATACTCAGCTTTACAATATCTTCAATTTTTTTCATTAGAACAACCCTGCCAACCTCTTCAACAATGCCGCTAAACATAACTTATATCTCCTTCAATAATAGTAGAGTTTTTAAATGTTGTAACTTTTGTATTTGCAAGCTTTGGGAAAAACTGTTCAAAGCCTTCTGCACCAACTACACCTTTTGTGTTCTGTCCACCTATGAAAACATTGAATATCAATGAATACCAGTAATCCGCAATTCTTTGCTTCAAAAGAGAAAAGTTAAGAAAGCTTCCTCCCTCAACAAGGACTGATACTATCTTTTGCTGTGCAAGTTTTGAAAATGCGTCTAAAAGGTCAAGATGACCATCTTCTGATGACTTTGCAAAGATAATTTTTATTCCTTTTTGAGAAAGAAGATCTATTTTTCGGGCATCATTAACATTTTCACTGCACACAATGTAGGTAGAATATTCATCAGACGTTTTTACAATATTGCATTCAAGAGGAATTCGAAGCTTTGAATCTAGCACAACTCTTATGGGCTGTCTTACAATCTGGCCATACCTTGCATTTAAAATTGGGTTATCTGAAATCACTGTATTTACAGAGACCATTGTTGCCATATATTTTTGCCGAAGACTGTGTACAAAGATGTTTTCGTCATCTGTGTTAAACATAAATCTTTCACCTGAAGGTGTTGCAATTTTGCCATCAATACTCTGGGCAACTTTTATGGCAATGTAGGGTATACCTTTTTTCATAAATTTAAAAAATTCTTTGTTTACACTTTCTGCTTCTTTTTCTAAAATGCCCTCTACAACTTCAATTCCGTGCTGTTTTAAGATTTGTATGCCCTTGCCATTAACAAGAGGATTTGGGTCTTCAGTGGCAACCACAACTTTTTTAATGCCACTTTTTATAATTGCGTCTGTACAAGGTGGCTGTTTACCAAAATGACAACAGGGTTCTAAAGAGACATACATTGTTGCGTTTTTGAGACTATAACCACTTTTTGTTGCATCCTCGATTGCTAAGACTTCAGCATGTTTTTCACCGTACTTTTGATGATACCCTTTTCCGATTATTGTTCCGTTTTTTACAATCACACATCCAACTTTTGGGTTTGGCAGCACCAAAGGTGAAGCTTTCTTTGCAAGATCAAGTGCTATGTTCATGTAGTAGCTATGTGAAAGAGACCTCAAATGCCTCCTCCTTTCAAGGTAGTAATTTGATGGACAAAAAACTAAAGCCTCGAAAGTGGATTTTCCACCTTCGAGGCTTTTTGGGCTTTTACCAAGATGTATAAGAAAATCTTCTTACACATCCACTCCTTCTCCCATCCGGACTGTAACCGTTGGCACCGGAATTCCACCGGTTCTGCAAAAGCCAAAAAGGCTTTTGCTCGCGGGCTTTTACCGCCAGTGGGGAATTTCACCCCGCCCCGAAGGATGGACATTGAACAGAGATTTATGTTCAATTTTACATTTCATTATATTCGTAAATTTACGAAATTTCAATAGCAAAATTTACCTTATCCAAACTTTGTAGACTACAGCAAGGCTTAAGACCAATAATGGAACGCCAAAATATATTATCTCAAAATTTCTTGCTTGTAATTCCTACAATCAAAAACACAACAGTACTCAAAATTATACCAAAAGCTAAAAATAACCCTAAAAATTTTTTGAAATTTTTCGCAAACTTTGTTCCAAAAACGAAAGGAAGAAGAATAAACTCTACAATTAAAATCAAAAATACACCAAGAACAATTGTTCCAACTATATAAAAAGCATTTTTTTCAAGAATTGAACTGATTACAGAGCCAATAGTAGCTAATATAACAAGTATGTAAAAGAAAATCCTATAAATTCTCAACAATTTTTCATTCATTTTACAGTTTTCCTCCAAAGAACTTTATTACCATCTAATATTTATGAAAACTCCAGCACCTACTTTAGCAGCAAGCCCGCCACCTATTGATATTCCGCTTGATAAAAATTTAAGTTTACCTTCTGCTCCCCACGCACCAGCATAACCTTTTCCACCAACTTCGACAGTAATGCCACCAATACTAAACCCAAAACTTTGTCTATCTCCCCTTATTTTAGCATTTTTCTCATTTCAAATTCAAGTTCATTCTCGTAACCTTTGAATAGTACTTTATCAATGTCTTCCTTGTTAAAGAAAATGTTGTAATCAGCCGAAAAGTTTCCCTCAAGATAAAAACAAGCAACATAATCAAATTCATGACCCGTTCGTGAATTGAACTGTTTTCGACCATAAATCATTAATGGTTTATTTCCACCTTTTAGAACGACTACACTTCCAATTGGAAGCCATTCGTTTTCCATCTTAATCACCTCCATAACCTTTATTTCCATTTTATCAGGAGAAGAAGCGCCAATAGATGTTTTTGTAATATATAGTTAAAAATTCAAATACCCTAACTTGCTATTTTTAAAAATTTTGTTGATAAACCAACTACCAATGTGATAAAGTATATAACAAAGAGAAATCGAAATCGGTTACAATATCTGATGTTTATAAAGATGAGAAAACAAAGAGAATTAGGGGGGGGTGAAATTTTTGCCATCAATTGAAGATGTTGCAAAAAGGGCTGGTGTGTCAAAAGCCACAGTTTCAAGGGTTTTGAACAACAGTGCAAATGTATCAGAAAAAAAGAGAAAGGCTGTGCTTGATGCAATAAAGGCTTTGAACTATACTCCAAACGTCACTGCAAAGAACTTGGCAAAGAGAAAAACTGAAACTGTGGGAATCATAATCCAGTCGCTGAGCGGTTGGTTTTACGGTGAGGTGGTTGACCTTCTTAACAATTACATATCAAAACGAGGTTATGGTGCAATATTTTGCCAAATTTCAGACAATATAGACTATTTTAAATTTCTTGTCGGCAGGGTTGATGGAATAATTGTGTTTGGATACAAAACCATTAACAGAGAGTCACTGAGGCTTTTAAAAGCTAACAATGTGCCAGTGGTACTTGCAGAGAATAACACCGAATATTCAGATGTGCCGCGGATAAATGTAAACAACTTCCAAGGTGGATACATGGCAGCAAAGTACTTAATAGACAAAGGTTGTAAAAAGATTGCTCATATTTTAGGCCCCTCAGATTCTTTTGAAAGCCTTGCAAGGTTTGAAGGATATAAAGCAGCCTTGAGTGATGCTGGAATTGAATTTGATGGAAGACTTTGCATTGAAGGAGATTTTATGTTTCAAAAGGCATATGAGAATATAAAAAAGCTTGTCCAAACACAACAGATTGATGGCATATTTGCAGCAAATGATGTAATGGCATATGCAAGCATATATGCTTTAAATGAGATGGACATTAAGGTTCCCCAGCAAATCAAAGTTGTGGGTTTTGACGATGTAGATATATTTGGGTTGAGACTTAGCAAGATGCCAAAGCTCACAACAGTTCGTCAACCAATTGATTTAATGGTCAAAACTGCCTGTGATATTCTTTTTGACAAAATAAATAACCCTGAGAAAAAATTTGAAAGCGAGTATGTATTGGATACTCAGCTGGTTGTGAGAGAGTCTGCTTAAAAAGAAATTATTTTGGAAAGGGGAGGTTGTTCAAAATGTACTTTATTGGAATTGATGTCGGAACATCAGGTACGAAGACCATTTTGACGGATTCAAAAGGGAACATCTTAGCTACAGCTACTTTTGAGTATCCTCTTTACCAGCCTCAGATTAGTTGGGCTGAGCAAAACCCTGAAGACTGGTGGGATGCAAGTGTTAAAGGAATTAAAGCTGTGCTTGAAAAGTCCAAGGTAAACCCCAAGGAAGTCAAAGCTGTGGGACTTACCGGGCAGATGCACGGGCTTGTGATGCTTGACAAGAACTACAACGTCATAAGACCATCAATCATTTGGTGTGACCAGAGGACAGCAAAAGAATGTGATGAGATAACAGAAAGAGTTGGTAGGCAGAGGCTTATTGAGATAACAGCAAACCCTGCTTTAACAGGTTTTACTGCTTCTAAGATATTGTGGGTAAGAAACAATGAACCACAAAACTATGAAAAGGTTTATAAGATTTTATTGCCAAAGGACTATATAAGATTTAAGCTCACAGGCGAATTTGCAACAGATGTATCTGATGCTTCTGGTATGCAGCTTTTAGATATCAAAAATAGGTGCTGGTCTGATGAGGTGTTGCAAAAACTTGAAATAGACAAAGAACTCTTAGGTAGAGTGTATGAATCACCAGAGGTAACAGGGACGATATCAGAAGAAGCAAGCAAAATAACAGGTCTTGCGAAAGGAACACTTGTTGTTGCAGGTGGAGGAGACCAGGCAGCAGGTGCTGTTGGAAATGGAATTGTAAGAACAGGTGTTGTATCGTCAACAATTGGTTCATCCGGTGTTGTTTTCGCACACTTAGATGACTTTAGAATTGACCCTGAGGGTAGAGTTCATACGTTTTGTCATGCTGTGCCCGGCAAGTGGCATGTTATGGGCGTGACGCAGGGTGCAGGGCTTTCTTTAAAGTGGTTTAGAGACAACTTTGCTCACATCGAAAAGGCTGCATTTGAGTTTATTGACAAAGACCCATACATCTTGATGGACCAAGAAGCAGAGCTTGCAAACCCAGGAGCAGATGGACTTGTGTTTTTACCATACCTTATGGGAGAGAGAACACCAATCTTAGATCCCTTTGCAAAAGGGATTTTCTTTGGGATAACAGCAAAGCATACAAGAAGAGAATTTATAAGAGCTGTTATGGAAGGAGTTGTATTTTCTCTTAAAAACTGTCTTGACATCTTGGTTGAGATGGGGATTGAGATAAAAGAAATAAGAGTCTCTGGCGGTGGTGCAAAGAGCAAACTCTGGAGACAGATGCAGGCAGACATATTTGAGATGGATGTATGGACGTTAAATTCCAAAGAAGGTCCTGCATTTGGTGCGGCTATCTTGGCAGCTGTTGGAGCAGGAGAGTATGCTTCAGTCGAAGAAGCGTGTGATGCGATGATTCAAAAAGTAGATGTATGCAGGCCTAATAAAGAATTGTTTGATATTTACAGAAAGACTTATAAGCTATACAATAGTATATATCCGCGAATAAAGGATTTGTTTAGGCAATAAATTCACTAGAAGCAGCTGAACTTGGTATATAATTCAAAAAAAGGGGGTTATAAGCCCTCTTTTTTTGCTATTTTTCTTAAAGGAGTTTTACGAAGTTTGTCGAAATAAATAGTTATGTGAGTTTTTTGACAGAAGGTAACAACAGTTGAAAATAACCAAAATGACATAATTTTGATTGGGTGATTATAGATATTGTAGAGTATACAAAGAGTTAAAGAAACATACAGCATCAGCAGGAGTACATTAAAATAAATTGGGCAAAGGAAGGGTTGATAACTCCGGTTAGGACACCAAAAGGGAGAAGAAGGTACAAAAAAGAAGATATAGAGAAATTATTAGGCATGCTGGAAGAAAAACAAAAAACCAAAGTAGTTTTGTATGCAAGAGTATTTACAAAGAAACAGGAAGAGTATCTTAAGAATCAAATTAGAAGGCTTGAAGAATACACTAATTCCCAGGGATGGCAGCATGAAGTCATACATGAAATAGCAAGTGGGGGTAAATGAAAAGAGAAGAGGGTAATTTATGCTTTTGAACAAGATAAAAAGAGGTGGCAAAAAGAGTTGATAACAATACAAGCTAAACTTACTTTTCCAAGCAGGGAAGACAAACAAACAGTGTTGGATTTAATGAGAAGATGGTCATCCTGCGTAAGATTCGCATATAACAGGCTTTTAGAAGGCTGGGATAGAAACACAATAAAAAGAGAGCTGCAGGGGGTTTTTAATTTAAATTCGAGGTATGTGGATGATGCGATAATGAAAGCAAAAAGCATTTTGACCTCATGCAAAGAAAGAGGAGAAAATCCCAGGAAGGTCATTTTTGGTGGCAGGCAGCTTTTTGAAAAGCTAAAGAGGAGGCACATAAACGGCGAACAATACAGGAAACTTCAACGTAAGTGGCGGGAGAAGCGGAAGGGGAATTTGTATTCAAGAGGAGACAGGAGCAAGAAAGGTAATCTCAATACAAGGATTGAGATAGATGAAGATTGTACAAAACTTAGAATCAACGTAGGAGAAAAGGAGTACGTATATGCAACGATACAGCCTGGATGGAAGATAAAAGATGGAACGTACATTGATAGAAATCAACTTCTTGAGGCGATAAGTATTTCTGGACAGCCTTATTCTGTCCAGCTGAAACTTAAAAGTGGTGTAGTATACGCCTATTTCACTGTTGAAGAGGAATTTCCAAAGGCTAAGATAACAAAAGCGAATGGAGTTATAGGGATAGACACTAATGCATATCCAAAGAATGTTGCATGGGTAGAAACAGACGAGTACGGACAGTTTCTGGGATATGGCAGGATACCACTTGAGAAGCTTGAAAGTGGCAGCTTTGAAAAAAGAGAGTATTACAGGTGGCAGTATGCACACATGATAGTACAAATGGCGAAAGAGAAGCAAAAAGCCATAGTGATTGAGAGCCTTAGCATACAGGACAGGGGCAGAAGAGGAGACTTTTCAGGCAGAAAATCAAGACGGATAAGGCATTATTTTGGGGGCAAAGCACTTTTGGAGAAGGTAAAACTTTTAGCAAAGCGAGAAGGGATAGAGGTTGTAGAAGTAGACCCTGCATACACTTCTGTAATAGGGATGTTGAAGTACGCACCGCAGTTTATGGTGACAAAGGATGTAGCTGCGGCATATGTAGTAGCAAGAAGGGGACTTGGGCTGAGAGAGAGGATACCGTCAAACTATATGGAGTTTTTGAGCTGGCTTGATGTAAGTAGTTTAGAAGAACTAAAAGAGTATGTAAGCAAGACGGTGAAGAACGTAGGCTTGAGGAAGAAGCAGATAAAGGAGATTGAGAATGTAATGCGGATGGTACAAAGCCCTGGGAGTGAGCCAGGGAGGGTATCAGGGCCTCTGGGTGGAACAAGTTCTGGTACCTGTGGCAAAGACCACAATCCCTGGCGAGTTCTCAGGGTAGCGGTGGTAACGCCACTTTCCCCTGACAGGGTATTGCGTGACATGTCTGTCCTGAAATCGATATTGGTTTCAGGGCAAGTGGGGAGACCCTTGAGGGCGTGAGTTCCTGCTTCTTGGGGCAGGGGCTATAGCTTTCCCAAATACCGCCTGCTGGGGCTGGGAAAGCTTGAAAGGCGGACTACAAATACCCCAGCTATCTAAACTGTACATTTTTGTACAGTTTAGGTAACCAGGATTGAAATTGAAGACACAAAAGAAATTATTAAGACGATCTTTTGAATTTTTAGTAATTCTTCTCATCTGTTTTCCTTTGGGTATTCAAATTAGTAAACTCTTTTGGAAGCTAAAAAATCCCCTATTTGAATATCTTCAACTTGCAAGTCTTTCTTTTGCCGTATTTTTCTTTTCTATTTTCTATGTACTCAGATACAGTGCTGTTTTAAAACGATATCGACTCTCTGAGAAAAAGCAAAAACTCATTATTAACAAATTAAAGGAAGAAAAAGAAACTATTGAAAAAGGGTATATTAACAGTATTCAGATGAACAAGGAAATGACAAGTATTGTAAAAAGACTAATTGATACACAGAGAGTACTCAAACAAAAAAATGAGTGGCTAAGAAGCTTTTTTGAGCTTACAACAGAGATTTTGAGCCTTTCAGATGCCTATGAAGTAATCAAACTACTGGGTAGTTTTGAGAGTAAGAACTTGGGATTTTTGAGAATTAGTGTATATTTCAATAATCAAGACAATGTATTTAAACATTTGTGTTATTTCGGGAATAAAGACCCTGATGAAGAGTTGCTGCTAAAAAAGGCAAGAGAAGATGTCAATATTGCTTACAAAATGGAGCAAAAGGATAATCTTCTTAAAATAGCAGTTCCAATGATATCAGAAGACAAGTGTGAAGGCGTTTGCTTTTTTACCATTAGATGTGACTTTTTAGAAAAGGAAGATATAAGTTATTACATAAGTATATGCAATTTCATAACAATAGCAATCAAAAATTCAATTTACTATTCAAATCTAAAGAAGCAGAAATTAGAGATTGAGGATTTGTATGAGAAAAGTACATATGTTAACGAAAAATTAAAAGAGACTATCGAGGAGCTAAATAAGTCAAAGGTTGAGCTGGAAAAGAAAAATGCTGAGATAGAGAGATTTTTTTATGAAATAATCCTTTGTCTGTCAAAGACAATTGAGTACAAAGATGTTTACACAAAAGGACATTGTGAAAGAGTTCAGAGTATTGCTTTAAAGATTGCAGATGAGCTTGGACTTTCTGAGGATGAGAAAGATGTTTTAAAGGTTGCCTGTCTTCTTCATGATATCGGTAAGATTGGTATCAAGGAGGAGATATTAAATAAAAAAGAGCCTTTATTACCTCAAGAGTATGAGGAAATAAAAAAACATCCGTTAATCGGATACAACATTCTAAAGGATTTAGACTTCATGGAGAGAATACAAAAAGTTATCTTGCAGCATCATGAAAGGGTGGATGGCAAAGGTTATCCGTATGGCTTGAAAGACGATGAAATTGATTTGTTGGCAAGAATAATTTCTGTTGCAGACGCATATGATGCTATGACATCAGACAGGCCTTATCGCAGAGCTTTTGCTAAGGATGAGGCTTTGAAGGAACTTCAAAGATGTGCAGGAAGCCAGTTTGATAAAAATATTGTAGAAAAACTTCTTAGTTTGGCACAAAAAGGAATGGTGATGTTTTTATAGAAAAAAGATATAAGGTGTGTTAAAATTATTTAATATAATATTCGATGGGGTATGACAAAAAATGTATAAAGTAATCTTGGCCATAAGAAATAAAAAACTATTTGCCATTGTTAAAAGTTCTTTAATAGAAAATGGATACTCAATTGCAGATACAGCTTCTGATTTTTCTGACTGTCTCAGAAAGATAAGGGTGTTAAAACCTGATGTAGTAATTATGGAATATGGATTTAGTATAGGAAGTATGGTTGAGATAATAGATATTCTTAAAAATGACAAAATATGCCCTGTTGTAATTCTTGCGAACCAGGCACAAAAGTCTAACATAGAGAGTGTTATTTTAGAGGATGATGAATTTAATGTATTTTTATACAGTCCATTTAACAAATGGGCTTTTATTTCTTTTGTTGAGATGGTGGTTAGAAATTGGTCAAGATTAAGAAAATTGGAAGAACACATAAAAAAACTGCAGGATGATTTAGAGACAAGAAAACTTGTTGAAAGAGCAAAAGGAATCTTGATGAAAGAGCTAAAGCTTGATGAGGAGCTTGCAATGAGAAAACTTCAAAAGCTCAGCATGGACCACCAAATGCCTATTAAAGAAGTTGCAAGAAGAATCATAGAATGGAAGATGAACAATAAACAGTAGAGGTTTCTGAGAAATGAGGGTATTAGTTTTTGGCGGATTTGACTATGAAAGGTCACGGCTTTATGTTGTAAGTAGTTATTTAGAAGTCCTGCTGAGTTTGAATGCCAAGGTTATTATCTTTCCACTTAGCGAGCTTGCAAAGGGAATGATAGAGGAGTACATAAATGAATGTGAGTGTATACTTTTTTGTGGAGGTGAAGATGTTCATCCGAGGTTTTATAAAAAAGAGCCAGAAAGAGGAATAAGAAAGATAAATCTTCTTCGAGATGAGATTGAGATTGAAGCAATGAGACTTTCATATGAGCAAAACAAAAGAGTTTTAGCTATATGCAGAGGTATTCAGGTGATGAATGTTGCTTTTGGGGGGACACTTAAGCAAGACATAGACAAAGAAGGCTATATAAGCCATTTTCAAGATATGGACGGCAGGTTTGGTTATCACACGGTAGAAATTAACGGAAGGGTTTTAAAGGCGATTTTTAAACGTGAAGAGATTTTAGTCAATTCATTTCATCATCAGGTAATTGAAACTGTAGCTCAAGGCTTTTTAGTGGAGGCAACAGCAAAAGACGGTGTGATAGAGGCTATCTCAAGACATGATAGGGACTTTTTTGTGGGTGTGCAGTGGCATCCGGAGCTGATGTGGAAGCAAGACGTTTTACAGTTTGAGCTTTTCAAAGAGCTTGTCAAGGGGTGAGTAAATGACATATCAAAAGATTGGGGAAATACTTTTAAAGTATAGTGGCAAGATACTATACTCTATAATTATCTTGGTGGTTGGTCTTGTGCTTCTAAAATTTTCAAATAAGATGCTTGAAAGATGGAAAAATAGAGAAAAAAGCACTGTAATTCCATTTAACCAAAAACGGATAGACACTCTTGCGGCACTTTTTAAGAGTATTGTAAAATACTCTATATACTTCATTATGATTGTGCTTATACTTGAAAATTTTAATGTTTCAATCAAAACAATATTAGCAGTAGCTGGAATTGGAGGTTTGGCAATAGGTTTTGGTGCGCAGAGCCTTATTCGAGATGTCATAGCAGGGCTTTTTCTGATAATCGAAGACCAGCTATCTGTTGGTGACTATGTGACAATTGACGGGCGAAGTGGAATTGTAAAAGAGATGGGTATTAAAACCATTAAGATTCAGGATTATAACGGCTCAGTTCATATTATACCAAATGGATCAATAGGTGCTATTACAAACTGGTCAAGACACAACTCAAAAGCAATTGTTGATGTGAAATTAAACACAAAGATGAGCTATGACGAGGTTTCTCAAAAATTAAAAGAGGTGTTTGAGGAGATTGAAAAGGAGTTTGAAGATGACATTGTAACACCGCCACAGATTTTGGGTATTGTTGATACTAACTGGATAGAATACACTTTAAGGATTGTGACAGAAACCAAACCACTGAAACACTGGGATGTTGAAAGAGAGATGAGAAAGAAGATTATAGAAAAACTATTTTTAAACTAAGTCTTTCTACTACAAAACAAAATTTAAGAAAGGGGAAAAAGAGAAGATATGAAGGTATCGGAGCTTTTTATGCCAACAATGAAAGAGACACCTTCTGATGCAGAGATAGAATCACACAAACTTATGCTTCGCTCAGGTTTTATGAGACAGCTTTCATCAGGTATTTACGTTTATCTACCACTTGGATACAGGGTTTTGAGAAAGATTGAAAATATTGTAAGAGAAGAGATGGACAGAGCAGGTGCTCAAGAAGTGCACATGTCAGCTTTGATGCCAAAGGAGCTGTGGGAAGAGTCTGGCAGATGGGCAGTATTTGGGCCTGAGATGTTCAAGATAAAAGACAGAAATGAAAGAGAGTACTGCCTTGGACCAACCCACGAAGAGGCTTTTACTTACATTGTCAGAAATGAGGTTACATCCTACAGAGACCTTCCAAAGATTCTGTATCAGATTCAAACAAAGTTCAGGGATGAGAGAAGGCCAAGATTTGGTGTTATGCGCTGCAGAGAGTTTACAATGAAAGATGCATACTCTTTTGACATGAATGAGGAAGGATTGGATATATCTTACAAGAAGATGTATGATGCATATGTTCGAATATTTAAAAGATGCGGACTTGATGTAAAGATTGTTGAAGCTGATACAGGTGCAATGGGTGGATCAAACTCGCATGAGTTTATGGTACCATCATCTGTTGGTGAGGCAGAGATTGCATACTGCAAGGCATGTGGATATGCTGCAAACTTGGAAAAGGCAGAGTGTTTAGATGAACCTGTTGAAAATACCGAAGAGATAAAACAAATGCAAGAGGTCTACACTCCAAATGTAAGGACAATTGAAGAGCTTGTGAACTTTCTTAATATAGATGCAAAAAGATTTGTAAAGACAATGATCTACAAGGCAGATGACAGATTTGTCGCGGTTTTGGTCCGGGGCGACAGAGAGGTCAATGAAACAAAACTCAAAAACCTTTTAAAGGCAAATGAGCTTGAGCTGGCGAGTGTTGAAGATGTCGAGAGGATAACTGGTGCAAAGGTCGGGTTTGCAGGTCCTGTTGGACTTTCAATAGAAATCTATGCTGACAATGAGGTAAAATATCTCAAAAACTTTGTGGTGGGTAGCAACAAGACAGATTATCATATAAAGAATGTAAATCTTTCGGATTTTAAAGTAACAAAGTTTGCAGATCTTAGGAATATAACACAAGACGATCTTTGTCCAAAATGCCTATCTCAAAAAGTCACAATTGAAAGAGGAATTGAAGTAGGGCATATTTTCAAGCTCGGCACTAAATACACAGAGGCTTTTAACTGTGTGTACACAGACGAAAAAGGCGAAAAGAAACCTATGATTATGGGCTGCTATGGGATTGGCATCAACAGGACTGCCGCTGCTATAATCGAGCAGATGCACGATGAGGACGGAATAATTTGGCCAATTACTGTTGCGCCATATGAGGTAATTGTGGTGCCTGTAAACATAAAGGATGAACAGCAGAGTAAGATAGCGTTTGAGATTTATGAAGATTTGCAGAAAAAAGGCGTTGAGGTTTTAATTGACGATAGAGATGAAAGGGCTGGTGTTAAGTTCAAGGATGCAGATTTGATAGGAATTCCGTTTAGAGTAACAATTGGAAGAAAAATAGCAGATGGGAGGATAGAGGTGCGAAACAGAAGAACAAAAGAGTCGGTTGAGGTGGACATAGAATCAGCAGTTGAGTTTATTCTAAATTTAATAAATGAGGAAAAAGCAAGGTACAAAGTGTAAGTGAATACAGACGTGAAGACAGTAAAGGGAGCATTGATTGGCACTTTTCAGTGCTCCCTTTTGTTTTTATGGCTATTTTCGTTACTTTACAAAAAATTAAAAGAAAGGAGATTTGAATAATATGAAGATAATCGATGTAAGCCTTGACATCTCCAATGAAACCATTTCATTTCCAGGTGATCCAAAAGTTGAAGTAAAAAGAGTTTTTGACATCACAAAAGGTGATATTGCAACAGTGAGCAAACTCTCTTTGTCTTCACATACAGCAACACATATAGACGCACCTGCACATTTTATAAAAGATGGACTGACGGTTGACAAACTTCCTCTTGAACACCTGATGGGTAAGGTAAAGGTTTTTGAGGTGCCAAAAGAGGATAGGATAACAAGGAGCTTTCTTGAGAAAAAGCATATAGAAAGAGAGAAAGCTATATTTTTCAAGACAAAAAACTCACAGTATTTAAATTCAAGCAAATTTTACGAAAAATATACGAGCCTTTCGCTTGATGCAGCAGAGTATCTCATAGAAAAGGGAGTAAAAGTTGTAGGCATTGATTACCTCTCAATAGAAGAGTTTGGTTCGGAAGATTATTCTGTTCACAAAAGCCTTCTTTCAAGTGGAATAATAATCATTGAAGGCTTAAGTTTGCTTAATGTTACAGAAGGTGAATATGAGTTTATAGCTTTGCCCTTGAGAGTAAAAGGTTGTGATGGTGCCCCTGCAAGGGTAGTTTTAATAGAAAGATAGATATTGTACCATATTATACCATTTAAAAAGGCACCAGTTTGGTTAAATAAATATTAAGGTGTCTTTTTTATTACTGTAAATGGTTTGTCGAGGAAAAGGAGTGAATTTAAAAATGTACTTTAAAGATAGAGTTGACGCAGGAAGGAAATTGGCAGAAAAATTAAAATCATTCAAGGAAAGACAAGATGTAACTCTTTTTGCAGTTCCAAGAGGTGGGATAGTTGTTGCAAAAGTGATTGCAGACCAGCTTAAACTGCCTTTAGATATAGTCTTAGCAAAGAAGATTGGAGCACCTTTCAACAGAGAATTTGCTATTGCAGCGGTTGATATAAACGGAGATATTGTTTTAAACAGTGAGTATGTAGAATATTTTTCAATGAAAGAGGAGTATATAGAACACCAGAAGGAAAAGGTTTTGGAGAGCCTCAAACAACAGCTTGTCAAGTACAGAGGAAAGCTGGAGTATGAGAACTTGGAAAATAGAATAGCAATAATAGTTGATGATGGGATAGCAACAGGTGCAACCACAAAGGCGTGCATAAGATTTCTTTCAAAACTAAATCCTAAACAGATTTATATTGCAACTCCAGTGATTGCTCCATCAACACTAAAAGAACTTGAAAAAGAGTGTGATGGCATTTTTTATCTTATCAGCAGAGAACCTTTCTATGCAGTTGGTCAGTTTTATGTTGACTTTTCAGAAATTTCAGAAGATAGTATTAAAAAGCTTTTGAGCTAAAAATTTTTAAGAGTTGTGTGCACAAAAATGTTAACATAAAGAAGGTTTTTGTGGTATTATAGAATCAACAAGACTATGTTGTTAAAGTGGGATGAAAAAGATGGATTTTTATAGGATAGGTGATAAAGTTATAAGCCTTCAGAAAATAATTGATGAGGTTAAAAGAATTCTTGATCTGCGTCAAAAGGGGCTTTCACAAATAGAGGTTGCTGAAAAGCTGAAAGTTGACAGGTCATTTATTTCAAAGCTTGAGGGTCTGGGTGAGGTCAGAAAAGGCAAAAACATAGCAGCAATAGGCTTTCCTATAAAGAACAAACAAGAGGTTGAAGAAGTTTTGCAAAGTTATGGAATAAACTACTATCTATTGATGACAGAAGAAGAGAGAAATGATTTCATAAATTCACTTTCGGCAGCACAGCTTCTGAATATTATGGGAGAGTATATTAACAACTTTAAGAGTTTTGACATTGTAATTGCAATGGGTTCAGACTTTAGACTTAACTGGTTCAAAGCTTTTTTAAATTGCGAGGTCATAACAATTCCCCTTGGGAAATCTCCTTTAAAGTATGATGTTGAAGTAGATATAGAGACTCTTAAAAAGATTTTGGATACAATTACGCAGTAGAAAAGAGGCGATGATTTTTAATGAAGAGGGTAGTAAGTGTCAGTATTGGTTCAAGTAAAAGGAACCACAAAGTTTTTGCAAATATCAAAGGGGTGGAATTTGAAATAGAGAGAATTGGGACAGATGGAGATATAAAAAAAGCAATTGAGATTATAAAAAGTCTTGATGGAAAAGTGGACGCATTTGGCATGGGCGGAATTGACATTGTACTTTATGGCGGCGGGAAAAACTACGTAATCAGAGAGGCTATTCCTATAAAAAATGCTGCAAAAAAGACACCACTTGTCGATGGTACAGGTGTTAAAAATACATTTGAAAAATGGGTAATAAAATACCTTCAAGAAAACAATATCATAGACTTCAAAGGGAAAACTGCTCTTGTTGTATGTGCGCTTGACAGGTACAAACTTGCAGAAGGGCTTTATGAGGCAGGTTGCAAACTCTTGCTTGGTGATGCACTTTTTGCGCTTGGAATTCCTTTTATGATAAAAAGCTTAAAGACCTTTTACTATCTGGCTGCCTTGCTTGTTCCGTTTATTATTAAACTTCCGTTCAGTATGCTATATCCTAATGATGATAAAAAAGAGCAAGATCCTAAAAATTTACAGAAGTATTGGAAATACTACGAAATTGCAGATATTATAGCAGGTGATTATAAATACATTCAAAAGTACATGCCAGATAGTTTAGAAGGCAAGATAATAATTACTAATACTATTACAAAAGAGGATGTTGAGGACCTTAAAGCAAGAAAACTCAAAATGCTTGTTACAACAACACCGGAGTTTGATGGCAGGTCATTTGGTACGAATGTTGTTGAGGCAATACTTGTTGCCTTAACTGGGAAGCGGTTAGAAGAAATGAGCCAGCAAGAAGTAGAGAAGCTTATAAAAGAGATTGATTTTAAACCAAGAGTGGAAATATTCTATTAATAGATAAAAAATTATGGTTTGGGTTGATTGAAATTTTTACAGTGACATTTTTATTATATGGTGATGAAGAAATATTTTTAAAGGGATCCCCTAAATACTTTCCCAAAATATTAAAAAAGATTCTTCTCAGAAGGTCTCTGCCAAAATATGAAGAGTATATAAGATATATAAACAACATAGAGGTAAAACTTGAATTTTTTATTTTTCCGAAGATAGAAAAGATGACAAAAAAATCTTCGAGGATATACAACTATATTCATCATCAAAGGTCAAATAGCATAGTATTTCTTGACAAGTATTATCATACAAATATCTACATAAACTGTTATCTCACATATTATGTATTAAGGAGCATTTTGAGAAAATATGGATCGACTTTAAAAAATAAGAAAATAGGTGTAATGGGGATTGAAAAAGCAAGAAAAACAGGTTTTCTCTATGAAATTGCAGAGCAGGTTGAAGTTTTATATGTCTTGAGTACTACTCAGCGATTTGAAAGGATAGCCGATGAGCTTTTGGGCGAGTTTGGGACTGTGTTAGTGAGGGCTTATGATTATGAAGAGATTCTGAATAAAATGGATATTGTTTTTGTGTTTGAGAATATAGAATGTCAGCCTCATCAAGAAAGGATTATAGTATGTTATCCTGAACAAGGAATTATTGAAGATGGGATATTTACAAAAAGGTTTATCTCATTAGATAATGTCAAGGTTGATTTTCTGCCTTTAAAAGAGATTGTTGTGTATGATAAAACGCCTTTTTGCAGTCTTTCACCGGCTATGATAGGAGTTTTGAGTGAGAAACTTCTTTTTACTTATATTACCAGCTTTTCAGAAGCTAAGAGTGTATTTACAAAAAGCTTTTTTGATGTTAAAATAGAATTCAAGTGAAAGTAAATAAAGTAAAAAGTGGTCAGAAAAGAGCAAAAAGTTTGCTCTTTTCGGGCCTGAGCAAAATCAGGCAGCAGGAGAAAAAAGCCTGCGGGACCCATGTTTTTATTAAAACATGAGTCTTCGCAGGATTTTTTTATTCTAAAGCCTCCATTTATAAAAAAGCTAATTTTAGAAAGGAGTTTGAAGAATAGTTTATGGATAAGCAGGGAGCTGCACTTTTGTCAGTTTTTTCAAACACCACATTGATTTTATTTAAACTGATTGCAGGAGTAGTAATGGGGTCGGTCTCTGTTATTTCAGAGGCTATTCACTCAGGGATTGACCTATTGGCAAGTATTATTGCATATTTTTCTATAAGACAGGCAAAAAAACCTGCAGATAGCGACCATCCTTTTGGGCACGGCAAATTTGAAAACGTCTCGGGTGCCTTTGAGGCCATTTTGATATTCTTGGCAGCTACTCTGATAATTTATGAGGCCATAAAGAAAATAATACACAAGGGGGAGATTGAGAGTATAGAGGCAGGTATTGGGGTTATGCTAATTTCAGCTATTGTCAATCTTTTTATATCTTCAAAACTCTTTAAGATTGCCAAAAAAACCGACTCTGTTGCTTTAGAAGCTGATGCAATGCATCTTTTTACTGATGTATTTACTTCATTTGGTGTATTCTTAGGACTTCTTGTAATCAAATTTACACATATATACATCTTAGACCCAATAATAGCTATAATTGTTGCACTGATGATAATAAAGGCTTCTGTAGAGCTTACGCAAAAAGCTTTGTGTGACCTTGTTGACAAGAGTCTTCCTCAAGAGGAGGTAAAAGTGATAGAAGATATCATCAAGAAATACTCGCAGGTGACAAGCTATCACAAGCTCAGAACAAGAAAGAGCGGCGATAGAAGAGAGATTGATGTTCATATACGAATGGAGAACTCAACAACTTTGATTGATGCACACAATCTTTGTAATATGATTGAGGATGAGATTAAAAATGCCCTGCCAAACTCTTATATAACAATTCATATAGAGCCAGAGGATGAAAAGTGAAATCTCAACTTTTCTTTCTTGACATAAAAAGTCCTTTGATTTATAATTGACAAAAGTTAAAATGTTCAAGCATAAATTATATATCAATAAACTAAAATTAATCTTAAAAACGAGATTTCAATTTTCTTCATAGAAAAAGGGGAGGAAAAAATGGCAAGAGAAATGGATACAGCAAAGTTTCAACTTTCACGTGAGGCTTATGAAAAGTACTTAAAAGAGCTTGAAAATCTAAAGACTGTTAAAAGAAAAGAGGTTGCTGAAAAGATAAAGATTGCACGTTCATTTGGTGACCTTTCCGAAAACTCTGAGTACGATGAAGCAAAAGCAGAACAGGCAGCTTTGGAAGAGAGGATTGCATACTTAGAAAAGCTTATAAACAATGCAAAAATAATTGACAAAGATGAAGTTTCAACTGACTTTGTGGGGATTGGTACAAATGTAAAGATTCAAAATGTAGATACAGGTGAGATTGTTGAGTATTCCATTGTTGGCTCAAAAGAGGCAAATCCATTTGAGTTTAAGATTTCTGATGAGTCACCTGTGGGCAAAGCGTTAATGGGCAAAAAAGTTGGAGAAGTTGTGGAAGTTACTGTTCCTGCTGGAAAGTTCAGATATAAGATACTTGAAATATCGAAATAAAAAGACGGAGTTGGTGAAAGGATATGCAGGAGTTTGAGTTTACACAAGAGGAACTAAACGAGCAGATACAAAATAGGATAAAGAAACTAAGAGAACTTCAGCAAAATAAGTACAATCCATACGAAAAGGTAAAGTATGATTCTACTCATTATTCAACAGAGATTAAAGAAAATTTTGAGAAATTTGAAGGTCAGTTTGTCTCTGTTGCAGGAAGAATGCTATCAAAAAGGGGTCATGGTAAAGCTTCATTTGTTGATATTTTGGACCCAAAAGGGAAAATTCAAATTTATATTAAAATTGATGAAGTTGGCGAGGAGAAATACCAGGAGTTCAAAGAATACTATGATATTGGCGATATTATAGGTGTCAAAGGTGAGGTCTTCAAGACACACAAAGGAGAGATTTCAATCAAGGCTAAAGAAATTGAGATGCTTACAAAGTGTCTTAGGCCTCTTCCTGAAAAATGGCACGGCTTGAGGGATGTAGATACAAGATACAGAAAAAGATACCTTGATCTGATTGTAAATCACCAGGTGAGAGACACATTTATTAAAAGGAGCTTAATAATTCGCTCAATCAGAAAATATTTAGACGACAGAGGCTTTTTAGAGGTAGAAACGCCGGTTTTAAGCCCTATTGCAGGTGGTGCTGCTGCAAGGCCATTTATTACTCACCACAACGCACTTGACATTGACCTGTACCTTAGAATAGCAACAGAGCTTCATTTAAAAAGGCTTATTGTTGGCGGGTTTGATAAAGTTTACGAGCTTGGTCGTGTGTTTAGAAACGAAGGTATTTCAATCAAGCACAATCCAGAATTTACAACAATTGAGATTTATCAGGCCTATGCTGATTATAAAGATATGATGAATTTAACCGAAGAGCTAATAACAACTGTTGCAAAAGAGGTTTTGAGAACGCTAAAAATAACATATCAGGGGCAAGAGATTGACTTGACACCACCTTGGCAAAGGCTTACAATGATTGATGCGATAAAAAAATATGTAGGAGTTGACTTTTCACAGGTATCTTCTTTGGATGAGGCAAGAAAGATTGCAAAAGACCTTGGTATTGAAGTTGAGGAAAACTGGCAGATAGGTCACATTATAAACGAGGTTTTTGAGCAAAAGGTTGAAGACTTTTTAGCTCAGCCCACATTTATTATGGACTATCCAGTTGAGGTATCACCACTTGCAAAGAGAAAAAAAGACAATCCACAGTTTACAGAAAGGTTTGAACTTTTCATAACATGCAGGGAGATTGCGAACGCTTTTTCGGAGCTAAACGACCCATTTGACCAAAGAGAGAGGTTCTTAGAACAGCTGAAAGAAAGGCAAAGAGGTAACCAAGAAGCTCACATGATGGACGAGGACTTCATAGAAGCGTTAGAGTACGGAATGCCACCGACAGGTGGGCTTGGCATTGGAATTGACAGGCTGGTAATGCTTTTAACAGATTCTTACTCTATCAGGGATGTTTTGCTCTTCCCGACAATGAGACCAAAAGACTAACCAAGAAAGGGGCAGTTGTTTTTTCAAAAGATAGCTGCCCCTTTTTTTAGACACCTATTTTGGATTGTGTTATAATAGTAAAGGATATAATAGAGGTTAAAGGAGATTAATCTTATGAAGATAGCGATTCCACATGCACTTTTATATTACTATTATTTTCCGCTGTGGGATACCTTGTTTAAAGAGCTTGGCTTTGAAGTAGTTGACACTGGAATAACAAATAAAGACATTCTTGATAAAGGCTCTAAAGCTGCTGTGTCTGATATTTGTGCGCCAATTAAGATTTTTACCGGACATGTAATAGAGGGTCTTGAAAAGGCAGATTATGTATTTGTACCAAGATTTGCACGAATAAGAAAACCGGAATATTTTTGTCCTAAGTTTATGGGACTTCCTGATATAATTGAAGGAACTGTTGAGGGAAGTCATGGAAGAGTTATTTCGCCAATAATAAATGAAAAAAACAATGAAGATATTAGCTCACCAAAAACATATGATGTATTGACAGATATATTTGGGTTTTCACACAGAGAAATAAGGCTTGCCTTAAAAAAGGCTGAGGAGGTATTTTTAAGGTTTAAAAATTTGCTTCACAGTGGACTTAGCTGTGACAAGGCACTTGAAAGCTATAAGCTACAGCGATGGGAAAAGGATTTGGGAAAGGTCAAAAAAGATGGAGAAGTGACAATTGCTGTTTTAGGATATGTCTATGATGTTTATGACTCATTTATCAGCATGGATGTAATAAAAAAACTGGAAGCAATGAATGTGAATATAAAAACCTTTGAAATGGTACCAATAGATATTGCATATGAAAACCTCAGACACTACAGAAAAAGGCTATTCTGGACGTTTTCAAACAGGGTACTTGGCGCAGGTCTTTTCTATCTCAAAGACCCAGAGGTTGATGGTTTAATTCACGTGACAGCGTTTGGATGTGGCCCTGATGCCATTGTTGGAAGGTTTTTGCAGTATGAAAGCGATGTTGCAGGGAAGCCTTTTACGACCTTGAGGGTGGATGAGCACACAGGTGAAGGGCACATGCTTACAAGAATAGAAGCGTTTGTGGATATGTTAAAGAGAAAGAAATGGGCAAGTGTTTCGCGTGGAGTTTAGTGCGGAGGTAATTGAAAATGAAGGTTTCGTTTCCATATATGGGCTCAGCAATTGTGTACAAGAAGCTTTTTGAGTTTTTAGAACATGAAGTTATAATGCCACCAAAACCAACTCAAAGGACGATGGACTTAGGTGTAAAATACTCACCCGAGTTTGCTTGCATTCCTTTAAAGATGGTCATGGGCACATACTTAGAGGCTATTGAAAAGGGCGCAAAGGTGCTTGTGACCTCTGGTGGGCACGGGCCTTGCAGAGCAGGTTTTTATGGTGACACTCACAGGAACATTTTAAAGTCGCTTGGTTATGACGATGTTGAGCTTATAATATTCGATGCACCACAGGACAACTGGAAGGCATTTTGGAGAAATGTCCAAAAAATTCGAAATGGTGTTCCATGGCCTAAAGTAATAAGCAGAATGTATACATTATACAGGTTTGTCCAGAAGTTAGATGAGCTTGAAAAGATGGTTCAAAAGATAAGACCTTATGAAATCAATAAAGGTCAGACAACTCAAGTGTGGAATGAGATCCAAGAAAAGTTTGACAAGATAAAGACACGAAAAGAGCTTTATAAAGTATATGAAGAGTGCAAGAATATGCTCCTTAGCATTCCCACAAAGGAAGTTGATGAAAGAGATAAAATTAAGGTTGGTATTGTTGGTGAGATTTACGTTGTTATGGAAAGTTCAATTAATTTTGGCATAGAAGAGATTTTAGGCAATCTTGGTGTTGAGGTTGAAAGAAGCTTATATCTTTTTGAGTGGATAAACGACAATTTGGTCCCATGGGCACTTCGGCCGAAGAGGTTTAAAGAGATAATTAAAAAAGGACAAAGATATATAAAGATTCTGATAGGTGGGCATGCAGTTGAAACAGTTGGACATATTATAGACTTTAAAGAAAGAGGGTTTGATGGAATTGTACACCTAATGCCGTTTGCATGCTTGCCTGAGCTTGTGACACAAAGCTTGATTCCAAAGATTTCAAAAGAGGTTGATATTCCAATCCTATCTTTGCCAATTGATGAGCAAACAGGAAAAGCAAATATGCTAACAAGAATAGAAGCCTTTGTTGACCTTTTGAGAAATAGAAAGAAAGGAAAGACAAATGAGGTGCTTGTAAATAATCTCCAACAACATGCTGATGAAGAAAGGGTTGTCATGGTATGAAGAGTATTTACATAGGGGTTGATGTTGGTTCTGTGTCTACAAATGTTGTTGCGATTGACAAAGATGTAAATGTCCTTTTTAAGACATATATCAGGACAAATGGGCAGCCAATTGACTCTGTTAAAGAGGGAATACGGCAACTAAAAGAGAGTCTTGGAGATGTTGAAGTTTTAGGGGTTGGCACAACTGGTTCAGGCAGACAGCTTGCAGGAGCAATCTTGGGTGCGGATGTTATAAAAAACGAAATAACAGCACATGCGACAGCCACAATCCATTTTGTTCCAAATGTTAGGACAATCTTTGAGATAGGAGGACAGGACTCAAAAATAATAATTATCAAGGACCAGATGGTTGTGGACTTTGCAATGAACACTGTATGTGCAGCTGGCACTGGTTCTTTTTTGGACCATCAGGCTGAAAGGCTAAAAATTCCAATTGAGCAGTTTGGTGACTTGGCACTGTCAGCAAAAAATTCTGTCAGGATTGCAGGAAGGTGTACTGTGTTTGCAGAGTCAGATATGATTGCAAAGCAGCAGTTTGGATTTTCAAAGGCTGAGATTATAAGAGGACTTTGCGATGCGCTTGTGAGAAATTACTTGAACAATGTTGGAAGGGGCAAAAACTTAGAACCACCGTTTGTTTTCCAGGGCGGAGTTGCAGCAAACAAGGGCATAAAAGCTGCGTTTGAAAGAGAGCTAAAAAGCGAAATTATTGTCCCCGAACACTTTAACGTTATGGGGGCAATAGGTAGCGCAATATTGGCAAAAGATTATATTGAGAAAACCAAAGCAAAGACAAAATTCAGAGGCTTTGATGCAGCAGATATTGAATTTACAACCTCATCTTTTGAGTGCAAAGGATGTTCTAACAGGTGTGAGGTTGTAAAGGTCTCAATGGAAGGAAAGGTCATTGCAATGTGGGGAGATAGATGCGGCAAGTGGACAAATTCTTTATAAAATATTTTCTCAATAAAATATTTTCCCAGCCATGGGCGAATCCCATGGTTTTTTAGTTTTCCATGAAAAATTTTTATATATTCTCACCAAAAAAGTGATATAATAAAAGTAAAGAAACATTTAAGAAGGTACCATGCCATGTCCGAGGGGTAAGAGATTATATAAGGTCACTTCTTTTAAAGATGTGCGCGATAGAGTCCTACCCTGGCAAAGAGGAAGAACTGAAAGAGTTTGTAGAAAATGAACTGAGTGAGATGCTGGTTTTCTATGATGATGACAAGCAAAACAATCTATTTGGTGAAAGAGGAAAAAATCCAAAAGTACTTTTAAATGCCCATCTTGACTCTGTAGGAAGTGAAGAGATGGGCAAAAACTGGATGATGGAAGTAGTTTACGACGAAAAAACCGGCAGAATAAAAGGAAACGGTACAAGACCAATAGGCGCTGATGACAGATGCGGAATTGCAATCATTTTGGCTCTTTTGAGATTTACCCACTACCAGTTCAAATTTCTCCTCACAACTTCCTGCGAAGACGAACATAGAGGAGTAAAATTTTTCATTGAAAACCATCCAGAGTTTTTCAAAGGTGTAAATCTTGTGATTGGCCTTGACAGACGGGGTTTTGGCGATGTTGTCTGTAGCTATGGTGGCAAAGATGTATGTTTTAAGAAAGAATGCATTGACAAGGTAATTGAAATAGGCAAAAGTTTAGGAATTCCAGCAAAGAAAGAAAAAAGTCCTCACATTGCCGATATAAGATACATCGTTGACAGGTTTGGAATAAGCAGCTTTTGTCTTTCTGTTGGTTATTACAATCCTCACACCCCATCTGAATATGCAGTGTTGGATGAGGTTGTCAAGACGTACAAGTGGATGTGCAGAATTTTAGAATGTATGCAGTAAAGCTTTTTAGGACCTCAGTTTTGAGGTCTTTTTCTTTTTTATTATTGTCTTTCTAATTTCTCTTAGGTATAATGTATAAAAATAACTTCAACTTTTTATATAGTCTCTTCTCAGAAGAAAAAATCATTAAAAAAATGCAAAGTGGTACAAAAAAACATGTCGACATAAGTTTTTAAGTGTTATACAATAAATAATTAATCATCTTTTAGTTTTTTCTGAAAAAATTAATAATGCACATAGGGGGAAATGTTTCGATGGAAGAAAAACTAATATACATCGATGGGGAGTTTTATAAAAAATCAGAGGCAAAAGTGTCAGTGTTTGACCATGGGTTTTTGTACGGCGATGGGGTGTTTGAAGGGATAAGAGTTTACAATGGAAAGATTTTTAAATGTAAAGAACATGTGGACAGGCTATATCAAGCAGCAAAGGCTATTTACATGGAAATTCCAATATCAAAGGAAGAGATGATTGAGGCTTTAAAGAAGACATGTAGAGTTAATAACATAAAAGATGGGTATATAAGGCTTGTTGTGTCACGCGGTGTTGGTGATTTAGGCCTTTCACCCACTAAATGTCCAAAACCAACTATTGTTATCATTGCTGATTCTATTGTCTTATATCCACAGGAAATGTATGAAAAGGGAATGAAGGTTATTACTGCCTCAACAAGAAGAAATAGTCCTCAGTGTTTAGACCCTCAGATAAAGTCATTGAACTATCTAAATAACATCTTAGCAAAGATTGAGGCAAACATGGCAGGTGTACCAGAGGCTATAATGCTCACACAAGATGGTTATGTTACAGAGTGCACAGGAGATAACATCTTCATTGTCAAGGATGGTGAGCTTATCACACCACCTGTTTATCTTGGAGCTTTGGATGGTATTACAAGAAGAACTGTGATGAAACTTGCAAAAGATCTTGGTATTCCTGTGTATGAAAAAGTGTTTACACTATTTAACCTTTACAATGCAGATGAATGTTTCTTTACAGGCACGGCAGCAGAGGTTATAGCAGTCACAGAGGTTGATGGAAGAAAAATAGGCAATGGTGAGGTTGGACCGATTACAAAAAAACTAATGGAAGAGTTCAAAAAACTTACACTTGTTGATGGTGTTGATATATATGACTAAAGTATTCTTTTAAAGGAGCTGTGAAAAATAATGAGGAGTGACATTGTAAAAAAAGGTTTTGAAAAAGCGCCTCAGCGCTCGCTTTTCAAGGCAATGGGATATACAGATGAAGAACTCAAAAGGCCTTTGATTGCTGTTGTAAATTCATGGAACGAAGTGGTTCCTGGGCATATTCACCTTGATAAGATTGCAGAGGCGGTAAAAGCAGGTATAAGGCTTGCAGGTGCAACACCTATAGAGTTTAACGTAATTGGTGTGTGTGATGGAATTGCAATGGGTCATATTGGAATGAAGTACTCTCTCATCACAAGAGAACTGATTGCGGACTCAATTGAAGCAATGGTAATGGCACATCAGTTTGATGGCATGGTCTTGATTCCAAACTGCGACAAGATTGTACCAGGAATGCTGATGGCTGCAGCGAGAGTGAATATCCCAAGCATACTTATAAGCGGCGGTCCAATGCTCGCTGGTAGGGTAGATAATAAGGTGTGTGATTTGAATTCTGTGTTTGAAGCAGTAGGTGCGTACTCTGCTGGCAAGATTACCGATGAGGAGCTTTTTGCTCTGGAAGAGAATGCATGCCCTGGTTGTGGTTCTTGTTCTGGCATGTTCACAGCAAACACAATGAACTGTTTGAGCGAAGTACTTGGAATGGCTCTTCCTGGAAATGGCACAATTCCGGCTGTGATGGCAGCACGAATCCGCCTTGCTAAAATGGCCGGGATGAAGATAGTTGAGCTTGTAGAAAGAGACATAAAACCATCTGATATTTTAACAATTGAAGCATTTGAAAATGCCTTGACAGTTGATATGGCGCTTGGTGGATCAACAAACACTATCTTGCATCTTCCTGCTATTGCGAATGAATTAGGGATAAAACTTAACCTTGATATTATAAACGACATCAGTGACAGAACACCCAACCTTTGCAAGCTCTCACCAGCAGGACATTACCACATCGAGGACCTTTACTTTGCGGGCGGCGTTCAAGCTGTTATGAATGAGCTTTCTAAAAAAAGTTTGATTCATTTAGATCTTTTGACAGTTACAGGGAAAACTGTGGGAGAGAATATCAAAGATGCAAAAGTTAAAGATTACAATGTTATCAGGCCAATCGACAATCCATATTCTGAAACAGGTGGGCTTGTGATTGTAAGAGGCAACCTTGCACCGGATGGTGCTGTTGTCAAGAAAAGTGCTGTGCCGCCAAAGCTAATGAAGCACAGAGGACCAGCGCGCGTGTTTGAAAGTGGTGAAGAAGTGTTTGAGGCAATCTTGAAAGGGAAAATTCAAAAGGGCGATGTGATTGTTATAAGATACGAAGGTCCCAAAGGCGGACCGGGGATGAGAGAGATGCTCTCACCCACATCAGCACTGGCAGGTGTTGGACTAATTGAAGATGTTGCACTCATCACCGATGGAAGGTTTTCTGGTGCAACACGAGGCGCTTGTTTTGGCCATGTATCACCAGAGGCAGCAGAGAGAGGTCCGATTGCAGCTGTGCAAGATGGAGATATCATCTCGATTGATATAGATAATAAAACTCTTACTTTAGAAGTTTCTGAAGAAGAAATAAAAAGAAGGCTTGAAAGCCTTCCACCATTTGAGCCAAAAGTGAAGAAAGGTTATCTTTACAGATACTCAAAACTTGTAAGGTCGGCATCAACCGGTGCTATACTTGAATAAAAATCTTATTTTGGGGGTTGTGTTATTTTGAAGCTGACAGGTGCAGAGATTATTATTGAGTGTTTAAAAGAACAAGGGATAAAAGAGGTATTTGGGTATCCGGGCGGTGCTGCCCTGAATATCTACGATGCTCTTTATAAACATCAAAATGAGATAAAACATTATTTGACATCGCACGAACAGCATGCCTCACATGCAGCAGATGGGTATGCTCGTGCCTCTGGCAAGGTTGGGGTTGTGTTTACAACCTCAGGCCCCGGTGCAACAAATATCGTCACAGGTATTGCAACAGCCTACATGGACTCAGTTCCAGTTATAGCAATAACAGGTCAGGTGCCAACAAATCTACTTGGTAAAGATTCTTTCCAAGAGGTTGACATCACAGGTATTACTATGCCAATTACAAAGCACAATTTTATTGTAAAAGATGTAAATGTTTTAGCCGATACCATTCGACGTGCATTTGAAATTGCGCAAAGTGGAAGACCGGGACCTGTTTTGGTTGACGTATGCAAGGATGTTACTGCGCAGTATGCTGAATATGAGAGAAAGGAACCAAAAAAAATTAGGAAAAAGGTTTTTGCAACACAAGAAGAGATAGAAAAAGCGATTGAGCTTATAAATTCAAGTCAAAGACCTTTTATCTGCTCAGGCGGAGGGGTTATTTCGTCAGAGGCTTCAGAAGAGCTCATTCAATTTGCAGAAAAGATAAATGCGCCAGTTGCAACAACTTTGATGGGTGTTGGCGGATTTCCATCAACTCATCCTAACTATACAGGGCTTGTTGGAATGCATGGAAGTCGTGCTTCTAACTATGCAGTTTCACACTGTGACCTATTGATTGCTATTGGTGCGAGGTTTTCAGACAGAGTAATAAGCAAGGTAGACAGGTTTGCACCAAATGCAAAGATTATTCACATTGATATTGACCCTGCTGAGATTGACAAAAATGTAAGCACAGACATTGCGCTTGTTGGCGATGTAAAGCAGATATTAAAAATCTTGGTTGAAAATGTACAGAAGAAGACTAACACAGACTGGATAGAGATGATTTATGAATGGAAGAAAAACTATCCTTTGAGCTATCCTCAAGATGGCAAGCTTCATCCACAGTATGTTGTTGAGAGAATTTCTGCTCTTACCAACAACGATGCAATAATCACAACAGAGGTTGGACAAAACCAGATTTGGGCAGCACAGTTTTACAAATACCAAAGGCCAAGACAGTTTATTTCTTCTGGTGGTCTTGGTACAATGGGTTATGGTTTTGGTGCAGCAATTGGAGCAAAGATAGCAAGGCCGGACAAAGTAGTAATTGATATTGCAGGTGATGGGAGCTTTAGGATGAACTGTGGCGAGCTTGCAACGGCTGTTCATTACAATATACCTGTGATAGTTGCACTACTTAACAATGGTGTTTTGGGCATGGTACGCCAGTGGCAGGATCTTTTCTATGGAAAAAGATTTTCACAAACAACCCTTGATAGGCCACCAGATTTTGTAAAGCTTGCAGATGCATACGGTGCACTTGGCATAAGAGTTACATCACCAGATGAGGTTGACGGGGCTATTTTAAAAGCGTTAGAGGCAGGAAGACCAACTGTAATTGACTTTGTAATTGACAAGGACGAAAAAGCGCTGCCAATTGTCCCACCCGGCGCGCCAATTGATGAGATTATTGATTAGAAAAGACCAATAAATGGATTATGATTTTTTACAGCGTTTTTTGTATTAATTATTATAGCGCGGAAATATATCAAAAAATAATAAGGTAGGAGAAGAATGGTAGAATATTATATTACCGGTATTTTTTATCTTTTTGGTTTTGGGAATTATAGATTAATTTGACTTGAAAAAAGTACTTTTAATGAGATAGCAGTATTCTTATTTGTTTTATATTTATTATATTTAAACACAATAATAACACACAAATACAAAAAAGAATAAATACATTAAAATGTAAAGTTAGAAAATCAAGTTCAAAATAAAAATAAAGATAAGAGGGGCTTTTCACAAAAAATTTGAAAAGCCCCTCTTATAACTATTAAATATCCAAAAAGATTGTTGTCAATATTATCATTTTAACGATGAATTGATTGCTTACAAAACAAATTAGTTGCATATTTTGGTTTAACCCTCTCGGTAGTTCAATCATGGCAATTTGTTGGCACGAAGAACAAAATATCAAAAAGAGGTTCAGAAATATTGCGAAGAGTATTGTTCTGCGGTAAAAAATATATTCAAAATTTTTTAAAAACCTCTTGCTTTTAATTAGCTGGTCTTTTTTTGTTATTAAAAAAGTTTTTTATTTGGGGTATGTTGAATATCAAGATTCCTGTAAGATAACCAAGTAAATTAATTATAATGTCTAAAATATCAAATACACCCCTTTTTGTTAAAAACTGTAACAATTCAACTACTATAATCCATACTAAAAAAATAAAAATTGTGATTTTTGGTTTATTTTTTATTCTAAAAGAAAGGTAAAAACCAGCTGGCAAATACAAAATGAAGTTTTCAATTATTTGAGATAAACTATAATTAATTATTTCATTTAAATTAAAGTTGATGTAATGTTCTGATCTGCTTATCCGGAAAAAGCTAAGCGAAATAACTAAAACAATATAACTGGTAAATAAAATATCTAACATGAAATAATATAATTTTCCGTTAAATATAAGATGCAAGAGAGAAAACAATAAAAAAGCTACAAAAACTCTCAAAAATATAAAGCTAAATGCTTCAATTGAAAAATGTAACCAGATATCATCTAAAACATAATAACATAAAAACATTGACAAAACAAGAGAACATATAACTATAAATGCATTTTTTAAGATTTCTTTAAGTTTCATAATGGTCCCCCTGCTAAAATTTCTAATATTACTTATCGTCATATACAATACCATCAAAATCTACATTATCTTTATAAGTGGACTGGAAGTATATTTTATAAGTTCCGTCAGAAAGCTCAGTAAATGGAAGTGTATAATATGATGTATCATTTGGACTAACTTGAATTGTTTGAGCTTTATTACTTACAGCCTTGTATCCCAACCATTCTTTTTTAAGAGGAGTTAATTTCATTTCAGCATATGTCCCAGTATTCCATCGAGTTGATTTAGTTATTCTGTGATAACAATAAAAATCACCTTTTGTAATTGTAAAACTGTCAACAGATTCTTTGCCGACATCAGTAAATCCTGTTCCTTGATAAGTGTCTAATTTATTTGATAGTGCAAAGACAATGTTGGTCATTAATGGTAAGCAAAATATTGCAGTTAAAGTAAGAATAATAAGATATACTTGTTTCTTGTTATACATTGGCAATCACACACCTTTCTATTTTTAGTTATTATAAAAAATTTTTGTTGCTATTATTATATACTCTAATATTGATGAAGTCAACAATATATACCAGTAACTTGACAGCAATGCTGTAAGAATGTATAAATGTCTATCTAAGTATATTAAACTAAATCAATACATTGTGTAAAAAATATTATTCTGTTAGGTTATAACAGGAATTTGGAAATAAAATACAGTTTTAATGATAAACCATTTACAATTGAATTTTCAAAATTTCAAATGTGATAAACTAACAAATAATTATAGATTGCTCTATAAAAAATAATTATTTTTATCTTTCAGTTAGGAGAAAGCTAATTTATTATGTTTCAACAACAGAAATGAGTGTTAATAGCAAACGACAAAGTAGTAGAATGGTATTTAATGTAAAGATTTTAAGAAACAAAAAATATTTAAATTAGTTTTTTCAGAAAAAATTAAAACAAGAAAAAACTAATAATACAAAATTAAAAGTTAAATTTGCAACTATTAATAAAATTTTCTGTACATACGGGGAAGATGCAAGAATAGTTAAAAAGTAACCTTATCTTTAACCTATTTGAGTATTTTCTGAGAAAACCATTACAGAAGATGAAGCGGTGGCTACTTTTGATGTAGTTGTTTCAGATATTGAATATTAATAAAGGGACTTCCACAAACGATAAGTTTGATATGCTCTACTTTTAGTAAGCAATAAAGAGACAAAACTTTTGATTAAAAGGGAGCATATTTTTTTAGTAAAAGTATTTAAATTAATTTTTAATTTTAAAAATCGAGAAAATCGAAGAGATTTAAAGTTAATTAAAGAAATATGTATTTTTTGCTCAAAATTTAGCTAAAAATTGGCTAAAAAAAAGAAAAAACGGGATTGACAAAGAGAAAATATATAAGATATGATTTACATAAAAATTCCAAGAAGAGATTTACAGAAGAAATAATTTAAGCATAGAATAGTCTTAAAAAAAAATAAAAGAATGAATATATAAAAAATCAAGTTGATTGAAAAGATAAAAAGAAGATGCTATTATGTAAGGCACAAGATATAACAGACTGTGCTCAAGAAGGCTTATCAACAATTTGTTTGCAGTGTAGGGGAAATAGATGAGCTGAGAAATGTATGAGATGCAGATAGAGTTTTAAATAGGCCTCGTGTGATATTTGAAAAATCTTTAGAATAAAAAAATTAGAATTTTTTAAATCTAAGCCCTAACCTTTTATCAGCCGGCTGAAAAAGGTTGAGATAAATATCAAAACAAAAAAGAGGGGGTTATTCGTTAATTGAAAAAAACTTATTTGTGCAATATTTTAGTAATTATTTTTTTAGCATATTTAATTTTGAGCGTGATTATAGGAGGCTTTTTGTTTAGTAGAATAAACAAATTGGAAGTGTTTAAAGTCAATTATAATGCAAAAATTATTAATATATTTTTTGTCGAATATTCTCATAAACTCTCTGATGCAAGTGATATTCTGGAATATCTCATCAAAGATGAAAATATGGATTTTTCATATCTAAACGGAAGACTTGAGGCATATTTTTTAAATAATACATTGACGATGTTAATTGCAAAAGAGCCAAACATATTTGAAGATAAGGAAATAGGTAAAATAATTAACTCAAGATATGGATTAATTATCAAAATTGTTGATTTTCTTAAGAAAATTAAGACAAAAATAGTTGACCATAAAAATAAAGAAAAAATTATTTATATTAAACCTGATATTGAAAAGACAATATTTTTATTAAATGCTTTAAACGAAGATTTGCAGTCATTCAGAAACTCAAAAACCAAAAAAGTATATGAAGAATATGAAAAAGAACTCTTAGAATGTATAGCAAGAGTTGAGAAAAATATTTTTCAATAACTTTGGTGCAATCATAGAATAAAAGTTAAAATATGTCAATTAAACTAAAAAGTTTTCTATTTTTCTGAAAGAAATTTTTTGTAATATTTTTCAATACTATAAAGATTAATCACTCCACTGATACTTGAAAATAAAATTATAGTTTTGAATAACAATACAATACCGTCAAAATCTATGTTATCTTTATAGATTGACTGAAAATATATCTTGTAAGTTCCATCAGAGAGTTCAGTAAATTAAAGTGTATAGTATGAGGTATCGTTTGGATCAACTTTAATTGTTTGAGCTCTATTGTTTACAGCATTGTATCCCGACCATTCTTTTTTAAGAGGAGTTAATTTCATTCCAGCATATGTTCCTGTATTCCATCGAGTTGACTTAGTTATTCTATGGTAACAATAAAAATCACCTTTTGTAATTGTAAAACTATCAACAGATTCTTTTCCAACATCAGTAAATCCCATACCTTGATAAGTGTCCAGTTGATTTGATAGTGCAAAAACAATGTTGGTTATTAGTGGTAAGTTAAATAATGCGAATGGGAAAATTAGGAGGTGTATGTTAATAAGAAGTCTTAAATTAAAAAGTTTAATTTCAGTACTATGTTTATTTGCTTTTGCTTTAACGTTTGTATTTGCACTAGCAGTAAGCGGTTATTTCAACGTAATATTGCCAGCTTTTAAAGGTGATGTAAAAATTAATGGAGCAAATAAAGTAACAAATGATCAGTTTGTACAAGTAAGAGTTATTAGTAAAGGAACTTCATTGTTAAGTAGCAACAACCAAGTAGATTTCTGGGTCACTGATTCAAATGGTAATTATCTTACAAATGTTGTAGCAGTATCTCCTCAAAACGGTACTGTTAATATTGGTTTTAATACTAACAATTATATTAAGAGTGGAACCTATATCAATTTATGGGCTCAAAATGACGCTGTAGATGTTGTGTCTGTCCAAGCAAGTGGTTGGTATGACTTGCGCTAAGTTTAATAAAGCTAATTTGTAGGGTTATAGCATTTATTGCTATAGCCCTACATTATAAAATGTTTGGGAGTGATTGTAATTTGATTAATGTGTTAAAATATGAATTGAAAAGGTTATTTAGTAGAAAGGAATTTTTTATTGTAATAGTAATTGCTTTTTTTTACATAAGTGTAGATTTTATTTATCATTCAGTAATGTTAATCAATTCACCTTTTTTTGAACTACCATCTGCATATCAGATGTGGTTGTTGTACAATAAAGTTCGTGGATACTGGGGGCAACTATTTGCTTATTTCTTAATTCCGTTATTTGCAACCATACCGTATTCAGATTCATATTTAGAGGATAAAAGGGCAGGAGTTATAAATTATATTATTACGCGTTGTAATAAAAGAGTATATCTTTTTGGGAAGGGAATAATTGTCTTTTTCTCTGGTTTTATTGTAGTTTTTGCAACATTGCTTTTTGATCAATTATTATGCTTTTGTCTATTGCCAGTTTATTCTCCGTCGGAAAACGTATTTAACCAACCAACATATAATGCTTATCAATTTTTAAGTACAGTACAACTTCCAAAATTGCATTCGATAAATCCTTATTTACATAATTTATTTTATATGCTTTTAAATGGCGTTTGTGCTGGTATCATTGCTTTGGTTTCATATTCTATATCCTTCTTTAGAAAAATGAACAGATATTTGGTGGTTATTTTAGCTTTTTTATTCTATCTGCTGGAAAATATTATTGGAAAATTAATTAGTTCGTCAACTACATTTTCAATAGCTGATTATTTAATTATTCTTCCATTTTCTTCTGAAATTACAAATTACCAATATTTCCTAATCTTTATGATTATGTTGTTCTTTATAAGTCTTATTATTATAAACTTTAAATGTAGTAAGGATGAAGTATAATGAAATTTAGGCGAATTTTCTATTTAAACTTAGCAAGAAAATTTATAGCTTATTTTGCAACTTTATTTGTGGAATTAGTACTTTCGATTTCTTTGTTTAAATTTTTGAATAAGAATAAAGCATGGACGATTGATTTAATTCTAAGTCAAATATTTAAAGCAAACGTAATTACGTTTTTTTATGTACCCATATATCTTCTTTTGGTCAGTTCGCAAATACATATGGATAATTGCCTGATTATTCTGAAATATACTTATGTTGAGGATTGGTGGAAGGAAAAAATAAAAATTTTACTAAAAGATACCTTAATCTATTTATTATCTATATACACTATACCTTTGATAGTAACTGTTATGTTGAGTTCAAAGTATTTAAAAGCTTTAAGCTACAAGGAGTTTATATTCATTTTAGAGTTTCTATTTATTGTGCTTCTTTTGTTAGTTGTATATGGAACAGTATATCTTATTGTATTGGCTATTATTAAAAGAGCTATTACGGCGTATATAGTTGGCATATTAGTGCCTTTCATAGATTTTGTCTTTATATATATATTTAAAACAGTGAATTTTTCTGGTATTACCTTAGGTATGTTAATAAATTTTCTGATGAGCTATAGTTTATCGCTAAAAAAGCATCTTTTTTTATTTGGAATATACCTTAGTTATTTTTTGCTGCTTTTTACCTTCTTGAACATTATTATGACAAATACATTGAAAAAAATAGATATTTACAGAGGTGATAAGAAATCAGAAAACTGATAAATAGTTTTGTCAGTTCCTTAGTTATCTCTTTGTTAATTGATTTATATTGGCTGATGTCTTTGAAATTTTATAGTAATACTTCTGTTGAAATTTTTTTGATTTTGAGTTTGAATTATTTACCTTTTCCAGGTAAAGTAACTTCATTTATATATCCTTTAATATATGCTTTGCCCAGATTATATCTTATAGCTACCTTAGGAAATGTTTTTTCTCATGATTTTAAAAGATGTGCAGTTTACATTTTTACAAGAAAAGATAGCAGGCTCTCATGGTATTTTAATAAGCTTTATTTTATATCTTTATACATTTTATCTTTTCTGATTACATTTGTAATAACCACAACACTATTTGCCTTGGCAAATAAATTTAGGGTAGAATCTTTTTTAAAAGGTCTATTGTGTTGTGCAGTAATGGTTCTGCTAAATTTTATTTCTATAATATTGTTTACTATAGTTGCAAATATATTATCATTATATATGAGTTCAAGAATATCCTTTTTGTTTACTATAATAGTTTGGCTGATATTCTTTGTTCCCTTTTTTATATCTTTAAATGATTTCAATTATCTTTTAATAAAATTTAGTCCTGTTTTACAAGCTGTTTTGAGTTGGCATAGTGATAGATTTATTGTAGATATAACTGGAATTTATGGAATAGATAGCATAAATGGTTTTAGCATATGGTGGTCAATGTTTATACTTGCTATTTATTTTTCGATTGTAGTGATAATAGGAATAAAAGTAGTTAAAAATATCGAAATATTCGAGAGAGATTGACAGGAAAGAGGTGATTTTAAATATGAAAGCAATAGAAGTTAGAAATTTAACGAAGATAATCAAAGGAAAAGTTATTTTGGATAATGTTAATCTTGAGCTCGAAGAGGGAAAGATTTATGGATTTTATGGTAGAAATGGTTCAGGCAAAACTATGTTATTTAGAGCTATATGTGGATTGATAAAGCCAACATTTGGAGAAGTTATTGTTTTTGGAAAGAGAATAGGAAGAGATATTTCTTTTCCTGAAAGTGTAGGGGTAATTATAGAAAATGTTGATTTATGGGATAATTTAACAGGTTTTCAAAATCTCAAACTATTAGCTTCTATAAAAAATGTAATTACTGATGATGAGATCAAAAATGCAATAAAAAGGGTTGGGCTTGATCCAGAAGATAGAAGACCGTATAAAAAATATTCGCTTGGTATGAAACAAAGATTGAAAATTGCACAAGCTATAATGGAAAAACCTAAATTGATTGTTCTTGACGAGCCAACAAATTCTCTTGATGAAGATGGTGTTAAACTTGTAAGACAAATTTTGTTAGAGGAAAAGGGAAGAGGAGCAACAATTTTATTAGCAAGTCATATAAAGGAAGATATAAATTTGCTATGTGATTATAAGTTCAGGGTAGATTCAGGGAAAGTTTACTATTCGGAGGATGAAAGCAAAGATGAATAGAAAGTGGATTGTGATGATATTTGTTATTTTAGCCTTAGATATAGTTGTAAGTTTTTTCGTAAAAAAATCATTTATTAATATTGAGACACAAACTATAAGTGAAAACATAAAAGACCAATGCGTTTTTTTAAATGGTGGCAGTTTTAAGGGATGGAATAATGAAAATTTTTCGTTGGAAAAGATTATTAGAGATTCTGAGGTAATTGTAAAGGGTACTGCACTGAGCGATAGAATTTATGTGAAAGGTTCAATACTGACAGCTTTCAATGTTATCAAGACTTACAAAGGGGATATAAAAAATTCAAAAATTTACATATTTGAGCCAAGTTATTTTAATTTAGGTAAATACAACAATTACTTTGCATACTATGGCTATAATCTTATGAAACCAGGCCACAAATACATTCTTTTTTTGAAGAAATGGAAGTATACAAATTTTGTTAGATATAATCCATATTATAGAGGCAAAGAGATTTATATCTTTACTCATAATTCTGCTATTGATAAATTTGAAATTAATAAATCAAATATTGCAAAAGTGATTAACTTTGAAGATGATATTATTAGATATGGTCAAGTGAAAGATTATGAGGTTTTTGTATATAACAAAAATGAATTAACTGAATACTATCAGCTAAAAGAGAAGGTGTTGAATTGGATTTCTCAAAATTGATCGGTGCTTGGTGAAGACATATTTACCGCCTATTTATTACAAAGCAAAGAATAAAAGGTATCAGCTTTTTTAAATATATCCTCTCTCTCTCAATGTATTTTTGATTTTCTCAAAATATCTTGCGATTTCTTTAAATTTCGCTATCTAAACAAATAATTTTGTTCTTGATATTGTTATTATTGTTTTATTTTACCATGTCCGGCTTAGACTCAGCCTCTATATTGTATTTATATTGTTATTCTACCATATTGCGGCGGGTTTCTATCCACTAAAACCATGGTGTTTACCCTCTCATGTCTCTCAGGGTCTTTTCTCACTTGCCCTCAATTCCCTCGTCCCATCTACCATATTTCTTAACCATCAATCCATTTCCTAAAGATGTGAACAAAGGGAGTTAAAATAAAATTGTGTCTACTGTATAATTAGTATTGAAATAATTACCAAAGGGGGTTCACGATTATGGGAAAAAATGAAATTTATGAGACCGCTAAAAATATGGCTATCGAACAAGTGCTAAATATGTATTGCTTTCTGTGATGATCCTACTCGCCCAGCACTAAAACAGCTAAAAGTAAAACTTGCTCGATTACTTTATGTTATCAGAAAGAACTGTTTACCTTGCTAAAAACGAAAACGATAAAGGCAATGGCTTCTATGAGAGAAAACTTGCAACACCTGCCTTGTGTCTTGAAATTTCTGTTCCAATAGAGTTGATGGCTCAACTACTTCCCTTCTGATGTCACAAGTATATCAATGGTTGTTCTTGAGCGTTCACTTGTTCGGACTTTGAAAGCTTTGAATTTTCCGTATTCCGAAAATGACTCACTAAAAAATCAAAGAAAGTTCTCAAAAATGAGCTTCAGTTATTCAAACAAAGAGAACTACCAACAAGTGCTTTTGCTTTTTTTTTTCATCGATGGCTATTCAAAAGTGAAGTTAAGGATAATTCTAAGATAAAACTTGCTACTTGCAATGCCAGCCTTGGTATCGACTCAAGAAAGGTAAAAAAGACATTTTCGGTGTCTACACTTTCTTCGTCAAGGAAAACGAGGCTGATTGGATGAAAGTTTTTGACGACTGAATTACGAGTAAGATAAATTGATTTTTTATTATAAACTTAAGAAAATTGAAGAAATTTTAAGCTATTTAAAGAAAAGTACATTCTGAGCTCAAAATTTAGTTGAAAATAGTCTAAAAAAAACGGGATTGACAGTGTGAAGATATATAAGATAAAATTTGCTTAGAAATTCCAAGAAAAAGTTTACAGAAAGAATATTTTGAGAATAAAATACCCCAAATAAGAGAATAAAGAAACTGAGATATAAAAAAACAAGTTAGATGAAGAAATGATAAGAAGATACTATTGTGTAAAGTAGTATAACAGATTGTGCTCAAAGAGATATGGCAACAATTTGTTTTGAGTATGGATAAGGAAATATCAATTACATAAATAAGAAGTGTAACAGGGACAGATAGGTTTAGAGGAACTGGCATATGATGTTTGAAAGAGTTTTAGAAAATGGAGATTGAAGTTAGGGAAATAAGCAACAGCCTTTCATCAGCCGGCTGAGAAGGGTTGTGATAAACATCAAAACAAGAGAAGGAGATGAGAAAATGATAGTTACTAAAAAAGTTAAAAGATACGTTACCTTAAGTTTGATTTTAACTTTATTTTTGAGTTTTTTTAATTGTGTTAAAGTAAATGCATATTACTCCTCTGGCGGAGCTGTAAATTATGCAGATACATGGGCGTTAAGGAGATGTATTATTTTATGATTGGGATTCTGATGGAACATATGATCATTCTGCTATTGTAGTGGTTTATGCCAGAGACCCTGATTCTGGGATAAACGGTGTTTTGCAAGATCAACACACAACAGATAGAAAATGGGCAATATGGCATTTAAAGCCATATAATCTTAATCCTCTGTCTACAATCATAAGTGCTGTTAGACCACAATAAGATGGGGAGGTCAAATTTTATGAAAAAGAGAAAATTATTTGTATTAGGTTTATTGGTACTTATTACAATAGTTGCAGCTATAATTGGTTATAATGCAGAAAGTATTCAGCAATTGAATAATGAGGAGGGAATAAAAGGAGTGGTGAAGAGTGCACTAAATATTTATAGTAAAAGTGTGTATCCATCAGAGTATACAAAATCACCAGATATTAAAATTCCTTCACAGCTTATGGAAAAAAAGATAAATGAAATTACCCAGGAATGTGAGAAATATTACAGTGCAAAGTCAGGAATTTTAGCAAATAAAATAAAAGTTTTTCAAACGGCTGTTTTAGGAGAAGCTTATTCACCCTCAGATATAAGGACTGTTGAATGGAAAATAAATGATATAAAATTTTTAGAAACAAGGATTGAAGGTGATACAGCAACAGTAATAGCAGATGTATATTGCGAAAACAAAATGGTTGCGTTGATTCCAATTGATAATAAAATAAATGGAAGCATAAAGCCTGAAGAAATGACAATAGAATATCAGAAAAGGCTGTATGAAGAAACGCAACAACTTCCCAAAAAATTGGTGACATATAATCCAAAAGGTGTAATAAGATATTATTTTAACTTATCAAAAGAAAACGGAAAATGGAAAATTACTTCAGAAAACTTCAGTTATCTACCAGGTTATGAGCCTTAATTTTATTTAAACTTCCATTTTGTTGTAGAAAAAGTTTCTATTTAATGTATGTTATAAGTTTGTGTTAAAATTCAGGCTTCCTTTGGTGATAAAAAGAAAAAAGAAATGATTAAAAAGTTTCTATTAATCTAGCTCTTTGTCAAAAGAGAGGTTGATATTTAGAATGTTCACCCCAACTTTTGACAAAGAGCCTTTATCTTCTATTTTACCTGCAAATCCCCTTCAATAAGAATAGACAAAATTTGGTCAATCTCAGCAAATGCCAAGGCTATGCAAGAGTCAGCAGCGCCATAGTAAAGATAGATTTGATTATCTTCAACAATTGCACCGCAGGTAAACACAACATTGTTCACATCACCAATTCTTTCGTATACCTCTTGCGGGGATAAGAGCCACTCAGGACATCTTTTCTTGACTTTTGCCGGATTTTCTAAATCCAAAAGCGCAGCACCAAGCCTGTAAATTGGTCCTGATGGCATCATTTTAACACCGTGATAGATTATGAGCCAGCCCTCTTGAGTTTTTATTGGTACAGCTCCTGCACCGACTTTAAAGCCGTCCCACCACGGGCCTCCTTTTTCAACAAGCACAACCTCATGGTTTCCCCAGTGAATTAAGTCTGTCGAATATGCAATCCAGATGTGTTCAATATCACCTGCAACAGGTCGGTGCAGCATTGCATATTTTCCGTTTATCTTTTCAGGGAACAAAACCGCATCTTTGTTATTTGGGGGACAAATAAGCCCTAATTTTTCTACCTTTTTGAAGTTTTTAGTTCTTGCAAGAGCAACAGCAGGACCATAACGGGAGTATGCAGTATAGGTTATATAGTAATAGTCATCTTCAGGAATATAGGTTATTCGTGGGTCTTCGCACCCAAACTCTTCGTATATGAAGACTGTTGGTTGAGGATATATGAGGGGTGACTTTTCAATCTTCCAGTTGGTCTTTCCATCACTACTTCGAGCAACAGTTAAATGTGATTTTCCTTGTCTGTCTTCAACTCTCAAAAGTAATAAGTACTCGTTCTTATATTTTATTGCACCAGCGTTAAACACTGCATTTGCAGAATATGGTATATCATATACTGTGATTATTGGATTTCCACTGTAGCGCGTAAATATATCCTTTTTTGCAAAGACCTTCTTCATGTAAAATCCCCCCACAATGATTTATCTATACAATGAAATATACCACATTTTCTGTTGAATCATTACAAAAAAATTATTAAAATATTTTTAAAAAACTGTCAAGGACAAAGAAAAACAAAAATTTAGCGGGGTGATTTTTGAAAATGAAGTCATATAGAAAAGAACTCTGGTTTGAAATTCCAACAAGAAGGGCTTTTGTGAACATCACAGATACACTACAAAAGTGTGTGGACGAAAGTGGTATAAAAGAAGGACTTTTACTTTGCAATGCCATGCACATAACTGCAAGCGTGTTTGTGAACGACGATGAGCCAGGTCTTCATAAAGATTTTGAAATCTGGCTTGAAAAGCTGGCACCTGAAAAACCATATTCTCAGTATCACCACAACGTCGGTGAGGACAATGCTGATGCACACCTAAAAAGGACAATCATGGGCAGGGAAGTTGTTGTTGCAATTACAAATGGTAAGCTTGATTTGGGTCCATGGGAGCAAATCTTCTATGGCGAGTTTGACGGTAAGAGAAAGAAAAGAGTGCTAGTTAAGATTATTGGCGAGTAATGCTGTAATTACTAATCTTGAGCAATGAATTTTTGATAACTAATTTGCAAGCAGAGGAGTGAAATTGAATGAGCTTATCCGCAAAAGTGACAGGGATTTTGTTGTTTATACTTACAATTGTTGACCCGATTTTATTACTGTTTTCATACTATGTCTTTGCAGGGTTAGGTGATTATCCAATTGTAAATATTCTTTTAGGGTATCTTATTGCGTTAGGACTAATTGGTATTCCAGCACTTTTTATAGGGAGATGGAATGCAAAGAGAGTAGAAGATGGCTCTGGATACAACTTACCATTTTTTTTAGCATGTGTTGTTTTTGTGGGAAACATACTTGCAGCAACTTTAGTGGGGATAGTTTCTTCAAAGATAAAACCAATGCCAGAGGAGCGTTTGCATTAAGATTTAGTGGAGCAATTGCTGTAAATATGGATATAGTTGCTCTTTTACTTTTTATTTATTCTAAAGTATTGTCTAAAAAGGAATTTGCAAAGAATATGGAAAAGACAAAGATTTCTATTTCTACAAAGCTTACAGTTTGAGTTTTATCTCTTACTCTCTGGATTGGTCCTTTATTGTTGAAATATATTACACTTAGAGTAAATCTTAATAACATTACAAAAATAAATCTTGCTTTAATAAGTATTTCTATTAACATAATTATTGCATTTGTTTTATGGGTAATAAATAAGAGTGTTTTATTGCCAGTTCCTGTACTTTCCAGATTGTTTTCAAGAGTATCGGAGGGTTATTTAATTACTGAAAAAATTAAATATTCTAATGATGAATTTGGCATCATTACCTACAAATTAATTGAGACTGTGAAATCAATAAAAAAACTTATAATCAGTGTAAAAAATGCAGTGGATAATTCTATAGAGATATTCGAACTAGCTCAAAAGCTATTTAGTAGATTAGAGAAGGATTCTTCGGAAAATGCGAAAATAATTGAAAAACAACAATCTGATATACAAAGAGTAGCAGCTTCGGTTGAGGAAATTAATGCTAGCATTGAGCAATTAGCTGCTCAAGCTCAGGACCTCAATAGTTTGGCGTCCACAGTGCTTTCAACTTCTAAAAACTTAGTGGATAAATCAGAGTTAGGACAAACAGCGGTTCAAATCATTTTAAAAACAAGCGAGAATCTTGTAGAAAGGTATGGTCAGTTGAGAGAAGGTGTAAAGCAATTAGCTCAAGCAACTCAGAACATCAGTGAGGTTGTTAAGTTTGTAAGACAAATTGCTGAAGAGACAAATTTGTTAGCCTTGAATGCTTCGATTGAGGCTACTAAGGCAGGAGAAAGCGGAAAAGGTTTTTCTGTTGTTGCTTATGAAATAAGGAAATTAGCTGAACAGACAAAAAATTCGACTACTAATATAAGTAGAACAATTTCAACTGTGAATTTGTATTCAAAACAATTTGAAGACCAGATAGAAGTTCTTTACCATGAAGTAGAAGAAAATAGGAAAAATATACTGAACTTTTAGGAATTTCTATCAATATGATTGAGAAAATAAGGGATTTAAATTCACTTGTTGATAGTCTGCTTGCTCATTCTGAAGAAGAAGCAGCTTCTGCTGAAGAAATGACTTCGGCAGCAACAGAAATAGCTGAAAGTATATTCAGAAATAAATGAGTTTTCACAAAAGATAATATCTTCTATAGAGCACAATCTTGATCATGTACGAGAACTATCAAAGCAGCTTTCTATTTTATCAACTTCAATGAATGAAATTCGAAAAATGATAGGAAAGTTTAAATATGAGTAATTATTTTTATTGACAATACCAATTTGTTTTGTTAATATAATTGAGGCAAATTTAAAAATTGAATAATGAAAAAATGATAAGGTTATCCTTATCAAGAGAGGTGGAGGGAAAAAGGCCCGATGAAGCCCGGCAACCGGCAAGGCTTTTTTAAAGCTTTGCAATGGTGCCAACTCCGTCAGAAAGCTTAAAAAGTTTATATATTTTAAGCTTTCTGAGAGATGAGGATAAAACTTTTTACAAGAAAGTTTTGCCTCTTCTTTTCAGAAGGGGCTTTAAATTTTATATAAAGTTTTAATTTTAAATGAGTTTCCATTTTACTTAAAAGGAGGTACAAAGAGCAGATGAGAAAGCTATTTACATCCGAGTCTGTAACAGAGGGTCATCCAGACAAAATTTGTGACCAAATTTCAGATGCTGTTTTAGATGCCATTTTAGAAAAAGACCCGTACGCAAGAGTTGCATGTGAGGTTGCAGTTACAACAGGGCTTGTTCTTGTGATGGGTGAGATAACAACAAAATGTTATGTGGACATACCAAAGATAGCAAGAGATACAATAAGAGAAATTGGGTATACACGTGCAAAATACGGGTTTGATGCTGACACATGTGCGGTGATAACATCAATTGATGAGCAGTCACCTGACATTGCAATGGGCGTTGACAAAGCATTAGAGGCAAAGCTTGGTGAGATGACAGATGATGAAATAGAGGCAATTGGTGCAGGCGACCAAGGGATGATGTTTGGGTTTGCGTGTGACGAGACACCTGTTTTGATGCCAATGCCAATCTATCTTGCTCACAAACTTGCAAGAAGGCTTGCATATGTCAGAAAAGGGGGTATTTTGCCATATTTGCGACCTGATGGCAAGACTCAGGTCACAGTTGAGTATGAAGATGACAGGCCAATAAGAGTGGATACAATTGTTGTTTCAACTCAGCACAGCCCAGAGGTTACACATGCCCAGATTGAAGCAGATGTGATTGAACATGTTATAAAGCCAATTATCCCAGAAGGTATGCTTGACAAGAACACAAAGATATATATAAACCCGACAGGAAGATTTGTAATTGGTGGTCCACAAGGCGACTCAGGACTTACAGGAAGAAAGATTATTGTTGACACCTACGGTGGCTATGCACGCCATGGTGGTGGAGCATTTTCTGGAAAAGATCCGACAAAGGTTGACAGGTCTGCAACATATGCAGCGAGGTATGTTGCAAAGAACATTGTTGCAGCAGGACTTGCTAAAAAGTGCGAGGTTCAACTTTCATATGCAATAGGTGTTGCAAGACCACTCTCAATCAGGGTGGATACATTTGGAACAGGAAAGATTGATGATGAAAAAATTGCCGAGATTGTAAAGAGAGTATTTGACCTAAGACCAGCTGCTATAATAAGAGACTTGGATTTAAGAAGACCGATTTACAAGAAGGTTGCTGCATATGGTCACTTTGGAAGAGAAGATTTGGACTTGCCATGGGAGAGAACTGATAAGGTAGACATAATCTTAAAAGAGGCTCAGAATATATAAGAAGTAGAGCTTGTGTTCTAACTTTTTGTGAGTTTTAATAATGTTTAATAGAGCATCTTTTTTAAAAGGATTATCAGGCTATTATGAATAAGAAGACTGAAGACGCAAGTCTTTCTCAGTATGTTTGGATAGTAGTAAAGTCACTATTTTTGATTTGCTTTTTAATTCTTATAGTATCTCTTTTTGTGATGTATTTTTCAATGCCGGATAAAATTGCACAGTATCTTACTATATTTTCAATGTTTGTAGGAATAGCATTGTGTGGATATGAGGCTGCTGAAATTAGCCCTACCAGAAAAAAAATAGCTGCATTTGTAGTTTCGCTTTTTGTTTCGATTATTTTGGTTGTGTTATCCATTGTTTTAAAAAGAAGTGTTAACATTTCAAAGTACCAATTATATTTAATAATCTTTGGTCCAATTTTGGGCTTTGGGATGGGCGCTTTGAATGCAGAGAAGAGCAGAAAACCTCGACCAAAAAGAAGGTAGAAAAACGCAGATATAAGCTATCCGTATCCCCTTTTGCAGCTGGCATAAGCAAAAGGGGATTTATTTTTGCCTTTACATCCAATTATGGTGTATAATTAACTCAAGGAAGAAATTAAACTTTTTGGGGGAAGACTTTATGAGGGAAAAAATTGCATATCTTATAAGCAGCATTTTTACAGTTCCAATGGTTGCACTGATTGTATTTACAATTATGTGGCTTGATGACAAGATGGCAAACTATGATGGAAATTTAAGCTATTATCTGAATTCAATTATCTTTTTCACAATCATACCCCTTTTAGCATATATTGTTGCAAGAATGGTCCCAAAGTTTAAAGCAGGTGGAAGAGAAAAAGAACGAAAACTTGCTTTTATCTTTGGGATAGTTGGATATATCTTAGGGAATTTGAGTTTGCTGACTATAGAAAAGCCTACAAAAGCAATGATAGGGCTTTACTTGTCATATCTCATATCAAGTTTAATCTTGGCCTTTATTAATAAGGTTTTAAAATTTAAAGCAAGTGGCCACGCTTGTGGTATAACTGGTCCAATTGTTGCAATCAACTTTATTGCTGGGCTAAAAATGTTATTTTTAGCTTTACTTATTCCGCTTGTTATGTGGTCAAGACTTATACTCAAAAGGCATGATATTAAACAGCTTATAGTTGGTGCTGCAACATCATTCTTTGTAACTTTGATAGTAATGATATGGATATTTTGACAATTAACATATTTTTAGACTACTTTTTTAAATTGAGGGGGCTTTTTTTGAGGGATGATTTTTCAAAAAAAACGATGGGTGCTAAAAGAGTGTGAGAATTTTGATGATTTTGACATCCAAATAGATGGTAGAAAAATAAGACCGCAAATAATCAAAGTTTTAAAAAACAGAGGAATTGTTCAAAAGGATGATATTGAAAAGTTTTTAGCTCCAGCAATCAAAAATCTTCACAATCCCTTTTTACTCAATGATATGAAAGAGGCGATAAATATTGTTCACAATGCTATTTTACACAAGAAAAGGGTATTAATTTACGGAGATTATGATTGTGATGGTGTAACAAGTACATATCTTCTTTATTCAAACTTGAAAAAGTTTTTGCCAACAAGTTACTATATTCCTAATAGATTCAAAGATGGATATGGACTCAACCTTGATATCTTAAAGAGATTAGAAGATACATTTGACATCTTAATAACAGTTGACACAGGAATAAGTGCTATTAATGAGATTGAATATCTAAAACAAAAAGGAAAAATAGTCATTGTCACAGACCACCATGAACCAAAAGATAAGCTACCAATAGCCGATGCCATTATAAATCCCAAGAGACGTGATAGTACATACCCTTTTAGGGATTTAGCAGGGGTTGGGGTTGCATTCAAGCTACTTCATGCACTAAAGCTTTCTGGGCTTGAAATTAAACTTTCTAAGTATCTTGACATTGTGGCAATTGGCACAATTGCAGACGTCATGCCACTTGTTGATGAAAACAGGATTTTTGCTAAGTTTGGTCTAAAACTTTTAAAGTATACGAGGAATATAGGACTGAAAAAACTTATAGAAGTTGCTGGACTTTCCTCAAAGGAAGAGCTAAAACCTTTCGATGTTTCATTTATCATAGGGCCAAGACTGAATGCGGCAGGCAGAATTTCGGATGCTAATTTAGCCATGTCGCTTCTTTTAAGTGACTCTTTAGTAGAAGCAGAAAAGATTGCAAGAAGGTTAGATGAGGAAAATAGAAAACGTCAGGAGATAGAAGAAAAAACTATCAAAGAGGCTCAAAAGATAATTACATTGAATAAAGATATCCTAAGGAAAAAGATTTTTGTGCTAAGCTCTCAAAGCTGGCACCCTGGTGTTGTTGGGATTGCTTCATCAAAGATAACAGAAAAGTATTACAGACCTTCGCTTCTGTTTACGTTCACAGATGAGGGAATTTTAAAAGGTTCTGGACGGTCAATAAAAGGTTTTAATCTGTTTGAGGCGTTGAAAAACTGCTCTGATATTCTTCTAAAGTTTGGTGGGCATGAACATGCAGCTGGGCTTTCGCTTGTAAGCGATAATTTTGACAAACTTGATGAGATTCTAAATGCTATTGCTCAGGAATATCATTTTATGATTTTCAAACCAGCTGTTGAAATTGACCTTGTTTTAAGCTTAAACGAGATTGATGATGAGTTAATTGACCAAGTTTATCTTTTAGAACCATTTGGTGTAGGGAATCCTGAGCCAACCTTTCTTATAAAGAACATTATTGTTGAAAATTTTAGATTCATGGGTGAGGACAATAAGTATTATAAATTCTTTACAGGAAATGGTACAAAGTATGATGTTGTATGTTTTTCAAACTTAGAAGATGAAGATGAGCTTGTTACAATGAAAAAGGTTGATATTGTTTGTAAGCTTGAAAAAAATATATTTAACTCTACAAGGCGAAATCAGTTTAATCTGATTGACATTTGTGAAAATATCAGTTTTGGTGTTATAAAAGACCTTTACAATAACTTAAAAACTGTGCGGCAAAAAGGATGTAGCTTTAAGAAATTTGAAATTGAGACATGTAATCTTTCTGAACTTGTTGACAAAAAATGTATCTTTACAGCTTTTTATCCTCATATTGTTTTAGATTTTTTAAAGTTTTTAAAAGATGAAGAGGTAGAAAATGATCTTTTTAAGTTTTTAGATAACCATGGCCGGATTGTGCAGCACCAGAGTTCATTAAAAGAGGTATATTTTGATGACATATTTGCACCGAGGATTGACAAGATAGAAAATATGAAAGAGGATTTTGATGTTATAGTTGCACTTGACATTCCTTCATATCAGCTTGTAAAAAATCTCTATCAAGATGCAAAAGTTTTGATTTTTGACTTAGACAAGAAATTTAAGGATTTTAATCTACAAATAAATGATGAGGTGGTCAATGTTTATAAAACACTTAGAGATTGTGAGTTTATCTCATACAATTTTTCGGGTATAAATGAATCAGACCCATTTAAAAGGGTTGTAAAACTTTTATTTATACTTTCAATGTTTGAAGAAAAAAATCTTCTTTGTTCAGAGGTTACACACGAAGGCGTGGAGGTAAAGGAGTTTTACAAGCTATCTGAGAAGGTAAACTTGAAACAGACATCAATCTACAAATTTTTCCAGATCATTAAAAAGGATGAAGGGGGAATTTGATGAATGTAAGCATTTATGATTTTATCTGGCTTGTGATAGCTCTTGCTTTTTTAATAGCTGATACCTTTATTGGTTTTGTCTTTTTTCCTATTTATATTTCAGCTTTTATAATTTTCATTTTAGATTTATTTGTAAACAATCTATTTGTAGAAGTTGGTCTATTTATTATTCTCAGCTTAGCAATCTTTTTGATATTTAAACCCAAGATTAGAAAATTTATGCAAAACATGCCAAAGATAGAAAACAGAAGCTTTGTAAACGTGGGAGAGGAATTTTTTGTTGAAGAGGTATCAGAAGATAGGTATTCTGGCAAAATAAAAAAGGACGGAATATTTTACAACATTTTCTGTGACAAAAAGTTAGGAAAAGGTGACAGAGTAAAGGTTAAAAAAGTGGATGGGTTGAGAATTTTTGTTGAAAAAATGGAATAAAAAAACAAGAGTATTTTGAAAAATGGGAGGAGGAAGCTTGTATGCCGACAATTGGATGGGTCATTTTGATAATTGCGCTGTTTTTAATCTTCTTCTTTTCAAGTGTAAAAGTTGTTCGGACAAAATACTGCTATGTTGTAGAGAGAATTGGCCAGTTTCATAGGATTTTAGAGCCAGGCGTTCATCTTATTATTCCTTTTATTGACAACATAAGAGCAAAAGTTAATATGCAAGAAAGAATTTTAGATGTACCACCGCAAGATGTTATAACTAAGGATAACGTCAGAATAAAGATTGACTCTGTTGTATTTTTTGAGGTATTCGACGCAAAGATGTGCACTTACAATGTACAAAATTATCAAGCAGCGATTATGTATTCAGTATTAACTAATCTCAGAGATGTCATTGGTAGCATGACTCTTGATGAAGTGTTCTCCTCCAGGGAAATTATAAATTCAAAGTTGACAACTGTGCTTGACCAAATTACAGATAACTATGGGGTAAAGATAAAAAGAGTTGAAATAAAAGACATTATCCCACCTGCTGAAATAACACAGGCAATGGAAAAACAGATGAAGGCAGAAAGAGACAAGCGTGCAATGATTCTTGAGGCAGAAGGTGTGAGAGAAAGTGAAATTGCTAAAGCAGAAGGGTACAAGCAAGCTCTTATAAAAAGGGCAGAAGGTGAAAAGCAGCAAAAGATTTTGCAGGCGGAAGGTCAGGCTCAGGCAATTGAGATGGTAGCAAGAGCACAGGCAAACGCTATTGCATATGTCAACAGGGCTATTAAGGAGAGCGGCACAGATGCAGTTGTACTTGCGATGAGGCAGATAGAGGCTGCAATTGAGATTGCTAAAAATCCGGCAAATAAGGTATACATTCCAACTGATGCATTTAAAAATCTTGGTACTTTAATTGGCGCCTCAGAGCTTTTAAAGACAAATGAAAATGTTAATAATCAAGACAAGAGTCCTTAAAAATAAAATAATCAAATATCCACAAAAGGGGTGAGTATACAAAAGATGAGAAATGTTTACGACATTGCGTACGAGCTTGCAAATGCTCTAAAAGAGTCAAATGAGTTTAAAAGGTTTAAAGCTGCAAAAGAAAAGATTGAAAAGGACGAGAAGCTCAAACAGATGGTTATGGACTTTAAAAAGAAACAACTTGAGCTTGAGCAAAAACGCTTGCAAGGACAAGAGGTTACAAGCTCTGATGTATATTCTTTGCAGCAGCTTTACCAGATAATAAGCCTAAACCCAGACATTGAAGAATATCTCTCATCTGAGATGATGCTTGCAAAAATTTTGGCTGATATTTCAAAGATAATAGCAGAAGCAGTAGATTTAAAAGATGAAATGTTTGGACTTTTAGAGAGCAAATAAAAAAATAAAGTGAGGGACAGGATTTAGGATGGCAGATAGAATTTACGATTATAAAAGAGAGAAAACTAAAAGAGTGGTTAAAAAAGTGGGTTTTGTTATTTCAATACTGGTAATATTAGCTATAGTTTTTTCAATTGCTTTTGATTTATTTTTAGAACTCATCCAAATAAAAGAAATTGGTAGAAACTTTGTAAGTGTATTCTGGAAGAATTTCTATGTAAAGCTTTCAGTACAGGTTGTTTCATTTATGATTTTGTTCTTTGTGTTTTTTGTAAACAATGCCGTTATTAAGAGAAATATTGAAAGAATTGTTGGAAAAATTAGTTTGCTTAAGAAGAACATTCTCAATGTTATTGTCTCTGTGTTATTGGCGCTGATAGCAAGCAGGTATTTGGAAAACAACCTCTACATCAAATTTTTGACCTTCAAGCATTCAAAGCCGTTTAATATAAAAGACCCGATCTTTAACAAAGATGTAGGATACTATGTGTTTGAAAGACCATTTTTTCTTTCAATTGTAAATTTTCTATTCTATTTAGTGATATTTGTATGTATCTATACAGTGGTATTATACATTGTTCTCTATGGTTTTGCATTTGTTAGCAGGGTAAATTCATGGGGTGTGCTTTATGACAAAAAGGTAAGAAGTCATATATTTTTCAATCTGATACTCATATTTGTGATTAAGATATTCACACTAAAATATGAAATGGAAGGACTTTTGTACTCTTTCTTTGGTGAAGTTGTTGGTGTGGGATATACTGATTATTACATTAGGATGAACTATTTTAGGCTTTCGTATATAGTTTTGGTAGCTGTGATTCTACTCAGCATCTACTTTTTCATAAAAGGCAAGTATGCAAATATAGCCAAGGTAATGCTTTCTTATATTGGTTGGGCAGTTTTGGGTACCATAATCGCTACAGCTTTTCAGTATTTTGTAGTATCACCAAATGAACAGGTGTATGAAAGGTCTTTTTTAGAAAAAAACATTAAGTTTACACGCCTTGCTTACAATTTAGAAAACATTGAAGAAAAATATTTTCCTGTTGACACATCAGGTACCATCACAGCAGAGGATTTACAGAAAAACACAGGTACAATTGAAAATATTAGAATTACAGATTATCCCACAACCTTGGCTATTTTAAACCAAATTCAGCGTTTTAAACAGTACTATATTTTCAACGATGCTGATATTGCAAAGTATACAATAAATGGCAAAATAAAATCTGTATTCATCTCTGCAAGGGAGATAAACTATGATGGGATTCCAACAAAGACATATATCAATCAAAAATTTCAATACACTCACGGCTATGGTGTTGTAATGAGCCTGATGACAGAAGTTACACCTGAGGGCCAGCCAAAGTTTATCATAAAAGATATTCCATTAAAGAGCTTAGACGGTGCACCAAAGGTGACTCAGCCACGGATATACTATGGAGAAAAGACAGACCCATATGTTATTGTCAACACAAAAGTTGACGAAATTGACTACCCAGAGGGTGATTCAAATAGGCTTTTTAGATATGACGGCAAGGGTGGAATAAGACTAACACCTTTGAATAGGCTGATCTTTTCATATGTGTATAAAGACTTTAGACTTCTTGTCTCAACAGCTATAAATTCAAACAGCAAGATACTCATAAATAGAAGTATTATAGAAAGAGCTAAAAAAGTTGCTCCATTTTTTGACTATGACACCGATCCTTACATTTTGATTGACGGCAAAGGTCACTTAGTATGGGTTTTGGATGGTTATACAAAGACAAATTATTATCCATATTCAGAGCCGACAGAAGAAGGTTTTAATTATATTAGAAATTCGGTAAAGGTATTAATTGATGCATACAATGGAACGCTGAAATTTTACATTGTAGACAAAAACGACCCAATTGTAAATGTCTATAAGAGTATTTATCCCGACCTTTTTGAAAATGGAGATATTCCAAGAGACATTGCTGAGCATATAAGATATCCGGAGTATATTTTCAAGGTTCAGGCAAGTGTGTTGAAAAGGTATCACATGACAAACCCGAATGTATTTTACAACAAGGAAGATTTGTGGGACTTTGGAAAACACAAGACGCCAGACGGTTCAATTGACTATATCCCGCCATATTACAGTGTGATGAAGCTGCCAGACAGCCAAAAAGAAGAGATGATTTTGATGGTGCCTTTCACACCGCTAAAATACAACACAATGATTGCATGGCTTGCAGCAAAAAGTAGCCAAGAAAATTATGGAAAGCTTGTGCTATACAAATTCCCGAAAGGTTCAACTGTCTACAGTCCACTGCAGGTTGAGAACATGATTGACCAAGACCCGCAGATATCAAAGGATTTGTCACTGTGGAATCAAGGCGGTTCAAAGGTTATAAGAGGGAACCTTTTAGCATTGCCAATAAACCAAAAGATTTTGTACATTGAGCCAATTTACATTGCTTCCGACAATGCTTCAGCCCTGCCAGAGGTAAAAAGAGTAATTGCTGCTTGCAATGGGAAGGTCGTTATGGGAAGCAGCCTAAATGATGCGCTATCGCAGCTCATTGGGCAGCAGGTAACACCTGTAAAGGATGAGATGCAAACACCGTCTCAGAAAGAAAATATAACTCAGGTTCTACCATCGTCAGATCTATTAAAGATAAAGTCTTTGTTTGAAGATGCTAAAAAAGCTTTACAACAAGGCAATTGGGAAGAGTTTGGAAAGAAGTTCAAAGAGCTTGATGATATGATGAAGAATGTCAAATAGGCAGTATAACTTTAAAATTTAATGAAGGTGTCTAAAAAATACAATTTTATATGTTCTGAAAGCACGTATAACAGGAACCAAACAATAAAAACTCCTAAATATTGAAATAAAAGGGGTTGTTACATCAACTTTTGAAACAGCCCCTTTTATTTTGTGTCTATTTTATAGCTGTGTGTGGTGTTCCATTTTGCGTCCCCTTAGGTTAATTAATGAAGTTTAAGGGATTATTCAATTAGACTTTGAACGTTTAACAAACAGTATAATGTAGAGATTTAGTAAATTCAATAGTGGATGTAGTTTTAACATATGAGTTGATTGGTTTTTTGTTTTCTTTGTATATATTTCATGATTCCATAATCAATTTGTCAGTTTTATAAAAACCACATTTGTTTGAAATATTAATAAATGATAATGACAAAACGGTGTAATTAGATTATAATAATTAATAAAAGACATCAAAAGTAAATACAAATAAACATAAAAACAAAAATTTTAAGCCATAGATACAAACATCCTGCAAAATCAGACAAAACTATAAAAATGCAATTTATTTCAGAAAGGGGTAAATATTATGAGATTCGAATTACTTCATCCAGCAGATCAAATAGCAATGATAATGGAAAGAATATATGGATATGGTATGACTACAACATCTGGCGGTAATATTTCTATAATGGACGAAAATGGAGATATATGGATTACACCATCTGGGATTGACAAAGGAAATTTAAAACCGGATGATATAGTGCTTGTAAAAAGCAATGGTGAGATTGTAGGAAAGCACAAACCATCTGTAGAACTTCCTTTTCATGAGATGATTTACAGGTCAAGACCGGATATCAAAGCTATAATTCATGCACACTCACCGGCAATTATGGCGTTTAGTTTAGCAAGGAAGATTCCAAACACAAAACTTATTCCAAATGTACATTTAATATGTGGCGAAGTTGAACTTGTTGAGTATGCACTACCAGGCAGCACAGCCCTTGGACAAAAGATTGCTGATGCCTTCAAAAGAGGCATTAACACTGCTGTTTTGGCAAACCATGGAATTGTTGTAGGTTCTGAAAACCTATTCAAGGCTTTTATGGCATTTGAGACTTTAGATTTTTGTGCTCAGCTTGAGATAAGAGCAAGGGCAATAGGTAATCCTAAGGCTCTGCGTCCAAAAGATATTGAGATTTCGAAAGCAAAGCAAGATGTTCAGATGGATGAGTTTATTCCAAAGAGTTATTCAAGTTTTGAGGAAGAATCTCGAAAAAAAATGTGTGAGCTAATTTACCGTGCTTATGAGCAAAGACTTTTTACAAGTACGCAAGGAACTTTTTCACAGAGGTTAAATGAAAACTCTTTTATAATCACACCATCCATGGTTGACAGAAAATACATAGAAATAGATGATATTGTTAAAATCGAAAACGGCTATAAAGAAGCGGGCAAAAAACCAAGTAGCTCTATTTTACTCCACAAGTATATCTATGAAAAACATCCAAATATAAATGCAATCGTTATTGCTCGTCCTCCCAATATTATGGCGTTTGCTGTGACAGAAAATGAATTTAATTCTCGGGCAGTTCCAGAGACCTATATACAGTTAAGAAACGTCAAAAAGATTCCTTTTGGTTCAAACTTTATGCAACCTGAGATGACAGCAGATGTTTTTTCAAAAGAAACTCTTGCTGTTATTGTTGAGAATGATTGTGTTATTGTTGTAGGTGAAAGTTTATTGGATGCATTTGACAAACTCGAAATATTAGAATTTACAGCGAAAGCAATAATTGATGCTAAAAGCTTGGGTGATGTTGTTTTGATTAGTCAAAAAGAAATTGAAGAGATAGAAGAGGCTTTTAAGTTGTAAAGAACAATTATATGAGCATTCCTGTAATGAACGAAAATGAGTGAAAATGAAGAGAAATGAGATTTGAAGAGATAAGGTACCTCCTGGTAAAATACAGAATGTAAGTTGTACAACTTACGACAAAACACAACAAAGGAGGTATCCTCTTTGAAGTATACACAAAATGAAAAGATATTACAAGTAACAGAGAGAACTTTAGTTGTAGGAGTAGACATAGCAAAGGAAAGGCATGTAGGCAGAGCATTTGATTTTAGAGGAGTGGAGCTTGGCAAGAGAATAGAGTTTGAGAATAGGAAAGAAGGTATGGAGAAATTTTTGGATTGGGCAAATAAGATAATGAAAGCAAATGGCAAAGACAACATGATAGTAGGGATAGAGCCTACAGGGCATTACTGGCTGTGCTTTGAGCAGTATCTGAGAGAGAATGGCATAAAAGTGGTTTTAGTGAATCCTTTTCACGTGAAGAGGAGCAAGGAGCTTGATGATAGTACGCAAACTAAGAGCGATATAAAGGATCCGAAGACGATAGCGATGCTTGTGAAGGATGGAAGATATACAGAGCCAAATATACCCGAGGGTATATATGCTGAGATGAGAGTAGCGATGAACATATATGAAAGGCTTCAAAAACAGCTGAACGTTTTAAAAAATCAAATAATCAACTGGCTCGATATGTATTTTCCAGAATTTTTAGAAGTATTTTCTGATTGGGAAGGCAAGACGGCAATAGAAACATTAAAGGAGGTGCCATTGCCTTGTGATGTAGTGGAAAATGAAGTGGAAGGGATTATAGGGTACTGGCGTGACAAATTAGATAGGCGAGCGATTAGTCGCAGGAGGGCGATGGATTTAGTAGAGACTGCCAAAAGGAGTATAGGTAAAAAAGAAGGGAGAAAGCTGGCAAGACAAGAGATAAAATATTTGCTGAGTCAATATGAGCTTTTAAAGAAGCAGATAGAAGAGATAGAAGCCGAGATGGCAGAGCTTTTGAGAGAGGTGCCGAATGGAGAGGAACTGCTTAAAATAAAAGGTGTTGGTGTAAAAACGGCAGTTGGCTTTATTTCTGAGGTTGGAGATATAAAGAGGTATGAGGATGCGAGACAGATACAGAAATTGGCGGGACTCAATATAGTTGAGAATAGTTCTGGCAAGTACAAGGGTCAGACGTGTATAAGTAAAAGAGGGCGAGGGAGGCTCAGAAGTAGCTTGTTCAAGGCCATGATTACAATAGTAGCAAAGAATGAAGAATTTAAGCAGCTGCACAGGTATTACACCACGCGAGAGAACAATCCCTTGAAGAAGAAGCAATCATTAATAGCACTGTGTTGTAAATTGATAAGGGTATTTTATGCGATTTTGAAAAAAAGGCGTAAAGTATGATGGGAACAAGATGTTGAGCGATATAAAGAGAGAGGCTTTAGCAAGGACAGCGTGAAGTGAAGTGAGAAAAATTGCTTGAACATTCTTAATTTAAAGCAGGAGAAATAGTTTGAGTGATTCACATCTTGAGGGGGTAAAGAAATTCTTAGCTTTGCGAGGAGATTAAGTCATGTCGAGTAGCAAAGTGCCCCTTTTAATAATAGTTCACATCTTAGAAAATGTATTGATGGTTAAGAAATGAAGGAGAAAGGATTAAATGATTTTTTATAGAAAGTAGATTGAAAAATGTGAGCGGGTGGTCAGAGTACATCCTCCATACGGGCGAAGACCCTGCATACGAGCATAACTGACGTCCACGCCATGGTAGATGGGACGAGGGAATTGAGGGCAAGTGAGAAAAGACCCTGAGAGACATGAGAGGGTAAACACCATGGTTGTTGTGGATAGATACCCGCCGTAATATGGTAGAGCAACAAGATAAATACAATAGAGAGGCTGAGTCTAAGCTGGGTATGGTAGAATAAAGCAATAATAACAATATCAAGAACAAAATTATTTGTTTCGATAGCGAATTTTAAAGAAATCGCGAGATATTTTGAGAAAATCAAAGGTATATTGAGAGAGGAGGAAGTGAAAAAATGAGTTTGAATGCTGATAAGGTAATAGCAGACTATGAAAGAGCAAAAGAGGTGTATGGCCAATTTGGAGTTGACACAGATGGAGTTTTGGAAAAGATGAAAGAGATAAAAATCTCTTTGCACTGCTGGCAAGGAGATGATGTGACAGGATTTGAAGAGGCAACAAAAGGAATGGGCGGTGGCGGAATCTTAGCAACAGGAAATTACTTTGGCAAAGCACGGAATGGAGATGAACTTCGGCAGGACGTAGAGTTTGCAATGAGTTTGATTCCTGGCAAACACAAGGTAAACCTTCATGCTATCTATGCTGAGACGAATGGCAAAAAGGTAGACAGAGACCAGCTTTCAGTGGAACACTTTGAAAAGTGGATAAACTGGGCAAAAGAAAAGGGCATCGGACTTGACTTTAATCCTACCTTTTTTGCCCATCCAAAGGCATCCTCAGGGTATACTCTGTCAAGTAAAGATGAAAGTATTAGAAAATTCTGGGTACAACATGCTATTAAGTCACGTGAGATTGCATCAGTTATGGGCAAAGAAACAGGTCAGCCTTGCATTAATAATATTTGGATACCCGATGGTTCTAAAGACTTTCCAGTACAAAGGTATGAGCACAGAAAAATCTTAAAAGAGTCACTTGATGAGATATTTGATGCAAAGGTTGACAAACAATATCTCATTGACTCTGTTGAAAGTAAGTTATTTGGCATAGGTTCAGAAGCTTATGTGGTTGGATCGCACGAGTTTTACATGGGTTATGTATTTACAAGCAAACACGATATAGCAATCTGCTTTGACCTTGGACACTTCCACCCGACAGAAACCATTTCAGACAAGATTTCAGCTGTGTTGGCATATTCAAAGAAGATACTTTTGCATCTCAGCCGTGGTATGCGTTGGGACAGTGACCATGTTGTGATTTTGAACGACGAAGTTTTGTCTGTTGCACAAGAAGTAAAAAGAAGCAATGGATTTGAGAAAGTTTATTTTGCTTTGGACTTCTTTGATGCGAGCATAAACCGAATAACTGCATGGGTAACAGGGGCAAGGGCTGCCTTGAAAGCAATTCTTTTTGCACTCTTGGAGCCAACACATCTTTTGATTGAGGCTGAAAATGAAGGGAATTTTGGGATGCGACTTGCACTTTTAGAGGAATTCAAAACCTTACCATTTAGTGCTGTGTGGAATAAATACTGCTACGACAGTGGTGTTCCAGTGGGAAGCACATGGCTTGAAAGGGTGAAAGAATATGAAGAGAAGGTTTTGAAAAATAGGGTGTAATAGGTACAAAAAGGGGCTGCGCAGTGTTTCACACTTTTAAATGATTATGGCAGCCCCTTCTTGATTTCCATATTATTTAAATGGATTTTCATCTTTATATAGCATATTAGCTGGCTGGTTGAATGATATGTCATCAACACCGAGCATCTTCATTGCATCAAATAGGATTTTTCCTGCATGTTTGAATGCAACAGCTGTATGATGCGGGAACCTCTTGGCAATAAGTACATATCTATAGAATCTTCCCATCTCTTTTATTGCAAATACACCAATTCCGCCAAACGAACGTGGGTCAACGTCTATTACCTCACCTTCAGCCACGTATGACCTCAAGATACAATCAGCTGTTGACTGAAGTCTGAATATTGTTATCTCACCTGGTTTTATTGTACCTTCGAGTGTACCACGTGTTATATCTGGTTCTTTATTTGGCTCTAAGAGTCTGTGCATGATGAGCTGGTACCTCATCTCAGCATATTTCATATGACAAATAGGTGTGTTTCCACAGTGGAAGCCCATAAAAAGGTCAGTGAGCTTGTAATCCTTGAACTTTTCCTTGTTTGCCTCATACATATCTTTCGGAACAGTATTATTGATATCAAGAATTGTTGCAGGAATTTGTGTTGCAAGTGTTACGATGTATTCACTAAGTGCTCCGTATATGTCAACCTCACATGCAACTGGAATACCCCTTGATGCAAGCCTTGCGTTTACGTAACATGGAACAAATCCAAACTGTGTCTGGAACGCTGGCCAGCACTTATTAGCAAATATTGCAAACTGGCAACTACCGCGATATTTTTCATACCAGTCCATTAATGTTAGCTCATATTGAGCAAGCTTTGGCAAAATTCCTGGATGTTTGTTTCCTGTGCCGAGTTCTTCTTCCATTTGTTTTACAATCTCAGGTATACGCGGGTCATCTTTGTGCTTGTTGAAAGATTCAAACAGGTCAAGCTCAGAGTTTTCCATAATTTCTATGCCAAGGTCATAAAGTGGCTTGATTGGTGCATTGCAAGCCAAAAAGTCTTGTGGCCGTGGTCCAAAACTGAAGATTTTAAGATTCTTTACTCCTATTACAACCCTTGCAACATCAACAAAGTGCGCTATCATATCCGAAACCTCTTCAGCATCGCCAACAGGGTACTCAGGAATGTAAGGGTTGAGCTTCCTCAGGCCAATATTGTAAGATGCGTTTAACATGCCACAGTATGCATCGCCACGACCGTCAATGAGGTTTTCTTGTGTCTCTTCAGCTGCCGCAACAAACATTGAAGGACCGCCAAACTTTTGTGCAAGCATTGTCTCAGGTCCTTCAGGGCCAAAGTTGCCAAGATATACAACAAGTGCATTAACACCTGCTGATTTTAGCTCATCCAGGGCTTTTAAAACGTCATTCTCATTTTCGACAGTTGTCTTTGCTTCAAAGATGTCGATACCTTTTTTTCTGCATGCCTCAACTACTTTCTGCCTTCTCTTTTCACTAAGAGAGATAGGGAAACAGTCCCTGCTAACAGCAACTATTCCTACCTTTACTTTGGGTATGTTTTGTAGCATATTGAAAAAATCCCTCCTAACATTTCATTAAGTTTTTATGTTTTGTTATAATAATTATATAACTTTGGGCTTGTGCATACAATAAATTATTCCCACAAAATGCCATATCATTGTAAGAAAATTGTTCACGTACAAGTGCGGGAAAAAATCTTTTCAATCTACTTTTAAAATAGAAACTTTTATGCTACAATATCATAGTTAAAGTATAACCTTTTTAAGATTGACAAAAATTTTAATTCAAAAATAAATCTTTTGAGGGAGGATTCAAATGGAATTCAAGGTTGAGAAAAAAGGTACAAACAAGGCTGTAATCGAGGTTGAGGTTGAACCTGAGAAGTTTGAAGAGGGTCTGCAGAAGTCTTATTTGAAAAATGCCAAGTATTTCAAAATTCCCGGTTTTAGACCTGGCAAAGCACCAAGGTCGCTCATTGAAAGAGCGTATGGTGAAGAGGTATTTTATGATGATGCAATTGACTATGTTTTAAATGAGACATATCCTAAGGTGATTGAAGAGAGCAAGCTTGAGGTTGTGTCAAGACCTGAAGTTGATATAGTTCAGGTTGGCAAAGGCAAGAGCTTTATATACAAAGCTGAGGTGTATATCAAACCTGAGTTTGAATTGGGTGAGTACAAAGGGGTTGAAATCAAGAAGATTGAATACCCTGTTGCTGAAGAAGAAGTCGAGCATGAGCTTGAACATTTAAGAGAGGAAAATGCAAGGTTTATATCTGTTGACAGAGAAGTTCAAAACGGCGATATTGTTACAATCGACTTTGAGGGTTTTGTTGACGGTGAATCTATTGAAAATGGCAGTGCTCAGGACTATGAGCTTACAATTGGCTCAGGTAGGTTCATCCCAGGGTTTGAAGAACAGCTAATTGGGATAAAAAAAGGCGAAGAAAAGGAAATAGAAGTTGTGTTCCCAGAAGACTATCAGAGCCAAGAACTTGCTGGTAAAAAAGCAACATTTAAAGTGAAAGTAAAGGAAATAAAGGTAAAGGAGCTTCCTGAGCTTGATGATGAATTTGCAAAGGATGTCAGCGAGTATGAGACATTAGAAGAGCTAAAGGCAAGCATTAGAAATAGGATAAAAGAGAAGAATGACAAAAGAGCAAAGGACGAGATGATTGACGCAATCTTAGAAAAAATTGCACAAGCAACAGAGATTGATATACCAGAGCCTATGATAGAAAATCAGATAAATTACTATGTTGAAGATGTTGTAAGAAATCTTCAATATTTTGGAATGACATATGAGAAATATTTAGAAGCTATAGGCAAGACTGATAAAGAGTTCAGAGAACAGTTTAGAGAAAGAGCAACAAAAGCTATTAGAAATAATCTCATATTAGAAAAGATTGCAAAGGTAGAAAATATTCAGGCAACAGATGAAGAGCTTGAAAAGGAATTAGAAAGACTTGCTAAGATGTACAACTTAGAGGTTGAAAAGTTGAAAGAAAGACTTTCTGAAGATGATATTGAGTATATAAAAGAGGGTATAATTCTAAATAAGGCTATAGATTTTATATACGAAAATGCTAAAATTATAAGTGAAGAAACTCAATCTGAAAACCAACCAGAATAGTCTGAAAATTTGTTTTTCTTTTAAAAAAGGAGGGATAAATAAATGTCAGCACTTGTTCCTATAGTTATTGAGCAAACTAACCGTGGTGAGAGAGCGTACGACATATACTCAAGACTTCTAAAAGATAGAATAGTAATCCTAAGCGGTGAAATTACAGATGACATTGCATCACTCATTGTTGCACAGCTTCTTTTCTTAGAGGCAGAAGACCCTGATAAGGACATCTATCTATATATAAACTCACCAGGTGGTTCTGTTACAGCTGGATTTGCAATTTATGACACAATTCAATATATAAAACCTGACGTATCCACAATTTGTGTTGGAATGGCAGCTTCAATGGGTGCATTTTTACTTGCAGCTGGAGCAAAAGGTAAGAGATTTGCTCTTCCAAACAGCGAAATAATGATACATCAGCCAATTGGCGGTGTTCGTGGTCAGGCAACAGACATCAAAATCCACGCTGAGTGGATATTGAAGATAAAACAGAGAATTAATAGGATTTTGGCTGAGCGAACAGGCCAGCCAATTGAAGTTATAGAACGTGATACAGAACGCGACTTTTTCATGACAGCTGAAGAGGCTTTAAAGTATGGCATAATTGACAAGGTGATTGAAAGACGACCATAATCTTTCTTTTTTGAGGTGATTTAAAGTTGGCTAAGTTCGATGAAAAGAAGACTTTAAGGTGCTCATTCTGTGGCAAATCACAGGATGAGGTAAGACGTCTTGTTGCCGGACCTGGAGTTTATATTTGTGATGAGTGTGTTGAACTTTGTTCAGAGATAATCTCTGAGGAGTTTGAAGAAGAGGAATACAACGAGTTTGATGATAGACTTCCAACCCCAAAAGAGATAAAAGAGTTTTTGGACCAGTACGTAGTTGGGCAGGACCACGCAAAAAAGATTTTATCAGTTGCAGTTTATAATCACTACAAGAGAATTTACTATCATGACAACAGGAAAGACGATGTAGAGCTTCAAAAGAGTAATATCTTAATGCTTGGTCCAACTGGCTCTGGAAAAACTTATCTTGCACAGACTCTTGCCAAGATGCTCAATGTACCATTTGCCATAGCAGATGCAACAACACTCACTGAAGCAGGTTATGTGGGTGAAGATGTTGAAAATATTTTGCTCAGGCTTATTCAAAATGCTGATTATGACATTGAAAGAGCAGAGCGCGGTATAGTTTATATAGATGAGATTGACAAGATTGCAAGAAAATCAGACAATCCTTCAATCACCAGAGACGTCTCTGGTGAAGGTGTGCAGCAAGCACTTCTAAAGATATTAGAAGGAACAATAGCATCAGTTCCACCACAGGGTGGAAGAAAGCATCCACATCAAGAGTTTATCCAGATTGACACAACAAATATTCTCTTTATCTGTGGTGGTGCTTTTGAGGGTATTGAGAAGATAATTGAGAGGAGAATTGGCGAAAAGACTCTTGGGTTCAATGCTAAAATAGAGAGCAAGAAGGAAAAGAAGATAGGCGATATTCTAAGACAGATAATGCCTCAAGACCTACTAAAGTTCGGCATGATTCCCGAATTTATCGGTCGTGTTCCAATAATTGTTACATTAGACGCACTTGACAAAGAGGCACTGATAAAGATTCTCACAGAACCAAAGAATGCACTTGTCAAGCAATATCAAAAGCTTTTTGCTATGGACGGCGTTGAGCTTGAATTCGAAAAAGAAGCATTAGAAGCAATAGCAGATAAAGCAATTGAGCGAAACACTGGAGCAAGAGGTTTGAGAGCAATCATGGAAGAGATAATGCTTGATGTGATGTTTGAGATTCCATCAAACGACAAGATAGAAAAGGTAATAATTACAAAAGCAGCTGTTTTGAAAGAAGATAAGCCCATTGTAATAATAAACGAGAACAAGAAAGTGCAGAGAAAACCAAGACTAAAACAGCGTTTGCAGGAAAGAAGAGGAAATGTGTCTTAATTGATTAATAAAACATGGGTGAAAGATAAGCTAAATGAAAGAAGAAGGCTGGTTTTTGACTTTCCAGCCTTCTTCTTTTTGAATTTTTCAGCTTTAAAAGAAGGGAAAATTCAGTTTGTATAGAATTAAGTTATTATATAAACCGAAAACATCACAAAGTCTCTAAGAAAATTAATAGAAAGAGGGACTTTACAAAAGTCCGGTGAGAGAATTTGTTAAAGATAAGAGAATACCAAGAAGAGCTTGAAAGTAAGATTCTATCACCATATGCAATGCTTTCTAAGAACACAAAAGGGCGACAAAGACCAGAAGAAAAGTGCCAGGTCAGAACCGAGTTTCAACGTGACAGAGATAGAATAATTCATTCAAAATCATTTAGAAGACTTAAACACAAAACACAAGTGTTCATCTCACCAGAAGGGGACCATTACAGAACAAGGCTAACTCACGCACTTGAGGTTGCCCAGATAGCAAGGACAATTGCAAGGGCTTTGAGGCTCAATGAGGACCTAACAGAAGCAATTGCCCTTGGACATGACTTGGGTCACACACCTTTTGGACATGCAGGAGAGGACATTTTAAACCAAATTACAACTTGTGGTTTTTCTCACAATGTACAGAGTCTCAGAGTTGTTGACTTTTTAGAAGGGGATGATGGGCTTAATCTTACATTTGAGGTAAGAGACGGTATTTTAAATCATGTATGGGGCAATACTCCTTCGACGTTAGAAGGCAAAGTTGTGCAGTTTGCAGACAGGATAGCGTATATAAACCATGATATAGACGATGCTATAAGAGCAGGAATTTTAAAAGAAGAAGATTTACCACAGGACTGTCTTAAGATTTTAGGATTTTCAAAGCGTGAGAGAATTAATACATTGATTATGGATATAATAAGAAATAGTATGGACAAACCAGAAATAACCATGAGTGAAGATGTCTTTTATGCCATGCAAAAGTTGAGGGAGTTTATGTTTCAAAATGTGTATATTGACTCTGAAGCAAAGAGGGATGAAAAAAAGGCTAAATATATTATACAAGCTTTATATGAGTATTTTATGTCGAATCCTGATTCCTTGCCAGACGATGTAAAAAAAGATATCGACAGATTTGGCAAGGAACAAGCAATAATCGACTATATAGCCGGAATGACAGACAGGTATGCTATGCGAAAGTTTTATGAAATATTCTTACCTTCGCCATGGAATAAGCTTTAATTTTTATGAAAAATGTCAAAAGGTATTTTAAAAAATTTGTCGAAATAAATTTAAATTGTCCCAAAAAACATGAAGGTGAACATGATGTGTTGGAAAGAATTGTAGAACAGGTTTTAAATAAAGTGGATATTGTTGATATTGTTTCCTCTTATATTCCGTTAAAAAGGGTAGGGGTAAACTTTAGGGCGCTTTGCCCTTTTCATTCAGAGAAAACCCCCTCTTTTTACGTATCACCAGCTAAGCAGATATTTCACTGTTTTGGTTGTGGTGTTGGTGGAAATGTTATCCACTTTGTAATGCGTATGGAAAATTTGACCTTTACTGAGGCACTAAAGGTTTTAGCCGAGAAGGCAAAGATTGACATTGATTTTTCTCAGTCTCAGTCAGCAAAAGACAGGGCTTTGGCAAAACAAAAAGAAGAGCTAATTAATCTTCACAAAGACTGTTTTGAATATTTTCGAGAGCAGCTTTATCTTCGCAAGAATATTGAAGCTGTGAAGTATATTATCAAAAGGAGAATTGCGAAAGATACGGCAAAGAGATTTGGGCTTGGGTTTTGTCCTGAAAAAAATGACCTGTATGACAGGCTTTCTCAAAAGTATTCTAAAGAAATTATTGATTTAAGTGGAATTTTTCTTGAGAGAAATGGAAAAAATTATTGTAGATTTGAAGGAAGGCTTATTTTTCCTATATTCGATACAATGAACAGGGTAATTGCATTTGGTGGACGAATAATTTCTGATGCTTCTGCAGCTCCAAAATATATGAATTCACCTGATACTTTGATATTCTCAAAGTCAAGGATTCTGTACGGTCTTAATATTGCAAAACAGAGCAAGGAAAGCGAATTTGTAGTTGTCGAGGGGTACATGGATGTTATTGCTCTACATCAAGAGGGAATTGACAATGCAGTTGGGGTTTTAGGCACAGCACTTACTCAAGACCACAGTTTTCTGCTGCGAAGATACAAAAATGAAGTTGTTCTTTGCTTAGACAGTGATGAAGCAGGCAAAAAAGCAGCAATAAGAAGTGCTGATATATTGTATCAAAACGGGCTCATGGTAAGAGTTATGGAATTAGAGGGCGCAAAAGATCCAGATGAGTATATAAAAAGATTTGGGAAGGATGCGTTTTTGTTAAAAAAGCAAAATAGCATGTTTGTGATAGATTACAAAGTAAAAGAGCTAAAAAACCAGTATGATTTGACCAAATCAGACCAGAAATTTAGATTTGTACGAGAGTATTTTGAGAAGATTTTGACTCCAATTTCAAATGAGGTTGAAAGACAAGAGTATATAAAGAAGTTGTCAGTTCTCACGGGTGTAGATGAAAATGTTATTTCAAAAGAGTTTTCCAAAACTACTCAGAAGGAACTTAAGCGAATAGAAAATATAAATTATTTTAAGCAAATACAGCAAAAACCAGTTTTGTCTGATTTCGAAATGTTAAAAAAGAATGAGATCTATCTTTTATCATTATATACAGAATGGGCACCAAAATCAGAGGAGATAAGAAGTCTTCTTACAGAAGAGGACTTTTACACCGAGGATGTTAAGAATATTTTTACTGCAGTAAAAAATCTGATTAATGAGGGGATGGAGTTGAGCTACTCTATGCTTTTGAGTTTTGTTACTGATGAGAGCATTTTATCTGATCTTACAAGCTTTTCATCTAAAGGTTTTGAAAATGCTGATACTGCAAAGAAAGCCATAGAAGAGCTAAAAGTGAAAGTCAAAACGTTAGGGTTAAAACTTGAACTTAAAGCTGCACAACAACAAAATGACAATTTGAAAATTACCCAGATACTGGATGAGCTAAAAAAACTCAAGGCAGGAAGGGAGGGAGAAGGCAGATGACAGATCAAAATCTGAGCCAAAATAACCAGAACGATATGAATCATAATAGTAACGAAGAGGTTAAAAAAGATCAGCAGATGCAGCATGAGGAAAAAGAACAGATTCAGCAAAAAGAAGAGCCAGAAAAACTTTCTTATAAAAAAAGTACTGTTGATAAAAATAAAACAGAGGAGAAAAAAAATCTGATAAGAGAAAAGGTTCGCGAGCTTATTTCGCTTGGTCAGAGCAAAGGATTTTTGACATATTCTGAAATTCAAGAGATACTTGACAAGGTAGAGCTTGATGCAAGCCAGGTTGAAAACATATATGATACTCTTGAGAGTATGGGGATTGACGTTGTTGATGATAGGGTTTCAGAAGAAGAGCTTTTAAAAGACGACTTGGAAAATCTACCTGAAGGTATTGCTATAGATGACCCTGTGAGGATGTATCTCAAGGAGATTGGCAAGATTCCACTTTTGACTCCTGAAGAGGAGATTGAACTTGCAAAGAGGATTGAACAGGGGGATGAAGAGGCTAAAAAGAGGCTTGCTGAGGCAAATTTGAGGCTTGTTGTAAGCATTGCAAAGAGGTATGTGGGGAGAGGAATGCTCTTTTTGGACCTTATCCAGGAAGGTAATTTGGGTCTTTTGAAGGCTGTTGAAAAGTTTGACTACCGAAAAGGATATAAATTTTCCACATATGCAACATGGTGGATTCGTCAGGCAATAACAAGAGCAATTGCAGACCAGGCAAGAACTATAAGAATTCCTGTTCATATGGTTGAGACAATAAATAAGTTAGTTAGGGTATCGCGGCAGCTTTTGCAAGAAAAAGGAAGAGAGCCAACACCTGAAGAGATAGCAAAAGAGATGAACATGCCAGTTGAAAAGGTGAGAGAGATACTAAAGATTGCACAAGAACCAGTGTCACTTGAGACTCCAATTGGTGAAGAAGAAGATAGTCACTTGGGTGACTTTATCCCTGATGATGATGCTCTTGCGCCATCTGAAGCAGCTGCATATTCAATGCTCAAAGAGCAGCTTTTAGAGGTTTTGGATTCTTTGAATGAAAGAGAAAAGAAGGTTTTAAAGCTAAGATTTGGCCTTGAAGATGGCAGGGCCCGCACCTTAGAAGAGGTTGGAAAGGAGTTCAACGTAACAAGAGAGAGGATCCGCCAAATTGAGGCAAAGGCTTTGAGGAAACTAAGACATCCAAGCAGAAGTAAGAAGCTAAAGGATTTTTTGGAGTAAAAATGAAAGGGGATTACTAGGTAAGCAGGTAGTCCCCTTTTTGTTGTTTTAACTTGTAATTGGAAATTTAGAACAAATAAGAAAAAATACTAATTCAAAATTGGGAACTAAAAAACATAAAAAGAGTCTGTATATAATTAACAAGGGGTTCACTAAAAACAAAATTTTAAAATTTTTATATCACAGCATATAGGGAAAGTTCGTCAAACAAAAAACTAAATCTTGTAATGAAAGGGGCTATCCAATTATTTTTTGGACAGCCACTCATAATTTGTAAATATTTATTTGTACAATACTGCATCGCCTACAAAAGGAAACATTCTACAATCATTTTGATTCGGATTTGTAAAAAATTCAATTTTTAAAGTATTACCGCCAACAACGTCTAAAGAAACATCTTTTGCCTTTTCACCTTTTGCGATTTCTGTTTCATATCTTTTTTCTCCGTCTAGATAAATTGTAAATTTTCCACTTGCACCAACTTCAGAATCATCATCTAAACCTAAACTCATTTTTAACTTTTTATAATCTCCGTTTAATTTATACTGCACAAATGACCATCTTCGACTTTCATCTGAACTCCAACCAGCAGCATTATAAGCCTCCCACCAGATATTCTTATTATATGGTCTTCCTAGTACTGTAACGTCCTTTGTGTTGATACCAAAACGTCCTTTGTTATAATAGTCAACTATGGATTTATAATCACTCAACGGCAAATCAGTAAGGAATATACCTCCATTTGGACCCAAATCGGGACCTATAACTAATGCTTTTTGGTTATCATTAATTTTCCAAGGAGTTATGTTTTTATTAAAGAAGCAATAAAGAATTGAGTCAAGATGAACAAATCTCATTCCTTTGTAGTTTATAAATGGAACTTTGTATTTGAGTGTTACTCCATTTAGGATAATATCTCTTTGATACTCATAAACTGGGTTTGTTGCTGCCTTTTTGCTAAGTTCATTCACCTTTGCTTGAAGATTAGCATTTTCTTTTTTTAGCTTGTCATATTGAGTTTTTAGAGAATTGTAATCTTTTAAAAGTTTTTCGTACATGGTCTTATAATTTGTTGGAGATGATGCAACCGCAACAAAACAAAAAATTACAGCAAGTACAACTGTAAAAAATGAAATACACTTTTTCATTTCATCAACCTCCATAAAAAAAGTTTTGATATTTTCTATAAATATACAATAGTTTAAATTTAATATACAATAGTCTAAATTTAATGTCAACTATATTTTGTAATTAATAAATTCTTGAATTCATTTGTTAAAAAAATTATAATAAAATTAACATCTTACCTTTAAAGGATATTTCTTGTCGAATTTTGTCGAAATATGTCAAATAACCTTTAGAAAATGATGGGAGGGGTAAAGATTGTTTTACTGTCCTAAGTGTGGTGCTACAATTGAAAAGGGGCAGAAAGTATGTACTCAATGTGGAGAGAGCTTAGAGGCAAAGACATCGAATAATTTGCAAAGAACAAAGAGAGAGTTCTTCTTAGAAAAATACTTTGATGACCAAACAAAAGAATTTAGGGTACCAAGCATAAAATTGAAATTTGACAGAAAACTTTTGCCTTGGCTTTACGGAATTATAGGTTTCTTGGTGTTCTTAATATTGTTTGTAGCAGTTGGAAAGTCAATATATTCTCCCCAAAGGGTTGTGAATGAATTCAAGGAAGCTGTTAAAAATAAAGACACAAAAATGCTTTCCCAAATTATTGTTCATGAAACAGGTGAACAAATTTCACAAGATAATCTAAAAGCTTTCTTAGAGTTGTGTCAGACAAAGCCTGAATACATAAACGAGGTTTACAAAGCATTAGATGAAGCAATTCAATCAATTTCAAATTCATCTTCAGATAAAAAGAATGAATCTCTAACCGATATTTTATCTAATCTTTTCTCAGCTCACGATTATTCTAACGATTTTCTTTTAAAACCTGCAGGCAAAGGCTTGATTTTCTTCACAAAGTATAAGATTGCAGCAAAAAATTACTTTTTAAAGGTGAAGTGTGATACAAAGGATGCAAAAATATTCTTAAATGGCAAAAACATTACTTCAGTTTCAGATCCGTCGCAGGAGATTTCAATAGGCCCATTGATTGCCGGTATATACAAGATTGAAGCAAAATACAAAGGACCATATTGTACATTAGAGGAGTCTGAGGAAGAAAAACTCTACAGTACAGAATTTAGTAACTACAACCAATACTCTGTTGAACTTTATCTTAATCCTCGCTACGTAGAGGTAGAGTCAGATTTTGAGGATGCTGAGATAATTTTGAATGGTAAGCCAACCGGTGTTTTGGTAAAAGATGCTTCTGAATTTGGACCTGTAAGTGACGAAAGTGAGTTTAGTGCAAAAATAAAACTTCCATGGGGTGAGGCAAGAACAACTTCTGTAAAACTTGGCAACTGGTCAAATAGCATTACAATTCCAAATACACTTTCAAACGATGATACTAATAATTCAACATTTGAAAAGGTTGCTTCTGTTATAAATGATTTTGAAAAGTCTTACAGAACTGCTATGACAGCTCAGGATCCAAATAAGTTTTTGAACATTTCTGATGAATTAAAACAGACATTTTCAAGTAGAATTCAAGAACTAAAAGATTATAAACAAAAATTTACAGGTAAAGTCACAAAAACAGAGTTTAATTTTGGAACATTACAATTGTTTAAAGATGAAGAGGAAAAAATAACATTAAAAGTTACTGCGAAGATTTATTACAAAGATACAGTATATTCCCAAGACGAGTCTTCACCACAAGATATTCCTGAAAAAGTAACTACACAGGTTTACACTCTTGTATGGGATGAGAATGCAAAGAATTTTGTTATTGTTAAAATAGAAGCTCCATGGTTTTATGACTGGCCAAAAGATGGCAAGATTAAAGAATACAAATTAGATGAAGGGAGTGTGTGATTGAAATGACAAATTGTCCGTATTGTGGTAGAGAGCTTCAGGAAGGTGAAGTTTGCACTTGCAAAACAAGTCAAACGATGGTGAGTCAAACAACTGACAATCAAGGTTCAAGCGGTGAAGTATTGAATGATACTCAAAATACTGCGAATGTTAGTGAGGATGTCAAAAGTAAAAATATTGAGCAGACTATGAATACAGCTGAAGAAAAGAAAAAGAAGGTAGTTACTGCTTCAACCCTAAATGATGTAATTAATTCAGCAGTTCGATATTGTTATCTTACAATAAAGTTTGCTTGGGCATTTTTGAAAAATCCATTTGTTTTTATTTCAAAGGTTATACAGAACAATGACTACAAAGTAGGTATTTTGTTTGCTGTTCTTACTTTTATATTTGTTTCTATTCAAAATCTCGTTTTCGCAGGAAGAGGTATAAAGTTAGTTGAAGATTTTATCGGAATATCAGGGCTTTTGTCCTCTTATTCATCCTTAAAAACCTTTTTGTATAACTTCGTAATTTTGTTTCTTTTATATCTTCTATATTGCGGTATTGTCAAGTTAGCGTTTATGATAATTAAGGAAAGTGTGGATTTTAAGGCTATATTAGGGGCGGTAGGAGTAAGCCTTATTCCAATTACATGGATAGCATTGATAAATCTGTTATTGCAATTTATAACTATATGGCTTGTGATTTTATTAGGTATTTTTGGTATTATCACAAATACAATTCTTAACTTTTGGTCAATTAGATGTTTATCACAAAATAAAGATACTACAGCGCTTTACATCAATGCGACAACATATATTGTATGTATTATTGTGGTGGCAATAATTGTGTTTGCTTTTGCTAATGGAATGGCAGGTTCAAGTGGAAACGGTATACTAAATCTCAGTACAAACAGTATCATTGGTACTTGGTCAGATGATAAAGATACGATTACGTTTTATCCGGACGGGACTTTTAAGGCTCACTACTATTGGATAGGTGGAAGTTGGGAAATAAATGGAGACAAGTTGTACCTTACAGGAACATTGACTGGTAAAGAAGGATATTATTACAAAATTGAGGGCAATAGATTGATATTGGAGCCTATTCCTGGTTCGGGTTTGGGTAAATATGAATTTTATAGGGTTAGATAAATTAAGATTATTTTTAGTTCGGTATAGAGGTGTTCTGTAGGCATGAGAAAGGGTAAATTGATAATTGTTTGTATATTTATTCTATTGTTATTATCAATTACTGGATGTTCAGTGTTTAAAACAAAAAAAGAAAGTGTAAGTAAAATCAACACATCAACTCTACAAAAATCAAATCAGGCTATTAAGTATTCAAATGAGAATAATGCTATAAGCAAGCCCACATGGGATGTTGTATTTGAAAGAGTATATCAAACAACAGAGAAATACAAAATAGATGTGTTAGTCCCTAAGGTGATTGGAAGTGGATTAAAACAAGATGTGCTTGAAAAAATAAACTCTACTCTCAAGAGGTATGTGGACCAACAAATAGAGAACATAAAAAGAGTAGCCGAAGAGCCAAAGAATGAACTTGATTTTTATCCATATATACTTGATATCAAATGTGAATGGGATAAAAGTGTTTCACCTTATATTTCTTTTTTGTTCGAAGAATATTTGTATACTGGTGGAGTACATGGAATGATATATTTAGAAAGTTTTACATTTAACTTAGAAACGGGAGATAATATAAGACTTGAAAGTTTATTAAATAATGAACAAAAGAAGTTAATTCAAAATTATATAAACATTGCAAGAGCAATATCTAAGGATTTATTTGACCCATTCAGTGAAGAGCTTGGGGGTAAAGAAGATTTTAGCAATTCATATCAAAAAGACTTTTTTGATGATGTGGTATTTAAAAACAAAGGTTATTTAATTTGTTTTGAACCTTATAAAATTGGACCGTATTCAAGTGGGGCTATAAAATTTTGGTTTAGCATAGATGAACTTGAGCAAAAGAGTGCAAATGCAGATTTTGATTTAAAAGACTACAGTACAATAAAAAGATTATTGGACATGAACTTAGGGAATGTAAGGAAAGAATTTGGTTTACCAGTAGAAGTTTATTCATCTGAGGGAGGTTTTTTATATGAAACTAAAAATGGGCTAACATTTAGTTTTGATTTTGATTCGGTTGAAAATTGGGAAAATATACCTATGGCAACTGTTCATTCTATTATAGCTGGGAATAATGTAAAGCTTTTTGGTATTTCCCTAAAAGATTCTCTTTCAGATGTGGATAAAAGGATTGGGAAAATTAATGAGATAAAGAAAAATGGTGAAGGGATTGATGAAGAGTGGGGAAGCTATTTTGTATCATATGAAATTGGTGAAGATGTGGAATTATATATTGAATCAAAAACAGAGGGAAAAAACTCAGAGGTGAGCTATGTGTTAATAAAGAAAAAAGTGTTGTAGAAAGATGTTAAACAGAATTGGATATTAGATTTTGCTTAATTGTTAGTTTCAAATTCAAAACAATTTAGGGAGGCAGGATTAATGTGGAATAAAGTAAAAATCTTGAACGGGGGAAATAATGAGTGTATTAAATTGATTGGAGTAGTTATGGCATTAATTTTAATACTTAATACAATTGGAGCTTATAGTAAGCAATACGTGAATGTTAAAGACAATCTAATTATAATAGAACCTAAGTTTAAATATATATATCCATTTTCAGAAGGGTTAGCTGTTTTTATAAGCGAAGATAATAAACATGGATACTTGGATATGAAAGGCAATGTTATAATAAAACCTAATTTTGAAGAAGCACATAGTTTTTCTGAAGATATAGCAGTAGTTAGGGAAAAAGGGAAATGGAAAATTATAGACAAAAAAGGTAATGCCATTTTAAGTTTGGATTTTGACTATGTTGGGAGTTTTCGAGAAGGATTAGCACCGGTGAAAAAAAATAGAAGATGGGGATATATAAACAAAAAAGGTGAAATAGTTATTGAACCTCAATTCGAAAGTGCGGGTAATTTTTTTGAGGATAGAGCTGTGATACAGTTAAATGGAAAGTACGGTTATATAGATAAAAGTGGGAAAATAATAATACCACCAAAGTATTATGTAGCCAACGAATTTTCAAAAGGTGTTGCTGCTGTTGCTATTTTAGATGCACAGAAAAAAGTAAAGTATGGCTTTATAGATAGAAATGGCAAATATGTTATAGAACCAAAATATGATTTTTTAGCAGGTTCTTTAGGCAATATTTATTATGATAAAATTTTTAAGAATGGTTTAGCAAGAATAATGACTAACAATAAGTATGGATACATAAATGAAAAAGGTGAAGTTGTTATTCAGCCCAAATTTGAGTATGCTTATGATTTTGATAACAATATTGCCTTGGTTTGCTATAAAAGTAAATACGGATATATAGATAGGAAAGGAAATTTTTTAATCAATCCAGTTTATGAAGATATGTTATTGTTTTCAGAAGGTTTAGCAGCAGCTAAGTTAAATGGTAAATGGGGCTTTATTAATTATAAAGGTGATTTTGTTATCAAACCTCAATTTGAAGAAGCTTATAGTTTTTCTGAAGGACTGGCTGCTGTAAGATTGAAAGGTAAATGGGGATTTATTGATAAAAAAGGCAATTTTATTATTAAACCTCAATTTGATGATCCTATAATATTCACCACAGCTATTTATACATTCACAAATGGTTTGGCATCAGTTTGTAAAAATAGAAAATACGGTTATATTGATAAAAGTGGGAATTGGATAGTTGAACCTGATTATGACGTAGCAAGTGGGTTTATAAATGGCTTTGCTTACATTGGTAAAAATAACCTTGTAGGATTTATTGCATTAAAGAACATGGTGTTGAAAGAGAGAAACTAAGATTTCTAGCTTGTTGAATAAAACAAATTAACAAAAAAGACAATAAATAGATAATATATAAAAAAGCCATCCTCCTTGAGGTAAAATTATAGTAAGAAGGCAAAAAAACACACAACAAGGAGGATGGCAATGACTAATTTTATTAAAACACAAAAACAAAAATTTTTAAAGATCCTTATGACAATTGAGAAAGTAATAAAAGCCTTGGGATTAAAGATAAGAAGTAGCAGGAGAGGAAGACCAAAGAAATTTAAGCTAAGTCACATAATAGCTTGTTTTGTTTACAAAGTTAAAAACAAGATAAACAGCTTTAGGGAATTAGAATACAAGATAAATGAGGATGAGGAATTTAAGCAAGCGATAGGAAAAAGAATTATTAAAATATAAAACGATATTTGAAATTAAAGCAACAGGAATATTGGAAAAAACTGATATTTATTATGAAAAGGAATTAATTGCCCAACACGTTGCATCTGGAATTGTGAAAATATGAGAATAAATTTTTACGAAAATAAAGATTGTTAGATATAAGATATAGTTATTGAAGGTAAAAGTAGTTATATAAGAGAAAAAAAATATTCCCCTTGTAATAAAATATTAAAATGCAAAAGAATAACAACCAAAAGAGATGCATATTAAGAGCAGGGGTTACTCACTCCCCCTGCTTTTGATTTGTTATGTCATTTACTTATTGACTTTTTACTTATACCTAATTTAAAATAAAAATCTACCTGCAAATTTTTAAAGGAGGCAACTAAAGGTCTGAAAATGCTAACTAAAAGAGATGACATTAGAAACATAGCTATAATTGCCCATGTTGACCATGGCAAAACAACCTTGGTAGATAGCATGCTCAAACAAAGTGGTGTGTTTCGTGAAAATCAGATAGTTGAAGAAAGAGTTTTAGATTCTAACCAGCTTGAAAGGGAAAAGGGAATTACAATAATGGCAAAGAACACTGCCATAATGTACAAGGGCATAAAGATAAATATAATAGACACACCAGGTCATGCAGATTTTGGAAGTGAAGTTGAAAGGTCGCTTGTTATGGCAGATGGTGTTTTGCTAATTGTGGATGCATATGAAGGACCAATGCCACAGACAAAGTTTGTACTAAGAAAAGCGCTTCAACTTAAGCTAAAACCAGTTGTTGTTATAAACAAGATTGACAGGCCATTTGCAAGGCCTTATGAGGTTTTAGACAAGGTCTTAGACCTTTTTATTGAGCTTGGAGCAGACGAGGAACAGCTTGATTTTCCTTATGTGTTTGCATCAGCAAAGGAAGGCATTGCAAAGTTTGATTTGGAAGATGAAAGTCACAATTTAGAACCACTTTTTGAGATGATTATAAACAATATTCCAGCGCCAACAGGTGAAATTGATGCACCTTTCCAGATGATTGTGACCTCAATTGACTATGACAATTATCTCGGAAGAATTGCTATTGGGAAGGTTGTAAGAGGCAGTATAAAACTCAATCAGCAGGTTGCAGTTTGTACAAAACAAGATGGAGTTTTGCAAAAGACAAGAGTTACAAAGCTATATCAATTTGAAGGTTTAAAAAGGGTAGAATGTGATGAGGCAAAGCTTGGGGATATTGTTGCAATTGCCGGAATAGATGGAATTAACATTGGTCAGACTATTGCTGATGCAGAAAATCCAGAGGCGTTGGAGTTTATAAAGATTGATGAGCCGACAATCTCTATGATTTTTTCCACCAACGATTCACCTTTTGCAGGAAAAGAAGGAGAATATGTTACATCGAGGCATTTGCGAGAGAGGCTTTTTAGAGAACTTGAGAGAAATGTAGGTCTTAAAGTAGAGGAGACAGACTCTCCGGATTCATTTAAGGTCTCTGGCAGGGGTGAGCTTCACCTTGCAATTTTAATTGAGACTATGAGAAGAGAAGGATATGAATTTCAGGTATCAAAACCGCATGTAATAACAAAAATAGTAAATGGGCAGCTTTATGAACCTTTTGAGTATTTGATAATTGATGTACCAGAAGAGTTCATGGGCACTGTCATGGAAAAACTTGGGCCAAGAAGAGCTCAGCTTCAGAACATGACAATCCTAAATGATGGATTTATGCGACTTGAGTTTATAATTCCCGCAAGGGGATTGATTGGCTTTAGGTCAGAGTTTTTAACAGACACAAAAGGAAATGGCATCATGAACCATGTATTTTATGATTACATGCCTTATGCAGGAGAGATTCCAGAGAGAAACAGAGGAGCTTTAATTGCCTTTGAGACAGGTGAGGCTGTGACATATGGACTTTACAATGCCCAAGAAAGGGGAAGACTTTTTATTGAACCAGGCACAGAGGTTTATGAAGGGATGATTGTCGGCGAAAGTTCAAGACCAGAAGATATAGTTGTGAACGTGTGCAAGAAAAAACATCTTACTAATATGCGCTCAGCAACAGCTGATGAAGCTTTGAGACTAACACCGCCTGTAAAACTTTCTTTAGAAGAGTGTATTGAATTTTTAGCAGAGGATGAGCTTTTGGAGGTCACTCCAAAGAGCCTAAGGCTCAGGAAAAAGATATTAAACCATGAGATGAGAAAAAAGATGGAAGCAAGATCTAAAAAAGAAGAAAAAGAGCCTGTTTTTTAGGCTCTTTTTTATTACCATTTAAAGATGTGATATAATATGAGCATCAGTACTGATATGCTTTTATAATTTGTAAAATGGGGTATTTGGAAAAATGAAAGTTAAGAATAAAAATATAAGGGTTTGTATTTTCATAATCAGTATAATTACAATGAGTGTTTTGCTGCTTGCAATGTTGTTAAAGCTTCAAAAACCCAAAACTGTAGAAGTTTATGTTGAAATTCCGCAAAACACTTCTGTAAAAAATGTCGCTATGATATTAAAGGAAAAAGGGATAATAAAAAATCCTTATCTTTTCATGCTCTACGTAAAAATTAACAATTACAAGCTGGCAGCAGGTCATTACAAGCTTTCTTCATCTATGAGCTATAAAGAACTTTGTGAGGCTTTGAAAAAGGGTGTTGTGTTCAAAAAGACGATAAGATTTACCATTCCAGAAGGTTTTACTTGCGTCCAGATAGCAAAAAGACTAAGCAGTTTGGGAATTGTTGATGAAAAGAAATTTTTAGATGAGATAAACAATTCCAACTTTGATTTTCAGTTTAAATATTCCTCAAAAGGTGTAAAATATAAGCTTGAAGGGTTTTTATATCCTGATACATACGAAATATATGTTGGTGAGTCTGAGAAGGATATAATCAAGAGGATGTTAAATAGATTTTTAGAGGTTTACAATAGCATAAAACATAAAAAGACAACCCAGCTTGATGATATTCAAACAATAATCCTTGCTTCAATTGTTGAAAAAGAGGCTAAAAAAGATTTTGAGCGTCCTGTTATTGCAGGTGTATTTTTAAATAGGCTAAACCAAGGAATAAAGTTAGAAAGCTGTGCAACTGTTGAGTACATTTTACCCATTCACAAGGAAATTCTTTCTTATGAAGATGTCAGGATAAAATCACCGTATAATACATACCTTTACAAAGGACTTCCACCTTCTGCGATATGCAACCCGGGCAAAGAAAGCCTGCTTGCAGCCCTAAGTCCTCAAAAGACAGATTATTTATTTTTTGTTGCTAAAAAGGATGGAACTCATGTATTTTCAAAGACATTTGAAGACCATTTAAAAGCTCAAAAACAAATAGAAGAAGGGAAAAAATAAAAGATGGACATATCGCAAGAGATTCTAAACCAGTTTATAAGATCTAAACTTACAAATGTTGATGAAAGATTTTTGAAGATTGAAGAATATGCCAAGAAAAATAATGTTCCTATTGTGTCAAGAGAAGTTTCAAGACTTCTTACAATCCTAACAATGCTAAGAAAACCAAAAAGAATATTAGAGATTGGAACAGCTATTGGCTATTCTACTCTTTCGATGCACATAGGATATCCTGAGGCAAAGATAATCTCAATAGAGATGGACTTTGACATGGTTATGCAGGCAAAAAAGAATGTAAGAGCTTTTTTGGCAGAAGATAAGATAACTATTATAGGCGGTGAGGCAGAAGAGGTTTTGCAGGCAATAGATGGAGAGTTTGACATGATATTTTTTGATGCTGCCAAAGCCCAGTATATTGACTATTTTAACCTCACAAGAGATAAAATGTCAAAAGAGTGTTTGCTTGTATGTGACAATGTGCTTTTCAAAGGTATGGTTGTTGGAAGAAGGTATTTAGTAAGAAGAATGATTACAATTGCAAAGAGGATGAACAAGTTTATAAAGATGATTGAAGATGACCCAGAGTTTGTGATGACACTTTTGCCAATTAGCGATGGAGTTTTGATTGCTATCAAAAAGTGATGGGGGTTTTAAAGATGAAAATAAAAAGACCAGAGCTTGTTGCGCCGGCTGGGGATTTAGAAAAGCTTAAAGTTGCCATAGTGTATGGTGCCGATAGCGTTTATATAGGTGGCAAAGAATTTGGGCTGAGAAAGTACGCTGGCAATTTTGACTTCGATAGTATGAAAGAAGGTATAGAGTTTGCCCACAGGCATGGTAAAAAGGTGTATCTCACAGCTAATATCTTCGCAAGAAATGAGGATATAAAAAAGGTAGATGAGTTTTTCGATAGCATAAAAGATTTAGGATTTGATGGAATAATAGTTTCAGATTTAGGTATATTCAAAAAAGCAAAGAGACTTGGAATTCCTATTCACATAAGTACTCAAGCAAATACTACCAATTTTGAAAGTGTCCGATTTTGGTATGAACTTGGTGCAAAGAGAATAGTATTGGCAAGAGAGCTTTCTTTAGAAGAGATAAAAGAAATTCGCCAAAATATACCACATGACCTTGAGCTTGAGGCTTTTGTACACGGTGCTGTTTGCATTTCATATTCAGGAAGGTGTTTTTTGAGCGCGTATATGACATACAGGGATGCAAACAGAGGAGAGTGTGCACACCCTTGCAGATACAAATACTATATCATGGAAGAAAAAAGACCCGGTCAGTACTTTGAAGTATTTGAAGATGTTGATGGCACATATATCTTCAACTCAAAAGACCTTTGCATGGTTGAGCATATTGACAAATTAGTAGAAGCAGGAATTGACGCTTTTAAGATAGAAGGAAGGATGAAGAGCAGCTTCTATGTAGGAACAGTCGTGAGTGTATACAGAAAAGCAATTGACAGGTACTTACAAGATCCAGAACACTTTGAAGTTGATCCCCAGTGGCTTGAGGAGATAGCAAAGTGCTCACACAGAAGCTATACAACAAACTTCTATTTTGGAAAACCATCACACAATGATTATAAATTTGACTCAAGCAAATATATTCGTGAATATGAATTTATTGGCATTGTAAAAGAGGTTTTAGAAGATGGCTGGGCAGTGGTTGAACAGCGAAATAGGTTTTTTAGAGGGGATGTAGCTGAAGTGATGCTGCCAGATGGGACATATTTTGTACAGAAACTTGATAACATTTTCGACTTGGAAGGCAATCCTTTAGATGTTGTACCGCACGCTCAGCAGCTTACTAAAATAAAATTTGACAAACCAGTTGTTGAATTTGCAATGCTTAGGAAAAAAGTAGAAGAATAAATATTTTTGGTGGACATGCAACAAAGCGGGGGAATGATCATATAATTGTATGCGACCAAAAGGCTACTGATTAGGAGTGCATATGCAAAATGTTTTATATCGAAAACGCAAACTCATTCCCCCATCCTCTTTCTGATGAAGAAGAGGAAATGCATTTAAAAAAGATGTGGGAAGGCTGCGTTGAAGCAAGGAACATTCTAATTGAAAAGAATCTGCGCCTTGTTGCCCATATCGCTAAAAAATATACCCTGTCATTTCCAAATTTAACAGATGATATTATTTCTGTGGGAACTATTGGCCTTATTAAAGCTATTGAGACGTATTCTCAAGAAAAAAACACAAGGCTTTCAACATATGCAGCAAAATGTATTGAAAATGAGATATTGATGTATCTTCGCCAAAACAAAAAGTTTTTATCTCAAATTTCGCTTGAAAATCCCATTGGCAGTGATAAAGATGGAAATGAAATAACGCTTATAGATGTTTTACAAAGTGACCAGGATGATATAGATGACCAAGTAGATGTGAAGATACAGATAAAAAATTTATTGAGGAAACTTGACAAGATTTTAAAAGGGAGGGAAAAACACATAATTGAGCTTCGGTATGGACTTAAAAATGGCAAGGAAAGAACTCAAATGGAAGTTGCTAATTTATTGGGAATATCCCGTTCATATGTCTCTCGGATTGAGAAAAAAGCTTTGAAAAAGTTGTACAATGAATTACAAAAGAGCTGTAAAGAAAGCTATTAAAATGGTCGGGATGACAGGACTTGAACCTGCGACCTCCTGGTCCCGAACCAGGCGCTCTAGCCAAACTGAGCCACATCCCGACCTTTTGTTTGTTTGCCTTTTTCAATTCTGTTTGCAAATCTCTACTTTACATTATATAATAATTTTCAAAAAAATCAAATGTAAAAGGAGTAATCAGTTTGAGGTTAATTAGAAAAAGATTTTACCCTGAAGAGGAGATAGATATATCTTCTGATGAGATAGTTTACATGGATGATGATGTACTTATAACTAAGTGGCTTCCTATTAAAAAAAGAGAAGATATCAAATGGGGCGCTTCTTGTGTGTATCTTAAAAAAGGTATTAAAATTAGCAAGGTTTTTGATTATAACGATAGACTGCTATACACTTATTGTGATATTATAGATACGCATATAGACAACGATAAAATTGTAACAGAGGATTTGCTGGTTGATGTTATAGTTTTTCCAGATGGAAGCTACAAAATTGCTGACATTGATGAACTAATTTGTCTTAGAAAGGAAAACAAGATTTCAGAAGAAATTGTTCTTATGGCGTTGGAGAGATTAAACTTTCTACTTACTGATCTTTACAATGGCTTTGAGCTGGACAAGGTTGAAAAATATCTTAAAAAAGGAGTGGATTAAAATTACAATGATAATTATTGGTGAGAAGATTAACTCAACAGTCAAGAATGTTGCTGAAGCAATAAAAGAGGGCAGCTTTGAATACATTGTAGAGCTTGCCAAAAAACAGTATTTAGCAGGAGCTCATTATATAGATGTAAATGCAGGAGCTTTTGTAGATATTGAAACAGAAGTTTTAAAAAAGATGATTGAAAGTATTCAAAAGGAGATTGATGCTCCGCTTTCAATTGACAGTCCAAGACCAGAGGTCATAGGAGAGGTTATGAAAATTTATAAAGGAGAAAGAGCCATCTTTAACTCTGTAATATACGAAGACGGGATTTTGTCAAGAGCGCTACCTATTATCAAAGAGTACAACATGAAGGTAGTTGCTCTTTTGATGGACGATGTCGGTATACCTGATGAGCCTGAAAAAAGAGTTGAGATTGCAAAAAGGCTTGTTGACAGGTTAACAAATAATGGCATTCTTGAAGAAGACATATTCTTAGACCCAATGCTCCAGCCAGTGTCTGTTGACCAAAGATATGTTTATGTTGCGCTTGAAACAATAAAACTCATTAGAAAAGAATTTGAAAATGTAAATATCATCTGCGGTCTTTCAAATGTGTCGTTTGGGCTTCCAAAAAGAAGATGGTTAAATAGAGCATTTTTGCCCATTGCCATTTATTTTGGCTTAAATAGCTGTATCGCTGACCCGTTAGATGATGTTTTGATGAAGTTAATCTACGCTGCAGAGGCCCTTTCAGGTCGAGATGAGTTTTGTATGGAATATATTACAAAGGCAAGAGAAGGGTTTTTAGATTTAAAATTTTTAGTCTGAAAAGGTGAAGAGATGTTAAAAATTTCTAATATACAGCAAAATAGTTTGGCAGATAAGTGTGGTTTTAAACCAGGAGACATAGTTTTAAAAATAAATGGTTGTGAGATAAATGATATAGTTGACTACTTGTACTATTCCAAGGAAGAGAAACTTACAATTGAGTATTTGAGGGATGGGAAAATTTATAAAATCGGGCTTATAAACAAAAAATTAAAACCTCTTGGAATAGAGTTTAAATACGAGAAAGTTAAAAGGTGTGTAAACAAGTGTATATTCTGTTTCATTGACCAGCTTCCAAAAGGTATGAGGAAGACTCTTTATATAAAAGATGATGATACTGCACTTTCAATTTTAAGTGGTAATTATATTACACTTACGAACTTAACTGAGAAAGACTTTGAAAGGATAGTTAAATTTCATTTAAGTCCTCTGAAAATCTCTGTTCATACAACAAACCCAACCTTAAGAAAATTTATCTTGAAAAACCCCAGGGCTGCACTGATTTTGGACCAGATAGAATTTTTAGCAAAACACAATATAGAGTTTGACGTCCAGGTTGTTCTCATGAAAGGAATAAATGACGGCTTTGAGCTTGACAGAACAATCTCTGATTTGTCAAAATTTTATCCTAATATTCGCTCTATAGCAGTTGTACCAGTTGGACTTACAAAATACCGTGAAGGATTATATCCTTTGGAGCCTTTTTCTAAAGATGATGCAAAGAAGGTCTTGAATCAAATATCAGTATGGCAAAGAAAATTTAAAAAAGAATTTGGTACCAAGCTTGTTTTTGCATCTGATGAGTTTTATATCAAAGCTCAAGAGGATATACCAGGTTGTGAGTTTTACGAGGATTTTAGGCAAATAGAAAATGGGGTGGGTTTGCTTGCACTGTTTAGAAGACAGTTTTTAGGAGCATTAAAGAAACTAAAACCAGATTATAATCTTAAGAAGCATGTAACACTTATAACAGGTGTTTCGGCATATGACTTTATGAAAGATTTAATAAAAGTATTTAACAGAAAATTTCCAAATGTGAAAGTTGATATTGTAAAAATTGTGAACAATTTCTTTGGACATACTATTACAGTTGCAGGGCTTCTCACTGGCAAAGACATAATTGATCAGCTACAAAATGTTAATATTGGTGATTATATTTTGATTTCTTCATGTGCTCTTAACTATGAAAATAAGTTTTTAGATGACGTTCATATAGATGAATTGAAAGAAATATTTAAATGTCCAGTTTATCCTGTAGAAAATCATGGTAGAAAACTACTCTACTATTTACTGAAAGGTGGTGAAAAGGGTTGAAGCCAACTGTTGCGATTGTTGGAAGACCAAATGTAGGGAAGTCTACACTTTTCAATAGACTAATTGGTGAGAGGCGTGCAATTGTTGATGACACACCAGGTATTACACGTGACAGGATTGTGGGCGAGACAGAGTGGAGAGGGATTACTTTTAATGTAATAGACACAGGCGGTATTGAACCTTATTCTGAAGATATTATTTTAAAACAGATGAGACGTCAAGCACAGTTTGCTATTGATATGTCTGATGTGATAATATTCATGGTGGATGGCAAAACTGGTCTTACTGACGCAGACAGAGAAGTCGCAAATATGCTAAGAGTTTCGAAAAAACCTATTGTCCTTGCAGTAAATAAAGTTGACAATATATCAGAGCAGCCCATAATTTATGAGTTTTATGAGCTTGGACTTTCTGACCCAATTGCTATGTCTGCAGAACACGGCACAGGTGTTGGAGATGTTTTAGATGCAGTTGTTAGTTATTTTGATAAAGTGGGAATAAATGAAATAGAAGAAGATTCCATAAAGGTTGCTATAATAGGAAAGCCAAATACAGGAAAATCCTCTCTTGTAAACTATATACTTGGAGAAGAGAGAGTTATTGTAAGCGATATTCCGGGTACAACGCGAGATGCGATAGACTCATATGTTGAGTTTGAAGGTATTCCTCTAACTTTGATTGACACAGCAGGTCTTAGGCGAAAGAGCAAGATTTATGACAATATTGAGCGCTACAGTATGCTCAGAACTCTTTCTGCAATAGAAAGAAGTGACATTTGTATTATACTTATTGATGGGACAGAGCCGGTGTCTGAACAGGATGCAAAGATAGCTGGATATGCTTATGAGGCAGGAAAAGGATGCATTATTGCTGTAAACAAGTGGGATGCAGTTGAGAAGGATGAAAAGGCGGCAGATGAATACAAAAAGCAAATAGAGGAGAAACTCAGTTTTCTCAAATTTGCACCTGTTTTGTTCATCTCTGCGAAGACAGGTTTTAGAGTCAAAAAACTTTTAGAGACGGTCTTATATGTATATGGCAACTACACACGGAGGATTACAACTGGTCAGATAAATGACGTTTTAGCAGAAGCAACAACAATATATCAGCCGCCAAGTGACAAAGGAAAACAGCTTAAAATTTATTACATGACACAAGTGGGCGAAAAGCCTCCAAAGATGGCTATATTTGTAAATGATAAAGATTTATTTCACTTTTCATATCAAAGGTATATTGAAAACTATCTTCGAAAGACATTTGACTTCACAGGGGTGCCTATAGTATTTCTAATAAGAGAGAAAGGGGAAAAGGATTAATGAAAGCACTTCAGATTTTGATTGTGCTTGCAGTAGGATATTTGATTGGAAGTGTACTGCCAGCTCTTATAATTGGTAAGATGTTAAATGGAGTTGACATTAGAAAATACGGGAGCGGGAATCCGGGCACTACCAATGTTCTTCGTACAATGGGAATAGGTCCTGCTATTTTGGTATTTACTATTGATGTTTTGAAAGGTGTTGTAGCAACTTTGTTTGCTAAGATTGTGATGCCAGATGACGTTGTTTTAGGTGTTACACTTGCTGGCTTTGCAGTTATCTGTGGTCACAATTGGCCCTTGTACTTCGGATTTAGAGGAGGAAAAGCGGTTGCAACATCTATTGGTGTTGCGCTTGTGGCAACACCAGTTATTACCCTTGTTGTAATAGCACTTGCATTGATTGTACTTGTTATAAAAAGATACGTGTCTTTGACAAGTATAGTAGGTAGCATCTTGTATTTCCTTGTTATTTTGATATTTGCAAGGGAATACTGGTTTTTGGCTCTTATAATAATGGTTGTCATAATTATCCGCCACAGAGAAAATATTAAAAGGCTTTTGAATGGCACGGAGAGGAAGATTGGGGAGAGGGTAAAACTTCAATAATGAGCGCTTATGATAACATTGCGTGGTACTACAAGAGATTTTCTAATGTCTTTTTTAACAAGAAATTAATTTTTAGATTTTTAAAAAATACATTTCTTGAGTTTGGTATTTCAAAGAAAGCAAGAATATTAGATATTGGATGTGGAACAGGTTCTATTTTGCGCTCTTTGGCCCAAATAGGTTTTAAAAAACTTTATGGTATTGACATATCAAGGCAGATGATAAAATTTGCTTATATTACAAACTCATCTTTTAATGTGAGACTCTACAATAAAAACTTTTTGGATTTTGTGCCAAGAAATAAATTTGATGTGGTACTTTCTACCATGGATGTTTTAAATCATGTGGATAAAAAAGGCCTTTTGAAATACTTCGAGAATGTGAGAAGAGTGCTAAAAAGTAATGGGTTGTTTATATTTGATATAAATTTGAAGGAATATTTAAAAAACTTGGGAGAAAGAAAAAAAGTAATCAAACGGGTAGATGAGACATTGTTTACTTGGAAGTTTAAAGCAATGCGGAAGAAAATTTCTATTAATTTTTCAATAGCAGATGCAAAAGCAACTGTACATGATAAGATAATTGAGTACATTTATTCGGAGAGAGAGATTGAAAAGCTTTTAAGGAAAAGCAAGTTTGTAATTGTCAAGAGGATTTATGACTACAATAGTCCTAGCAAAACTTGCTTTTGCACGAAAGTTTGTTATGTTTGCAAAAAGATTTAGTGCATAAAACTTTCTAAAAGTAGTCAGAATATTATTTGTAAATGATTAAATGTGAAAAAAAGAAGGTGATCTTTTTTAAAATGCGTGGAAGAGTTAAGTGGTTCAACCCTGAGAAGGGTTATGGATTTATCAGTACTGAAAATGGTGATGATGTTTTTGTTCATTTTTCAGCCATCAACATGGAAGGATATAAGACTTTAGCAGAAGGACAGATGGTCGAATTTGATGTTGTGAAGAGTGAAAGAGGAAACCAAGCAGTGAATGTAAGAAAGGTAAAATAAGCTTCTGGCAGTTTTGCTGGAAGCTTTTTTGTTTTTGGTATAAAATAAAATCTATAAAATCTTAAACTTTTGTTTTTTGGGGGTAATACTGCTTATGGCAAAAATATTAAGAGCACTATCAAATGACAAAAATATTGCAATCTTCATCATGGAGTCAACAGATATAGTTGAAGAAGCAAGAAAAATCCATAATCTTCCACCTATTCCAATAGCGGCCTTAGGTAGGCTTTTGACAGCCGCATCAATGATGGGTGTTATGTTAAAAGGTGAAAAGCACACAATTTCAATTCAGATTTCTTGCACAGGAGTTTTAAAAGGCTTGGTTGCAGTTTCTGATTCAAAAGGAAATGTCAAAGGTTATGTAAAAAATAAAAATGTGCTCACAGAGATAAACGAAGCAGGAAAGCTAAACGTCAAAGGTGCAATAGGAGAAGGCACACTAACAGTTATAAAAGACCTAGGCTTAAAAGAACCATATATTGGTCAGATTGAACTTGTCTCAGGTGAGATTGCAGAAGATATAACGCACTATTTTGCTTTGTCAGAGCAGATTCCATCTGCTGTTGCACTTGGTGTTTTGATAGACAAGGACGAGAGTGTAAGGTCAGCTGGGGGATTTATAATCCAAGTACTCCCTGAAACACGCCCTGATATTATTCTCAACCTTGAAGAAAGGCTCAAAAGTTTTTCAAATATCTCTTCTATTCTGGCTGAAAATGATATTGTTGATATTGTAACAGAACTTTTTGGAGACATTGAATATGAGATTTTGGATGAGTATTATCCAAAGTACAAATGTGATTGTTCAAAACAAAAGGTAGAGAGTATAATTCCACTTCTTACTGACGATGAGATATCTGATGAGAAGATAGAAATTGTCTGTAGCTTTTGTGAGAAGAAATATTATTTTACAAGAGAAGAAGCTTTTAAAATTAAATATGGCTCGAAATAATAAGAAAATTTAAGCTATCTTTAGCCTGGACGAGAAAATTTGAAAAAAATCAAAGAAAATTATAAAATTTAGCTTGATTCTGCCTAAAAAATGCTATTGAAAAACACTAAGATGTCAAGTATAATAAAACATGTCGCCGCTGATTAAATGCGGCGACGACAAAAAAAACAATAAATATGGGCGGTTAGCTCAGCTGGGAGAGCACCTGCCTTACAAGCAGGGGGTCGCAGGTTCGAGCCCTGCACTGCCCACCATCTAAAATGGCCCAGTAGCTCAGTCGGTTAGAGCGCCAGCCTGTCACGCTGGAGGTCGAGGGTTCAAGTCCCTTCTGGGTCGCCAGTTTAAGACATGCCTCGGTAGCTCAGTTGGTAGAGCAGAGGACTGAAAATCCTCGTGTCGGTGGTTCGATTCCGCCCCGAGGCACCAAAGAAAATATTATAATGAGCGGGAATAGCTCAGGTGGTAGAGCGCTACCTTGCCAAGGTAGATGTCGCGGGTTCGAGTCCCGTTTCCCGCTCCAAAATTTTATATAGTAAGAATGTGGCGCCATAGCCAAGCGGTAAGGCAAGGGTCTGCAAAATCCTGATTCCCCGGTTCAAATCCGGGTGGCGCCTCCAATATATGAAAGTTATCAAACCTGCTTAAGAAAAATTGAGCAGGTTTTTTGTTTTTCTGAAAGAAGGATTTTTTGACCTTTGCGTAGAATAAAAATATATTGTATGCTTTTTTAAAGGTCGACAAATTGTTGACAAAAAATTTTATCTTTAAGGAGGGATTATTGTGGGAGCCTACATAGCTTTAATCTATGGAGTAATTGTGTTTGCAATTCTTGTAATCATTGGCCTTGTCAAATTTATCTTCTCTCAAGAAAAAGGTAATGAAAAGATGCAGGAGATTGCAGGTGCAATCAGAGAAGGTGCCATGGCATTTTTAAACAGGCAATACAAAACTATTGGTATTCTTGCATTGATTGTTGCTGTTATAATTATAATTGCAAATTATTTTGGTAACCTTTCAAAAGGTTCATCACAGGCCGCTTCGATTGCTTTTCATATAGGTTTTGCTTTTATAACAGGTGCACTCTGCTCAGCAATATCTGGGTATTTGGGAATGTATATTGCAGTGAACTCTAACGTCAGAGCTGCAGCAGGTGCAAGAAAAGGTTTAAATAGAGCTTTGCAGATAGCTCTTCGTGGCGGTGCTGTGACAGGTTTGGCTGTGACAGCCCTGTCGCTTTTGGGTGTTGCAACACTATTTTTACTGTACGGTGGAGCTTCTGGAAAAGAAAATCTTATAAAAGAAGCACCTTCGCTAATTGTCGGATTTGGATTTGGTGCATCGTTTGTGGCACTGTTTGCTCAGCTGGGCGGCGGAATTTATACAAAAGCTGCTGACGTTGGTGCTGACCTTGTTGGTAAAGTAGAAGCAGGAATTCCTGAAGATGACCCAAGAAACCCGGCTGTTGTTGCTGACCTTGTTGGTGACAATGTAGGAGACTGTGCAGGCCGTGGTGCTGACCTTTTTGAGTCAACAGCTGCTGAGAATATTGGTGCTATGATACTTGGTGTTGCATTATATCCTGTATTTGGGTGGAAAGGAATTTTATTCCCACTGGTTGCGCGTGCGATAGGTATTGTTTCCTCTGTCATTGGACTTTTCTTTGTAAACACGAAAGACGAGAGTAAGGATCCAATGAAGGCTTTGAATAAAGGATATTTTGTGACCACGATTTTGAACTTGCTTGTTTTGATATTTGTAGTAAAGGCAATGTTAAGTGGAGAGCTTCCAAATGGTCAGAAAGTTAACTGGTGGCTTTTATATGGTTCTGCAGTTACAGGAATTATACTGAGCTATATTTTCGTATGGCTTACAGACTTTTATACCTCATATCACTACAGACCTGTTAAGGAGATAGCAAAAGCTTCAACAACTGGTCCTGCAACAAATATCATAACAGGTATGTCTGTTGGTATGGAATCAACTGCACTGCCAGTTATATTTATCTCAATTGCAATTTATATTGCATACAAGCTTGGTCAGCATGCACTTCCTGGGTTTGCAACCGGAGGACTTTATGGCACAGCTATTGCGACAATGGGTATGCTTTCAACCTGTGCATATATTTTAGCAATGGACACATTTGGACCGATTACAGACAATGCCGGTGGTATCACTGAGATGTCAGGCGCACCAGAAGAAGTAAGGAATGTCACAGACAGGCTTGATGCTTGTGGAAATACAACAAAGGCTCTTACAAAAGGTTATGCAATTGGCTCTGCTGCTCTTGCAACTTTCTTACTTTTCTCAGCTTACCTTGATGAGGTCAAAAAGATACTGGGAAGACCACTTGAGTCTTGGTTCTCTGTTGATATTGGAAAACCTGAAGTATTCATCGGTGCATTTATCGGTGCGATGGTGGTATACCTCTTCAGCTCAACTGCAATAAGAGCAGTTGGAAGAGCTGCTCAGTATGTTATCTTGGAAGTAAGAAGACAGTTTAAAGAGATACCTGGTATTATGGAAGGAAGAGCAAAGCCAGATTATGCAAAGTGCGTTGACATTGTTACAAAGGGTGCTTTAAAAGAAATGGTGGTGCCTGGTATGATAGTTGTAATTGCACCAATACTTGTTGGAATACTACTTGGCAAAGAAGCAGCAGCAGGATTTTTGATGATTGGCACAATTGCAGGTGTGATTTTGGCACTATTCCTCAACAACGGTGGCGGTGCATGGGACAATGCTAAAAAATACATTGAGCTTGGCAACTACGGTGGCAAGAGGTCAGATGCGCACAAGGCAGCAGTTGTTGGCGACACAGTTGGAGATCCTTGCAAAGATACAGCAGGTCCATCTTTGCATGTTCTTGTAAAGCTCATATCAACAATTACTCTTGTATTTGTGTCTCTATTTAGATAATAGTTTTGACAATTCAGAGGAAGTTTTTGAAAAAAGATAAGGGGAAGGGACTGAAAAAAGCCTTTCCCCTTTATTTTTTTGTTTTTGAGAGTAGTATTGTTTAAAATTAAATTGAGTTGTTAAACAATTTTCAAAAATGGTATAATAAAATTAAGGAAATGAATAGGGGGGAGCACAGATGGGTCTGTTTGGATTAGGTGTGCCAAAACAGATAAAAGAGCTTGGGCGCGACATCTGTGAACCGCTCGATGTTGAGTACATTGAAGGTCATCCAGACATAAAGTATCAGGGTAGAATGAAGTTGCATGTCTGTCAAAACGGTTTTTACCTAATTGACCCATCAAAAAAGCACTTTGGAGTTGTTAAGTGGACAGATTTTAAAGATGCATATCCCAGCAAGACAGGTGACAGAAGAACAGTGATTGCAACAAATAATTTTAAGATCTACTTACTTGGTATTGAAGAAAGAGTTTGCGAGGTTTTGACAAAGAGGATGGCAAGCTAAGGTGAGGTAAGTATATGCTTGAAAGGTGTTTTATAAGGAGAGGGACTGCGCTTTGCAGTCCTTTATTTTTTGGACCAAATACGTCAAAATATTTATACTTCTACAGAAAAGTTATTGAGATGGGAATTTTTAATTTAATCGAGGTCTAAACTCAAAAAATGAAATTACTTTGACGAAAAAAGCAAAATTGAGCATTGACAAAGTTGCAAGTAGTTGTATAAAATTTTAACAGAAAACTACAGGGAATAAGTGGTTAAAAGATTAATTGTAGCAAAAATCATAAATGAACAAGAAAAAACATAAAAGCTATATTTTAGCAAAAGGATAAGGATAATGAAGTAAAGAGGTTATAACAAAATATTTTTGAACTTTCATCATAATTGGGAAACAACATATTTCATACCTTCTGTTTCGATTTCTAATGTGGGACTCGATGGTCCTCTGGTTATTCACTTAATGTAACTTACTCCTCTGTAAATAAATATTGGCAAAGATGCAGTGGAGGTCAAACAATTAATTAATATTGCAAACTTAAGGAATGATTCGATATTGAACAAACAAAACGATTGGAAATTTGCTTTAATGGTTATAGGAACAATAACTTTTGTTTTAATGTTTATAGCCATCTTTATATTCAAAGATACAAACACATCTCTTTTATTTCTTCTTTCAGTGTTAACTGCTACCTATATATATCAAACCATCTTTAATAAAAATAAATAATAAAACGATTCAATATCAATAGTTGGGGTGGGTAAAATAACTAAATGCCTACCCCTGTTTAATTTATTGAGAAATTTAGGTTCTTTATAAATAATTCTACCCTTCTTATTTTTCTTGATAATGAGATTTTTTTACTATAAAATAAAAAAGAGTAGCAGAAAAAAGCTTTAAAAACAAAAGGAGATGAGATAAAGCATGATTACAAGAAACGATGTTGAATATGTTGCAAACCTTGCAAGACTAACTTTGACAGAAGAAGAGATAGAGAAGATGACAAAAGAGCTTGGTGCTATAATTGAATTTGCAAATAAGCTTTCTGAGCTAAATACTGAAGGGATTGAACCAACTGCGCACGTTTTTAACCTTTACAATGTTTTTAGAAGCGATGAGGTAAAACCTTCATATCCACGTGAAGAGATTTTGAAAAATGCTCCATCTCATGACGATGTTTGTATAAAAGTCCCAAAAATAGTAGAATAAATCTTTATATGTAAGGAGGCAAAACAGAAGATGCTCTACAGACTGACTGCGCACGAGGCAATTGATCTTATCAAGAAAAAAGAGGTCAAGTGCCAAGAAGTTGTTGAAAGTGTTCTTGAGAGAATTAAACAGGTTGAAGATAAAGTAAAGTCGTATATAACAATCACAGAACAAGAAGCTTTAGAAAATGCAAAGAAGATTGATGAGAAGATAGCAAAAGGCGAAGATGTAGGGGTGCTTTACGGTCTTCCAATTGCCTTGAAAGATAATCTTTGCACAAATGGAATAAAAACAACCTGTGCATCTAAAATCCTTTACAACTTTGTTCCCCCTTACGATGCAACTGTTGTGAAAAAGCTAAAAGAAAATAATATGACGCTTTTAGGAAAGCTCAATATGGACGAGTTTGCAATGGGCTCATCAACAGAAAACTCTGCTTTCCACACAACAAGAAATCCGTGGGATTTGGAAAGAGTTCCGGGGGGTTCATCAGGTGGGTCTGCTGCGGCTGTTGCGGCAGATGAAGCATTTTTCACACTTGGCTCTGACACAGGTGGGTCTATCAGACAGCCAGCTTCACTTTGCGGAGTTGTTGGCATGAAACCAACATATGGAAGAGTTTCGCGATTTGGGCTTGTTGCTTTTGCATCTTCTCTTGACCAGATAGGGCCTTTGACAAAAGATGTTGAAGACTGTGCTTTAGCTATGAATATCATCTGCGGACATGACCCATATGATGCAACATCAGCACCAGTTGATGTTCCTGACTTTACAAAGGCTCTTGTAAATGATGTCAAAGGTCTTAAGATTGGAGTTCCAAGAGAATATATGGAAAAAGGAATTAACCATGAAGTAAAAAAAGCTGTTGAAAAAGCCCTTGAACTTTTAAAGTCTTTGGGTGCAGATTATGAAGAGTTTTCAATACCAATTGTTGAGTATGCGCTCCCAACATACTACATCATTGCATCATCTGAGGCAAGTTCAAACCTTGCAAGGTACGATGGAATCAAATATGGGTACAGAACACAAAACTATGAAGACCTAATAGATTTATATAAAAAGACAAGGTCTGAAGGGTTTGGGGCTGAAGTAAAAAGAAGAATTATGCTTGGCACATATGCACTTTCTGCGGGGTATTATGATGCATACTACAAAAAAGGGCTTCAGGTAAGAACATTGATTAAGCGAGCATTTGATGAAGCTTTCCAAAAGTATGATGTTATTGTGACACCAACAAGCCCGACAACAGCGTTCAAAATTGGTGAAAAGGTATCAAATCCGCTTGAGATGTATATGTCTGATATATGTACAGTGCCTGTAAATATTGCAGGACTTCCTGCTATTTCTATTCCATGCGGATTTGATAGTAATGGTCTTCCAATAGGTCTTCAAATAATAGGAAAGGCGTTTGATGAAGAGACTATCTTGAGAGTTGCATATACCTATGAACAAAATAGTGGATATAAAAACCTAAAACCCAAGAATTTATAAATCTTTACAAAAAGTTATTAATCAAGAGGTGAAAAAAGAAGATGGAATATGAGGTTGTGATAGGTTTAGAAGTACATGCAGAGCTTGCAACAAAATCAAAGATATTTTGCAGCTGCACCACAGAGTTTGGCGGTGAGCCAAATACCCACTGCTGTCCCATTTGCACTGGTATGCCAGGTGTTCTTCCTGTTTTGAACAAAAAGGCAGTTGAATATGCCATAATGGCAGGGCTTGCAACAAACTGCAAGATTGCAAAATATAGCAAACAGGATAGAAAAAACTATTTTTATCCTGATCTACCAAAAGCATATCAGATCTCGCAATATGATCTTCCACTTTGCTATGATGGTTATATAGATATTGAAGTTAATGGTGAAAAGAAGAGAATAGGTATAAAGAGAATTCACATTGAAGAGGATGCTGGGAAGCTTCTTCATGACCAATGGGAGGAAGGTAGTCTTGTTGACTTTAACAGATGTGGTGTGCCTTTGATTGAGATTGTTACAGAACCTGATTTACGTTCAAGTGAAGAGACACGAATTTTCCTTGAAAAGCTAAAGGCAATTTTGCAATACACAGGGGTTTCTGACTGCAAGATGCAGGAAGGTTCGCTCAGAGTAGATGTAAATCTTTCTGTAAGACCAAAAGGTTCAAAAGAGTTTGGAACAAGGACCGAGATGAAAAACTTAAACTCATTTAGGTCTGTTGTCAGGGCTATTGAGTATGAAGCAAAGAGGCAAATAGAGGTTTTGGAAAGTGGCGGTGTTGTTGTACAAGAGACAAGAAGATGGGACGAGGCAAAAGGTATAACCCTTTCAATGAGGACAAAAGAAGAAGCGCACGACTATAGATACTTTCCGGAGCCTGACCTTCCACCTATAATTGTAGACGACAACTGGATTGAGGAGATCAGAAAGAGAATCCCTGAACTTCCTGACCAGAAAAAGGAAAGGTATATAAAAGAGTATGGGCTTCCAGAATATGATGCTGGAGTTCTTACATCATCAAAGGCAATAGCAAACTATTTTGAAGAGTGCATAAAATACACCCAAAATATAAAGGCTGCAAGCAACTGGATGATGGGAGAGATTATGAGGATATTAAATGACAAAGGATTAGAGCCTGAGGAAATTGTCAACATAAAAATTAGGCCAAATCAGCTTGCAAGCTTGATTAACCTTGTTGATAACAAGACAATTTCCAATACTATTGCAAAACAAGTCTTTGAAGAGATGTTCGAAACAGGCAAAGATCCAGAGGTCATTGTAAAGGAGAAAGGACTTGTTCAGATAACAGACAGGAACGTAATTTTAGAAGCTGTGAAACAGGCAATAGTAAACAATCCAAAATCAGTAGAAGACTACAAGAATGGAAAAGAGAAGGCGTTTGGATTTTTGGTAGGACAGGTTATGAAGATAACAAAAGGCAAGGCAAACCCACAGCTTGTAAATGAAATCTTAAGAGAGGAGCTTGAGAAAATTTAAGCTCCCTCTTTTTTAAATTTTTTGAAAAGGTGAGAATGAAGGTGGAAACCAAAAGGTTTGGAATTGAGGAAGAAATCTTAGATAAGATTATCGAAATTTTTAAGAAATACAAGCAAGTAATAAAAGCTTGTATCTTTGGTTCGAGGGCAAGAGGAGACTATAGAAGAGGTTCTGACGTGGACATATGTATTTGGCTTGAAGAGGAGAGTGAAAATCCAATTTATAAGATCCAGGATGAATTAGAAGAAGTTAATACAATATTGCTGTTTGATGTTGTTGCGTTCAATAGCATTACAAAAGAAAGTCTCAAAGAAAGTATTATGAAAGAAGGAGCAGTTATATATGAAAGAGAGAATAGTAGAGAAGTTTGAAGATTTTAAGAGTGCTTTAAAAAGATTGGAAGAAGGTATAAGTATACAGCCAGATAGGGACATCATTATGGACGGGACAATCCAGAGATTTGAATTTGTCTTTGAACTTTCATGGAAGCTCATGAGGGAATATTTGAAGTATACTGGTTTAGAGATTAACAATCCTCGGGGCGTTATAAAGTATGCATATCAAAACGGCATTATAGAAGACGGTGACAGGTGGCTTAAAATGCTTTCAGATAGAAATATGACTTCACACTTATATAACCAGAAAATGGCTTACGAGATTTACCAAAACATTAAACTTGAGTACGTAGAGCTATTTAGGAAGCTGCTTTTAAAATTTGAAGAGATAATATCTTCTGAGCTGTGAAGATGGCAAATTTGTTGATGGATTTGCAAAAAAAGGGTAAAATAAAATTAAAAACATTGTTGGTTTAAACGTAGTTTTTGAGGAGATGAGAAAAGTGCAGAAGATAGACTCAAATAACAATTTTTATATGGCATTTTACGACGATAGATTCAAGATAAACAGAGTTGTGGTAGCATTTATAGACAGGCTTGAAAAAGAAAAAAACACTTTAAATGCGCTATTTCCAATGGTTTTGATTAGGGGAAACAATAAGTACAAGGATATGAAAGAGATAAACAGGGTTTTGGATAATATGTATGGTGCAACTCTGAGCATTGACGTGGATAAAAAAGGCGATTTGCAGACAATTACCTTTTCAATAAGTTTTTTAAATGACAGATATGCTGGCGAACAGCTTTATGAGAAGTCCTTGCAATTTTTACATGACATAATCTATGGACCAATAGAATATGGTGGTGGATTTAAAGAAGATGTGATAGAACAAGAAAAGAACAATCTCAAACAGGAAATAGAAGGCAGAATCAACGACAAGGTCCAGTACGCAATTGACAGGTGTATAGAAATAATGTTTGAAGGACAAAATTATGCCCTTTACGAAAAGGGGAATGTTGATGATTTGAAGACCATAACGAAAGATAAACTATTTTTGCAGTACAAAGAAGTAGTTGAGAAAAAGCCTATGTATGTGATGATTTATGGCGACTACAACGAAGAGTACGCAATTTCTAAGGCCTTAGAAGTATTTGGACAAAATCAAAGAGAAGATATCAAAAATGATTTTTCTATTAATTTTCCTTTTGCTGGTACAAGGTATATTACAGAGGAAATGGAAGTAAACCAAGGCAAGATTTCAATTGGTATAAGGACAAATGTTGACACAAGGTCCACTGATTACTACAAACTTTTGATGTTAAACGGAGTTTTAGGTGCGTCACCAAAATCAAAGTTATTCGAAAATGTGCGTGAAAAGGCTTCGCTTTGTTACTATGCATTTTCAAGGGTTGATAGATTCAAGTCAGTCATGGTTATAAGTTCTGGAATAGAGATTGAAAACTATGAAAAAGCTTTGAATCTGATTTTACAGCAGCTTGAGGATATCAAAAAAGGCGTGATCACAACGGTTGAATATGAAAGTGCCATAAATTATTACAAAACAGCGCTGATGGCTATTTATGACAGTCCAAGAGATCTACTTGGATTTTACCTCAATCAGGCTTTAGTGGGTGAGATGCTTGAGCCAAAAGAGATTTTTGAAATGCTTAAAGATGTGAATGTTTCAGATGTAAAAGAGATTGCTAACAGATTTGAGGTTGATACAGTATATTTCTTGAGAAACAGAGGTGCAATGTAAGATGGAGAGAATATACGATGACGTTTTGCACGAAGAAGTTTATGTAAACTCATATACAAATGGACTAAAAGCGTTTGTTATCAAGAAAAAGAACTTTAGTAAGGCCTTTGCTGGCTATGCTACAAAATATGGATCTGTCGACAGCAAATTTATTCATCCTAAAACAAATGAGATAGTTGAAGTTCCAGATGGAATTGCGCATTTTTTGGAGCATAAACTGTTTGAAGAACAAGAGGGAAATGTATTTGACAGGTTTGCAAAGTTTGGTGCCATGGCAAATGCCTTTACTTCATTTAAAGAGACAGTTTACTATTTCATCTCAACCCAAAACTTTTACGAAAACTTTGAAATACTTTTGGATTTTGTACAAAACCCATATTTTACAGACCAAAATGTTGAAAAAGAAAAGGGTATAATTGCACAAGAGATAAGAATGTATCAGGACAATCCAAATTGGAGAGTGTATTTTAACCTCTTGAACGCCCTATACGTTGAACATCCTGTTAAGATTGACATAGCAGGGACACTTGATAGTATCCAAAAAATTACAAAAGATGACCTTTACCTATGTTACAATACATTTTACCATCCAAGCAATATGATTATTGTAGTATGTGGTGATGTTGACCCACAGAAGGTTTTTGATATGATTGAAAAAATGGAAAAGACAAAAGAATATCAGAGCTTGATCGAAAGAATCTATCCTGAAGAACCCGATAGGGTAAATCAAAAGAGGATAGAGGTAAAGCTGTCTATTTCGACGCCTATTTTTTATATAGGTTTTAAAGACCATTTAAACGACCTTCCACCGTATGAGATGATAATGAAAGATATAGAAACACAAATCTTAGCCGAGATACTCTTTGGAAAGTCCACAGATTTTTATGAGCAGCTTTACAAAGAAGGATTGATCAATCAGAATTTTGGTTTTGAATATAATTGCGAGCCTGATTACTCCTTTTTCATGATAGGAGGAGAGAGCAAGGACCCGGACCAGGTGTACCAAAGGGTGTTAGAGCACATAGAGAATGTGAAGAATAATGGTATTGAAAAGAACGAATTTGAAAGAGCAAAAAAGGTTGTTCTTGGAAATCACTTGCGAAAGTTTGACAATCCAGAAAAGCTATCAGTTGAGTTTATATATAGCTACTTCAAAGGCATAAATATATTTGAGTATGTAAAAGAGATAAATTCAGTGTCCTATGAAAGTTGCCAAAATAGGCTAAAAAACTTTTTTGAGGAAGACAAAAGCTGTATTTCTATTGTTTGGCCGATACAATAAAAAATTGTTGGATGTGAGAAAACAAATGTATGACAACAGTATAGTATTTCCGGGGTTCCACCTTAAGTTTAATTTTAGTCCAATAGCGTTTAAGATTTTTGGCCTTGAAGTTAGATGGTATGGGATAATAATTGCATTTGGTTTTTTATGCGGCTTTCTTGTTTCGAGCTATATTGCAAAAAAGGAAAATGTACAAACAGAAGTTTTACTTGACATTGCAATAATTGCAACACCTGTTGCGATTATATTTGCAAGGGTGTATTATGTATTGTTTAATTTTAAAGAGTTCAAAGATAATCTTCTTAGTATATTTGCAATACGCCAAGGTGGTATTGCAATATACGGTGCGGTGATAGGTGCACTTGTCAGCACTTATATATACTGTAGAACAAAAAGAATAAGTTTTTTGAAGATATGCGACATAGGTGCACATGGTCTTATTTTAGGGCAGGCAATTGGAAGATGGGGAAACTTTGCAAACCGCGAGGCATATGGTTATGAGACGAATCTTCCCTGGCGTATGCAGATTTATAGTGTGGAAGCAGGAAAGCGTATAGAAGTCCATCCAACATTTTTGTACGAATCAGTATGGGATTTTCTTGTGTTTTTTACCTTGCTTATTTTGAGAAAATATAAGAAGAAAGATGGCGAGATTTTAGGGTTTTATTTAATTTTATACTCTATTGGAAGATTTTTTATAGAAGCTCTGCGAACAGACAGTCTAATGCTCGGTCCGATAAGAGTGTCCCAACTTGTTGCAGTAATTTGTGTCATTATTGGATCAACTATTGTTTTAAAATTGAGATTACAATATTTCGACAAAATATAGCAAAAAATCAGTACAATGTATTTTTAGAGTATTTTTGTTGACAAAATGCGCATTTGGTTTTATAATTAAAATACAATCTCTGTAAGATGGTGGGAATATGATAACTGAAAAGATAATGAAACTCAGAGAGAAGCTGGATGAGCTTATAAACAGTAATGCAGATTATGATGCGATATACCATGTCAGTACTGAGCTGGACAAACTGATTTTGGACTACTATAAAGAGCAGAATGAGGTAGTTTTTAAGAAGCTGGTACAAAAAGAGGGGAAGGTCTAAAAACTTTTTTTTAGCAGAGGCGGGGGGTACATTTACAGAAAAAATTTTAAAAGAAAGGCATAAAAATAGGGCGATTGAATTGCCCTATTTTTTTTCTTTTATTGAAGGATTTTTCGAATTGATATAGAATATTTTTATAAAGTGGTTCAAAGTGGAGTAAAGTGGTTGAATGTTAATAGGTGAGTATAAACACGTGGTGGATAACAAGGGAAGGGTAACTTTACCTTCTAAATTCAGAGAAGAACTTGGTGAAAGATTTATATTGACAAAAGGGCTTGACAACTGCCTTTTTGGGTACTCGCTCAAAGAGTGGGCAGTGTTAGAAGAAAAGTTAAAGAAGTTGCCACTTACAAGTAAAGACGCAAGGGCATTTTTGAGGTTTTTCTTTGCGGGGGCGTGCGAATGTGAGGTTGACAAGCAAGGGAGGATACTGATACCACAAAATTTGAGAGAATATGCAAACTTGCAAAAAGAGGTATTTATCATTGGTGTTATGACCAGAATAGAGATATGGAGCGAAGAAAACTGGCAAAGAGAAATGGCAGATGAAAGTCTTTCTGTTGAAAAAATTGCACAGAAAATGGAAGAACTTGGGATATGAGAATTAAACATTACAGGTGAAGAGAGATGTATGAGCACATACCAGTTTTGCTTGAAGAATCCACATCGTATTTAGTGACCAAACCAAATGGGATATATGTTGATGCAACATTCGGTCTTGGAGGACATTCGAAGAAGATACTTGAAAAACTATCAAGTAATGGTTTTCTGATTGCAATAGACAAAGATGAAGAGGCAATAGAGCTTGGCAAAGAAAAGTTTAAGGAATGCAACAATATAAAGATTGTTCATTCACCATTTTCAAGGTTAGATGAGGTACTTAACTTTCTTAGGATTGACAAGATTGATGGAATATTGTTCGACCTTGGTGTATCGTCTTTACAACTTGACAAGCCAGAGAGGGGTTTTTCATACAATAGTGACTCTTTTTTAGACATGAGGATGGACAAGACAAGCAAGCTCACAGCATATGATGTTGTCAACAAGTACTCTGAAAAGGAGCTTGAGAGAATAATAAGAGAGTATGGGGAAGAAAGGTGTGCCAAAAAAATTGCAAAAGAGATTGTAAAAAGAAGGAAACAGAAGCCAATTACAACTACAAAAGAGTTAAATGATTTAATAAACTCGGTTGTCCCGAGACCAAAAGACGGTTCAAATCCTGCAAAAAGAACTTTTCAAGCAATCAGGATTGAAGTAAATGGTGAGCTTGAAGAGATAAAAGTAGCACTTGAAAAAAGTATAAGATTTTTAAAAAGTGGTGGGAGAATTTGTGTTATATCATTTCATTCTCTTGAAGACAGGATAGTAAAGGAATTTTTTAAGTATCACTCACTTGAGTGTATATGTCCAAAGGATATACCAGTTTGTGTGTGCGGGAAAAAGAAAGAGCTGAATATTCTCACAAAAAAACCCATAACCCCTACCAAAGAGGAGATTGAGAGGAACAAGAGAAGCCACAGCGCAAAGCTGAGAGTGGCCGAGAAGATATGAAACAAATTTAAGGGGGTTTTATTTATTATGGCAAAAGAAGCTTCTGTGCTGTATGATGATGATTTTTTAGAGGAACTCAAGAGAAGAGAGGTAGAAGAAGAGATAATTAAAAAAAATGAGCTAAGAAAGGAGATAAGTAAACAAAGAAAGCTTGAGAAATTAAAGTTGGTGAAACGCCTTATATTTGTAAGTGTATTTTGTGGTATCTCAATAATCTTAATGTGCGGATATGTAAATATTACAGCAGAGAGGGCAAAACTTGCAAAACTCCAAAATGAGTTGAAAATCCAAAGTGACATAAACAAAGAGTTAAAACTTCAGATAGATGGTAAGTTTACACTTTCTGAAATAGAAAGAATTGCAACTGAGAAGTACTCTATGACCCATCCTGATTCATCGCAAGTTATTTATGTAACTGTTGACGACAGCAGCAGTAATAATAAGGTTTTGGCAAAGAAAGATAAGGCAAACTATAATAATAGAATATTTTCAATAATAAACTTTATTAAGAAACTATTTTGATTATTTTTAAACTTACAATGGGGGAAGCGAAAGCTTGAAAGAGGCATCGATCAAGATAAAAAAGAGAATTATATTTATGATGGCAATATTTTTTTTGAGTTTTGTATTGCTTGTTGGAAGACTTTCATATCTTCAGCTGATAAAAGGAGAAGAGCTCAAAAAAAAGGCGTTTTCGCAGTGGACCAGAGAAAGGCTTGTTGCTCCAAAAAGAGGTAGTATAGTTGACAGAAACGGCAAGATTTTAGCAATGTCAATCACAGCAGAAACAGTTGTTGCTTCTTTGAGTCAGGTCAAAGACAAAGAGTATACAGCAAGAGTGCTTTCAGGTATTTTGGGTATGGACTATGAAAAGATTTTGAAAAAACTCAATACAAAAGGAGTTTCTGACGTTTACATAGCACGCAATATTGACAAGGACAAAGCAAATAAGATAAGAAAATATGACCTTCCCGGGGTCTATCTTACAGGCGGTGCAAAAAGGGTTTATCCAAACGGGAATTTCTTAGCACAAGTGCTTGGATTTACTGGTGTTGATGACCAGGGGTTAGCAGGACTTGAGCTTTATTATGACAAGTATTTGAGAGGGAAACCAGGCAGCATTGCTGCCCAAACAGATGCAAGCGGGAGGGCAGCACCATTTTCTGAGGAGTTTTTCAAAAAACCTGTTGATGGCTATGACGTTATGCTCACAATTGATGAAACAATACAGCACTTTGCAGAAAAATACGCACAGAAAGCTTTGTATGATAACAAGGCAAAAAGTGTAACAATAATAGTTGAAAAGGTCGAAACAGGTGAGATATTAGCTATGACATCAAAACCTGACTTTGATCCAAACAAGCCTTTTGACCTGCTTTACAAAGACAGATTCCCTGATTTTGATAAACTTCCACAGTCTGAGAAGGTCAAGATTATTCAGTCAATGTGGAGAAACAGGGCACTTAACGATGTGTATGAGCCAGGTTCTACATTTAAGATAGTCACTGCAGCCGCAGGCCTTGAGGAAGGAGTTGTAAATGAAAACTCTCAGTTTTACTGTAGGGGTTATGTAAAGGTTGCAAATGCTATACTTAGATGTTGGCGATACTACAATCCGCATGGTGCAGAAAATTTTGTGGAAGGTGTGCAAAATTCGTGTAACCCAGTATTTATAGAAGTTGGTCAGAGACTTGGCAAAGAAAAACTGTATAAGTATATAAACCTATTTGGGTTTGGGCAAAAGACAGGAATTGATCTTCCTGGTGAGGCGAAGGGCATTGTACAACCTATTGACAAGGTTGGACCAGTTGAACTTGCAACAATATCGTTTGGTCAAGGTATTTCAGCAACACCTATTCAGGTAATTAGTATGATAAATACCGTTGCAAACGATGGTGTTTGGGTCCAGCCTCATATTGTCAAGGCCATTTATGATAAAGATAAGAAAGTAATAAAGTCGTTTGACAATCCACAAAAAAGAAGGGTTATGAATCCTGAGATAGCAAGAAGACTGAGAAGTATTTTACAGTCTGTTGTAACAAATGGTACTGGTCACAATGCTTACCTGTTAGGATATAAAGTTGCTGGCAAGACAGGTACATCACAAAAATATGATAAGACGGTGAAAAGGTATATAGCATCATTTGGTGGGTTTGCGCCAGCTGACAATCCAAAAGTGTCTGTGCTTGTGATTATTGACGAGCCAGACCCATCGCTTTACTATGGCGGTTTGATTGCAGCACCTGTTGCACGTGACCTGTTAAATGATATTCTAAGATACCTTGAAATACAACCACAATATACAGCCGAGGAATTAAAGAAAATTGAATTTTACAAAGAGTATATTGTACCTAATGTTACTGGTATGGACATTGAAAGCGCAAAAAAGACAGTTTTAGACAGCAAATTTAATGTCAAAGTTGTAGGCAATGGCAAAAATGTAATTGACCAAATACCTAGGGCAGGATTTATGCTAAAAGAAGGTTCAACAATAGTTCTTTTTACTGTGCAGAACAATGAATCAGAAGTTGTTGTACCAAATGTGGTAGGGCTGAGTATGCAAGATGCACAGAAGGTCTTGACAAGTAATATGCTTAATATAAAGATAAAAGGGATAAAAGGCAAGGCCATAAGACAGGACCCTCAGCCAGGTACAAAAGTGCCAATTGGCTCAATAGTTGAAGTTGAGTTTGCTGACAAAGAAAATGCTGAATAGAGCTTGAAAGACAAGGGGGCTTTGAGGTGAAAATAAACAAGCTAATAGAAGGTTTGGATATGATTGAAACAAATATAAAAAATTTTGATGAAGATATAAAAGATGTTGCTTATAGTTCAAAAAATGTAGAAGATGGCTTTGCATTTGTGTGTATAAAAGGATTTAAGACAGATGGGCATGAGTATATAGATGAGGCAATAGAAAGAGGTGCAAAGCTTATAATTGTCGATGAATTTTTCGACACCTCAAAGTTGAAAGATAAGGTCCTCTTTATAAAAACCTCAAATACAAGGAAAGCTCTTTCGGTTATTTCTGCTAACTTTTTTGAACATCCATCAAAAAACTTTTTACTCATTGGTGTTACAGGGACAAACGGCAAGACTTCGACCACCTTTATGATAAAGTCAATCCTTGAACAAAGTGGTCGTAAGGTCGGCCTTATTGGAACAGTTAAGAATATGATTGGTCAAAAGGAGATAGAAGCAAAGCACACAACACCTGAATCCTACGATTTGCAGAAACTATTCTTTGAGATGAAAAAAGAAAATGTAGACAGCGTTGTAATGGAAGTGTCATCACATTCGCTTGAACTGCATCGGGTTGATTGTTGTGACTTTGATGTGGGAGTATTTACCAATCTTACCCAAGACCATCTTGATTTTCATGGGACAATGGAAAATTATTTTGCTGCTAAGTTAAAACTTTTTGAGATGAGTAAAAAAAGAGTTGTCAATGTAGACGATGAATGGGGGAGAAAAATTGTCAATATTTATCCGGATTCCGTCACATATGGTATAAATTCTAAAGCAGACGTTTGTGCAATGAATGTAAAGCTTTATGTAAATAAAAACCAATTTGAGCTTTGGCAATTGGACAATAGAGAGCAAGTAACGCTTAATATTCCCGGCATCTTTTCTGTATACAATGCCCTGGCAGCTGCAAGCTGTGCCTATGCGCTTGGAATAGACTTAAAAACAATAAAGGCAGGCCTTGAATCTGTTAAGTCAATACCTGGTAGGTTTGAGATAGTTGAGTCAAATGACAAATTCACAATTGTAATTGACTATGCACACACGCCAGATGGGCTTTTAAATCTTATGAAGACAGTGGATGAGGTTGCAAAAGGAAGAAAGGTGCTTCTTTTTGGCTGTGGAGGCGACAGAGACAGGACAAAAAGGCCGATTATGGGTGAGATAGCTGGGAAAATGGCTGATTTTGTGATTGTCACATCTGACAATCCGCGGACTGAAGATCCGATTAAAATAATAGAGGATATTCTTGTGGGTTTGCAAAAGACAAACGCCGAGTATGTAGTTATTCCAGACAGATTTGAAGCAATCAAATATGCTATAAAAAATGCTAAAGAGAATGACTTTATTGTCCTTGCTGGCAAAGGTCATGAGACTTACCAGATACTAAAAGATAGGACTATTCACTTTGATGAGAGAGAAGTTGTGAGAAGTATCTTGGAGGAACTAAAAAAATGAGTCTTTGGCTGTCAGAAATTGCAGAAACATTGCACACGAACATAGAGAATTTCAGGGATGATGTATTAATAGAAAGCTTTTCAATTAACAGCAAAAACATAGGCAAAAACACACTATTTATTCCATTAAAAGGAAATAAATTTGATGGACATGATTTTATTCAAGAGGCAATAAGCCGAGGAGCTATTAGTTTTATTACACAAAAAGATGTTAACACAGAAAAAAGCTGCCCGTATTTAAAAGTAGAGGATACATTAAAGGCCATGCAGATTTTGGCTAAAGCTTACAGGGAGAAAAGAAAAGATCTTATTGTAATTGGAATTACAGGAAGTGTAGGCAAGACAACAACAAAAGAATATGTATTTAATGTGTTGAGTAACAAATTTAGGTCGTATAAAAACGAAGGAAATTTTAACAATCATATTGGGCTTCCGTATTCTATATTGAACATTCCTGATGAGGCAAAAGTGGCCACTTTAGAAATGGGCATGAGCAATTTTGGAGAAATATCTTTTCTCTCGAAAATTGCAAAACCTAATATAGGAATAATTACTAATATTGGAGTTGCACATATTGAGAATCTTAAAACAAGATACAATATCTTTCTTGCAAAGTCTGAGATACAAGATGGTATGCCAGAGGATGGAATATTAATTGTTAACAATGACAATGATATTTTATATTCGCACAAGCATGAACTAAAAAGAAGAGTTGTGACAGTTGGCATTGAAAATGATGCAGACTTTAGAGCCGAAGACATTCAAAAAGTAGACAATGGATTTTTCTTTGTGGTAAGTAATCACAAGTATTTTATAGAAAGCTTTAACTTTCATGATATCTACAATTCACTTTTTGCAATCGCAGTTGGCGAAATTTTGGGAATTGAGAAAGAGGCAATTGAGAAAGGGATATTGAAAAAATGTGGGCTTAGAAGAAGGTTTGAGGTAATAAAGAAAAATGGGGTGACAGTTGTAGACGATAGTTATAATGCAAGTACACATTCGATGATGTCTGCAATAGATGGTGTTTGTGGTTTTAGTGGCAAAAAGATTTTAGTACTTGGAGATATGTTAGAGCTTGGTGAATTTTCTGAACAAGAGCATAGAAAAGTTGGTAAATACATAGTGTCAAAGCCAATTGATGTTATCATTTGTACTGGTAAAGATGCTTTTTATATATTTGACGAGGTGAGAAAAAACAGCAGCAGTATAAAGGCTTATTATGCCTCAAAGGAGGAATGCCTTAATATTCTTAAAAAAGAAATTGAAAAAGAGGCGATTGTGCTATTTAAAGCATCACGAGGTATGAAGCTGGATGAACTTGTAGATAACTTTCTCAGGGGGCTTTAAAAATATGCTTGACGTTGATACAATACTTGCAATTATAATCTCATTTTTGATCGTACTGATTGTAATGCCAATTGCAATTCCGTTTTTAAGATATTTAAAATGTGGTCAGGTAGTCCGTGACGACGGACCACAAACTCACCACAAAAAAAGTGGTACTCCAACAATGGGCGGACTTGTAATATACTTAAGTATTTTGATAACTTCCTTGCTATTCTATAAAAAATATCCACAAATAGGAGCACCGCTTGTTTGTGCATCTGCCTTCGGACTGATTGGCTTTATTGATGATTTTATAAAAGTTGTTTTGAAAAGGTCGTTGGGGCTGCGTGCACGTGAGAAGTTGGTTTTGCAGTTTTTAATTAGCATAACATTTTTGTATATTGTAAAAAAGTATTTGGGCACCGATGTCTACATACCCATTTTGAACAGGTATGTAGATTTGAACTGGGCATATATACCCATAATGTCAGTTCTCATGGTGTTTACCGTGAATGCTGTTAACTTGACAGATGGGCTTGACGGACTTGCAAGTGGTGTTACTCTTATTGTAGGTTTATTTTTAGCAATTGTTTCAATTTTTTCAAAAAAACAAGACATGGCAATCTTCAGTGGAGCAATTGTAGGCAGCTGTATGGGGTTTTTAAGATACAATGCACATCCTGCAATGGTGTTTATGGGAGATACAGGGTCACTGATGCTTGGAGGAGCAATTTTTTCAATTGCTGTTATGCTAAAGCAGCCCGTCTTGGTGATGATAATAGGGGGGCTTTATATCATAGAGGCTATTTCTGTCATGTTACAAGTGATGTATTATAAGCTTACAAAAAGGCGAATATTCAAGATGGCACCTTTACATCATCACTTTGAGCTTTTAGGATGGGATGAGGCGAAGGTTGTTGTTGTATTTTGGATATTCACAATCATCTTCTGTTTAGTGGCTTTAGCAATAATACAAATATGAATTGGAGGTATTTAAAATTGGATTTATTTGGCAAAAAGGTTCTGGTCATCGGAATGGGAAAAAGTGGGATATCATCAGCAAGATTTTTAAAAAAACATGGCGCTTATGTTGTTGCATTTGATGAGAAAAGAGAAGATGAGATGAAAAACCAACAAAAAGAAACTATAAAAAAATTTGCGGATGAACTTTACTTTAATGATTTACCAGATGCTGTAGTAGATACATCTGACATGGTGGTTATAAGTCCTGGTGTTCCCCTTACCAAAAGATATATTACACTGGCACACAAGAGAGGAATTGAGGTAATTGGTGAGATAGAACTTGCATATAGATTCTGTAGAAGTAAAAATATAGTTGCAATCACAGGCACAAATGGTAAAACCACAACTACAACCCTTGTAGGTGAGATTTTAAAAAAAGCTTTTGACAACGTAATTGTTTGTGGCAATATTGGTTTTCCTTTTATTGACTATGTTGAAAGTTCAACTGATGATACTATCTTTGTTATAGAGATTTCAAGCTTTCAGTTGGAGACAATTAAATACTTCAAGCCAATGGTTGGGTGTATTTTGAACATAACGCCTGACCATCTAAATAGGCATATGAATATGGAAAACTATATAAGAGCAAAGATGAGAATATTTGAAAATATTGACCAAGAAGGTTACTCTGTGCTTAATATGGACAACAGTATAACAAGGGATTTGATAGGTTGTGCAAAAGGCACGGTAATAACATTTTCAAAAAACGAGTCAGATACACAAAACAGCGTTTTTGTTGATGGAGATTTTATATACCGTAACTTTTTAGGTAAGGTAGAGAAAGTGATGAGAAAAGATGACATATTTATGCCAGGTGAGCACAATTTAGAAAATGCTCTTGCAGCAATTGGCTGCGTTCTGCCTTTTGAAATACAACCTTCGATCATTGAAAAAACTCTTAAGGAGTTCAAGGGTGTCGAACACAGAATAGAGTTTGTGAGAGAGATAAATGGTGTTAGATTTTACAACGACTCTAAAGGCACAAATACAGATGCTTCTTCAAAGGCTTTAAATTCGTTTGAAGTGCCAATAATCTTAATTGCAGGTGGTTATGACAAAGGAGAGAGTTTTGAAAAGTTTGCAAAGCTAATTTCACAAAAGGTCAAAAAGGTATTTTTGCTTGGTCAGACAAAACAGAAAATAGCAGATCAGCTTCAAAAAATAGGATACTTAAACTTTGAGTTTGTAGAGGATTTAAAAGAGGCAGTTAAAAAGAGCTTTGAGATTGCAAAAGAAGGTGATGTGGTTTTGCTATCACCTGCATGTGCAAGCTGGGATATGTTTGAGAGTTATGAACAAAGAGGTAGACTTTTCAAACAATATGTAAATGAGCTTTGAGTTTGTTTATGGGATGTGAAGGATGAATGGAAAAGAGGATGATTGACTATCCGCTTTTGTATATTGCACTTTTGTTATCTCTAATTGGGGTTGTTATGATATTTAGTGCAAGCTACTACTATGCTTACTATCACTTTAATGATAGTTATTATTTTCTCAAAAAACAATTAATTGGTCTTTTATTAGGAATAATAGTGATGTATATAACAAGCCAATTAGATTATAGAATCTTCAAAAAGTTTTCCATACTCCTTTACGTAATAGGAACAATATCACTTATATTAGTTTTAATTCCTGGTATAGGGAAACTTGTTAACAATGCACGAAGATGGATTGATATTGGGCCTGTTCAGTTTCAACCTTCAGAACTTGCAAAGTACGCGCTTGTGATATTACTTGCGAGCTATCTTGATGATACTGCTGAAAGCAAATCGAAGTTTAAGATTTTTGTTATATCCATGCTCTTGAGTGGAGTTTACTTTGCGCTTATATACAAAGAACCAAATATGAGTACGTCTATCTTAATACTTTGCATTACAATGCTGATGCTCTTTGCAGCAGGGCTTAATATAAGTTATTTTGTGACAATTGGGGTTTTATCTTTGCCTGTGTTATATTATCTCACAATTAAAGAAAAATATAGGGTTGAAAGAATCCAGGCCCTTTTCAATCCCTGGGCAGATCCAACTGATAAAGGTTATCAGATAATTCAGTCACTATATGCTATTGGTTCTGGTGGACTTTTTGGGATGGGGCTTGGACAGAGCAGACAGAAACTTTTGTATATTCCTGAACCTCATACTGATTTTATTTTCTCAATTTTATCTGAAGAGCTTGGTTTTGTAGGGGCTGTATTTGTAATAGTGTTATTTATATTATTCATCTGGCGTGGCATTGTCATTGCACTCCATGCACGTGATAGGTTTGGAACATTGCTTGCGTTTGGCGTGACAAGCATAATTGCCACTCAAGCAATTTTAAATATTGCTGTTGTGACAGCTTCTGTCCCTGCAACAGGTGTGCCACTCCCTTTTATAACGTATGGAGGGTCTTCTATACTATTCCACATGTTTGGTGTTGGTGTACTTTTGAGCATTTCAAGGAGGATTAAGGTGTTAAAATGAACAGGGGAGAAATTAGTATCGTATTCAGTGGTGGTGGAACTGGTGGACACATCTATCCAGCAGTTGCCGTTGCTGACTATCTTAAAAAAAGGTACAATAACTTAAATATAGTGTTTATAGGGACAAATGAGGGGTTAGAGTCAAAGATAGTTCCGCAGCATGGTTATAAAATTGAATATATTCAAGCAAAAGGACTAAAAAGAAGTTTAACCGTGAAAAATGTTGAGGTTTTTTTAAAGTTTATAAATGGGTACAGGCAAGCCTTGCAGATACTAAAGAGGATAAAACCCAAAGTGGTGTTTGTAACAGGCGGTTATGTGTCATTGCCTGTTGCATTTGCAGCAAGAAGGCTTATGATAAAAACAATTCTTCATGAACAAAATGCATATCCGGGGCTTGCCAATAAGATAATTTCAAGATTTTGTGAGAAAATCTTAATTAGCTTTGAAGAAAGTAAGAGATTTTTTAAAAACTCAAACAAAGTAGTGCTCACAGGAAATCCTATAAGGCTTGAGATATTCTCCTATGATGTAAGGGCTGCTAAAAGCTCCTTGGGTTTGGAAGATAAAATAGTAGTTTTGGCAGTTGGTGGGAGCAGGGGGGCTGAGAATCTCAACAAGGCAGTAATTAGACTTTCAAAAGAGTTTGAAGGATGTAAAGATGTGTATTTTATCCTCTCATCAGGTGATACAAAATATTTAGAGGCTGTGAACTTTGCTAATAGTTTAGGGGTCAAGTCAAATATAAAGATACTGCCTTATATTTCAGATATGCCAAGATATTTGGCAGCTGCAGATATTGTAATATCAAGAGCAGGTGCAATTGCCATATCTGAAATAACTGCATTGGGGAAGCCAAGCATAATTGTGCCATCGCCATATGTTGCAAACAACCATCAAGAGTACAATGCAAGGGCACTTGAAAAAGTAGGGGCTTGTTTTGTTGTGCTTGAAAACGAACTTGAAAGTGATAAGTTGAAAAGTTCTCTTGAAAAGCTAATATACGACAAGGATTTATACAAAAAAATGAGTGAAAACAGCAAAAAGATGGGAAAACCTGAGGCAACTCAGAATATAGGAAAGATTTTTGAAGAGTATTTATCATTGTAACAAATATTAAAGGCAATGAATAAAATAATATGCGACACTATTGTTGGTGCTTTGCAGGGTACAAACATGCAAACACTCATTATTGAGGGTCCAACTTTTTTATATGGTGAGATTGAAATTGAGGGTGCAAAAAACGCAGCATTGCCCATTCTAACAGCTTCAATCTTAGCAGAAGGGCAAGTCATAATAAAAAATGTACCTGACATTGCTGATGTAAGACATACTATTGAGATACTTGAATATCTTGGATGCAAAACAAGGTTTGAGGACAACATTGCATATATTGATCCAACTTCAATTAAGAACTTTACAATTCCTCCACAGTGTGCCAAGATGATGCGCTCAAGCATATTATTTCTTGGAGCAATCTTGAGCAAATTCAAAGAAGTGAGACTTACAAACCACCCTGGGGGTTGTGAGATAGGCCAACGTCCCATTGACCTTCATATATCTTCATTTGTCCAGCTTGGCATAGAGGTTTTTGAATATGACAACACAATTGAATGCAGATGCGATTCCGTAAAAGGTGGAGAGGTGTTTTTACCAATACCCTCTGTTGGTGCTACCGAAAATATTATACTTGCTTCGGTTTTCTGTGACGGTGAGGTTATAATTAGAAATGCTGCAAAAGAACCTGAGATAGCAGACCTCTGCCACTTTTTAAACAAGCTTGGAGCAAGGATAAAAGGCGCAGGGACTCATACCATTAAGATTGAAGGCGTAAAAAGGTTAAGAAATGAAGTAGATCATTATGTTGTCATTCCTGATAGAATTGTTGCAGGGACGTATCTTTGTGCTGTTGCAACATGTGGGGGAGAAGTTTTACTGAAGAATGTTTTTCCGCGGCATTTAGATTCGATACTTCATATCCTTAAAAGTGCGGGATGTAAAATAAAAGAGCAAAGAGATAAGGTATATATCAAAAAAGACAGAAGATTAAAAGGAAACCAAAAGATTACAACACATTATTATCCGGGATTTCCAACTGATCTTCAAGCTCCTGTTTGTACTGTGTTTTCTATAGCTGAAGGGGTAACCATAATAAAAGAAACTATTTTTGAAAGCAGGTTCAAGCATGTTCCAGAACTTAATAAAATGGGTGCTCAGATACATGTAGAAAAGGACATAGCTATTATAAATGGAATTGAGAAGCTAAGGGGTTGTCAGGTTTTTGCTCAGGATTTAAGAGGTGGAGCAGCACTTTTTATTGCGGGGCTGTGTGCAGAGGGAAAGACAGAGATTGTAACTGCAGAGCATATAGACAGAGGGTATGAAAGGATTGAAGAGAAGTATTCAACCTTAGGTGCCAAGATTAGAAGAGGTCAATAAACTAAAATTAACAATTGCTATAAAAGGTGAGTGGAAATACCAAATGGGTAGATTTGCGAGAAAGTTTATTGTATTATTAATCTTAGTAGTACTAACTGCTATATTTGTTTTCAGGTTAGATTACTTCAATGTGAAAGAGTTTAGTATACATAATTTGAAAAGAGTCAAAAAAGATGATATTATAAAAATACTACAACAATATCAAAATCAGAATATACTGAATATAAATACAAAAGAGATTAGGCAAAAACTTCTGGAAAACCCCGAGATTGAAGATGTGAAAATCACAAGGCGTTTTCCAAATATGCTAATTTTAGAGGTTTATGAAAAAGAGACTGTGGGTCTTATAAAATATTTAAATTCTTATATAGAAGTTGATAAAAATGGGTATGTAATAAGAATAGAAGGAGATTTGCCGAAAAAGTCAATCATATTTGAAGGTCTCAAAGTGAATGAAGCTACGGTTGGCAAGAAACTTGATATAGACGATGAGCTGCTATTTGATGAAGGATTGCGAGTTGCAAATAGTTTAAAAAAGTTTGATATTTTTGGCAAATTTAATGTTGATTGTGTCACTGTCTCACTAAAAAGTGTAAACAATATTGAATTCAAAATAGACAAGCTAATAGTCAAGGTAGGTGACCTCTCAGAAATAGATTATAAGCTAAGGCTTTTAAAAAGCGTTTATGAAAAGCTTCCCAGACACATTGAAGGTACAATAACTCTGAATTCAAATGGAATTGCTACATTCAGTCCAAACACTGAGGAGGACAATTGATTGCTATGAAAATCAGGATAAAAAAACCAACAGGTGGACAAGTTGCAACTGCTATTTTGTTATTGATTTTAGGAATTTTAATTTCAATGCAGATAAAGAGTGTAAGGCAAAGTAATGAGCTAAAAAACCTTGAAAAGGCAAGAGCAATTGAACTTGCTGAACAGATAAACCAGCTGAGAAAAGAAAATAGTAGTTTGAGGTCTCAAATTTATGAGTTGGAAAGCAAAATAAAAGAATATCAAGATTCTGCTGCAAGCATTAGCAAAACAACAGAGCTTTTAAAAGATGAACTTGACAAGGTAAAGATATTAGCAGGACTTACAGATGTTGAAGGGCCTGGTATAATAATTACACTTGATGATAGCAAAGTTCCTGCAACAGCAAATGTTGACCCGAATAGTTTTCTTTTGCACGATTCAGATATATTACAGGTTATAAATGAACTGAGAGCAGCTGGGGCTGAGGCTATATCTATAAATGACCAGAGGGTGGTTAGCACAACCGAGATAAGATGTGCAGGTCCAACAATCAGCATAAACAATACTCGTTATTCTACCCCGTACATAATAAAGGCTATTGGTGATCCTAAAATTTTGAAAAATTCACTTATGATGCGGGGTGGTATTATAGACCTTTTAAAGGAGTTTTCTATTGAGGTGAAAATTGAAGAGGCTTCAAATATTGTAATTCCGAGGTATACAGGGACTTTAAAATTCAACTACGCGAAGATTAAAAGTGAGGGAAGTTGATGAGAAGATGATTATACTTGTACTTGCCCTTGCGATAGGTATTTTGATAGGTATATTTATTCCAGTAAGTATTCCACAGGATTATTCGTCATATGTAGCAGTGGGACTTCTTGCAGCACTTGATTCAATATTTGGTGCTCTAAAATCAAACTTGAAAGGTGATTTCAAAATTGACATATTCATATCTGGTTTTGTTGGCAATACATTAATTGCTATGCTTTTTGCGTATTTAGGTGACAAGCTTGGTATTCCTCTATACCAAGCGGCTGTTGTTGCGTTTGGTGTTAGGATTTTTCAGAACTTTGGTGAGATGCGAAGAGTACTTTTGCTAAAAAACAAGAGTTTTGCTAAGGGGGAGAACAAGGATGATTAGTTTTGACACTGAAAAGATGACTGTTGCTCAGCTAAAAGTAATTGGTGTTGGTGGGGCGGGTAATAATGCAGTAAACAGGATGATTGATGTTGGAGTATCTGGGGTGGAATTTATTGCAGTCAACACAGACAAGCAGGCTTTGCAGCGCTCAAAAGCACATTATAAGATTCAAATAGGCGAAAAAGTAACAAAAGGACTTGGAGCAGGAGCTGACCCGGAGATTGGAAGAAAGGCAGCGGAGGAGAGCAAAGAAGAGATATCTCAGGTTTTAAAAGGTGCTGACATGGTATTTATTACAGCTGGGATGGGCGGTGGTACAGGGACAGGTGCATCCCCTGTTGTTGCTGAAATTGCAAAAGAACTGGGTATATTGACAGTTGCAGTGGTCACAAGGCCTTTTAAAAGTGAAGGTGCAAAACGTAGAATCAATGCTGAAAAAGGAATTGAGGAACTAAAGAAAATAGTTGATACTATAATAATTGTACCTAATGATAGACTATTTATGCTTTCAACAAATAAGAGCTTGAAGATTTCTGATGCGTTCAGAATGGCAGATGACGTTCTAAGACAAGGTGTTCAGGGTATCTCTGATATAATCTTGAATGCGGGGCTTATCAATGTTGACTTTGCAGATGTAAAGGCTATTATGATGAACAAGGGATATGCACATATGGGTATTGGCAAGGCAAAAGGAGATGAAAAGGTTTTGAAAGCTTTAGAGCAGGCTATTAACAGCCCACTTTTGGAAACGTCAATAAAAGGTGCAAAGGGAGTATTGGTCAACTACACAGGTAACCCAGAAGAGCTTTTGCTTGATGAGATTGAAAAGGCAAACGAACTTATCTCATCTGAGGCTGATGAGAATGTCAACTTTATCATGGGAATTGTTTTCAATGAAGAGATGAAGGATGAGGTTCAGGTCACTGTCATTGCAACTGGTTTTGATTCTGTGGAAGATAGTCAGCAAAATCAGCAAACCAGTAAGATTTCTTCATCCAAGACAAGTAATCTACAAAGTCTTTTCCAAGACGATGATATATTTGAAATTCCAATATTCCTAAAGAACAAAAAATAAAGCAAAAAGACCCTCTGCAGAATGTATGCAGGGGGTTTTTTTGTGGCGAAATTGCATGAAATATGGATAAAAATGAAAAGTGGATTCTTTTATATTTTGACATAAATTTCAACTGTAGAGAAGTATAATTTTACTTAGAAATACCAATTTGATGAGAAAGATGTTTTAAATCAAATCATGATTATCTATGCTGATGTGTATATATTGGAGAACTTAGTTATTAACTACTTTATTTTCCTCATAACTGCGTATATCACAAGAACAAATGTTAGTAGTTTCAAGATACTTTTTACAAGCATTTTGGCTTCACTTTATTCTTTGCTACAATTTTATCCCCCCATGCAATTTTTATACTCAATATTTGGTAAGATAATTGTATCTGTAATTTTTGTTTATCTAACTTTTTGGCCCAAAAAATTTTTCATCTTTCTAAGACAGCTGCTCAGTTTTTACCTTGTTACAATAATGTTCGGTGGTATGGTATTTTTCCTTTATTATATAACAAAAAGCAGCTTTGTAATTGATGTTCAGGTTAAACTTAAAAATGTACTGATAGCTCTTGGATGTTCTTTGATTGTCTTTAAACTGTCATATGAGCTGATACTCAAAAGAATGTATAAAGAATCACTTATAAGATACATAAAATTCAAGATAAATGACGTAGAATACAATTGTACGGCTTATGTTGATACAGGGAATAACCTAAAGGAGCCATTTTCAGGAAGACCAGTTGTAATTGTGGAGAGAAATTTGCTAAGAGAAAAAGGTAACCAAGCTGACATATCTACCCAGAATTTGGAAGAACTACAAAAACATCTTGGACATAAAATTGTTCTCATTCCTTACAATTCTATTGGACAGGAACATGGAGTTCTAATTGGAGTGATACCTGATGAGTTTTACATCTCAGAGAATAGGAACACATGGACAAAAAGGGATGTGGCAATCGCTTTGTACGATAAGAAGATATCAAACAGGTATTCAGCCTTACTTGGCCCTGACTTAATTTGATTTTTAAAGGAGGTTTTAGGATGAAGATGAGATTTGAATCAAAACTTTTAAATTATGTTTTGGAACTTTTTAAAAAGCTTGGTTTTCAGCTTTCTGATTCACAGATAACTGAACTATTTTATATTGGCGGATGTGAGACATTGCCACCCCCACTTACTCCAGAGGAAGAGTCTGAGATTTTGAATAAGATTCATTATGAGAGGAAGGAAGAACTAAAAAAGGTATTGGTTGAGAGAAATTTACGACTTGTTGTCTATATTGCAAGAAAATTTGAAAATACCAAGATAAATCTTGAGGACTTAGTATCAATTGGTACGATTGGACTTATTAAAGCTATCAATACATATAATCCTGACAAAAACATCAAGCTTGCAACGTATGCATCAAAATGTATTGAAAATGAAATTTTGATGTTTTTGAGAAGAAACTCACATAGAAAACTGGAACTTTCAATAGACGAGCCATTAAATATTGACTGGGACGGAAATGAGCTTTTGCTATCTGATGTTTTGGGAACAGATTCTGAGGGGGTTTACAGCAGTATTGAAAGTAATGTCGAAAAAGAAGCACTTCTCAAAGCAATCCAAAAACTTCCAAAAAGAGAAAAGAGGATTGTAGAGCTCAGATTTGGATTTAGTGATGAAGGTGAGAAGACGCAAAAAGAGGTTGCTGATATGTTGGGAATTTCCCAAAGTTATATCTCCCGATTAGAAAAAAAGATTATTACAAGACTTAAAAAAGAGTTAGCAAAGATTATATAAAATACCAACTATTTTTAGAATAATTGCCTCCCTTAGAGTAAATACTAAACCTTAGTTAAGCTTTTGAAAAAAGGGGGAGGCTACAATTTGAACAAGGTAGAGATTTGTGGTGTTAACACATCAACTCTCCCTATGCTGAGTCATGAAGAGAAAATTGAGCTTCTAAAGAAAATGAAAAACGGAGACAAAGAGGCACGGAAACAATTCATAGAAGGGAATTTAAGGCTTGTTTTAAGTGTTGTTCAGAAATTTGCAAATCGTGGTGAGAATTTGGATGACTTGTTTCAGGTTGGTTGCATAGGACTTATTAAGGCTATTGACAATTTTGACCTTTCACAAAATGTCAAATTTTCAACTTATGCTGTTCCAATGATAATCGGTGAGATAAGAAGGTATTTGAGAGATAACAATGCAATGAGAATATCAAGGTCGTTGAAAGACACAGCCTACAAGGCACTAAAAATAAAAGAAAGGTATATAAGCCAAAATTACAGAGAACCGACCTTAGAGGAGATAGCTAATGAGCTTTGTATTTCAAAAGAAGATTTGGTTTTTGCACTTGACTCTATACAAGAACCTATTTCACTTTATGAACCAATTTTCCAAGACAGCACTGATACAATGTATGTAGTTGACCAAGTAAGTGACCAAAAGTCGTGTGAGAATCTATGGCTTGAAGAAATTTCATTAAAAGATGCATTGAGCAGGCTAACAAAACGCGAAAAAGAGATTTTATACCTAAGATATTACAAAGGGAAGACACAAATGGAGGTAGCGACTATTATTGGTATTTCACAAGCTCAAGTGTCGAGAATAGAGAAAAGTGCAATTGGACATATTAAGAAATATATATAAGATTTTCTCTGTTGACAATTTATGCATTTAAAATTTATAATAATCTAAAACCATTAATGAGCCTTTTACCTTATTTCAAAAACAAGGTAAAAGGCTTTGTGAATTTTAAGGGGGCAATGGCAGGATGGCTTTGATTGATATGACTATTCCTGATTATTTTGATATAATAGCAGAAAAGTATGCAGAAAATCTTGCTGTAATTTATCATCATGAGAAGATATACCTTACATATAAACAGTTTAAAAAAATAGTTGAAGATACAGCAAAAGGGTTTTTGGCAATAGGGATTCAAAAAGGTGAGCATGTTGCTGTATGGGCAACCAACAAGTTAGAATATCTTGTCTCTATTTTTGCCCTTGCAAAGATTGGAGCTGTTTTGGTCACAGTAAATACTAATTATAAAATCTATGAACTTGAATATCTGCTAAAACAGTCAGATAGTTCAACTCTCATATTTATAGAAGGCTTTAAGGATTCAAATTATTTAGAAATTATAAAAAAGTTAAATCCACAACTTAAAAACTGTGAAAAAGGAAAACTTGAAAATCCAAACTTGCCATACTTGAAAAGACTAATTTTTATCGGAAAAGAGTCCCACAGAGGAATGTACACATGGAATGAGGTTGTAGATCTCGGTAGAAGGGTTTCAGATGCTGATCTTTATCAAAGACAAAAAAGCCTTCAGCCTGATGAGGTTATCAATATGCAATACACATCCGGCACGACAGGATTTCCAAAAGGAGTTATGCTTACACACAAGAATATTCTAAACAACGGATATGCAATTGCTGAGTGTATGAAGCTTACGCATAACGACAAACTTTGCATTCCTGTTCCGTTTTTTCACTGTTTCGGTTTGGTGCTAGGAATTACTGCTTGTGTTACAAAAGGTGCTACTATGGTACCTCTTGACCATTTTAATCCACTTATGGTAATGGAGACAGTCCACTATGAAAGGTGTACCGCTCTTCATGGTGTGCCTACAATGTTCATTGCAATCTTGCAGCATCCTGATTTTAACAAGTTTGATTTTTCGTCACTCAGAACAGGTATTATGGCAGGCGCACCTTGTCCTATAAAGGTCATGAGAGAAGTTGTTGAAAAGATGAATATGAAGGAAATAACAATTGCGTATGGTCAGACAGAGGCATCTCCTGTGATAACTCAAACAAGGGTAGACGACCCTCTTGAGTTTAGAGTGTCAACTGTGGGTAGACCATTAGAAGGTGTTGAGGTTAAAATTGTTGATATAAACACCAAAGAAGAGGTTCCAAACGGCACAATTGGTGAAATTTGTACAAGAGGCTACAACATTATGAAAGGGTATTATAAAATGCCTGAGGCAACAAAACAGGCAATTGACCAAGATGGGTGGCTTCACACAGGAGATTTAGGGTACATAGACCAAAATGGGTATTTGAGAATTACTGGAAGGCTTAAAGACATGATAATAAAAGGAGGGGAAAATATATACCCTCGTGAGATAGAAGAATTTTTGTATACACATCCTGCTATAAAGGATGTTCAGGTGGTTGGAGTTCCGGACAAAGTATATGGTGAGGAAATAATGGCGTTTGTGATTTTGAAAGATGGAGCCTCAGTGACTGAGGAAGAGATAAAAGAGTATGTAAGACAGAATCTGTCACGTCATAAAACGCCCAAGTATGTCATATTTGTTGATAGCTTTCCTACAACTGCTAACGGTAAGGTTCAAAAATACAAGCTTCGAGAGATGGCAATAGAAATGTTAAATCTTCACGATGCAGCGAATATTGAAACTGCCTGAGATTTTGCAAAGTGCAGCTTGAATTTGAGCAATTTTGTATGTTAGAATTATTAAAACCTTTTTTGGAGGGAAGAAAAAAGATGCAACTTCGATATGGACTTGAAATTTCCCATAAAGGCAATCTTTCGTGGGAAGGAATTGACCTTCTTGATTTAATAGAGATGTATGGAACACCTCTTTATGTTATGAATGAGAGAATGATTAGGGAAAATATAAATAGATTCAAAAATGCATTAGAAAAATATTTTGGACAAAACGGGCTGGTAATCTATGCATCAAAGGCGTTTTGTACAAAAGCAATGTGCCAGATTGCAAAACAAGAGGGAATAGGGCTTGACGTTGTGTCAGGTGGGGAGTTGTTTACTGCTCTTTCAGTAGACTTTCCAACTGATAAGATATTTTTCCATGGAAATAATAAGACATATGGTGAACTTGAAATGGCAGTTGAAAATGGAGTAAAAATTGTAATTGACAACTTTGACGAGCTTGAGATGCTAAGTGTTATCTGCAAAACAAAATCAAAGAAAGCAAATGTTCTCATCAGGGTAAAGCCGGGAATTGAAGCACACACTCATGAATTTATCCGAACAGGTCAGATAGACTCTAAGTTTGGTGTTGCTCTTGAAAACGGCGAGGCATTTTCAATGGTAAAAAAGATTTTAGAGATGGATGAGCTAAAACTGATAGGTCTTCACTGTCATATAGGTTCTCAGATTTTTGAGACAGCACCGTTTAAGCTTGCAGCAAGGGTTATGCTTGAGTTTATATTAAAAATAAAGAGAGAGCTTAATTATGAAATAGATATTTTAGATTTAGGTGGTGGATTTGGAATTAAATATACTGCTTTTGACCAGCCACCTCAAATAGAAAAATTTATAGAGGCTATATCTGAAGAAATAGAAGAGTTTTGCCAGCAAAAAGGGCTCAAAAAACCTTTTATAGTCTTAGAGCCAGGTCGTTCAATTGTAGGTGAGGCAGGAATTACTCTTTATACAATTGGAAGCATAAAAGAAATTCCTAATGTGAGAAACTATGCATCTGTTGACGGTGGGATGACAGACAATCCACGCTATGCTCTTTACCAGGCAAAGTATGATGCATATGTTGTTGAAAATCCAATTGGCGAAAAAGTAAAGGTGTACACAATTGCAGGAAGGTGTTGTGAGTCAGGAGACATTTTAATAAAAGACATTAAATTACCAGAACTCAAAACTGGTCAGCATCTTGCTATTTTGGCCACGGGGGCATATAATTATTCTATGTCGAGTAATTACAACAGGTTTACACGCCCTGCAGTTGTACTTTTAAAAGACAGTCAGGTTAGAGTAATTGTAAAGCGAGAGACTTATGAGGATATAGTCAGAAATGATTTGGAAATATAAATAAACTTTTTGGAGAGGTATATTATGATTTTGCCAAATATTTTAACTGTGCTACTTCGAATTCCTGGGCTTTTGTTTGCAATCTCTGTCCACGAGGCAGCTCATGGATATGTTGCTTATTTGCAAGGAGATGATCTTCCAAAAAGGCAGGGAAGAATTACGTTAAATCCGCTGCCGCATATTGATATTTTTGGAATAATTGCTTTGATGTTATTTGGTTTTGGGTGGGCAAAACCTGTTGTCACTGACCCAAGAAACTACAAAAATCCAAAGGTTGGAATGGGTCTTACAGCTTTAGCAGGGCCTGTTGCAAATATTCTCTCAGCAATTGTATTTGCTATAGTATTGAAGTATATTGACAAGTACAACCTTGTTTCAAATAGATATGTTTTGATTATGCTGCAACAAGCGTATTTCATCAATGTATATCTTGCTATATTCAATCTTTTGCCAATACCACCACTTGACGGGTCTAAGATCTTGTTTATATTTGCACCCGCAAAATATATAGAATTCTACTATAGATTCGAATTAATTGGACAGATAATACTCATTGCATGTATATTTTTTGCACCGTATTTGCTTTCATTTGTCTTACAGCCAATTGCTTATTTTGTCTTTACTTTTATTGATTTTATCTTAAAGCTATTTCCTTAAATTTCTTTTCAAACATCAAAAGATGGGAGAAGGAGAGAATGAAGAGAGTTTTGTCAGGCACAAGACCAACAGGTATTTTACACTTAGGAAACTACTTTGGGGCGATAGAGAGCTGGGTAAAACTCCAAGACCAATATGAATGTTACTTTTTTGTTGCTGATTGGCATGCACTTACAACAGGGTATGAGGACACTACTAATTTAAGAGAGTACACAAAACAGGTGGTTATAGACCTTTTGGCAAGCGGGCTTGACCCTAACAAGTGTACAATATTTGTTCAGTCGCATGTGCCAGAACATGTTGAGCTACATCTTTTATTTTCCATGATAACGCCACTTTCTTGGCTCTACCGCTGCCCAACTTATAAAGACCAAATGAGAGAGTTGAAAGAAAAGAATATTGCTACCTATGGTTTTTTAGGGTATCCTTGTTTGCAGGCAGCAGACATATTGATATACAAAGCTGAACTTGTTCCAGTTGGAGAAGACCAGCTTCCACACTTAGAGCTCACGAGAGAAATTGCAAGAAGATTTAATTACTTGTATGGACAAATATTTCCAGAACCGCAACCAATTCTAAATACTGTTAAAGTTTTGATTGGCACAGATGGGCGAAAGATGAGTAAAAGTTATGGCAATACAATTGCGCTGTCTGAAGATTTAGAGAGTGTACGCAAAAAAGTAATGAACATGGTTACAGACCCAGCAAGAATTCGAAAGAATGACCCAGGACATCCAGAAGTTTGTACAGTATTTGCTTACCATAAGATATTTAGCGAAGATACTGTTGATGAAATAGAGATAAACTGCAGAGAAGGTAAAATTGGTTGTGTAGAGTGCAAAAAGAAGCTATTTGATAATCTTTCTAAGTTCTTAGAGCCAATTCAAAGCAAAAGAAAGAAACTTGAAAATGATATTGATTATGTCCTTGGTGTAATTGAGGAAGGTGCAAAAAAAGCTCGAGCAATTGCTTCCCAGACATTAAAAGAAGCAAAGGATAGGGCAGGGCTGTTATGAATTTTGAGGTGAAGCTTCCTAATTTTGAAGGACCGCTTGACCTTTTGCTTTATCTTATAAAAAAAGAGAAGATAAACATCTATGATATTCCAATTGCTGAAATTACTAATCAGTATCTAATGTATATAAACCATTTAGACACAATAAATGTAGATTCTATATCTGAATTTTTAGTTATGGCAGCAACACTTTTGGAGATTAAATCAAAAATGCTTTTGCCAAAGCTACAAGAGGAAGAAGAAGACCCGCGGCAAGAACTTGTTGAAAGGTTGAGAGAGTATCAAAAGTACAAAGAGGTTGCAATTTACTTGAAAGAAAATCATCCATATAGAGAAAGCTACAAAAGAGCATTTGAACTTAGAAATTTTGAGAGCAATTTCGTGGTAAAGGTTGATGTGAATAAACTCATTGAAACATACAGGAATATTTTATCAAAAAAAGAAACTACTTCTTCTGACAATGACAAAAGACTCCAAGAAATTACCAAAAAGCAGACAATCTCTATTTTGAAAGTGATAAAACAGGTTTTAGAGTATATAAAACAAAAAGGGGTTGCGTATTTTAGTAGCCTTATAAGAGGGATTTCAAAAGAGGAGATAGTATATAGATTTTTGGCCATTTTGGAGCTATGCAAATTAGGACATATTTCTGTACATCAGCAAAAGGTATTTGATGATATTAAAATCACAAAAAGGTAGAGAGGCTCAAAATAAAACATGGATAAGGCAGCTGTAAAATCAGTTTTAGAAAGCATATTATTTTTGAGCGCAGAACCCATTGAAATAGCCAAAATTGCAAAGATTTTGGATATTTCAGAGAAGGAAGTTGAAGATTGCATTGAAGAGCTAAAAGAAGAATACAAGAACCAGAAAAGAGGCTTTATAGTTATAAAAGAAGAAAAAGGGTATACTTTAGTTACGAATCCTGAAAACTCAAAGTATATAAAAGAATATTTTGATTTTGAGCAAAAACAATCTTCACTTTCGCAGGCAGCGTATGAGGTGCTATCAATAATTGCATTAAATGGTCCAATAACAAGGCAGGAGATAGAAAAGATAAGAGGTGTTAGTAGCGATAATGTTATAAAGAGCCTTCTTGAAAAGGGGCTTATAAAAGAAGCAGGGAAGCTTGATACAATAGGAAAACCCACTTTGTATGAAGTGACAGAGCTTTTTTATTACTCTCTCGGTATACAAAATCTTGAGGAGTTAAAAGAAAAGATTATGCAAAGAGAGGATACATCAATTTGATGTATCCTCTTTTTATTTTGTGGAAATAATTTTTAATAAAATCTGAGAAAAGGAAGAAATTTATGAGAACTTGAGATGGTATTGTTAACCTTAATTTTATTGACTTTCGTATATCTCATTCTCCCTAAGGTATTTAAGATTGATATAGAGTTTAAAGATTTTTTTATAGTCAATATAAGATTTAAAGTTATTTCATTTTATATAAGAATTTTTAATTATAAATTTCCGAACAGAGCCGATTCCAAGAAGGCACAAGCAGTTAAAAAGAAGAAAAGAAAAAGAGGCAGACCTAAAGTATCTTTAAAAAGTTTTTATAAACTTTTCAAGATTTTTTTGTCAGTCTCAATTATAAAGATAGAAAAAATAGTTACATGGGTATATTGCACAGACATTTTTGTTTTGAGTATTTTAAGTGGAATTATATATTCTATCTGGGGAATATTATTATCATGTGGGGAAAAGGTGAAGATTGATTATAAAGGTTTTACTGAAAGCAATTTTGCGGATAGCTATTTCAAAATTAACTTGAAACTTAAAATTTTTCCAGTGAAAATTTTGATTAATTCAAAAGCAATAGTAAAAAATTTAAGGGGTGTTTTGAACTATGACACATCCAATTGAGATGTTAATGCAGACAACTATGGAAAACTTAAAACAGATGATTGACGTAAACACAATTGTAGGCGATGCTGTTCAAAGTTCTGGTGGTGCTGTTATTATACCAGTTTCCAAAGTGTCTTTTGGATTTGTAGCAGGCGGTGGTGACATAAAGCAAGATAGTAACAAGGGTAACAAAGCAGAGGACAACACTCCCCTTTTTGCAGGTGGAACTGGTGCTGGAATTTCTGTGATGCCAATTGCCTTTTTAGTTGTGACACAGGACCAAATAAGACTTTTAAATGTATCAGCAAATAACAGCGTGGAGAGAATTATTGACATCATCCCATCTATTATTGAAGACATAAAGGATATTATTCAGAGAAGATGATAGCAAAAGCTTGCTATCATCTTTTTTTGTTCCGCAGAATAAAAATTAAACAGAAAAAAATAAAGAATAAAAAGGGGTGTTTGGAAAATGAAAAGGAAAAAATTTACAAAGGATACCTCAAGTTCAAAAAACAATTTATTGGTTGTAAAACTTTTTGTAGTTTTAGCTGTAATAATATTTATAGTGGCTTTCAGATACCAATATCTTAAATTTGAAAACTTTAACATTGAAGAGCTTAAAAAATACTATACGTCCGATGAAAAGGTGTATAAATATATAGAAGATTTTGTCAGAGATTTTTTAAAAATAAAAGGTGCAACTGTCAATGTTTACAAAGACAGTTCAATTAAAAAGGAAGATTCAAATACTTTTTTATATCCAGCAGATGGTCAGATAGAATTTTCACAAGATGGAGGATACTTTATAGTTGTTACAAAAACGACTAATATAATTGCTCCATGTAGTGGCACAGTCATAAGTATCAAAAACAAAGCTGGCAGGTTTGATATAGCAATCCAAGATGAGAAAAATGTCTTCTACATACTAGAAAATTTAGATATTTTAAGTGTACAAAAAGGAAAAATGGTAAAAAAAGGTGAAGTAATTGGTCAAAAAAAGCCTTTTGAGCTTTCAGAGAAAGATTTTATATATTTTAAAAGGAAAGAGGCTATGTAGTTTATTTATTTTTTACAAATGACTTGTTAAGTCAAGATATGTTATACTAAATTTAGACAAAAGTCAACAAAGGATTAAGTTTAAAATAGAGGATGTGGCAAAGTGGAATTGAGAATTAAAATACTTATTGTTACTATTTTGGTGGCATTTTTACCAACTTCGATTGTAGCTGCATATGTAATGACGAGTATAATACCACAGTATGAGAAGATTACGTATGACTATTTTGTAACTCAACAAGAAAAATCATTAGAAAGAATTAAAGCAAAGGTTTTCGAAGACATGACGAATTTTGCCAAAGAATATGCCATATGGAATGAGATTTATGAAGCAGTTTTGATGGGTAAACTAAGTACAATTGAATTTTACTGGACAAATTGGTTATATCAAAAACCATATGATTTTTCAATTATTGTAGGTTTTGATAAGCAAGGAAAGATTATTTGCTCATATTCTAAGTATCAGTCGATTAAAGATATAAATATTAACAAGTTATCTAAAATTGTACAAAAGACAATAAGTAAACAATACATTATTTATAAAGAGGTTAGTTTAATACCTGTGGAAAAAGGATTCATAAAATTTAATGATAAAATTTATGCATTTGTTTGTAGCCCGGTTTTAGATGACAAAAATCTTAGTCGGCCAGTTATAGGTGCTCTTTTTTTAGCAAAGGATATAAAAAATTTTGTTTCTTTGATTCAGCCCTATGTTGTAAATAATGTGTATTTTCAACCTAAGGAATCTTCAACTCGGCCAAATAGATTACTCAGAAATGAAATTGCCATAACTGATATAGACAATAACATCTTAGGTAGTATAGTTTTAGACTATGACGAAAAGCCGCTTGTTTTGGTAAAGAAGCATTTTGAAAACCTTTTAATAGCTATGTTTATGATTTTAACAATCCTAACCTTATTGATCTCATTTATAAGTGGAATGTATTTGACAAATAGAATACTCAAGCTTGAGGAGTATGCGATAGGCCTTTTTTCAAGGATAAATGGTGAAGCTACTCTTCCAAAACCAAATGTAAAAAAAGAAGGTAAGTTTGAAAATGTTGAGACAATTCTCACTTATTTTTCGAATGAGATAAAGAGCAAGATTTCACTTTTGAAAACTCAAGATGACCTTTAGAGAGTTTTTTGAAAAGGAGAGGAGAAATTTTGAAGGAGCAATTAAACTACTTATATCTATAATAGAAATGAAAGACCCATATACTAAAGGACATGCTGAAAGAGTAATGCAATATAGTAAAAAGATTGGACAGAAGCTTGTCAATCAAAAAGGGTATAAAATAAATTTATTTGATTTAGAAATAGCTGCATACCTGCATGACATTGGTAAGATTGTAGTGCCAGAAAATATTCTCAACAAAAGAGGAAAGCTTACTGATGAAGAATATTCTATTGTCAAAAGACATTCCTTAGATGGATATAACATTCTTTCAAATATTGAATACTTTGATAGTATAAAGGATATTGTCCTGTATCACCATGAGAACTTAGATGGAACAGGATATCCACTTGGTATAAATGGAGATAAGATTCCAGTGGAATCAAGGATAATAGCGATAGCAGATGTGTTTGATGCACTTACGACTGACAGACCTTACAGAAAAGCATTCTCTGAAGAAGAAGCACTGATTATGATGAAAAATGATGTGGGAAAGAAGTTTGATCCAGAGATATTTGAGGTGTTTTTAGAGGTTTTAGCAGAGGAAAAAATTTCAAATGTTGAGATGAAGATAGATGGACAAGTATAAACTTAAGATATTGCTTGAGTCTGACGAAGGACCAAAACTTGATTTTAAAAGTACTCTTTCCTTAGAGACAGAAGGTGAAAAAAAAGAGCTTGTTAAAGATGTAATTGCTATTGCGAATTCAAGAGGTGGCAGAGGTTATATCATATTTGGTGTTGAAGACAAGACGAAGAGAATTTTTGGAATAAAAAATGAAAATTTAACAGAAGAAAAAATTCAGCAGATAATCTCAAGTAGGTGTGATCCACCCGTCTCAATCAAGTTTGAGATTGTGGAGTACGAAGGAAAGAAGTTAGGAATACTTACAATCTATAAAAGTAGTTTACGTCCTCACCAAATGGTGCAAAACGGAGTATTCTATATTAGGCGCGGTTCTACTACAGATGTTGCAAAACGGGAAGAGATTGCTTCTATGTTTGAAGAAAGTGGTATTGTCAACTTTGAGATGTCAATTATAAGAAATGCAGGAATTTCTGACCTTGACTCAGAGCTGATAAGTTTGTTTTTTAGGAAAAGTGGGATTGCTTCCGAGTGGGACAATACAATTCTGCTTGAGAGCTTTGGGATTATTCAACGAGACAGAGAAAATGGAAATTTCTACCCTACTATAGCAGGAATGCTTGTATTTGGCAAGTGCCCAGAGCGTTTTATACCTTCTGCTTATTTGAGTTTTGAATTTTTTGACCACAATCAAATTATTTGTGGTAACATATATAGTATAATAAATACAGTTATAAATGAGCTGACACAAATGTACCCACAAAAAGATTTATGGGCATTGTTTGAAGCTATTGCAAATGCGCTTGTGCATAGAGACTATTATGATTTAACAAGGTCTACTGTAGTAAAGATTGGTGAAAAGTTTATTGAAGTTGCAAATCCTGGATGTCTTTTGGAAGGCAATATGATTTATAACATGGGAAGAGAGATTATACCGCGAAGGCGAAATCCGTGGATTTATCAAAAGATGATCATTTTGGACGAACATAATCTGTTTTTAAAGGGTGGTAAAGGAATAGGGAGAATCAAAAAGACATATCCCACCGCAAAGATAATAAATATAAACTCTCAAAATACCTTTAAAATTATTTTGCCGCCAATAGATAAATTGTAAAGAGGAGTATGTATTGAAATGGTCAAAGGGAAGGTTATAAATTTGCACCCTACATCATCAAGGTTTTTTAAAATAGGGATTAAACATTATGAAAGAGGCGAGATAGAGCTTGCCATTGAGAGATTAAAAAGAGCGCTTGAGCTTGACAGCAAAAACATAGAGATAAAGTTCAACTTAGCAGGGCTATTGGCTCAGATTGGGGATTTTGAAAGTTCGAATAAACTCTTGACTGAACTTACCACCGACAACCCTGAGTTTTACGACTCACTATTTGGGCTTGGTTGTAATTTCTTTGAGATGGGGAAACTGAGAGAAGCAAAACATTTTTTAAGAAGGTATCTCAAGCTTAGCAATAACACTGAGTTTAAAGAAGCTGCGGAAGACCTTCTTGACTTTATTGAGACCCAGCAGGAATTTGAAAGAGAACAAAAAGAGATGGAAAAACTGACAAAACTGTTGGAAAGGGGTAACTTTCTTTTAGAAAATGGTCGGTATGAAGATGCTGTAAAGTATTTTAAGATGATATTGGCAAAGGACGATACAATCTTTGCTGCAAGGAACAATTTGTCGCTTGCTTATTTTTATATGGGAGAGATCGAAAAGGCTATTCACGAGGCAAAAAAGGTTTTAGAGATTGATAAGTACAATGTTTATGCAAACTGCAATTTGGCGTTTTTTTATAGTACAATTGGCAAGACAAAAGAACTCAAAAAACAGCTAAGAACAATTTTAGAGCTGAAAACATACGACCATAAAGACAAGATTAAGGTTTTAGACACGTTAATAAAATTAAACCAACATGCTGCAATTGTAGACAGGGCAGGTGAGCTTTTTGAAATTACAAAAGAGCCCTATTTTAAACATATCCAAGCTATCAGTTTGTATAATACAAGACAGTATGTAAAAGCTAAAAAGATATGGAAAGACCTAAAAAAGAATTATAATATGCCTGAGATAAAGATTGATTATTTTCTGAAAAAAATTGATGATGTAATGAAAACATTTAAAAAAGACACAATAGACTATTTTGAAACAGGTTTTGGAAATCTTTCAAAGTTAGAAGAGAAAGAGTTTAGAAGCCAACTTCAAAAACACATTGACATGTATTTTTCTCAAACATTTGAGGAAAATGCAAAGAGGATAATGGATATTATAGCCGAAAATGTAAAGCTCAACAATGAAGACAAAGATGGTATTTCTCAGCTTCTTAATGCTCTTCCACTTGAGAAGCAAAGGCTAAACTTTACTGCAATTGCAGCTATTGTTTATTACGTGTATAAGAAGTATCTTCTTAGGCAAAAGGTAAAGCAAAAAGATGTGGCTGAACGTTTTGGTATTTCTCAAGCTGTATTTTCAAAATGGTTTAGAGAATTCAAAGGACTTTTATTGGGAGAAGACGTATAAGGTATCTTCAATTTATTAGAAAATTTAATACTAATCTATATACAAAAAGGAGGAAAAGACACAATATGGAAAAAGTAAATGTCACGCTTCCAGATGGTAAGATAATTGAGGTTGAAAAATCTACCTTAGCTTTGGATTTGGTAAAATCAATAAGTATGAAGCTTTACAAAGAAGCAGTTGCGTGTAAAATAAACGGCATTTTGAAAGACTTATGGACACCTATTGATGAGGATTGTAGCTTTGAGGTTGTCACATTTGCGAGTGATGAAGGCAAAAGAGTATACTGGCACACAACCTCACATATTTTAGCCCAGTCTGTCAAAAGGCTCTTTGGGGATAAAGTAAAACTTGGTATAGGACCTGCAATTGACAATGGTTTTTATTACGACTTTGATGTTGAAGAGTCAATTACAAAGGAGCTTTTGGAAAAGATTGAAGAAGAGATGCAAAAAATAATAAAAGAAGATTTGAAGATTGAGAGATTTGAACTTTCAAGAGAAGAAGCAAAAAAACTTATGCAACAAAGAGGAGAAAACTACAAAGTTGAGCTTATAAATGATATTCCAGAGGGAGAGATTATATCTTTTTATAAGCAAGGTGAATTTGTTGACCTTTGTACCGGTCCACATCTTCCTTCAACGGGGAGGGTAAAAGCGTTCAAACTACTTTCTGTAGCAGGTGCGTATTGGCGCGGAAATTCTAAAAATAAAATGCTTCAAAGAGTTTATGGAATATCATACGAGAAAAAAACGCAACTTGATGAATACCTTACAATGCTTGAAGAAGCAAAGAGAAGAGATCATAGAAAGCTTGGAAGGGAGCTTGATTTATTTGATATTTTCGAGGAAGGGCCAGGATTTCCTTTCTTTTTGCCAAAAGGGATGATTATAAGGAACATATTAGAAGACTTTTGGAGAGAAGAACATAAAAAAAGAGGTTATCAGGAAATAAAAACTCCTATAATGTTAACGAAAGACCTTTGGGTTCAGTCAGGGCATTGGGATCATTATAAAGAAAATATGTATTTTACCAAAATAGATGATCAGGAATTTGCAATAAAACCTATGAACTGTCCGGGTAGCATATTGGTATATAAAAGAAAATCACATTCGTATAGGGAACTTCCTGAGCGACTGTGTGAACTTGGGCTTGTCCACAGACACGAGCTATCTGGTGTATTGCATGGTCTTATGAGGGTAAGATGCTTTACACAAGATGATGCTCATATATTTATGTTACCTTCACAGATAAAAGATGAAATAAAAGGTGTAATTGATCTTATCGATTATTTTTATAGTGTATTTGGTTTCAAATATCATGTTGAACTTTCAACAAGGCCTGAAAATTCAATGGGAACAGATGAACAATGGAATATGGCTGAAACTGCCCTTAAAGAAGCTTTAGAGGAAGTAGGTATAAATTACAAAATAAATGAAGGTGATGGAGCTTTTTATGGACCCAAAATTGATTTTCATCTTGAAGATAGTTTGAAAAGAACGTGGCAGTGTGCAACAATTCAACTTGATTTTCAAATGCCAGAAAGGTTTGACTTATATTATATAGGTGAAGATGGTGCAAAACATAGGCCAGTAATGTTACACAGAGTTGTTTTTGGCAGTATAGAGAGATTTATTGCAATACTTACTGAACACTTTGCTGGTGCATTTCCAGTATGGTTAGCACCAATTCAAATAAGAGTAATACCAGTATCTGATAATTTCAATGACTATGCAGCTAAAATATCCCAAACACTCAAGGAGAATGGATTCAGAGTTGAAGAAGATTTCAGATCAGAAACCGTGGGGTATAAAATAAGAGATGCTCAACTACAAAAAATACCATATATGGTGATTGTGGGTGAAAAAGAGCGAAGGGAAAATACTATAGCGGTAAGAGACAGAAAGAAAGGAGATTTAGGTTCATTTACCATTGATAAGTTTGTATCAATGGTGAAAGAGAAAGTAGAGAAAAAGGTTATAGAATGAAAATTAAAAAAGGCTGCCAGAACATTATTAATGAGAACATGGGCGGTTTTAATGTGGCAGCCTTTTTTAAATTCTTTTTATTATACAAAATAAATCTCAAAAAGGGGCGAACTGATATGGAAGTTGTATGGGAAGAGCCGTACGAGTCTTTTTCAAGATTTATAAATAAAAATGGTTATAATTCTTTGTTGGTTATATGTGATAAAAATACCTTTGATGTGTGTGCAGTCAAGGTGAAAGAGACAGTTGAAAAAAGCAATAGGAAGTGTAAAATAATATGCTTTGAAGCAGATGTAACAGCAGATGAATTTGCGCTTGGAAAGGTATTATTTGAAATAGAACAAGCAGATATATTTGTGGGCGTAGGAAGTGGAACAATTTCTGACATAACACGGTATACAGCATACAAGTTCAAAGTCCCGTTTGTTTTGTTTCCAACAGCACCTTCAATGGACGGGTTTGCTTCTTCTGTTGCAGCACTTACTATAAATGGATTAAAAACAACAGTACTGGCTTCATCACCAGAAGCTATATTTGTGGATACGGAAGTTATAGAAAATTCGCCTGAAATTTTGAAAAAGGCAGGATTCGGAGATTTGATGGGTAAGATAACTGCTTTACTTGACTGGCAACTTTCAAATATTTTGTTTGAAGAGAAAATAGACTGTGAAGTATTACGTATTATGAAAAATACGTATCTGAGAACATTAAATTCAGTTGGTGTAAATGATTTTTGTAAAAATTTGCTGGAAGGTCTAATAACCTCTGGTATCATGATGGTCAGGGTTAACTCTTCTCGTCCTGCATCAGGTTGTGAACACCATCTTTCTCATTTTTGGGAATATCACAGAATAAAAACTTATCATGGGATAAAAGTTGGGCTTGCAACCCTCTATGTGCTGAGGTTTTATGAGCACTTTTTAAATCTTGATAAATCCAGAATTCATGAAAGGAAAGAATATAAAGTAGATATTAAAACGTGGGAGGATGCAATAAAGAAAGGATTTCAACCAACTTTTGGAAGTATAATAAAGAAAAATATTGAAAGAGTAAGCAAGTTAAATGATAAAGAGTTTAGAACTCAAGTGATAAACAGGCTTGTTGAAAAGAAAGAGGTTATAGATAAGTTGATAAGAGACGCAATTGGTGTGTATGATGAGCTGATTGATGCTTACAAAAAACTTGAAATGCCTATGAATTATTGGGAGATTGGTATAGATGAGAATCTTTTTAAGATATCATTTTTATGTGCACCGAATATCAGAGAAAGATTTACAATACTGCATTTGTACGAATTTTTAGGCTTGACAGATGAGGTTGTACGAAGCTTCTGAGTATGTTCTGTTTTGATACCAGCAATTTTGGGAATAAATATTAATGAAAAATGATTGTATAGGTGAATAGTTTATGTACAAGGTATTGGTTGTTGACGATTCGGCATTCATGAGGCAGCTCATCAAGTCAATTTTAGAGCAAACAGGAATGTTTTCTGTGATGGTTGCTCAAACACCTCTCATTGCCCTTGATAGAGTAAGAAAGTTTAAATTTGATGTTATAACAATTGACTATGAGATGCCATACATGAACGGTGTTGAACTTATAAGGAAGATAAGAGATGTTTCAGACAGTAAAATCTTAATGATAAGCGCATATACTCATCCTGGAGCTCATACAACATTTGAGGCATTATCAGCAGGTGCTTTTGATTATATATTAAAACCGTTAAAGGAAGAAGAAATAGAAGAGTTCAAATATGAACTAATCAAAAAGGTAAGTGCTGCATGTGAAGAGTACAAAAAGACCCAGACTGCGCCAACTACCGTCGAGGATGTAAAAGTTTTCAAAGTTCCAATAGAGGATAGTTTGGTCGAAAGAGCAAAAGTTGCAAAGGTTGTAAGTATCGGGATATCAACAGGAGGACCCCCTGTTTTAGAAAAGATGTTTAGAAGCCTCAAGAAGGATTTTTCTCTTCCAATCTTGGTTGTTCAGCACATGCCACCAAACTTTACAAAAGCATTTGCAGAGAGGCTTGCTTCTATTACATCTAAATGTATTAAAGAAGCAGAGGACAGGGAAGAGGTAAAACCAGGATGTATATACATTGCAAAGGGCGGATATCATTTGGCTATTGAAGAAAAGGCAGGGAAACTCTACACAAGAGTGCTTGACCTTGAGAAGATAAAAAGTCACAAACCTTCTGCAGATATTCTTTTTAGCTCAATTGCAGAGGCATGCGGGAAGGATGCAATAGGTATAATTATGACTGGCATGGGGTCTGATGGAAGTGATGGAATATTAGAAATGAAGATGAAGGGAGCTATAACTATTGCGCAGAATGAAAAAAGTTGTGTCGTATTTGGAATGCCCAAGGTAGCAATTGAAAAAGGTGCTATTGAACTTATTATGAGTCCTGAAGAGATAGTGGAGCTATTGAACAAGATATAATCACCTTTTGGAAAATATTAATATGGTTTGTTATTAAAGATGACCACAAATATTTGATGGTGGTCATCTTTAATTTTGTACACAAAAAATTTTTTAATTAATTGACACATAAAAGTGCTTATGTTATAATAACAAAATGCGTTAATACGGGCGTGAATTCCTTTCAGATCCAGGCTGCTCTAAATAAGCTTGATGTCTATAAATGTTTTCATGAATAAATTGTAATTTTGAGGAAATAATAATAAAGATAAGGAAATTTTTTAAGAGGTGATTTAGTTGGCACTACCTCGTCCTGTGCAGTATGGAAAGGTACAAAGAATGAGCTATGGGAAGGTAAAAGAGGTTCTGGATTTGCCATATCTATTGGAAATCCAGAAAAAGTCATTTCAGTGGTTTTTAGACGAAGGACTTAGAGAGGTTTTGCGAGAGATTTCTCCTATCAAAGACTACACAGAGAATTTGCTTTTAGAGTTTGTTGACTATTACTTTGACGGGCCACCAAAATATTCAGAACAAGAGTGTAAGGAAAGAGATGCAACATATGCAAGGCCCCTAAAGGTTAAGGTAAGGCTCATTAACAAAGAAACAGGTGAGATAAAAGAGCAGGACATTTATATGGGCGAATTTCCAATAATGACTGAAACCGGAACCTTTATAATCAATGGTGCTGAAAGAGTAATTGTAAGCCAGCTCATACGCTCACCTGGGTGCTATTTTGCATCTTCAATTGACAAACAGGGTCGGAAGATTTTTTCTGGTACTATAATTCCAAACAGGGGCGCATGGCTTGAGTTTGAGACAGATACAAGCGAACTTCTATCTGTAAGACTTGATAGAACAAGGAAAGTTTCTTTAACCACCTTGCTCAAGGCATTTGGTCTTTACAATCAGCAACTAATATTTAACAAATTAGGAGAAGACGAGAGATTAAAAGCATCCTTAGAAAAAGAGGCAAATAAGGGTGAGATAGGGAATCCTGTTGAAAATGCACTTTTGGAGATTTACAGAAGACTGAGGCCCGGAGAGCCGCCAAATGTTGAAAATGCAAAAAATCTTCTTGAAAGGATGTATTTTGACCCAAGAGGTTATGATTTGGCAAAAGTTGGAAGATACAAATTGAATAAAAAATTATCATTGTGGAAAAGAATTTTCAACAAAAGAGCTGCTGAGGATATTGTTGATAAGAGAACAGGCGAGATATTAGTAAAGGAAGGAGAAATTATTTCAAGAGAGGCAGCACTTAATATTCAGGATGCAGGAATTAATGAGGTATTGGTATATGTAGAGGATGACAAGGTGTTCAAGGTAGTTGGGAATAACACTGTGAAGCTTGACAGGTATGTGGATTTTGATGTATCCGATTTGAATATCAAAGAACTTGTGTATTTGCCTGTTTTAAATGAGATTTTGTCCACAACAAACGATGTAAATGAAATAAAACAGCTGATAAAAGAGAGAGAAAGAGAGCTTGTTCCATATTGTCTTACAAGAGATGATGTATTTGCTGCGACAAGTTATTTCTTGGGCTTGAAATATGGCATTGGTCATACAGATGACATAGACCATCTTGGAAACAGAAGGGTCAGGGCTGTTGGTGAGCTTTTACAAAACCAGTTTAGAATTGGTCTTGCGCGAATGGAAAGAGTCATTCGCGAGAGAATGACAATACAGGATATTGATTCTGTCACACCACAGACATTGATAAATATTAGACCTGTAACAGCTGCAATTAAAGAATTCTTTGGTTCAAGCCCACTTTCTCAGTTTATGGACCAGGTAAACCCACTTGCAGCGCTGACCAACAAGAGAAGACTTTCTGCATTAGGGCCTGGTGGACTTTCAAGAGACAGGGCAGGATTTGAAGTAAGAGATGTTCACCACTCTCACTATGGAAGGATGTGCCCTATAGAGACGCCAGAAGGGCCAAACATTGGTCTTATTACATCACTTGCAACATATGCAAGAGTTAACGAATATGGATTTTTAGAAACCCCTTATAGGAAAGTTGACAAAAAAGAAGCGAGAGTAACTGATGAGGTAGTGTATCTTACAGCAGACGAGGAGGACACATACAAGATAGCTCAGGCAACAGAACCTGTAGACGAAGAAGGGAGGTTTATAAACCAAAGAATTACTGTGAGATTTGGTGAAGATATCATTGAGGTTGACAAGCATGAGGTAGACCTTGTTGATATATCGCCAAAACAGATTGTTTCAGTTTCTACATCATTAATCCCATTTTTAGAGAATGACGACGCAAACCGTGCACTTATGGGTTCTAACATGCAACGTCAGGCGGTACCACTTTTGACTACAGAATCGCCGATTATTGGAACAGGTGTTGAGTACAGAGCTGCGGTAGACTCTGGTGTTTGTGTACTTGCCAAAAAAGATGGTATTGTTGAAAAAGTATCTGCTGATGAAATTGTCATCCAGAATCATGATGGTACAAAGGACGTATATCACCTTTTGAAATTTAAGAGGACAAACCAAGGCACATGTTTCAACCAGCGACCAATTGTAAGAAAAGGTCAAGAAGTAAAAACAGGAGAGGTTATAGCAGACGGTCCATCAACCGACCATGGCGAGCTTGCACTTGGTAAAAATGTCCTTGTTGCGTTCATGCCATGGGAAGGTTATAACTATGAAGATGCTATATTGATTTCTGAAAGACTTGTAAAAGAGGATGTATACACATCCATTCATATAGAGGAATACGAGTGTGAAGCAAGAGACACAAAGCTGGGACCAGAAGAGATTACAAGGGATATACCAAATATTGGTGAGGATGCAATAAAAGACTTAGATGAAAGAGGAATTATCAGAATTGGTGCAGAAGTGAAAAGTGGAGACATTCTTGTAGGTAAGGTCACACCAAAAGGTGAGACAGAACTCACTGCTGAGGAAAGACTTCTTCGTGCTATCTTTGGTGAAAAGGCAAGAGAGACAAGAGATACATCTTTGAGAGTACCTCACGGTGAGGGTGGAATAGTTGTTGATGTAAAAGTATTCTCACGTGACAAAGGCGATGAGCTGCCGCCTGGTGTAAACCAGCTTGTAAGAGTATATGTTGCACAGAAGAGAAAGATTTCAGTTGGCGACAAGATGGCAGGAAGACACGGAAACAAAGGGGTTATTTCAAGGATTTTACCTGTTGAAGATATGCCATTTTTACCAGATGGTACTCCGGTTGATATAGTGTTAAACCCATTAGGTGTGCCGTCACGTATGAACATTGGTCAGATTTTGGAGACACACTTGGGATATGCAGCAAAGGCGCTTGGCTGGAAAGTTGCAACACCTGTATTTGACGGTGCAAAAGAGGAAGACATTGAAGAAGCATTGAATCTTGCAGGACTTTCACCAAATGGAAAGACTATCCTATATGATGGCAGAACAGGCGAACCATTTGATAATGAAGTCACTGTAGGATACATGTATATGTTAAAGCTTGTTCATCTTGTTGATGATAAGATTCACGCACGCTCAACCGGACCATATTCGCTTGTTACACAACAGCCGCTTGGTGGTAAAGCTCAGTTTGGTGGCCAGAGATTTGGTGAGATGGAGGTTTGGGCACTTGAGGCATATGGTGCTGCGTATACGCTGCAAGAGCTTTTGACTGTTAAATCTGACGATGTGACAGGTAGAGTAAAGACTTATGAGGCAATTGTAAAAGGAGAGAATATTCCAGAACCGGGTATTCCTGAATCATTCAAGGTTTTGGTGAAAGAGCTTCAGAGCTTGTGCCTTGATGTAAAACTCCTGTCAGAAGATAATAAAGAGATTGAACTTAAAGAGTCTATAGATGAAGACGAACAGCCACAAGGTCTTGGTGCATTTGAGCGAGGACTTGAGGAAGTTGAGAATGGCGAAGAAGATGATGATAAAGAGAAATTCTATGAAGATTTAATGGATGCAAGCCAAGAACAAGATGAGAGTGCAGATGACGATATCGATGAGTAAAACCTCAAAAAGGTGGGTGTAAGGCAGATGGATTTGTTCAATTTTGATGCCATAAAGATTAGCCTTGCTTCTCCAGAAAAGATTAGAGAGTGGTCACGCGGAGAGGTCAAAAAACCTGAGACTATAAACTATAGAACATTAAAGCCAGAAAAGGATGGACTTTTTTGTGAAAAAATCTTTGGTCCGACAAAAGACTGGGAGTGTCATTGTGGAAAATACAAAAAGGTAAAATACAAAGGTGTTGTTTGTGACAAATGCGGTGTTGAGGTGACAAAATCAAAGGTAAGACGTGAGAGAATGGGGCACATTGAACTTGCTGCCCCTGTTTCTCACATCTGGTATTTCAAAGGTGTTCCAAGCCGCATGGGTCTTATACTTGATATGACCCCAAGAAACTTGGAAAAGGTTTTATACTTTGCGGCATATGTTGTCATTGACCCCGGCGATGTGCCAAACTTAGAGAAAAAACAAATACTATCTGAAAAGGAATACAGGGAGCTAAAAGAAAAGTATGGCGACAGATTCAGGGCTGGAATGGGAGCAGAGGCTATAAAAGAGCTTTTGAAAGAGATAGATTTAGACAAGCTTTCTCAAGAGCTACGACAAGAGCTTGAGACAGCAACAGGTCAAAAGAAGCTAAAAATAATAAAAAGGCTTGAAGTTGTCGAGGCATTCAGAAAATCAGGAAACAGACCTGAGTGGATGATATTAGATGTAATACCTGTTATCCCACCTGAACTTCGTCCAATGGTCCAGCTCGATGGAGGGAGATTTGCAACATCTGATTTGAATGATCTGTACAGAAGAGTTATAAATAGGAACAACCGTTTGAAAAAGTTAATGGAGTTAGGCGCACCTGACATAATTATCAGAAACGAAAAGAGAATGTTACAAGAAGCAGTTGATGCACTTATTGACAATGGTAGGCGTGGAAGACCTGTAACAGGTCCTGGAAACAGGCCTTTGAAGTCACTCTCTGATATGCTAAAAGGCAAACAGGGAAGGTTCAGACAGAATCTTTTAGGAAAACGTGTTGACTATTCAGGTCGTTCTGTTATAGTTGTTGGACCTGAGCTAAAGATTTATCAGTGTGGTCTTCCAAAAGAAATGGCACTTGAGCTTTTCAAGCCATTCGTAATGAAAAAACTTGTTGAAAAGGGAATATGTAACAATATAAAAAATGCTAAAAAAGCAGTCGAAAGACAAAGAAGTGAGGTATGGGACATATTAGAAGAGGTCATAAAAGACCATCCAGTTTTGTTAAACAGAGCTCCAACCTTGCACAGACTTGGAATTCAGGCATTTGAACCAGTTCTTGTTGAAGGAAGAGCTATAAGGCTTCATCCTCTTGTATGTACAGCATACAATGCAGACTTTGACGGTGACCAGATGGCAGTACATGTTCCACTTTCTGCAGAGGCACAAGCTGAGGCAAGGTTTTTGATGCTCTCTGCGAATAATTTACTTAAACCTGCTGATGGAAAGCCTATTGTAGTTCCAACGCAGGATATGGTTTTGGGAATCTATTATCTAACGCTTGAGAAAAAAGGAGATAAAGGTGAAGGAAAGATATTCTCCTCAGAGGATGAGGCACTGCTTGCATATGAGCACAAAGTAGTTGGACTTCATGCAAGAATTAAGGTGAGAAGGACAATTGAAAAAGATGGAGAAGTGGTTTCAGGTATTGTTGAGACAACACCGGGTAAGATTATACTAAATCAGGTAATACCACAGGATTTAGGTTTTGTTGATAGGAGCAAAAAAGAGAACTTGCTAAAGTATGAGATAGACACTCTTGTTGACAAGAAGATGCTGGGTAAAATTATTGATAGATGTATCAAGGTGTATGGGACGACAAGGACAGCAGAGATATTAGATGAGATAAAAGAACTTGGATTTAGATTTTCCACAAGAGGAGCAATTACAATCTCAGTTTCGGACATGGTAATTCCAGGAGTCAAGCAAAAACTCATAGCAGAGGCAGAACAAAAGGTTGAGAATGTTGAAAAACTATACAGACATGGTTTGATTTCAGACGAGGAAAGATATGAACAAGTTATCAGTATATGGAACGAGATAAAAGACAAACTTACCGAAGAACTTATCCGAAATCTCGATGAGTTTAACCCAATATTCATGATGGCAAACTCAGGTGCACGAGGTTCAAAAAATCAGATATCACAGCTTGCAGGTATGCGTGGACTTATGGCAAACCCGTCTGGAAAGACAATAGAGATGCCTATAAAGTCAAACTTTAGAGAGGGCTTAAACGTAATAGAGTTCTTTATCTCAACACACGGTGCAAGAAAAGGTTTGGCAGACACAGCATTGAGAACTGCAGACTCAGGTTATTTGACAAGAAGGCTTGTTGATGTTGCTCAGGATATAATTGTTCGAGAAGAGGATTGTGGTACAGATAAAGGTATTTGGGTAGAAGAGATTAGGGATGGCACAGAAATTATTGAAACGCTTGAAGAAAGGGTCATAGGAAGATATGCTGCAGCTGACATTCTGCATCCGCAAACTGGTGAGGTCATAGTAAAGAGAAATGAACTTATCACAGAAGAGATAGCACAGAAAATAGTAGATGCTGATATAAAGAGCGTGTATGTCAGGTCAGTACTTGAATGCAAAACAAGATATGGAGTATGTGCAAAATGTTATGGACTTGACCTTGGCACAGGTCAGCCAGTAAACGTAGGTGAAGCAGTTGGTATAATCGCAGCACAGGCAATAGGTGAGCCAGGAACCCAGCTTACAATGAGAACATTTCACACAGGCGGTATTGCAGGACAGGACATCACACAGGGACTTCCAAGGGTTGAAGAGCTATTTGAGGCAAGAAAACCTAAGGGCGTTGCAATAATTTCTGAGATAGAAGGGTATGTCTCTATCAAGGAGGACAAGAAGAGGACAATCACTGTTCGAAATGACAATGGTGAGGAGAGGACGTACGAAGTACCTTACGGAGCGCGATTAAAAGTAAATGATGGAGACTATGTCAAAGCAGGGGATGAGCTAACAGAAGGTTCGATCAATCCACATGATCTTTTGAGGATAAAAGGTCCAAGAGGTGTTCAAAGCTACCTTTTGGCTGAGGTTCAGAAGGTTTACAAAATGCAGGGTGTTGATATAAACGACAAGCATATAGAGATAATAATCAGGCAGATGATGAAGAAGGTCAAGATAGAAGACCCAGGAGATACAGAACTTTTGCCAGGCGACATTGTAGAGATATACAGGTTTGAAGAAGAAAACGACAGAGCGATAGCAGAAGGCAAACGTCCTGCGCTTGGAAGAAGGGTGCTTCTTGGTATAACAAAAGCAGCACTCTCTACAGAATCGTTCTTGTCGGCTGCGTCTTTCCAAGAGACTACAAGAGTTCTGACAGATGCAGCAATTAAAGGTAAGGTTGACCCACTGATTGGTCTTAAAGAGAATGTCATTATAGGTAAGCTTATTCCAGCTGGGACAGGTATGGCAAAGTATAGAAATATTATAGTGGAAGAGAAAGCATAAAGAGATTTTTAAAAGGGGTATGTCTTAAAAAGAAAGCTTAAGGCATGCCCCTTGTGAAACTTCAAAAAAACCTTGTTTTAAACTTTCTTGACATAAAATCATTTGAGTGTTATTATATTTGAGTGTAATTTTACACCTTCCATATGAAAAGGGGAGGAAGTGAATTTGTCATCAGACATAGAAGCTTTAAAAACTTCTCCTAAGACTGTAGGAGCGCGCCAAACTGCCCAAGCTATCCAGAAAGGGAAAGCCAAGGTAGTTTTTGTTGCAAAAGATAGCGACGAATGGGTAGTGAGGGATATTATAGATATGTGCAAACAAAAGGGTATAAAACTTGTCTTTGTTGATTCTAAAAAGGAACTTGGCAAGATTTGTGGTATAAGTGTGGCAGCATCATCTGCCGCAATAATTGAATAAGATTTTTTAACAAGGAGGTGTACAGATGCCGACAATAAACCAGCTTGTAAGATTCGGACGAGAGAAGAAGGTTGAAAAGTCAAAAGCACCAGCACTCCAAAAGGGTTTTAATTCACTAAAAAAGAAATACTACGACATAAGCTGCCCACAAAGAAGAGGAGTTTGCACAGTTGTTAAGACTGTTACACCTAAAAAGCCAAACTCTGCTTTGAGAAAGGTAGCGAGAGTCAGACTTACAAATGGTGTTGAAGTGACAGCTTACATTCCTGGTATTGGCCATAACTTGCAAGAGCACTCTGTTGTGTTGGTAAGAGGTGGAAGAGTCAAAGACTTACCAGGTGTCAGGTACCATATTGTAAGAGGTACACTGGACTGTGCTGGTGTTGCTAACAGAAGACAGGGCCGCTCTAAATACGGGGCAAAAAGGCCAAAACAACAGGCAGCAGGCGCTGCAAAGAAATAAGGTGGCTTAAAGTGGCGTAAAATAATGTGAGGTGAAAGAAGTAATAGAGTTTTTAAAAAGGAGGGGTAGAGTTGCCAAGAAAGGGGCCAGTTAAGAAAAGAGAGATATTGCCAGATCCGGTCTACAATGATAAGGTTGTAGCAAAGCTTATAAACAAAGTGATGTATGATGGGAAAAAGTCCATTGCACAAAAAATAGTATATGGTGCATTTGATATAGTAAGAGAAAAGACTGGTAAAGATCCACTTGAAGTTTTAGAAGCAGCACTTAACAATGTGATGCCAGTGTTGGAAGTAAGACCAAGAAGAGTTGGTGGTGCAACATACCAGATTCCAATTGAAGTTTCACCTGATAGAAGACTTTCGCTTGGTATTAGATGGCTTGTTGAGTATGCAAGAGAAAGAAAAGATAAAAGAACGATGAAAGAAAAACTGGCAGCAGAGATTATGGATGCAGCAAACAACACAGGCGGTGCAGTTAAGAAGAAAGAAGATACACATAGAATGGCAGAAGCAAATAGAGCATTTGCACATTATAGATGGTAATACTACTTTCTTAACAAGGAGGACAGAAGAAATTGCCCAGGCAGTTTCCGCTTGAAAAAACAAGAAATATTGGTATTATGGCTCATATAGATGCGGGAAAAACAACAACAACAGAAAGAATCCTTTTCTACACTGGTAAGGCCCATAAGATGGGCGAAGTCCATGAAGGTACAGCCACAATGGACTGGATGGAACAAGAGCAAGAGAGAGGAATTACTATAACCTCAGCTGCTACAACTTGTGAGTGGCGAGGGCACAGGATAAACATCATTGACACACCAGGACATGTGGACTTCACTGTTGAGGTAGAAAGGTCTTTGCGCGTGCTTGACGGTGCTATTGCTGTATTTTGTGCCAAGGGCGGCGTTGAGCCTCAGTCAGAGACTGTGTGGAGACAGGCAGATAAGTACCGTGTTCCAAGGATAGCCTATGTCAACAAAATGGACATAATGGGTGCTAACTTTTTCAATGTTATTGAAATGATGAAAGAAAGACTTGGTGCAAACCCTGTTGCAATCCAGGTTCCAATTGGGAAAGAGGATACTTTCAGAGGTATTGTTGACCTTCTTACAATGAAGGCTATTATATATGTAGATGACTTGGGAAAGGTTGCACAGGAAACAGAGATACCAGATGAGGTAAAAGACATTGCTGAGGAATATAGAATCAAGCTTTTAGAAGCTGTTGCTGAGACAGACGAAGAGATTATGATGAAGTATTTAGAGGGTGAAGAAATTACAGTTGAAGAACTTAAAGCCGCAATAAGAAAGGCAACAATCAATATGCAAATGACACCTGTGCTTTGTGGTTCATCTTATAGAAATAAGGGTGTTCAACCACTTTTGGATGCAGTTGTTGACTATCTGCCATCACCGGTTGACATTGCGGCAGTAAAAGGATTTTCACCTGATACTGGTGAAGAGATTGAAAGAAAGACAAGTGAAGATGAGCCGTTTTGTGCATTGGCATTTAAGATTATGTCTGACCCATATGTTGGTAAACTGACATTCTTGAGAGTTTACTCAGGTGTTCTTCATGCAGGGTCGTATGTTTATAACTCAACAAAGAATAAGAAAGAAAGAGTTGGAAGACTTTTACACATGCATGCAAACCACAGAGAGGACGTTGATGCAGTATATGCCGGTGATATCTGTGCAGCGATAGGTCTTTCTAATACTACAACAGGTGACACGCTCTGTGATGAAAATCATCCAATTGTCTTAGAGTCTATGGAGTTTCCAGAACCTGTTATACAGGTTGCTATTGAACCAAAGACCAAAGCTGACCAGGAGAAGATGGGTATTGCGCTTCAGAGACTTGCAGAAGAAGACCCAACATTTAAGGTATCAACAAACCATGAAACAGGGCAAACACTCATTGCAGGTATGGGAGAGTTGCACTTAGAGATTATTGTTGACAGAATGAGAAGAGAGTTCAAGGTAGAGGTCAATGTAGGTAAACCTCAGGTTGCTTACAAAGAGACAATCAAGAAATCTGTCAAGGTTGAAGGCAAGTACATTAGGCAATCTGGTGGTAGGGGTCAATACGGTCACGTTTGGCTTGAGCTTGAACCGCTTGAAAGAGGAGCAGGGTATGAGTTTGTCAATAAGATTGTCGGCGGTGTGATACCAAAAGAGTTCATACCATCTGTTGACGCAGGTGTTCAAGAAGCTATGCAATCTGGTGTGTTGGCAGGATACCCAGTTGTGGATGTTAGAGTAACTCTGTTTGACGGTTCATACCACGAGGTCGACTCGAGTGACATGGCGTTCAGGATTGCAGCAGCTCAAGCCTTCAGAGAAGGTATGAAAAAGGCAGAGCCAGTACTGTTAGAGCCTATAATGAAGGTTGAGGTTGTTGTACCTGAAGAGTATATGGGTGATGTAATGGGTGATATAAACGCAAGAAGAGGTAGAATTGAAGGTATGGAACTGAGAGGAAATGCTCAGGTTATTCGCGCGTACGTGCCACTTGCTGAGATGTTTGGATATGCAACTGATCTGAGGTCCAAGACCCAAGGTCGCGGCACGTATACCATGCAGTTTGATCACTATGAAGAAGTTCCAAAGAATATTGCTGATAAGATTCTTGAAATGAAGAATAAATAAGTGTTAAAATAATCTTAAACTGCGGTTGCAATTTTAAAAATTCACATAAATAAAATATTATCGTGAAGGAGGATAAAATTAGGATGGCAAAGGCTAAATTTGAAAGAACAAAACAACACGTAAACATAGGTACAATTGGGCACGTTGACCATGGTAAGACAACATTGACAGCTGCAATCACAAAGGTTTTAGCTCTCAAGGATAAGGCTCAATTCATGGCTTATGACCAGATTGACAAGGCACCAGAAGAAAGAGAAAGAGGTATTACAATCAACACAGCTCACGTTGAGTATGAGACAGATGCAAGACACTATGCGCATGTTGACTGTCCAGGACATGCTGACTACGTTAAAAACATGATAACAGGTGCTGCACAGATGGACGGTGCTATCTTAGTTGTTTCTGCAGCTGACGGTCCAATGCCACAGACAAGAGAACATATTTTGCTTGCAAGACAGGTTAACGTTCCATACATCGTTGTATTTCTCAACAAGGTAGACATGGTAGATGACCCAGAATTGATTGAGCTTGTTGAGATGGAAGTAAGAGAGCTTCTTTCAAAGTATGGTTATCCAGGTGACGAGGTACCAATTGTAAAGGGTTCAGCTTTGAAGGCTTTAGAGTCACCATCACAGGATCCAAATGCACCAGAGTATCAATGTATTTTAGAGCTCATGGATGTAGTAGATAAGTACATTCCAACTCCACAAAGAGACGTTGACAAACCATTCTTGATGCCAATTGAAGACGTGTTCTCAATTACAGGTAGAGGTACAGTTGTTACAGGTAGAGTTGAAAGAGGAACACTCAAAACAGGTGAAGAGGTTGAGATTGTTGGATTTGCTCCAGAGCCAAGAAAGACAGTTGTAACAGGTATTGAGATGTTCAGAAAGGTGCTTGACGAAGCAGTGGCAGGTGACAACGTTGGATGCCTTCTCAGAGGTATTCAGAAGAATGAGGTTGAAAGAGGTCAAGTTCTTGCAAAGCCAGGCACAATTAAACCTCACACTAAATTCAAAGCACAGGTTTACGTATTGACAAAAGAAGAGGGTGGAAGACATACACCATTCTTCAATGGTTACAGACCACAGTTCTATTTCAGGACAACAGACGTTACAGGAACCATTACCCTGCCTGAGGGTGTTGAAATGTGTATGCCTGGTGACAATGTTGAAATGACAGTTGAGCTTATCTCTCCAATTGCTATTGAGTCAGGACTCAGATTTGCTATCCGCGAAGGCGGAAGAACAGTTGGTGCAGGCTCTGTTACAACAATAATTGAATAATAAAAAAGCCCAAGCCTAAGGTGAAGAAAAAGTCTCTTAGGTTTGGGCTTTTTTTGACTAAAAGATTTTATCCAAGGTAAAGTTACTAATAAGGAGGTGTTTTAACAAACTGTATGGCACGAATAAAAGAGTATTATCACAATATGATTCAAAAACTTAAATTCCATCAGACAGAAGAATATATGATTGATGAGTTTGTATACAACACACTGAAAGAATTTTCACTGAACCTCAATAAGGAAATAGCAATTGCTCTAAACAGAAAAGGCAGAATTGAAGAGGTTCTAATAGAAAAGAAAGAATTTGCAGAGCTTGAAAACCAAGATTCTTTCCCTAAAAAGGCAGCATTGATCTTTACAAGGTTATCTTCTGCATCACATCCTTCAATACTTGACCTTTCCATACTCATAATGAAAAAGTATGACTATGTAATGACAATCTCGCTAAAAACTGAGGAAGCTAGCATAGCTTTTTGGGGTAGCCAACTGAAAGAGGTTGAAATTATTGGACCGCATAAAATAGAGTACTTTTACAATCTTGATATTTCGTCGAAGATTTCAGAAGTTGATGAAAAACAGAAGGAAAGAGAAAAAATTCACGAGATTTTGGTCGAAAAAGAAGAAAAGGCTCTGCTTGTTGATGTGTGGACAAAAAGTTCATCTGAACTTGACAGGCACCTTTTAGAAGAACTTGAGAGCTTATGCAAGACAGCAGGGGTTAAAGTTGTTGACAAGGTAGTGCAAGTAAGAAGGAATATAGATCCTGCGTATTTTATAGGAAAGGGTAAGGCAGAAGAGATATTTTCAATATGTCAACAAAAAGATATAGATGTTGTGATATTTAACAGAGAACTTTCACCTGCTCAGATAAAAAACTTAGAAGAGCTACTTTTAAGAAAAGTGATAGATAGAACTGATGTGATACTTGACATATTTGCAAGACGTGCAAGGACCAGAGAAGGGAAACTTCAGGTAGAACTTGCACAGCTTTTGACTCTGCTTCCGCGCCTGCGTGGGACTGGGGTGCTGCTTTCAAGACTTGGTGGTGGAATCGGAACAAGAGGGCCTGGTGAGACCAAGCTTGAAATTGACAGGAGGCATATCCAGCGCAGAATTGAAGAGATAAAAAAAGAGCTTGAAAAAGTAAAAAAAAGCAGGGAAGTACAGAGAAAAAGCAGAATAGAAAACCAGGTGCCGGTGGTGTCAATAATTGGTTACACAAACGCAGGGAAGTCTACTCTCATGAATAGAATCTCAAAGGCAGATGTTCTGGTAGAAGATAAACTATTTGCGACACTTGATACTACTACAAGAAGAGTGTACCACAAAGGCAAAGAATTTTTGCTCACTGATACTGTTGGGTTTATAAGAAACTTGCCACATCATCTTGTTGAAGCATTTTCCTCAACGTTGGAAGAAGTCAAGTATTCAAACCTTATACTGAACGTTGTAGATATATCTGACCCGTATTATTATGACCACATAAAGGTATCTGAGAATTTGCTAAAACACCTTGGAGCAGAAAATATCCCTCTAATAAGGGTTTACAACAAGATAGATAAGGTGGACCTTTCAACTGTGGATGTTTTTGACAATGTACCTCATGTTTTTATCTGTGCTCAGGATGGCAGGGGTATTGATAATCTGCTTGATATGATTGTTGAGAGAATTTAATCATATAATGAAATTTGTTGAATATGGTGAATAAAGAGGGTATTATTAAAGTAGGGGGGAAATTTTTATTAAAATAAAAGAAAGGGGTTGTCCGTAGTGCTGATTAGAAATTGTGCAGGTGGGGTTGTATTCTACCAAGGGAAGATTTTTATTATGAAGAACGAGAAAGGTGAGTGGGTCTTCCCAAAAGGTGTTATTAGAAATGGTGAGATTGCACCAGAGGTAGCAGTAAGACGAGTAAAAGAAGAGGTTGGAATTGATGCGACAATTCTCTCAACAGCAGGTCAGACAAGTTATGAGTTCTATTCAGTAACACGTCAGAAGCCAGTGTGCAACAAAATTGTGTGGTATATCATGGAGGCAAAGTCCCCAGAGTTCTTGAAAGAGAATAAAGATGAAAACGTGTTTGACGCTGGGTATTTTGATATTGAAGAGGCTATCCAGAAGATTACTTATAGCCAAGACAAGGCTTTGGCATCCTATGCGTATGAACAATATAAGCAGCTTGTGAATATTTAAATTGATGTTTATAATATAATTCGGAGAAATTCAGGGTAAGGGCTGTCCTTTTTATAAAAAGTGACAGCCCTTTTGCTTCAATGTTTTGGTTTTTACTAAGAAATCACAATTACCATAAATATATCATATTTATAACACTCTTACAAAAAGGAGAAATGATACAAAGATGGGCTACAAGACTATAAAACAAAATGCACGAACAGAAATTGTAGAAAAAAGGTCAAGGTTTATTGCCTCTGCATTTAGAGTAGAAAATCAGCATGAGGTGGATTATTTTTTGAATGAAGTCCGAAAGGAGTTTTATGATGCAACTCATAACGTTTATGCCTATACATATGGTATTGAGTATCCAATCCAGAAATATTCAGACGATGGAGAACCACAGGGCACAGCAGGTCTACCTGTAATGGAGGTTATAAGAAAAAATGGACTTTCTAATGTACTTGTTGTTGTGACACGCTATTTTGGTGGTATACTTCTTGGTGCATCTGGTTTAGTAAGAGCATATACACAAGCTGCTGCGGCTTCTATTGAAAAAGCGGGGATTTTAGAGTATCATGAATGTGAGAAGATAATTGTCACTTTAGACTATCCGAATTTTGAGAAGATCAGGTGGTTGATAGAGAAGACTAATGCTAAGATATTGGGAATAGAGTATTCGCAGGTGGTAGACATCATTGTTTTAGTAAGAGTAGAGGATGTGGAGAGCCTCATCAAAAATATTTCTGATGTGACAGCAGGCAATTTTTTGGTTGAGAGAAAAGGGCTATTTCTTGAAGCAATTTAGAAGATTAGAAAAACTTCAAACAAAAGGATGTGATATTTCTGTGAGCAGAAAAGAAAATATATACAAAAATATTATCTTGAATCCTTTGCATTTTATCAAAGACATTTCTCTTATCAATAATTTTATTGTGGGAATAATAGTATTTTTAATTTATTTGATTTTATTTTCATTGTATGTATATATCCAGATTCGAAGTGGGAATGAAATGTTGCCACATGAATCTGGTCTGATTTTCTTCACAGATAGAATAAAATCTGATATAGAAGATTTGAGGTTGGCAAAACTTGTAATAAACCTTTTCTCTGTAGAAATCTTGAGACTTTTTATTATGAGTATAGTTTTGTTTGTTATATCATCAATATTAACAAAGAAAAGAACAAATCTTTCGCAGATTGCAACAACACTTACCGTTTCGTATTTAATTCCATGTTATATATTCTTAGCAGGAATTGTATTGTCATTTTTGCCGCTGAATTTTGTAGTTTTCAAAGTAAGTGAAATGTCATTTTTGGTATCTCTTTATGAGGCTTTTTCAAAAGGGTTTGGTATATCAAAAGCAAAAGCGTTTTTAATTCTGTTCGTAGTGGTTACAGCTCAGGCATTGTTTTATGTATACGTACCTTCAATTTTTCTTACGCCATTTTTGATATAGCATAGTAACAAAAACAAAAAATGCATACCCGCTTAAGAATAATGGTATGAATATCTTTATATTTGTAATATGAAAATGAAGAAGCACAACCATAATAAGCAAACAAATGCATGACAAAAAAAGAAGAACACGAATTGTACTTTTTTCAATTGTGAATTTAAATTTTAAATTTGAAATCTTCTCTATCATTACAATACAGGAAATTAGAGCAAAGATATTTGTAATCCAGATATATGGCAACTCATTTTTGATAACTAATATGAGGAGTACATAAAGTACAAGACGAATAATTGTCAAAATGGTATTTTGGACAAAATTAAAAATTACTTCCCCAAGGGCATTTAATATACTTGAAAGTGTAACAGAAAGATAGTAAAACACTATTGCTGGGGAGATGTGTTTTAAGTAAACTCCAGCTAATTGATTTTTGTAAAGTAACTGGCAAATCTCCACTGGGTAGAGCAAAAATATGCAGGTGATTGGCAGAGAGACTATCAACGTTGCGAGGATAAAATAGTTTATTCGTGAGTTTAAGGTTTTGTTATACATCTTTATCTCAGAAATTGTAGGGATTATTATAGTCGAAAGTGAATTGATTATCACAAGAGGTAGTAACGCAGCAGGAAAGCTCATCCCATTTATAATTCCATACACTGAAATAGCTTGAGTACTTTTCATACCAATTAACTCAAAGAGTTTTGGTATAATCATATTTTCAAGCGATTGAAATATCATTCCAAGTACGCCTATTGTTGCTAAAGGAATAGAGATTTTGAATATCTTAGAAGGTATCTCAGCAAGTTCGTTTATATCAATCTTAAGTCTGTTTTTTGAACATTTAATCTTATATGCTGCTATGAGAAAACCACAGCTCGAAATCTCACCCAAAAGTATTCCAAGAAAGGTAAGTAAAAGTTTTGTTTCAAATGAAGCACTTTTGTCAAGACTTAAAAAAAGGGGACATATAATTGAAAGCCTCATGATATTTTCAAACACTTCAGCAAGAGCAGGTGGAGCAGGATTTTGGATTCCATAAAAAAAGCCTTTTAGGATTGCTGATTGTGAGACAACTACTGTACAAATGATAAGAGGATATATAGTTTTTTGGAGTATAGGTGTGTTAAATATGGTATTACAAAATATGGGGTTTAAAAGTGAAAAGAAAATTGCAATTACAATGCTCCACAAAAATATAATTCTGCTCATTACAAAAGCGGTTTTTATTTTTATTTCAGGCAAATCAGAGGTTTCAGCTATATACTTTGATATTGCTGTCAAAATTCCACCGCTTGAGATGTTATAAAATAGATAATATAAGGTCATGCCAAATGTATAAAGACCCATACCAACAGACCCAATTTGTCTTGAAATAAAAACTCTATAAAAGAAAAATAAGCTGTATGTTAAGATGTTGCACAGCGTGAGTGTGAGAATTTGGTTTATAATCTTCTTATTCATTATCTCTTAATTTTTATGCTATATTAATGTTCAATATTAATATGTATGAATAAATTCCATTTGACATTAACCCTAAATTGAATTTATAATTCCATAATGAAAATACATGAGCATTTAAGGTAGGGGGAAAACGGATGTCTGGACACTCGAAATGGGCAAATATCAGGCACAAAAAGGAGAAAACAGATGCTCAGAAAGGAAAGATTTTCTCAAAGTTAGGAAGAGAATTAATGGTGGTTGCAAAGATGTATGGGCCCGACCCTGAGACAAATCCGAAACTGAGAGATGTAATTGCCAAGGCAAAGGCTAACAATATGCCTATGGATAAGATAATGGGGTTTATAAAAAGAGCAGCTGGTGAGATTGACACAACAGGCTACGAAGACATTACATATGAAGGCTATGGACCAGGCGGTGTTGCTGTAATTGTTGAAGCTATGACAAATAACAGGAATAGAACAGCAGGCGAAATCAGGCATATATTTGACAAAAATGGCGGTAATTTGGGTCAGACTGGATGCGTTTCTTGGATGTTCAACAGAAAAGGTGTAATAGTAATAGAGAAAGAAAACTTTCCAGATGAAGACTTTGTAATGGAAAAGGCTTTAGAGTACGGTGCAGAGGATTTTGCTTCAGAAGAGGATGTGTATGAAATAATAACCACTCCGGAGGACTTTTCAAAGGTCAGAGAAGGCTTAGAAAAGGAAGGATTTACATTTATAAGAGCTCAGATAGAGATGATCCCTCAAACAACTGTGAGACTTTCTGAAGAAGATGCACAAAAGATGAGAAGGCTGATTGACATGCTTGAGGACAATGACGATGTGAAAGAAGTGTATCATAACTGGGAAGAGGAAGAATAAATTTTTTATGTATAGCAGTGAGATTGGCAGGGAATAATAGTAAAAAAGTCCATCTTAATGGAGGCTAAGTTATATGAAGCTCTATTTTAGGACTGCCGTTCTCACTGCTATTATAATTTTCTTATTTCTAATATCATTTGTGGTAGGATTTACTATAACCATAGAAAAAAGCAAGATAAAATCAAAGCAGCAGTTAAAAGGAAAGAACATTACTGAAATTGCATATATAAAAGACAGTTTTTCACAGAGAATAAATGAGGACACAATTTTAGTTGTGAGAAAATATTTTAAAGGCTGTGGGCACATTATTGAAGAGAAGTCCAATATCTCTAAGGAATTTGTCAACATGACCAAGGAGGACTTTAAAAGCCTTTTTAGTGGCTGGGAAATAGATGCGTTTAACTCTAAATATGTAGTAATCAGTAGAACGTTTGAAGGTTATTGCTCTAATCACTTTATAATTTCAATCAAAGATGACAGGGTAGCGATTTTTTATTCTCAGCCTATTGATGGTGACAATCTTAAATTGGTAACTCCAATAAGCATAGACGATTTACCAGAAAAAGAGGTTGAGGATTTGAAAAAGGGCATAGTTGTAAACTCATTTGAAGATGCAATAAAGATTGTTGAGGACTTTGGAAGCTAAAATATATTTTGTGTAACATAGTTTACCCATAATTCATATTATGTTAGTGAAAGGTGACATAATATGAATTATGGGGGGTAAGATGATATGTCAGAAGAAATGGATTTAAGGTATGAGGACCACGAGCACCACTGTCATGACATTTGTGAGCACATGAGAAGATACTTAGGAGAGACAGTTACCGTATTTACCGAAAGTGGCGGCGAGAGCGGTCAAGGATTTACAGGTGTGTTGGCTTTAGTTACACCAAGGTTTATAAGACTCATTGTCACAATTGGAACAGCACCAGATGACCCATTTATGTACAGAGATTTTATGTACAGAGACTACGACGAAGGAAGAGACAGAGACAGAGATTATGATGAACACCATAGAAGACAAAGATACTGTTGTTATCATCGACCAAGAAGATTTTGTGGTCTTGGTTCAATAGTTGACATTCCATGCCGAAAGATAGTTGCATTTGTTCACAATGCAGTCTAAAACCAAAAAAGGTTGCAAATTTTTTTAAGATTTCAGGGGCTGCAAAGTTAATTATGCAGCCCTTCATGCTTTTTATTCAACATAATTGGTAAGCCTTCCTATTCCTTCAATTTCAACTTCAATAATATCACCTCTTTTCATTGGTCCAATTCCTGAAGGAGTGCCAGTTATAATCACATCGAATGGTTTTAATGTCATTATTGAGCTTATATAGCTTACAAGAGTTTCTACATTGAATATAAAATTGTTGGTATTTGAGCTTTGTACCACTTTTCCATTCAGGTATGTTTTAATTCTACTATTATTTGGATCAATCTCATCTGTTATGATAGGGCCAAGTGGCAAGAATGTGTCAAATGATTTTGCAACTGTCCATTGTCCATTTTTGGGTTGCAGGTCTCTTGCAGTGACATCATTTGCACAGGTATAGCCCAATATGTATTTTTTTGCTTCGTCAGGTGTGACATTTCGACACTCCTTTTTAATAACTATTGCAAGCTCACCTTCGTAATCTACCTGTTTGCTCATATCCTCTGGGTATATGATACTTTCCATGTGTCCGATTACGCATGTTGGGGGTTTTAGAAAAAGAACAGGAGTTTGAGGGATTTCAAGTTTTAGCTCATTTGCATGGTCTTTATAGTTGAGTCCCACACAGATGACTTTTGAGGGTTTTACAGGAGATAAAATTTTCAAGGCTTCTTTTGGATAAGTTTCATTGCTTACAGTCAGTGGGTCTATACTTTTTACAACTCTTACCATATCATCTTCCGCAAGTCCGAAAAATGTCTTATTTGCATAAAAAAATCTTCCAAGTTTCATTTATACTTGTCGCCTCCTACTATTGAATAACGACATTTTAGTTAAAATTATATAACATGGGTCTTCAGAATACAAATTTTAAATTGCAAGAAGACATATTGTAAACTTTCATATCAAGTGGTATAATAAGATTGTTAAAAAATAAACAAATACAAGCTGAACTGTTTAGTTTGGAGTCCATGTGGCTATAAATAATTATATACTGCCTATTTGGGAGTAAATAATTGTTATAATTAATCAATTCGTTAATAGGTGGTGATTTAATTGCCAAAGGTTCTTCGGGCTGACAATATGAACAAATGCCTTGGATGTTTTACATGCATGCTTACATGTGCAGCTGTGAATCATAACAATCATAACTTGGCAAAAAGCTCTATAAAAGTAAAGACAAGGGGAGGACTTCAGAGCAAGTTTGCAGCAACAATATGTGTTGCTTGCAAAGAACCTGCCTGTGCAGAGGCTTGTCCAACAAATGCTTTAGTTAAGCGTCCGGGTGGAGGCGTAAGGCTAATAGAAGAAAAGTGCATTGCCTGTGAAAAATGTGTTTCGGCTTGTATTGTAGGTTCTATTCACATGGACTACGATAGGAAAATTCCTATAGTTTGCAAGCATTGTGGAGCATGTGTTAGAATGTGTCCTCATAATTGCTTGAGTATGGAAGAGGTGAGCGAGTAAAATGATAGGGACAGATTTTATAAGGGTTCTATATATAGACCTTACAAACAAAAAAGCAGATATCCAAGAAAGAAAGGACTTGTATAAATACTTAGGTGGAGTCGGAGTTGCTGCAAAGCTACTTGAAGAGAACATGAAAAAAGACCTTCCGCCACTTGATCAGCAGCAACCACTTATTATCTCAATTGGTCCGCTTTCAACAATATTTCCTGTTGTGACAAAAGCTGTTGCGACGTTTATCTCACCTCACACAGGTGAGTATGGTGAGAGCCATGCAGGTGGAAGACTTGCCATGGCAATCAGAAATGCAGGGTATGACGCAATTGTCATAACTGGAAAAGCCCAAAAGCCGACATATCTCGTTATAACAGACAAAACTATAGAATTTAAAGATGCGCGAGCTATGTGGGGGCTTGATGTTGAAGAGGTCGGAAGACTGATAAGAGAAAGAGAGCCAGGCCCTGGTAAAAGAAGTATCATAAGAATTGGAAAAGCAGGAGAAAATCTTGTGACATATTCGTGTGTAAATGTAGATACTTATAGACATTTTGGAAGACTTGGAATTGGAGCAGTCTTTGGAAGTAAGAATTTAAAAGCAATGATGATAATGGGCGAGGAAGACCTGCCAATTGGTAATCTGAAAGAGTATTTTAAAACGTATCAAGAGATTTACAAAAAGGTTACACAAACAGACGCCATGGCAAAATACCATGAGCTTGGAACTCCGATGAACATCAAGGTTTTAAACGCTATAAATTCACTGCCAACAAAGAACCTTTTGCAGTCCAATTTTGAGCATGCAGATGACATATCTGGGGAGACTTTTGCAGAAAAGAATCTAATAAGAAAGGTTTCATGTGTCGGCTGTCCAATTGGATGTATTCATATAGGACAGTTCAGGCGCGAGTTTGACAAAGGATATGAATATGAGTCAATAGCAGTATCATACGACCATGAGCTGATTTATGCTTTGGGAAGCCTTCTTGGAATAAAGACAACAGATGAGGTTTTGCAGATTATAGAAGAGGTTGAACTTGCAGGGCTTGATGCAATTTCAACCGGTGTTGTTTTGGCATGGGCAACGGAGGCACTCAAAAAAGGTCTTATTACAAGAGAAGACACTCTTGCAGACCTTGAGTTTGGCAACACCATGGAGTATGTTAAAGCAATTGATAATATTGCAGATAGAAGCAACGAGTTTTACTACACAATTGGCAAAGGTTTGAAAGAAGCTGTGAAAAAATACGGTGGAGAAGAGTTTGCACTTTTGTATGGTGGCAATGAGATGGCAGGATATCACACAGGCTATGCGTTTGCTCTTGGTCAGACTGTTGGTGCAAGACACTCTCACTTGGATAATGCAGGGTATGCATATGACCAGAGTGCGAAAGAACTAAATGATGAGGATATAATAGATTATCTAATAAACGAGGAAAAAGAAAGGGCTGTTTTGACTTCACTTTGCATCTGCCTTTTTGCAAGGAAGGTATATGACAGAGCAACAATTTTGAAAGCTCTAAATTCAGTAGGTATTAATTGGACGAACGAAGACCTGACCCGCCTTGGCAATGACATCTTTTTTACGAAACTAAAGATTAAAAAGGAACTTGGCTATTCACTTGAAAATTACAAATTCCCAAAGAGAATTTTTGAAACACCAACTCTTTGGGGAAAGATGAACGAGGAGAGGTTAAACAGGCTTTTGAAGATGTATATTGAAAGGGTGGAAAGAGAATATGAAAATTGGAGTAGAGGTAAATGATTTTTTCAAAAGGTATGGCAGCAGAGTTGGCAAGTTTGAGCTTGAGATAGAAAAGAACACAGATGTTTTAACCCTTCTTCAGAAGCTTAATATTCCAGCTGACAAAGTTGGATTTGTTATTGTAAACCAAAAAAAAGTTGACAATACTTATATTTTTTCAGACAATGATAGTGTGTATATTACTCCATTTGCAACTGGAGGATAAAGTTTTATGCAAAAAAGATTCTTAAAAAATATTGGTGCCTTAACTGAAGAAGGACAAAAAAGGCTTTTTGCAACAGTGGTTGCTGTTGTTGGTGTCGGTGGCATAGGCGGGTTTTTGATTGAAGGTTTGGCAAGACTTGGGGTAAAGAAGATTATAGCAGTTGACATGGATACATTTGATGAAACAAACCTCAACAGACAGGTGTTATCAAATATTAACAACTTAGGCAAATACAAAGTCTTTGAAGCTGAAAAGAGGGTAAAAGAGATAAACCCTAATGTGTATTTTGAACCCATAAAAGAAAAGGCATATTTAGAAAACCTTGAAATCTTTTTACTTGAGGCAGATTATATATTTGATGCAACAGACAACATGGAGATAAGAAAAAGTTTATCTAAGTTTGTACAACAGACAGGCAAGATTTTAATCCACGGCGGGTGTGCTGGCTGGTATGCACAGATTGCCATCATCACAAAAGACACACCTGGAATAGAAAAACTTTTAGGAGAGAAAAATGTTGAGGGTGCTGAAAAAGATCTTGGCAATCCAATTTTTGCACCAATGTTAACAGCAGCACTTGAGCTTTCTGAGTTTTGTAAACTGGTCTCAAAGCAGGGAGAACCGCTTGTTGGTAAGTGTTTGATTGTAAACCTTTTGACAAATGAATATAGAAATTTTGAATTTTGAAAATCTTTCCGAGCCATTGCAACCTAAAAAGAGGGGTTTTTCCCTCTTCATGGTGCTTTGGCCGATAGGGTGCAGGTTTGGGAAACCACTGCGCCTCCCGCTTTGGAAAGGAAAGATTTAAAGGATACTCTTTCCGAGTTTGTTCAAAGCGGGGGAGTATCCTTTTTTGTTTCAAAAGAGTGACTATGTTAAAAAAAAGGAGTGTTAAAAGATGAAAAAAGTTATATTTAAAGTTGTTTTAGTATGCATTCTTTTAACTTTTGTCTCTACTTTCTCACTGTATTCTTTTTCAAAACCTGTTAAAACATATAAAATAGCAACAACTACAAGTATATATGACAGTGGATTTTTAAGTTTTGTTGTTCCTGAGTTTGAAAAAAAGAATAATATGAAACTTAATTTTATCTCTGTTGGCAGTGGTCAGGCTGTGAAGATATTCAAAAATGGAGATGCTGATGGAATAATCATCCATGAAAAATCTTTTTTGGATGATCTCAGAAAACAAAAGCTTATCCAGAAGTATACTCCTTTTGTTTCAAACTACTTTATACTTGTGGGTCCAAAAAGCAAAAAGAATTTATTCAAGAAGGTAAAATCTATTGAGGCGGCATTTTTGATAATAAAAAATAAAAATTTAAAATTTGTGTCCCGGGCTGACAATTCTGCAACGTATATTAGAGAGCTTGAGATATGGAAACTGGCAAAAACAAAGCCAAATTTTAAAGGCTATATAAAGTCAGGTCAGGGGATGGGGATGAGTTTAAATCTTGCAAATGAAAAGGAGGCTTTTATTTTAACTGATGAGGCAACATTTTATAAAATGAAAGACAAACTTGATAAACTGGATGTTATATATCAAAATCCCAAGGAAGAAATATTAGCAAACACATATTACTTTGCCTTTTCACCCAAAAAACCAGACTTGAGCCTATTTGACACTTTTTTAAAAAGCGATGAGTTCAAGAAGCTTGTTAATTCTTTTAATCAAAAATATTTCAAAAAAGAGGTTTACAGAGCAGTAAAATAAAAAGGCAGAGGTAAACTCAATGCTTGCAAATGTTGTTGTCTCAACCCTGATTGTCTGTATTCCATCAACGATTGTTTCGATTATAATAGGTGTTCCAATTGGATACTTCTTGAAGATAAAAAGGTTTAAAGGCCGAAAATTTGTGTTGAGGTTGGTATATACTCTCTCTGGTCTTCCACCAGTTTTAGCAGGACTTTTGGTATATATTATTCTCTCAAAAAAAGGTCCACTGGGGTTTTTAGATATACTTTTTACCAAGTGGGCAATGATTATTGCCCAGGTAATTTTGATTGTGCCAATAGTTGTACTCTATACATTGTCAGGCCTTAAAAATGTGCAATTAGTTTTGGACAACTTAGACTACTTAAATGTAGAAGGCAAAAAGAGATACATTGCACTTATAAAAGAGTATTCAAAAGAGCTGGTTTATGCAACCATCCTTGGGCTTTCGCGTTCAATTTCCGAGGTAGGAGCTGTTTTGATTGTTGGGGGGAATATAGAGGGAGAGACTCGTATTCTGACAACAGCTATTATCTATGAAGTTACAAAAGGGGAATTTTCAATGGCGCTTTTGCTGGGTATGGTTTTACTCATTATATCATTTGCATTTAATACCATTTTGCAGATATTGCAGGGTGATATAGTTGATTGAGGTAAAAGAGGTTGAGAAGTATTTTGGAGACAGGTTTTTGTTTAGGTGTAAAAACTTAAAGTTTGATAATAAAGGCTTATACATTATAAGAGGACCAAATGGATGTGGAAAAACAACATTTTTGAGAATGCTTTTTGGCAAAGACAGAGATTTTAAGGGAATGATTAAGAATACATTTAACAAAAAAGTTATGCTATCCCAGCAGCCATATTTTTTCAAAGGAAGTGTAGCGTATAACCTTTCTTTGAGTTTAAGGCAGCAAAGATTTAAAGATGCTGAAAAGGTATTAAAAATGTTTGCAATAGACCCATATGCGAATATAAACTCACTTTCACTTGGGCAAAAACAGCTTGTTGCTTTTTTAAGAGCATTTTATATTGAGTCAGACGTTCTCTTTTTAGATGAACCAGATTCGTACCTTGACAGTTCAGTAAGAAATTTTATTTTTGAAAAGGTAGAAAAAGATGCACAAAATAGATGTATAATTATGGTGACACACAACTCACAGATGGTGGCTTGCTCAAAGCTGGTATACTTTGAAGATAATCAAATAATAGAGAAAAGGTGATTAACTATGAAGGTTTTAATGACTTACTTTGAAGTGTTTAACATTTTGCGAAGGGAATTTTCAAACGTTAGCTTCAAAACTGAGACCATCCCCATCCAAGAGGCCTTGGATAGGATTTGTGCAAAGGACATTATATCAAGTATAGACGTTCCACACTTTGACAAGTCAACTGTTGATGGATATGCAATAAGGTGTGAGAAGACATTTTCGGCAAACGATGAAAACCCTGCCATCTTTGATTTGGTTGGTGAGGTAAAGACAGGGGAGATTCCAACATTTGAGATTGGTGAAGGTCAGGCGGCGAGGATTTTTACAGGTGGTCATGTGCCAGATGGCAGCAATGCCGTGGTCATGCTTGAAAATACCATTGAAGAAGATGGGAAGCTTTTTGTCTTTCGACCAGTAAAGCCAAATGAGAACATACTTAAAAAAGGTGAGGATATAAAGAAAGGCTGTGTTGTTATTAAAAAGTATCAAAAATTAAAAGCGCCTCAAATTGGTGTTTTGGCAGCAATAGGTCAAAAAGAGGTTGAGGTTTTCTCAAAGCTCAAAGTTGGAATCATTTCAACAGGTGATGAGATAGTCTCACAAGACCAGAATCTTGAAGGAGCTAAGATTTATGATGTAAACTCATATACACTTTATGCTTCTTGCATTGAAGAGTACACAGTACCTAAATTGTATGGAATTGTGAAAGATGATTATAATGCTTTGAAAGATGTGTTACTACAAGCCATTTTAGAAAACGACATTGTGCTGGTATCTGGCGGAAGTTCTGTTGGGACATATGATAACACACTGAAAGCTATTTCAAGCTTAGAGAATTCAAAAATTCTTGTTGATGGAGTTTCGATAAAGCCGGGGAAACCAACAATAATTGCAAAGGCTTTTGACAAAGCTATATTTGGGCTTCCAGGCCACCCTGTTTCTTGCCTTTTTATATTTAGGTTCTTTGTCAAAAAGCTGATTGACATTTTACTTCATCAGCAGGATACATCAAAAAAAGTCTTAGCAAAAATGAAGACAAACTTTGCAATCTCAAGTGGAAGAACAGAATTTGTATTTGTGAAGCTTATATACTCTGATGAAATTATTGCCGAACCGCTGTACGGAAAATCCGGTTCGATAAATCTATTGAATAACGCCTCAGGTTATATCAGAGTAGATAGTACAAAAACAGGGATTAAGGCAGGCGATATTGTTGAGGTGACATTGCTATGAAGGATTATCACTTTTCAGCTACGCTTCCACAAGATGCAAGAAATATAATTGAGAAAATATTAAAAGAATATTTGAGCCTCAAGACAGAGACCATTTCAGTATACAAAGCACATGGTAAATTTGCAGCGAAAGACTATCTTTCACTCAATACATCGCCTCCTACAGATGTTGCTGCAATGGATGGTTATGCAATAAATGCGGAGCAAACTTTTAATACTACAGATGCCAATCCTGCAATAATTGAAAACTTTAAAGTTGTTCAAACAGGAGAAAGCATTGAGGGTTTTGATGCTGTCGTGCCGTTTGAAGAGGCACAAGTAGAAAATGGAAGGATAAAGATTTTCCAAAGTTATTATCCACGACAGAATGTACGTTCAAAAGGTGAGGATGTACAAAAGGAGCAGTTACTTATTAAAAAAGGAGATCTTTTAACCATTTTTGACAAGGTGTATTTAAAAGCTGGTGGCTATCTTGAAGTTGAGGTTTACAAAATGCCAAAGGTTGCTTTTTTGCCAACAGGTGAGGAGCTTGTTGACATAGTTGAAAAAGAAGGACAACTTGTTGAGTTCAATTCTGTCATATTCAATGATTTACTTCAAAGATATGGTTTCGAAGTTGGAATTTTTAAGCCTGTAGAAAACAATTTAAAAAAACTTACAGAAAAGATAAAAGAACTTTTACAAGAATTTGATATAGTCTTTGTAAATGCTGGATCGTCTAAGGGTGATAAAGACTTAACAGTCGAGGCTATATCAGCTTTAGGAGAGGTACTTGTCCACGGCATAGCCATAAAACCCGGCAAGCCAACAATTATAGGAAAGGTAGAAAATAAGCTTGTGATAGGACTTCCCGGCTTTCCTGTTTCAATGTTTTTTGTTTTAAGAGAGATATTCTTAAGGCCATTTTTCAAAACATACAATTTAAATCCAAAAGAAAAAAGTATATTTGCCACACTTGAGAGAAGACTCTCATCTGATATAGGCTCTGAAGAGTATGTGAGAGTTAGTATTAAAAATATAGATGGTAAGAATGTAGCCAAAGTTTTAAAAAGAGGAGCAAGTGTAATATCAAGTTTAAAGAGAGCAGATGGATATGTCACAGTTCCAATTAATGTAGATTTAATTGAAGAGGGAAGCTTGATAGAGGTTAAATTGATTTAGAAAAAGGTGATGGTAAATGTATGATGGATTTTTTAGAGAGATTGAATACCTAAGGCTTTCAGTAACAGACAGGTGCAATTTCTTCTGCAAGTATTGCAGGACAAAGGAAGCATGCGAGATTGAGAACAAAGATCTTTCAAAAGATGAGATTTTTAGAATTATTTCGGTGTTTAAAAAACTTGGTATAAAGAAACTGAGGTTTACAGGAGGTGAGCCATTTTTAAGAGATGACATATTTGATATTATAGAGTTTGCTGATAGCATTGGTATAAAAAACATAAATGTTACAACAAACGGCTACTTAGATGAAGAAAAAATTGAGAAAGTAGCAAAAAGCAGTCTTTTGTCCATTAACATTTCACTTGATACCTTAGATAAGCAAAAATACAAAGTGTTAACAGGCGTTAACGGACTTGGCAAAGTAATAAGCACAATAAAAAGCCTGTCAAAGTTTAAGAAAGTAAAGATTAACACAGTTTTGCTAAGGTCAGTAAACTTTGATGAGATTGATAACTTAATATCATTTGCTAAGGAGAACAAGGTTGTTATTAGATTCATTGAACTTATGCCAGTAGGAGTTGCAAACAGAATTTTTGAAAGTGAATTTGTGAGTATAGAAGAGATTTTAAAAAAATTTAAGAACTTTCATGAAATTGAAAGCAGTGAAAACTCTGTTGCAAAGTACTACTATATTGAAGACTTTGACCACATTGTTGGGTTTATAAACGCTGTTTCAGGACATTTTTGTGACAGGTGTGACAAGGTAAGGGTTTCATCAAAAGGAGTTCTATATAATTGTTTATTTGATAAATTAGGGCTTGATTTAAAAGAGTATTTAAATGATGAAGATGTTTTGGTGGAAAAAATCCAAGAATTTATTAAAAGTAAAAAGTTTATAAGAAATCCAACAACAGATTTAATGATGTTTAAGATAGGAGGCTAAGGAAGATGGAGTTTACTCATTTGAATAAAGAGGGAATACCGCAGATGGTTGATGTATCAAATAAGGAAATAACCGAAAGAATTGCGAAGGCAAGTGGCAGAATTTATGTGGGAAGCGAGGTCATAAAAGCGATAGAAGAAAGCAGGCTACCAAAGGGTGATATATTCTCTGTAGCAAAGATTGCTGGGATAATGGCGGCGAAAAAGACATCAGAACTGATTCCGCTTTGCCACAATATATTTCTATCACACGTCGATATCTCATATTCGGTAAACAAAGAACAAGGTTATATAGAGGCAGTAGCCGAGGTAAAGACACAAGCACAAACAGGTGCTGAGATGGAGGCAATAACAGCAGTTTTGATTTTTTTAGAGACAATCTATGACATGTGCAAGGCACTCAAAAAGGATATGGTTATTACAGATGTGAGATTAATTGAAAAGATGGGTGGAAAGTCAAGGTATTATATCTTTGATGAAAGAAAAAGCTCTGCGAAGGTCATTTCAATAAATATAAGCAGGCAAAAAGGTACACCAAAAGAGCCAGTTGAAGAGGCACATGTAATTGAGAATTTTGGCATAGAAGGAGATGCTCATGCAGGAACTTCTTACAGACAAGTAAGCCTTCTTGATATGTCCAGCATAAAAAAGATGAAAGAATATGGTATAAAAGGCCTTTGTTTTGGCAAGTTTGCAGAAAATATTACAACAGAAGGACTGGATATAAGCAAAATCCAGCTTGGTACAAAGCTAAAGATAGGAGATGATGTGATACTTGAGATAAGCCAGATAGGGAAAAAATGCCATGGGGATGGATGTGAGATAGCAAGGACGGTTGGCGTTTGTATAATGCCAAAAGAGGGGCTGTTTGCAAGGGTATTAAAAGGTGGTAAAATAAGGGTAGGAGATATCATAGAAATTTTAGGCTAAATCACTCTGTCTTACCACATTCCCTCTCATTTTCAAGCAAGATATTTAATCCATGCTCTAAAATTGGAAAAACTGCCTCAATGCACTCTTTTACTGCCTTTGGTGAGCCGGGAAGGTTGATTATGAGGCTATTTTCATATATTCCCGAAACTCCGCGCGAAAGATAGCTCCTTTTATTTATCTTGCCTGTCTCATACCTGATTAGTTCAGAAATACCAGGGGTTTGTTTTTGGATAACCTCAAGTGTTGCCTCAGGTGTAACATCTCTTTTATAAAAGCCAGTGCCTCCAGTTGTCAAAATGAGGTTTGCACCGGCATTTGCTGCTTCAATTAAAGCCTGTTTTATTTTTTCTTTTTCATCAGGTACAATCTTGTAATACACATTTGAAAATCCATGAGCTTGTAAGAGATTTATTATCTCTTTTCCACTCAGGTCTTCTCTTTCTCCTTTTGAACCCTTGTCTGAGCATGTTATCACTGCAAATGTAAATGCCATTTTAAACTTTCCTCCTTTTTTCAAAACTATTTTTCCTCATTTAGATTTTAAACTGCCTTACAATTTGTTATAATTATATAAGATATCATCTTAATTTTAAAGAGGGTAAAGCTTTATGGTTGAAATAAGGCAGATGAATCCTTCTGAAAGACATTGGGTTAAAAAGTTTATAGAACAATATGGTTTTCAATTCTATGATAGTGCGATAACCCATGTTGTGGATGATAAAGGTAATATTATTGCAGCTTCGCAGCTGGCGGTAGAAGAAACTCAAGCTCGAATTTTATCAATTGTGGTAGAAGAAAACTTTCGCAAGATGGGATTTGGCGATGGACTTTTAAAGATGCAAATAAATCATTGTTATAAAAACAACATTCCTATTATCAAGGTAAAAAAAGGAATGGAAGATAACTTCTTTAAAAGAGTTGGTTTTATCGAAGATGGTGATTGGCTTATCTTAGATGTGCAAGCATTTTATTTGAATTTGCATTGCAAGTAAAAGTGGTATAGAAAGAGGGTAAGATATGAATCTTGATTACGAATGGTTTAAAAAGAAGATTTTGGAGTATGTAGGAATAAATCTTTCGTATTATAAGGAAAAACAAATGAAAAGGCGAATAGAGTCTTTAATGAAGAAAAACGGCTTCCAAAACTATGCTGACTACTACAGTGCTCTGACAAAAGACCAAAGGCTTTTTAATGAGTTTATTAACTATCTGACAATAAATGTCTCTGAGTTTTATAGAAATCCACAACAGTGGGAAATACTCGAAAGAGAAATTATGCCATATATTCTCAAAAGGACAAAAAGACCAAGAATTTGGTCAGCTGCCTGTTCAACGGGTGAAGAGCCATATTCAATTGTCATGCTTCTGACAAGGTTTTTTCCATTAAATGAAATAAAGATTTTGGCAACAGACATTGATGATGATGCTATAAAGAAAGCAAAAGAGGGTGTATATTTGAGAAAAAGTCTTGAGGGACTGCCGCAGGAATTTGTAAGAAGGTTTTTTAGAGAAAATGGAGAATTATATTACATAAGTGATGAGATAAAAAGATGTGTTGAATTCAAACACCATGACCTCTTAAAAGACCCTTATCCAATTGGAATGGATTTAATTGTCTGTAGAAATGTTCTTATTTACTTTACAGAAGAGGCAAAGGATATGGTGTATAAGAATTTCAATAAATCCCTTGTAATGAATGGCATTTTGTTTGTGGGTTCAACCGAGCAGATAATTATGCCTCAAAAGTACGGACTAAAACCAATAAGAACATTCTTTTATGAAAAGGTGATGAGTATTTGAAAGCAAGAGAAATTTCATATGCTGGTTTGATGGGAGCGCTTAGTATAATTTTTTTGTTCTTTGCTTCAGTTTTACCAAAGGGAAATAGCTTGTTTTACATTCTCTCTTCGGTTTGCATAATGATAATTGTATGGCTGTATAGCATAAAGCTTGGTTTTGTTGCGTACATTGTAGTATCTTTACTGAGCCTAATGATTGTTCCAAACAAACTTGTAGCTGTGCTGTACATTCTTATTTTTGGGCTTTACCCACTGTTTAAGGCTATTTGCGAAAGAGGTTTCCCGGTTTATATTGAACTTGGGTTAAAACTTTTGTTTTTTAATATTGCGCTGATTATTTTATATTTTGTGTTTAAAATAATAATGAAAGAGCTTCCGCATTTTAAATTTGGAATAGCTTTGACGATTGCTTCTTCTGAGGTTATCTTTGTACTTTATGACTATCTTCTTACACTTATTCTACAAAAGCTAAAGAGTCTTAAAATTCCTTGGAGGGGAAACTAATGACAGACCTTATAATAAAAGATGCACTTTCGTTTTTGATTTCGTTTGTTTTGGTAACAGTTATAACACCGTATATCCAGAGAAAATCAATTGAGATAGGGTTTGTTGACAGACCAAATCCACGAAAGATACATTCATATCCAATTCCTGTGACAGGCGGAGTTGCACTATTTGTTGCATTTTTCATCTCACAGTTTTTGATAAGAGGATTTAGCAGAGAATTTTTAGGTTTCTTTATAGCATCAAGCTTGATTTTGGCAATTGGTCTTGTTGATGACTGGTATAAGTCTCAAGGTAAAGAGTTTAGCGCTCTTCCAAAGTTCTTGGTGCAAATTTTGGCATGTTCAATAGTTTTTTTTATGGGTATTCAGATTGAAGGAATAACAAACCCATTTACACACAAGTTCATAAGCTTTCCTGTGTGGTTTCAATATATAGCAACAGTAATTTGGCTTTTTGGTGTGACAACAGTGATAAACTTTATTGATGGCATAGATGGGCTTGCAGCAGGTATTACAACAATCTCAGGTACAACTTTGTATTTTGTAGCTCTCATGAACCTTAGCATAATCTCAACAGCAAGGGTTTCAACATATATGGCAGCAGCACTTGTAGGTGTTGCTTCAGCATTTTTGATTTTCAACCGCCACCCAGCCAGAATTTTTATGGGTGATTCAGGTGCCACATTCTTAGGATTTGTTCTTGGAACAATTGCTGTTGAAGGAACATTTAAAGTGGCAACAGTAGTGTCTTTGATTGTACCAATCTTGACATTAGGACTTCCTATATTTGATAATCTTTTTGTCATATTCAAAAGAATTAAGGAAGGGAAACCTATTTATAAAGCTGACAAAAGTCAGGTACACTTTAGACTTCTTGAAGCAGGCTTGAATCAGAAACAAACAGTGCTATTTTTGTACTTGGTTAGCATTTGTTTTTCGCTGACCTCTCTTATCATAATGCTTTTGGCAAGAAGATAACAAACAGTTCTTTTTCTTGTTCTAAACCACCCTCATTTTAAATATGCTAATAAAAAGATTAACATAAGTCTTTTAGAGAGGGTGGTTTTGGAATGAGAAAAAGAATTTTTTTTATGTTAATTTTATGTTTAATATTCTTAACAGCTTGCAGCGCAGATATTTTGCCTTCAACTATTCGAAGTGATGTGTATCGAACTGGTCAAAATGCAAAAACTGAAATAGATTTTGAGGTTGTGGATAGTGATGTTTACACTCCTCAGTATTCAAAGGAAGAAATAGATACTAACAATTCTTTCAAAGTTCTTAGCATATTTTGTGACAAAGACAAAAACCTTGTTTTAGCAAATATTTACACCACAAGGACTTTGTCTGCAATGAGAAAGGGGCTTGAACTTTCTATATTTTCTCCACAGAAACAAAAGAAACTTAGGGATTTTGGACTTTTTTGTATCTTTCCTGATGATATTCATATAAACTCTATTGAGATAGAAGGAAACTGTGCTAAAGTTGATTTAAATCAAAAGTTTTTTCAGAAAAAATACAGCAATTTTTATATAAAAGCTATCACATTTTTTATTACCTCAGTGAATGGTATAATAAAAGAAGTTTGTTTTTATAAAGACGGCACAATTTACAATAAGACTCCACTTTTGCGTCGACAAGATGACCAGCTAATCTTGTTTGTCCCCCAACGGGTTGAAGGCAATGTTTTTCTTGTTCCAAAATGGATAAATATATCACAAACTTACAGAAACGCACCTTTGACTTTTGCTTTGGGGCAGCTAATAAAAAGTCTTAGCTATAGATTTTCTAAACTAAATGGGTTAAAATTGAATAATGTAAACCTAAAAGAGAAAACCCTATATCTCGATTTGTCAAGCCAGATTTTGAATTTAAAAGGAAGTAGCGAAGTTGACACTATCTTAGCCTCAATTTGTTTTACAGCAAAAGAAATAGACAACTCCATACGATATATTAAATTATCTGTGAAAGGAAAAGAAGGATATCTTGATCAGTACGATTTAAAGGATAAAATAGATGTAAGCCAGTTTGAATTAAATCCTATAAATCTAAAACTGTGAAAGGAAGGTAAAGAGCCATGAGACCAGACCAGAGAACATATAATGAACTTCGACCAATAAAGATAACACGAAACTTTATAAAATATGCTGAAGGTTCATGCCTGATTGAGATGGGCAACACAAAAGTGATTATCACAGCAACCATTGACGACAAAGTTCCTCCTTTTAAAAAAGGAAGTGGTGAGGGCTGGATTACTGCTGAGTATTCAATGCTTCCAAGGGCAACCCAGCAGAGAAATGTAAGGGATATAAACAAACTCAGACTCAGCGGCCGAAGCCATGAGATACAGAGACTAATAGGAAGAGCCCTAAGAGCTGGCATAAACTTTAAAGCCTTGGGTGAGCGCGTGATAATCCTTGACTGTGACGTCATTCAGGCAGACGGTGGGACAAGGACAGCGTCCATCACAGGTGGGTTTATTGCAATGTTTGATGCGTGCAAAAAACTTTATGATGAGAAAGTGATAGAAAATTTTCCAATTACAGATTTTGTTGCTGCAGTGTCTGTTGGTATTTGCGACGGAGTTGAGATGCTTGACCTTTGTTTTGAAGAGGATTCTAAAGCCTCTGTTGATATGAACCTTGTTATGAACGACAAGGGCGAGTTTATTGAAATTCAGGGCACAGCAGAAGGTGGTGCTTTTACTCAGGAGCAGTTTGAAAAGTTACTTGAGCTTGGGAAACAGGGTATTCAAAAGATTATTGAGATACAAAGAGAGGTTTTAGGGGAAGATAGCAAACTAATTGGGAGTGTTCCAAAAGATGAGAAAACTTCTGGTTGCGACCAAGAATAGAGGAAAGGCAAAAGAGATAAAAGAGCTAATTGGGGATTTTTTTGACATTATTTTGACACTGAGCGATTTTGATGAAAATATCAACATAATTGAGGATGGAAAAACTTTTGAAGAAAATGCTTTGAAAAAGTCAAAAACTATATACAGCCTTTACAAATTACCAACTTTAGCAGATGACTCTGGACTTGAGGTGGATGCACTTGATGGAAGGCCTGGTGTGTATTCTGCAAGGTATGCAGGTGATAATGCAACAGATGAAGAAAAGATTAAAAAGCTTTTAGAAGAGCTTAAAAACATACCAGAAGAAAAAAGAGGCGCACAATTTGTTTGTGTGCTTACATTTATTGATGAGAATGGCAGAGTGTATCAAACAAGAGGAGTCTGCAGAGGTAAAATTGGCTTTGCACCAAAAGGTCTAAATGGATTTGGATATGACCCAATATTTATTCCAGAAGGCTACAATGCAACATTTGCAGAGCTTGAAAGTAATGAGAAGAATAGAATATCACACAGAGCAAGAGCTTTTGAAAAACTAAGAAAGATTTTGGGTGAGATTTACAATGAAGATACTTGTGATAAGTGATACACATGGAATTACTTATGATGCAGAAAGAATTGTAAAAAATTACGAAAAAAATATTGTTTTGTGCGTTCATCTTGGAGACTTGGTGAAAGATGCTGTGTATCTCCAAAATAAATTTCCAAATCTCAAGTTTGAGATAGTGAGAGGGAACAACGACTTTACAAGAGACTTTCCATCAGAGAAGATTATAGAAGTTGGGAATAAAAAGATTTTAATAACACATGGTCATATGTATTCTGTAAAGTCTACATATGACCTTATTGTTAACCATGCAAAATCTTTCAAAGTTGATGCAGTGTTTTTTGGACATACGCATCAGCAAGAGGAGTTTTACTCTGACAACGTCCTATTTTTAAACCCAGGCAGCATAACTTTCTCAAGAGACGGCTCAAGGTCATATGCTATTGCAGAGGTAACTTCGTTTGGTGTTGTAGCATATTTAGAAAAGGTGTGAAAAGATGTTAATAGCAAAGGGTGAGCTTGTAAATATAAGAGAACTGAGATGGGGAGATTTAAAATATATTCAAAAATGGTCAAATGATCCAGAGGTTGCGTACTGGGCTCGTGGCGTGAAAAATGCTGCTGATACATCTATTGAAGAATTTAGGAGATGGTACCGTTCCCGATCATCCTCAACCATTAAAAGGTTTATAATTGAAACAAAAGACAGAAAACCAATTGGTTCTATCTCGTATCGCGACTATGACCCTATAAATAAAGTAGTTGTACTTGGAATTCATATAGGCGAAAAGGAATATTGGGGGAAAGGTTTTGGCACCGACGCAATAAAAGCATTTGTCAAATACCTTTTTGCGACACTTGATATAAACAGAATAGAACTTGACACATTTGATGATAATATAAGGGCTATTAAGGCGTATCAGAAGTGTGGGTTTAAAATTGAAGGGGTTTTGCGTGAAGCAAAGCTCATTGATGGAAAGTTTCATGATGTTATCATAATGGGTATGACAAGAAAAGATTTTGAGAAGATAGCAAACAAAAATTAAATATGATATAATAAAAACAAACATAAAAGAAGTAAAAACAAATGGGGAGGAAAAAATGAAAACAATCAATTGCGTTGGTGCTGATTTTGGTGCGTCAAGCGGGAGAGTGTTTGTTGGAAGTTTCAATGGTGAGAGTTTAGAGCTTTTTGAAGTGCACAGGTTTGAAAATACCCCCGTAAGAATTAACCAGAGTTTATTTTGGGATTTTTTGTACCTGTTTAACAACTTGAAAATTGGGATTTACAGAGCTAAAAAACAATTTGGAGAACTTCACAGTATTGGGATTGACACTTGGGGAGTTGACTATGGACTTGTTGACAAAAGAGGTGACTTGCTTTCAAATCCTTATCATTACAGGGATTTGAGGACGAAAAACGCAATTGAAGAGGTATCGAGAATAGTTTCGCTTGACAAAATTTATGAGATAACAGGCATTCAGTTTATGAATTTCAACACAATCTTTCAGCTTTACATAGACTACAAAACACGGCAGGATATAATGAAAAATGTGGATTCGCTTTTGTTTATGCCAGACCTTTTTGCATATTTTTTGACAGGTATTAAAGTAAATGAATACACCATTGCATCAACCTCACAGCTAATAGATGCACAAAAAAGAGGATGGTCAGATGAACTGATAGAAAAACTTGGGTTTGAAAAAAGAATATTTAATGATATAATTTATCCAGGAAATGTTTTAGGCAAATTAACACCTGATGTTCAAGAAGAGCTTGAAATTGGCGCTATTCCTGTTATTGCAGTTGGTAGCCATGATACAGTTTCTGCTGTTGCGGCTTCTCCCTTTTCTGATGGCAAAACCACAGTGTATCTCAGCTGTGGTACATGGTCGCTGATGGGAGTGGAGCTTGAAAGTCCTCTTATTAATCAAAGTAGTTTTAACAAAAACTTCACAAACGAGGGCGGAGTGGAAAACAAAATAAGGTTTTTAAAGAACATCACTGGTCTTTGGCTCATCCAGCAGATAAGAAGCACATGGAGCAAGAAGTATAAAGAAGTGAGCTTTAATGAAATCAGTGAACTTGCTCAAAAATCGAACTATGAGTACGCAATTGACCCTGACAGTAGTGAATTTTTAGCCCCGATTGACATTCTGGCAGAGATAAGAAAGTGGTGCAAAAATCATTTTGGAAAAGAACCACAAGACTTAGGGGACATCGTAAAAGCAGCCTACAGTGGGATTGTACAAAAGTATAAAAAAACAATTGAAGAGATTGAAGAGTTAACAGGTTTTAGCATTTCTAAAATCAACATGGTTGGCGGTGGAATTAAGGATAAACATCTTTGTGAGCTTACAGCAAGAGAGACAAAAAGAGAAGTTATAGCAGGGCCTGTTGAGGCAACAGTATTGGGCAACATTATGCTTCAGCTAATAGCACTTGGATATGTTAAGGATTTGCGTGAGGCAAGAGAACTTCTTAAAAAGAGTATTCAGTTTGAAATCTATACGGGGAGGTAAGAAAAAAGGTGCTTGCGATTGAACGAAGACAAAAGATAATGGCAATGCTAAATGAAAACAAGAGTGTGCTTGTTCCAGAGCTTGCAAAGCTTTTTAATGTCACAGAAGAAACTATTAGGCGCGACCTTGAGAAGCTTGAAAAGGAAGGACTTTTGAAAAGAACATATGGTGGGGCAGTCCTTGTTGAAAACTATAATGTTGATATTCCGTTTGAGTTTAGAAATGTGACAAACATTGAAGGCAAAAAACAAATAGCTCTGACTCTAATAAAGTACATTGAAGATGGTGACACGCTTGTCATGGATTCAAGCACATCAGCTCTGCAGGTTGCAAAGCTTCTCAAGACCAAGAAGAAAATAACTGTTATCACAAACTCTGAACAGATAGTAAATGAGTTAAAGGTTTTTGAAGACATCAAGGTAATCTCAACAGGTGGGACGCTGAGAAATAGATCACTTTCACTTGTTGGACCCATTGCAGAGAATACATTAAAATCTCTTAATGCAAACAAGGCTATAATTTCGTGTAAAGGGTTTGACATTGAAAAAGGCTTTACAGAGTCAAACGAGCTTGAAGCACAGGTCAAGAAGATGATGATTGAAATAGCAGACCAAATTTACATGATTGTAGACCACACAAAGATGAACAAAATAGCACTTGTCAACATTGCAACACTTGATGATGTAGACTTTATCTTCACCGACAAGGTACTGCCACCAAGCCAAGAAAATGCAATAAGGGAAAAGAATGTTGAGATTGTATACTGTTAAAAGTAAAGGGGCTGCCCGGGAATTTTGAAGCAGCCCCTTATGTATTATTACTAAAACTTTGCCCTTTATTTTCCGTTGCTATTCAAAAGATGTAGTTTGAACTTATCATGTATAGCTCTTACCGCCTTTTCAGCATCCTTTTCATCAATTAAAACAGAAATCTTGATTTCCGATGTTGAAATCATCTCAATATTGATTCCTGCATCGTAAAGTGCTTCAAACATAGTTGCTGCAACGCCTGGGTTGTTGACCATTCCAGCACCTACAATTGACACCTTTGCAACATTGTCTGCGTATGTTATATCCTTTGCTCCGATTACATGCAAATTCTTTGTCAAAACATCCAATGTCTGCTTGAGATTGCTCTTTGACACAGTAAATGATATATCCTTTGTCTTTTCTCTTCCAATTGATTGTAAGATTATATCAACATTTATATTTTCTTTAGCCAACAATGAAAATATCTGAAATGCCTTTCCTGGGACATTTTCAACTCCAATCACAGCAACCCTTGCGATGTCCTTGTCACACGCAACACCCGACACAAGCAGTTTTTCCACAGAACTTACCTCCTTCACAATTGTTCCTTCATTGTCATTGAAAGATGACCTAACAACTAAAGGAATGTTATATTTTTTTGCAAGCTCAACAGACCTGTTATGAAGAACCTTTGCACCAAGCGTTGCAAGCTCTAACATCTCATCATATGAAATCTCTTTTAGCTTTGAAGCATTTGGAACAATTCTTGGGTCTGCTGTGTAAACACCATCAACATCTGTGTAAATCTCGCACTTATCAGCTTTCAAAGCTGCAGCTAAAGCCACTGCTGTTGTATCAGACCCACCACGGCCCAAAGTTGTGATGTCGTCATATTTATTTATTCCCTGAAAGCCTGCAACAACAACTATGTTTCTCTTGTCAAGCTCTCTTTGAAGCCTTTCTGTGTCAATTTCTTTAATCCTTGCGTTTGAATAGTTGCTATCTGTCTTTATTCCTGCCTGCCAGCCAGTGAGTGATATTACAGGATACCCGAGCTTTTCAATTGCCATTGCCATAAGAGCAATTGATATCTGCTCACCTATTGAAAGTAGCATATCCATCTCTCTTTTAGACGGATTTTCATTTATCTCTTTTGCTTTTTCAATAAGCTCATCAGTCGTGTCACCTTGAGCAGAGACGACAACAACTACCTTGTTTCCCTTTTCATACTCGGCTACAGCTCGTCTTGCTGCACGAAATATTCGCTCTTTGTCTGCGACAGACGTTCCACCATATTTTTGAACAACTATTCCCAATTTTTGTCCCCTCCCTTTCTTAAAACTAAAACGTGTAAAGCTTTTTATTATTTTTGTTTGATAATATTATATTACACTTTTTTTATGATTGCTTTATCTTTTAAAGCTACTGCTACTTTGCACAGAAAAGACTGTAGCACCGCTGTTGTCAGCTTCTAAAATCATCAAATCCCACTTAGATTTCAATTCCAATGAACTTAGTGCAAGCTTAACATTTTGTTCAAAACTGTCGTAATTTTCATCAATCAATGCTATTATAGAAGGACCAGCACCCGACAAGAATGCTCCTTTTGCACCAAACTCCAAAGATAAATTAACGATCTTATCAAAATCAGGAATAAGATTCTTCCTGTACGGCTGATGAAGTCTATCTTGTGTTGCAGCAGGCAAAAGATCATAGTTTCCGGTTGTGATTGCGCTTGCAAAAAGAGCTGCCCTTCCAACATTGAAAACTGCGTCTTTGAACTCAATATACTTTGGCAGAATATTTCTTGCATACTCAGTAGACAGCTGAAAGTCAGGAATGAAAACTGCAAACTTGAGCCTGTTTGGTACAACAAACTTGATGTAGTTCACTTTATTTTCTTCCAGTACTGCAAAAACAAGTCCGCCAATCATTGCAGGTGTTGAGTTATCAGGGTGTCCTTCCATTTTTGCTGCCAAGAAAATCATCTCTTCTTCAGAGAGTTTTCCGCCACATAATAGGTTTGCAGCATATATACCGCCTGAAATACATGCAGCAGACGATCCCAAACCGCGTGTCAGTGGAATTTCATTTATAAGATTTATTCTCAAACCCTTTGGATACCAGCCAACCTCATCAAACACAGTTTTCATTGCTTTGAACACAAGATTGTTTTCATCTTTCGCAATTGAAGGGTCATCTGGGATTGAGGTTATCTCTAAGCCTTTTTCGATTTCTTCTACCTCTATAATGTTATAAAGTTTTAGTGCAACTCCCATACAGTCAAACCCGGCACCAAGGTTTGCCGATGATGCCGGAACCTTTACAGAAATCATTTTGCAACTTACCTCCAAGCGTATGAATTTGTCAATGCTTCATATATTTTCATCATATCTTATGATTGACAGAACCTTTTCTAAAGCAGGAAGTTTTTCAAGCTGGGATATCTTTTCTTTGAATTCTCTTTCTTTTATCTCATGTGTAACAAATGCAAACTCATTTTCACCAATTGGTTTGTGTGTATTTACAATCATACAGTCATTAAAAATTATTGAAACTGCATCTTTTGCTTTTGAGAGGTCTTTGTACTTTACTCTCACAAAAAATCTGCAGCTTGTTTCCTCTATATTCAAAACCTTTATATCGCCGGAGATTCCCCAAGTGTAGACATATGACTTGTCAATATGCTTGACAATATCAATTATATCTCCAACAACCGCACTTGCAGTTGGAAGCTTCCCAGCGCCTTGACCATAGAACATCACATCACCTATTGCGTCACCTTTTACTAAGATTGCGTTGAATACATCATCTACATTCGCAAAAGGACTTTTTTGAAGTATCATAAGTGGACTTACCCTTGCAAAAACAGTTGTACTATCTAACTTTTTACTCATAGCAATGAGTTTTATTGTACACCCGAGCTCCTCTGCATATTCCATGTCTTCTTTTGTAACTTTTGATATACCCTCTGTATAAATATTCTCATAATTTACATAGTGAGAATATGCAATTGAAGATAAGATTGCAATTTTTCTGCATGCGTCATGTCCATCAACATCATTGCTTGGGTTTCTCTCTGCATATCCTTTTTCCTGTGCTTGTTTTAGCGCCTCTTCAAATGACAATGAGTATTTGCTCATCTGTGTCAGGATATAGTTTGTTGTGCCATTTAAAATTCCTGCAATTTCTGTTATTTGATTTCCTGCCAAACAGTTCTGAAGAGGTCTTATAATAGGTATTCCACCGCCAACACTTGCTTCAAAGAAATAATTGATATTCTTCTCCTTTGCAATTCTCAAAAGTTCTGGTCCATGTTTTGCAACAAGCTCTTTATTTGATGTAACAACATGTTTTCCTTTTTCTAAAAGCTTTTTTGTATAAGTATACGCAGGCTCAAGCCCGCCAATTGTCTCCACAACAATAGAAACCTCATCGTCATTTAAAATTTTGTCGAAGTCTTTTATAATCAAATTCTTTGCCGGGTGGTCTGGAAAATCGCGGATATCCAAGATGTATTTAATCCCTATCTCATCTCCAGCTCTTTTGGCAATTGATGCTGCGTTTTTTGTCAAAACTTCCCATACTCCTGAACCAACAACTCCAAATCCCATTATTGCAATCTTTACCACTTCAAGTTTCCCTCCTTTTTGAAAACTTTAATATTCTTCTCTTCCTAAAATTTCAATTTTCTTAACTCCGTCAACTCTTTCTATTTCTTGAATCAACTCTTTTACAGACTTTGTCATATCGGATGTCCTTATAGATATTGTGACAGTTGCAATTCCACCCAAGGGAATGTTTTGGTTGATTGTAAGTATATTTGCGTTTGTGTCAGAGATAATATTTAGTATTTTAGAAAGAATTCCAGGTATGTCTTGCAAAACAAATGCAAGTGTAATTATCTTCCCTCTTGAGCTTTCAAAAAAAGGAAATATACAATCTTTGTATTTATAAAATGCACTTCTTGAGATTCCTACCAATCTAACAGCTTCGTTTACTGCCTTAACCTCACCCTTTTCTAAAAGCTCTTTTGCCTTGATGACTTTTAAAAAAACTTCAGGTAGCACGCTTTCCTCAACTATATAGTACGTGGCATCTTTCTTTAGCATTTTTGTTGTTCACCTAATATAAACAAATGTCTTTATGGAATGGATTTTAGCATACTCGGAGGCGAAATTCAAGTATAAAAAAAGATATTTTATTTCATATTAAATGGTTAGAGAGGGGATTTTATATGATGATAAGCCTTTCGGATATTATTACAAAGTATAGTATTTTAATGTTTTTCTTAAGTGGTATTTTAATATTCTTGCTTGACATAAGAGAGCTTAAATCAAAGAATTTAAAGAGAGAAACTAATTTGGCAAAAATTACAGGAAGTGTTTTAATCGTACTTGGTATCATCTTTTATATAGTAAAAATTTTCCTTTAAGAGTGGTGATTTTGGATATGGGATTTTTTTGAGATTATAAGAAGAAAAAGACAAAGAGAAAAAGAAAAGCAACACACACAAGAAGTTGAATTTGCTAAGGCAAAGGATGAGATTTCAAGAACAATTGATGACAATCTCAAATATATAAAAGAACTTCTTGTTGACAACGACGATATTGTGTACAGGGAGTTTTATTGTATGAATGTAAAATGCGCAACAGTGTTTGTGGACGGTCTTGTTTCAAGAGAGATTATAGACAGGGATGTTATAAAGCATCTTATGATTGAGACAAGCCTGATGGATGAAGATATAAGTCAAATCAATGCCTATGAAAAGATTTTAAACCATATCCTTGCAACCGCTGACATAAAAGAAGTTACAAGTTTTAAAAACGCTATCTTAGACCTTCTTTGTGGTGAGACGCTTCTTTTTGTGGACGGTAGCAATAAGATTATTAGAGTTTCAACTCGAAACTTTCCAAACAGAGGCATCCAACAGCCAATTACTGAAAATGCTGTAAGAGGCCCAAGAGATAGCTTTAATGAAGTCGTAAGGTTTTCAACAGCTGTTATTAGGCGAAGAGTAAGAGATACCCGCCTTAGAATGAAAAATATGAAGCTTGGGAGGCGTTCTCAAACTGATATATACCTTGTGTATATAGACGATATTGTAGACAAAGATGTTTTAAATGAGTTAAAGCAGAGATTATCTAAGATAGACATTGATGCAATAATTGACGGTGGAATGATAGAACAGCTAATTGAAGATGATGTATTTTGCTTTTTTCCAACAATACAGCACACAGAAAGGGTCGACACAGCGGTTGCTGCAATCTATGAAGGCCGAATTGTAATTTTGTGCGACAATACAAACACTGCTCTCATTGTTCCTGCAACTATTATGACTTCTATTCAGCATGCAGAGGATTATTACGAAAGATGGCATATAGCAACAGTTATACGCATACTGAGAGTTATTGCTGCCATTACTGCTATGACGCTCCAAGGCTTTTATATATCCATCTCATCCTTTACACCGAGCATGATTCCACCTGATTTAGGGCTCTTTATTGCTGCAACAAGAGAAGGTGTGCCAATTCCTGTTTTCATTGAAGCACTTTTTTTGGAGTTCATGTTAGAGCTTCTAAGAGAGGCGGGCTTACGACTTCCTGGACCAATTGGCCAGACTATTGGGATTGTAGGGGGATTGATTATAGGACAGGCTGCTGTACAAGCGGGGATTATTTCGCCTATTATGGTTATCCTTGTTGCAACAACCGCAATTGCGTCGTTTGCTGTACCTGCTTATAATCTTTCAATTTCTTTGAGGCTTTTGAAATTTGTATATATACTTGTTTGTGCAGCATTGGGACTTTATGGATTTATACTTCTCAGCCTCATTATATTGGGTAATCTCGTAAAACTCAAAAGCTTTGGAGTGCCAATACTATCGCCATTTGTCTCATTTGAAATTATGGACTACAAGGATGCAATTGTAAGACTTCCAACAAGATATCTTTGGGCAAGACCTATTTTTGCAAGTACACAACAAAAGATAAGAATGATGTATGAAAAAAGTCAACCACCAAGTGCGGCAGGTGAAAATAGATGATAATAAACGACAATGACAAAATATCCAGTTTTCAGTGTTTTGTCCTTTTTGTATCTGCTATGATTGGAATAGGTATTATGTTTATGCCATCAGGAGTTGCAAGATATGCCGACCAAAACGGCTGGATTGTAGTGCTTCTCGGTGGTATAATCTCCTTTTTGGCCTTTGTGCTTTTATCTAAGGTTGCAATGTCAAATCCAGATGTTACTTTTATAGAACTTTTAGACTCTGCATTTGGAAAAGTACTTGGCATAGTTTTTTCTTTTATTTACGTTATTTATTTTGTAGTTTTTTCTTCATTTGAAACAAGGCTAATTGCAGAGACAGCAAAAGAGTTCTTGTTTAATCTCACACCTACCGAAGTCTTAATAATCACATTTCTTTTGACATGTGGATATCTTTCAAGATATGGTGTTGAGGTCATAGCAAGAATGTGCGAGATTCTCATGCCAGGAATTATTGTAATCATAATTGTACTCTCCTTTTTTGTATATCAAAGACTTGATTTTTCAAATATCTTGCCAATTTTAAATATCCCTATCAAAAAGTTAATTCAAGGTATAGGGAGTACAATATTCAGTTTTTTAGGGTTTGAAGTTTTTTTATTTTTCTTACCATATATAAGAAGAAAAGATAAGTTAATCAAAAGTGCTTTTTTTGGGTTTTTAGTAACAATTTTAGTTTATGAGGTTATAATAATATTTTGCACTGCTGATTTTGGTTCGAAAGAGATGCAAACTATGGTTTGGCCCACTTTAAATCTTTTTAGAGATGTGACAGTTTTAGAGATTGTAATAGAAAGACCTGAAAGTATAGTTGTTGCTCTGTGGATGATAACAACATATACAACCGAGATTATATTTTTAATGGTAGCAAGTTTGATATTAGCAAGGATATTCAATACAAAAGAACATAACTTTTTCGTGTTTGCCCAGCTTCCGTTTATATATATCCTTTCTTTGATTCCACAAAATGTTTTAGAAACTCAAAAGTATATGGACTTTTTCAGCTACTTTTTTGCAACCTTTGCTGTTTTGATATTACCACTTATCACATATATTGTGCTTGTCTTTAAAAAGAAGGTGAAAAAAACATGAGAAGGTTGAAAATATCAGGTTTAGCATTGATGCTTTTTATAATAACCTTAACTTTTACAGGGTGCTGGGACAGGATTGAGATAGAAGACAGGGGATACATTTTAGCTCTTGGTGTTGATAAGTATGACCCGAGTGATTTGAACAAATATGAGAGTAAAGAATACATTGACCTTGAAAGAAAGACCGAAAAAATTCCACCAGACCAGAAAAAACCAGAGATTAGAACAGACAAGAAAGGCATTGACCCCAAGACAAAACGAAAGGTAAAACCACCTCTTCCTACTAAAGAAAATCAATATAAGTTCTCTGTTACTGTGCTTTTTCCAAATCTCAGAATGATGAGTAAGACCTCAAAAGCTGATGAACAGATGAGATTTTTGTTTGTAAGGCCGACAAATAATGTGCTTGGTATAAGAAACTACCTTGAAAGGGATATAAACAAAAGACTTTATTATGGGTATCTTAAGGTTGTTGTGTTAGGAAGGGATTTGGTGGCTGACCCGGGCCTTGTAAAAGAAGTTTTGGACTCATTAAATAGAGACAAAGACATTCCACAAAATACCTTTTTATATGTTTCAGAGACAACTGCGAGAGACACTTTAAATACAATGCCTCTTGTTCAGCCTGTGACGGGAATTCACCTTTTTGAGATTTCAAAAAACGCAACAGTATATGGGAGAATTATAGAAACACCTCTCAGTGAAGTTATAAACAATTTTATAAATTCAAAATGCGCTGTTATCTCAAGAGTAGAGCCGGGAATTGAGACATTGAGAATAGCTGGTGCGGCAGTTTTGAAAAACTATAGGTTTGTTGGATGGCTTGATGAAAAGCAACTCATAGTTTACAAACTTTTGATGGGCAAGGCAAAACATACATTGATTGATGATTTAAAATACAAGTCCACATATGTTCCATTTATCACAACAGAGGTCCAGACTAAAAAAAAGTTAGAAGACAAGAATGGTAGAATAAAGGTTATATACAATCTCCGAATTGAAGGTGAAGTAAACCAGTTTGTTTTTCAAAGTGGTTATAAAGTTTTAGAAGATCCCATGAGAAGCTATATACAAAGTCAGCTTGAAAAAATCATCAAACAAAAGGCAAACGAAGTTGTAAATCTTTTAAAATACAAATACAATGCTGATATCTTGGGTGTTGGGGACTTTATTTCGAAAAGAAAGCCAGAAAGCTGGGAAAGACTTAAGAAAAACTGGGATGATGAATTTAAAAAGATTGAGATAGTAGTTGTGCCTGATGTAAGATTGAGAAGAAGTGGTACCATTTATTGAAGATAGACATGTATAAAACTTCTCTTTTGTGGCAATGCTAAAAAAAGAAAGGTTAAATCAAGGAGAGAAAAAATGACGCTAAGTAGAAAGAAAATTCAAGAATATCTCTTTGCAGCTTTGCTTTCTCTGCTGTGTTTTGTTTTTGCTTATTGGTACTTGAGCTTTAGAGAACTTAATAATCTTCAAAATGAGTTGGCAAACCAAGTTATAAGGCTTCATATTCTTGCAAACAGCAACTCAAAAAAAGACCAAGATTTGAAGATATATGTAAGAGACAAGCTACTTGCTTATCTTTCTTACAAAGTGGACTACTCAAAGGGCAAGAGCTATATACTAAGACAAATTGCAGAGCAAAGGCCTCAAATAGAAAGATACTTACAGCAGCAAATAGCTCAAAAAGGGTATAACTACAGCATAAAAGTAGCCATACAAAAAGATTTGTTCCCAAACAGAATCTACAATGGCTTTTTGTTTCCCTCTGGGGTTTATGACGCAGTGAAGGTATTTATAGGAGAAGGTGGTGGAAAGAATTGGTGGTGTGTAATATTCCCTCCGCTTTGTATTGTTGACGAGGCAAAACTTGAGCTTCCTGATGAAGCAAAAAAGGAGCTTAAGAAATCACTTACAAAAAAAGAGTATATGATTGCTACAAACTACAGCAGCATTGATAAGATGCCTGTAAAGCTGAAGCTTAAAATATATGAAATACTAAAGACAAAGTTTTACAAAGAGGCATGGTTTAAAAGAGTGTTCAAGAATATATAAAATGTAAAAAAGCTCTTTTATTTCCCTTGTGAAATAAAAGAGCTTTTTATTTTTTTGAAAGATTTGAAGAGTAGGTATTCAAAAATTATTATCTTTTTTGATATACTTAATATCGTAAACACTAATTTGATAACAGGAGGATATGGAATGAATCTCAAGGAAAAATTTAGACACGTTTTGAATTTTCCAAAAGAGGGTATAGATTTTATTGATATAACAACAGTTTTGCAGGACAAGGACGCATTCAAGTATGCAATTGACTCCTTAGTTAACTTGGTAAAAGACCTTGACTTTGACCTTATTGTTGGTCCTGAATCAAGAGGTTTTATCTTCGGCGCACCAGTTGCATATGTATTGAACAAAGGCCTTGTACTGGTCAGAAAAAAAGGAAAACTTCCATACAAAACTGTATCTGTTGAGTATGAACTTGAATATGGCAAAGACATACTTGAGATGCACATTGACGCAATACAGCCAGGGCAAAAGGTTGTCATAATAGATGACCTTTTAGCAACAGGGGGTACAACACTTTCTAATATAAAGCTTGTTGAAAAGCTTGGTGGCAAGGTTGTCGGTATTGCATACCTTGTTGAACTTACCTATTTGAACGGAAGAGAAAATTTAAAAGGATATGACGTGAGGTCTGTTGTTCAGTTTGAATCTTCACTGATTTAAAAATTAAAGCCAAAAAAGTGGGCCAAAAATTAAAGTGGTCCATCGAGGTGGAATGGAATTTGAGTGACAAATTTGAACAGCTAATAGAAAAGGTGAAAAAGTACGCAACAGAGGAAGATGTCAATCTAATTAAAAAGGCATATGAATTTGCAAAAAAATATCATGACGGACAAGAAAGAAGCTCTGGTGAACCATATATAGTACATCCTTTAGAGGTTGCTTTGATTTTAGCTGACCTTGAGCTTGACATTGCTTCAATTGTTGCAGGACTATTGCACGATGTCGTAGAGGATACCTCTGCTTCACCTCAAGAAATCGAACAAGAGTTTGGTGGCGAAATTGCATCTTTGGTTGATGGTGTTACAAAACTTGGAAAGCTTGAGTTTACAAGCAAGCTTGAGCAGCAGGCGGAGAACTATCGTAAGATGCTTATTGCAATGGCAAAGGATATAAGAGTGATTTTGATTAAACTTGCTGACAGGCTTCATAATATGAGGACGTTGAAATACCTTCCACCAGAAAAACAGCGCCAAAAAGCACAAGAGACAATTGACATCTATGCACCGCTTGCACACAGACTCGGAATTTCAAAGATAAAATGGGAGCTTGAGGACTTAGCTCTTCGCTATCTTGACCCAGAAGGCTATTATGACCTTGTTGAAAAGATTGCTAAAAAGAGGGTTGAAAGAGAGGAGTATATCCAGAGGATTATTAATCTTATATCAGAAAAACTCAAAGAAGCAAACATTGAGGTTGGTCAGATAGATGGAAGGCCAAAACACTTTTACAGCATATACAGAAAGATGAAGCAACAGGGAAAAACATTAGAAGAGATTTACGACTTGTTTGCTATAAGAATTATTGTAAACTCTGTAAAAGATTGCTATGGAGTTCTTGGTATAATTCATACATTGTTTAAGCCAATGCCAGGCCGTTTTAAAGATTATATTGCAATGCCAAAGCCGAACATGTATCAGTCACTTCACACAACGGTAATAGGACCTGAAGGAGAGCCGTTTGAGGTACAGATTAGGACTTTTGACATGCACAGAACAGCAGAATATGGAATTGCTGCACACTGGAAGTATAAAGAGGGGAGAATAAAGTCTACTGATGAGGATGAGAAATTTGCATGGCTCAGAGAACTTTTGGAATGGCAAAAAGAACTAAAAGATGCAAAAGAGTTCATGGAGTCTTTAAAGATAAACCTCTTCTCTGATGAGGTATTTGTGTTTACACCAAAAGGCGATGTTATAAGCCTGCCACAGGGTTCAACTCCCATTGACTTTGCATATGCAATCCACAGCGAGATAGGAAATAAAATGGCAGGAGCTAAAGTCAATGGCAAGCTTGTTCCAATTGACTATGAACTCAAAAATGGTGATATTGTTGAGATTATTACATCCCCCAATGTACACGGGCCAAGCCAGGACTGGCTCAAGATAGTAAAAAGCCCTCAGGCAAAGAGCAAAATCAATGCATGGTTCAAAAAAGAAAGGAAAGAAGAGAATATCCAAAAAGGAAAGGACATTTTAGAAAAGGAAATCAAGAAGATGAATCTTCCATTGCAATATGCCTTTAAGGAAGATGTCTTGCAGGCAGTTTCACAGCGCTACGGATACAGAACATCTGAAGACATGTTTGCAGCACTTGGCTATGGCGGAATTACAGTTGGCAAGATTGCCCTGAGGATCAAAGAAGAGATAAAAAAGTACATCAAAGATGACACAAACAAGGAGATTCAGACTGAAAAACCAAAACCAGCCAAAGCCTCTTCTAACAATGGTATTTTGGTAAAAGGTGTTGAAAATGTACTTGTGAGGTTTGCTAAATGCTGCAATCCTGTACCGGGTGATGAGGTGATAGGGTATATAACAAGGGGGAGAGGCGTTTCAATCCACAGGCGTGACTGTCCGAATGTTGAGCAGTATTTAAAAGAGCCTGAGCGAATAGTCGAGGCTGAGTGGCATGTGACAAAGGACGCAAAGTTTGACGCACAGATTCATGTTTTGGCAAACGACAGAACAGGTATTTTGATGGATATAACAAACCTATTGGGTGAGAACAAGATTTCAGTAAAAGCAATTCAGGGAAGAACAACGCGCGACAGGATTGCAAACATCAATTTAACTGTTGAGATAAGCTCAACCGAGCAGCTTGAAAAGATTATAAGAAAACTTAGAAAAATTGACAGTGTATTTGATGTTCAGCGTGTAAAAGGAGGCTAAAGCGTTTTGAGAGCAGTTGTACAAAGGGTAAAAAGAGCATCTGTTGCTGTTGATGGAAATGCAGTTGGAGAGATTGACAAAGGACTTTGTATATTGCTTGGGGTTGCAAACGATGATACAGAAGAAGATGCCAACTATCTTTGCGAGAAGATTGTAAATCTTAGGATATTTGAGGATGAAACATCTAAATTTAATCTATCATTAAAAGACATAGATGGAGAAGTTTTGGTGGTCTCAAACTTTACAGTCATGGGTGACGCAAGAAAAGGAAGGCGACCAAACTTTATGTTTGCAGCTGACAAAGAAAAGGCAGAAAGGCTTTATAACTATTTTGTAGAAAGGCTAAAAGGATTGGCAAAGAAGGTTGAGTGCGGAATTTTTCAGGCACATATGGAAGTTGAGATTGTAAATGACGGTCCTGTTACAATTCTTCTTGACAGCAAAAAAGTTTTTTAAATTTATCTTTTTGTTTTCTTATAAAGTAGAGGGGGTAAAGAATTTAAATGTTTTTTAAATGTATTGAGGTTGGAGATATTCTGACAAACTGCTATATCTTTGGGGAGAAGGAAGTTGTGATAATTGACCCAGGGGATGATGCAACAAAGATTGAAAATGTAATTGTGGAGAATAAACTTGTGCCATGTGCCATACTTCTTACACATGGTCATTTTGACCATATTTTGGGCTGTCATTATCTTAAGCAAAGATTCAAGCTGCCAATTTATGCACATGAAAATGAAAAAGAAATATTGCTAAATCCTGCGTATAATCTCTCATATATTGTTGGCTGTGAGGTAACAATAAACTGTGATGAGTATTTTAAAGATGGTGATGTACTTGAGTTTGGAGATTTGAGTTTTAAGGTAATTCACACACCAGGGCACACACCGGGATCAAGCTGCTTTTTGTACGGTGGCGATATTCTTTTTTCAGGCGACACGCTTTTTAAAGACTCTTATGGCAGGTGCGACCTTCCACTTGGAGATGAACGACAGATTTTTGAGTCTATAAAAAATAAACTTTTGACTTTGTCAAAGAGCACAAAAGTTTATCCAGGTCATGGGATTCCTACTACAATAGGTGATGAGTTGAAAAATTTTTAAGGTAAATAATAAAGGAACTTATAGCAAATAAGCAAGCTATAAGTTTTTTATTTTATGTTTTTTAGATTTTTTGTAAAAAGGGGTAAGCTTGAGTTGAGGATTACATACTGTTCAAATAGCCAAAAATTTTTATACGATTTTCAGCATATAATCAGAGCATTTTACCCAGGCGCTGAACTTATGTTTGGCAATGGTGGAGATATTCATTTTGAGGCACATTTTGATGGCTTTAATGTTAGGATACAAACAGAGATGGAAAATAAAGAAATTGTAGTAAAAAACTTTATACTCACAGACGATGACCATGAGTCAAAGAGGATATTTGGCCGAAATCTTTATGACATTTTAAAGACTTTGACTGGTAAGGAACTTCCATGGGGTATTTTGACAGGGATAAGACCCACTAAAATAGCATATCCGCTTGTGGAGGCAAATCTTCCAGATAAAGAAGCCTCAGAATATTTGCAAAGGGAATACTATATTTCAAAGAAAAAAAGCTATTTTCTTCTTGAAGTTGCTAAAAATGAAATCAATATTTTGAATAGAGCAGATTCTTCTGCTGCTTGTTTGTACATTGGGATACCTATCTGTCCGACTAAGTGTTTATATTGTTCATTTTCTTGCCATGAACTGACCAAAAGAATAGAATCGCTTTTGAGCCTTTACACTCAAGCACTTTTGACAGAGCTTGAAAAAACTTATAAGCTAATTGAGGAAAATAAAAACAAGATTGTTGCTATTTATTTTGGCGGTGGAAGTCCGGCTGTCATAGGCGTTCAGAATATAAAAAGAATTTTTGAGAGCTTGTTTGCCAATTTGGATGTAAAAGATATTCGTGAGACCACATTTGAGGCAGGAAGACCAGATACTATTAATCGCGAGCTTTTGGAACTTTTGGCTCTTTATAAAAAGGACTTTAACATAAGGCTTTGCATTAACCCACAGACATCAAATGACCAAACATTAAAGATAATCGGCCGAAATCATACATTTGATGACATTAAAAAGGCATTTGAACTTGCAAAAGAATACGGCTTTGAAAATATAAACAGTGATGTGATTTTAGGTCTTCCAAACGAAATAGAGGAAGACTTCAAAAAGACAATTTACGATGTATTAAACTTAGGGCCTGCTTCTATTACAGTTCATACACTCTCAATAAAAAGGGCAAGTTTACTGAGGTTTAAGTGGCAGAACTATCGGTTCATGGACGAACATACAGTAAACAGCCTTCTTGATTGGGCAAGAGCAATTTTGAAAGAAAGGGGATATATTCCATACTATATGTATAGACAAAAGAATATGATAGGGAACTTTGAAAACGTAGGGTATTCAAAGAAAGGTTTTGAAGGTCTTTACAATGTAATGATAATGCAAGAAAAGCACAATATCTATGCCTGTGGTGCAAAAGCTGTTTCAAAGTTCATATTTGAAAATGACAGGATTGAAAGAATGTTCAATCCTGCTGATATACAGATTTACATTTCACGAATTTTAAATATTGAAAAGCTTTAAAGGAGGGACAACCATTTTTGCGCTACTTACAACTTCTTGAAAGCTGTACAATTTGTCCTCGTGAATGTAGGGCAAATAGACTTAAAGGTGAGACTGGATTTTGCGAAATTGCAGGTGGGATTAAGGTTTCCAAAGCATTTTTGCATTTTTGGGAAGAGCCATGCATCTCTGGTAAAAACGGTTCTGGCACTGTATTTTTCTCAGGATGTAATATGGGTTGTGTGTTTTGCCAAAACTATGAAATTAGCCAAAAGAGGTTTGGTGTGTATATAGATGTTGAAAAACTTGCAATGATATTTTTGAGTCTGCAGGCAAAAGGTGCTCACAATATAAATCTTGTAACCCCCACAATCTATGTTCCATATATAATTGAGGCTCTTGAAATTGCAAAAAGAAAAGGGCTTTCTATTCCAGTTGTTTACAATACATCAGCCTATGAAAAACCAGAGACAATAGAACTTTTGAGAGGATATGTAGATATATTTTTGCCAGACCTCAAATATTTTGATGATGAAACAGCCAAAAAATACTCAAACGCACCTTTATATTTTGAATATGCTACAAAGTCAATCCTAAAAATGTATGAGATTGTTGGAGATGTGAAGATTGAAAATGGTATAATGAAAAAAGGTGTGATAATTCGTCACTTGGTTTTGCCAATGCACACAAACGACTCAATAAAGGTGCTTAGCTGGATAAAGGATAATCTAAAAGGGAAGGTTCTTTTGAGCCTTATGAGCCAGTACTATCCAATGTACAGGGCAGGTGAGTACAAGGAGATTTCAAGAAGGCTTACAAAAAGGGAGTATCAAAAGGTTGTAAACTTTGTGTTAGAAAATGGCCTTGACTATGGATATATTCAGGACTTAGATTCTGCAACAGACAAATACACTCCTGATTTTGATTTGGAAGGAATATAAATACGAAAGAAAGGATGGCTGCAAAACTATGATAAAAACCTTAATAGTGTTCGGTACAAGACCAGAGGCAATCAAGATGGCACCTTTGATAAAAGAGCTTCAAAGTGATTCACACTTTGAGGTTCGGATTTGTGTCACAGCCCAGCATAGGCAGATGCTTGATCAGGTTTTGGATATATTTAAAATAAACCCGGATTATGATTTGAACATTATGAAACAAAATCAGAGCCTTTATTCTCTAACAGCTGATGTAATAATAAAGTTTGAAGAGGTTTTAAAAAAAGAAAAGCCAGACATTGTTTTGGTGCATGGTGACACAACTACAACCTTTGCATCAGCTTTATCCTCATTTTATTTTAAAACAAAGGTTGGACATGTTGAAGCAGGGCTTAGAACTTATAATAAATTTTCACCTTTTCCAGAGGAAATGAACAGAAAGCTCACAGCAGTGCTTTGCGATATTCACTTTGCCCCAACAAGAAGAGCTAAGCTAAATTTGCTAAACGAAGGTGTTGAGGAAAAGGATATTTTTGTAACAGGAAATACAGTTATTGATACTTTGAAATATACCGTAAAGCAAAACTATAAGTTTAGAGAGCCAATTCTAAATGAGATTGATTATACAAAAAGAATAATCACTCTTACTGCTCACAGGCGTGAGAATTTTGGGAAACCGCTTGAGAACATATTTGAAGCAGTCTTGTGCCTGGCAGACTCTTTTGATGACATTCTTTTTGTATATCCTGTGCATCTGAACCCTAATGTGAAAGATGTTGCAGAAAGAGTTTTGAAAGGTCATCCAAGAATCATCTTGACAGGTCCCATTGATGTTGATGATATGCATAATCTCATGGCAAGAAGTTACTTGGTCTTGACAGACTCTGGCGGTCTTCAGGAAGAGGCGCCTTCATTGGGAAAACCTGTTGTTGTTTTGAGGGATACAACAGAAAGGCCGGAAGCAGTTTTAGCAAACACAGTAAAGGTTGCTGGTACAGATAAAGAGAGGATAATTGAAATAGTGGAAAAGCTTCTGACTGACAAAGAAGAGTACTCTAAAATGGCTCATGCAGTAAATCCTTATGGTGATGGATTTGCGTCAAGGAGAATAAAGGATGCACTTTTATACTATTTCGGTTACAAGAAAGAAACGCCAGAAGAGTTTAAAGGAAGTGACATGTACGTGCAGAAACTTTACAGATAGGTTTTAAAAGCCGATTAATAAGTTATGAAAGAAAGTTATTGAAGATTTATTTGCAAGGTGGGATTATTAATGTACAACATAATGAAAAAACTGATTGCTATTTTGTGTATTGTGGGAATTTTGACACCTAATTTTAATTTACAAGGTTATTCCCAGACCTTGAGTTCTTCATTAAGCTTGACAGTTGTACGTGATAGCAATGGCGTTTATAAAATAACAAAAAATTCAATTTCAATCAAATGGAGTGCGGTTGAAGAAGCAACTTATTATACAGTTGAAGCTGCTTATTCAAACAGCCGAATAGATTTTTCAACTGTAACTACCAATACATATTGTGATATAACTGGACTTGCCCCAGCAACCCTCTATAAGATAACGGTGTCTGCAAAAGATCAAAATGACAAGGTTATAACTTCCCAATCAATTTATGTTATTACAGAGTTTAAACTCTCTGCCCAACCAGAGCCAGACCCTGTAAAAGAGGAGGATATTCCGCTTGGGTCAGGCGGAGAACACCCAAAGCTTATTATATATTTTAACAAAATAGACATTTCGCCCGATTTTCAAGATGATGTAGGATTTAGAGGCTATAATATCTTTGTTGGAAAAAGCCAAACAGCCTCAGATGCTAATCAGTATTTTGTTGATAGTACTACGAATGAAGTATATAAATATCAAGGGGATGTAAATACTACTATTCCGATAAGGCTTGTAAAAGATGGGCAGGAGCAATTTGCTTCAGAAGATAGAGGAATAGTGAGCTTAACTGTATATGATAAATACGATGGAATTGACACACCAGAGCTTTATCCTGGTACAATGTACTACATTACTATGAATCCCAAATTAGACAACACAGCTGTTATATACAAGCCACTTAGCAATATATCTAGTCCTACTTTGATGCAAGTAAGTGCTGCAAAGATAGGCGAGATTGAAAAGGACGGAAAGATTTTGGCTTTGGTAAGGGTGCAGTGGCGTGGTGTTGATCCCGGCAATTATAAGCAGGATGAGATAAAGTATCAGGCTTATTATGCGACAAGTGCAAACGAACTTCCAAGAGATAACCTTCCTCCTCAGAATATCTTTGCAACAACTTCGTATTATCAAAATGAGGCTTATATACCAGGTCTTTCTATGACAACAAAGTACTATTACATACGAGTTGAGGCAGTCTTTGCAGATGGAACAAGAATTCCGTCTGCTTTGATAAAGGTTTCAGTTACTGAGCTCACTGACATTCCACCAACACCCAGGAATTGTCAAGCTGAGAAACTATCACAAACCGAAATTAAGGTTTCATTCGACAAACCTGTTTCTGACGATGCGTATTACAGGTACCAGATTTGGTATTCAACTCAGTACCAAGATGTATTAGATGCTAATAATAATCCCACTGTGTACAAGCTTGTATATCCATCCGAGAGCTATAATCCTAATATAGATGGATTTGTTTCAAGTGATTTTATAAAAGATGGAACAAAATATAGCTACATTATCAAAAATCTAAATCCCAACACAGTTTACTATTTCAAGATAAGAATAATAAATATTGCTGACCCAGACAATCCAAAGAAATCTGATTTTTCCCTTGTGTTTGTGGGTACAACAGAAACAATACCAACCTTATTAGTTCCTCCAATTGACGACAACTTTGTAACAAAGATAGACTCAGATACCGACAAAATTGTAATCTATACGTATCAAGATAATCTATTAAAAGAAGTACATGACAAGGTATATGAATATGTAAAAAACAGTGTAGTATTTACAAATTATCAAAATGTTCAAGAGTCTGTGTATTATCAAGTATATGTTTGTGAGTCTATTTGGGATGAAAACAAAGTGGTTGTACACTTTGAGCTTTCAAGTGATGACCTCAAGAGCCAAAATCGAATTGAGATAAACAATTTAAAACCAAATACCATTTACTACATCAGATTTAAAGTAAGAGTTTTGCTTCTTGATAAAAATTATTTTTCAGATTTTAGCAAGGCTTATGTAGTTACAACAAAACCTCAACCGGTGCCTCCAACCATTTCAAGACCAGAGATTCCCAAAAACTTTATGATAGCACCAGAAGATGAAGCTTTGACCCAGGTTTCTGTAAAGCTGAGGTGGGATACAAAACAAAATCAGTCTTATGTAATTCTTCAGACGTTTAGACCTTTAGAGGACAATAGTTTGAGCTTGGATGATACAATTAGGTATTTTACAAATACTTTAAAACAAAGAGTTGAAATTTATTCGCAGAGCCAATCAGGGGGTTTTGTGTTAGAAAAGGTGGTATATGACCCGAATTATCCTAATGCTCCGGTTGGTGCAAAGGTGTATAAATATGTTACATCACCTTGTGTTTTTAATAACCTTGCTCCAAATACGCTTTATTATTTCTCAATCAAGGCAATAGAAAATGGCTTAGAGTCTTACTGGGGAAGCATAGCCATTACAACATCGCCTATAGAAAAGCCTGAAAATTTAATCATTTTATCAAGAGACTCAAGTGGTCATGGTTTAACAGTCCAGTGGCAGGGAAGTCAAGCTTATGGTTATCAGATTTTTGTAAAAACAGAGAGCGATACTGGTTTTACTTTAGTGTACTCTGGCAATATAACTCCTTCTTCCATAATTGACTCAAGAACAGCTCTTTTTAAATACTATATCGGAAATCTTAAGTCAAATACTCTTTATTACATCAGAGTAAGAAGTATTCATATCCCTACAGGCAAGGTTTCTTTGTTTGCTGAAATTTTGGGAAGAACACTATTTAATCAAAGTGACTTTGACCAAGATCAGAAAAAAATTAAAGAACAAGAGGAGAACAGAATAAGAGAAATTCAAAGCCAAAAACAGACTACAGTAGTTTTAGAAAATAGCTCTGATAGATATTTTCTCTATATAATTGACCAAAATGCTTTAGATGAGATAGAAAGATCAAATAGCAGTGAATTTATTATTGACTTGACAAAGGCACTGTATAGTAATGCAAAAGGACAGGTCCAATTTTCATACAGAGTGGCTGACAAGCTTGAAAAGATGCAAAAAACTCTTGTGATAAAGTACAGGAATATAACAATAAAAGTACCAGCAGGTGCTCTGAATGTTCCTGAAGTTGAGATGCTTTCTAAAAGATATAACATTGATAAAGGAAATATCTTGCTTTTTGCTGAGGTGGCATTGGCTTCATGGCAAAGTATTCCTTCAATGTACAGTGCAGATTCGGATGTAGTAAGTTTTAAATTCTCTGCCAAATATTACTACAATGATGATATACCTATTTCAAACCTTCCAAAGCCCATAGATGTTACTATGTTCTACAATACGCCAATTGTGTTGCCAAATGAAACAAGAGTTGTCTACAACTTTTCGGATAGCAGTTTTGTAAGTAGCTTTAGCATTGATAAGATGGCAAACAAAGTTATGTTTAATACTACTAAAACAGGAATATATGGTATTTTAAAAACTTCAGCTTCTTCAACTTACACAAGTAGCAAATACAAAGATGACATAGTTTATCTTGCTCAAAAATACAATCTCAACGATTTGTACTCCAGCTTTTCTAAAGTCTTGACTCAGGAATATGCTGAGGTGGTTTTGAATACAGTATTTGCCTCGGCAGTAGAAAACATCAAAAATGGCTATCTTACAAGACAAGAAGCAATTTATCTTCTGGCTAAGGTTTATGAGACTAAAAAGAATACATCGGTGGATAATATTCTGATTACTAAGTCTACTAATTTTAATCCTGATGGAAGATATAAAAAGTATATACTTTCTATGATGTCAATTGGGGTAGTAGACATAGATTTAAACCCAACTGATAGTATAAATGTTGATGAGTTTGTTCACTACGTTGTCAACTTAGAAAGACTTCTAAATTTCTAAAGAATGGGTGATTCCAAATGAGACTTTTTGCTAAAAGACTAATTTGCATATTTTTGTTGATTTCTTTTGTTTTTAGTCTAATACCATTAACAGTTTTATCGCAAACTACAATTGTGCTTCCTGCACCCCAGCAACTTTCTATTGCAATGCAAAATAATCTGCCAAGAATAGAGGTTGGGCAAGACGGTACAATTACAATATATTTTTCATGGCAATATTCTTATTCTGATTTTGACTATTTCGAGCTATACTTGGGGGATGACCCTAACAAGTTCAGCTATGTATATACAATCTACAAAAATGTAGACCCAAATTTAACTGTAACAAATGAACAAAATTATGTTTATAAAGTTCAAGGACTTCCCGATGGGCAAAAGATACCAAGTGGTACAATCTTCTATGCAAAGATAAGAGCAGTAAAAGTTTTGCAACAGCAGACAGGAAATGTTGTATATTACTCATCTTATTCTAATACCATAGTTTTTTTAACTCCAATATTTGTTGAAGCTACTACAGCTTCAGAAACTTCGATTGACATTGTTTGGGATGATGTGTATTATGCAGGAAAAAGGATTGACTATGATATATATGTATCAAAAGATATAAGCTTTACCACACCAACTAAATACCAAATTGACGGGGATAGAATTACACTTTTGCAGAGCCAAAAACCAGGCGGAAGAGTTGAGATTCTGCCAAACAGAAAGTTAAAATATACAGTAACAAATCTTGCGCCGAGCAGTTTATACTACGTAAAGATTTTGCCCAGGAATCTACCCTCTGAGGTAATTTGGCGAGACCCTCAGACATACACCCCGCCAAATCCAAAGATAATTGGCGAGGCTGCAACCTACATTCAGGCAGAGGCCCAAAGAATTGCTGACAATGTAGTGTGGCTCAAATGGGCAAAGGTTAGTATTGCTGTAGGAAATGATTATGAGATATATAAGGGTAGCAAAGACCAAGTACCAACCTTGCTTGGTACGGTTTCAACAAATGAGTTTTTTGCAATGGTGAGTATAACCGAGGATGTATTTTTCAGAATTCAAGTTGATGTGATTGATGCATTTGGAAGGAAGGTCTCAATAAGGTCTAATGATTTGTATGTACATCCCTATACACTGCCTTATGCTCCACCAGCAGTAGAAGATTTGACAGCTTTTCCAAAAAGTCAGGACACTATAACCCTAAGGTTTAAGATTCCTTCTGATAAAGAGGTTGTGTATGACTTTTATTACAAAAAGTATATTGATACAAACTCAGACTTTACTCTATATGTTCCCAATTACCAGATGAAAGATTCTGATATTGAGAAGGATGCCAACAACATTCCTACTGACTACTATAGATTTGACATTACTGGACTTGAAAAAAATACTGTATATGTCTTGAAAGTAGTTGTAAAGAAAAGATTCTTTGACTATGAATCTGGTACTTACATATACAGAGAATCAACACCTGCCATGGCGATCTCCTATACACTATCTGGAGATATTGCTCCGCCAACCACCCCCACATCACTTTCTGTGGTGTACTGCACATATGATAGTGTAACGCTTTCTTGGACGCCCATTTACATTGCAGGTACTCAACCACCTGTAATTGACCAGAGTATATCATATGAGGTGAACTTTGCACTATATAAGGATGGTATGGACCTAACTCACCCAGAAAATCTTGACTTGACAAATTTTCAAAGAGTTGTACTTTCAAATCCTCAAATTGACTCAAGTGGCAAGATAACTTTTAAGGTGGGAAATTTAAATCCTGATACAAGATATGTATTTTTCATAAGAGCAATTAGGAGGATAGATAACAAAGACTATTATTCACTGCCTTCAAATGTAGTTATGGCAACAACACTTGCAAAGTATGAAGTGCCTCTTCCTTCAAAGCCGCCGATTGTCGAAAATTTGAGTGTAGTATCAACTACATACAATACCATAACACTTTCATGGCAGTTTATGGAAAATCTCTATTTTGAGATTCAGATTTCGGAGGATATAAAAAATAGTAGTGGATGGAAAACAATATCTGATAGTTTCAAGCCTTCTATAAAAGAAATTGACTATCAAGCAGGTATTTGTTATTTCACAGCAAAAGATTTAAAACCGGATACATTGTACTACTTTAGGGTAAGAGCTTATATCATAAAAGACAACCAGAGAATTTATTCAGAATATAGTAGTCCTGTGTTTGGTAAGACCAAAAAAATGCCACCACCAAAGACACCAATTGCCTTTGGAATAAAAGATTACGGTAAAGACTATGTTGTTTTTGTATGGGAACTTGCAGAAACAGGAAGAAAGTACATGATTGAGATTGCAGACAACATTTCTTTTACAAACTCACAAAAGTATACAACTGATGTAGACATAACAGAGTATAAGGTTGATAAGCTAAAACCAAACACACGTTATTATGCAAGGCTTTTTGCAATTGGCTCAGACGGGCAAATGTCGCAGGCTACTGACATTATCTCATTTATTACAAAAAAGGATGTGAGTGAATACACAGGGGTAGTTGAACCGATTGAAGATACAACAGCTCCTACGGTGATAACTGAAGATGTTTCTAACAAGACAATGATTATTGAAATTACCTATAAATACGTAAATGACACATTAGATTCAAAACCGGTTGTGATAGACTTTACAAAAAGGGCAAATAATGTAATTTCGCAGTTTTTATTAAAGATAAGATATGATGTTTTAGGTGCACTTATAAGACTTAACAAGAGTTGTCAAGTTATCTTGGATGAAGCAAATGCCGAGTTTGATTTTAGCAGTCTTAATGTAGATGAGTTAAAAAAGCTTTCCATTTCTAATTTTTCGCCAAGTAATATATATGTACAGCTTTCTTTTGTAAAGAGCAGTAGCAAGTTTAACATTCCAAATGCTATCTCAGAAATTTATGACATAAAATTTTTGGCTTTGACATCAACCCAGCAAATTGGTATTAGCAGTTTTAACTCTCCAATAAGTTTTAGTATTTCAAATAGGGAACCTTGGTCAACCATCGTACCTTATGTATTTGATCCAGTTATTATGAACTGGAAGCTACCGAGTTCTTATAAGCTTTCAAATGATAACAAAAATGTATCTTTTATCTTAAACTGTCCACAAGCAGTTGTGATTACAAGAAAAGGATTTTACAATGACATTGTACAAAGTAGTTATGCATCAAAGCTTTATTATTTATTCCAAAGCATTCCAAGTGATGACCAAAGTAGTTCCATAGGCATAAAAAATCCTGTTGGAAAGTTAGAACTGGCTTCATTTTTGGTTTACTTTGCAGAGAAGAAAAGACTTTACAGATTTGAGGTTATAAGTGAATATGTGGAAAAGGCATATAAAGCAGGTCTTATTAGCAGCATTGATGATAATTCTTATCTTACAAAAGAAGCTGCAGTTGATATGCTTGTTAAATTTTATGAGATTTACACAGGTGATAAGATTGCTACTGAAAATATAACGTGGAATAAGAGAGGGGTTGACGATGCATATATTGATTCAATTAAGAAAGCTTATAAAATGGGATGGCTTTTTGACTATGTGACGTTCAATCCAAAAGAGACTGCAACAAGAGAGTATGTTTTGGCAGTGTTTTATCACATTGTTTCAAGAATTACTGGAAAGTAAGGGGGCAGTTTAAAAATTGAGAAAAAGTATATTTAGTTTGTGCGTAACTGTTTTATTGATATTTAGTGCAATTAAAGTTTTTGCAGCTGATGTGTGGTGCAAAGTAGAATATTATTACAACGGCACAAATTATATGAAGGTGACGCTTTATTCGAAGAGTAACAAAACTTACTATGTAAAAGGATTTACCAGGGATTCTGACAATCAGGTGAGTATATATTTTTCAGATAAGAAAAATTTAATTTCTGACACAAATACAGTTCTTATACCACAAAGCATGTTTCTGATGCCGGTAAGAGTAATATTGGTAAACTCAGATGGCTCTCCTTTGTTTAGCGATATTAAAGATTCTCCATATAAAGATTACATCTTATACCTTGCAAGTATTGGAAAGATTGATGGATATAAAGATGGTACTTTCAGGCCCAAAAAAGGCGTAACACGTCAAGAGTTTGCAAAGCTTTTTGTAAATGTTTTTGATATAAAGACAAATCAAAGTGTAACAAGATATTCTTTTGCAGATATAAAAGATTGCTGGGCGAAAAATGAGATTGAAACTTTGGCTAAAATGGGGATATTAACAGGTGTGAAAGGCAAAAATGGGGTTTTGTACTTTAAGCCACAAGAAGGCATTACTTATGAGCAGGCAATTGCTATTATTGCAAGATATTTAAAATTAGAGGCTGTTTCAAAGAAAGATTATAAGTCGTGGGCAAATGATTATATAAATGCCTTTATTGACAATAATCTTCTGAGTGAAAAAGAGATAAATGTTTTAAAATTGAATAGCTTTGCAACACGTGAGTGGATTGCATACATTTTGAGCAAAGCTGTATTAAGATAGGTACAATGAGAGCCAGAAATAAGGTATTGATAAAAACAAAAATGGGTGTATAATTATAACGTATGTTTATAAATCTGACCAACGAAAGGAGTATGAAGGCGGTGTATAAAAAACTAATTGCTGTTTGTCTACTTGTTCTATTTATAGCTACATTTTTGAGTGGTTGTGGTAATAAAAACCAAAACATTTCCACACTGCAAAAAATAAAACAAAATAAAGAGTTTGTAGTTGGAATGGACAATACGTTCCCGCCCATGGAGTTTACAGATGATAACAACAACACAGTTGGGTTTGATGTTGACCTTGCAAATGAAATAGCAAAAAGGCTTGGTGCCAAACTTAAAATTGTTGCAGTTGACTGGAGTGGGATTCAAACTGCTCTCAAATCCAAGAAATTTGATGCTATAATTTCATGCTTTAGTATTACAGATGAAAGAAAGAAGGCATTTAACTTAGCTGGTCCATACCTTTATATTCGTCAGGTTATTGCTGTTAAAAAAGGTGATACCTCTATTAAGAGTTTTGAAGATTTGAAAGGTATTAAGATAGGTGTTCAGGCAAACACCACAGGTGATAGTGCTGTTCAAAAGATGAAGTTTATAAACTATGAAAAAGATGTAACAAGGTATGAGAGGATTACTGATGCTTTTAATGATCTGGACATTGGTAGAATAAAGGCTGTTGTGATTGATAGTGTTGTTGCATATTACTACAAAAAGCAAAATCCTGAAAAGTTTGATATAGCACCAGCTGAGCTTGAAAAGGAGCCTGTTGGTATTGCACTCAGAAAAGAGGATAAAGACCTTTATGAAGAGATTCAAAAGATTTTGAACCAGCTAAAGGAAGATGGAACTATCGCAAAGATATCAAAGAAATGGTTTGGCGAAGATATTACCAAGTAAATAGAGGTGGCAGAAGTTGGCTGAAAATGTCATAATAAAATACTTCCCTGTGCTTTTGAAAGCAAGCGTTGTTACAATCGAGCTCACTGCAATTGCAGTAACAATTGGGCTTGTTTTTGGACTGATTGCAGCGCTGTTTAGAATTTCGAAGCTGAAAATTTTAAATTTAATAGGTAGCTTTTATGTTTGGCTATTTAGAGGTACTCCACTACTTTTGCAGATATTCTTCATTTACTATGGTCTTCCCAAAATTATTCCTGCACTTACCCTGCCTGCTTTTTTAGCAGGAGCAATTGCTCTTATTATTAACTCTGGAGCATACACAGCAGAGATAATAAGAGCTGCTATTTTGTCTATTGACAAAGGCCAGTATGAAGCTGCAAAAGCTTTGGGTATGACATACCTTCAGACAATGAGGTATATAATTGTTCCGCAGACATACAAAAGACTTATACCACCTATTGGCAATGAATTTATCGCGCTTTTGAAAGACTCATCCCTTGTGTCTACAATAGGAATGGTTGAACTAATGCGTGCAGCACAACTGAAAGCATCTCAAACAGGAAGGGATGCAGAGATTTATATTGCTGCGCTTATTATCTACTTAGCACTCACCACAGTTTTTTCCACAATATTTAATTGGCTTGAAAAGAGGCTGGGGAGATATGAAGGACAATGAAATGACAAACAGGAAAATGATTATAGCAAAAAACATTGTCAAGTACTTTGGACATAACCTCATATTGGACAAGGTCTCGTTAGAAGTTGATAGAGGAGAGGTTGTAGTAATTATAGGACCTTCTGGTTCAGGCAAGAGCACATTTTTGAGGTGTCTTAATCACTTAGAGAGGATTAACTCAGGGTACATTGAGATTGACGGGTTTGTAATTGAGGATAAAGGACTTCATGAAAAACACAAAAAGCACAGTCCAAAGGAGATAGCAAAGTTTTGTTCTCAGATAGGGATGGTGTTTCAGCGATTTAACCTTTTCCCTCACATGACAGCACTTGAAAATGTCATAATTGGTCCGATTGTTGTCAATAAAATGAAAAAGGAAGAAGCAATGGAGATTGGACTTGAGCTTCTTGATAAGGTGGGATTAAAAGATAAGGCAAATTCATACCCTGCTCAGCTTTCTGGTGGGCAGCAGCAAAGAGTTGCAATTGCCAGAGCTTTGGCTATGAAACCCAAAGTGATGCTGTTTGATGAGCCAACATCTGCGCTTGACCCAGAACTTGTCGGCGAAGTTTTGAACGTTATGAAAGAGCTTGCAAATGAAGGAATGACAATGCTTGTTGTAACTCACGAGATGGGGTTTGCAAGAGAGGTTGCTGACAGGGTTGTGTTTATGGACAAAGGGAAGATAATCGAAGAGGGGCTACCGGATGAGATTTTTACAAACCCGAAAGAAGAGAGAACAAGACAGTTTTTGCAAAAGATATTGTGAACAGTTTAAAGAAAATAAGCTGCTTGGCTGGATTTTTAAAGGGCTGTCTGAAGGCAATATTGGCAGCCCTTCAAGTTTATGTATAAAATTATAAATGAAAGGAAGAAGTATTAAGTTGGGCACAAGAAAAAGGATTTTAGCGGATGGAATACTTCTTTTTGTCACAATGGTGTGGGGAAGTTCATTTGTGCTTATGAAGAATACAATCTCCCAGCTTCATCCTTTGACATTTTTGGCAATAAGGTTTTTGTTAGCATGGCTTGTTGTCACAGCAATATTCTGGAGAAATCTTAAAAAATTAAAACCAAAAGAAATAGTTTATGGAGGCATAATTGGTTTTTTTCTTTTCTTAGGAATGGCTCTGCAGGTTGTGGGATTAAAATACACGTACGCATCAAAATCAGCGTTTATAACAGGTTTGACAGTAGTTTTAGTGCCTATTTTTGCAGGTATAATTGAAAGAAAGGTTCCCAGAGTAAATGTCATAGTTGGTGTAATTTTTGCTTTTGTAGGGCTCTTCCTTTTAAATGGAGCTAAAATCTCACATTTTAACTTTGGAGATTTTCTTACCTTGCTTGCAGACTTTGGATTTGTTTTTCAGATTATATTCATTGACATCTTTACATCAAAAGAAAATGTGAGTACAATCAACATTGCAATATTTCAGCTCATGAGCGCTGCTGTTTTGTATATTATATTTTCTTTGGTCTTTGGAGTAAATCCTTTTAGTATCAAGCTTACATTAAATTCACTACTTACAATCTTAATCACAGGCATTTTTGGAACGGCTCTTGCTTTTACAGCACAGGTTTTTGTTCAAAAATACACAACACCAACTCACACGGCTTTGATATTCTCTGCCGAACCTGTGTTTGGTGCGATATTTTCTGCATTAATTCCTTCTACAGTTACTCACACAACTGAAATTTTGCCTTTGATTTCTTACATAGGATGTGGTTTAATCTTGATTGGTATGATCATAGCAGAGCTAAGCTTTAATAAAAATCTGGATATGGAGTTGAGCTGAAAAAATGGAGATAGTTTTCTTAGGCGGTGCAAAAGAGGTTGGTGCATCTTGTGTTTTAATAAAAACAGGTGGCAAAAACATCTTAATTGACTCTGGCATAAGAATGAAAGAAGACAAGCTCCCAAACTTGCAGCTTCTTCGAGAGCTTGGTGGGGCTGATATCTGTCTTATTTCACATGCTCACCTTGACCACATAGGAAGTCTTCCGCTTATTGCAAGAGAATATCCCCATATATTCTTCTATACTAATCAGCCAACAAAAGATTTGGTGAAAGTGCTTTTGTACGACAGCTTAAAGATTATGGACTCAAAAGAAGATGAGATTCCTATCTATGCAGAAAAGAATGTTGAAGATTTGCTGGACAGGACAATTACCTACGGGTTTAATTATACATTTGAGCCTTTAGAAGGGATAAAGGTTACTTTTTTCCCTGCGGGACATATCCTTGGTGCTTCGATGATTTTTATACAAACTCAGGAAGGGAGCATTCTATACACTGGAGATTTTTCCACTGAAAAGCAGCTTACTGTTGACAAAGCATCAGTTCCTAAAATAAGACCAGATGTTGTAATTTGTGAGTCAACCTATGGTGACAGGCTTCACACAAACAGAAGCTATGAGGAAGAAAGATTATTTAACAGTATATATGAGTTTATATCAAAAGGTGGTAAGGTATTAATTCCTGCATTTGCAATTGGAAGGGCTCAGGAGATAATTTTGATTTTAAGAAACTACATGAAAAAGAAAAAGGTAGAGTTCAATGTATTTATTGATGGAATGGTAAGAGAAGTCATAAGAGTTTATAAAAACAATCCAACCTTTTTGTCTTCAAGATATTACAAAAAAGTATTGAAGGGTGAGGAGATTTTTTTATCAGAAAACATCAATGTAATTACTGACAAAAAGCAAAGAGAAGAAGTTATTTCCTCCTCAAACCCATGTGTTATCATTTCCAGCTCAGGAATGTTAACTGGTGGTCCTTCTGTATTCTATGCAGAGAAGTTAGTAGAAAATCAAAATGCGCTGATTGCAATTACAGGGTATCAAGACGAAGAATCTCCGGGCAGGAAACTTCTTGAGCTGACTGAGCTTCCAGAGAGTGAGAGAAAGATTGAACTAAATGGCAAGGAATATGAAGTAAAGTGCAAGGTTGAAAAGTATGGTCTTTCTGCGCATGCAGACAGGGATAGTATATTAGGATTTTTAGCAATGCTAAAACCAAAAACTGTGGTTTTTGCTCATGGAAGTGAGGAAGCAATTTCGCAACTTTCAGATATGGCAATAAAAGAGATAGAAGCTGCTGTTTTAATTCCGCAAAATGGTGAGGTAACTACAGTTTCAATTGAAAAGCCAAGAAGACAGCTTTCATTTTTCAATGTCAGAAAACTAAGCAACATTGAACCACTGAATGAAGAAAATATCAAAAGTTTATGGGAATATCTTCTTGAAAGCAAACAAGAAGCAAATCATATTACAGCAGAGCATGCAATTCTGATTTGGAATGGGAAACAGTTTTTAGAAAGAGATGAGGTAAATAGGGTATTTGAACTTTTAAAATCTTCCCCATATTTTGAGCAAAATCCACGAAAACCTTATCTTTTTAGGATTTTGTCAAGAGCTGAAGTTGAAGACAAGCTGAAGCCAAAGCCTATGGAACAAAACAAGATGAGAGAGCTTGCTTTTGAAATGTTTAAAGATTTTGGACTTTACAAAGTTGGAATGGATATCGAAAATGTTGTTGTGACCTTTTATTTTAACTTTCCACACATAGCAAATAGGCTTGAAGATAAAATAAAAGAGTTTGAGGAAAAGACCCTGTGGAAGGTAGAGGTAAATCCAAATATAAATCTAACATATGCTCAAAAATATCTACAAAAGTTATTAGAAGATGAAGGTGTTAAGCTTTTAAAATTTTCATACAATCCTGTGATAAATGCTATTGTAGTAAAACCAAACAAAGAATTTGATTCGATGAAGGAGCTGTGCTCTAAATTTCTTGATGAGACAGGCATTGAGCTTATATTTGACATTGAAAATAAAGAGGATTGTACAGCAAGACTTCAAAATAAAGACAGGATGGAGCAGAACAAGGCTTTGCTTTTGATAGACCTGTATTTTGAAAATGAAAAAGACAAGGTTTACAAGAAGAGCATAAAAGAGGGTGGAAAATACATTGAACTATCATTTGTAACACCCTTTGTTGCAGAAAAGTACAAAGATAAGCTTAATGAACTTTCACAAAAAACTGGCTGGGAGATAAGGATTTCACAGACAATAAACCAGGTCGAAATGGTAAATATTTTGAAAGATATTTTAGCTAAGTATAATATTGATTTAATTAAAAATCCAAGTATTTATCCCTCAATAAGAGAAGTTAGGATAAAATTAGCAGGGGAGATAGATAGTAATATTGTAAATGAAATTGCAAATGAGTTTTATGATAGAACAGGATTTTATTTAAAGATTTAACTTACCGCTCTACAGCCTCACCTGATTTGTTATAGTTTACACAACAAAAACTGAGGTCATGGTTTATACTCAAACTCCTTCAAAAAAGACAATGAATATTTTCGCAGTGCTGCCAAGTAATGATTATTGTTATAAAGTTGCTGAAATACGAAAGAAAAAATGATGGGAAAATTTAGCTTTTTTTATTAGAATGCCACTTACCCGTTTTTGTCGACGCTTGCCGTTTTCATCTCTAATAGTATCAAAAACTACACTATATATGCTACCTCACTTTCTGATGTGTTCGCGCATTCTCAAACCTCCAACTTTACAAAATAATACCATATGGAATTATGGGCAACGTTATAACGCAATATAACACAAAATAAAAAATTTTTTTGACTAAATTGCTGTTGTGAGGTATAATTAAATTAAAAGATGAAAAAATAAATAATAAGTAGGTTAAAAACCTGCGTTCAGGAAATAGCGCCACTGATATCCGAAACCCTCACCAAGTGTGAGGCGCATCCTCAAAAAGAGGATAGGACTCAGGGCGCTATTTCGTTTTATATACCTTTTTTGATTTTTTAAAATCGCAATACCAAATATGAAAATGCATACTACAATCTTTTCTATGATATGATTTCAAAGTTGCTAATCCCGCTTTTTGAGCTATATACAAAGCTAATTCTTTTTTAGCTGAACTTGCACCTTCTTTTTTGTCCATATCATTCCAATGAAAACCTATTGCACCAGTCAAAATATCAGTAGCTTGTATTAAGTCTACTTCATGAGATTTTCTTGCCTCAATATGTCTTACTATATCCATATCTAATTTATGCTTTTTTCTAAGTCCTCTGTTAAGTATAATTTGTAAACTTTGTAGTCTGTACTTATAAGAGTTTTTTCTGTCATCTGGATAAATTATATAACGGTAATTTGGGTTGATATAATGTAGCAGCAACTGATAATACATTTTGTAAAAGCCTAATTCTTCATCTCCTTTATTGTACTTTTTGTTGTCCATTAGGGATAAATCAACCACTATACACCTATAAGCCATTTTCTTTTCTCCTATGAATTTGAAGATTATATCTACAAGCTTTTTGTACTCTACTAATTTTCCTTTAGAAACCTTACCCCACTTAAGTTCACTATACATATTATGTTGTGTTCTATACTGTTTAATGGTTTCTTCTATTTCTTTTAAATTTTCATACAAAACCCATAGCCCACCGATAATCATGTATCTATTTTTATTTTGTGAGCTTTCATCACAATAGATGTGTATTAAAGGTAGTTTTCCTTTTTTCATTGCGATGTTCCTTTCTACGATGAAGATATAGCAAAAAGTTATATTCCCCCAACATACTTCTTCGACGTGTTGCTTTTTTAATTAGATTTAGTTGACGAAGTAGACATCTCATTTATATATTCATGATTTTCATCTCTTAGTGTCACCTTTGAAATGTTTTTATTAAAACCATTTTCGCAGATTATTAAGCCTTAAATAACACATAACTATTGCCTTGATGATTGTTAAATTATTTTTAAACTCACGGCGCAATCCTTAAAGCTGCTTTGTCGGTTTGGGGCAATCCAGATGGTCTTGTTGTGTCATTCAATGATACAAGGGTTTGATTGGGAAAAATAGCTGCATATACAAAATTATATCACATTTAACGACACAACGCAAAACAAAAAAGCTGAGCATTGTGCTCAGCTTAATTTGTTGTATTCTATTATTTCTTGTTATTGCATAGTGTATGTTTGCAAAATGTTAGAAAATGCAAAGTATTTTAAATCTTACGGGCTTAAAACCCTTGCTATCTCTGGCACGCCCGGGGGGACTCGAACCCCCGACCACAGGATTCGAAGTCCTACGCTCTATCCTCTGAGCTACGGGCGCATCTTCATATTTTCATTTAAATTATAAAATCAAATGTGCAAAATTGCAACTCTTTCTTGTACATCTTAAAATCCTTATATCAATCTTAAAATTCAATGCTCTAAAGTAGCTTAACAGCTCTCGAACTTATTGATATAATATAGACAAATTCTGATGGAAAAATAAAAATTAGTAAACCCAAAAGCTTGAAAGGAAAAGAACCAAAATGGTTGAATTATTCGAAAGGTATTTTGGAATTCATAATAAACCGAATGTCTCTGCACCACACTGGGCAAAGTCAATTTTGGATTCATGTGACTTTGAATTTCAAAAAAGTATAGTTGAAAAACTACAGCCTTTGCTATATTTGAATTTGGAATTGTGCTTTGTTGAAAGAAACAAAAGAGAGATACACTATGAAGCCTTCACAGAAGAATTAATAACAGCTAACCTAAATGGTATTGAATCAGAAGCAGCATTTTTAAAACCATCCAATTCAAATCCACCTTATCCTGTTATTGTAGTTTTGCATGATCATGGTGGATTTTATTACTACGGCAAAGAGAGAATCTTTATGGATGATAGTACACAGCCTTTTTTAAGAGAGTACAGAGAAAAGTTTTATTCATCGTCAATGTGGGCTTTTGACCTACTTGAAAGAGGGTTTGCAGTTTTCTGCCCTGATGCGTTTTATTTTGGAAAGAGAAGGTTCCCACAAGAGCTAATAAAGATATTTGTTGATAATAAAACCTATGAACAGCTGACAAGTCTTGCTGAGGGTAGCTATGAATTTATTAAGCTTTTTAATAGAATTTCCTCCGAGCTTGAAGGGATAATATTTAAGAATATCAATTTTTACGGAACAAACTGGTCAAGTATTTTAATTAATGAAGACATTGCATGGCTAAATTACCTATTGAAAAGAGAAGATGTTGATAAAGAAAGAATTGCGTGTATGGGTTTTTCTTTGGGCGGTTTTAGAACTTTATTTTTAAGCGCTTTGAAAAAAGAGATAAAGGCAAGCTTAGTAATAGCTTTTATGTCTGAGTTTTCAAAAATGCTGGGTCAAACTTCAAGGCATACATTCATGGTACATATCCCCAGCTTTACACGCTTTTTAGACTTGCCAGATATAGCCGGGCTTATCCTTCCAAGAAAACTTTTTGTGAAGCAGTGTAGCGAAGATTCTTTATTTCCAGTTGATGCAATGAAGAGTGCAGTAGCCAAGATTGAAGAGTATTATAGCAGAGCAGGCTGTAGACACAATTTTTCGTACAAATTTTATCCAAATCCTCATCAATTTAATTCATACATGCAAAAAGATGCGTTTGATTATTTGTTTTTAAATATTCAAAAATAAAAATGTTTGGGAGGTTTTGTAAATGAAAGCCTTGGGCAAAAAAGTATGGGTAATCCCTGATGGATACATTCCATCTGAGGGTTCAATGTCAATCCCTGGGCATGAGTGTCTGTGCATAGTAAATACTGGAGATGTTGATGCAAAGGTGAAACTCACAGTCTTTTTTGAAGACAGAGACCCAATTGAAAGTGATTATTTTGTTGTCAAGGCAAAAAGAACAATTCATGCATGGCTAAACAAGCCAGAGCTGATAGGAAATCTTGTTATTCCAAAAGAGGTTCCGTATTCTTTAGTGGTTGAAAGTGACCAAAACATTGTTGTTCAGATGTCACGCTTGGATACACGACTTGGTAATATGGCGCTCTTAAGTGTAATTGGATTTCCAATTGAATAAACACCAAAAAAGGAGGCTTTGTTTCTATGGCTAAAATCAAACTGAAAAAATTCCTTTATGGCGGAGATTATAATCCTGACCAGTGGTCAGAAGATGTTTGGGAACAAGATATTGAGTTTATGAAGTATTACAATGTAAATGCAGTGTCAATGCCAATATTCTCATGGGCTCAGCTTCAGCCAAGTGAGGACAAGTTTACGTTTGAGTGGCTTGACAGAATAATTGATAAGCTCTATTCAAATGGTATTCACGTCATCTTGGCAACACCAACAGCTTCACAACCTGCGTGGCTGTCAAAAAAGTATCCTGACGTATTGCCTGTTGATATTCATGGAAGAAAGAGAAAACATGGGGCAAGGCAAAACTACTGCCCTAACAGCAAAAACTTCCAAGAGGCTGCAAAAAGAATTGTTGAAGAGATGGCAAAAAGATACAAAGACCATCCAGCAGTTATAATGTGGCATATCAGCAACGAATATGGTCCTTACTGCTACTGTGAAAACTGCGCTAAAGCCTTTAGAGAGTGGCTAAAAGAAAGATATAAAACATTGGATGAGCTTAACAAGAGATGGAACACAGCTTTCTGGGGACATACATTCTATGATTGGGATGAGATAGAAGTTCCATCGTATCTGAACGAAGAATATGAATATATGCCAGGCAGACAAAAAAGCTCATTCCAGGGACTTTCGCTTGATTACAAAAGGTTTATGTCTGATTGTTTGCTAAATCTTTATAAGATGGAAGTTGAGATTATCAAAAAATACATGCCAGATGTGCCTGTTACAACAAACCTTATGGGTCCATTTAAACCACTCGATTACCATAAATGGGCACAGTATATGGATGTAGTTTCGTGGGACAATTATCCTTCTATCAAAGACTCTCCACATTCTATAGCTTTCAAGCATGACCTTATGCGAGGACTTAAAAGGGACCAGTCATTTATATTAATGGAACAGACACCAAGCCAGACAAATTGGCAGTGGTATAATTCAGCAAAACGCCCTGGAATGATAAGACTTTTGAGCTACCATGCAATAGCTCATGGTGCGGACTCTGTTTTGTATTTCCAGTGGAGACAGTCGGTTGGGTCGTGTGAAAAATTCCACTCTGCAATGGTACCGCATGCTGGGCACTTGAATACAAGGGTTAGCAAAGAGCTAAAACAAATTGGCGATGAGCTTTTGCGCTTAGATGAGATTTTAGAATCAGTAAACAAAAGCGATGTAGCACTTTTGTTTGACTGGGAAAACTGGTGGGCACTTGAAGAGAGTATGGGATTTAGAAATGACATTTCGTATTTAGAGCACATTGATTCGTATTACAAGGCTTTGTATAAACTCAAAACAAACGTAGATGTTGTTGACCCAACCGAAGATTTATCAAGGTATAAACTTGTTGTTGCACCACTTTTGTATTTGCTCGATAGCAATACTGCAAAGAATATAGAAGAGTACGTGAAAAACGGAGGAATATTTATTACCACCTTCCTATCAGGTCTTGTTGATGAGAACGACAGGGTAATTCTTGGAGGATATCCTGGCTGGTTCAGAAAACTTTTGGGAATCTGGATTGAGGAGATTGATGCGCTCTTTCCAGATATGAAAAACGCAATCATTCTTGAGAAGCCACTTGGAACACTTGATGGCAGGTATGAGTGCGACTTTATATGTGATGTCATTCACTCAGAAGGAGCAAAAGTGCTTGCTTATTATGAGCAGGACTATTATAAAGGGATGCCAGCTATTTTGGAAAATACATATGGCAGTGGCAAGTCAGTGTATATAGGTACAAGACCAGAGCAAAAGGTTATAGAAGGACTTATCAAGTACTATGCTGATATGGCTGGTGTAAAACCAATTTTGCCTGTACCAGAAGGTGTTGAGGTTACAAAACGAACAAAGGATGGAAAAGAGTATATTTTCCTTTTAAATTTCAATAATTACGATGTATGTATTGAGTTGCCACAAGAATTCTATGAACTGATAACGCAAAAGCTATTTGGTGGCAGAGTAGTTCTGAGAGCAAAAGAAGTTATGATATTAAGAAAATAAAGCATTTTTAACCGCAATTTGCTAATTATATGGGACTCTTCAAATTGTTTTTTGAAGGGTCCCAGTTTTTTTGATATGACCTTAAACTATTGAAATAGAATATATATTCGGTTATTATATAGTTATGAAGTCAAAGAATAAACAAAGAAGTGATTGAAATGGATATTCTTGAAAAACTTCAGATACTGGGTGCAGCAGCAAAGTACGATGTTTCTTGTGCATCCAGTGGTAGCAAACGAGAAATAAATTATGGTATTGGTTCAACTTTTACAGCAGGTATTTGCCACAGCTGGACAGATGATGGCAGGTGTATATCTCTTTTGAAGATTCTCTTTACAAACGAATGCATCTTTGACTGTGCCTATTGTATCAATAGAAAGAGCAATGATATAAAAAGGGCAACTTTTACTCCTCATGAAATTGCTGAGCTTACCATGAATTTTTACAAGAGAAATTACATTGAAGGGCTTTTTCTAAGTTCTGCTATCAAAAACTCTCCTGACTGGACAATGGAGATGTTGTATAAAACGGTATATCTTTTGCGACACAAGTATCAGTTCAATGGATATATTCACGTAAAAGCAATCCCATATGCATCACTCGATTTGATTAGGAAAACAGGTTTTTTAGCTGATAGAATGAGTGTCAATATTGAACTTCCGTCTGAAAAGAGCCTGAAGCTTCTTTGTCCAAACAAAACAAAAGAGAGCATTTTAAAACCAATGGAGTTTATAACAAGAGTAGGTGAAGAAGAAAGAAATTTTGTCTCAGCAGGTCAAAGCACTCAGATGATAATAGGTGCAACAGAAGATAGTGATCGAAAGATTATTACACTCAGCCAGCATCTTTACAAAAAATTTAAGCTCAAGAGAGTTTACTATTCTGCCTATACACCTGTGAACAATGATCCAAGAATTTTGAAAGTTGAAAAACCTCCACTTTTAAGAGAACATAGATTATATCAAGCAGACTGGCTGATTAGGGTTTATAATTTTTCTGCTGATGAGCTTTTTGAAAAGGATGAAAACCTTGACCTTGAAGTTGACCCAAAAGTAATGTGGGCACTCAGACACCTTGACAAATTCCCCGTTGAGGTAAACAAAGCGAGTTATGAAGAGCTGATAAGAGTGCCGGGAATAGGAATAAAAAGTGCGAGAAGGATTATCAAAAACAGAGTATTTCATTCTCTTGACTTTGATGACTTGAAAAAGATAGGGGTTGTCATAAAAAGGGCAAAGTTTTTCATAACCTGCAATGGTAAGACTTATGAAAGACATTTGATTGATCTTCAGCCAGAAAAAATAAAATTGCAACTGACAGAAAAAGCAGTGGCTCAGCAAAGAATGCAGCAGCTTTCCTTTTTTGATAAAGAGGTTTTCACATCAGTAATAACTGGGGAGATTTAGAATGTATAATGTTTTTTTGTATGATGGAACATTTGATGGGCTTTTGACATGTATAGATGAGATTTTATCCACACATATTAATGAAGATGAAGTTGTCATTGTAGAAAAAGACAAATATCAACCAATGCTTTTTGATAATCCAGTTTATGTAGCTTTGGATAAAAATAGAAGTCAGGAACTTCGGCAAAAGGTAATAAATGCTTCTGGTAAGGTTACTTTTAAAAAGATATATTATTGTTTTCTATCTGAAGCTCAAAACAAAGAAACGTATATCTATAAGTATATAAAGCTTGTTTTAAAGCATGGCAAAAAAGTTAAATACCTTTACCATGATGATGTTGTCAATTTTGTTGAAAAGGCATCAAAGAATGTAAGCAGAGAAATAGGAAAGTATATGGGACTTATGAGGTTTAATGAAATAGAGGGTGGAGTACTTTATGCTCAATTTGAACCCACAAATGATATCTTGGTTCCTATTTCTTACTTTTTTAGAGAAAGATTGAAGAGTTTTAAATGGATCATACATGACAAAAAAAGGAGCAAACTTTCGATTTATGATACCAGAATGATAAAGTTTCTCAATGGAATGAATTTAAATGCAAGCTTTTCAGATAATGAGAATTTGTATCAAAAGCTGTGGAAACTTTATTTTAAGACCATGGCAATTGAAGAAAGAAAGAATTTAAAATTACAACGGCAAAATATGCCAAAGAAATATTGGAAGTATTTGATAGAAAAAAATTAGGTGTATACCTTGTTAGTTAAGGTATACACCTATCTTTTTGTACAACAACCATATTATATCTTATTTCTTCTTTATTAGAGGGGAGCAGTTTTTATATTTTGAGATTAATCTCACTTTTTCTTTCCGTTACCTTTATTCTCATTCTTATTTTTTTCTTTTTCTCTCTTTTTCTTTATTCTGTCCTTCCTGAATGTTCTGGTTCTTATTTAATATCCGTTCTTTCTCTTTTTCTTTATTTTGTTCTTTTTGAATATTTTGCTTCTTATTTTGAACTGGCAGTTTTAAAGAATTCTTCATTATATTTTCAATCTTTGTCAAGGTATCTATATATAAATTCTTAACTTCAGTAATTTTGTTAACCTTTTGCTGATAAAGAGCAATTAAGTCATTCAAGGTAGCTACCATCTTGTTATAGTTATTTTCTTTTTTAGCTTGTTCATATTCTTTTGTCTTTATCTTTATTTGATTGTTTATTTGTTCTATTTGATATACCTTATCTTTTACAGTTGGCTGGACTTGGTCCGCTAAAAGCTTTATTTGGTAAACAGCTTGTGCCACAGTTGCTTCATTTTCATTTTTGTAAGCTTCTTGGTAGACTTTAAGGTCATTTAATTTTTGGGTAAGCTGTTTTGAGTACTCATCAATTTGTGAGGATGAAAGCTTTTTATTATTTATTTCTTTTTTGATTTGGGAAATTAGTTTATTTGCCTCATTGATTATCTTTTGCAGCTCTTGATTAAAGAATTTTTTGTCGTATCTTTGAGCAGCTGCGATATAACTGTTAATTTTTGCGCGCAGATGATTTACCTCAGCGTTGATTTTATTAAATTTTGATTTCAGCTGATTAATTTGTAATATTAACTTGGAGATATTCTTCTTTTGCTCTTTTGTTAACTTTTCAGACTCCTTAATGGTTATATTATCGTTGCTAATTGGTGGAATAACCTCTGGACCGCTTACACTATAGGTAGAATTATAGGTTGTCGATGATGTTGAAGAATTGGTGGTGTTTGTAGTTGTTTTATAAGTTGAGTTTACTGTTGTGGTATACGTTGCACTGACTACAGTTTGATTATTTGTTGCAACTGATGAAGTTGTGTTTCCCTCTGCAAAAACAGGTAGTATTATTGAAAGTCCGAATACCAGAACTATTAGCAAAGTGACAAACTTTCTTTTCATAAGGAATAAACCTCCTTGTTAAATTTTCTCTTCCTAACTTATATAATAACCCCATACATATATATTTTTCTTTTCTTTTATGTTAAAAAAGTGTGTAAAATTATGATAGACAAATGTCCCATTTTGATGTAATATTTCAAAGAGAATTTAAATTTCAAAAGGGTGAAAAACAGAAATGAAGTACGATGTTATCATTGTAGGAGCAGGACCATGTGGAATATTTACTGCATATGAGCTTGTAAAACAAAACAAAGATGCAAAGATAATTATGTTTGAAAAAGGAAGAGACATTGAGTCACGCGAGTGCCCAAAAAGAGTTACAAATGTCTGTGTTGGATGTAAACCTTGCAATATAACAACAGGCTTTTCTGGTGCGGGGGCTTTTTCTGATGGTAAACTTTCACTTTCTCCAAATGTAGGAGGAAGAATTCAAGAGTATGTTGGTCAGAGCAAAGCATATGAGCTAATAAAATACGTAGACAATATATACCTTGAAAACGGGGCTGACACAAAGGTTTATGGCACAAATAGTCAAGTCATTGAAGAGATTAAAAGAAAAGCAACTGTTGCAAACCTCATGCTTGTCGAAAGTCCTATAAGGCATTTGGGCACTGAAGAGGCAAAAAAGATATACAAAAGACTTCAGGATTTTCTTCTAAACAACAATGTTGAGATAAAATTTAAAACTCCTGTCAAAGACTTGATAGTTGAAAATAACAAGGTTATAGGTGTTATAGCAGAGGATGAAAAAAGCTACCTTGGGAAAAATGTGGTTGTATGCGTTGGTCGTGAAGGTGCAAGCTGGCTTTCTAAAGTAATAGAAAAGTACAATATTCCGTGTGATAACAATAGAGTTGACATAGGTGTTAGAGTTGAGACACCTAATCACATTTGGAAAGGCATTACTGAGCACCTGTATGAAAGCAAATTTATTTATTATACAAAAACCTTTGATGACAAAGTAAGGACATTTTGTATGAACCCGGGCGGCTATGTTGCAGTTGAGCACTATGACAACTTGGCAGTTGTAAACGGCCACAGCTATAAGAACATCAAAAGCGACAATACAAACTTTGCATTGCTTGTCTCGAAACACTTTACAGATCCGTTCAAAGACAGTATAAAATATGGAAAGTACATTGCAGAACTTGCGAATATGCTATCTGGTGGCAAAGTTCTTGTGCAGCGGTATGGTGACTTTATTAGAGGAAGAAGGTCTAACGAAGAGAGAATAAGGAGAAACTCTGTTGTTCCTACATTGCAAGATGCAGTTGCAGGGGATTTGAGCCTTGTTTTGCCTTACAGAATTATGCTTGATATAAAAGAGATGATAGAGGCTTTAGACTATGTTGTCCAAGGTGTTGCCTCGTTTGATACACTACTTTATGGTGTTGAAGTAAAGTTTTATTCAAATGAAGTAAAAGTAAAGCAGAACTTTGAATGTACAACAATCCAGAACCTTTATTTTGGAGGCGATGGTGCAGGAATTACAAGGGGGCTTATGCAGGCAAGTGTAAACGGTGTTTTGATTGCAAGAGATATTGCAGCAAAGCTATAAAAAAATGATTTTTTGGCAGAGGTGGTCATTTTTTGACCGCCTTTTTCAATATTTAATATTTGCGATATAATAGTTTGGAAAAAGAGGTGAGAATGTTTTGATAGACTTGCACGTCCATACAACTTTTTCAGATGGAACATATTCGCCAGAGGATGTTGTTGAGCTTGCAAAGGAAAAGGGACTTTTTGCTATTGCAATTACTGATCATGACACAACAGATGGTGTAAAGATTGCTTTGAAAAAAGGACAGGAGATTGGAATAAAAGTTATTAGCGGGGTTGAAATTAGCGCAGATTTTGAGATTGAGATGCATATATTAGGACTTTTTATAGATGTCGACAATACCTCTTTGCAAGAAAAATTAAAAATGCTTGAGGTATTCAGAAAGGAGAGAAACCCAAAAATAATAGAAAAACTAAGAAAGATGGGATATGACATTTCAATGGAGGATGTTGAGAAGGTTGCCTCAGGTGAGGTGATAGGAAGGCCTCATATTGCCCGTGTGCTTGTCCAAAAGGGATATTTTGACAGTACAAAGGCTGTGTTTGAAAATCTTTTGGGGTTTGGGAAACCTGCATATGTAAAAAAGGAAAAGCTAAAGCCATATGAAGCAATTAGGGCTATAAAAGAAGCAAAAGGAATTGCAATCTTGGCACATCCTCACAAATATTTGTACCTTGAAGAAGGTCCAGAAAATGTATTTGAAGAGCTAAAAGAATATGGCTTAGACGGAATTGAGGTTTATCACTCGGATCACACGGACAAAGAGACAAGAGAACTTTTAGAGACTGCAAAAAAGCTTGACTTAATTGTGAGCGGCGGAAGTGACTTTCATGGAGCTAACAAACCTGATATTGAGATAGGAATTGGCAGAGGTAATTTGAATATAGAAGTAGGGATTTTAGAGGAGTTGGAAAGAAAGGTAGCAGGAAGATGAAAAGAGGAGCTTTGTTTTTGGCTGTGTTTCTAATTACTGGCATTGTGCTTGGAAGGAATTTGCCCACCATCAGTTTGTTATTTCTTTTTCTTGCTGTATTGACGTTTGGCTTTTTCACTTTGAATTTTTATTTTTTGAAAGAAAAAAAGATTGACATGATGCTCTTTCTATTAGCAATAGGTCTTTTTGTATATGCTTCTTTTAGAACATTTTATATCTTTAACTTTTTCGAACCAGAAGTTTCTTTGGATAATGAAGAAGTTACTATTATTGGTAAGGTTTCTTCGTTTCCAGAGATTAGCAAAGACAAAGTTGTTTTCTATTTAAAGACAAGAGTAAATAAGAGGTATGTAAACATAAGAATTACCACTAATATAGAGAAAAAATTTTATTATGGAGATATTGTAAAGGTATATGGCAAACTGAAAATACCAAGAGGAAAGACCAGCAGGTATGGATTTGATTATAAAGAGTACTTAAAAGCTAAAGGCACTTTATATACTCTTTATGCTAAAAAGCTATATATTGTTTCTACATCTCACAATATTCTAACTTATCTTGACATGTTCTCAAGCAAATTAAACCATCTTATAAATAATTCTTTTAAAGCTGAAATATCATCACTTTTAAATGGTTTAATCCTTGGCAATAAATCTACAATTCCTGATGATATATACAAAGATTTCCAAAGAAGTGGGCTTGCGCACCTTCTTGCTGTTTCAGGTGGAAATGTAGGTGTGCTTTGTGCATTTGTTGAGATTTTCTTTAGAAGAGTTTTAAGAGTTTATGGAAGAGGAGTAAATCTAATAATAATTGGCGTTATAGTCATATTTGCAATCATAACAGGTCTTTCTCCCTCAGTTGTGAGAGCCTCTATTATGGCAATAATATATTATCTTGGCAGAATAATCTATAGAAATCCAGACACATTAAATAGTTTAGCAGTAGCCGCAGTTTTAATGCTGGTTATAAATCCTCTTTACCTTTTTGACATTGGATTTCAGCTCTCTTTTTTAAGTGTGCTCTCTATAGTAATTTTTTACAGAAGAATATATGAGTATTTTATAAAGGTCAAAGTTCCTACAAGTATATCTTCACTTTGCGCAGTTTCAGTCTCAGCCCAAATTTTGATTTTGCCACTTTTAGCTTACTACTTTTGTGAAGTTTCATTGATTTCCTTTTTGACAAATCTCATTGCGGTACCCTTAGCAGGAGCGCTGGTACCAATAGGACTTGTGTATTACATACTTTTACTATTTGGAATAGACTTCATTGTACTAAAGTGGGTGCTATTAGTAATTGTCAAAGCTTTAATTTGGGTTTCACAACTGTCGCATGTGAGATTTTCATATATAAATATTGCATTTTGGGATGAAAAATTAATCATTGTTTACTACATATTTATTTTGATCCTATTTTATAAAAAGGTTATTCCAAAGTCTCTAAAACTTTTAATGTATTCAACTATTTCAGCTCTTATGCTAATATTTATTTTACAGGTAGTTATAAACTACAATAGACTAACTATCAGCGTGATTGATGTAGGACAAGGGGATAGCAATCTTGTAACATACAAAGGTTTTTCGATGCTCATTGATACAGGGCCGACCAACGAAGATTTTAGTTCTCTCAAGCGTATAGTTTTGCCATACATCTTGAAAAACAATGTCTCAAAGATTGATGTTTTGGTCCTTACACACAAACATAACGACCACATAGGTGATTTTGATTATCTTTTAAATGAGATGAAGGTGCGTGTAATTGTAACATCAAGAGAGGTTTATACTGAAAATATTGAAAAGTTAAAAGGAAGATATGTGGTTTTAATTGATAAATTAAAAGGGTTTTCTTATAAAGACTTAAAAGTCTTTTTCTTTCCACCAATTGAACGAGACCTAAATTCGTCTGTGGTCACGAAGATTGTTTTGGGGAACTTCAGTATGCTTTTTACTGGAGATGCTTCTTATGAGTCAGAAAAAGAATATATAAAGAAATTTAACCTTCGGGCAACTGTATTAAAAGTTGGTCATCATGGTAGTAATACTGCAACATCTGAGGAATTTTTAGAAAGTGTTGCTCCAAAGGTAGCAGTGATATCTGTTGGCAAAAACAACATATTTGGACATCCGTCGGAAGATGTTTTACGAAGGCTTGAAAAGAAAAACATAAAGGTGTTCAGAACAGATTTAAATGGTACAATTAAAATAGTAAAGACCAAAAATGAGGTTTTAATAAATCCTTATATGAGGTGATTTTTGAAAATGGACAAGTCAAAAGAGATAATAAAAGAGTTAAACTCTCAGCTTCTAAAAAAAGAGTTTAAAAAGATTTATCTTTTTTATGGTCAAGAAATCTTCCTCATTGATGAGTATACAAAGAGAATAAGTAGGGCAATTGTGAATGGCAATACAAACAACATTATAAGGTTTGATGGTGAGGATGCAAACTACAACGATATTGTAAACGAGATGATTTCAATATCGTTTGATTTGCAGCCACGAGTTTTGATATTCAAAAACTTTTTCAAATACAGCACAACAAACTCAAACTTGAATCTCTCTGGTATAGTTGAAAGACTAAAAGACTTTAACAGTGATAAAGTTTATATAATTTTTAAAGAGTATGAAGCAAAAGAAAATAAATTGTTCAACAGTTTAAAGTCAATAGCATTTTCTGCTGAGTTTACAACTCCTTCTATGCCAGACTTGATAAAATGGGTTCAAAACATCATGGCAAAGGAAGGCAAAGTTATTTCAGAGAACATGGCACAAGAGATTATTATGCACTACAACAAAGACATGCTGCTCATATACAATTACTTGCAGGTGCTTATTTCATACCTTGGCAAAAAGAGCAGACCTGCACATGAGGATATTCTAAAAACTTTAACAGACAATCCTCAAGACCACATTTTCCAGATGCTTGACGCTTTTGCAACAAAGGATGTTGAAAGTGGTTTTAGGTATTTAAAAGAGCTTTATCAACTTAAAACAAGTGTGAGCAAGATTCTTGCTCTTATTCTTCGTCACTTTAAAATACTTGGAATGATGAAAGAGTTGCAGGAGACAAATAAAAAACAGATTGCAAAACAGCTTGGTATACTTGAGTTTTTTGTTGACAAGTATAAAAAACAATCTGAGGCGTTTACCTTAGACAAGATTAAAAATATTATTCAAAGAACAATCGAATATGAATACATGATCAAAAGAGGACAAATTGATGACGAGACAGCACTTGAGATGCTTTTGTACCAGATTGTCAAATAAAAAGGTAATAAAAAATATAAAAAGGCTATCCAATAGAGAATAGCTGGACAGCCCTTTTTCTTTATTGAGCTTTCTTTTCTGGTTGTGGTGTAGACAAAGCAGCATACTTGTTGATTAGCTTCATTAATCTTGACTTTTTCCTTGAGGCATTGTTCTTATGGATAACACCCTTTGCAGCTGTTTGGTCAATTAGTTTTGCAGCTTTTGAATAGAGCTCTTTTGCCTTTTCAATGTCACCTGCTAATAGTGCTTTCTTTACTTCTTTGATAGCCTTTTTCATCTTAAACTTTTGAATTTTATTCTCAATAGTTCTGCGTCTTATAACTTTTATCTTCTTTTTTGCAGATTTTGTATTTGCCAACCCTTTTCACCTCCACTCAAAATTTAAGACTAATTGCTATTTTACCACGAGCAAAATAAAATTGCAACAGATGTCTTACCAGAAGTTAAAACAAAAAGGGTAAGGCTTTTAACCTTACCACCCATTACAAATTTATAACCGAACTTAATCTAAATATCAAGAGAATTTATTACGTTTTTGATAATTTGTGCAGAATTTTTTAGTTTTTCTTTTTCTTCATCTGTCAGAGGTATATCAAAAACTTTTGCAACTCCACTTTTATTTACAATTGCAGGGAGTGACAAAGCAACATCCTTTATTCCATATACATCATCAACTACTGAAGACACAGGCAAGATTGAATTTTCATCTCTTATAATTGCTTCGACAATTCTTCTTACTGCTAAGGCAATTGCATAGTAAGTTGCTCCTTTTCTTTCAATTATTTCGTAGGCAGCATTTTTGACCTTGTTAAATATTTCCTCTTTGACCTCAGGTGAGCAGTTCTTACCGCACAACAGACACTCTTGCATAAAATTCACACCACCGATGTTTGTGAGACTCCATGCTGCAATCTCGCTATCTCCATGTTCACCTAATATATATGCATGAACATTTCTCACATCAACTTGGCAATGCTGTGCCAAAAGATATCTAAACCTTGAGCTGTCTAAAACGGTCCCAGAGCCCAAAACCTGATTTTTTGGAAACCCTGATACTTTATACACAACGTAGGTCAGGACATCAACTGGGTTTGTCACCATCAGCAATATGGCATCCTTTGTATATTTAATAATATTCTCAACAATCGATTTTGTAACCTGTGCATTTTTCTTTGTCAAATCAAGCCTTGTCTCACCCGGCTTTTGATTTGCACCAGCTGTTATAATCACTATATCTGCATCTTTGCAATCTTCATAATCGCCCGCCCAGATTTTAACTGGCTTTACAAAAGATATTCCATGATTTAAATCCATTGCCTCTCCTTCTGCTTTTGCGCGGTTCACATCGATCAAAACAAGCTCTGTTGCAAGTCCCGCATCCATAATTGCAAAAGCTGTTGATGAGCCCACAAAACCAGTACCAACAATAACAATTTTACCAGGTTTTCTCACAAAGTATTCCTCCTATTTTATTGAACTTTTCTAGCTTAATTTTACCCTCAAAATAGGATATTTAAACTGACAAAAAAATTTTTTAAAACATAAAACAGTATAAATATAAAACGATTTTTTCTTTCCAATTGAATACCAATAATTTTAAGCCTTCATTTTTACGGGATAGAATAATTGAAAAATGAGAAGATAACTTAATAAGTATGAACAAATACATGCATACAATTCAAACGATTGAAAATTTTTTGATATATTCAGACAATTGAATGTGTTCACATGTATTGATTATGCAAAAACTTAGTGCTATAATAATCAACAGTAAATTCTGAATTAAATACTTTATAAATATTCAAACAATTGCATGAATATATACGTTTTATATAAAACTAATTCTAAAGGAGAGAGAAGAAGTGGCAAGATACATATTAAAGAGGTTATTATGGTCAGCTGTATCTCTGTTTGTAATTATAACTGTAACCTTTTTCCTTATGAGAATGATACCCGGTGGGCCTTTTACAGGTGAAAAAACACTACCTGAACAGATTTTGAAAAATTTAAACGAAAAATATGGCTTAAATCAGCCAATTGGTGTTCAATATGTAAAATATCTAAAAAGCCTTCTTCATGGTGATTTAGGAATTTCAATGAGAAACCAGGGAAGAACAGTAAATGAGATTATTGCTGAAACATTTCCGGTTTCCGCGAAGATTGGTATTATAGCGATAATTGTGAGTCTATTGGTTGGGATTCCTTTGGGAATTTGGTCGGCTGTGAACCAAGGAAAGTGGCAAGACCATCTTTCAATGGTGTTAGCTACAATATTTATAACAATACCTGGCTTTGTTCTTGCAATAATTTTAATGTACATCTTTGGTGTGAAGCTTCAACTTGTGCCTATAATGGGTTTAGATGAACCAAGAAGTTATATTCTGCCGGTGATAACCTTGGCAGCATATCCAATATCTTTTATTGCAAGGCTCATTCGAAGCAGTATGCTTGAAAGTTTGTCCCAAGACTATATAAGAACTGCAAGGGCTAAGGGACTTTCTAATTTTAAAGTTGTGTACAAGCACGCATTGAAAAACTCTTTAATTCCTGTTGTAACATATTTGGGACCGCTTATTGCAGGTGTTTTGACAGGTAGTTTCGTGGTTGAAAAGATTTTCTCAATACCGGGAATGGGAAGATTTTATGTTGATAGTATCTCAAATAGAGACTATTCGCTTGTAATGGGAACTACAATATTCTATGCTGCATTTTTAATATTTATGAATCTTATTGTTGATATCATCTATGTATTTATAGACCCACGTATTAAACTTGAGGACTAATTTTAAGGGGGCAAAGAAAATAATGGAGAATATATCAAGAGAACTTTTTGTGCCAATTTCAAAAGAAGAAAAACAACTTGAGACAATAGTCCGTCCAAGCATGAGTTATTGGCAAGATGCTTGGAGAAGACTCAAAGCCAACAAGGTTGCAATGGCTTCTATGTGGGCAATAATATTTTTTATAGTCCTTGCAATAGTTGGGCCAATGGTTATGCCATATAGGTATGATGAGCAGCTTCGTGGACAGGAAGCGTTAGCACCATCACTGAAACACTTATTTGGAACTGACGAGTTGGGAAGAGACCTTTTCGTAAGATGTTTGTATGGCATGAGAATTTCCTTGTCCATCGGTATAGTTGCGACAATTATAAATATTGTGATTGGTGTATTGTATGGCGGGATTTCAGGGTACATAGGTGGAAAAGTTGACAATATAATGATGAGAATAGTTGATATTTTATATAGCGTGCCCTTGATGATTTATGTAATTCTTCTTTCAGTTTCATTAAAACCTGCATTGGAGAAATTGTTTGACAAATACTCTTTTTTAAGCGGTCTTCAAACAGTAGGAGCACCACTTGTTTGTATCTATATTGCCTTGGGATTAACATATTGGATATCAATGGCAAGAATTGTTCGTGGCGAAATTTTAAGCCTAAAACAGCAAGAGTATGTTACTGCTGCGAAGACAATTGGTGCAAGTGGATGGAGGATTTTACTAAGGCACCTTATTCCAAACAGCATGGGTTCAATCATTGTTACGGCTACGCTGCAGATTCCAAGTGCTATTTTTACTGAGTCTTTCTTGAGCTTTATAGGACTTGGCGTTGATGCACCTGTTCCATCGCTTGGCTCTCTTGCATCTGATGGTATAAATGGCTTTATATCATACCCTTACAGACTATTTTTCCCGTCGCTCTTGTTGTGTTTAATAATATTGGCATTTAACCTGTTTGGCGATGGACTTAGAGATGCACTTGACCCAAGAATGAGAAAGTAATTATCTTCATAACTAATAGAATTTGAGGTGAAAGAAGTTGGCCAATAAACTGCTTGAAGTGAAAAACTTAAAAACCTCATTTTTTACACATGTTGGAGAAGTTAAGGCAGTAAACGATGTTTCGTTTGATGTATATGAAGGACAGACGGTAGGCATTGTAGGTGAATCTGGAAGTGGCAAGAGTGTAACATCAATGTCTATTATGAGACTTATTGCCCCGCCGGGCAAAATAATAGATGGTCAGATTATATTTGAAGGAAAGGACCTTTTAAAGCTATCCGAGAAAGAGATGAGAGATGTAAGAGGAAATAAAATCAGTATGATATTCCAAGACCCAATGACCTCTTTGAATCCTGTTTTCACAATAGGAAATCAGCTAATTGAAGCTATAAAGATTCACAATAAAGTTTCAACTGCCGAGGCTAAAAAAAGAGCAGTTGAGATGCTAAGATTAGTTGGAATTCCCAGTCCAGAAAGAAGACTTTCACAGTACCCGCATGAGTTTTCAGGTGGTATGCGTCAGAGGGTAATGATTGCAATGGCACTGTCTTGCAATCCAAAGCTTTTGATTGCAGATGAGCCAACAACTGCTCTTGATGTTACTATACAGGCACAGATATTAGACCTTCTAAAGAAGCTTCAGCAGCAACTAAAAATGTCTATAATACTTATCACACATGACCTTGGAGTTGTTGCTGATATATGCCAAAAGGTTATTGTTATGTATGGTGGGATAATTGTTGAAGAAGGAAGTGTTGATGATATCTTCTACAATCCAAAACATCCTTATACATGGGGACTTCTAAGATCTGTGCCAAAGATGCACTTGGGACTCAAGAAAAGGCTTGTTCCTATTGAAGGACAGCCGCCAGACCTTTTAAAACCACCAAAAGGATGTCCTTTTGCACCAAGGTGTGATTATGCAATGAAGGTGTGCTTAGAGGTACGGCCACCACTTTTTAATGTAGGGGATGGGCATCAGGCAAGGTGTTGGCTCAATCATGAATATGCTCCGCAAGAGTTACTAAGCAGTGCAAAGGTAGTAAATGAATAAAAACTGGGCCTAAGATTTTGTATTTGTCAATTTACCTAAAGAGGTAGGTGAAAAAATTGGATGAAATCCTTATTGAAGTAAAGAACCTTAAAAAATATTTTCCAGTAAGAAGTGGATTCGGCAAAAGGGCTTATATCAAGGCAGTAGACAATGTTAGCTTTTTTATAAAAAAAGGCGAAACGCTTGGTCTTGTGGGAGAAAGTGGATGTGGAAAGTCTACCACAGGAAGGACAATAATTAGACTTTATGAGCCAACAAGTGGTCAGATTATATTCAAAGGTGAAGATATAACAAAAAAAGACATGCTTCCTTACAGAAAATACATGCAGATGATCTTCCAAGACCCGTATGCATCACTAAATCCGAGAATGACTGTTGGAGATATAATAGGTGAGCCGCTTGAAATTCATAATATTGCAAAAGGCAATGAGAAAAAGGAAAGGGTCCAAGAACTGTTGAGGCTTGTTGGGCTGAATAGCGAACATGCAAACAGATACCCTCATGAATTTTCTGGTGGTCAGAGACAAAGAATAGGTATTGCAAGGGCATTGGCTGTTGAGCCTGAGTTTATAATCTGTGATGAGCCAATATCAGCACTTGACGTTTCAATTCAGGCTCAGATTGTAAATATGCTTGAAGACCTGCAGCAAGAGCTGGGTCTTACTTACCTATTTATTGCACATGACTTGTCAATGGTAAAGCATATAAGCAGCCGAGTAGGTGTTATGTATTTGGGAAAACTTGTTGAACTGGCAAGCAGCAATGAACTATATGAAAAGCCTCTTCATCCTTATACACAAGCGTTGCTTTCTGCAATACCTATTCCTGACCCAAAGATTTCAAGAGAACGAACAAGAATCATATTAGAGGGTGATGTTCCAAGCCCGCTAAATCCGCCAAGTGGTTGCAGGTTCAGAACAAGGTGCAAATATGCATTTGACAGGTGCAAGGAAGAAGAACCACAGCTAAAAGATGTTGGTTCTGGTCATTACGTAGCCTGCCATCTGATGGATAGAAAGTAAAGGTGGGCTACGTAAAGATAAATAAAAAAATTTCTTTTCAAGGAGGAGGATTTTTTATGAAAAAGCGTCTTATTGCCGCGTTTATACTTGTTATGTTTTTGGTGACAGGCCTATTTATTAACTCAAATTACAAATCAACAGAAGCTGCGGCAAAGCAGGTTTTGACTTACATCAATGGTGCTGAACCAAGGTATTTAGACCCAGCTTTAAATAATGCGGTTGATGGAGCAAACATCATCATTAATGTGTTTGAAGGTTTAACAAGAGTTAATGTAAAAGGCGAAACAGTGCCGGGCATGGCTTACAAGTGGACAGTATCTAAGGATGGTCTTACCTACACATTCTATTTAAGAGATGCAAAATGGTCAGATGGTAAACCAGTTACAGCATATGACTTTGAATATGCATGGAAAAGGGCATTAGATCCAAAGACAGCATCAGAATATGCTTATCAACTTTACTACATCAAAAATGGTCGCAAGTTTAATGAAGGTAAAGCAAAGGCTTCTGATGTTGGTGTAAAGGCTTTAAATGCAAAGACTCTGCAAGTAACATTAGAAGCACCAACACCATACTTTATTGATTTGACAAACTTCCCAACATACTTCCCTGTAAGAAAAGATATAGTAGAAAAGTATGGTGACAAATGGGCAACAAATCCAAAAACATATATAGGTAATGGTCCATTTATAATGACAAAGTGGGTTCATAACTCATACATTGAGTTCAAGAAAAACCCAAAATATTGGGATGCAAAATCAATAACACTTGAAAAGATTGTATATAAACTTTCAGAAGATGATAAAGCAAACCTCTTAGCATACGAAGCAGGACAAGTTGACGGTGCAGAATCTGTTCCAACAGAGGAGATACCAAGACTACTCAAAGAGAAAAAACTAAAAGTTTGGCCATTACTCGGCACATACTACTATGATGTTAACTGTAAGATAAAACCATTTAATGACAAGAGGGTAAGAGCTGCACTTTCACTTGCTATTGACAGGACTTATATTGTAGAGAATATAGGAAAGCTTGGTCAAAAACCAGCAACTGGATTTGTACCATATGGAATTAAAGGTATTTCAAAAGATTTTAGAATAGAGAGTGGTAATTATCTGCCAGTGAGAGCAGATTTAGCAAAAGCTAAGAAACTTTTGGCAGAAGCAGGTTATCCAAACGGTAAAGGTTTCCCAGAAATTGAAATTATCTACAACACAAACGAGGGACATAAGAAAATTGCAGAGGCTATTCAGAATATGTGGCAGCAGCTTGGTATCAAAGTCAAACTTTCCAATATGGAATGGAAAGTACTGCAAGACAGAAGACAGAAGAAAGACTACATGGTTGCAAGAGATGGTTGGATAGGCGACTATGTTGACCCAATGACCTTCTTAGATCTATTTACATCATACAGCGACAACAACAACACAAATTGGAGCAACAAAAAGTATGATGAGCTTATCGACAAGGCAAAGAGAACAACAGACAGAAAACAAAGAATGAAATACATGATGGAAGCAGAAAAGATTTTAATGGAAGATTATGCTGTTATTCCAATTTACTTCTATGTAAAAGGACAGCTTCTCAGAGACTACGTAAAGAACTACTACATCTCACCACTTGGATTTAACTACTTCATGTATGCTAAGATTGTAAAGTAAGAGAAAATGGAGTAAAATATAAAGGGAAGAGCTATTCAACAGTTGTAAATAGCTCTTCCCTTTTTGATTTATATGGTATGGCCTTTTTAGAAATAAAAAAAGGCAGGTGATATTATATGATTCAAAGAAATTTAAAAAAGAGTCTGAGTTTAATAGTTCTCATTAGTTTTTTAGCGTTTTTGTTGCAAGGCTGCTCAAGCAATGCAGATGATATCAACAAAAAAGTGAGGATTGTTCTTGTTGGCAATTTCATAGGCGATGAAAATGCTCAAAAATTGATTTCTGAGCTTGAAAAAAAGTCAGGCGATAAAATTTACATTGACCAGATTCTTTACACAGGAGATACTCCAAAATCCGAACAAGAATTTGCGTTTATGCAAAAACTTATGGTAATGCTTGCAGCAGGTGAAGGTGATATATATATCCTTGATAAAAAACTCTTTACAAACTATGCTCAAAATGGAGCATTCTATTCTCTAAAATCTTTTGTGAACAAAAACAAGCTAAATAAATTTATCGACGATACATGTTATGTTAAAGAAAAAGACAAATCTGCAAAAGACTTGTATGGCATTAAGGCTGACAACGTTGAAATACTTAAAAAATATGGGTTTGATACAAAGAACAAGTACATTGCTATTTACGTAAGAAGCAATAAGTTTTCACGTGCACAAAAGGTACTGCTTGCTCTTCTAAATAGTAAGTAAGTAGTTAACAACAAGGTATATTCCATAAAAAATACACTTTTCTGATGCATCAAAAGATGGTGAGTGCAAGGGATTTTCTCCTTTGCCATTTTCTTTTATTCCAAGCCTAAAATAAAAAGAGGGTACTTGTTTACAATAGAATGCAAAGTCTTCGGCGGTAAAGCTCATTTCAGCCCTCTTTACATTTTCCTTACCTAATATATTTTCAGCAGATTTTGAGAATTCTGCTGCAATCTTAGAGTCATTTATCAAAGGTGGATATTGGAAATAGTAGTTTATATCTACCTGTACATTGTATTTCTCAGCTGAGCACTTTGCTAATTTTTTTATGTTCTGGTAAATAAAATCTTGGACTTTAGTATCAAATGTTCTCACAGTACCTTTTATTTTACATGTATTTGCAATCACATTATAAGTTTCGCCACTGCTAATGGACGAAAAGGATATATGAAAAGGAGAAACTTTTTTGGAGAATGCTGAAAAAAAGTTATTTGCACTCTGTATAAATTCTATTGCAGGATAAATAGGGTTTTTAGTAAGCTCTGGCATGGCTGCATGTCCACCTTTTCCAATAAATTCTATTTCAAAATCATCAACACTTGCCATAATAGCCCCACTTGATACTTCAATCATTCCAACATCAAGTTTTGGCCAAACATGAAAACCTATCATTTTTTTCACATTTGGATTTTTCAATCCACCTTCTTCAATTACTTTTTTAGCACCGCCAGGTCCTTCTTCGGCAGGTTGGAAAATAAATTTTACACACCCTGTATAGCCAATGTCAATTAAGGTCTTTGCAATGCCAAGTACAATTGCCATATGAAAGTCATGACCACAGCAGTGCCTTGGTTTTCCTTCAACTAATATTGCATCCATATCAGCCCTAACTGCTACACATTCATCCGAATTATTTATAATTCCAATTACACCTGTTTTTGCAACAGGAAAGTTTTCTATTCCCCATTCAGTCAATTTTTCTCTTATGTATTTTTGTGTTTTATATTCCTCAAACGATAGCTCAGCTATGTTGTGCAGTTCTTTTCGAATATTTTCAAAAAGGTTCATATTTTTCTCAATTACTTCTTTAATTTTATCAGTTTGCAAGCTCATGACCTATTCACCGTCCTTTTGTAAAATAAGTTTTAGGGCATCTCTTATCTTCTCAATTCCAATTTGAAGTTCCACGTCACTACAGTTTAAGAAGCTCACTCTAAAGAAATTTATAGAGTTTGGCTTGTGATAAAAACATGTATGGGGTTGTATAAACACTTTCTCAGCTTTCAGTTTATTGTAAATATACGCTGATGAGATTTTTTGTGGAAGCAAGAATGATACAAATATACCTTTTGGACTCTTAGTAAATAGTCTACTTGCCAGATCACATTTTTCTATCAAATCTAAAAACAATTTTTGCTTTTCTTGGATGTAAGATTTAAGTTTTTGAATGTACAAATCAAAATGATTTTTCAGAAAATCTGCAAAACACACCTGGATAAATAGAGACGTTGAGATATCTGCTGTAGATTTGTAATAAGCCACTTCATCTGCAAACTCTGCTGGTGATACCACAAATCCAATCCTCAGCGCTGGCATTGTAAGAGTTGAAAAACTTTTGATGTAAAATACCCTGTCATGTCTGTCATAAGCCTTTATAGGGAAATTTCCCTCTTCTACTACTACATCGCTAAGAAAGTCATCTTCAATAAGATAAAAGTTATATTTTTCGGCAATATCACACAAATATCTTTTGTATTCTTCAGTATAAGAAATGCCAGTTGGGTTTTGGGAAAAAGGAATTATGTAAAAAGCTTTTGGAGAAAATTTTTTGACATAGTCTTCAATTTGCTCCATCTGGTCTATATCAATTCCTATAACATTCAAGTGCATGTTACTAAAAATATGGTATGCACCCAAGTATGAAGGATTTTCCATAAATATGGTATCACCTGGTTTTAAAAGGCTTTTTGTTGTGATTTCTATCCCTTGTTGAGCACCAGATACAATTATTACATTTGAAGGATCAGTATAAACTTTAAATTTTTTTAAGTAATTTTCAACAAGGTACTCTTTCAATGGATTTTTAAATGGTTCAATATAGTCAAAAATCTGTGGTCCAAAGCTTTCAATTGCACTATTTATAGACCATTTAAATTGTTCAATTGGATACAAGCTATATGGCAGTTTTGAAGAAGAAAAGTTTATAAACTCACTTGACGGCGTGCTTAAAATCTCCTCTTCAAATATTACCTTGTCCTGATATTCGTTATAAACAACGTAATGTCCACTTCCAGCAACTGCCTTAATATACCCCTCGAGTTGCAACTGATTCAAAGCCTTTGTGACAGTGGAAAGATTAACATTTAAAGTCTTGCAAAGTTGACGAACAGAAGGCAGTTTTTGCATGTAGCTGTACTCACCAGATAGAATCTTTTCTTTGAAAGCTTCATAGATCTGAATGTAAAGTGGCTTTTTTGAGTCTTTATCAAGCTGTATCGATACACACATGGTCATCCTGCCTTTACACAAAGTTTATTTTAATTATAATAAAATGGACAAAAGAGTTCAATAAATTATATCGATACGGAGGTGCAATTTCATGAGCGAGGTTGTAAATGAAAGATATGAGCTCAATAAGAACCTTGCCCAGATGTTAAAAGGCGGTGTTATTATGGATGTGACATCGCCAAGGGAGGCAGAGATTGCAGAAAAAGCAGGTGCTGTTGCTGTAATGGCACTTCAAAAGGTTCCAGCAGATCTGCGCAAAGAGGGCAAAGTTGCAAGAATGGCAGACCCAAAAATTATTTTAGAGATTAAGAAGGCTGTTTCAATTCCTGTTATGGCAAAGGTGCGAATTGGACATTTTGTTGAAGCCCAGATTTTAGAAGCTTTAGGTATTGACTATATTGATGAAAGTGAGGTCTTAACGCCTGCTGATGAGGAGCACCATATTGACAAGTGGAAGTTTAAAGCTGCTTTTGTATGTGGTGCAAGAGATTTAGGAGAGGCACTCAGAAGAATCCAAGAAGGAGCTTCTATGATAAGAACAAAAGGTGAAGCTGGCACAGGAAATGTTGTTGAAGCAGTAAGGCACTTAAGAAGGATTAACAAACAGATTGCATACGCAGCATCATTAAATGAAGATGAGCTTTATGCATATGCAAAGGAATTGGGGGTATCATATGAACTTTTGAAGAAAACTGCTGAGTTAAAAAGACTTCCTGTTGTGAACTTTGCAGCAGGTGGAATAGCAACACCAGCTGATGCAGCGTTGATGATGCAGCTTGGAGCAGATGGTGTGTTTGTTGGCTCTGGAATATTTAAGTCAAAAAATCCCGAAAAAAGAGCAAGAGCAATTGTAATGGCAACAACCTATTACAATGATCCAAAAGTCTTGGCAGAAATTTCATATGATCTTGGTGAAGAGATGGAAGGAATTGATTTAAGAAATCTTTCCCAGAATGAACTTTTGCAGTTTAGGGGGAATTAAAAGTTGAAAAAAATTGGAGTATTGGCATTTCAAGGTGGAGTTATTGAGCATGTAAAAAAGATTGAAGAAATAGGACACATACCAGTTTTAGTAAAGAAAATTGAAGACTTAGATGGAATAGATGGTTTGATTTTGCCAGGCGGTGAGAGCACAACCATAGGAAAATTTTTAATAGAAACTGGGGTAAAGGAGAAAATTTTGAGCTTGGCAGAACAAGGGATGCCAATGTGGGGAACATGTGCGGGTGCAATACTTCTGTCAAAGACCATAAAAAACCAGGGAAGTGGTGTTTTGCCACTACTTGACATAGTAATTGAAAGAAATGCTTATGGAAGCCAGCTTGACAGTTTCAAAAAAGAAGTTTTTGTGCTAAGGTTTAATAAGACAACTGAATGTGTATTTATAAGAGCGCCCAAGATAGTTGATGTTGGCTCAAATGTAGAGGTTTTGGCACAGCTTGACACCCCTATTGCTGTGTTGCAAGGAACTATTTTGGCAACAACATTTCATCCTGAACTCACATCTCAAAATTATTGGCATTCTTTCTTTGTTGAGAATGTGATAAAATAAATTTAAAGTTCTTCTTTTTCTTTTTCCTTTTTTCTTTTAAAATTTTCTTCCGGTTCAAAAAATAAACAAAAGCCAGCGTTGTATTTTGACGGTGGGCAAATATGGGTTTTAATACAATATCCATCCTTTTGATATTTACATGGATATGAGCAGTTAATAAAACTCATGTTTTGTCCCCTCCCGTTTTTATTTTTTGTAGTTTTGCGAATAAAATTTAAGTAATTTTTAAGCAAAAAGGGGAATAATTTCAGGAATGATATTTAATATTGGGATTGACATTATTGAGGTTGAAAGATTTAAGAATATAAAAAGATTTGATGCTTTTTTGAAGAGGGTATTTACTCAAAAAGAACTTGAGTATATAAGCTCAAAAAATTTCAATCTGCTAACAATAGCAGGGTATTTTGCAGCAAAAGAGGCTGTGGCAAAAGCACTTTCCACAGGCATTGTATTTGGATTTAAAGATATTGAGATACAAAAGGATACAAATGGGTGTCCAAAGGTGAAGCTTTACAACAGAGCCAAAGAGATTTGTGAGAATTTAAAAATTACAAATATTGTCTTGAGCATCTCACATCAAAACTCGGTGGCAGTTGCCTGTGCAATTGCCGAAAAAGAGGAGTGAAATTTGCATGTATGTATTAACTTCTGAACAGATGAAGCAAATAGATAAAAAAGCAACAAGCGAGATTGGAATTCCTGAAGTAGTGTTGATGGAGAATGCAGGCTTTTGTGTATTTGAGGAAATTAAAAGAGATTTAGGTGATTTAAAGCAAAAAAGGATTGCTGTTTTTTGTGGCAAAGGGAATAATGGGGGAGATGGTTTTGTAGTTGCACGTTATCTTTTAGAACAATCAGACAGTGTTCAGATTTTTATATTTGATGAGAATGTAAGTGCATCTTCGAAGGTTTTTTTAAACATATTAAAACACTTAGGTGCAAACATTCAAGTGCTAAATGAAGAGCTTCTGGCGAAACTTTATCATGAGAGGTTTGACATTATCGTTGATGGGATATTTGGAATAGGTCTTGTAAGAGATGTTGAGGGCTTGTACAGAAAGGTAATTGAGTATATAAATTCTTCGAAAGCCTATGTTTATTCTATCGACATTCCAAGTGGAGTTTGCTCTGACACAGGACAGATAAAAGGAGTTGCAGTGAAAGCAAACAAGACAATTACTTTCATGTATCCTAAAATTGGAAACATCCTTTATCCTGGGGCTTATTTGTGTGGTAAACTTATAGTAAAAGACATTGGTATCCCTGAAAAGGTTGTAGAGAAGATCAGTATAAAGATTTTAGGCAGAGAAGAGCTAAATATTGAAAAGCTTTACCGCTATCCCGATTCACACAAAGGTGACTACGGGAAAGTGGGGGTTGTAGCAGGCTCAAAATTCTTTCCTGGTGCCTCTGTGCTTTGTGCAAATGCTTGTGTAAAAAGTGGGTGTGGGCTATGCTTTTTATTCTCACCAATTGAGAGTCTGAGTCTGCACAATTTTAGAAATCCAGAAATAATCACAGTAGCGATTGAAAGCAAGGATGGAGTAGTAACTTTTGAGGGTTTCAAACAGAAAGAGGAGTTTTTGAAAAGGTTAGATGTCATTGCATTTGGATGCGGTCTTACCAGTTCTGTAGAAGTTGAAAAGATATTGATTCATATTTTAAAAAACTTTCAAATACCTATTGTAATAGATGCAGATGGTTTAAATGTTTTAGCAAATAGTAAAGAAGCTCAAACACTTTTGTGTGAGTACAAAGCACCCAAGATATTGACTCCACATTACAAAGAGGCGTCAAGGATACTTAGCTGTGATGTTTCTGAGGTTGCTAAAAACCCGCTTGACGCAGCCCTTCAACTTTCAAAAAGGTTTGACTGTGTATGCATTTTAAAAGGTGCAAGGACTATAATTACAGATAGCAACAATGTTTACATCAATATACTTGGAAATCCTGGTATGGCGAAGGGTGGAAGTGGTGATGTTGTAACTGGTATAGTTTCTGCAATCCTTGCACAAGGATATAGTGGTTTAGATGCAGCAAAACTTGCTGTTTATCTGCATTCACTTTCTGCTGATATTTTGCTTGAAAGAAAGTCAATGCAGACCATCTTGCCTTCAGAAATAATTGAGAATCTTGATTTTGCGTTTAAGCGAGTAATTGAAGGTTAATTATATAAGAGAATGTGGAAGAGGTTTTGTTATGTATTTTTTATACTCTTGATTTTTGTGTTACTAACCTCTTGTAAGAGTGGAAATAGCCAAGGTACACCTAAGATTTATCCAGATTACATTGCAAAAGGATTTGTGGAAATAACTTCAAACAAAATGGTTTCAAAATACTTTTTTTCTGAACAAAGAGTAGATGGAAAGGTAGAGGCAGAGTTTCATAAAGATAAGAGAAAGATAAAAATAACTAAGGAAAATGGAAAGGTTATATTAGAAGGCAAAGATCTAAAAAACATTGCAGAGGATATTTTTTTAGAATACTATATTGATAAGCTTATAAATAGCGAAAAATATTCTATTGTAAAACAGGAAAAGACCACAATAATCACAATTGAATTAAAAGATGATATTAGGTATTTGCATTACTACTTTGAGGATGAAAGGTTAAAAAAAATAGTTGTAATTTATCAGGATGCAAGATTTATAAAGACAATCTACCTGACAGAGTATAAAAAATACAGAAAGGGATGAAAGGAAATTGTCTCTTTACAACCGTGTCTGGGCAGAGATAAATCTTGACAACCTCATATACAATGTTAATAACATCAAAGAAAAGATTTCGCCAAATACTCAGATTATGGCTGTTGTTAAAGCCGATGCATATGGCCACGGAGCAATTGAAGTGTCAAGGGTTTTAGTCAAAAACGGAATTAACATGCTTGCTGTTGCAATAATAGACGAGGCTTTGCAGCTTAGGCACTATAATTTTGACATTCCTATTTTGATATTAGGATTTACTCCTTTTGAATTATCTGAACAGGTTGTTGAAAATGACATTAGCCAAACAGTGTACACATTTGAGCAAGCATATTATCTAAATGAGGCTGCTAAGAAAATAGGGAAAAAGGCAAAGGTACATATCAAAGTTGATACTGGTATGGGAAGAATTGGATTCTTGTGCACCAAAGAAAGTATCGAAGCAATAATCAGAATTGCAAGCCTTTCACACATAGAACTTGAAGGTATATTTTCACACTTTTCATCAGCTGATGACCCACACTCTGATAATTTTACCTATGAACAGTTTTTAAAATTTGAAAACTTTGTGAAAGAACTAAATAAAAATGGGGTATACTTTAAATATAAGCATATTGCAAATAGCGCTGCGGCAATCCGTTTCCCCCAGTATCAACTTGATATAGTAAGGCTTGGTCTTGTACTTTATGGACTTTATCCAAGCGAAGCAGTAAAAACAGAGATTTCCTTAAAGCCTGTTATGTCTGTCAAGGCAAAAGTAATCAATGTAAAGGAGGTGCCAGAAGGGTATCCTATAAGCTACAACAGAAGGTACGTGACTCCTTGCAAGAGCAAGATTGCTACGATACCTATCGGATATGCTGATGGTTTTACAAGAGTTGGAAGTGAAAAAAGATGTGTTCTCATCAATGGAGAGTATGCAAAAGTTGTAGGGAATGTGTGCATGGACCAGTGCATGGTGGATGTCACTCATATTAAAGATGTCAAGATTGGCGATGAGGTTGTAATTATAGGGAAGCAAGGGAAAAATGAGATTACAGCAGATGATTTAGCATCGCAAATTGGCACTATAAACTATGAAGTGATATGCTCTGTCAGTAAGAGAATTCCACGTGTTTATATTAGGGATGGGCGAGTTGTCAAAATATTAAACTACATCTTATGAAAAATTTACATTGATTTAAAGCACCAAAAAAATTTATAATGAAGATAAGCTCATCCGCTATACCTTATAAATATGTTTTTATATTTTGTTTTGCAAGGGGGAAATTAGATGCCGCAAATACGTATTGTGAAATATCTTTTGCAATATCGCGGTGGAGATTTTTATGATGATGGATTTATAAAACCTTTTGCGATAAAAAGAAGGATGAGGAAAATTGAAAAGGAACTTGAGAGTTGTTATAAAAAGTATGCAGATTTAAACAGGACAATTGCAAATGAATGGTTAGCTCTTGACTTTGAGGGACTTGTAAAGTATGAGAATATAATATATGATGATTTGTACCATGATTTTTATAAATTTGAAGAAGGTAGGGTAGCGGAGAGTGGAGAAAGTGCTGCAACAACATCAAAACCAAAATCAGACATTTGAAATTAAAAGAGGAGACATATTCTATGCCGACCTTGCTCCGCATGTTGGGTCTGAGCAAGGTGGCATACGGCCTGTACTGGTAATTCAAAATGACATAGGAAATAAATACAGTCCAACAGTAATTGTTGCTGCGATAACCTCGCAGATTGGCAAGGCAAAGTTTCCAACTCATGTTGAAATTCATGCAGGAGAGTTTGGCCTTACGAAAGACTCTGTTATTTTGCTTGAGCAGATAAGAACAATTGACAAGGTAAGGCTAAAGAACAAGGTTGGAAAGCTCTCTGATGAAGTTATGGAAAAGGTAAATCAAGCAATTTTAATTAGCCTTGGATTGATAGACTGGACAGCGGAGGGATACGAGTGGAAAAAGAAAGAAGGCGCTGGTATAAAAAAGGTATAAATGTTACAGTTATTGCTATTGTGGTAATAGTATTGGGTGCAGGAGTAATTTTTGCAAGCAGTCAGTCAATTGATAATGATGCTCTTATAACATACGGATTTTTTAAAAAGCAACTTGACCAGCTAAAAACTTACATAGATTCGAAGATAAATGAATTAGATAGTAAAATTAGCAAAGTAAGTAATGCTTCACAGAATAGTACAGATGTGATCCAGCTCCAAAAACAGCTTTCTAATTTGAATTTAGAAGTGGAAAAACTAAGAAAACAAGTGTCTGATTTAGAAGCCAAGTTAAAAGTTCAAGCACAAGGACAAGGTCAGGCGAAAAGTGAGTTTGCTTTGACAAAAGGATATGAAATAGTAAAAGTGCCAAAAGGAAAAGTTATTGTCTTTGATGCCTCAACTGAGTTTATTTTAAGGGTGGGAAAAGCAACTGCTACTGTTCCGAAAGGAGCATCTTTAATTGATCTAACAGCGGCAAAGGATATTGGAAATAATCAACAAATATCCAAAAATCATTTAGTCCTAATTGTCAAAAACGATGGCAGGGGATTTAAAGCAATTGATGATGTATGGGTAATAGTAAATGGCGGCTATAAAATAAAATAACGGGAGAGTAGAAAAGTATGGATATAAGTATAATTTCAGCGATTGTGGCAGGTTTTTTGTCTTTTTTCTCACCTTGTATTCTTCCCCTTGTCCCTGTTTACATTCTTTATATTTTTTCACAAAGAGGCAGTAAATTGAAAAATGCCTTTTTATTTGTCTTAGGATTTAGTATAGTGTTTGTAGGGCTTGGGATCTTGGCATCGTTATTTGGGGTGGCGTTTTCGCAGTATAAATGGGTTATTGTGAAGATAGCAGCAATAATCTTAATTTTGATGGGTCTGGTGATGCTTGATTTGTCACCAGATTTTTTAAAAAGGTTATTTATACCCATAGGTGGTAACGGTAATTATCAAAAAGAAAGAATTCCACTGATTTTGGGTATGCTTTTGAGTATTAGCTGGACACCTTGTGTAGGACCAATTTTAGCATCAATTTTGAGTTTAGCTGCTGTGCAGAAGACTTTTGTAAAAGGGGTGATGCTTTTAGTATTTTATTCAATTGGTTTTGCCATGCCATTTTTGTTAACTTCTCTTTTTATAGAGAGAATTAAAGTTTTTTTTGATTTTATAAATAGGCATGTCAAAGTAGTAGAGTATTTAACAGGTATTTTTATGATAATTTTTGGAATCCTTGTATTTTTTGATAAGATAAATCTTTTAAGATGATAAAAATTTAAAACAGGGGGTAACTATTACATGTTGAATCAAAGGGCAAAAAATGTTATCTTTATATTAGTTGTTGCAGTACTCATTGCTCTTTTAGTCTATCAATTTATTCCACGGACAAAGTCACAAGTAAGAGTAAATGGTGCTGTTGACTTTAAGCTTGAATCTGTTGATGGCAAAGAATATTCGATCTCAAGTTTTAGAGGCAAAAAGGTAATTTTGAACTTTTTTGCTACCTGGTGTCTGCCATGTAAAGCTGAAATTCCTGATTTTGAAAAGTTTCATCAAAGTAACAAAGACATTGTTTTGATCGGGGTAAATATTCAAGAGGACAAAAATACAGTCAAAGAGTTTTTAAACTCAATGGGTGTAAGTTATCTTGTTTTGCTTGACAAAGATGGCGAGATTGCGTCAAATTTTGGTATAGAGGGAATACCTACGACATTTTTATTGGATGAAAATGGGAGAATAATAGCAAAGAATGTTGGTATGATGACATATGATGAGTTGGATAAGTTTGTAAAACAAAATAAAAAGGACTGAAGAAGGATGCTTTACAATGAGAGACTTCTTTATGGCGATTTATGGGTTGAGTTAAATGGTTCATTGGCTTCAGTTGGTATTACAAAAAATTTAGAAAGAGAACTTGGTGATATTGTCATATTTGAATTCATAAAGACACATGGCTATCTTCAGCAGGGTGAAGAATTTGCAAGTATTGAGACAATTTATAAAACATATACATTAAAGTCTCCTATCAGTGGGTTTATAAAGCATGCTAATTTTAAGCTGTGCTATGACCCTACTATATTAAATTTATTCCCAGAAGAGACAGAAATAATTAGTATAGACATAGAGCAACTTGTGTGATATAATGGTGCAAGTGAATATTACAAAATAAAGGGGTTGGAGACACTGATGAAAATGAGTAGAAGAATTGTTGCTATTGTTGTATTGATTGCACTTGCGATAAGTTTGATGCCACTTTATTCCCATGCTGCGGACTTTCCAATTACAGTAAAAGATGGAAAAGGTAATAGCATTACAGTAAAACAAAAACCTCAAAGAATTCTTTCATTGGCACTTCAGACAGATGAAATTCTTTTGAACATGGTTTCACCAAGCAGAATTATAGGTCTTTCTATATTTGCAGATGATAAGAACAATTCAAACGTTGTGAACTTGGCTAAAAATGTGAAAGGTAGATATTCAAGCAATGACATTGAAAAGATAATTGCTGCAAATCCTGACCTTGTAATTGTTCCCTATTATATAGACAAGTCAAAATATGACCTTTTGAAAAAGGGGCTTAAGTGTCCAATATATGTAAGTTTAAATCCAAATTCGATTTCAAATATCAAAAAGGAGATTATAAATCTTTCAAAGCTAACAGGTGAAATTCAGAAAGGCCAGGCTCTTATAAAGTACATGGATGACAAAATTAACTTTGTCCAAAAAAAGGTAAAATACTTAAGAAAGAAAAAGTATGTGCTTTTCTACACATATTACTTTAACTCAACATATGGAAGAAACACAACACAGCATGAGATTGCAAAATTTGCGGGGGTTATAAACATAGCTGCTGTTGCAGGTTTGAAAGGTTGGCCAACAATCACAAAAGAACAGATTTTGGAGTGGGACCCTGATATTATTGTTATTCCTTCTGCTTCATATAATCCAAAAAAGACTTCTCAGCAATATGTAGAAGAGTTTAAAAAAGACCCTGCTTTTAAGAATCTAAAAGCTGTTAAAAACAACGCAGTGATTATACTTGACGATAGACACGTTCAAACTGTTTCGCATTACATTGTTGAAGGTATTTACGACTTAGCAAAGGCTGCTTATCCGTACCTGTTCAAATAAAAACAAAGAAATTTGAAGTGGTGGTATGTATTGAAAAGGGTTATAGTGATACTGAGCCTAATACTTTTAATAGTATTTGTGGTCTCAATAGGGGTGGGAAGTGTATTTATCCCTCCCCTTCGTGTTTTAAAGGCAATTTTTTCACTCATTGGTTTTAAAGTGCCTGGGGTCAACCAGATGGATTTGACAATTATTGGTCAGATTAGACTTCCCAGAATAATAATTGCTATGATTGTAGGCATGAGCTTGTCTGTTGCAGGAGCACTTGTGCAAGGGCTTTACAGAAACCCTATGGCAGATCCGGGTATAATTGGAACATCAAGCGGTGCGAGCCTGGGTGCAATTTCTTGTATTGCTCTTTCGTTCAACACCATAAGCATTTTTTATTTACCTTTATTTTCATTTGTAGGTGCACTTGGTATTTCTTTTTTAGTGTACAAGCTTGCAACAAAAGATGGAAAAACTCCCATTTTGAACCTGATATTAATTGGCATTGCTGTATCCACTTTTATATCCTCAATAAATTCCCTTATCCTTTCAAACATCAATCAGTACCAGGTAAGCGAGTATATATTTTGGATGCTTGGCGGGCTTGATAGCCGTAGCTGGACACATGTGAAGATAAGTTTTGTGCCTCTTGTTATTTTGATACTGTGTTCACTTATTTTCGCAAAGAGGATAAACATTCTAATATTAGGAGAAGAAGAAAGCTATACAATTGGTGTTAACCCTGAGAGGCTCAAAAAACAGCTTTTAGTTTTAGTTTCTCTTTTAACAGGGATTGCAGTTTCAGTATCAGGTGCGATTTCATTTGTGGGGCTGATAACACCACATATTTTAAGACTAATTGTCGGAAGTGATTATAGAAAGCTCATTCCTGCTTCAATTCTTGGTGGTGGAATTTTTTTGATTGTGTGCGACACAATTGCAAGAGTGCTGTTTTCACCAATTGAAGTAAAGGTTGGGATTATAACCTCAATTGTGGGTGCACCGTACTTTTTGTACCTTTTAAAAAAGCGCGAGAATGAGGTGACAATTTGATATTATGTCTCTTTATATAGAAAGTCTAAAGTGTGGGTATACAAAACCCATAGTAGAAGTCGAAAAGGGAATAGAATTTAAAGAAGGAAAAGTCTATGGGATAGTTGGTCCAAATGGAAGTGGGAAAAGTACATTCATTAAGGCCTTAGCAGGGATTGTCAAAATTTTTGAAGGAAAGGTTTTTTATAATCAAACTAATATATTTTCACTTTCTGATATTGAACGGGCAAAAATTATATCATATATGCCCCAGAGTATATTTTCAAACTTTCCTTTTACGGTGATTGACATAGTAATGATGGGAAGATACCCACACGAAAAGAGTAGGTTTTCAAACGACAAAGAGAGCAAGAAAGTTGCCGAAGAGAAAATAGATATGGTTGAGTTAACAGCAAAAAAGTATTCAAGCATCTTGCAGATTTCAGGTGGTGAGAGGCAAAGAACTTCGTTTGCAAGGGTACTTGCCCAAGAGAGCAAAGTTTTACTTTTAGATGAGCCAAATTCAAACCTTGACATTACACATCAAGAAAAGATTTTAAATATTGTAAAGGATGAAGTGAGATTAGGCAAGATTGCAATAATGGCACTTCACAACATTAAACTCGCGGCGAAGTTTTGTGACATTGTCTTTTTGATGAAAGATGGCAAAATTGTAGACTTTGGAAGGCCACAGGATGTGATAAAGGCAGAGAATATAAAAAAGGTGTACAATACCGAAGCAATTGTCTATAGAAATCCATTTGGAATATTTGACATTGAACTAATTCAAAAAGAATATGAAAAGGGTGTTCATGTGCACGTTGTAGCAGGCGGAGGTCAAGGACAAGCAGTTTTTAAACTTTTGGTTGAGATGGGATTTAAGGTTACAACAGGTGTTCTTGCAATAAATGACACAGACTATGAAACTGCTCAGGCACTTTCTATATACACAGTTTTCACAATGCCATTTATGCCAATTGGAGAAGTAGAGTACATTGAAAATGTTGAGCTAATAAAGAAAGCAGATTTTTGTATTTTGTGCGATATTCCGTTTGGAATTCAGAATGTAAAAAATCTTGAAGCACTAAGGTTTGCAAAGAAACTATTTATTATAGAACAAGAAGATATTTCAAATCGTGACTTTACAAATGGAATAGCAACAAGTCTTTACAATAGCCTAAAAGAAAAAGCTGTTGTTTTAAATACCTTAGAGGAGCTAAAACACATACTTCAAAGGGAGGAGAAAAAATAATGAATCCAAACAAAAAATGGTGGATTGATATAAATCTTGAAACTTTGAAGAAAAACCTTGAGTTGAGAAATTTTGAATGTTTTATTGTAGACAAAAAAGAGGATATTGTACCTCTTTTAGAAAAAATAATTGAAAAAGGTTCAGTGGTTTCGTGTGGAGGTTCAATGACGCTTTTTGAGTGTGGGGTAATTGATTTTTTGAGAAATGGGAAGTTTAACTTCTTGGACAGGTACAAAGAGGGGTTAAGTGGCGACGAGCTTGGAGAGATTTACAGAAAATCGTTTTGGGCAGATTACTATATCATGTCTTCAAATGCCATAACCCTTGATGGCAAACTTATCAATATTGACGGCAATGGTAATAGACTTGCAGCTTTGATGTTTGGACCCAAAAGCGTGATAGTAATTGTTGGAATAAACAAGCTTGTCTTGAATGAGCAGGAAGGAATAAACAGGGTAAGAAACATTGCATCACCTATGAATGCAAAAAGACTTTCAAAGAATACACCTTGTACTTCTTCTGGTAAATGTCATGATTGTTTGAGCCAGGACTGTATATGCAGCCATATTGTTGTCACAAGGAGGCACCCTGTAAAAGGGCGTATAAAGATAATAATAGTAAAAGAGGAGTTAGGATTTTGAGTAGTAATATTTTAGCAACATTCGTGTAACAATTTCGTAAAAAGAGGTTGACGTAATATCGAAATTATAATAAAATAATAACATCAAAATGATTGACAAGAGTGGCTGAATGCATGAGGCAGTTTGTTAAATTTGCCTCATGCAGCGGGAGAACCAGCGTTATATTGGGGTGAATCGGCAAACTTTGGCTGCCGTAGGGATGTCCTTCTTGTCCCGAACCCGTCAGCTAATCCCGTAAGCCCCAAAAAGAAGGGAGTATTCTAATGAATACTAAAGCTTTAATTGGAATTTTGATGTTTTTGCTGCTTATAACATGGAGTAGCAAAGGTTTTGCAAAGACAGCTGAGGCAACAGTTACTGTCAACATCCGAAGCAGTCCTTCAACATCATCAAAAGTATTAGGAATTTTTCCAAAAGGCTTTAAAGCGCAGGTTTTATCATCTACAGGTGGATGGGTTAAGATTTCATTTGATGGTGTTGTGGGGTATGTTAAATCTGATTACATAAAGCTCACAAAAGACAGCAGTACTTCAAATGCAGTAAAAAGTTCTACAAATACAAGGCAAGTAGTTTCTCAGATGCCGATGGCAACCGTTCTAAAAGACAATGCAAGGGTCAGAAGTAATATGTCCACTTCTTCAAAAATACTAAAAACATTGAAGAAGGGTAGCAAGGTATACGTTTTGGCAAGAGAGCGAAACGGTTGGATAAAGGTAAAAACACTCGATGGCACAGTTGGATATATGGCATATTATCTTTTGAAAATGTCAACAAGCCATACAACGAAGATATCATCACGTGGCGGATATGATAGGGAAGCTCAAGTTGCTTACAATGGCAGTTTAGCTGATAGAATACTTGGTTTTGCTAAAAACTTTTTAGGGATACGGTATCGATATGGTGGATCATCTCCTTCGACAGGGTTTGACTGTTCAGGATTTGTTCAATATGTGTTTAGAAACTTTGGGATTAGCTTAGAGAGAACTGCAGCTGACATGGCAGCTACAAATGGTGTGAGAATATCATATAATGAGTTAAGACCTGGTGATTTGGTATTTTTTGATACAGACGGTGGTAAAAATTATATCAATCACGTTGGAATTTATCTGGGTGGTGGTAAATATATTCATGCATCGAGTGCAAGAGGCTGTGTGACAATTTCAGACCTTACTTCAAAGTATGGTACATCGTTCATGATGGCAAAAAGAGTAATAAGGTAAAAAGACAAGGGGGTCTTCCAGTTAAAGAGGGAAGCCCCCTTTTTGAGTGCAACCATAGATTATACAAGTATTTTTTGATTCATTTCTTGCCTTTATTTTTCGTCCTTCTTTACAAGAGGCAGGATTAATCTTTTAACATCATCTTCGCACCTAATCTCCCCAGATACTTTATTGAGTTCCCACTCCTCGTGGTGGACAATCTCACTGCCAGGTAGCAAATTGTAAAGAGGACTTAATGTTTCCATCTCAAGCATGAAATCTGTTGTATATGTTTCATATGAGCACCCAAAATCTGGGTATTCAGCACCTTCTATATGTTTGTAGTATTTTACGAACAGATCTCCGTCATTTAAATAACAAGCCCAACCATCTAAATTTGGATACCCAATTTTAAAGGGGGGTTTGCAGTTTGGATTCTGCTTTAGTAAAATAAAATCTTCACCCCACACAACTCTGTGATCATTGAGTTTTGTATATGGCCACATGACAAGAGGATAGCTTGGTAAAAGTCCAGTATCAATTTTAGGTACTGGCATAACTTCAACCCCACCAGGTCTCATAACAGATAGTGCCCATGCAGCCACTTTTACATCAAAAAGACCATTATTCTTTATTCTGTATGTAACATATGCTTTTGGCAAACTTGGGTCAAGCCTAAATTCAATTATCTTTTGAAGCTTTGTCCACTCTTCAGTAGGCTGAATTAACATAATACCATCGGTCAAAATTTCATACTCAATAGGTGTATTGTCAGGGTAGTATGATCGTGGCATTGCCTCTGGACTATGCCAAAGTCTTGTTCCCCCGTAGATTCTCCATTCATCTCCGCCTTTTTTACCAGCTTGGTCTTCAACAATGCAAAATACATTTTTACCACCCTTAAAACCAAAATAAATTATTCTTGGGCCGACATCTGTTGTGACAATAGCTTCAACTTTCTCATTTGAAATCAAAAAGCAATTTTCCCACCCTTTAAATTCTACTTTTTTGACCTCAACCATTTTTTAATTTCCCCCTTGTAAATTGTTTTTGAAAAAATTCCAACATTAGAATATAATTTAATTATACTCTACAAAAAAGATTTGCTCAAATGTACTTTTAAAAAAGTTGTATTTTATCATCTTTTTAGACAGAAAAGTTTTTAAGGGGAGATAGAACGTAAAATGCTAAAGCGCTTTAAACCCGATATTATCTGTAATAACATATTTGAGATTGACCTAAAGAAATTAAAGTCAAGAGGCATTAATTATCTTATCATTGACATTGACAATACTTTAGTGCCTTGGGGTGAACTTGAGATAAAAAGTGAAGTATTTTCTTGGATAAAAAAAGCACAGGAACTGGGGTTTAGAATATGCCTTGTGTCAAACAATCAAAAAGAAAGAGTAAAAAAAATTGAAAATGTTTTAGGGCTCCCGAGTGTGTACAATGCTAAAAAACCTTTAAAATCTGGTTTTTTAAAAGCATCTTACATTCTTCATGAAGGAAAGAAAAACCATCAAACAGCTGTGATTGGTGACCAGTTTTTTACGGATGTAATAGGTGCAAAAAGGCTAAAACTCTTTGTGATTTTAGTAAGGCCGCTTAAAGAAAGGGAGTTTTTTATAACACGAATAAACAGAATCTTTGAGAGAAGGATCTTAAAATACTATATGAAGGATGAGGGCAAATGAAAAAACTGTATCTTATTGGAAAGAGCTTAAGACACTCTATCTCTCCTCTTATTCACAATAAAATCTTGTCTAACTTTGGTATTGATGCAGTTTACTCAAATGTTGAATTACCTGATTTTGAAAAGCTAAAAGAGTTTGTTGAAATGGTTAAAAAAGATGGCGATGTTGTCGGATTTAACATAACAATTCCCTATAAAGAGGATATTTTGGAGTTTTGCGATGAGGTTTCTGAAGATGTCAGAATAATTCAGGCTGCCAACACCGTAAAAAAAGAAGGTGAAAAGCTTGTTGCTTATAACACTGACTGGTTAGGTTTTAAAAGGAGTTTAGAAGAAGTAGGAATTAGTGTAAAAGACAAAAGGATTTTAATCTTAGGTGCTGGTGGTGCAGCAAAAGCTTGCATCTATGGACTTTACAGGATGGGTGTGAAAGAGGTCTTTGTTGCAAACAGAACATATGAAAAGGCAGAAAGCTTAAAAGAGGTTTTTCAAGACATTTTAAAAATCCTTCCAGTAGAATGGCTAAGAAGATATGAGTTTAAATACGATATAATTATTAACACAACATCTGTGGGAATGTTTCCGAATATTGAAAGCAGTCCTTTTGACTTTGAAAACTATGTGGCTGGCATACCAGTTTTTGTATATGATATGATATACAATCCTCCTAAGACCACTTTTTTGGAAGAAGCCGAAAAGAAAGGGTCAAAGACTGAAAATGGTCTTAAGATGCTTGTGTACCAGGCAGTTGAAGCTGAAAAGATTTGGTTTGATATAGTAAATCTTTCTCAAAGTTTTTTACTTGAAATCCTAAAGGAGTGCGAGAAAAAAATATAGCTTGGAAAATATAAGGTTATAGGGTATTAAGACATACAAGAGGCATGTAGATTGGAGGTGAGTTGCTCATTTAAGAGAGGTATGTAACAAAAAACGATAAGTCTCAAATTTCTCCCAAATATGCTAATACAATTTGCAATCACCTTTATATTAATGGAAAATCATTTGTTCAACAAGCTATTACATCCCCCGAAAACACAGAATATTAAGACTTTCGGGAACTATATCCTAAAACTTTTTCTTGTTAGAGCAAAAATCTATAGTAATAGGATAACAAAAAGAGAAATACCAGCAATAAAGCAACAATGTACTCAAAAATCTTTTTACATGTTTTTTTAAATACTCTCATTATTTGTCTCCATTTTAGTAAACACCCAGAACTTATATAAAATATAGTTTACCCCTTGAGCACATAAAGTTGCAAGTATTTTTGCAATTAAAATTGAGTTTGACAGATATAGCCTTGAAAGTTTTATCATTACAATTGAGAGTAGCAATGAGATAATATTTGTAAAGGCAAACTTTACTACCTTTAGTATTATTATACGTCCTTTTGTGCTATCTTCAAATGTCCACTTTTTGTTCATCAAAAAACTGTTGACCATACCAGCCGTGTAGCCAAAAACCTGACTGAAAGAAGAATTAAAATGCAAAATAGAGTAGCAAACAAAAAAGACTGCAAAATCAATTGTTGTGTTTATAACCCCTACAATTGAAAATTTGACAAGTTCAAGTAATTGATTGACCTTTGAATGAATTTTTAAAATAAACTTTCTTTTGAGGGATACATTACTCATGTTCATCTTTTGCTATCTCCTCAATAAGATATAGCGGTCGTCTCTTTACCTCTTTATAAATCTTCCCTATGTACTCACCAATCAATCCCAGTGCAACAAGCTGAAGCCCGCCTATAAACCAAATTGAAATGGTTAAAGAGGTCCAACCTGCAATGGCTTGTCCTCTTATCTTCTGAACTATTGCATATATCAAAATTGCAATGCTGAGTAAAAACATCAAAAAGCCTGCAAAAGTTATATATTTTATTGGCTTTACAGAAAATGAGGTTATTCCTTCAAAGGCAAAAGAAAGCATCTTTTTGAGTGGATATTTTGTCTTACCTGCAATCCTTTCTTGTCTTTCATAATACACAATTGTTGATTTGAGCCCAATCAGGGGAATTATTCCTCTCAAAAACAAATTTCTCTCTTCAAACTGCATCAAAAACTCTAAGGCTTTTTTACTCAAAAGCCTGTAATCTGCATGGTTATACACAATTTCAACTCCAAATGCCCGCATCAGCTTATAAAAACTCTGTGCTGTAAATCTTTTGAAAAAAGTATCAGTTTTTCTGCTGCTTCGAACACCATACACAACATCATACCCTTCTTCAAACTTTTTGATAAACTCGTCAATTACGTTTATATCATCCTGCAAATCAGCATCCAATGTAATTGCACAGTCACAAAACTTCAGAGCATAGCTCATTCCAGCCATCAAAGCATTTTGATGGCCACAGTTTCTCGAAAGTTTTACACCAACAAACTTTATGTCTTTTGTTGCCTCTTTTATTAGCTGCCAAGTTTTGTCTTTACTCCCATCATCCACAAAGATAATTCTGCTGTTTTCGGATATTAGTCCCTTTTTCAAAAGATCGTCAAACTTTTGCAGCATCTTCTCAATTGTATAAGGAAGCATCTCTTCTTCGTTATAGCATGGGATTACAAAGTATACTTTTGGTAGCATGGTATAAATCCTTTCTTCGTGAATTTTTATTAAATTATATCTCACCTTTTTCAGAACTTCAACTTATAATTATTGAAAGACAACTATTCTGTTTAATGGATATAAAATTTCAGAAATAACCAATTATTCGGAATAATCATTAATACTTTATCTTCTGCAAGAATAATGCAGGAATTTCTCAACCTTTTTGGCAATAAAAAAATAAAAACTCAGCAGACTACTTCCATGTAACCAAGTAATTAAAAGTATCAATACCACTTCCGGATGTTAGACATTAAAAAATTTTCTTTCTTAGTAACAGAATGAAAAAGAAAATTTCAAAAAGTAAATTAGAGGTTAAAGATTTGACAGCATTGTTAGAGCGAATAATACTTAATTCCTTTCTGGGACTATTTATATGTATTTTAACATAACAGGGAATTCGCTCAATAGTTAATCTTCCTGATTTTAGAACAGCGTATAAAGAGGGGTGCACAAAAAGTGAAGTAATTAAACAAATAATTATAATTGATATATAGTTAAATACTATAAAAAAAGTAATGGAAAGAATTGCTAACTTCTGTAAAACTTTAGAATCTCTATGGTGTTGTAATTTCTTAGATAGAGGCAGTTTTCAATAAAAAAGTAACTAACAACGTTTAGCGCTATTCAAAAATTTTTTAAATTGCGCAATTAATTTAAGCGTAGTATAATAAAAAGTAAGAAAATGTGTAAATTTATTTACAAAAGGTTCACAAAAATATATGAAAAAATATTCGAGGGGGTATGGGTGATTGAATAAATTAGAAAAATTTATAAAAGAAAATGTGGGAATGTTGGTAGGCGGAGCTTTAGCTCTTATTTTGATTCTGTTTATTTTAGAAGTTGGAATAGTCAAAGCTATACTGATAACAGTAGTTGTCATTGTTGGAATAATATTAGGTAAAAAGTTTATAACGTATGATAAAATAAGAGAACTTCTGAAAGATAAGAATTGAAATAACCGAAAGTTCAAATAGAGGGGTAGGTGTATCAGGGTGAAAATCTTAATTGTGGATGATGCTGTTTTTATACGAAAGGTTTTAAGGGGAATATTACAAGAATTAGGAGAAGAAGTAGTAGGAGAAGCTTCAAGTGGAAACGAAGCTTTAAGGATGGTTAAGGAATACAAACCTGATGTAGTGACTTTAGATATTACTTTGCCGGATATGAGTGGATTAGAGCTCTTAAAAAAAATAAAAGAAACTTCATCCTCTACGCAGGTTGTAATGATTACAGCAATTAGTAATCATGAGGTTGTAAAAGAGGCAATGAAAGTTGGAGCAACAAATTATATCACCAAACCGTTTTCCCGGGAAAAAGTTGAAGAGGTTCTGAAAAAAGTAGAGAAAAATATTCAAGCATTGTCTCAGATTGAAAGAAATATGACAAACGAGGAAAGTATAGGTCAGAAAGAATTAAGTCAAGCGACAATTGAAACACCTGGTGTGGAGAATGAAAGCAAAAACGAGGAAGTTGCTAGAATTGATGAATTCGTAAAAGTTGAAGGTGAGGGAGGTAAAAGTAAAGTTGATACAACTGAAATTTCAGATGTTCCAGAATTGACCCAAGATCTCTCAGAAAAAAGAAATGAAACAAATAATCAGCAAGAAATCAGCGAAAAAGTTTCAGATTTGATAGAGACAAAGATGGGTGTGTCAGATGAGTTTCTTGAGGATGAAAAAGAAAAAGAAGGAAGTACTACAAGTGTTTTTTACGACGAAGACAAAGGTGAGGAGATAGACGTTGGTGGTATTGTGACTAATATTGAATTTGAGCAGAAAGGTGGGGAAGATATCCTTTCAATTTGTACAAACAAAGAAATAGCTTACAATGTGGGGAGAATGAAATTAGGGAATGGAGTAATAGTTACTATCGAGGAGTGCTTTGTAGCATCAAATGTCAAACATGAGTATACATTTGAGAATAGTCTTGTTGAGAAAGTAGAAGTAAAAGAAATAAATGGAAATGTATATATTATGGTTCTAACAAAAGCTAAAAAGTTTGATATTCGTGAAAGAGAAGGGAAGATATCAATAGTTCTCAGAAGAAGCAAGGGAGTTATTTCATACAATAAAAATAATAAATTCATAATGATAGATAATGTGGTGCCTTCCAGTATTCAAGTTGATGCTATCTCCGAGAAAGAATACACCATCAGGATTTCTACCAGTGACATAATATTTAATGAGGGAGAAACTAAAGTAGAGGATTTAATAGTAGACAGATATATAGTAGAAAAAAGTGAAAAGGGATATGATGTAAAAGTTATTTTATACAAAGAAGCAAGATATGAAATTATTGAAGGAAGAACATCGGTTGGAATAAAATTTGTGGAAGTAAATATTTTGAAAGATGTCTTAATACATCATTCTGACGAGGAAACGCTAATAGAACTTATAACAAACTCAAGTACTGTGCCTGTAGTATTGGAGCATGATACCGAGAACGGGGTTGCATATGCCTATTTGCATGGTTATATTGTGGCAAAAACGTTGCTTGAGAGAAACTTTGAATTCGAAGAGGAGTATCTTGAAAGTCTTAAAATAGTTGAAGATAGGGAAAAAGGCCAGTCGTATCTTGTCATCTGCTCACCAGTAAAAAGGATTTCGGTTGTAAAAGAAAAAGGCAGAACGTTTATTTCAATAAAACCTAACAAAGCTTTTGTGCTCTACAATTTGTTCCAGGAATGCATTGTATTTCAAAATATACTTCCTGAGGAGATTGAAATTAACCATAACCAAATTCAAAACACGATTGAGTTTCATGTCAATAACAAATATGTAAATTTATTGAAAGACCCTATTTTAAACAGTGAGCAATTTGAAGCCTTTAGTTCTATTGAAATAGAAAGATTAGGAAAGGGATATAGCGGAACAATTGTTCTTAAAAATAAGAGTAAAATCGAGGTTGCACTGTCAAAAGATAGGACGTCAACAAACCTATTTATAATACCATATAGAAAGTTGAATAAAATCAAAGCATTTGAATATGAAGAAAATGGTCCAAAAGCATTTTTAACTCTCAAGGGTGAGGGAGAAATAAAGTATTTAGCAGAAAAAGACAAAGAAAAGGGTGCTGTTACTATTAAAGTTTTAACTGCTTCTTTATGTAATATCGAGCAACCAATAGTTGAATTCAGAGAAGGCTGTATTGAACGGGTAGAGTTCTATGAGCAAGAGGAAGATGTGATAATAAATATTTATAGCAAAGTGGAAGACTTTAATGTAAGATTAGAGAATTCAAACATAATTGTTGAGTTTGAAGCACAAGTTGTAACAGTTAATCCAGTTATTGAAGACGATATGGTAGTATTTGAACTGTCCCGGATAGATTACGATGATGTGGAAGTTATAAAAGACGATGAAAATAATATGTTAATCGTAAAAATAAGAAGAAGGGATATATACATTGAAAAAGGAATCAAATATTTGCAAAGCAAGGTTGTCAAAAGATATCAGGTAGCTCAGGAAAATGGTTATAAACTGTTGATTGATACTGCTGACCAAGTCAGATACTCTGTAGAAAAGAAAGAAGATAAAATATTTTTGACAGTTGAAAAATGCCCTGTTCTTGAAAAGGTTGAAGTTAAAGAAGTTAACGAAGAGCTGGTGCATGTTGAGTTTCATTTCAACAGAGGTGGAATTAAACCACAGAAGGTTGAAAAAGAAGATGGAAAGCTTAATGTCTTGTTAGGAGAGGTATTAACTAAAGAAAAAGATATTGTGTGGAATACCAAATCAAGGAAAGTTGTTAAAAGTATAGATTATATAAGCAGCGAAAAAGTACTTATTTTGTCCATAGAGCATGCTTATGCATTTTGGCAAGTAGTAGTAGAGAACAATGTTATAAAACTTATTTTTGAAGTGAAACATTGTGAAATCTTGGTTGGGGATGAATATATCAAGATACAAAATGTTGAAAGCAATAAAGTGCAAATCTTGAAATTTGAAGATAATGGTTTGCTAATTGCTATAATTCCACAAAGCGCAGCTTTTGTAACTTCTAATTCTCTCAAGCTAACTTCAAATAATGTTTTGTATTCTGCAATTGAGCAAGATATAAATCAAACAGAATGGAAAGTTTACGTGTTATATAAACCAAACATAATATTTGAGTCAGAAATTGACAATAATGACGTAATGATAAAAATAACTGCGAAAAGAAACAATTTTGCTGAGAGTGAATTAGGAACATAAAAATAAGGGAAAAGAGGGGAGATTATTTTGCCAAGAGAAAGAAAGAGAATTGGAGATGTTTTAGTAGAGGCAAAGATAATTACACCTCAGCAACTGGAAGAAGCACTTAAAATTCAAAAGCAGACCAATAAAAAATTGGGCGAGATACTGGTTGAGAAAGGCTATATAACAGAAGATGAGCTAATAGAGATTTTAGAATTTCAGTTAGGGATACCTCACATAAAGTTAGATGTATATCCAATTGACCCTAAGGCAGTTGAAACAATTTCTGAGTCAATTGCACGAAGACATACCGTTTTGCCGGTAAGTTTTGCTGAAGATGGAAGCCTGATTGTGGCAATGGCCGACCCTCTTAATATATTTGCAATGGAGGATATTGAGATTTATTCAGGCAAAAGAGTACGACCACGAATCGCCAAGGCATCCGATATTAAACGTGCGATCGAAAGGTTCTATGGTAAGCAAGAAGCTTTAAAAGCAGCTGAAGAGTTGCAAAAAGAGACTGCAGAGAAGGACAGCCAAGCCAAAAGAGCTACTTTAACACCGCGATTCCAGCTTGGTTTGGAAGACGGAACAGAAGGACCTATTGTAAGACTTGTCAATTCGATTTTTGAACAAGCTATTACATCGCGTGCAAGCGACATTCACATTGAACCGTTTGAGAACGAGATAAAAGTCAGATACAGAATAGATGGTGTATTGTATGATGTCTTGAAGTTAGATATTGGGATATTGCCATCACTATTGGCAAGAATTAAGATTGTAGGTAATATGGACATTGCAGAAAAGAGGATACCACAGGATGGGCGAACAACTTACATTTTTTCGGATAAAATATATGACATGAGAATCTCCTCTTTACCATGTGTTTATGGTGAAAAGATTGTTGTGCGTGTGATAGACAAAAGTGCATTTGTGCGTTCCAAAACTGAGCTTGGCTTGACTGAAGAGGACGAAGAGAAATATAACAAGCTGATTGCTGCGCCACATGGAATAATCTTGGTCTGTGGTCCCACCGGTAGTGGTAAGTCTACTACGCTTTATACTATTTTAAACGAACTTAACACTGGAACGCGCAACATAATAACCGTTGAGGATCCTGTTGAAAGTACTATAGAAGGTATTAATCAAGTTGAGGTCAATACCAAAGCAGGGCTAACATTTGCAGCGGCGCTGAGATCAATCTTGCGACAGGACCCGGATATAATTATGATTGGTGAGATCCGAGACAGAGAGACAGCTGACATGGCAATCAGGGCTGCTATTACAGGGCATTTAGTGTTGTCAACCATTCATACAAATGATGCAGCAAGTGCAATTACAAGGTTGGTTGACATGGGGATAGAAAACTTTTTGATAAGCTCGTCGTTGGTAGGGGTAATATCACAGAGATTGGTAAGAAAACTGTGTCCATACTGTAAAGAGCCTTATGAGCCATCAGAGGAAGAAAAAATTCTTCTTGACATAAAGCAAGATGAGAATGTAAAATTATACAGAAAGAGAGGATGTCATATATGTGATAAAAAAGGTTACTATGGTAGAACAGGTGTATATGAAATTCTGATTGTGACAAAAGAGTTGAGAAAACTTATAAACAAAAAAGATGTCAGCAGTGAGGAGATAAAGGAACTTGCTGTCAAACAGGGGATGAAGACACTGCGACAAGCTTGCAAAGAGAGAGTTTTGAATGGAATTACATCAGTTGAAGAATATCTTAAGATTACTTATGCCTTAGAATAGTACTGTAAAGTAATAACAAGAGGGGAGCTTAGGGGAAGGAGGAAGCAAATACTTATGGATATTAATTCAATTCTCAAAGAAGCATTTCTCAAGGAGGCATCAGATATACATATTACACCAGGTGTTCCTCCAATTTATCGAATTCACGGTAGATTGGTACGGACAGACGATTCAATTTTGACGCCTGAAATGGTAGAGGAGTTTGTGCGACAGATCACCAACGAAAACCAGTTTAAAATTCTTGAGCAGAAAGGTGAGATAGACTTTTCTTACGGCATAAAAGGCGTAAGCAGGTTCAGAGTAAATGTTTATAAACAAAGAGGTTCATATTCTATAGCTTTTAGAATAATTCCAGTAAATATACCACCATTTGAGACACTTGGCCTTCCACCGGTATTGAAGGAATTTACAAAATTGAACAAAGGACTTGTTTTAGTTACAGGTCCAACTGGTTCAGGAAAATCCACAACTCTGGCATCATTGATTGATATAATCAATAAAGAAAGAGATGTACATATAATAACCTTGGAGGATCCAATAGAGTATTTGCATAGGCACAACAAGAGTATTATCAATCAAAGAGAGATAGGGAGTGACACACTCAGCTTTGCAGATGCGCTGAGGGCGGCTTTGAGAGAAGATCCTGATGTAATCCTGGTTGGTGAGATGAGGGATTTGGAGACAATTGCGATAGCTTTAACAGCTGCTGAAACAGGACACCTGGTGTTTTCCACACTTCACACAATTGGAGCGGCAAAGACAATAGACCGTATAATTGACGTTTTTCCACCGCATCAGCAACAACAGATAAGAATTCAGCTATCAACAGTTTTACAGGGAGTTGTTTCTCAGCAACTTTTGACCCGTCGAGATGGTAAAGGTAGAGTTGTTGCGACAGAGGTAATGATAGTAAATCCGGCCATAAGAAACCTCATTAGGGAGGCTAAAACATATCAGATTCAATCAATTATTCAAACGCATCAGCGACAGGGCATGATAACAATGGAGCAGTCACTCATAGACTTGTACAAACGAGGGCTTATCACCCGTGAAGATGCGTTCAACTATGCTACTGACTTTGATTTTATGCAAAGACTGCTCAGTGCATAAGCTTTTCAAATGCTTTTTAGGTTTGGTGGTGTGACGAATAAATTTGGGATGTTAAGGAGAGTAGTGGGGTATGCCGGAGTTTGTTTACAAAGCAGTAGATAGCAGTGGTAAAAATGTTGAGGGGACAATATTGGCAGATACAATTGAGCTTGCAGCAGAAAGTCTTAAGAGACGTCAGCTATATATAATAGACTTGCGAGAAAAAGGAGTATGGCAAAAAGATATTTCAGTTCAGTTGCGAAAAAAGATACCTATAAAAGACTTAGCAGTGTTTTGTCGCCAGTTTGCAACAATGCTTATGGCGGGTATACCAATGGTAAGTGCGTTAGATGTCATTGCTGAGCAGTTCAAAGGCAGATATTTCGGAAAGGTATTAGAGGATATACATAAGAAAGTGCAAAGTGGGTCAATGTTGTCGAGAGCTTTGGCAGAAAAAGCTGAATGTTTTCCACCAATTTTGATAAACATGATTGAAGCTGGTGAGATGTCAGGTTCTGTTGATCAGGCACTTGATAGGATGGCTACCCACTTTGAAAAGGAGTTAAAATTACGCCAGAAAATTATAAATGCCTTGATATATCCGGCAATTGTTATTCTTGTTGCAATAGGTGTATTGATAATAATGCTCACATTTGTTGTACCAACTTTTGTAGGGATTTTTAGCGAGCTTAATGTTGAGCTGCCTGCAACCACAAAGTTCATAATCTCCAGCTCCAATTTTATGAGAAACAATTTTATTTTAATAATTATAGTATGCATTTTATTTGTGGTAGCTTACAAGGTAATTAGAAAAACCGACAAAGGTGGATTTTATATAGATAAGTTCAAACTTCAAATTCCAGTCATAGGTAAGATTATCCTTGGACAAATTGTAACAAGGTTTACAAGAACACTTGGCACGATGACAGCAGCTGGTGTTAGTATAGTGATAGCTCTTGAGACCACAAAAAATGTCATGACAAATGTATTTGTGGAGAAGAAGTTTGAAGAGGTTATCGACAGGGTGCAGAAGGGAGAGGGTTTGAGCTACCCTATTGCTGATGTGGGGATTTTCCCAAGGCTTATTGAAATTATGATAAGAACTGGTGAAGAAAGTGGTAATTTGGAATATATGCTTAATAAGGCAGCGGATTATTATGAGAATGAAGTTGAAAATCAGGTAACAAGGCTAACATCAATATTTGAACCTATAATGATTGTGTTGCTTGCTATCATGGTAGGTTTTTTACTGGCATCAATAATCTTGCCGATATTCAAATTGTATGGAAGCGTTGGTGCGTAAAAAACTCAAAGATGTATAAAAGGTGGGGAAAATTAAATTGAAAAGAAAAGGATTTACCTTAATTGAGCTGGTGGTAGTGGTTGCTATCCTGGGTGTGATTATTGCTATAGCTGTTCCCCAGGTTTTAAAGAATATAAATAAGGCAAGAAAGTCAGCTGATATACAAAATGCAAGGCATATTGCATATGCGTTTTACCTTTTCGAGGAAGATAGCGGGAAAAGTTTAAATGTGCTTATACCTGATAACAATTTTCACAAAATTGACTCAGATGTTGTAAGTTTAAGTCCTCCATATAGTTTAAAGCTTAGCGATTATATTTCAGGAGGCTTGCCAAAGCCAGTTTACCGACGTTCCTGCTATTTCTACTATAAACTTGATACTGTACTAAAAGTTTATAGTGGTGATGGAACAAACTTTTATGAGCTTTTTCCAAATGTTGATCCTGGTTACTAAAAATTTAAAAAACAAGAGGGGGCGATTTGAAAGATGATGGCTTGGCTTGTAAAACAGGTTAACAGCAAGCACAAAGGTTTTACATTAATTGAGATGGTTATAGTTGTTGCGATAATTGCTATCTTGATTGCAATTGCGGTACCTCAAGTATTAAAACAGATAAACAAGTCAAAAATTGAGGCTGATAAGGCAAATGCAAAGAATATTGCTACAGCTATTCAGCAGTGGGTTTCAGAGGGAAATGTGTTGAATGGTACAGCTGACTGGCAAAAAATACAAGATAAAGACCCTGTTAACACTGGTAACGGTATTCAAGATTACTTAGGTAGTGGACTTCCAAAGACAAAGTTGAGAAATGGAGATTTTTATTATCAATATGATGCAACAAATCAAGTATTGAAGATAGGTGCTCAAGATTCTAATGGTACTGTTCGTGAGCTCTATCCGTCTCCAGATCCAGACTACAAATAATAATTGTTTTGTACTCTTAATTTAATTTTGAAGGAGTATACTAAAGATGTTAGAGGCAATAGTGGGAACGTTGGGATTGGTTATTGGCAGCTTCCTGAATGTATGCATATACAGAATACCTCGAGGGGAATCAATTATATTCCCCTCGAGTCATTGTCCAAATTGTGGAAAAAGGATAAGATGGTTTGATTTAATCCCTGTCTTAAGCTTTATTATCCTGAAAGGGAAGTGCAGGTATTGCAAAAGTCCAATTTCACCTTTATACCCTGTGGTTGAGATGGTATGCTGTTTTCTTGCAATAGCAAGCATAAAAGTGTTCGGAATGAGCATTTCAGCTTTTTTATTATTTGTTATAGGGTGTGTATTATTATACATTTCAGTTGTAGATTTCAAAACATACGAAATGAGCGTAGGAAATCTCCTGTTGCTTGCTATTTTAAAGCTTGCTTTTGAAGTAAGCATAAAAGGTATTGCAAAGACCACAATTATATATATACTGCTTGGACCAATTTTAAATACTTTTCTTGTGGGGCTTATATACATTATTTCCAGAGGCATTGCTATGGGGTTAGGGGATGTTTTACTTTTGATGGCAGGTGGTATAGGGTTTTCGGTAAGACAGGCAATTGTGTGCAATTTCGTGGCATTTTTTGTAGCGTTTTTATATGTTTTAGGTTTGAAGTTTGTTCAAAGCATTTTAAAGGGAAACGAGAAAAAGAGGGAGATTCCGTTTGGTCCATTCATATCAATTGGCATATTTGTATCAACAGTAGCAGGCGAAAGGATTGCTGATCTTTACTATCAGCTAATAATAGTGAGGTAGGTATTTGATGTATGTTGTAAAAAATCTGATGGAAGAACTTGTTCAAAAATACTATGAGAAAATAATTGATGAATTGGACGTTTGCAAATGCGAAAAATGCAAAGCCGATGTAATGGCATTGGCTCTGAATAGACTTCCACCTCGATATTGCGTGACAGAAGAAGGTAAGATGTATGTTAAATTAAAAGAGTTAGAAATTCAGTTTGAGATTGACATAATTGCTGCGCTGGCAGCAGCGGCGTATATAGTCAAAAATAATATGAGGCATGAAGAAAGGGATTGTAAGAATGAAATGTAAGGGATTTTCCCTGAGCGAAATGATAATTGTCATTGTGATAATTGCAATATTGTTAGCAATTGGAATACCGGCTTATCTGGCATCTGTTCGCCGGGCAGAGGTCAAAAACGTTGCCAATGGGCTTGCTGATATGCTGTCAATGCTCTACGAGTATGAAGACAAAGAAGTAGTATTTGATAAATACTTTGTCAAAATCAATAACTATATTGTGCCAGATCCGGTAACAGGTGAGACGTATTTGCAGATCCAGCTTGTAAAATATGAAAGAGGAACGGAAAAGGTATTAAAGGAACTAAAAAGCAAGAGCGCTGAGTTAGACTCTGACGTGATAGTTACAGGATCGGGACCAGTTGCGACCTATATATATTATGACAATAAAGGAATATTGTGGCGTTTTTCAGGTTCACCGGGTGTGAGGAGCAATGAAAGTTATTTTCCAAATGCAAATAAGGAGTTTGTTGTGAGAATAAGAGGGGTAACAGGCGGTTATCAAAAAAAGGTTATTGTCAGGGTAATGCCACCAGGGAGTGTTGAAGTTAAATGAGATGTAATTTGAAAATAAAAAGTGATTTTAAATTAAAAGGTTTGACGCTTGTTGAGCTGATAGTAGTTGTTGCAATTGTAGCAATAATCCTTGGCGCAATTTATTCCTTTTTTATTCAGAACTTCAAAGTTGCACAGGAGAACATTAACATAGCCAGGATTGAGGGTGAAGCAAAAAGATTAAACGATCAGGTAAAGCAGTGGCTGTCTATGTCTGACCAGGCCAGTATTCAGTATTCGGTTGCTGGCACAACAAAAGAAATAACAATGGATGTATATCAAAGCGACTTGCCAGCACCAACTGCCCGACCTGATTTTAGAATAAAGCTTGTGTATGATAGCGGTTCTAAGAAAATTAGTATTGAGAAGATATTTCTGGCATCTTCAAGTAGTCCCACTGTCCCATCACCTATAGCCTTCACCTTTTTAGATGGGCTGGTTACCAGATTTGATTGTATTTTTGTTCCGGGTTCAAAGATAGTAATTGAATATGAGGTTGTTATAAACAAGCGTGGTTCTAACCAAATAACAAGAGTATACAAAATAGAACATGTTTTTCGCACCTTTTAATGTAACGAAAGAATATACAGGTAGAAACTTTTTGAAATTTATTCGAGGTGAATCTGATGAGTGAAAAAGTAGTTGTGGAGATAGGAAAAAACTATGTAAGAGTGGCCGAAGGTAAGTTTCAAAATAGCAGCATAGAAATCAATAGATTTTTTGAAAAAAATCTCGATGATAACATAATCAAAGAGGATATTAAGGTTGACGATGTTCTTTTGCAGATAGAGCTTAGAAGCCTTTTCAATCAAAATAAGGTTGGCAAGAAAAATGTTAATGTTATATTTTCAGGGATTTCAAACATTTTGATAAGAGAATTAGAAATGCCTTACGTTGCCGATGATAAAATATACAACATGATACGCCATGAGGCAAGACAATATTTCCCAATAAACATAGATAGTTATGTACTTGATTATAAGCAACTTAAAATATTTGACGAAGGGAAGATTAAAAAGCAAAAGATACTTATTGTTGGTGTACATAGATTTTTAATAGAAGGTGTAATAAATGCCTTTAAAAATGCAGGAATAAAAATATCTAAGATTGATATTGAGCCAAATTCAATTGTTAAACTGTTCAAAAACGAAAGAAAGCTGAACAAACAAGAAGATGATAACTCATACATGATAGTGAATATCACCCGAAATGGAGTTTCTACTTCTGTTGTTGCGAACAATGAACTTTGTGCCACAAAGTTATTTTCGCTTGTTCAGCTTGAAGAGATGTTTAAAGAAAATTCTGAGCAATCTTATGATTATGAATTTAGCTTAATTGAAGATCTTATTTCTGAAAGCGTAATTAAGTTTTATGACTTTGTACGAACAAGGGAAGAACCTATAACAAACATAAAGAAAATATACTTAACGGGAGAGGTATGTCAACATATTGATATTAGTGGTCTTTTGAGAAGAAGATTGAATATGGATGTAGAACTTGTGAGCGATTTTAAGTCTGTCAGAAAGATTGAATCACAGGAAAAAAGTGTGATGTTTGCATATGCAACAGCTTTCAGTGGGTTGATTTAGAAGACACAGTGATATTGGAGGGCAAAGGAGGCAGAAGGTAGTGCCAGTTTTAAAGGATATAAATTTGTTAGAGGCATACAGTAAGCAATATAGAGTGAGGGAAGAGAAGGCAAGCGGTGCATTAATAATTGCTCTGATATCAGTAATTGGTGTGTGTATATTGGTATCTGTACTTATGTTTGTTCAGATAATTTCCTATTCCATGAAAATCAGCAGTACTACGACAGAAATAAACTCGAAGAGAATAATTGTGAACAAGATACAGAAAGATTTAAAGATAAAAGAGGCATATGATATAAAAATTGGGTTTGTTAATCAAAAGAAAAATGAAAACCGAAAGTTAAAGGAATTGCTTACTACTCTTGAGAAACTAACTCCCAAAAATCTGACATTTGAGATGCTGCAGATAGAAAATAACAAACTTAATTGCAGAGTGGCAAGCAAGAATGTTGAGAGTGTGGTTCAGTTTGTTTACAGCCTATCTAATGATCCACACTTTTCAAATGTAGTATTTAATGGTGCAAATGATGTGGAAGGTATCAAAAAAGCTGATGTGAGTGCTGATATAAGATAAGAAGTTTTAAGAATTTTAAGATCAGTTTAATGAAGGTGGGGAAAGGTAGCAATGGGTTATAAACTGAGCAGTAGAGAAAAAAATTTACTGATTATTGGGTTAATAGTGATAATTGGAGTGGTTTTTTATTCATTTGTATATAGTAACTTGTCTCAAAGATTAGAGAATTTAAAAACACAGTATGAAACCCTTACTGCAGAGCTTTCAAGGTTAGATATGATAATAAGCAATTATAACGCACACAAGGCAGAAATTGAAAATGCGAAAAAAGAGTATGCTAAATTAAAAGATATTATTCCGCCAAATCAGAATGCTTTGTTTTGTGTTGTAGATTTAAAAAGACTCTTAGAAACAGTGAAGATTAGTACTTCTTCATATATGTTTGAGCCTTCCCAGAAAATTGAGCTTGGAAATACAAAAAATTTGGGTGACCAGTTTTATCCATATTATCTATCATCACGCCAAACCTGGAATTGTGAATATGAAAAAATACACACAATTCTTGATAAACAACCGAATTTTGCGCCTTTATTTACAATTGATTCGCTGAACATGACAAAAGCAGAAAACAAGTTAACGGTAAATGCAGTGATAAAATTTTATGGATTTAACGACCCGCAAAGTCCAGCGCGTGAGTTTGTTTTGAATAAGACAATTAAGAGCAGTCCAAGTGGAAAAAATAATTTATTTAAATAAGGTGAGCTCACATGAAGGTAAAGGGTTTTTCGTTAATAGAGGCTATAGTTGCTGTTGCTATATTTGCTATAATATTGATTCCAATTGGTATTGCATTTAACCAGTCGATAAGGGTAACCTCAAAGTCAAAAGAGAATATGGATATTGCACAGGTTTTGAACAAAGCAATGGAAAAAATGTATGCTGATATGGGAAATGATGATAGTCATTTTGCGGATGTAGTATATTCATTACCAGACTATAGTGGTAGTGAACTTGAATTTGGCAATGACAAATATAAAGTAAAATATACTGTAAAAAGGATTGATTGTGATTTCGATTTAATACTTGTAGCTGATGCTTCAAATACAATGTCAGTATACCAAAAAGTGTACGATGCAACTTATGGTGGTGTGAAATATGACCTTAGTTTATCTATTCCTCCAAGTTTAAGTGGAGTGGTAAATATAGAAGTTTATAAGGAAATAAGCGGAATAGACCGAGCTGAGTATAGATTTAATAATATACCATTAATAGTTACTAATCCCAATTTTAAAATTTACTTTATTGAAAATACTTCTACTGTAAATTGTAATATTGATGGTGTCTTTGAAATGAACGGGGGAATTCGTACATCAAATTACACTACTCAACTATTAGAAGTATGGTCTAAAAGCTTTACAGTAGGTTCTGCGGCATCTCCTACACCAAGTCCGACAGCAAGTCCAGCTGGTAATTTTACCACACAAAGGTCCACAGTGAAATTTATTTCGTACACCAATTCAAAATTTTACCATCAGCTTTTTGAGGTAACCATGGAAATTTGGAACGAACAAAAGAATAGAAAAGTGAGGGAGTACAAATTTATTGTGAGGGGGTAAAAAGTGGATGCCGGAAAAAATTAGTTGTTTAAAAGACAGGATGTTTATTAAAAAGGTTGACGGATCTGTTTTGATTGTGGTGATAATAGTTATTGCTGTTCTGAGCACAATATTGCTGGGGACGATGTCTGCTGTGTTGGCATCACTGAACCAGAGCACATCTATATATCAGAAATCTGCAACAGGCTATGGAGCTGAAAGTGCAGCAGAGGAGTTTTTGTATTATTTTAATCAACTGTTAGAGGATGCAAAGAACATAGCGTATGGTTATTATTACAAGGGAGATGGGACACTGAAAGATATAAGTCCTGGTCGAGTGAGATGGTTATTGGGGGATGAGAGCTATGAGCCGGGGAAGATATTGGATGATTTGCGACATGGGAGGATAAGTCGAGATGTAGCTGAAGACAAAGTGTATGAGGGTATGAAAGCGATTATAAGGGATGAGGTAAGCCGGTTTATGAATGACGTGGGTAGTGATGCTTCCATAAAGGTTGAATTTCTGTCGCTGCCGGAGTTTAAGAAGTTATCTGACTTAGTAGAGTTGTATATAAAGCCACATTATGAGAGCCTGACTGGGTATGAACTTGATGATATTACAGTTAATGCATGGTCAGGTACGACAAGTGGGTCTCTTCCTGATGGATATACAATTTACATTGATGTATCTAAAAAGAGAGCAGGAACTTCGTCAGATAAAGAGATAAAAAGAACATTACGATTAGATGTTGGAATAGCTGGTAACAGTGAAGGTTCAGTGAACTTAATTTTGAATCCATCACCAACGTCTGTTCCTTCATCACCGCTTGATTATGCAATATTTTCGAAAGGTGCTCTTATTACTAACAAAAACCTGACTGTGGAAAATGGCAGTGTTTATTCAGGCGGTGACATGACGATTGACGGTGGTGCGGTGTTTAATATTGACAATTTGATATCAAAAGGTGAGATGGTGATAAATCAAGATAGTGACTCGCGATGTCGTGACAACAATATAGTTGTAAGAAACATGATTTATGTAGAAAAAAGTTTGAAAGCAAATAGGATATCCCCACGCTCAACTAATATTGATGCAAAAACAATTTATGTTGGTCAGGAAATGCAATTATATGGGGCCGGTAGCTATAAGTTTGTACAATTGTTTTCCGATAGCAATGTAAAGCTAGCTGGACCGGGTGTGAACATGGAAGTTTCAGCTTTAGCAAGTATAAGAGGGACACTTGAGGTTATTGATGGAGCAACAGTAACGTTGAAAAGCAACAGTGCGGTTTACTGCAATTCATTGGTAGTACGCAATGGTTCCCGCTTGATTCTTGAAAATGGAGCAAAATTATATGTAGCAACAACTCCCGATGCATCCACGATAATATCCATACAAAATAATGGTGGGACAATTTCGTATTCTTCTTCTTTTTCATATCCACCTACGCCAGCTGAGATAGATGAGATAAGAAATCGGGATTATACCAGTGGTTTGCTAACAACACCATTGCCAGCTGATAGTGTTGGTAGTCATCAGCTTGGCAGCACTGCAGACATAACTCAAACCCCACCGCAGATAGTAATATATGGTGAATCCTTTATTAACGATAATGAAGCAAGGATAGAGATATCAGACAGATTGGGATTACCAATTGTTGATTTCTCAACACTCCAGCTGCATTTAATTTCAAGAGGAAACATTACATTTGTGGGTGGCGGCTTAACCATTCTGAATGGTTCAATTATCTCCCTTGGTAATACTTTCAATATTAACACTATGGGAAATCCATATGCAGGACTAACGTTGAAGTATCAAATGCCAAGTCCACCCATTCAGCAGGACATTGAGAATAATACAGGTATTCAACCATCTCAAATAATATATACGGAGGCTGATGCAGTTGGAAGAAAAACTTTATATAACATTTTAAGACGAAACATTGTTATAAAGTAGTAGATGTGAGGATAATAAGTTTATTTAAAACAATGACGAGTGTGGTCAATTGTAATGCTCATTCAGATGGTTGTGGAGGTAGTCTTTGCAGCTTTAAATTAATAAATTTAATTACACTTGAATACAGGAGTTGAAAAATGTGCTTGAAAAACTCTAAGTTTTGTGAGATAATAATATACAGAGGATTGTGATTGCCAAAAGAGTAAAGGCATATATCGAAAGGGCAAACCTGTCGAAAGGCAGGGGCGCAAAGCCATGGGCCTGTCGGAAGTAAAACTTCCTATGGTTGCCAGGCTGCCGAAACCTACTCGGGCTTAATAGAGGGTTGAGAAAAGGTTAAAACGGCGTCTGGCGTGACGCCGTTTTATTTTTGGAATGAAATTAAAAAATGGTTCATAGGTATATGTTAAAGTATAAAGAAGATAGTAATCTAAAATTTATATAGATTCTTCTGTAACGCTGAAAGAAGCTATCCCCTAACCCCCTCTTTTTAATATATTCTATATATAATATATTGGCTGCCGTGCAAAGGCAGCCAATATATTAACTTTGTTTAGCTACTGAAAAAAGTTTCTACCACATCATAAAGCTATTCAAAAAAAAATAACTATCTTTTCTTAACCGATCATATCCATATGAATTCCGTTTAATATCAAATTATTTTGTTGCATTTTTTTGACCTCCATAGAGCAAAATAATGCAAAATATTAGAAACATTTGTGTTATAATTTTGTAATAAAAAGAATATGAGAAATAAAAGTACGTATAAGGAATGAAAAATAGAAATAGCGTATTGCGTTTTTGACAATTAAACAAACAAATTAGACAAAAAAAATCAATTGGCATGCACATATTTTGGGTATATAATAGAATCGAAAATTATAATAAACTGAGTGAGGGGGTTAGAGATTTATGAAGCGTTACAGAAGAATTATTGCCATGGTTGTAACTTTTATATTTATTTTAGGAGTGGTATATGGGGTTAAACCATGGCAGGAGGCTAGGGCTGGTTCGTTTAACTATGGGGAAGCTTTACAAAAAGCTATCATGTTTTACGAATTTCAAATGTCTGGTAAACTTCCGAATTGGGTACGCAACAACTGGCGTGGTGATTCAGCATTAAAGGATGGTCAAGACAATGGGCTTGATTTGACAGGTGGTTGGTTTGACGCAGGTGATCACGTCAAGTTTAACCTTCCAATGTCATACACTGGTACAATGTTGTCATGGGCAGTGTATGAATACAAAGATGCATTTGTCAAGAGTGGTCAATTGGAACATATCTTAAACCAAATCGAATGGGTTAATGACTATTTTGTAAAATGCCATCCAAGTAAATATGTATATTACTACCAGGTTGGAGATGGCGGCAAGGACCATGCATGGTGGGGTCCTGCTGAGGTTATGCAAATGGAAAGGCCTTCATTTAAAGTTACACAAAGCAGTCCAGGTTCTGCGGTAGTAGCAGAGACGGCAGCTTCCTTAGCAGCAGCTTCAATTGTTTTGAAAGACAGAAATCCCACTAAAGCAGCAACATATCTGCAACATGCAAAAGATTTATATGAGTTTGCAGAAGTGACAAAAAGCGATTCTGGTTACACGGCAGCAAATGGATATTATAATTCATGGAGCGGTTTCTATGATGAGCTTTCTTGGGCAGCAGTTTGGTTGTATTTGGCAACAAATGATTCAACATATCTAACAAAAGCTGAGTCATATGTCCAAAATTGGCCAAAAATTTCAGGTAGTAACACAATTGACTACAAATGGGCTCATTGCTGGGACGATGTTCACAATGGAGCGGCATTATTGTTAGCAAAAGTTACCGGCAAGGATACTTACAAACAAATTATTGAGAGTCACTTAGATTACTGGACTACAGGGTATAACGGCGAAAGGATAAAGTATACCCCGAAAGGATTAGCATGGCTTGATCAATGGGGTTCTTTGAGATATGCAACAACTACAGCGTTTTTAGCATTTGTTTATAGCGATTGGTCTGGTTGCCCAAGCACCAAAAAAGAAACATATAGAAAATTCGGAGAAAGCCAGATAGATTATGCATTGGGTTCAACCGGAAGAAGTTTTGTTGTAGGATTTGGTACAAATCCGCCAAAGAGACCGCATCACAGAACTGCTCATAGCTCATGGGCAGACAGTCAGAGTATACCTTCATATCATAGGCATACATTATATGGAGCGCTTGTTGGTGGTCCAGGCTCTGATGATAGCTATACAGATGACATTAGCAACTATGTGAATAATGAGGTAGCATGTGATTACAACGCAGGATTTGTTGGTGCATTGGCAAAGATGTACTTATTATATGGTGGAAATCCAATACCTGACTTCAAAGCAATTGAAACACCAACAAATGACGAGTTCTTTGTTGAAGCTGGTATAAATGCTTCTGGAACAAACTTTATTGAAATTAAGGCGATTGTTAATAATCAGAGTGGTTGGCCCGCAAGAGCAACAGATAAGCTTAAATTTAGATATTTTGTTGATCTGAGCGAATTAATTAAAGCAGGATATTCACCAAATCAATTAACCTTGAGTACCAATTATAATCAAGGTGCAAAAGTAAGTGGACCTTATGTATGGGATGCAAGCAAGAATATATACTACATTTTAGTAGACTTTACTGGCACATTGATTTATCCAGGTGGCCAAGACAAATATAAGAAAGAAGTTCAATTCAGAATTGCAGCGCCACAGAATGTACAGTGGGATAATTCTAACGACTATTCATTCCAGGATATAAAGGGAGTTTCAAGTGGTTCAGTTGTTAAAACTAAATATATTCCACTTTATGATGGAGATGTAAAAGTATGGGGTGAGGAACCAGGAACTTCTGGAGCAACTCCAACTCCAACACCTACAGTAACTGCTACACCAACCCCAACACCAACAGCAACATCAACACCTACACCCACACCAACACCTACTCCGACATCAACCCCAACGTCAACCCCGACACCGACAGTAACAGTTGTACCTACACCGACACCAAGCAGCACACCTGTAGCAAGTGGGCAGATAAAGGTATTATATGCGAACAAGGAGACCAATAGCACAACTAACACGATAAGGCCTTGGTTGAAGGTAGTAAATAGTGGCAGCAGTAGCATAGATTTGAGCAGGGTAACGATAAGGTACTGGTACACGGTAGATGGAGACAAGGCACAGAGTGCGATAAGCGACTGGGCACAGATAGGTGCAAGCAATGTGACATTCAAGTTTGTGAAGCTGAGCAACAGTGTAGAAGGAGCGGACTATTATTTAGAGATAGGATTTAAGAGTGGAGCGGGGCAGTTGCAGCCTGGGAAGGACACAGGAGAGATACAGATAAGGTTTAACAAGAGTGACTGGAGCAATTACAATCAGGGTAATGACTGGTCATGGATACAGAGCATGACGAGTTATGGAGAGAATGAGAAGGTAACGGCGTATATAGATGGAGTATTGGTATGGGGTCAGGAGCCGACGGGAGCGACCGCAGCACCAATAGCGACACCAACACCTACACCAACGCCAACTGCTACCCCAACCCCAACAGTGACCCCGACGCCGGCACCGACAGTGACGGTGGCACCGACACCAACACCGAGCAGCAGTCCGGTTGCAGGTGGGCAGATAAAGGTATTGTATGCGAACAAGGAGACCAATAGCACAACTAACACGATAAGGCCTTGGTTGAAGGTAGTAAATAGTGGTAGCAGTAGCATAGATTTGAGCAGGGTAACGATAAGGTACTGGTACACGGTGGATGGGGAGAGGGCACAGAGTGCGATATCAGACTGGGCACAGATAGGGGCAAGCAATGTAACATTCAAGTTTGTGAAGCTGAGCAGTAGTGTAAGTGGAGCGGACTATTACTTGGAGATAGGATTTAAGAGTGGAGCGGGGCAATTGCAGCCTGGGAAGGACACAGGAGAGATACAGATAAGGTTTAACAAGAGTGACTGGAGCAATTACAATCAGGGGAATGACTGGTCATGGATACAGAGCATGACGAGTTATGGAGAGAATGTGAAGGTAACGGCGTATATAGATGGAGTGTTGGTATGGGGTCAGGAGCCGAGTGGAGCGACACCAGCGCCGACAGCAACACCAGCACCCACACCTACTCCAACCCCGGCACCAACACCAACGTCAACACCAACACCAACTCCAACCCCAACGTCAACCCCAACACCGACGGTGACAGTTGCGCCTACACCGACGCCGAGCAGCACACCGAGCGGGCTTGGCGAATATGGGCAGAGGTTTATGTGGTTATGGAACAAGATACATGATCCTGCGAACGGGTATTTTAACCAGGATGGGATACCATATCATTCGGTAGAGACATTGATATGCGAAGCACCTGATTATGGTCATTTGACCACGAGTGAGGCATTTTCGTACTATGTATGGCTTGAGGCAGTGTATGGGAAGTTAACAGGTGATTGGAGCAAGTTTAAGACGGCATGGGACACATTAGAGAAGTATATGATACCGTCAGCGGAAGATCAGCCGATGAGGACATATGATCCTAACAAGCCAGCGACATACGCAGGTGAGTGGGAGACACCGGACAAGTATCCATCGCCGCTTGAGTTTAATGTACCTGTTGGCAAAGACCCGTTGCATAATGAACTTGTGAGCACATATGGTAGCACATTGATGTATGGTATGCACTGGTTGATGGACGTAGACAACTGGTATGGATATGGCAAGAGAGGGGACGGAGTGAGCCGGGCATCATTTATCAACACGTTCCAGAGAGGACCTGAGGAGTCTGTATGGGAGACGGTGCCGCATCCGAGCTGGGAGGAATTCAAGTGGGGCGGACCGAATGGATTTTTAGATCTGTTTATTAAGGATCAGAACTATTCGAAGCAGTGGAGATACACGAATGCACCTGATGCGGATGCGAGAGCTATTCAGGCTACTTACTGGGCGAAGGAATGGGCGAAGGAGCAAGGTAAGTTTAATGAGATAAGCAGCTATGTAGCGAAGGCAGCGAAGATGGGTGACTATTTGAGGTATGCGATGTTTGACAAGTATTTCAAGCCATTAGGATGTCAGGACAAGAATGCAGCTGGAGGAACAGGATATGACAGTGCACATTATCTGTTATCATGGTATTATGCATGGGGCGGAGCATTGGACGGAGCATGGTCATGGAAGATAGGTTGTAGTCATGCGCACTTTGGATATCAGAATCCGATGGCTGCATGGGCATTAGCGAATGATAGTGATATGAAGCCGAAGTCACCGAACGGAGCGAGTGACTGGGCGAAGAGTTTGAAGAGGCAGATAGAATTTTACAGGTGGTTGCAGTCAGCGGAGGGAGCGATAGCAGGAGGCGCGACAAATTCATGGAATGGCAGGTACGAGAAGTATCCGGCAGGTACAGCGACATTTTATGGGATGGCGTATGAACCGAACCCTGTGTATAGGGACCCGGGTAGCAATACATGGTTTGGATTCCAGGCATGGTCGATGCAGAGGGTAGCGGAGTATTACTATGTGACAGGAGATAAAGATGCAGGGGCACTGCTTGAGAAGTGGGTAAGCTGGATAAAGAGTGTAGTGAAGTTGAACAGTGATGGTACATTTGCGATACCATCGACGCTTGATTGGAGTGGGCAGCCAGACACATGGAATGGGACATATACAGGTAATCCGAACTTGCATGTGAAGGTAGTAGATTATGGTACTGATTTAGGAATAACGGCATCACTTGCGAATGCACTGCTTTATTACAGTGCAGGGACGAAGAAGTATGGGGTATTTGATGAGGAAGCGAAGAATTTAGCGAAGGAATTGCTGGACAGGATGTGGAAGTTATACAGGGATGAGAAAGGTTTATCGGCGCCAGAGAAGAGAGCGGATTACAAGAGGTTCTTTGAGCAAGAGGTATACATTCCGGCAGGATGGACAGGGAAGATGCCGAATGGAGATGTAATAAAGAGCGGAGTTAAGTTTATAGACATAAGGAGCAAGTACAAACAAGATCCTGATTGGCCGAAGTTAGAGGCGGCATACAAGTCAGGGCAGGTACCGGAGTTCAGATATCACAGGTTCTGGGCACAGTGTGACATAGCAATTGCCAATGCAACATATGAAATTCTGTTCGGTAATCAATAATAAGTAGGTAAATGGAAATTTAGCGGGGTGGCACATCTATCGGAATGGTGTGCTGCTTCGCTAAAATCCTGTATGGAGGTGTTCGAAAAATAGTACAAAAAATGGCGAGGTATAATGGCAAAAATGCATAAAAAAGAGGGGGTTAGGTTTTATGTTGAGACTAAAAACGAAAATAGGAAAGAAATGGTTGAGCATACTATGTACAGTTGTTTTTTTATTGAACATTTTGTTTATAGCAAATGTAACGAGTTTACCCAAAGTTGGTGCGGCTACATCTAATGATGGAGTAGTGAAGATAGATACGAGTACGTTAATAGGAACCAATCACGCACATTGCTGGTACAGAGATAAACTGGAGACGGCATTGCGTGGAATCAGGTCATGGGGTATGAACTCTGTGAGGATAGTGCTGAGTAATGGTTACCGATGGACGAAGATACCAGCAAGTGAAGTGGCAAATATTATATCATTGTCAAGAAGTCTTGGTTTCAAAGCTATTATATTAGAAGTACACGACACAACAGGATATGGAGAAGATGGGGCAGCATGTTCATTGGCACAAGCAGTGGAATATTGGAAGGAGATAAAGAGCGTATTAGACGGTAACGAAGATTTTGTAATTATAAACATTGGTAATGAGCCGTATGGGAACAATAACTATCAAAACTGGGTTAATGACACGAAGAATGCTATAAAAGCACTTAGAGATGCGGGATTCAAGCACACAATAATGGTGGATGCGCCGAACTGGGGTCAGGATTGGTCTAATACTATGAGAGATAATGCCCAGAGCATAATGGAAGCAGATCCGCTGCGCAATTTGGTATTTTCGATTCATATGTATGGCGTATACAATACAGCAAGCAAGGTCGAAGAGTACATCAAATCATTTGTTGATAAGGGGTTACCATTGGTTATTGGGGAATTTGGACATCAGCACACAGATGGTGACCCTGATGAAGAAGCTATTGTCAGGTATGCAAAACAGTACAAGATAGGATTATTTAGTTGGTCATGGTGTGGAAATTCGAGCTATGTTGGGTATTTGGACATGGTAAACAACTGGGACCCCAATAATCCGACTCCATGGGGGCAATGGTATAAAACTAATGCAATTGGTACATCTTCTACACCAACACCTACGTCGACAGTAACGCCAACGCCCACCCCCACGTCAACAACAACACCGACAGTAACAGCGACACCAACACCGACACCTACGCCAACACCTGTTAGCACACCTGCGACAGGTGGGCAGATAAAGGTACTGTATGCTAACAAGGAGACAAACAGCACTACAAACACGATAAGGCCATGGTTGAAGGTAGTGAATAGTGGTAGCAGTAGCATAGATTTGAGCAGGGTAACGATAAGGTACTGGTACACGGTAGATGGTGAGAGGGCACAGAGTGCGATATCAGACTGGGCACAGATAGGGGCAAGCAATGTAACATTCAAGTTTGTGAAGCTGAGCAGTAGTGTAAGTGGAGCGGACTATTACTTGGAGATAGGATTTAAGAGTGGAGCGGGGCAGTTGCAGCCTGGGAAGGACACAGGAGAGATACAGATAAGATTTAACAAGGATGACTGGAGCAATTACAATCAGGGGAATGACTGGTCATGGTTACAGAGCATGACGAGTTATGGAGAGAATGAGAAGGTAACAGCGTATATAGATGGAGTGCTGGTATGGGGCCAGGAGCCGAGTGGAGCGACACCTGCGCCGACGTCAACACCGACAGTAACGGTAACACCAACACCTACACCTACTGCGACACCGACAGTAACAGCGACACCAACACCGACACCTGTTAGCACACCTGCGACAGGTGGGCAGATAAAGGTACTGTATGCTAACAAGGAGACAAACAGCACTACAAACACGATAAGGCCATGGTTGAAGGTAGTGAATAGTGGTAGCAGTAGCATAGATTTGAGCAGGGTAACGATAAGGTACTGGTACACGGTAGATGGTGAGAGGGCACAGAGTGCGATATCAGACTGGGCACAGATAGGAGCAAGCAATGTAACATTCAAGTTTGTGAAGCTGAGCAGTAGTGTAAGTGGAGCGGACTATTACTTGGAGATAGGATTTAAGAGTGGAGCTGGGCAGTTACAGCCTGGGAAGGACACAGGAGAGATACAGATAAGATTTAATAAGGATGACTGGAGCAATTACAATCAGGGGAATGACTGGTCATGGTTACAGAGCATGACGAGTTATGGAGAGAATGAGAAGGTAACAGCGTATATAGATGGAGTGCTGGTATGGGGCCAGGAGCCGAGTGGAGCGACACCTGCGCCGACAGTGACGCCAACCCCGACAGTGACACCAACTCCGACCCCAGCACCGACCCCGACAGCGACTCCGACACCAACTCCAACACCGACGGTGACACCGACGCCGACAGTGGCTCCGACACCTACACCGAGCAGCACACCGAGCGGTCTTGGAGAATATGGGCAGAGGTTTATGTGGTTGTGGAACAAGATACATGATCCTGCGAGCGGGTATTTTAACCAGGATGGGATACCATATCATTCGGTAGAGACATTGATATGCGAAGCACCTGATTATGGTCATTTGACCACGAGTGAAGCATTTTCGTATTATGTATGGCTTGAGGCAGTGTATGGGAAGTTGACGGGTGATTGGAGCAAGTTTAAGACGGCATGGGACACATTAGAGAAGTATATGATACCGTCGGCTGAAGATCAGCCGATGAGGTCATATGATCCTAACAAGCCAGCGACGTATGCAGGTGAGTGGGAGACACCGGACAAGTATCCATCGCCGCTTGAGTTTAATGTACCTGTTGGGAAGGATCCGTTGCATAATGAGCTTGTGAGCACATATGGTAGCACATTGATGTATGGTATGCACTGGTTGATGGACGTAGACAACTGGTATGGATATGGCAAGAGAGGGGACGGAGTGAGCCGGGCATCATTTATCAACACGTTCCAGAGAGGGCCTGAGGAGTCTGTATGGGAGACTGTACCGCATCCGAGCTGGGAGGAATTCAAATGGGGCGGACCGAATGGATTTTTAGATCTGTTTATTAAGGATCAGAACTATTCGAAGCAGTGGAGGTATACGAACGCACCGGATGCGGATGCGAGAGCTATTCAGGCTACTTACTGGGCGAAGGTATGGGCGAAGGAGCAAGGTAAGTTTAATGAGATAAGCAGCTATGTAGCGAAGGCAGCGAAGATGGGAGACTATTTGAGGTATGCGATGTTTGACAAGTATTTCAAGCCATTAGGATGTCAGGACAAGAATGCGGCTGGAGGAACGGGATATGACAGTGCACATTATCTGTTATCATGGTATTATGCATGGGGCGGGGCACTTGATGGTGCATGGTCATGGAAGATAGGTTGCAGTCATGCGCACTTTGGATATCAGAATCCGATGGCGGCATGGGCATTAGCGAATGATAGTGATATGAAGCCGAAGTCGCCGAACGGAGCGAGCGACTGGGCGAAGAGTTTGAAGAGGCAGATAGAATTTTACAGGTGGTTGCAGTCAGCGGAGGGAGCGATAGCAGGAGGCGCGACAAATTCATGGAATGGCAGGTACGAGAAATATCCGGCAGGTACAGCGACATTTTATGGAATGGCGTATGAACCGAACCCGGTATATCGAGATCCTGGCAGCAACACATGGTTTGGATTCCAGGCATGGTCGATGCAGAGGGTAGCGGAGTATTACTATGTGACAGGAGATAAGGACGCAGGTGCACTGCTTGAGAAGTGGGTAAGCTGGATAAAGAGTGTAGTGAAGTTGAACAGTGATGGTACATTTGCGATACCGTCGACGCTTGATTGGAGCGGACAACCTGATACATGGAACGGGGCGTATACAGGGAATAGCAACTTACATGTTAAGGTAGTGGACTATGGTACTGACTTAGGAATAACAGCATCATTGGCGAATGCGTTGTTGTACTATAGTGCAGGGACGAAGAAGTATGGGGTATTTGATGAGGAAGCGAAGAATTTAGCGAAGGAATTGCTGGACAGGATGTGGAAGTTATACAGGGATGAGAAAGGTTTATCGGCGCCAGAGAAGAGAGCGGATTACAAGAGGTTCTTTGAGCAAGAGGTATACATTCCGGCAGGATGGACAGGGAAGATGCCGAATGGAGATGTAATAAAGAGCGGAGTTAAGTTTATAGACATAAGGAGCAAGTACAAACAAGATCCTGATTGGCCGAAGTTAGAGGCGGCATACAAGTCAGGGCAGGTACCGGAGTTCAGATATCACAGGTTCTGGGCACAGTGCGACATAGCAATAGCTAATGCAACATATGAAATTCTGTTCGGTAATCAGTAAGAATCTGTAAAAAAAGACAAATGTGAAAATTTGTGTATATGCTTATGAGGAGGGGTGGTATTGAGAACCACCTCCTCCTCATAGTTATAAATTGACATGGCATTCCAAAGAGGAATGAATTAAGAAATATTATGTCTCTTATTAGCGTTGAATTTAAGAGAGGGGGTTAGGTTTTTGATGAAAACAAAAAAAGCAACAAATAGAATTACGTCGATATTAGTAATACTAACATTTTTATTTAATATATTAATAGGTATTAGCCTATTTCAAGAGAGTGTAAATGCAGAAACATATGCATTGGACTTTGAAGAAGAAAATGAAACAATTTCATATTTTGCGTACGGTGGTTCGAATATTACGATTGACGAAAACGACGCATATAATGGAAAGAAAAGTATTAAAGTTACGAACAGGAATTCAATATGGAGCGGTGTGGCTGTTGATGTTAAGAACATTATTAAAAATGGAACCACATGGGTGATATCAGGATATGTAAAGCACAACAATCAAAAACCAGTCGCTTTCGGCATTTCTGCAGTTTATGATGATGGAAGTGGAGTAAAAAGTGCTCTATTAGGCGAGGTTGTAGCGGTACCAAATTATTGGAAAAAGATTGTTGGCAGGTGGAATCCAAATTTAAACAATGTAAAAAATTTGGTAATTGTGATACACACTATTGTAGAAAGTGGAATAGATTTCAATGTTGACTGTATTCGTATAATGGACGAGAACAGCTATTTGTCAGGTGGAGTAATACATTCCACAGGATTTGAAAGCGGTACAACTGAGGGATGGCAGGCAAGGGGAAGTGGTGTAACAATAAAGGCTGACAGTTCAGTTGCGTATTCTGGTAAGTACAGTCTGTATGTTAGTGGGCGTTCATCTAATTGGCATGGGGCACAAATTCCCGTTGACACTATTTTGGAGCAAGGGAAAGTATATAAGATAAGCGTTTGGGTATATCAGAACAGCGGCTCTACACAAAAGATGTCATTGACTATGCAAAGGAGATTTGCAACTGATTCTACAACAAGTTATGAAAACTTGATATATAACAAGGATGTACCAAATAATACTTGGGTTGAGCTCAGCGGAAGTTATTCAGTTCCAGCTGGTGTTACAGTAAATGAGTTAATACTGTATGTAGAAGCTCAAAATGCAAGTTTATCATTCTGGGTTGATGAATTAAAAATATTTGATTCATCTAAGTTAGCTGAACCTGAATGGGAGATACCTAACTTAGTTGAGAAATACAGAGATGATTTTAGAATTGGAGTTGCTTTTGGAAATACAAGCCTTGCTTCGGAGATGGAAAAGAAGCTTATTTTAAAACATTTCAACAGCATTACACCAGAGAATGAAATGAAACCTTCTGAATTATTAATAAATGAAAATACGTACAATTTTAGCAAATCAGATTCATTTGTGAATTTTGCGATAAGCAATAACATGACAATAAGAGGTCATACACTTGTATGGCATCAGCAAACACCTGATTGGTTTTTTAAAGACTCGAATGGAAATACATTGAGTAAAGACGCATTGCTTAGTAGATTAAAACAGTATATTTACGATGTGGTTGGAAGGTACAAAGGCAAGGTTTATGCATGGGATGTGGTAAATGAAGCTATAGATGAGGGTCAGAGTGATGGATACAGAAGATCTAATTGGTATAACATATGTGGACCTGAATATATTGAGAAGGCATTTATATGGGCACATGAAGCAGATCCTAATGCAAAATTGTTTTACAACGATTACAATACAGAAAATAGCCAAAAGAGACAGTTTATATACAACCTGATAAAGAGTTTGAAAGAAAAAGGAGTTCCGATTCATGGAGTGGGTTTACAGTGTCACATAAATTTAGATTGGCCATCAATTAGTGAGATAGAGAATACAATAAAGTTGTTTAGCTCAATACCTGGCATAGAGATTCACATTACAGAGCTTGATATGAGTTTTTATCAGTGGGGGTCAAGCACAAATTATGCTGTCCCTCCAAGAGAGTTGCTTATTAAGCAAGCTCAGAGATATAAAGAATTGTTTGATTTATTCAAAAAATATAAGAATGTAGTCACAAATGTTACGTTTTGGGGATTAAAAGATGATTATTCATGGCTAAGCAAAAACTACGGAAAGAAAGATTATCCGTTGCTATTTGATGAAAACTATATGTCTAAATATGCTTTTTGGAGTTTGATAGATCCATCCATAGTTCCTACAACCACAACTTTACCAACTCCGCCAGAGATTCAACTTCCAACATTAACCCCAACGCCAACTGCAAGCGTAACGCCGACACCGACAGTAACAGTAACGCCAACCCCGACACCGACAGTAACAGCGACTCCAACACCAACACCGACACCGACAGTAACAGCGACACCAACACCTACACCTGTTAGCACACCTGCGACAGGTGGGCAGATAAAGGTACTGTATGCTAACAAGGAGACAAACAGCACTACAAACACGATAAGGCCATGGTTGAAGGTAGTGAATAGTGGTAGCAGTAGCATAGATTTGAGCAGGGTAACGATAAGGTACTGGTACACGGTAGATGGTGAGAGGGCACAGAGTGCGATATCAGACTGGGCACAGATAGGGGCAAGCAATGTAACATTCAAGTTTGTGAAGCTGAGCAGTAGTGTAAGTGGAGCGGACTATTACTTGGAGATAGGATTTAAGAGTGGAGCAGGGCAGTTGCAGCCTGGGAAGGACACAGGAGAGATACAGATAAGGTTTAACAAGGATGATTGGAGCAATTACAATCAGGGGAATGACTGGTCATGGTTACAGAGCATGACGAGTTATGGAGAGAATGAGAAGGTAACAGCGTATATAGATGGAGTGCTGGTATGGGGCCAGGAGCCGAGTGGAGCGACACCTGCGCCAGCCCCGACAGCGACGTCGACACCTACACCAACAGTAACACCGACGTCGACACCTACACCAACAGTAACGCCAACCCCGACACCGACAGTAACAGCGACTCCAACACCTACACCTGTTAGCACACCTGCGACAGGTGGGCAGATAAAGGTACTGTATGCTAACAAGGAGACAAACAGCACTACAAACACGATAAGGCCATGGTTGAAGGTAGTGAATAGTGGTAGCAGTAGCATAGATTTGAGCAGGGTAACGATAAGGTACTGGTACACGGTAGATGGTGAGAGGGCACAGAGTGCGATATCAGACTGGGCACAGATAGGAGCAAGCAATGTAACATTCAAGTTTGTGAAGCTGAGCAGTAGTGTAAGTGGAGCGGATTATTACTTGGAGATAGGATTTAAGAGTGGAGCAGGGCAGTTACAGCCTGGGAAGGACACAGGAGAGATACAGATAAGATTTAACAAGAGTGACTGGAGCAATTACAATCAGGGGAATGACTGGTCATGGTTACAGAGCATGACGAGTTATGGAGAGAATGAGAAGGTAACAGCGTATATAGATGGAGTGCTGGTATGGGGCCAGGAGCCGAGTGGAGCGACACCTGCGCCGACGATGACGGTTGCCCCGACAGCGACCCCGACAGTGACACCTGCGCCGACAGTAACAGTAACACCAACTCCAACACCAACACCGACACCGACAGCGACGCCGACACCAACTCCAACACCGACGGTAACACCGACGCCAACACCTATGCAGACAGCAATACCAACGCCAACAGTAACTCCAAATCCAACGCCAACATCGAGTATTCCTGATGATACAAATGATGATTGGCTTTATGTAAGTGGTAACAAAATAGTTGATAAAGACGGTAGACCAGTATGGTTAACAGGTATTAACTGGTTTGGATATAATACTGGTACAAATGTATTTGATGGTGTATGGAGTTGTAATCTGAAAGATACTCTTGCTGAAATAGCTAATAGAGGCTTTAACTTGCTAAGAGTTCCAATATCTGCAGAGCTTATATTGAACTGGTCGCAAGGTATTTATCCAAAACCAAATATAAACTACTACGTAAATCCAGAGCTTGAAGGCAAAAACAGTCTGGAAGTATTTGACATAGTAGTGCAAACATGTAAAGATGTTGGTTTGAAAATTATGTTGGATATTCACAGTATAAAAACAGACGCGATGGGACATATCTATCCGGTATGGTATGATGAAAAATTTACTCCAGAGGATTTTTATAAAGCGTGCGAATGGATTACAAATAGATATAAAAATGATGACACTATTATAGCTTTTGACCTAAAGAATGAGCCACATGGAAAACCGTGGCAAGATACAACATTTGCAAAATGGGATAATTCAACAGATATTAATAATTGGAAATATGCAGCTGAAACATGTGCAAAACGTATACTGAATATAAATCCAAACCTTCTAATTGTGATTGAAGGAATCGAAGCCTATCCAAAGGACGACGTCACATGGACATCAAAATCCTCCAGCGACTACTATTCAACATGGTGGGGCGGTAACTTGCGAGGTGTTAGAAAGTATCCTATTAATCTGGGTAAATATCAAAATAAAGTTGTATATTCGCCACATGATTACGGGCCATCTGTTTACCAGCAGCCGTGGTTTTATCCAGGGTTCACAAAAGAGTCTTTACTACAAGATTGTTGGCGTCCGAATTGGGCGTACATTATGGAAGAAAACATTGCGCCACTTCTGATAGGTGAGTGGGGTGGTCATCTGGATGGAGCCGATAACGAAAAGTGGATGAAGTATTTACGAGATTATATCATAGAAAATCATATTCATCACACATTTTGGTGCTTTAATGCTAACTCGGGTGACACTGGAGGATTGGTTGGATATGATTTTACGACATGGGATGAGAAAAAATACTCATTTTTGAAACCGGCTCTATGGCAAGACAGTCAAGGTAGGTTTGTTGGATTAGATCACAAAAGACCCTTAGGTACAAATGGGAAAAACATTAATATTACAATATATTACAACAATAATGAGCCTGAGCCAGTTCCAGCTTCAAAATGATAAAATACGTTAAATGGGAATTTGTGGATATATGAAAAAAATTTAAGGTCAGTAGGGGACTTGTATAGTTAAAGTCATTAAGCAAGCGAATTAAAGGAAAGAAGGGGGTGATAGAAAACGGCTAAAAACTAAGTAATTATTAAACATTTATTGTAGGAACTAAGTATAAGTTTCAAAATTATACCATTCAATACAATTAATTGAAATTAACTATCAAATCAAAAAAGGGGGTTAGGGTTAAAAATGCTTAAACTAAAAAAAGCAATAAAAAGGATAACATTGTGTGTTGCTGTGGTATTTCTATTGCAGATTTTATTTCTATTTTCAGGATACAATAACAGTGATGTGAAAGCAGCAACAACCTTTAACTATGGTGAAGCTCTTCAAAAAGCAATTATGTTTTATGAATTCCAGATGTCAGGTAAACTGCCATCATGGATCCGCAACAACTGGCGAGGAGATTCTGGTCTAAATGATGGTAAAGATGTAGGCTTGGATCTTACAGGTGGCTGGCATGATGCAGGCGATCATGTAAAGTTTAATCTACCAATGTCATACAGTGCTTCAATGCTTTCGTGGGCAGTTTATGAGTATAAAGCAGCATTTGAGAAAAGTGGCCAGCTTGAACATATACTTAACCAGATAGAATGGGTAAACGACTACTTTGTAAAATGCCATCCATCAAAGTATGTATACTACTATCAAGTTGGTGATCCAATTGAAGATCATAACTTCTGGGGACCAGCAGAAGTTATGCAAATGAAACGGCCAGCATACAAGTGTGATTTAAATAATCCTGCAAGTTCAGTTGTTGCAGAAACAGCTGCATCCTTGGCTGCAGCTTCAATCGTTATACGTGAAAGAAACAGTCAAAAGGCAGACACATATTTGCAGCATGCGATAGAACTCTTTGATTTTGCTGATAGAACTCGTAGCGATGCAGGGTATACTGCAGCAACCGGCTTTTACACATCAGGTGGCTATATTGATGATCTTGGCTGGGCGGCAGTGTGGTTATATCTTGCGACAAATGACAAATCATATTTGGATAAAGCTGAGGCGCTTATGGCAGAATATGCCGGTGGCACAAATACATGGACACAGTGCTGGGATGATGTAAGATACGGAGCAATCTTACTTTTAGCAAAGATTACTAATAAAGACATATATAAAGGTGCTGTTGAAAGAAATCTTGATCATTGGACATATAACATAACATATACACCTAAGGGTCTTGCATGGCTAACAGGGTGGGGCTCACTTAGGTATGCTACAACTGCAGCTTTCTTAGCGTTTGTTTATGCAGATTGGTCGGGATGTCCAGAAAACAAGCGAACAGCTTATCTAAAATTTGGTGAGAGTCAGATTAACTATGCATTAGGTTCAACAGGAAGAAGCTTTTTGGTAGGATTTGGACAAAATTATCCACAACATCCACATCATAGAAATGCACATAGTTCATGGGCGAACAGTATGCGAATACCCGAATATCATCGACACATTCTTTATGGTGCATTAGTAGGTGGACCAGGCTCTGATGATAGTTACAATGATGATATTACTGACTATGTACAAAACGAGGTGGCTTGTGACTACAATGCTGGTATTGTTGGTGCTCTAGCAAAAATGTACCTTATGTATGGAGGAGACCCAATACCTAATTTCAAAGCTATCGAAAAGCCAACTAATGATGAAATTTTTGTTGAATCCAAGTTTGGTAATTCACAGGGTGCAAACTATACTGAAATAATTTCATACATTTATAATAGAACGGGATGGCCACCACGGGTCACAGATAATTTAAACTTTAAGTATTTTATTGACCTAAGTGAGTTAATCAAGGCTGGGTATGGTCCTGATATTGTTAAAGTAGAGACATATTATTCGGAAGGTGGAAAAATATCTGGACCATACGTATGGAATGCATCAAAGAACATTTACTATATATTGGTTGATTTTACAGGAACAAAAATATACCCAGGTGGGGAAGTAGAACACAAAAAACAAGCTCAATTTAAGATCTCTGTACCACAAGGCGTTCCATGGGATCCAACTAATGACCCATCTTATGCAGGATTAACAAAAGAACTTAGTAAGAATAAATTCATAGCAGCTTATGAAGGTAATGTGCTGGTATGGGGACAAGAACCAGAGGGATCCTCAAGTTCAACGCCAACACCAACACCTGTGCCGACGGTGACAGTTACACCGACGCCGACACCGACAATGACACCTACGCCGACAGTAACAGCAAGCCCGACACCAACACCAACACCGACCTCAACACCGACGGTAACACCGACACCAACACCGACACCTGTTAGCACACCTGCGACAGGTGGGCAGATAAAGGTACTGTATGCTAACAAGGAGACAAACAGCACTACAAACACGATAAGGCCGTGGTTGAAGGTAGTGAACACGGGAAGCAGTAGCATAGATTTGAGCAGGGTAACGATAAGGTACTGGTACACGGTAGATGGTGAGAGGGCACAGAGTGCGATATCAGACTGGGCACAGATAGGGGCAAGCAATGTAACATTCAAGTTTGTGAAGCTGAGCAGTAGCGTAAGTGGAGCGGACTATTACTTGGAGATAGGATTTAAGAGTGGAGCTGGGCAGTTGCAGCCTGGGAAGGACACAGGAGAGATACAGATAAGATTTAACAAGAGTGACTGGAGCAATTACAATCAGGGGAATGACTGGTCATGGTTACAGAGCATGACGAGTTATGGAGAGAATGAGAAGGTAACGGCGTATATAGATGGAGTGCTGGTATGGGGACAGGAGCCGAGTGGAGCGACACCTGCACCAGTACCGACAGCGACGCCGACACCTACACCAACAGTAACGCCGACGCCGACAGTGACACCTACGCCGACAGTAACAGCAAGCCCGACACCAACACCAACACCGACCTCAACACCGACGGTAACACCGACGCCAACACCGACACCTGTTAGCACACCTGCGACAGGTGGGCAGATAAAGGTACTGTATGCTAACAAGGAGACAAACAGCACTACAAACACGATAAGGCCGTGGTTGAAGGTAGTGAACACGGGAAGCAGTAGCATAGATTTGAGCAGGGTAACGATAAGGTACTGGTACACGGTAGATGGTGAGAGGGCACAGAGTGCGATATCAGACTGGGCACAGATAGGGGCAAGCAATGTAACATTCAAGTTTGTGAAGCTGAGCAGTAGCGTAAGTGGAGCGGACTATTACTTGGAGATAGGATTTAAGAGTGGAGCTGGGCAGTTACAGCCTGGGAAGGACACAGGAGAGATACAGATAAGATTTAACAAGAGTGACTGGAGCAATTACAATCAGGGGAATGACTGGTCATGGTTACAGAGCATGACGAGTTATGGAGAGAATGAGAAGGTAACGGCGTATATAGATGGAGTGCTGGTATGGGGACAGGAGCCGAGTGGAGCCACACCTGCGCCGACGGTGACGGTTGCCCCGACAGCGACGCCGACACCTACACCAACAGTTACACCGACGCCGACACCGACAGTAACAGTAACGCCAACCCCGACACCGACAGTAACAGCAACCCCGACACCAACACCAACACTGGGTAATGGAGTAGCAAGAATTGATACAAGCACATTGATAGGAACTAATCATGCACACTGTTGGTATAGAGATAGACTTGATACGGCATTGCGTGGAATCAGGTCATGGGGTATGAACTCTGTGAGGATAGTGCTGAGTAATGGTTACCGATGGACGAAGATACCAGCAAGTGAAGTGGCAAATATTATATCATTGTCAAGAAGTCTTGGTTTCAAAGCTATTATATTAGAAGTACACGACACAACAGGATATGGAGAAGATGGGGCAGCATGTTCATTGGCACAAGCAGTGGAATATTGGAAGGAGATAAAGAGCGTATTAGACGGTAACGAAGATTTTGTAATTATAAACATTGGTAATGAGCCGTATGGGAACAATAACTATCAAAACTGGGTTAATGACACGAAGAATGCTATAAAAGCACTTAGAGATGCGGGATTCAAGCACACAATAATGGTGGATGCGCCGAACTGGGGTCAGGATTGGTCTAATACTATGAGAGATAATGCCCAGAGCATAATGGAAGCAGATCCGCTGCGCAATTTGGTATTTTCGATCCATATGTATGGCGTATACAATACAGCAAGCAAGGTCGAAGAGTACATCAAATCATTTGTTGATAAGGGGTTACCATTGGTTATTGGGGAATTTGGGCATCAGCACACAGATGGTGACCCTGATGAAGAAGCTATTGTCAGGTATGCAAAACAGTACAAGATAGGATTATTTAGTTGGTCATGGTGTGGAAATTCGAGCTATGTTGGGTATTTGGACATGGTAAACAACTGGGACCCCAATAATCCGACTCCATGGGGGCAATGGTATAAAACTAATGCAATTGGTACAAAGTAGAAGCATGAATAATTCAACGTGTTAATTGCAAAATTAGTTACTTTTGAACTCACAGGGTGGGTTTTCTGTACGCCCGCCCTGTTGATTTTATGAATAAACATGTTGTAAGAACAGTAATATTAAATTATTTGGACAATTGGCTGGGAAATAACCATTTAATATCATTAATGGTATTCAATTAATGACATACATTTTAGAAAATGTCATCATAAAATTAAAATATTCTATGCTAAAAATTAAAGGAGTGAAAAGTTAATGAAAAATAAAAATAGTTTAATAATTTTTGCGATACTAATTGCAACAATATACTTTACGTTACAAGTCATTACGATTGGTTCAAGAGATATCCCAGTAACATATTGGGCTCCTAAGGAAGAAGGATGCATCATTGAAATTTCTATTGCAAAAGAATTTATAAAAGATTTCTTTGCCTATTTTGGTTATGGCGATGGAAAAATTGATGTACAATTTTTAAAAGATAACTCTATAATATTACAGCAATCTGTTCAAGCTGCTTTTTACCAAGGGAAAATTGTACCAGTGAACAATATTGTTGACAAAATCATCATTGTAACACACGGAAATAATATTGAGATCAAAGAAATTGCAGCACGGAAGGATTACAAAAATTTCTTAAACTTATCGAAAGCAGTAATTAACATTTTAAAAGGTTCAAAATATATAGGGAATCCTAACAATATAGTTGATGAACAGTCAAAAATGAGAACAATTTTAAATTACCGTTACAGTTCATATTTTGATGAAATATATCACGCGAGGACAGCTTATGAACTTTTAAAGGGATTGCCTCCATATGATTTAGTCCATCCGCCATTGGGTAAGTGGTTAATATCAATCGGAATGGCAATATGGGGAGTAAATCCATTTGGGTGGAGATTTGTTAACTTAATTTTTGGTTCAATTGTGTTAGTCCTTATATTAATTTTACTCACAAAACTGTATAAACCATCATTTTGGTGCGGAATAGCAATTACTATACTGCTGGCAAGTGACTTTTTGCACAATAGTTTATCGAGGACGGCAAACATTGACACATTTAGTTTGTTTTTTGTTATTTTATGTTCTATTCTTGGGATGTCATACATAAATAATATGCGTCACATGAGAGAGAAATTAGAGAGGACAGATATAGTATACTTTTTGACCTTTTCAGCTGGGGGGTTGGCTTTTGCGTGTAAATGGAATGCCTTGTATCCAATTATACCTGTACTAACTATTTCATTCGGTTATAAGCTTTATAATATTATAAAAAATAATAACAAAAGTTGGATTTTAAAAACAGTCAAGCAAGGTGTATTGTCTATTTTAGCTTTCACAATACCTTATTATCTTGCGTATTTACCAATAACTATAAAGTATCCATATCACAATTTACCATGGGCAATTATAAGTGATTTTATAATGTTACAAAAACATATATGGAAATACCATTCAACATTAGTAGCAACGCATCCATTTTCTTCTGAGTGGTATCAATGGCTTTTATCAACAAAACCGCTATGGGCTTATTTTGATAATTCGCTGCCAACGAATTTGCGTTCGACTATTGCATATTTAGGTAATCCAGTTATGTGGGGCCTGGGGTTATTAGCAATGGTATATTTATTGGTAATTGCCGCAAAAAATCCCAAAAACAATTTGAGTCTTTTTATAGTAATTGCAAGTTATGTATCTTCAATTGTTCCTTGGATTTTCATAAGCAGAATTAAATTCATATATCATTATTACCTCGCATTACCGTGGCTTTATATAGCAGTAGTTATGGTAATTGATAATCTAAATCTTAAGCAAAGTTTAAAAAAGAAGGTTGCAATTACTTTAAGTGTTTTGGGATTGATTATGCTTGTCATATTCTATCCAGCTGTGAGCGGTTTAACAGTATCAGCTAAGTACATTGAGTTATTAAGAATAATGAAAAGTTGGATATTTTAGCAATAATAGGATAAACATAAAAAGGAGATTGGGAAAAAGATGACAAATAAAAAATTTGAAGCAATAAACAAGCAAGAGATTTCAAATGAGAAAGATGGAGTAATTATTGTGTATGGTATCCTAACTACAATATTGTTATTGAGTTGGTGGATTTTTAATTTCAGTGAAGCAATATTTAAAAGCAGACAACCAGATAGAATAATAGTAGGTATTACAACATTAATTGGAATTATTTTATACAGTTATTACTTGATTTTTGGTGATAAAAAGTCATTCGTTACAAAAGCAGAATTAATATGGATGTTAATAGTAGCATTTTTTGTTAGGTTAGCTTTAGGTAGGGCAGTATCAGGACATCCAATAGATGTAAACTGCTTCAAGGTATGGATGAATATTGTTTCAAATGATATGTTCAACATTTATGAAAAGAATATTTTTATTGATTATTTACCAGGATATTTAATTGTCTTAGCATTACTTAAAAACATTGTTTCAATTGTTTCATATTCTATTTCAGAAGAACTACTTATCAAATTACCGAACATTATAGCTGATGTTGCTATTATAATTATGGTGTTAGGACTTAAACGGAAGTTTGGAAGTCGACTAACGCGAGTGGAAAGTATAGTAATTTTATTTAATCCAGTACTAATAATGCTTTCCTCACTGTGGGGTCAAAGTGACAACTTTGTATCAATGTTATTTGTTATATTATTTGTAAGTTTAGTTTATAATTCTCACATTTTAGCTGGATGTGTAACAGCATATTTATTATTCACTAAACCCCAATTTATTTTATATTTACCACTAATAATACTGTACTGGATATACAATCTTTGGATAAGAAATAATACTAAGGACGTAGTAAAACAAATAATTTCTTTTGGCATTCTAAGTAGTGCTTTATATTTTCTTTTTATGCCTTATAAAGATATATTATGGCTTCCTGCGTTTTTTGCGAAAGTAGCAGGAGAATATCCTTACTATACAGTAAATGCATTTAATATCTATTACGCTGCGGGTCTTAACTGGGTTAAAATAGGCGGTATGTACAATTTCATAAATCTAATTGTATTGGCAATTGCCTACATTTTGGTGTTAGTGCAATTTGGCCTTGGATTGAATAAAACAAACGATAAAATAGTCCAACTAAAGTATCTTATGCAAGGTGGTTTAATAGTTGGTTTACTTTCGTATAATTTTATGACTGGGATGCATGAGAGGTACGCTATATTTGCATGGTTATTTTGCCTAATGTTATATTTGATGAGTAATGACATAATATTGTTAAGGGGTGCAGTGGTTATCTCGTTGTTATCATTTATGAATATATCTAAGGTTTTAGACCTTTCTCTGTCAAATATTTATTTTGTACAAAGAGAGTTTTCTAACTTTTTAGTGGCAATAGCCAATATTATGATTCTCATCGTGCTACTTTACGTTATTACTCACAACCTACTGAAATGCAAGAAAAAAGGTATGGGTGTTAGAGAGTAAAAATACAAAAGCAAAAAATATACAAAAGGGGGTGCACTAAAATGAAACGCAAAAAGAAGAACAAGGCAGTCCAAAAACAGCTAACGAAAAATCAACCTAAGGAACTTTTAAAGTTGCCTATTATAAGAAGTCTTATAATAGTATTAATTTTATCACTGGTGGTGTTCATAATATATGGCACAACTTTAATGGTAGTCAAGAGAAATATTGCTGACCAATTTTTTGCTGTTTCAAACGAAAGTTATCAAAATGTAGCATACATCAATAGTAAATTGGCTATGTTTGAAAAGAACGGCAAATGGGGAGTAATGGATATAAAAGGAAAAATTATAGCAAAACCTATATACGAAAGAATCCTGTTAGAAAGCGAGGGAATGATTCCAGTAAAGATTAGAAATAAATGGGGGTTTATCGATATTCATGGAAAGATTAGAATAAAACCGCAATTTGACAATGTGTCTGCGTTCACAAATCAGTTAGCAGCTGTATGCATCAATAACAGATGGGGAATTATAGATAAGTCAGGTAATTTTACTATAAAGCCACAGTACCAAGATATAATTATACATCCGAATAAAATGATTCAAGCTAAAAAGCAAAATAAATGGGGTATTATTGATAAAAAGGGCAATCAGATTATTCCGTTTAAATACAACGAAGTGCAAATTTTAAATTACAAAGGTGTGTTTGTTGCCAAGGAAAAGAGTAATTATAAAGTTATATCAATAGCAAACAAAAAAGAGAGCAAAGAAAACTACAGCAATTATTCGTTAAACATTGGAAAATTACTGCCAGTTTTTAGAAATCATAAGTGGGGCTTATTAAATCTTGAAACATTATCAGAACTTTGTCCACCCATATATGATGAAATATGGGTCCACAATGAAGGTTGGTTTGAACTAAAAAAGGACAAAAAGTTACATATTATGTTTTCTGATGGCAAAATGTTACCTAAAAATTTTAAAAGGGATTCAGTAGTTGTTTCTTCAAACAAAATAATTTCAATAAAACAAAATAATGGCGTGGTCACGTTATTAAATCTTAATACACGAAAAACGATTGACATAAAAGCACAAGATATATCAGTATTTAACAATGGATTAGCGGCAGTTAAGGTTAAAGAAAAATGGGGATTAATAACCGAGAAGGGAGAATATGTTATTAAACCAAAATATGATTCAATTTGGATAGCTGATAAAGACATAATTGTGACTTATCTTGATAAAAAATGGGGAATAGTAAAGACAGATGGGAAGGTTTTAATACCCCCAAAATATGACCTAATTGGTGAAGTAAAAGATGAGTATATCGCTTTTTTAAAAAATGGAAAATGGGGTGTAATGAAAAAAACAGGGAAGATACTTTTGAAACCGAAATTTGACCAAATTGTGATTCATAAAAAGAATTATATATTTGCTAAACAAAATGACATTTGGTTTTTAATAGTAATTGTGAATAATAAAAAGTACTTTTACAAGTTTAAAACATTTTCTGTAATGAAAATAAATGACAATATTTGGGCATATACTATAGATAAAGGAATGAAAGTCATTATACTGAAAAAATAATGTTAAAGTTACTGGATTATTAAATAGAGAATAACTAAAATATACTATATTAGGAGGCTTATTATATGAATAGAAAAAGTCTGATTGTAATAACCAGTATAATTTTTGTATCAATCATATTGTCACTGCTTATCTTAAAGGATCATATTGTTAAAATGATTGATGATAATAAAGTGGTATTGGAGGTAAACGGTGATCAAATCACTAAAAGGGAGTATAAAATAAGGTTTAATACATTAAAAGAAAATGCAATTCAATTTTCATCACGTACGGATATCTTGGATCAAGTGTTTAATGGAAAAACATATAGAGAGTTATTGAAAGATGAATTGTTTAGGATTTTAATTGAAGAATTACTATGCTTGCAGGAAGCAAGGAGAAAAAATATTTATCTTACCAGACAAGAAGAAGATGAAATAAGAAAATACATTGAAGAGTTGAAAAGAGACATGGAAATGAGAAATTATTTTAATCAGTATCTCCGAAAGATTGGTTCAGACGAAAATCATTTTTATAGAGACTTACAAAAGACGAGAATCATTAATAAACTCTATAAATATGTTACAGAAAGAATAACACTTAGTGACTCAGAAGTGATTAAATATTATAATGCTAATAAAAGTCAGTTTAGAAAAATAAAAGTTATGGACATTTTTCTGAGAGTAGAAAATGCAGAAGAGGATGCCAAAAAGAGGAAAGTTGCAAATGAGATAATATCAGAGTTAAAGAGGGGAGAGGATTTTGAAAAGTTAGTTAAAAAGTATTCAGAAGTTGAGAGTTTAGACGGAAAAAAAGGAATTATTGATTACTTTAGAAAAGGTGAAAAAGAAGCTCAGTACGGCAGTGTTTTTGAGGAAGAGGTATTCAAATTAGCTGTTGGTCAAATTAGCAACGTTATTAAAACTGTTAATGGTTATCACATTGTAAAAGTAATTGATGAAAAGTATATGCCTTTTGATGAAGTGAAGGGAGAAATTCAAACCAAGTTAATAAAACAAAAGAAGGATGAAGTTTTCAAGTCGTATATTGAGAGCTTGAAAAAAATGTCAAAGATCAGTATTTATAAAGACAGAGTAAAAGATCTATAAATAGAATTCTAGTTTTTTTACACATTGCATATGCGATAAGAAAAGTCCAACAATTGTTAGTGCATTAAGAGCAATATTGTAATAATTTTTTGCAAGATAATTATAGATTCAGCGCAGTTCAAAAGTATAAAATGTTGTTAAAAAGAATAATGTATCAAATCTAAAACAACACAGTGACAGATGTGGGGTGATAAAAGGAAGGTAATATTGTACATGTAACATGTAAGCTTTAAATACTTTCCTATTTAAAAAAAGAGAAAAGAGGGGGTTAAAATGCGAAGGGGTATAGCGTTAATTGTTGGACTTATCTTTCTGTGTACAACTCTTTACAGTTTAGTCATTCCTGTGAGGGCAGAGAGTACAGTTGCTACTCAAAAATACGTTTGGAAAAATGTAAAAATTGAAGGTGGCGGCGGTTTTATTACGGGAATAGTTTTTAATCCTAAGGAAAAAAACTTGGTTTATGTAAGAACAGATATTGGCGGTGCTTACAGAAGTACAGATGGTGGCAATACGTGGACACAGCTTATGAATTGGGTTAGTTTTGATGAGTGGAATTTATTAGGCGTAGAAAGTATAGCAACAGATCCTGTTGATCCAAATCGACTCTACATTGCTGCTGGTACTTACACGAATAGTTGGACAAACATGAACGGTGTTCTTTTACGTTCAAAAGACAAAGGTAATACATTTGAAAGAACTCCTTTGCCGTTCAAACTGGGTGGCAATATGCCGGGTCGTAATATGGGAGAGAGATTAGCAATTGATCCGAATAACAATAGTATCCTATATTTAGGTACACGAGAAGGGAATGGATTGTGGAAAAGCACCGATTATGGAGTTACATGGAAAAAAGTTGATAGCTTTCCAAACCCAGGGACATATATCGAAGATCCTAATTGTCCAAACGATTATTTAAATCATATCACAGGCGTTGTGTGGGTTGTATTTGATCCATCAAGCGGAAAACCAGGAGAGGGAAGTAAAGTAATATATGTAGGTGTTGCAGATAAAAATACAAGCATATATTATACAAAAGATGGTGGGCAAACGTGGGAACCATTACCAGGGCAACCAACAGGATTACTTCCACAACGTGCGAAATTAAGTTCAGATGGAATGCTATATATAACTTATAGTAACACGCAGGGGCCATATAATGGTGATTATGGTGAAGTATGGAGGTATAATACTAAAACTGGGGAATGGAAAAATATAAGCCCAATGCCAGCAAAAGATACTTATTTTGGTTATGGTGGGTTAGCAATTGATGCTCAGAACCCGAAGGTCGTTATGGTTGCGGCATTAAGTTCATGGTGGCCTGATACTTATATCTGGCGTAGTACAGACGGTGGTGAAACATGGAAGTGTATATGGGAATGGGCTGGATATCCTAACAGAACGTTGCATTATACAATGGATATTTCGGCAGCTCCGTGGTTAAACTTTGGTATAACAAGTCCAGTTCCACCTGAGACAAGTCCTAAACTTGGATGGATGGTTGCAACCCTTGAAATAGATCCTTTTAATTCTGATAGAATGTTGTATGGTACAGGTGCCACATTATATGGTTCTGATGATTTGACAAAATGGGATAGAGGAGAAAAGATAACTATCAAGGTAAAGGGAATTGGAATAGAGGAAACTTCTGTTGCAGCATTAGTTAGTCCTCCAGTTGGACCACATTTATTTAGTGCAATATATGATATAGCAGGGTTTAGACACGATGATTTAGAAAAGGCACCAAGTTGGACATATACTCAGCCCAATATGGGGTCAACAACGGATATAGATTACGCTGAATTAAATCCTAACTTTATGGTGCGTGTAGGAAATGTAGATAAAAAATGGAACCCAAATACAAATAGAATTGGTTTTTCATATGACGGTGGAAAATCATGGTTCCAGGGTAATCAAGAGCCTCAAGGAATGACAGAAGGTGGAACAGTTGCAGCAGCTGCTGATGGTAGTGTTGTCGTTTGGGCACCAAAAGGAGCACCAGTGTGTTATTCTACGGATAATGGGAATACATGGAATCAATGTGCTAATGTACCTTCAGGAGCAATAGTATACTCTGATAGAGTTAATCCGAACAAGTTTTATGCTTTTAAAGATGGAAAATTCTACATTAGCAACGATAAAGGTAAAACGTTCATTCAGTCACCAGCTACTGGTTTACCAACAAGCGGCAATTTTAAGGCTGTTCCCGGTCGAGAAGGCGATATATGGTTAGTTGGTGATAATGGAATGTGGCATTCAGTTGATGGCGGCTATACATTTACAAAAATAGAAAATGTCAATGAAGCAGCAAGTATTGGATTTGGTAAACCCGCAGAGGGAAAAACGTACCCAGCGATATACACATATGCTAAAATTAATGGTATCAGAGGCATATTTAGATCTGATGATGCAGGAATGAGCTGGGTGAGAATAAATGACGATAATAATCAGTTTGGTTGTGCTAATGCTGACATTACTGGAGACCCGAGAGTATATGGAAGAGTATTCGTTGCTACCAACGGCTTAGGTATAAAATGGGGAGAAATTGCTGACAGTGCTATTGTTCCAACATCAGCGCCAGTTTCAACAACAACTGCGTCTCCAACCCCAACACCAACACCTGCGTCGACAGTAACGCCAACCCCGACACCTACGCCGACAGTAACACCAACCCCGACACCAACACCAACACCGACCTCAACACCGACGGTAACACCGACACCTACGCCAACACCTGTTAGCACACCTGCGACAGGTGGGCAGATAAAGGTACTGTATGCTAACAAGGAGACAAACAGCACTACAAACACGATAAGGCCATGGTTGAAGGTAGTGAATAGTGGTAGCAGTAGCATAGATTTGAGCAGGGTAACGATAAGGTACTGGTACACGGTAGATGGTGAGAGGGCACAGAGTGCGATATCAGACTGGGCACAGATAGGAGCAAGCAATGTAACATTCAAGTTTGTGAAGCTGAGCAGTAGTGTAAGTGGAGCGGATTATTACTTGGAGATAGGATTTAAGAGTGGAGCTGGGCAGTTACAGCCTGGGAAGGACACAGGAGAGATACAGATAAGATTTAACAAGGATGACTGGAGCAATTACAATCAGGGGAATGACTGGTCATGGTTACAGAGCATGACGAGTTATGGAGAGAATGAGAAGGTAACAGCGTATATAGATGGAGTGCTGGTATGGGGCCAGGAGCCGAGTGGAGCGACACCTGCGCCGACAGTGACGCCAACCCCGACAGTGACACCAACTCCGACCCCAGCACCGACCCCGACAGCGACTCCGACACCAACTCCAACACCGACGGTAACACCGACGCCGACAGTGGCTCCGACACCTACACCGAGCAGCACACCGAGCGGTCTTGGAGAATATGGGCAGAGGTTTATGTGGTTGTGGAACAAGATACATGATCCTGCGAGCGGGTATTTTAACCAGGATGGGATACCATATCATTCGGTAGAGACATTGATATGCGAAGCACCTGATTATGGTCATTTGACCACGAGTGAAGCATTTTCGTATTATGTATGGCTTGAGGCAGTGTATGGGAAGTTGACGGGTGATTGGAGCAAGTTTAAGACGGCATGGGACACATTAGAGAAGTATATGATACCGTCGGCTGAAGATCAGCCGATGAGGTCATATGATCCTAACAAGCCAGCGACATACGCAGGGGAGTGGGAGACACCGGACAAGTATCCATCGCCGTTGGAGTTTAATGTACCTGTTGGCAAAGACCCGTTGCATAATGAACTTGTGAGCACATATGGTAGCACATTGATGTATGGTATGCACTGGTTGATGGACGTAGACAACTGGTATGGATATGGCAAGAGAGGGGACGGAGTGAGCCGTGCATCATTTATCAACACGTTCCAGAGAGGGCCTGAGGAGTCTGTATGGGAGACTGTACCGCATCCGAGCTGGGAGGAATTCAAATGGGGCGGACCGAATGGATTTTTAGATCTGTTTATTAAGGATCAGAACTATTCGAAGCAGTGGAGATACACGAATGCACCTGATGCGGATGCGAGAGCTATTCAGGCTACTTACTGGGCGAAGGAATGGGCGAAGGAGCAAGGTAAGTTTAATGAGATAAGCAGCTATGTAGCGAAGGCAGCGAAGATGGGTGACTATTTGAGGTATGCGATGTTTGACAAGTATTTCAAGCCATTAGGATGTCAGGACAAGAATGCGGCTGGAGGAACAGGGTATGACAGTGCACATTATCTGCTATCATGGTATTATGCATGGGGCGGAGCATTGGATGGAGCATGGTCATGGAAGATAGGGTGCAGCCACGCGCACTTTGGATATCAGAATCCGATGGCGGCATGGGCATTAGCGAATGATAGTGATATGAAGCCGAAGTCGCCGAACGGAGCGAGCGACTGGGCGAAGAGTTTGAAGAGGCAGATAGAATTTTACAGGTGGTTGCAGTCAGCGGAGGGAGCGATAGCAGGAGGCGCGACAAATTCATGGAATGGCAGGTACGAGAAATATCCGGCAGGTACAGCGACATTTTATGGAATGGCGTATGAACCGAACCCTGTGTATAGGGACCCGGGTAGCAACACATGGTTTGGATTCCAGGCATGGTCGATGCAGAGGGTAGCGGAGTATTACTATGTGACAGGAGATAAGGACGCAGGTGCACTGCTTGAGAAGTGGGTAAGCTGGATTAAGAGTGTAGTGAAGTTGAATAGTGATGGTACATTTGCGATACCGTCGACGCTTGATTGGAGCGGACAACCTGATACATGGAACGGGGCGTATACAGGGAATAGCAACTTACATGTTAAGGTAGTGGACTATGGTACTGACTTAGGAATAACAGCATCATTGGCGAATGCGTTGTTGTACTATAGTGCAGGGACGAAGAAGTATGGGGTATTTGATGAGGAAGCGAAGAATTTAGCGAAGGAATTGCTGGACAGGATGTGGAAGTTGTACAGGGATGACAAGGGATTGTCAGCGCCAGAGAAGAGAGCGGACTACAAGAGGTTTTTTGAGCAAGAGGTATATATACCGGCAGGATGGACAGGGAAGATGCCGAATGGAGATGTAATAAAGAGTGGAGTTAAGTTTATAGACATAAGGAGCAAGTACAAACAAGATCCTGATTGGCCGAAGTTAGAGGCGGCATACAAGTCAGGGCAGGTACCGGAGTTCAGATATCACAGGTTCTGGGCACAGTGCGACATAGCAATAGCTAATGCAACATATGAAATACTGTTTGGCAATCAATAATAAGTAGGTAAATGAAAATTTAGCGGGGTAGCACATCTATAGGTATGGTGTGCTACCCTTTTTTGTTTGAATACATAATTTTAGTAAATTAAAATATATGGGAAAATTGCTTAAATAAAGTTGTGTAATTTGAGATATATTTTAAGCTACGAAATGACTATAGCATACATATTAAGAAGTAATAACCAACATACAAAATTGCTGTAATATGATAAAAACTATTTTTAAAGGTGCTTAAAATTTTCCTGTCCAAAATAAAATTTTCTTGCTTAAAGTGTGACAAGTTGCGTGATAAACTTTATTGTGAAGTGGCTATAGCAAATAAAATTAAAATTCATATAAAATCCAACAATTTTTAGTATGAGGGGTTAGGGGGTTTATGTAGGAAGATGAGAAGAATTATATGTTTTAAAAAAAGTGCAAATATGTTCTTAATCTTTTTAGTTATGGTTTTTCTGCTTCATTTTCTAATGTCAGTTTTCTTATTATATATGACTAAAGAACTTATTTTAAGAGACAGAATTAATAATAAGTCAATTCAATTAGATAAACTTCGCGAAAAAATAGACTATGAACTAAAGAAAATGAATGAGATAGTTACACGTATTCTTACTGATGATGAATTAAAATGGGTAGGGAATCTAAGGGGTTTAAGAGAAAATTCTTCAGATTTGTGGGAGTACTTTGAATATTATAAACACTTTAAAGACATTAGTATGATTAATGGAGAGTTAAAACCTATCATTGTACTTTTTTTATGCGAGGGAGAAATAGTATATTTTGCTTCCGAAGAATTTGGCTCTTTTTTTACATTTGGATTTGAAAATTTTTGTAATTACTTTTCACCTGACAGAATGAACTGCCGCGTTTGGCGCAATAGAATATTCAATAAAAACAACAGTAAATGCAAAAATAAGTTAATATCACAAGAATATTTAATTAGTGGGCAAAGAATATTGGCATTGCATGCAACATATTACTTTCCATTTGATAATTTTGGAAATCGATTGGCAATTCTTCTGGTAATTATTGATGTTGCTAAGTTTCGGAAGCTACTAAAAGAAAACAAATTAAACAGCCAAGATTCAATAATTTTAATTTATGATAGGTGTGAGAAAAGAATATTAACTTCAAATAAAGCAGATATTAATAATATAAGAAATGACATTTTAGAAAATCTTAGCAAAACCAAAGAATATGTTGCTAACCTGTATGATGTAGTAGCAATACGAAATAAAAAGTATATATTTTTACGGTTGGCTTCAAATGTATATGATTGGGATTATGTTTATCTAGTACCATATAACAGCATAAAAAGTGAAATATACATTTCAAGAACTGTTTATACATTGTATCTAACGGGGTTTACAATTTTCATAGTTATTATAAGTTTATATGCTATTTATATCAAATTATATAAAATAAGGACAAATAAAATAACTAAGGGCTTAAAAAATGTAAACGAGGAGAATGAAAATAAAATACTTCCTTTTAGGAGGTTAAACGAGTTAAAGGAGAAAGACCGCAGGTTAATACACACTAAAATTACAAATTACAGGATTCTTAATAAAATAACAAGTAAACAAGAATTATTAAACGATATGATAATAGAAAAACTTATTTATGGTTGGTCTTATAGCAAAGGGGCAATAGAAGAAAAAATCCAAAGTATAGGCTTAAAAATTGGAGGTAAAAAATTTTTAGTTGCCATGATCAAAATGCTATCTCTTACCAAACAAGTTAGAACAAGAGATATAATAAAAAATGAGTTAGAAAGTATTAGGATTGACTCAAAAATTAACTTGGTATTTTATTATGTTTACCAACTTGCAAATAGTGATCTTGCTTTAATTTTAGCATTTGATGAAGATGAAGATAAAAAAGTAAGTCAAAATGTAAATCTTTTGCTGAGGTTGATAGGTGATAAATTAGTAATTAAAATATGTGACAAATATTTAATTGCAGTTGGCCGTATAGTTAATAACATTGACGAATGTAGAATTTCATTTTTAGATGCAAAAGAACTTATTGAAGCGAATAAATTAATCACAACAGAGAACGTTGAGAATGGCATACTGTGGTATTATGATGTTGTTAAGAAAGATAATAATATATGGTATCCAATAGAAATAGAAGAGAGATTAATGTTGTTAGTTAATCTAGGGAAAATATCTGAGATTGAAGAAATTCTAAACCTATTATATTATAAAAACTTTGAAGAAAACGATATATCACTGAGTTTAAAGTATGTGCTAATTAGTGAGTTAATTGGAACAATTATTAAAATTGCAGATAGGACAAAAGTAAATATTGACAATCTATTTGACATTAAGAACTTTATTTTTATTGAAGAAAATGACTTCGACAGGTTATTTGAAGATATAAAGCAAGTATTTATTAATATAACAGAACAAATCAAGAGAAACAGGAAAGCTTCCAGGGAAAAATTAATAGAGGAGATATTAGAATTTATAAACAAAAACTTATTTAATCCAAACATGAGTATATCCTTTGTCGCTGAAAGATTTAATTTATCTGAATCTTATTTTTCTAATATTTTTAAAAATGCAGTAGGTATTAAGTTCAGTGATTATGTAGAAAAGTTGAGAATAGAAGAAGCATATAAATTGATAAAGCAAAAAAAGTGGAATCTAGACGATATTAGTAAAATGGTAGGATATACCAACATTAAAACCTTTAGAAGAGCTTTTAAAAGGGTTAAAGGTTGTTTACCCAGTGAAATTTTAAACATAAATGAACAGGATATATAGAGAACCATGTGTATTTAAACATACCTTAATAAAATCCTATCACATTAAAATTTTCTTTATTCAAAATAAACAAATTAGTTAAACATAACATTGTTTAACCATATTATAAAACTAAAAAAGTGTCCCTTGAAACAAAGAATTCAAATTAATATATTAATGCTAACAGGGGAGTAGAGGAGCAAAAGAGAATATTTCTACTCCATCTGTAGATTCAAAAAAATAAGATAACAATACACCAAGGGAGGGATGAATTTGTTAGCACACTTTTTGTAAGTGACAGTTAAAGAACCATTTTCAACAAATTTTTTGATGCAGACCGTAAATAATTATAACAAAATAAGAAGGGGGTTTAGGAGATGAGTTACAGGAAGATTTTATCTATTGTGGTCAGTTTGATAATGGTTGTATCGTTGTTTACGGGGATTAGTTTGCATAATGGAGTTGCAAAGGCGGCGACACTTTTGACAGATGATTTTGAAGATGGCAACAGGGATGGATGGTCGACCTCGAACGGTAGCTGGAGTGTAGTAGTGGATGGGAGCAAGGTTTTAAAGCAGGCTAGTACAGGTTCTGAGGCAAGAGCGTATACTGGTTCATCTGACTGGAGCAATTATACAGTTGAAGCGAAAGTTAAGGTATTGGGTGTGAAGGATTCGAGTTCAGGTGCGGGAGTGATAGTGAGATATAAGAACTCAGGTAACTTTTATGCGTTGGTATTAAGAGATTCAAAGATAGAGATAGTGAAGAAGGTAAACAGTAGTAGGAGTACATTGGCGTTCAAGTCGTTTACGTTGAATCAGGATACCTGGTATAATGTGAAATTAGAAGTAAATGGGAACAAGTTAATTGGATATGTTAATGGGAGTCAAGTATTAAGTGCAAGTGATTCATCGATTGCGACAGGGAAAGCAGGTTTAATAGCTGACAGGTGTGTTGCTGAATTTGATGATGTTATTGTAAATTCAAGTGTGAGTGGTATAGCACCTACTCCGGCACCAACACCGACTTCATCAGTGACACCAACACCAACGTTGACTCCAACGCCAACCGAAACACCTACTCCAACTTCCACACCAGTACCAACACAAACTCCAACAGTAACACCCACTCCAACCCCAAATACTGGTGGTGTTTTAGTTATTACAGATACAATAATTGTTAAATCCGGTCAAACATATGACGGTAAAGGAATAAAAATAATAGCTCAAGGAATGGGTGACGGAAGTCAATCTGAAAATCAAAAGCCCATATTTAAACTTGAAAAAGGGGCAAAGTTGAAAAATGTAATAATTGGAGCGCCAGGTTGTGACGGGGTACATTGTTATGGTGATAATGTGGTTGAAAATGTTGTATGGGAAGATGTTGGAGAGGATGCGTTGACTGTAAAAGGTGAGGGGGTAGTGGAAGTTATTGGTGGTTCAGCAAAAGAAGCTGCTGACAAGGTGTTCCAACTTAATGCACCGTGTACATTCAAAGTAAAAAACTTCACAGCTACAAATATAGGAAAGCTTGTAAGACAAAATGGTGGTACTACTTTCAAAGTAGTTATTTATCTTGAAGATGTAACATTAAACAATGTAAAAAGCTGTGTTGCAAAATCTGATAGTCCAGTATCAGAACTGTGGTATCATAACTTGAATGTAAATAATTGCAAAACATTATTTGAATTTCCGTCCCAATCGCAGATACATCAATACTAATTGTTCATTTAAGAAAGGAATAATGACGTTTTAGTGAGTAAAATAGAGAAAAAAGTAGATAAGAGTGCGTGTGATGAATTTGATATTTATATGAAGTCCTCAAATTCATCACACGCCACTTTTTTGGATGAGTCTTTTGTAGGTTATTACAATTGAAGATAAAGAGAGAAGTTTTGGAGGTAAGTTCAATGTTAACTAAGAAAAAGCTTAAGGAATATGTATACTTTGTATCGATTATTTTTTTTATGAGTATTATATTGTTAAATGGACAGATAAATGTGAGCAAAAGTAATTTAGCAATGGCGGCAACGGGAAGTCAAATTGAGAAGTTAAATAGAGGATTAATTGCAATAAAAGTAACCAACGGAGTATTTTTGAGTTGGAGAATGTTTGGTTCAGATCCAGCGAATATAGGATTTAATATTTACAGAAATGGAATAAAGATAACTAAAACACCAATTCAGAACAGCACAAACTATGTTGATACTGATGGAACAACCAGTTCGAGGTATTATGTAAGAGCAGTAATAAATGGGGCAGAGGTAGAGCAATCTGAAGAAGTAAGTGTGCTTAGTAGCAATTATATTGAAATAAGATTAAATAAACCAGCGAATTCTCCACTCGGTGCTTCATATTCGCCAAATGATGCAAGTGTCGGCGATTTAGATGGTGATGGGGAATATGAGATTGTTCTGAAATGGGATCCAAGTGATTCAAAGGATAACTCACAAGCTGGATATACAAGCAATGTGTATTTAGACGCTTACAAATTAAATGGCAAGTTCTTATGGAGAATTGATTTGGGTAGGAATATAAGAGCAGGAGCACATTATACACAATTTATAGTATATGATTTAGATGGTGACGGAAAAGCTGAAGTTGCATGTAAAACAGCTGATGGAACAATAGATGGACAAGGCAATGTGATAGGAAATCCAAATGCTGATTGGCGGAATTCGTCTGGCTATGTTTTATCAGGTCCTGAATATTTGACTATATTTGAAGGTGCGACAGGAGGAGCAATAAAGACAGTTAATTATATTCCGCCACGTGGAAATGTTTCGTCATGGGGCGATTCATATGGAAACAGGGTTGACAGGTTTTTGGCAGCAGTAGCTTATTTGGATGGGAAGAGGCCTAGCCTAATTATGTGCCGAGGATATTACACAAAAACATATATAGTTGCTTGGAATTGGCAAAATGGCGATTTAACAAAGTTATGGCAATTTGACACAGGAGAGATTAAAGATGGATATAGAGATGATTACGAAGGACAAGGAAATCACAATTTGAGTGTAGCTGATGTTGACAATGATGGTAAGGATGAAATAATATACGGCGCGATGGCAGTAGATGATAATGGAGCACCGTTATATTCAACCAAATTAGGTCATGGTGATGCAATGCATGTGTCAGATATTAATCCAGACAGGCCTGGATTAGAAGTTTGGCAGTGTCATGAAGGAAGCACAGGAGCGAGTTTAAGAGACGCGAAGACTGGGCAGATATTAGTAAGGGTTTTAACATCTGGAGATTGTGGGCGTGCTTTGGCGGCAGACGTTGATCCGAGATATAAAGGGTTAGAAGTGTGGGCAGCAGGGGTAAGTATTAGAGATTGTAAGGGAAATGTAATCAGTAATGCGACACCACCATATAACTTTGCAATTTGGTGGGACGGGGATTTAGGCAGAGAATTATTGGATAAAACATATATTTACGAATGGGATTATAACAATAATAGAACAAATACTATATTTACAGCAAGTGGATGTTCATCAAATAACAACACAAAGGCAACGCCCTGCCTGAGTGCAGATATATTTGGAGATTGGCGAGAAGAGGTTATATTTAGGACTAGTGATAACAATGCAATCAGGATATATACAACCACCACATTGACAAATTATAAGATACCTACGCTTATGCATAACAGGCAATATAGAGTGTCTATAGCATGGCAGAACGTTGCATATAATCAACCACCTCACGTAAGTTTTTATTTAGGGTATGAGACTAATGTGAATAACATATATCAATATTTTGAAGGGTATGGGCAACAACCAATTGCTACACCGTCGCTAACCCCGACAAAAACACCAACGCCTACATCAACTCCATCGCCAACATCAACTGCAACATCTACGCCAACTCCAACAGCAACACCAACTCTAACCCCGACGCCTGTTAGTACCCCTGTGACAAGCAGGCAGATAAAGGTACTGTATGGTAACAAGGAGACAAACAGCACGACAAACACGATAAGGCCGTGGTTGAAGGTAGTGAACACGGGAAGCAGTAGCATAGATTTGAGCAGGGTAACGATAAGGTACTGGTACACGGTAGATGGTGAGAGGGCACAGAGTGCGATATCTGACTGGGCACAGATAGGAGCAAGCAATGTAACATTCAAGTTTGTGAAGCTGAGCAGTAGTGTAAGTGGAGCGGATTATTACTTGGAGATAGGATTTAAGAGTGGAGCAGGGCAGTTGCAGCCTGGTAAAGACACAGGAGAGATACAGATAAGGTTTAACAAGAGTGACTGGAGCAATTACAATCAAGGAAATGACTGGTCATGGTTACAGAGCATGACGAGTTATGGAGAGAATGTGAAGGTAACGGCGTATGTAGATGGGGTGCTGGTATGGGGGCAAGAACCAAAATAATAGGTTTATAGAAAATTATTTAATGACAAAAAATTGTTAATTGCAAATTAAAAATGCAACGGATAAAAATTATTAAAGCCATAGCTTCGAACTGTAATATTGGTGATATAAAATTTTACAAAATATGTATACGAAGCTATGGCTTTATTTTTATCTTGTGGTTCTGAATACCCGTAAATACTTCTGATTATAACTCTCTTTTTATAACGAATTTTGATTTAATCTCGTCATAAAATTAGTTTGTGTAGCCTATTTCTATTTTTAGGTTTATCTTATAGTCTTCATAGTGTTTCTTTGTTCTTCCATCTTCCCTACGTATTCATACAAGTTCTGATTAGTTAGACTCTATTTTCCTGTTATTTCATGCTTAATTGAGATGTTAATTTTTGCTTTTTAAGGAAATTTTACATTAGTAAAATATCTTCTGCTCAAACAATGGAGTTGATCTAACTTATCAAAAACTTTTTAAATGAAGCTATTTCAGTCTTGATACTGCACTCATCATCAATTAATTTGCTCCATTTTTCTGACATTTCAAAATAATACTTTGCTTGGTCTTTTTGCGAAGTTTTTAGATAAGTTTTTGCTAAGAGAAAATAGCACTTTGCGAGTTCTAAGGCAGAACCACTTGTTTCACTAAGTTTTATTGCATTTTTGAAGCATTCTATTGCTTCACTGTACTTTTCAGCAGCAGAAAGTATCTCCCCTTTCTTTCTTATGCATTCTATTTGTCTGAATATGTTTTTTTCTGCAAACTTTAATGAAATATCAATTTCTCTCTCTGCATCCAAAAGATTGTTTGTCAACAAAAAAAACTCTGCCTTAGTTAGATGATATTCGTAAGATGTATCTATGTCTTTTAAATTTTTAATAAAACTTGTTGCTTTATTAAGAAATTCTTCAGCAGCTTGCCAATTTTTCAGAAGAAGCAAAACTTTTGCGAGATTTATAAAACTCAAAGCTTTTTCGGCAGTAAACATTTTTGTTTCGCTGATATTTAGTGAGGCTAAAAACAATTCATAGCTATGTATTAATAAACCTTTTTCAATGTAGATTTCGCCTATATTAAGTAGGCAAGCACATTCTTCATACGAGAAATTCCATTTTTCAGCATTTTCATAAGCTTGGTTTAGATATTCGTATGCTTTTTTAAGAAGTCCTTTCTTTGTATAAATTATCCCTAAATTTATCAAAATATGAATTTGTGTATGTCTATCGGAAATTTTTTTGCTTTCTTCTAAGGCTAATGTTAAATTTTGTATTGCGCTATTAATTTGACCAGTTTGAAAATAAAGAATACCAAGATTACTGGTAAGTTTGACACGTAAACCAATATTATTAGTTTTAATTGCGGCAGATTTAGCTTTTTGTAAGTAATTTATTGCCTTATTAATATCTCCATAGTTTCTATAAAATGTATATGCAACTACATTAAAAATTTTCACAAGATTCTCAATCTCATTATCTTGCATTATTATAGTTTCTGTCTCTTCCAAAATTTGGTTAATATCTGAAGCCCCAGTATAACATTGAAATAGACTCTTGAGGTAGACTAATTTTGAATATAAGGTACTATTCCTGTCAATATTTTTTTCAAGCCCTATGAGTATTTCCTTCGCTTTAGCAAAGTCAGCAGTAAGGATGAGACATTCACATATTTCGCATTTTATAAATAGACTTTTTTCGGCATCTGCTACGCTATCTAAGATATTTAAGTACTTAAGAGCTTCAACATAGTTACCCATTTGTTTTTCTAAACTTGATAATTCTTCAAGTACTTTTGTATATAGATTGTTTTTTTGTTGGTTGTAATTTTCTAACATTTCAATTGCAATTTTAAAGTATTTTACTGCGTACTTGTACAAAAGTTGCTTTTTATAATAATTTGCAAGCAATATACAATATTTGGAAGAATTTATTATATCGTTCGCTTCACGGTAATGATAAATCAAAAGCTCGTAATAATAACTAATATTTTCTCTGAATAGTTTTTCAATAGATTTGGCAATTTTAAGATGAAGACTTATTTTAGTACTTTTTGGTATTGACCTCAGGACTGTTTCAAAAATAATATTATTTGCAAATTCGAAGATTTTGTCTGCTGTTGAAGATTGATAAGTTATGTCAACAAATTTAATGAAATTACTTTTTGAAAGAGTTAAGATGATATCATTTTCAGATTTTGAAGGTTTTAAAACATTTAATACTATACGTAAATTAAATCTTTGTCCAAAAACAGCAGCTATTTTCAAAAATTGTATTAATTCCTTATCGAGTTGAGAAAGTCTGTGTTCAACAATTTTATAAAATATTTCTGAAGCATTTATATTAGTGTTTTGAAGAAACAGCTTATTGTTCTGAATGCACAACTGATGATTCAAATAAAGCCATCTACAAACCTCTTTAAGATAAGAAATTTTTCCTTCTGATATGTCCACCATTAGCTGAGTAAATTTTTCATCAACAGTATTAACATTAAAGAAAGATTTCAGAAATTCCTCTGTTTCCTGAAGTGACAATTTCTGCACATAGATGGTTTTTTCGGCATTAAGGTGGATACTTTCATTTTCTGAAGTTATAATAAAGATTACTTTATCACAATACAAATTTGTCTTTAAATATTCCAGGATTTGAATTGATTCAATGTCAGCATAATGGATGTCATCTATTAAAAAAATAGAAAAATTTGAGCTCAAAAAAGCATCAAAAAATAGAAGTACATTTTGCCGAATTTCAAATTCCAAATCTTCTTGGGTCATGGATGAAACAATATTTCTAAAATCATCCTCGATATCTAATTGCAGAATGATAGAAAGAAATTTGAAACAGGTTTCTTTTTTTTCTAAGTCATCTTTAAATAAAAAGTCAAGAAAAGAGATTAATCGATGTTGCTTTATGGTTTGCACATCGTCTACACTTACATTTAATACTTTACATATTATTTGCGAAATTAACAAGTAAGGACGCGAATAATTATTAAAACTGCATCTAATGTAATACGTTTTTATATTGTTTGCAACTAAATGATTAGTTAATTTTTCTAAAAGAGAAGTTTTTCCAACACCGTTTGGCCCCAGTAAAAGAACGCTATTTGTATCTTTTGATGCGATTATATTAAATAGTTTTGATAAATAGCTATCCTGGATACGAGAAATTACATCAAATGTTGTAGCTTCATTGATAATTTCTAAAGGTATATAACACCTTATGGGATTGCTTTTATTTTTAACATAAATTTCTTTTGCCTCTGAATATAGGAATAAATCAAAAGTCTCCCTATAAATACTCTCTGATACATAAATAGTATTCTCAGGTGCTGCTGCTTGTAATCTTTGAGCAACATTAACAACGTCCCCAATAACAGTATAATCCTTTTCATAATATCCTCCGACTTTGCCAATTGCAACTATACCATAATTTATGCCGATACTCATTGATATTTTTAAATTTTTTTGTACTGAAAACTCGTTACAGAGCTTTAACATTTCAAGAGCACACAACACAGCACGCTTTGGGTCATCCAAGTGAGAGTTTTTTGCACCAAATAGTATCATAACACAATCTCCAATGAATTTATCTATGGTACCTTCATAGTAGTAAACAGGCTTTAAAATATATTCAAAAAATTCATTGATTATATTATTAACCTCATCAGGGCTTATTTTTTCGGAAAGCTTAGTAAATCCTGATATATCTGCAAATAGCACGGCTACCTTTTTTAGTTCGTCAGCAGATTGTTGATTAGCTTCACCTTGTCTTACAAATTCCCCACAATTAGGGCAGAAATTAATGTAAGTAGGTAATAATGAATTGCAAGATGGACACACACCCTTAAATTTCATTCCGCAAAAGATACATTTTTCAGCATTAGGAGATTGAATTTTATTGCCACAGTTAAAACAAATCATAGTTTTTCACAACCCAAAAATTTTTTTAAAAAGCTATTGAAAATTTAAAAATTTATGCGATAATATAATTAGAAAACCACATAAAAATTATACACAAAGAATGCTAATTTGAACAGAGCTTTTAAAAATAAGTGAAGCATATGTCGATAAAGGCAAACCTGTCGAAAGGCAGGGGCGCAAAGCCATGGGTCTGTCGGAAAAGGGTTTTACCTTTTCCTATGATCGCCAGGCTGCCGAAACATATGTCAAGGGTAAAGTGAGTAAAAGGAGTATTTACCTTTGGCAGAGAGGCACCTGGCTGAAAAGTCAGGTGCCTTTTGATATATTAATGAGCAAGGCTTTGCTTGCTCAACTTAAAGGGGGTGTAAAAAGTTATGAAGCTTCATGTTTTGAAGAAATGGTCAATTGCTATACTTTTGGTATTTATTTTATCATTGGGTTTGAGTAGCATTGCTTTTGCACAAGATGAAACTCCTATTCAATTTAGTGGTAGTTTTACTGTAACAAATGAAGGAGGAAAATTCCAGGTAGGCTTTGTAGAAATTGATTTTAAGAAAGACTCGCTACCTGATGGAATAGATGCAATTACCTTTTATGCACAGATATATGCTGAAAATGGAACTGTGTACATTGAATTTTCACCAGATGCTAAATTCAAAAAAGATGTGCACCTAAGATGTGAAGGATATGAAGGGTACATCTATGATAGGTCTGCGGGGAAGAATATTTATGTCAAACTTAAAAAACAACAGCTAAAAACAGATCATTTTTCAAGGTTTGTATGGTCATTCTAAGATAATCCCTCTATCCTCATAACCCCTCGAACTCCTTTATATATTTTGAACGACCCTCATAATTAATATGAGGGTCGACTTTTTTTCTTTTCTTTCTTGACCTTGTACATATTCTCATCAGCTATTTTAATCAAGTCTTCGGAGTTCAAATTGGAAGTTGGGGAATATTCAGCAAATCCATAGCTTATTTGAATCTTATAGGGCTTTTGGACTTTTGCGTTAAACTCGTCGATTTTATTTTGGATTCTTGCAAGAACAATATTAGCTTCTCTTATTGTTGCTTTATAAAGTATCAACACAAACTCATCTCCGCCATATCTGAATGCTATATCATAACTTCTGATACTTTCTTTTAGAATTTGAGCAAAGCTTTTTAAAAGTTCATCGCCTATTTGGTGGCCAAATGTGTCATTTACTTGTTTTAGTCCATCGACATCAATAAAGCAAACAACAAAGTGTGTTTCATTCATTTTGGAGAGTTGTATCTGCTTTTCTAAATAAATCATTCCTTCATTTCGCGTAAACAGACCTGTCAGGTCGTCCAAAGATGCATATTTTTTAAACTCTTCTTGTTCAATTAAAATATCTTCACTCAAGTTTGCAATCACTTGTTTCATAGAATTAAATAAACTGATTAGAGCATAACGAGTGTTTGCAATATTTTTTTCTATCCTTTGGTAAAGATGAATTCGTTCAATTAATAAAGACGCTTGAGATGCAAGTGACAAAATAATTTCTTCATCTTCTTTTGTAAAGTCAACAATATTTTGGTAGATGTTGTCTTCTGTTAGCTTAATGGACTTGTCTTTCTTTTTGTTTATTATCTGCAAAACACCAATCACATTGCCTTGATAATCAATCATGGGTATTGCCATAAGATTTAGGGTTTTATAATGTAATGCTTGGTCGAAAAGTTTAAACTGCTGCAGGTGAGAATTTTGGATATTTTGAATGTTGTTAATTGTAACAGGAATGCCATTTTGGGCAACGTATCCGACAATGCTTTGATTATCTATAGGTATTTTATAACCAATGTAATTGAAAGCAACTGAGTAGTTTTTGGCAAGTGTGATGACTAAATATTTTTGTCCTTCGAATTCTTTTACGATATAGAGGGTACCACCATCACTATTTGTGATGTCAATGCTTTCATTTAAGATCATTTCTAAAATGGTATCGACGTTTTTCTCCCGTGAAATTGTAATTCCAATTTTATTGAGTTTTCTGATTAGTCTTTTTAAATCTTGGGGATTATTATATTCGATCATTTTTTTGCATCCCTCTCAGCTACAATTTCTTGAGGTATATTAAAACCTAAATTTTTAGCTAAATTTACATCAAACCTTTCATCAATATGCATACAATAAACCTGTTTTCTTTTTGAGGGTGGTATTTGTTCTGAAAGTTCCTTTATGGAAAGATGGGGATGATGGTTATGATTTTCTGAACAAGTATCTTGGAATAAAAAATCTATTTCGCCTTCTAAAAATTTGGTTAGGATATAAAGAGGAATTGATTTTGAGTCCCCACTGTAATAAAATGTTACATTATTCAAGTAAATTAGATATCCAAAACAAGGCAATTCATTTACATGAACTTGTTCTAAGGATATTACCGTAAGTTTACTGAGATAGTTAACAAAGTCCTGAGGGGTTTTCAAAGTGTATATCTCATTTCTGATACCCATATAGTCAAGTAAATTTGATATTATTTCAGGTTGAGGGAAGATAAGAGTTATTTTCTTGCTTAGTTGATAATAACAATACAAGATTAATTGACCTAAACTTGCAATGTGGTCAGGGTGTGTATGAGTTATTAAAACATTTAAATGTAGATATTTTTCAAGTAGTTTCAAACTCAAAAGGGAGTTAAATATACCTCCACCACAGTCAATTAAAAAAAGATTATCTTCCAATTCAAAGTAAGCAGAGGTATTGTTATAATTAGGATTAAAAGCACTTCCGATTCCCAGAAATTTTAAAGGGTTTTCCTTTGACATTTTTTTCACCACCATTTCTTAATTAATAAATTAAAAACAATTTAAAGATCTCCAAGAGTACTTTTTAAACTTTCAAATATTTCCTCAAGAGCTTTTTCTTCTGAAGGTTTTATTTCATAAAAACTCCATTTGGTTTTGAATGGAAGGTTATAATTTTGTGAATTTGCCTTTTCAATCATTTTTCTTTCTATCCTTTTGGCAATCATTTTAGCTTTTATCAAGTCAACGTTGTAAAGCAAAAGGACATACTCATTTTCTTTTACCATTACAGGAATGTCATATATTCTTATTTCTGATGAAAGTACTTCATAGAATATATTTGATACTTTATTATCTGAAGTTTCGATTGATAAATAACATACAGTTATAATTGTTTCAGTAACTTTTGAGAGTTCAATTTGTTTTTTACAAAGTTCAAGTCCTTCTTTAAACTCAAGAACTTTTTTTCTTTTCTCAGCTTGAAGATACTCTATGAACTTTTGCTGACCTGTCAGCATTATATCATTTAAAGTCAAAATTGATTTTTTTACCGAGTCGAAAATATTACTTAGCATCTTTTGAGTATTTGTTATCAGTTGATCATTTTTTTGATGAAGCCAAATTCTCTCTAAAATAATTCCTAAAAGTGCCGAGATTGCTAATATTATTCTTGCATCGTTATCAGTATAGTCAATAGTAAATAGATGAGCATTATTTTCTTCAAGTTTTAATTGAGGTTTTGCCTTCTTATTAACAACTTGCAAAACTCCTATAACACTGTTTGTGTAATCAAAAATTGGTACTGTTATAGTGTTAATTGTAATATAATGCAAACTCCTGTCAAAAAATTTGAATTGCCTATATTCATGATTTTCAGGTAAAGATAAAGTTTTATTTATAACCACAGGTTTGCGGTTAGAAGCAACATATCCTGCTAAACTAATAGAGTTTATAGGCAGTGAGTATCCCAAGTAGAATTCAAAATTGACTGATTGATTTTTTGTAGCTTTGATTACAAGTTTTTCCTCGTTTTCTATCATTTCTTTAAGATAAATTGTGGCACCATCACTTGTTGTAAGTTCTAAACATATATCAATGGTTTGAAGGAGAATATCCTCTATATTTTTTTCAGTTGAGACATATAATACATAGGAGCTCAATTTCTCAAGAATATTTCGTAATTTCGAAATTTGGTCATAAAGTTCTATCATAATGTCAAAGTCACCACTTTTGAGAAAATCGCTATATTAAAATTATCGCAAAATTTAGTTGGTAAATCAATCAAAAATAAGGTTAGAAATAAATTACACAATTTTGTAATCATTTGATAATATAAATTATAAAAATTATGGTTATAATGGAAGTATCATAAGCAAAATTAATTTAAGAAAGGGGTTCAGAGGAGGATGAAAGTATTTAAAAAACGTCTATTGCTGATATGTGTGATGTTGGTTTTTGCTATTGTACAAATTTTTTCTGCAATTGCTTTTGCTCAAGACACATCAAGTCCTATTTTTTCAGATTTACCGCAAAATCACTGGGCTTATAATGCTGTAAAGTTTATGGTTGAAAGAGGAATTATTACGGGCTATCCAGACAATACTTTCAGACCTGACAATCCTGTGACTCGTGCGGAATTTGCAAGAATAATGGTGGTAGCACTAAATCTACCGATAAAAGTAACAGATACGCCATCCTTTAAAGATGTCCCTAAGGACCATTGGGCTTATCCATATGTTGAAAGTGCAAAATATTATTTGACAGGATTTAGAACTGCAAATGGTGACTACTTTAAACCTTCTGATTATGCAGTGAGAGAAGATATGGCAGTTGCGCTTGTTAAAGCAAAAGGTTTACAAAATGAGAATGTAGATATGAGCATATTAAATAATTACATTGACAAAGACCAAATATCGCCTAATTTAATGAAATATATTGCAATAGCAATTTCAAAAGGCATTATGATAGGTAACCCAGTTACCAATTCTAATCAGTTAAGGTTTGACCCACAAGGTGTTCTTACACGTGCCCAAGCAGCTATGCTTCTTTATAATGTTATTAATACCAAAGAGGAAAAAATAACTTATGACGATAACAATGGAGCTCAAAATAATCAGCAGCCTGGTTATCAAAAACCCAACGTGAGTGGATACACAAAAGGCGATAAAGTAGTTTTGGTTTGGAATAGGATAAACGACACCAGATTAAAAGGATATGCAGTTGTTATTTCCAAGAACAATATTGAACCTGAGTATCCTAAGGATGGCTATCTCACTATATTCAATAACAGAGATAATACTTACATTGAAATAAGCGTGGACTCAAAATATAATAATGGTGATTTTGGAGTTTACCTAAAAAGTGGAGAAGAGTATTATTTTAGTGTAACTGCTATTTATGACAACAATGTGTATGTAAAAGGCAATTCGATAAAACTGAAAATGCCAGTAGTACCTAATTATTTTGAAAAACCCTATGTGAAGTATGAGTATAAAGATAATAAATTTGTCCTGAGCTGGCAACCAATAAATGATTCGAGGTTAATTGGATACTATGTAGTAATTTCTAAGAAAAATAAGGAACCAAAGTATCCTGATAATGGCTATCTTGTTTTCATTAATGATAAGAATACGACCCAAATAACAATTGACAATACTATACCTTATAAGGGAGGAGACTTTGGTGAGTATTTAAGAGATGGTGAGGAGTATTATTTTAGCGTGACTGCCCAGTATCAAGACAGGTTTGTTGCGGGCAATAGTGTAAAAGCAGTTTATTACTCAAACTTAGACATAGCAAAGCTAAGGCCAAAACTTGAAGCGAAGACCATAAAAAAATTTTTTGGTATAAGATATATATCTCTAAGATGGAACAAAATAGATAATGATAAATTGTTAGGATATAAAATAGTTATCTCAGAAAACAATTCAACACCTGACTATATAAAAGATGGTTTGCTGGCAACAATAACTGATAGAAATATTACCTCAATAAATGTAAAAGCAAAGGATAAGTATTTAACAAACAATGAATATAAAGAGATAAAGAGAGGGTATTACTACTATATAACAATTTACGCAATTTATACTGATAGAATAGTTGGAGGTAATGTCTTAAAAGTTAAAATTCCATAAAATTTGAAAGGGCTGTAAACGCTTATACATAGGTTGTTTACAGCCCTTTTAAAATTGAATCATTTCTTTTAACTTTTCTTTCACACTTTTCAAATCCCTGTAAAAATCCTCTCTTTTGCTGGGATCGCGAAGAAGTGCTGCTGGATGGTATGTAGCCATAATGTGAAACTCACCTTTTTGAAACCACTTGCCCCTGTCTTGAGTGATTTTAAGATTCCTACCAAGAATATATTTCATAGCAGTTGCACCAAGACAGACTATTATTCTGGGCTGAACAAGCTTTACTTGTGCCCGCAAATAAGGTAGGCAATTTTGGGCTTCGTACTCTGTAGGTACACGATTGTTGGGTGGTCGACACTTCAGGATGTTGCATATATAAAAATCATTTTCACGTGAAAGTTCAAGAGCATCCAGCGCAAGATCAAGAAGCTTTCCTGCTCTTCCAACAAAAGGTTTTCCTTGCTTATCTTCTTCTTCACCCGGTGCTTCGCCAATAAACATGAGCTTTGCGTTTTTGTTGCCATCTCCAATTACAACATTTGTCCTGTCCTTTGAAATTGGGCATTTTGTGCAAGAAAGACAGCTTCTTTCAAGCTCTTCCCATGTTGTCATACCTTTTCACCACTTCTTTGAAGATTTCTATCGCTCTGTCAATATGTTCTTTTTGAACAATCAAGGGCGGGGCAAACCTTACAACATTACCCCCACCGCAACTGCTTGTCAAAAGCCCATTTAATGCAAGCTCTTTTACCATATCTTTAACAGGGAAAGAAAATTCCACTCCAATCAATAGTCCTAAACCACGGACATCTACAATTGATTTAAAAAGCTCTTTTAGTTCTAAAAGCTTTTGTTTTAAATACTCTCCCATATTCTTTACATTATCGATTATATTTTCTTCTTCAATTATCTTCAATACCTCTAAAGCTGCTCTTGTTGCTAAAAGATTCCCGCCAAATGTAGAACCGTGCTCACCAGGTTCAAAGCTTGCAACCTCTTTTTTGCAAAGCATTGCACCAATTGGTATGCCATTTCCAAGTCCCTTTGCAAGTGTTATTATATCTGGGATGACTTCATACTGTTCAAAGCAAAACAGGCTTCCACATCGTCCAATTCCTGTTTGAACTTCATCAATTATAAGTAAAATTCCGTTTTCCTTGCAGAGCTTGTAAATTTCATTTACGAATTTCTTTTCAAGAACCTTAATTCCACCTTCTGCTTGTACAAGTTCAATCATGATAGCTGCTGTCTTGTCATCTATTGCAATTCTTATTTTCTCAATATCAGCTTCAACATTCAAGAATCCTTCTGGCATTGGTTCAAATGGTTTTTGATACTTCTTTTGTCCTGTTGCAGCAGTTGTTGCAAGCGTTCTTCCATGAAATGAGTTTATAAGTGTTATGATTTTATATCGATTGCTTCCTTTTTTGTAAAAATAATTTCTTACAAGCTTTATAGCAGCTTCATTTGCCTCAGCACCTGAATTGCAGAAGAATACCTTGTCAAAAGGTGAAATTTCACAAAGTTTTTTAGCCAAAAGGGTCTGATTTTCTATATAAAAAAGGCTTGATGTGTGGATTAATTTTTCAATTTGGTCTTTTAAAGCTGCAACAAATTTCGGGTGGCTGTGGCCCAAGTTGCACACTGAAATTCCAGAGATAAAATCAAGATATTCTCTGTTTTCTGTATCATAAAGTATGCAGCCTTCACCTTTTTCAAATGCAATTGGGATTCTGTCGCCAAAAACATTTACATAGTACTGTTTATCATAAGAAATAATCTCATCTATTTTCATTTTTTACTACCTCACTAATCAAATTTTTTATAATTATACACCAATATTAATATTTATTCAACATCAACCCTCTTTTTAGACCGTGTCAGCTTGATAATTACGTATCCTAAAATAGCGATTATCAAAACAGCCAAGATAAAATAATCTAAGCCTTTTAAATGCTCTTCAATTGTTCTCCAGTTATCTCCAAGCTTTTTGCCAAGGTACACAAATACTAAAGACCAAGGAAACGAACCTAAGATTGTATACACAGAAAATTTAACAAAATTCATCCTTGCAATTCCAGCAGGAAGTGAGATAAACGTCCTTATTACTGGCAAAAGACGGCTTATGAATATTGTAATTTCTCCTCTTTTTTGAAAGAATCTTTCTGCTCTTTCAAAATCGTGTTTTGAGATAAAGAAGTATTTCCCATATTTTAGGATAAAGGGGCGACCACCATAATATCCAATTAAGTATGCAATTACAGAACCTGCATAACCTCCGAGTGTTGCTACTAAACTCATAGAGAATATATTTCCAATACCTTTATAAACCAAATATCCACCAAGCGGTAAAATTATCTCAGAAGGAATAGGAATGCATGCAGACTCAAGAGTCATACCAATAAATATTCCTAAATATCCAAATTGTGATAAATATTCAGCAATTGAAACAAAGATTTGTTTTAGAACTTCCATTTCCTTTTTCCTCCAGTAGGTTTGTATTCATATTAAATAAAAGAGTATAATACATTTAATTGAGAAAAAAGAATGTTAGGAGAACACAAAGTTATGACAATATTTTTTGCAATTGCATCAACAATTCTCGGCTCAATTATTGGAGCTGGTTTTTCAACAGGTCAAGAGGTTTTCTATTTCTTTTCTCGGTACAAAACAACCAGTTTTTGGTATATCGCTGTAGCCTCATTTCTAATACTTTTGATTTTATTATACTTTTCAAATAGTGTATTTGAAAATGGTATTTTAAATAGAGTTTTAAGGTTATATATCATGTTATTTTCATTTGTTACTTTAATTGTAATGTTCTCAGCGTTTGGGCAGCTCGGCTTCGAATTTTTAAGGATAAACAAATATTTTTTTACAATTCTTTGCTTTGTTTTGAGCATTATTATCTATGGCCGCGGTTTTGCATCTGTCATAAACGTGAATAAAGTAGTTGTAAGTTTGCTAATCAGTACGATTTTTATAGTTTTTTTAAAAGACACATTTTCTAAAGAGGTATTACTACAGTTTGATGTACTCACGGATTCTTTGAAAAAACTTTACTCTACCCCTCTCTCACCGATATTATATGCAACATACAATTCACTTTTAGCATTTCCTGTAATATATAAGTTAAAAAATAGGTTTAAACCCAGAGAACTAAAAGTTGGTATTATCATAGCTTCTATTTTAATTTTTATATTGTTGAATTTCATAAACATAATTATACTTTCAAATCCTTCTTCTCAAACCTCACAGATGCCACTTTTGAAGGCAACTGACAATCATGTATTACAAGCCATCCTTATATTGTGTACATTTTTGGAGATACTTACAACAATTTTGGCAAACTATGTGGGACTTTGTTATTCTATCAAAAGTTCAGAAATTCAAAATATCATAATGATTACAGCTTTACTTTTGGGTTTTAATGGTTTTGAGCAGCTTCTAAGAAGTCTGTATTCTCTTATGGGCTATCTTGGTATTGGAGTAATTATGATGATGCTCTTGTCTACATTCTTAAAAAAAAGACAACTAAAATAAATGCTGCAAGTAAGAATCTATAGTAAGCGAATATCTTAAATCCACTTTTTCTCACTATATCAAGCAAAAAATGTATAGCTAAAAATCCAACAATTGCAGAAGTAAAAAATCCTATTGCAAAGCTTGAAAACTGGCTTGAAACATCATGTATGTTTTTCAAAAGTGACACAGCACCAGCTCCAAAGATGATTGGCGCTGACATCAAGAAAGAAAACTTTGCAGCAGCTTCTTTTTTAAGCCCCAGTAAAAGCCCTGTTGTCATTGTAATACCTGAACGAGATATTCCCGGAAAAAGTGCAAATGCCTGTGAAATTCCAATCAGTCCTGCTTGTAAGATGTTCATATTCGAAAGCGTAAATTTATTTTTAGCAGTTTTATCGACATAGTATAAAATAAACCCGAAAACTGCAAGTACCACAGCAATTAATAGGTACTGTTTTCTGAACACATTCTCAACAATGTTTTCAAAGAAGTATCCAAACCCTGCTCCTGGAATTGTTGCTACTATTATAAACCACAGAAGTTTTCCTTGGTCTGATTTTGGCTGTGTAATACCTTTTACTATTATCTCGATATAGTCTCTCCAAAAATATACAAGTACCGCCAAAAGAGTACCTAAATGCAAAGCTACATCAAATACCAGTGAGTGTTCCTTCCATCCAAAAAGCCATGGGAATATAATAAGGTGAGCAGAGCTCGAAATAGGCAAAAATTCTCCCAAACCCTGAAGTATTCCCAAAAAGATTGCTTGAAAAGTGCTCAAAACTCATGCCTCCTTTGAAAATTTTAATAGACTCTTATATTATACCAAAAATACGACTTATATTTTATTAAAACCAAATTAAAAATTTGGTATAATAAAAACGTTACTCAAAAGAACATTGAAAGGGAGATGCAAATTATAGATGCTTGTACTTGGTATTGAAACATCATGTGATGAGACAGCAGCTGCTATTGTAAAGGATGGCAGAGAGGTTCTTTCAAACATTGTGTATTCTCAAATTGAGATTCACAATCAATTTGGTGGAGTTGTTCCAGAGATAGCTTCAAGAAAACATGTTGAGAAGATTTCGTATGTAGTTGACATGGCTTTAAAAGAGGCAGATATAGATATTGATAAAATAGATGCAGTTGCGGCAACTTATGGGCCTGGACTTGTTGGTTCTCTTCTTGTTGGACTTTCGTTTGCCAAGGCACTAAGCTATGCCAGAAAAATACCTTTTATTGCTATAAACCATATAGAAGGACATATATACGCAAATTTCATTACCTATCCCAAGCTCAAACCGCCTTTAATAGTTTTGGTTGTTTCAGGTGGGCATACAAACCTGATTATTTTAGAAGACTTTGACAGATATGAAGTTGTTGGAAAGACAAGAGATGATGCAGCAGGCGAGGCGTTTGACAAAATCGCAAGGTATTTAGGTTTGGGGTATCCTGGCGGACCTGCAATAGATAAAGTTGCAAGACATGGAGATGAAGAAAAATATAAGTACCCTTTAGCTGATGTGGGAGGGTACAATTTTAGCTTTAGCGGGCTAAAATCTGCTGTTATAAACCATGTGCATACTTTAAACCAGCGTAGAGAGAATTTTAAGGTAGAGGATGTAGCAGCATCATTCCAAAAGGCAGTGGTTGACACTTTGGTAGAAAAGACAATAAAGCTTTCTCTTGAATCAAACATAAAAAGAGTTGCAATTGCAGGTGGAGTTGCTGCTAACTCAAAACTCAGGGAAGAACTTTCAAAAAGATGTAGTGAGCATCAAATAGAATTTTACGTCCCTGATTTTAAGTACTGTACAGACAATGCAGCGATGATAGCCTCTGCAGGGTATTTTAAATTGATAAAAGGACAGACCTCAAGCTATACCACAAATGCAGTACCTTATATCAGTCTTGTTAGCAAAAAGGAATAAAAAAAGATTGTATTAGTAATTTATAACATCAATAATCTCTCTCTTTTGGTCCTGGGCAAGGTCTATGTAGTATGGGGTGAGTACTGGTGGGCCTTCCTTTCGTGCAACCACTTTTACAATAGGCCTTGTTTTATTGAATGGATTTTCTTCATACACGATTGCAATTTCACCTGTGTTAAGAACAACAAAACATCCAACAGGGTATTTCACAACCATCTTCAAAAACTTTTGTACAATCTCTTTGTCAAACTGAACTCCTGCATATTTTAAAAGGTAATCAGCTGCTTTAGTGGGCACCACCTTTTTCTTGTAAACTCTGTCAGCTGTAAGAGCATCATACACATCTGCAATTGCTATAATTCTTGCAAAAATAGGAATCTTATCACCTTTTAATTTTAGTGGATAGCCTGACCCGTCAAGCCTTTCGTGGTGTAAAAGTGCTACTTCTGCAATCTCTTCTGAAATCCCTTCCATATTTTTGACCATTTGATATCCATAAATAGTGTGCTTTTTCATTTCTTCAAACTCTTCATCTGTAAGTTTTGCCGGTTTATTCAGAATTTCTGGAGGAATCTTCATCTTACCAAAATCATGTAGCAAAGCTGCTAAGGCTAAATCTTCTATCTTTTTTCTCTCAAAACCTAAAAGCTTTCCTATTATTGCAGAAAAGATGCTAACATCTACTGAATGAAAATATGTATAATTATCAACATCTCTAAATCCAACGATCTTCAAAAATACATCCTCTTCTTGAATTATCTCGGCAACAATATCATTAACAATCTCACGAGCAACAAAGGGGTCAACAATTTCACCTGTCTTTGCTGAGACCATCAAATCTTGAATTGCAATAAATGTTTCATGATAAATAATCTCTTCCTTTACGTAATTTTTTGTTATTTCATCTTCAACATAAACACTGTCAATATTGTATTCCTTTAGTTTTTCAATAAATGAGGGCTTTATGATAAATCCTTCGGGGAGCAAAAGTTTGCCATTTTCAGTAAACACATCTCTTGCAAGCTTCATACCTTCTTGCAATTCATCAATTGTGACTTTTCTCATCTTTTTTACTACTCCTTTTCAGTATTTTATTGATGCAAATCAAGATGTTTCTAATTAAAATTTTACAGAAATACTTTTATTTAATCAACAGTGTTTTTGTATAGTATTTTAAAATTTGTTTTGTTTAAAGCATTGTACTTTTTCAAAAATGTCTATGAGAATATCAAGTTTAAAAAGGATTTTCGTTTTTGATGTAGAATATCTTATTAATATCTACAAATTTCTCATAGTCAAAATTCAAGGGGGAATGTAATATGAAAGAATATGCTCCGCAGTATATTAAAAATGTAGTTTTACTTGGACACGGCGGAGATGGAAAGACAATTCTGACAGACAGCATGCTTTTTAATGCAAAGTGTATTGACCGAATTGGCAGAACAGAAGACGGTACAACCACTTCTGACTTTGACCCTGAGGAGATAAAAAGACGAATCTCTATTTCAATGACAGTTGAGCCACTTGAGTGGGGAGATTACAAAGTAAATGTGCTTGACACGCCAGGTTATTTTGACTTCGTGGGTGAGGTTTGTGAAGCTATACATGTGGCAGAGTCTGCAGTTTTGGTAATTGGTGCAAAAACAGGTGTGCAAGTTGGTGCAGAAAAAGGATGGGAGTTTGCAGAAAACAAAAAGTTGCCAGTTTTAATTTTTGTAAATAAGATGGATGAAGAGAATGCTGATTTTGAAAAGGTACTAAAAAAGATTGGTGATGTTTTGACTCTAAAGGCAATTCCAATTCAGTATCCAATAATTGAAAATGGAAAATTTGTGGGCTTTGTAGACATCATTTCAAAAAAGGCATATGTGTATGAGAACAACTCCGCAAAGGAAGTTCCAATTCCGAGCGGGTTGATTAATAGAGTTGAGGAGCTCAGAAATAATTTAATAGAGGCGTCTGTAGAAAACGATGAAGAGCTTATGGAAAAGTATTTTTCAGGTGAGGAGATTTCAACAGATGAAATTTTCAGGGGATTGAAGCTGGGTGTACTTTCAAGATCAGTATTTCCAGTCATGTGTGGCTCAGCTTTGAAAAATTTGGGAGTTAAAGAGCTTTTAGATGCAATTGTGAGACTTCTTCCTTCTTCAGCAGAAAAAGAATTCAAGGTAAAAGATGTAAAAAACAATAGTGAAATTGTGTTAAAACCAGACACAAGTTTGCCAGCTTGTGCATTTGTGTTTAAAACAGTTGCTGATCCATTTGTTGGCAGAATTACATTTCTCAAGGTTTTAACGGGGACCCTCAGACCTGATATGACCCTTTACAATACCTCATCAGACAGACAAGAAAAGATTTCTCAGCTTTTTATTATAAGAGGCAAAAAACAAATACCAACTGCAGAGCTGAAAGCAGGTGATATAGGAGTTGTGACAAAGCTGCAATCTACGCTTACAAATAGTACTTTGTGTGACCCATCCAAGTTACTCCAAGTTGAGACAATTGAATTTCCACGTCCATGGCTTATGCTTGCAATTGAACCAAAGGCAAAGGGCGATGAAGAGAAGATTTCAAATGGGCTTCATAGGTTGATGGAGGAAGATTTGACATTTAAAATAGAAAAAAACAATGAAACAGGCCAGAATATCATATACGGAATTGGCGAGCTTCACATTGATGTGATTGTAAATAAGCTAAAAAATAAATTTGGTGTATCTGTTGTATTGTCTGAGCCAAAAGTGCCATATAGAGAGACCATCAGAAAAAAGGTTAAAAGTGAAGGAAAGTACAAAAAACAAACAGGTGGGCATGGTCAGTACGGACATGTATTTATTGAATTTGAGCCAAGTCCGGTAGAAGATTTAGTGTTTGAGGAAAAGATCTTTGGTGGAGCCGTGCCAAAACAGTATATACCAGCTGTTGAAAAAGGATTGAGAGAATGTATTAAAAAGGGTGTTTTAGCAGGTTATCCTGTCATGAACCTCAAAGCAACACTTGTTGATGGTTCATACCATCCAGTTGACTCCTCAGAGCTTGCCTTCAAGGTTGCGACCTCTCTTGCGTACAAGAAAGGATTGGCACAGGCAAACCCAGTGCTTCTTGAGCCTATCATGAATGTCAAAGTTGTTGTACCAGAAAGTTACACAGGCGACATAATGGGAGATTTGAACAGGCGAAGAGGGAGAGTTTTAGGAATGGAGCCTGTCGATAAGAACATGGAAAAGATAGAGGCAGAGGTACCGCTTGCTGAGATGTTCAAGTATGCCACAGATTTGAGGTCTATGACACAGGGCAGAGGCTGGTTTACAATGGAGTTTGTAAGATATGAAGAGGTGCCAAGCCATATTGCTCAGAAAGTAATTGAGGCAGCAAAAGCTCAAATGACCGAGGAAGAAGAGGAGTAAAAAATTTTTTCAATTTGCTATTTACAAATAGAGAAAATGGGGTTATAATTAAAAAGACGTTGGTTGTTCAGGGTGAACAATAGACGTCAGAAAAATCTAAATCCATGAAGTGAGGGGAATTTTAGAATGTATCAAGACAAGGTATTAGTTTGCAAGGATTGCGGAAGAGAGTTTGTGTTCACAGCAGGTGAACAAGAATTTTATGCGCAAAAAGGGTTCAAGAACGAACCAACAAGATGCAAAGAGTGCAGAGACCAGAGAAAGGCTATGCAAAGAAGAGAAGGTAGACAAGAAAGAAGACGTGAACTTTACGATGCAGTTTGCAGCGCATGTGGAAAAGAGACAAAGGTTCCGTTCAAGCCAAGAAATGACAGACCCATATACTGCAGTGATTGCTTTTCTAAGATAAGAGCAACAAGGTAAAATTGCTGCAGGTTAAAATAAAATGGGGCTAAATAAGCCGCATCAGTGTAACGATGCGGCTTTTGTTTTTGTTTTAAATTGCAAAGGTTTTGGCATTTTGTCTACTGTTTCAAACACATAACCCTGAGATTTTAAAGTTTTTATTATATAGGGCAAAGCTTCAATGACATTTTTCTTTGTAGGACTGTCGTGCATAAGAAGCACTATTTGATTTTTATTCTTTATACTTGCAAAAGTCATTTTGATTATATCTTTATAAGTGAGTTTTTCATGATTCTTTGATGAATCACCGGTTATAGCATTCCAGTCAATGTATATTACCTTGTTTTTGTCAAAAAACTTTTTTATTTGAGGTGATACCTTGTTTAAAGACCCGCCAGGGAATCTATAATATTTTGGCATTATCCCTGTAATTTGATATATCACATCTTGGGCTTTATTAAAGTCGTCAGCAAAATTTTTGAAACTTTTGTAAATTACTTTATACTTGTGCGAGTACGAATGATTGCCAATTAGATGGCCTTTTTGATAAATTTGCTTGAGAAAATTTGGATATTTTACACAGTTGTATCCAACAACAAAGAAAGTAGCTTTTATACCTTCTTTTTCTAAAATCTCAAGAATCTTAGGTGTCTCAGATGATGGTCCGTCATCTATTGTTAGGTATATAACCTTTTTAGAGATGTTTTTAATATTTGATGTATCATGTAGATCTAATACCGGACTAAAAGGTTTAGTTGTCTCATAAACTGATCTGGTTACTGGCTCTAGAAATTTTTGTGCTTTGCTTTTATTTGTATTGCTTACCTCATTTAAATTTTTTGATATAATATTAAAGGGCTGAATCTTAAAATTTTTTTGAGCAAGAGAAGATGGAGGGGCAGTTTTTTCAGCATTGTGATGGCTTTTTAAAATCACACTTGTGAGTATTTGCTCAGTTTTTATAGCTACAGATGTTACCAGGGCAATTGCAAGTAAAGTAAGCAAGATCACTGCCAAGATTTTTTTGAGTTTCAACGGCTTGATGGTCCTTTCTTTTTAGTATTTTATACAAGACATTATAATATATTTATCACATTTTAACAACAAGAAATATCTTGCATTTCAAAAGAAAATATATTAAAATATAATTGCAAGGTCAAAGATAGTCAAAGTCAACACGGGTCTTAAGACGGGGGAGGTTTTTATGCCAAGACTGTCCGATATCATTGAGGAATTTATAAAGCAGCTAATTGAAAAAAAAGATGGTGAGGTTGAGATTCAGAGAAATGAGCTTGCAAACTTTTTCAACTGTGCACCGTCACAGATAAACTATGTTCTTTCAACACGTTTTACAATCGAAAGAGGATATTATATAGAAAGCAAGCGCGGTGGTGGCGGTTCAATACGTATAGTAAAGATAAAGTTTGAAAATAGTTCAAATCTGCTTGAGAATATCCTAAATAACATAAATTCTCCTGTTACTCAGCATCAAGCAAACGAAATTATTGAGTGCTTGTTGGAAAACGGTGCTATAACTCAGAGAGAAGCAAATTTGATGAAAGCAGCGCTGAATGACAAGTCTCTACCCATAAATCAACCTTTGAAAGATACTTTAAGGATGTTAATTTTAAAAGCTATGATAATTTCTCTTATGAATGGGTAATATTTATAAGTAGAGGTTTTCGTAAAGGATGGTGAGTTTTATAATGCTTTGCGAAAATTGCGGCAAGCGACCAGCAACTGTTCACTATACGCAGATTATAAACGGCGTTAAGACAGAGATGCATCTTTGTGAGGTATGTGCAAAGCAAAAAGGCACCATAGAATTTGATACACCTTTTTCGGTTACTAACTTTTTAGCCGGAATTTTAGAACCAGCTTTTGGCAGTCAGGTAATAAAACCTTCTTTTGAGATACAAATTACATGCAAGGGTTGTGGCATGACTTTTGAAGAATTTAAACGAACAGGTAGATTTGGCTGTGCAATGTGTTATAACTCTTTTTCAGAAAAACTCTATCCTATTTTCAGAAGAATCCATGGCAATACAAAGCATGTTGGAAAGATTCCCACTAAGATGGGTGAAAATATTGCAATCAAAAGGGAGATTGACAAGCTTAAGATAGAGTTAAATATAGCTATAAAAAATGAAGAGTTTGAGAAGGCCGCAGAGATTAGAGACAAGATAAGAGAACTTGAGAAGAAACTTGCTCGGGAGTGATTTGTAAAATGGACGAAGTTGTTGTAACAAGTAGAATTCGACTTGCAAGAAATCTTTCAGATGTTCCCTTTACTATAAAAATGAACGATTATGATGCTGGTCTTGTAATAGATAGGGTAAGAGATGTGATTTCAAGAAATAAGCAATACAAATTTGATTTTTATGAAATAAGAAAATTGCCGCTTTTAAAAAGACAGGTTTTGATTGAAAAACACTTAATATCACCTGCTTTGGTCTCGTCAAAGATAAAAAGTGCTGTTGCAATTGACCAGAATGAAAATATAAGCATCATGATAAACGAAGAAGACCATTTAAGAATCCAGGTGTTGTACAGAGGACAGAACATCCAGATGGCCTGGGAGGATGCAAATAGGATTGATGACTTTTTAGAAGAGCATCTTCCATATGCTTATGACGAAACATGGGGATATCTTACATCCTGTCCCACCAATGTTGGAACAGGACTGAGAGCGTCTTTCATGCTTCATCTTCCGGCACTTACCCTTCTTGGCTATATGAAAGAAATCATTGAGACAATAACGAAACTTGGTATTGCTGTAAGAGGTTTTTATGGTGAGGGAAGTGAGGTTGTAGGGAATCTTTATCAGATTTCGAACCAGATTACATTAGGGCAGCCAGAAGAGGACATTATTGCAAATGTTATTTCAATCACAAACCAGATAATTGAGCAAGAACGTCAAGCAAGACTAAAACTTTTGAATGAGAACAGAGCATTTATCGAAGATAAGGTATACAGGTCTTTTGGAATTTTGAAATATGCGAGAAATATCTCATCGAACGAGGCACTAAAATTAATCTCAGATGTGAGAATGGGCATCAGTATGGGTATTATAAAAGAGGTTACAATTGATAAGATAGATGTGCTTCTTAACTTGATTCAACCAGCTATGATACAAGACTATTTTGGAAGGGAAATGACACCCGAGGAAAGGGACATAAAAAGAGCAGAGCTTATAAGAAAAATTTTAGACTGAAGGAGGTTTTAAAAAATGTTCCAAGGAAGATTTACAGAAAGAGCAGAAAAGGCGATAATGCTTGCGCAGCAATCTGCTGCCGAGCTTGGTCATAACTACGTTGGGACAGAACATCTACTTTTGGGATTGATTAGAGAAGGTGGCGGTATTGCGGCAAGAGTTTTGCAAAGCCAGGGTGTTACTGAAGAAAAGGTGATTGACGAGATAGAAGAGCTAATTGGCAGAGGTGATTATCAGCTTCCGCAGCCGCCAACAGGATTTACACCCAGGACAAAGAGGGTGTTTGAAATTGCGTTTATGGAAGCACGAAGGCTTGGCAGCACATATATTAGCACAGAACACATTTTGCTTGCTATTATGCGCGAGGGCGAAAGTGTTGCTGTTAGAATATTAATGGATTTGGGTGTCGACCCACAAAAATTGTTTGAAGAAATCATGAAACTTTTGAACGAGGATGCTAAAAATATGGGTGGGGTATCGCCTCAACAGCAGATAAATTTCCAAACCCAAAATACACCTACGTTGAATCAATTTAGCAGGGATTTGACACAGCTTGCACTTGAGGGTAAGATTGATCCTGTTATTGGACGTGAAAAAGAAATAGAAAGAGTTATCCAGATTTTGTCGAGAAGGACAAAAAACAACCCATGTTTAATTGGTGAGCCCGGTGTTGGTAAAACAGCAATAGTTGAAGGGCTTGCCCAAAAGATTGTCGAAGGAAATGTTCCGGAACTTTTGAGAAACAAAAGGGTTGTTGCTTTGGATCTTTCTGCAATGGTTGCAGGGTCAAAGTTCAGAGGCGAATTTGAAGAAAGGCTAAAAAAGGCAATGGAAGAGGTTAGAAAAGCAGGAAATGTTATTCTCTTTATTGATGAGATGCATACTATCATTGGTGCTGGTGCGGCAGAAGGGGCAATTGACGCATCAAATATTTTAAAACCAGCTCTTGCACGTGGTGAGATTCAAGTAATTGGTGCAACAACGCTTGACGAGTACAGAAAACATATAGAAAAAGATGCAGCTTTAGAGAGAAGATTCCAACCCATCTTGGTTGGTGAGCCAACACCAGAAGAGACTGTACAAATACTAAAAGGACTTCGCGACAAATATGAAGCTCATCATGGTGTGAAGATAACAGATGAGGCTATAAAAGCTGCTGTTGATCTTTCTACAAAGTATATTACGGACAGATACTTACCAGACAAGGCAATAGACCTTATTGATGAGGCCGCATCGCGTGTGAGACTTAAAATGTACACACTTCCGCCTCATGTAAAAGAGCATGAAGAGAAGATTGAAAAGCTTGAGAAGGAAAAAGAAGAGGCAATCAGGCTTCAAGAATATGAAAAAGCAGCAAAGATAAGAGACGAAATTATAAAACTTCGCCAAGAACTTGAAAAGGTTAAGAATTCGTGGACTAACGATCAGCAAAAGGCTCAGCCAATTGTGACTGAAAATGATATTGCGTACATTGTCGCAAGCTGGACAGGTATTCCTGTTAACAAGCTCACAGAAGATGAATCTGAAAGACTGTTGAAATTAGAAGAGGTTTTACACAAACGTGTGGTTGGGCAGGATGAAGCTGTAAGAGCTGTTGCAAGAGCGATAAGGCGTGGAAGAGTTGGTCTGAAAGACCCAAAAAGACCAATTGGTTCGTTTATATTCTTAGGTCCAACCGGTGTTGGTAAGACAGAGCTTTGTCGTGCGCTTGCTGAAGCATTGTTTGGAACAGAGGATGCTCTTATTCGAATTGACATGTCAGAATATATGGAAAAATTCAATGTATCAAAGTTAATTGGTTCTCCCCCTGGATATGTTGGATATGAAGAAGGTGGACAGCTTACAGAAAAGGTTAGAAGAAGACCATACTCGGTTGTCCTGTTTGACGAAATAGAGAAAGCTCACCCTGATGTTTTTAACCTCCTTTTGCAAATACTTGACGATGGTAGACTTACCGACTCTCAGGGCAGGACTGTAAGTTTTAGAAACACAGTAATTATTATGACATCAAACATTGGTGCACAGCTTATTACAAATCCGAAAAAGTTAGGATTTTCAACATCCGAGGACGAAAAACAGAGAACATATGAGCAGATAAAAGAAAGTGTTATGGGTGAGCTGAAGAAGACTTTCAGACCAGAGTTTTTGAACAGAATAGACGAAATTATAGTATTCCATCCATTGGATGAGGAAGATGTCAAAAAGATAGTTGAAATCTTGCTCAACAACTTAAAAGAAAGAATTAAATCAAGCGAGTATTATGCAGAATTTACACCTGCGCTTGTTGATGCAATAGCTAAGAAAGGGTTTGATCCGCTATTTGGTGCAAGGCCACTTAAAAGAGCTATCCAGACCATGGTAGAAGACAAGATTTCAGAAGCTATTTTAGAAGGGCAGATAAAACAAGGGGATGAGTTTATAGTTGATTATGTAGATGACAAGACTGTAATAACCAAAAAAGAGAAAAGCAGCAGCTCTGAAACCACTCAAATAGAACAAGCAAAGTAGAGAGTTAAATAAAAAAAATGGGTGCACCTCGGTGATATTTCCCGAGGTAGCACCCTTTTGTTTTTTTATTTCAATTTAGTACTTTTTCAAAGTTTATACAACCTTTTTTGGCACCATTATCTTTCTGAGCTTTGCATATCGAGGAAGTCCCTTTTCAAATTTGATTTCAACCTCGCCTTCGATTAGAGGCTGGATGTAATTGAGAACTTCTTCTTTTACATAGTTTCCGTCATGAGAAATCCATGCAAGAGGTACTAATTTCTCTGCGTTTGCAACTTTATAAAGCTCTACAAGTTCTGTTGAACTGGAATATGGACTATCACTGTCACGCTTAATTGCAACCATGTATCCACTTGCACCTTCAACTGCATATTTTACAGCCATTCTTCCAACCATGTATGCCTCTTCAACATCAGTCTTTGACATGATATGAGCTGCACTTCTCTGCAGAACATTGAACTGGATTGCTTTTACTCTCTTTTCCACTTCTTCACGGATTATGTTTTCTAAAACAAACGCTGCACCACCAAGTTGTACATGCCCAAATGCGTCTATTCCAAACTTGTGGCTCATGTCAGCAATGTACTTTCCATCTTTGTCCTTGATACCCTCTGATACTACAATTGTAATTTTCCCTGTCTTCTTGTGTATATTTCTGACATCATCTAAGAACTTGTCAACAGAAAACGGTACTTCAGGTAGGTAAATAAGGTCAGGTGCACCAATATCTTTCGCAGCCAAGGCTGATGCAGCAGCAAGCCACCCGGCATTTCTTCCCATTACTTCAATTATTGTAACAATATTTGTTGGATATACAACAGCATCTCTTGCTATTTCCATGACAGACGTTGCAATGTACTTTGCAGCACTACCAAAGCCAGGGCAGTGGTCTGTCATGACAAGGTCGTTGTCAATTGTCTTCGGAATTCCTATTATGCATATATCATAACCAATCTTTTTTGCATAGCGTGTGAGCTTGTCAGCAGTATCCATTGAATCATTTCCACCAATGTAAAAGAAATACCTTATATTGTGTGCTTCAAAAACATTAAAAATCTTAACATAGTCTTTTTCATCGTGCTCAAAAGGCTTTAGCTGATATCGACAAGAACCCAAGGCCGATGAAGGTGTAGTTTTTAAAAGCTTTAACTCTTCAGGGTCCTCCATTCTGAGGTCGTAGAGTTCCTCATCAATAAGACCAATTATCCCATTTTTTGCACCATAAATAGCCCTTATTGGATGTTGCTTCATCGCTTCTTCAATTACACCTAAAAGCGAGGCATTGATAACAGCAGTTGGTCCCCCCGATTGCGCTATTACACAATTTCCCTCTTTTGGCATTTTAGATCCCTCCCGCTTTTGTTAAATTTTCAGTTTATCTTAATGTTAAAAATTGAAGCCGTTTCTCATTCTACTTTTTTAAAGTCATCTATGTCTGTAGGTGAATCCACAATTATAGTCTTAAAGTTCTCGTATATAACAAACCCTGGTTTTGATTTGGGCGGTTTTCTAACATACTTTACATAAGTATAGTCAACAGCTACCTTGGTTGAGTTTTTCGCTTTACTAAAATACGCAGCAAGTAGTGCAGCTTCCAGCAAAGTCCTATCAGGCACGCTTCTGTTGTTTGTTCTGATTATGACATGTGAACCTGGGATTTTTTGGGTATGGAGCCAGATATCATTGCTTGATGCAAATCTTAATGTGAGATAATCGTTTTGGATATTGTTTCTTCCTACATAGATGTCAAAACCATCTGAGCTGACAAAATGATGAGGATTTGGTTTTTTGGAATCTTTCTTTTTTTCATTTTTCTTAGCATCTGGCTGGGTTTTTACATATCCTTCCTTTTCCAACTCCTCTTCAACACTCAAAAGGTCTTCCATCTCTACACTTTTTTCAAGCAAAGCTTCTAAGCTATACAAAAATTCCAGTTCAGTTTCAATCTCTGATATTTCAGCTTTAGCGTATTCTTCAGCTTTCTTTAATTTGTTATAAAGTTTATAATACCTCTCTGCATTCTGCTTCAGGTCTTTGTCTTTTTCAATTGGAATTTTAATTTGCGGCAAATCCTCGCTGTAGTAGTCAATAACTTCAATGAAGTCTTCAGATGTGGGTTTTAGTTGATATAGGTTTGCTAAGATTAGGTCGGCGTACTTCTTGAAAAGCTCAGCATTTTTTGCCTCATCTATTTTTTGCAGGTTTTGTTCGTACCTCTGACTTAGCTTTTTTAAATTTTGCTCAATTATCTTTTGAAGATATTGTTTTTTTTCAATGAAAATGGTATGTTCTTCTTTTTTTGAATAGTATTCATCTATACATCTGTTGAGGCTTGTAAAAAACCTTTTTGAAAAGTTTGAATAGCTCTTCAGATCAATTACATAAAAATCTACTACATTTCCTTTATCTGTGTACAATGTTGGTAGAATTTCACCTTTTTCTACTATACAATATAATAATTCTTTTAAAGATTCAAAAATCCTTTTGATAACTTCGTTTTTTTCAACACTTTCTTTAAAAACTTGTGCATGCAACATGACCTCGTTTACAAACTGTTTGCTAATTCCTGACAAATTGTCAATAAGAATGTTTTCATAAGATTTGTTAGAGTTCTCAAAAAATGAAGAGAATTCTTCAAATGTAACTTCAAGAGGATTTTTCTTTGTTAACACTGGTGGCAATACATATTTAGCTCCTGGCAAAATAGTACGTGGAGAAATTTCAAAAGACATCCTCTTTATTGCGTCAATAATTCTGTTATTTGAGTCCACTAAAAATATGTTGCTATGTCTCCCCATCATTTCAAATATAATATATTTTTTCTCGATATCTCCAAGCTCATTTTTGGTTTCAAATTCTATTTTAACAATTCTTTCCAAACCTTCTTGATAGATGTTCGTAATTTTTGCACCAAGTAGATTTTTGCGAAGAATCATACAAAAATTTGGTGCAACCTCAGGATTTTTCTTTTGTTTTTCTGTAATATATATTTTTGGAAGCGACGGATTTGCAGAGATTATGAGTTTTTTTGTCATGCCCAGTTTGTAGATATAAAGATTTATTTCAAACTGATTAGGTTGATAAATTCTTTCAACCTTTCCTTCAGTAAGTTCAAGCGTAAGCTCTTTTTTAAGTCTACTAAGAACAACTCCGTCAAATGGCATCCTTAGCTTCCCCCGTCTTCAAGTAAGTAATCTTCTTTAGAATGTGTAATATTTTCAGAGTCAATATATTTTAAAGCAAATAAAAATCCCAAAAACAACCAAAAATAAGTGGTCATCATTGGAACTTCAAAGATATTTTCAACAACGTTGTGTATCAAAACAGTTGCAAGGCCAATTAAAATGCCACTACCTATTTTTTTGAGTTCTTTTGACTTTAATTGTTTAATCACTCTTGCTGCTAAAACCAGTCCCATCACAAATGTCAATATCATGATGATGACCCCAATAATTCCCATTTCAACAGCACTTTTAAGATAGAAATTATCAACGTAAAATGCATCTGCGATATTTCTCTTTGCAACAGCTCCTCCGAATCTTCCAAAGCCAACACCAAACAAGAGGTTTTCTTTTAAAATCTCAAAAGCCTTTGTCCATCTTGCAATTCTACCTGCTCTTGCACTGCTTTTTGCGTACTGGCTGCTTAGCATATAAAGTATTCTCATCAATATTGAAGGAGCAAGAATTGGAACTAACACTATTATTGAAAACAGCAGTGCTAAAACTCTTTTGTCGATAAAAAATCCATATAAAATCATGGATACTAAAAATGCAAGCCATGCACCTCGTGAAAATGTAAATCCAAGACAAACAATCATTGAAATTAAAACTACAAGGTAGTAAATCCTTCTTGAAATACTCTTTTCGTATAGCACAAAAGGAATAACAAAGGGTATAGACATTGCGAGTAAGCTTCCTAAAACATTTGGGCTTCCTATGATTGAGTAAACTCGTGTTCTTATATACGTCTCAAAACTACTATCAATCCAACTCGACGGAATTTCAACTCCAATTATATACTGGTAAATACCATACAAAGATATCAAAAACATCATAAAGATGTAAACAGAAATAAATCTTTTAAACTGGCAAATATTTTTAAGTAAATTCAATCCTACAAAAAACCAAAGAGCGTATTCGGCATATACTCTAAATCCTTCAATTGCAATTCTCATATTTGGAGAATTTTTTAACAGCAGGAAAATGCAAATGAGTAAAAAGACAATGATATATATATCTAATGGTGATACTCTCAGTTTAGGATTGTTATTCAAAGTTGATTTTAGGATGAACGCAAACACAATCAATATAAAAAACATCTCATCCCATATTGATGCAAAACTTCCAAGGACACCTACTTTTCTAAAAATAAAATCAACAAACGCATAAAGTACAACACCATACAAGAGCTTTGATGGGTCTTCAAATATAATTAACACAAGTAAAAATAGAGCAAGTGCCAAAAGTGCAATTTTCGACGATACCAAACTTCCTATAAGCCCCAGTAAAAATATCAAAAAGGCGGTAGTGTACAAACTCTTTCTTTCAACCATTTTTATTTCACCTTTCAATAAATTTCTTTTAAGAAAAAATTTCTTTAAAGAACTTCAAGATTAAGCTATTTTGTACATATTTGCTACTACTTAGTTGAAAATTTAGAAAATTTATGAGTAGCAAAACAAATAATATTACAAGTTTAGTTAGAGAGAGTCTATTTTTGATTGCCTCACCAGTGAAAAAACCAAGGTAGAATACAAAGATGTAAAAAGTAAAGACGAAAATAGGGCTTTTTCTAAAAAGAATTATTTGACTTTTAAGTAATTTTAGCAAAAAGCTATTTGACCAAAACCCTTTAAATTTTTGAAACACATTGAAGGATTTTGTAATGCAAAAGCTATAGAAGTTTTTCACAGCCCTCAAGATAAAAGAGCTGCTTATGTATTTTTGTTTTTCCTCTTTTCCTACAAGCTCAAATACTATAGAATATTGGGAAAAGTAGAAGAGCTTGGATACAAGTTCATAAATCCTGCTTTCCCTTAAATATCTATAAAGGAATATCACTATTTTATAAGCAATACTTTCTCTTATCATCATTTCACATCCCTATTCTTTTACAATTTTAACACCAGTTACAACACCAACAAGCTCGGTAGTTTTTGTCTTGACATAAAAGGTTTTACCAACTCTCACTGTTTGCTTGTCTAATTTTATGGTAGCCCCTTCAAGTGTCACATACCCATAGATTGTAACATAGACATCTTTTTTATACGGATGAGTTGCAACAACAACTTTGCCTTCTTGTGATGTTCTTTCATAAACTCCTTCTTTTATCTGGACATCTCGTATATACGATTTTGTCAAGGTATTTTCAGACACCAGAAAATCGTTTTTGTGTAAAGACTCAGCCATCACAGGGTCAACAAGAGGAATCTTCACATTGATAATTGCTTCGCCATATTTGATTTCTACAAATTCGTCTTGTGATGCATTTTCAGATGCCTTTCCATGCGATGAAATTTTGACAAACCCTACCCATGCAATAGCTGCAATCAGCACAATTAAGATAAGGTCTACAATGTTGATAATCCCGAATAGCCTACCCTTCTGATCTACAATCTTCATTATTTTCTCCCTCCACATTAGATTTATCAAAACCATAGTATTACAAATCATTTTGGTTGGTCAAGAGATTTTATAATTTTTTGTTGACTATTTTGTCAAAAATATTGTATCTTAAAATCTGTAATGAAAATACTATTATAAGCCTTAAGGATGATAAGAGATGATTGATATTATTTGTTTTTCAACAACACCGTGGGATCCGATACCTACGCGAAAGCAACAGATAATGAAAAGAATGCCGGAAAGCTGTAGAATATTTTACTTAGACCCACCAGTAACTTATATAGGGCCGTTAAAAGATCCAAGCCTGAAGCCGTATTTGACCAAGTTTAGAAAATCTCCCAAGAGAGTTAAAGAAAATCTATTCGTCTTTGCCTTGCCTCCAATTATGCCTTTTTACAACAGAAAAAGGTCAATTAATAAATTCAATCAAAAAATGATAGCAAGGTTTGTGAAAGAGGTTATTTATCAGAACTTTGATCTAAAGTCACCCATTATTTGGACGTATATGCCAAACACAGTTGACCTTTTGGAGTATCTTCCTTATGGATTTTTAGTGTATGACTGTATAGACAAACATTCAGAGTTTCAAGGTTTTATTAACAAACAGGTTGTAGAGGAAATGGAAGATGAGCTTGCTAAAAAGAGCAATGTGGTTTTTACAACAGCAGAAGGTCTTTACAACAAACTCAAGAACCTAAATCCAAAAACATACCTTGTACCAAATGGAGCAGAGTTTGAGCATTTTAATAAGGCAGCAACAAAGGCTCCTGTGCCAGAGAGTATGAAAAATATTCCTCATCCTATCTTTGGCTTTGTAGGAGTCATTCATACATGGATTGATACACAGCTGATAGAGTATTTGGCATCCAAAAGAAAAGATTGGTCGTTTGTCTTGATTGGTCCTGTTGGTGCAGGCGTGAGTGTAGATAACCTTAAAAAATACAAAAATGTGTATATGTTAGGAAGAATAGATCATCAAATCTTGCCCCAGTATGTTGCGCAATTTGATGTTTGTTTGAACCTTTTTAAGATTAATAAATTATCAGAAAATGTAAGTCCCCTTAAGTTCTATGAGTATTTAGCTACTGGAAAGCCAATTGTTTCAACCTCAATGCCTCAGGTTGAAGAGTTTCCGGATGTTGTTTATATTGGGAAAGATTATGATGAGGTATTGCAAAAGTGTGAAGAAGCAATTTCAGAGCTCAAAGACGGTAGCAATGAAAAGATGTTAAAAAGAGTAGAGTACGCAAGGCTTACCTCATGGGATAGTAGAGTAAGCCAAATAATTGAGATACTAAAGAGGGAAGGGATATATGTTGAATAACGTTTGTGTAATTGGGCTTGGATACGTAGGACTACCACTTGCTCTATCTTTTGCAATGAAAGGTTATAAAGTTTATGGGGTTGACAGCAATCCAGAGCTAATTAGTGAGCTTCAAAGAGGGGAAACTCATCATTTAGAAAGTTATAAAGGAAGGACAATTCAAGAGATTTTAAAAGATCACCTACAAAATGGAAACTTTGTACCAATGCTTGATTATAAAGAGGCAATGCAAGCCTGCGATGATATTATAGTTACCGTGCCAATCCCAGTTTATGGAGGGAAACCATATTACGAATATTTGATTTCTTGTGCGAAAGAGATAAAGAATAACTTGAGAAAAAATCAACTTATTGTTCTAAGGTCAACTGTTGTACCTGGTACAACCAGAAATGTGTTTCTTCCTATATTGGAAGAAAGTGGCCTAAAGTGTGGCAAGGACTTTTATTTAGCTTACGCGTCTGAGAGAATTGCAGAGGGCAGAGCCTTTGAAGAATTTGAGAACATGCCCACAGCTCTTGCTGGTTTTTGTGAAGTCAGCACAAAAAGAGCTGTTGATTTGATAAAAGTGATTTGCAAAGAAGAGGTTGTTGTTGCATCTTCGGTTGAGGTTGTGGAGACGGCTAAAGTACTAGAAAATCTTCAAAGAGATATAAACATTGCAATGGTGAACGAATTTGAAAGATTTACAAAGGCTATGAATTTAGATATATTTGAGGTCATCAAGGTTGCAAATACACACAAAAGGGTGAATTTGCTTTATCCAGGCCCTGGTGTAGGTGGTTTTTGTATACCAAATGCTTTTTATTATCTGAATGCAAAGGCAGAGGAGATGGGAGTGGAACTCAAGCTATCTAAGACTGCAAGAATGTTCAACCAAGGAATTCCCGCCTATATCTCTGACCTTGTGATAAGGACAATTGAAAAGTATGGAGCTAAAAAGAAGGTTGCTGTGCTTGGTATTGCGATGAAAGATTATTCTTCGGACGATAGGCTCAGTCCTGCACTTGAAATTGTTGAGATTTTACGACAACGTGGTGTTGAGGTAAAAGCGTTTGACCCTGCTGTGAAAAAAGAATATGATTTTAAAGTAAAGAGTTTGAAAGAAGCCTTAGAGGATGTTGAGATTGTTCTCATTTTAGCACGACAGCATGGAATAGAATTTGATAAGATTTTTGAATATATTCCCCCTTCAAGAGCCATCGTAATTGACACAAGAGATGTATTTACCCAGCAGGATGCAAAGGAAAAAGGGTTTATTCTGGAGAAGATATAGAATAGCTGCTATGGCTAAAAAATGGGGTCTTGGCAAAATGGCCAAGACCCTTTTTTGGATATAGACTTTCAAAATAAAATTTGGTGGGTTTTGCAAACAAGATTATAACAAAATTTTTTAAGCATGTTAATATTCATTTGTCCATCTTCTTATTAAATAATTTTTCTTGTTACATTTAAAATGATATGCTATAATAATGTGGGCTTTGTAAAAAAACAGAGTCGGAAATCTTCGGTGGAAGGCAAGATTGCCTTCTTTCTATCCGACTCGAAGAAAAACCGAATTGAGGGAGGTTGAAAAAGATGCCAGTTTTAACTATGAAACAGCTCTTAGAAGCAGGTGTTCACTTTGGTCATCAGACACGCAGATGGAATCCCAAAATGGCAGAGTATATCTTTACAGAAAGAAATGGTATTTATATCATCGACCTTCAAAAGACTGTAAAGAAAATGGACGAGGCTTATGAGTTTGTAAAATCCCAAGTGCAGGAAGGAAAGATTATTCTCTTTGTTGGAACTAAAAAACAAGCTCAAGAGACAATCAAAGAAGAAGCAGAAAGATGTGGTATGTACTATATCAATCAAAGGTGGCTTGGTGGGCTTTTAACAAACTTTAGAACAATAAAAACAAGAATTGAAAGGCTAAAAGAGCTTCAGAGAATGGAAGAAGATGGCACATTTGATGTTCTACCAAAGAAAGAAGTGAATCTTTTAAGAAAAGAGAAAGAAAGACTTTTGAAGTACCTTGGTGGAATCCAGAATATGCCAAGAATTCCTGATATCTTGTATATTGTTGATCCGAGAAAAGAGAGAAATGCAGTGCTTGAGGCAAGAAAACTTGGGATACCAATAGTTGCTATTGTTGACACAAACTGTGATCCTGATGAAATTGACTATGTTATTCCTGGAAATGATGATGCAATAAGGGCAGTAAAGCTCATTACCTCTAAGATTGCGGATGCTGTGATTGAAGGAAGAGAAGGGGAACAGTTTGCACCTGCTTCAGAGCAAAAGGAAGAGGTTAAAGCTCAAGAGGTTAAAGATAGTAATGATGATGTTATAGATGAATAACCTTTTTGTTCCTTTAGTATAACTTTTAGGAGGGATTTTTGATATGATTAGCGCTGAAATGGTAAAAGAGCTAAGAGAAAGAACTGGTGCTGGAATGATGGACTGCAAAAAGGCATTAGAAGATGCCAATGGCGATATGGAAAAGGCAATTGAGCTTTTAAGAGAGAGAGGTCTTGCAAAGGCAGCAAAGAGGGCTTCAAGAGTTGCTGCAGAAGGCATTGTAGAAAGCTATATCCATGGCAATGGCCGAATTGGTGTTTTGGTTGAAATCAACTGTGAGACAGACTTTGTTGCAAGAAATGAAGAATTTAGACAATTTGCAAAGGATATTGCAATGCAGATTGCAGCTGCAAATCCTAAGTATGTTTCACGAGAGGAAATTCCACAGGAGGTTATCGAAAAAGAAAAGGCGATATTAAGACAGCAGGCACTAAACGAAGGAAAGCCTGAAAATGTTGTTGACAGAATTATTGAAGGAAGACTTGAAAAGTTCTTTGAGGAGGTATGTTTGCTTGAGCAGCCTTGGATTAAAAACCCTGACATGAAAATAAAGGATTTGCTTGCAGAGAAGATTGCTAAGATTGGAGAGAACATTGTCATAAGAAGATTTGCAAGATTTGAGAGAGGAGAGGGAATTGAGAAGGCTGCTTCTTGCTAATTTTTAAATAATAGCAAGGGAAGGGAACACTATTTTTTAAAGTGGTGTTCCCTTTTTTTGAGCAAAAACTCTTGATAAAGATGTGCTTTTATTTGTAAAATATTATCATAGAGAAGGAGAAGATAAAAAATGGTTGAACCTAAGTACAAAAGGGTAATATTAAAATTAAGTGGGGAAGCATTGGGAGGAGAAAAGGGTTTTGGAATTGATTGGCAGGTTATTGAATCTATTGCTGAAGAAATAGCAAAAGTAAGAGAGCTTGGTGTTGAGGTTGCCATAGTTGTTGGTGGTGGCAACTTCTTCAGGGGAAGAAGTGCTGAGCATATTGACAGGGCAACAGCTGACTACATGGGAATGCTTGCGACTGTTATTAATTCACTTGCACTTCAGAGCATCCTTGAAAAAAGAGGAATACCTACAAGGGTCCAGAGTGCAATCGAGATGAGGCAGATTGCAGAACCGTATATCAGACGACGTGCAATCAGGCACTTAGAAAAGGGCAGGGTTGTAATTTTTGCATGTGGAACAGGTAATCCTTTCTTTTCAACAGACACTGCAGCAGCACTGAGAGCTGCTGAAATTGATGCTGAGGCAATACTTCTTGCTAAAAAAGTTGATGGCGTTTATGATAGTGACCCTAAGAAGAATCCAAATGCTAAAAAGTACGACTTTATAACCTACTTAGATGTCATCAATCAGCGACTTGAGGTAATGGACTCAACAGCTACATCTATGTGCATGGATAATCAAATTCCAATTGTGGTATTTGAACTTGCAAAGGGGAACATTATCAAGGCTGTGATGGGTGAGAACATTGGCACATTAGTAAATGTAAAGGAGGAAAGGTGATATGCCAGAGCCTATTCAAATTGCTGAAGAAAAAATGAAAAAGGCAATTGAAACTTTAAAAGAAGAGTTTGCAACAGTCAGGGCAGGAAGAGCAAATCCTCATATCTTGGACAAGGTTATGGTAGACTACTACGGTGTTCCAACTCCAATTCCTCAGCTTGCGAGCATTACTGTACCAGAAGCGAGAATGATTGTCATCCAGCCGTGGGAAGCAAGAATGCTCAAAGAAATTGAAAAGGCAATTCAGAAGGCAGACCTTGGTGTAAATCCTGCCAACGACGGTAAGGTAATAAGGCTTATATTCCCTGAACTTACTGAAGAGAGACGAAAAGAGCTTGTAAAACAGGTTAAAAAGATGGCAGAAGACGCAAAGGTTGCAATCAGAAACATCAGAAGAGAGGCAATTGATGAGTACAAGAAGATGAAGAAAAACAATGAGATTACAGAGGATGACCTGAAAGACGCTGAAGAGGATGTACAAAAGCTGCACGACAAATACATAGAACAAATTGAAAAGCTTTTAAGTGCAAAGGAAAAGGAGATAATGGAGGTATAAATTTAAAAAGATATTTGGCGGGGTTTTTCAAAATCCCCGTTATTTTTTTAGATAAAAAAGAGTTTTGCAAAAATGGAAAGAGAGGGCTTTTAATAAAGATGTTTGATTTTTTTAAAAGGAAGAAAATTCCAATTGACAAAGAAAAAATGCCAAGACACATTGCAATTATCATGGATGGTAATGGTAGATGGGCAAAAAAAAGAGGACTGCCACGTTCAGCTGGTCACAGATTCGGTGCGCAAAAGTTGAGAGAGATAGTCTTGTTTGCTGATGAAATTGGTTTAAAATATATTACTGTGTATGCTTTTTCGACAGAGAATTGGAAAAGGCCGAAGGATGAGGTTGAAAATCTTATGAATCTTCTTCGAGAGTTTTTTGACACAGAGATAGAGAATCTCATTAATAAAACGCAAATAAGAATCAGGGTAATAGGAGATATTTCAAAGCTTGATAAGGATATTCAAGAGAGAATTATAAGTGCCGAGGAGAGGACAAAAGATAAAACAGGACTTTGTGTAGTTATAGCTTTGAACTATGGGGGTAGAAGCGAGATTATAAATGCAGTAAAAAATTTGGCTTTAGATATCAAGAGTGGTAAAATTGATATCGAAGCTATTAATGAAGAGCTTTTTAAGAACTATCTTTATACAAAGGATATTCCTGATCCTGACCTTTTGATTCGACCAAGTGGCGAGATGAGGGTCTCTAATTTTCTTTTGTGGCAGATATCTTATACCGAGTTTTGGTTTTCAAATGTGCTTTGGCCAGACTTTAAAAAGGAACATCTTTTAAAGGCTATTGAAGACTATCAGAAAAGAGAAAGAAGATTTGGTGGTGTAAAATAGGTTTTGGAGGAAAGGTTATGAAGCAAAGGATATTTACAGCTATTTGGGGTATAGCTTTAGTTGCTGCAGTAAATATCTTAGGTGGTATTCCACTCAAAGTTTTTGGAATTGTTGTTGCAGTGGTTGGGATTTATGAGTTTTTGTCTGTTTATAAAATCGAAAAGTACATGATGTATCTGAGCATGCTTGCGAGCATTATTTTTTTTATAATTCCAGTTGATTTTTCGAAGAAAACTTTTATACTCTTCATTACTCTGTTTTTATTTGCGTTTATAGAAAGTTTCAAAAATGAGGTTGCGGCAAAGAGCATAGTATATTCTATTTTTTCCTTTATATATGTGTTATTACCTATTTTCTTTTTGGTGTCCCTTTATGATTTTGAAAATGGCAAGAAACTTATTTGGCTTCCCTATCTTGTGTGCTGGGCAACTGACACTTTTGCGTATTTTATTGGTATAACATTCGGCAAACGAAGAGTGTGGAGCAGTATAAGCCCCAAAAAGAGCTTAGAAGGATTTATTGGTGGAATGATTGGTGGTATAATTGCCGTTTGGTTTTATTTAAGTATTTTGTGCTACGCGAAGTTTGACTTTAAAGTTTTTATAACTGGTTTGATTGCAGGTGGAGGTCTTTCTGTTATTGCTCACACGGGTGATTTGTTTGCTTCTATGCTAAAAAGAGAGCAGAACAAAAAAGACTTTGGCTATATTTTACCAGGACATGGTGGTATTCTAGATAGGTTTGACAGCTTAATAATGGTTGCACCAGTAATATACCTTCTTGCTAAGATAGGAATATTTTGATATTACTTTTTAGAAGGAGCGAAGAATATGACAAAAAGAATTTGCATCTTAGGGTCAACTGGTTCAATTGGACGTCAAGCAGTAGATGTTGCAAAGAGGTTAGGAATAAAGGTGGTAGGACTTTCTGCATATATGAATATTGAAATGCTAATATCCCAAGCAAAGGATCTAAACCCTGAGATTCTTTGCATAGGTGATGAGAGGTATTATACTATTTTAAAAGAGCAATTTCCTAATAAGATAGTTGTAGCAGGTCAAAAAGGACTGATTGAGCTTGCAACTTATGAAAATGCTGACCTTATTTTAAACGCATTAGTGGGAATATCAGGGTTAGTTCCAACCATTGAAGCAATAAAAGCAGGTAAAAAGGTTGCACTTGCCAACAAAGAGACGTTAGTTGTTGGGGGAAAAATTATAAAACAGATGATCAAGGACAAATCAAATGAAAACCAAGACTACATTTTGATTCCTGTTGATTCAGAGCACAGTGCTATCTTCCAGTGTCTTATAGGTGAGGACAATAAAAATGTGAGAAGAATAATATTAACAGCCTCAGGCGGACCATTTAGAGGTAAGAAATTAGACCAACTAAAAAATGTCAAAATAGAAGATGTACTTTCGCATCCTACATGGAGAATGGGGAAAAAAATAACAGTTGATTCTGCAACGCTAATTAACAAGGGTTTTGAAGTTATTGAAGCAATGTTTTTCTTTGACAAAAAAACTGATGAGATTGATGTTGTAATACATCCCCAAAGTATTATACATTCAATGGTGGAGTTTGTTGATGGCTCTATAAAAGCTCAGATTTCAAATCCAGATATGCGACTTCCAATTGAATACAGTTTAACATATCCCAAAAGGGGTATCTGTTTAATAGAGCCTCTTGACTTTAGCAAATTAAAGCAGCTTACATTTGAAGAGCCTGATTTTGAGACGTTCTTTTTGCTCAAGCTCGCATATGAATGTGCACAAAAAGGGGAAAGTTATCCAGTTGTTTTAAATGCGGCTGACGAAGAAGCAGTTAAATTTTTCTTGGAGGGGAAGATAACATTTGTTGATATGATGAATTATGTAGCAAAGGTTGTTGAGAACCACAGGCCACAACAAATCAATTCAATTGAGGACATCTTAGAGGTTGATAAAATAGCAAGGATGGAACTCAAAAAAATAGTGGAAGGTGAGATGTCTTGATAAATCTTTTGATAGCTTTAATTGTCCTCACAATTGTGATACTTATTCATGAATTTGGTCATTTTATTGTTTGCAAATTATCAAGAGTACTTGTAGAAGAGTTTGCCATTGGGTTTGGTCCAAAGATTTTTAGCATCAAAGGTAAAGAGACAGAATATTCTGTAAGAGCTTTTTTAATAGGCGGCTATGTAAGACCTCTTGGTGAGGACCAGGAAGTAGACCATCCACGTGCACTAAATAAAGCAAAAGTTCATAAGAGAATTTTGATGGTGTTAATGGGTCCATTGATGAATTTTGTCCTTGCAATTGTCATCATGATGGGTATAGGCTATTTTGTTGGTTTTGGAACAAATATAATTGGTAAAGTTGAGCCTACTATGCCTGCATATCAAGTAGGAATAAAACCAGGAGATAAAATAATTGAGCTTGATGGCAATCGTGTATTTGTATGGGACCAGGTGAGCTTCTATTTAGCAGTTCATAATATGCTCTACAAAGACAAACCTCTTGAAGTTAAAGTTTTAAGAGATGGTCAGGAATACAGTTTCTTTGTTACTCCAAAATATGATCCTAATACAAAGTCAAAGCGAATAGGTATATCACCCAAAATTTCACAGAAGAATTTTTTAAATAGCGTCTATTATAGCATATTTGCCACATATGCTGAGATTAAGGAGACTATTTATGGAGTTGTTTTAATATTGTCGGGCAAGGTATCTGGGTCTGAGGTAATGGGACCTGTTGGAATAGTAAAAACAATTGGGCAGGCGGCAAATGCTGGGTTTAAGCAAAACTTTATAAGCGGGCTTTTAAACATTTTGTGGCTTATGCAGCTCATTTCAGTAAACCTTGGTGTTATAAACCTCATTCCGTTCCCTGCGCTTGACGGAAGCAGACTTGTGTTTTATTTATACGAAGCAGTAGTGGGAAGGCCATTTAACAGGGAAAAGGAAGCGCTGATTCATACAATTGGGTTTGTGCTGCTCCTTTTACTACTTGTAATTGTCACTTTTAATGATATCAAAAACATCATAATGCCTGGAAGGTGACATGTTTGACAAGAAAGATAAAGATTGGCAATCTTTATATTGGTGGCGGTGAGCCAATTAGGATTCAGTCAATGACAAATACAAAGACAAAAGATGTTGAAAAGACAGTTGAGCAGATACTCAGACTTGAAAGTTTGGGCTGCGAAATAATAAGAGTTGCAATACCTGATATGGAAAGTGCAAAAGCTATTGAAAAAATCAAGGCTAAGATTCATATTCCGATTGTTGCTGATATTCATTTTGATTATAAACTTGCACTTGAGGCTATTTACAATGGAGCTGATAAGATAAGGATTAACCCTGGTAATATTGGAGGACCTGAAAAGGTAAAGAAAATAGTTGATGAAGCCAAAAGATATGGTATTCCTATCAGAGTTGGGGCAAACTCAGGTTCTCTTCCGAAAGAGATATTGGAAAAATACAAATCACCAACGCCTGAAGCAATTGTTGAGGCAGCCCTCAACCAGGTAAGACTTTTGGAAAGTTTTGATTTTGACAATATTGTAATATCTGTAAAGTCATCTGACGTTTTGACAACTATCAAAAGTTATGAAATTTTGTCAAGAAAGACAAGCTATCCACTTCACGTTGGACTTACAGAAGCAGGGACATTTATTGCAGGGTGTGTAAAGTCAAGTATTGCAATTGGTCATCTGCTTCTTCAAGGTATTGGAGACACAATAAGGGTGTCTCTTACTGATGATCCTGAAAAAGAGGTAACTGTTGCAAAAGAGATTCTAAAGGGGTTAAAATTAAAAAAGGGTGTGAATATAATCTCATGTCCAACATGCGCAAGGTGTAACGTAGATTTAATCAAGATTGCAAATGAGGTTGAAAAGAGAATTGGAAATTTGGATTTGGATATTAGCGTTGCAATAATGGGCTGTGCAGTAAATGGTCCTGGTGAGGCAAAAGAAGCTGATATTGGAATTGCCTGCGGCATTGGAGAGGGACTTTTGTTTAAAAAAGGAAAGATTGTAAAGAAGGTAAAAGAAGATGATCTTGTTGATGAGCTGATACGAGAGATTTATTCTCTTTATAAAACATGAGGTGAAATGATGAATAATAAAGTGGTTTGTTTGATTCCTGCGTACAATGAGGAAAAAAGGATAGGGTCGGTTATAGAGGTTGTGAAAAAGTGTACGCTTGTTGATGAAATTTATGTGATAGACGATGGCTCTGAGGACAAGACAGCAGAGGTTGCAAAAGAAAAGGGTGCACATGTTTTAAAACTATACCAAAATATGGGTAAAAGCTATGCAATCTTCTACGGTGTTGAAAACACTCAAAGTGACGTAGTTTTAATGCTTGATGCTGACCTTATAAATCTCAAAGTTGAAGATGTTGAAAATCTTATTTTACCTGTTTTAGAAGATAAAGCTGATATGACAATAGGGATATTTTCAGAAGGTAGATTTTCTACAGATTTAGCTCAGAAAATTTCACCCTTTTTGTCTGGTCAAAGATCAATAAAAAGATGGGTTTTTGATAAGATATTAGAATCAAGAAAAGACATTAAAGATTTGGGCTATGCAATTGAGATTATCTTGACAGAATATGCAAAAAAACTGAACTTAAGAGTTTTGACAGTTGAACTGCCCCATGTTTCCCATGTTATGAAAGAGGAAAAGCTGGGATTTTTCAAAGGTGCTCAGCACAGAATGAAAATGTATAGAGAAATTATTAAAGGATATGTCAATCTCAAAAAAAGTAGGGATGAGGCATGAGTGAGGTGGCTTATTTACCACTCAAACCTGTCAAGGTTGAATTTGACAAAGCGAATAAGTTTCTGAAAATATACATTGATGATATTAAGGGGTTAGATGAAATAAATTTAATTGAACTTGAAAGTAGATTCAAAAATTCCTTGGATATTTGCGAAGATGTAGAGGTTAAACTTCTGAATAACAAGGTTGCGAATATAAAAGAACTTTTACAAAAACACAAATGGTTTTTGGTCTATAAGATATCAAAAAAGTGCAATGGGCTCAAGGCATTTTTAAAAGAGTGCGAGATTACTTTAGAAGGTGACAAGCTTGTATTTTTAGTGCCAAATGGAATTAGAGATATAATGCTTGAAAGAAAGTTAGATGTGCTTGTCAGGGATATTTTAAGTGAAGAGTTTGGCTGCAAGTGTGATGTAGAGTTTAGGATTAAAGACTTTTATATTCACTTTGACTTTGATAGTGAAATTGAAAACTATTTGAAAGAGTCTGAAGAGAAGAGAAAGGAAAAAGAAACGAAAGAAGCCGATAAAAAAGATATTCAGCAAGATCCAGATGTCATATTTGGCAAAAGAATTAACGAAAAAGAAGAAATAACTCCTATTTCTTTAATAAAGGTAGGCAGCAAGTGTATAATTGAGGGTGAAGTTTTCAATATTGAGATAAAAGAGACAAAAAACCAGAATATACTCATTTACAAACTGTATGTCACAGATTACAACACATCTACCTATGTCAAAATTGTTGCAAAAAAAGACAATATCCCAACTTCAATTTCTGTGGGAGATTATATAAAAATTGAAGGAAACGTTGAGTTTGATGAGTTCGAAAAGGCAATTGTTGTAAATGCAAAGAATGTAAACAGAGCTGTGAAACCTGAAAGGCTTGACACAGCTGAGGTAAAAAGGGTAGAACTTCACGCCCACACAAAGATGTCTACTATGGATGCTGTGTGTTCAGCAGAAGAACTTATAAAGACTGCTGCAAAATGGGGGCACAGGGCAATTGCAATTACTGACCATGGCGTTGTACAAGCATTCCCAGAAGCCCAGGAAGTGAGTAAAAGTGAAGATGTTAAGGTCATATACGGAATGGAATGCTATCTGATTGACGACGGTGTGCCTGTTGTATATAATCCGAAAGAAAACCAGAGCTTAGACACTACTTTTGTAGTTGTTGATATTGAGACAACAGGTTTTGACAACCAAAAAGACAGGATAATTGAGATTGGAGCTGTGAAGATAGAAAACGGTGAGATTGTTGATAGATTTTCAACATTTGTGGACCCGGAAGGAAAGATTCCTATTAGAATATCTGAACTAACAGGTATTTACCAGAATATGGTAGATAATGCTCCAAAGCTTTCAGATGCTATACTGGAATTTGAGAAGTTCTGCAGTGGAGCCATTTTGGTTGCACATAATGCACAGTTTGATATTGGATTTTTGAAAAGGTCTTATCAAGAGTGCGGCCTTATCTTTGACTATACATATATAGATACGTTAGAGCTTTCAAGAAGAGTGCTTACAGATTTATCCTCCCATAAGTTAAACAAAGTGGCAGAATTTCTAAATATTGAACTTAAACATCATCACAGAGCAGACTCTGATGCTGAAACTACTGCAAAGATTTTTATAAGTCTGATTGAAAAGCTAAAAAGTCGAGGATATAAATATTTAAGAGAACTTAATACTATTGAAACAAATACAAAAGCAGATTTGAAATCGCATAGCTACCATGCCACAATACTTGTAAAAAATCAGCAGGGGCTAAAGAACCTCTATAAGCTTGTTTCATATTCTCATCTTGAGTATTTTTATAAACGACCAAGAATTCCCAAAAGTGTTTTAATACAGCTAAAAGATGGTCTTATTTTAGGAAGCGCATGTGAGTCAGGAGAAATTTTTAGGGCAATTATGGAAGGGAAGAGCGATGAGGAGCTTGAGAAGATAGCATCACTTTACGATTTTCTTGAAATTATGCCTATTGAGAATAACTCTTTTTTAATTAGAGAAGGATATTTAAAGGATGAAGAGCAGCTCAGACAAATCAACAAAAAGATATATCAGCTTGGGAAAAAACTAAATAAGTTGGTTGTTGCAACGTCTGATGCGCATTATTGCCATCCTCATCAGAGAATCTTGCGGCAAATTCTAAAGCACAACCAAGGTTACGATGACGTAGAAACTGATCCATATTTATACTTTAGAACAACTGATGAGATGCTGAAAGAGTTCGAATATCTTGGCAAAGAAGCAGCATATGAAGTTGTTGTTGAGAACACCAATAAAATTGCTGATATGATAGAGGATGTAAAACCAATACCTGATGAGACATTCCCGCCAAAGATTGAAGGCGCTGAAGAAGAGATTTACAACATGACAATGAAAAGGGCTCATGAGATATATGGAGAACCGCTTCCAGAGATTGTTAAGCAGAGACTTGAAAAAGAGCTAAATTCTATTATAAAAAATGGGTTTGCTGTGATGTATTTGATTGCGCAAAAACTTGTGTCAAAGTCGTTGTCAGATGGATACTTGGTTGGTTCACGTGGTTCTGTTGGTTCATCACTTGTTGCTACAATGTGTGGAATTACAGAGGTAAATCCACTGCCACCGCACTATGTTTGTCCAAACTGTAAGTATTCTGAGTTTGTGACAGATGGAACAGTTGGCTGTGGTTATGACCTTGAGGACAAAGACTGTCCAAGGTGTGGTACAAAACTTAGAAAAGACGGGCATGATATACCATTTGAGACTTTTTTAGGTTTTGATGGTGACAAAGAACCTGATATAGATTTGAACTTCTCAGGTGAATATCAGCCCATTGCACATAAGTTCACAGAAGAGCTTTTTGGACAGGGTTATGTTTTCAGAGCAGGGACAATCTCAACAGTTGCTGAAAAGACTGCACATGGGTTTGTTACAAAGTATGCAGAGGAAAAAGGACTGAGCTTGCACCCGGCAGAGGTTTTAAGACTTTCGCAGGGCTGCACAGGTGTTAAACGTACAACAGGCCAGCACCCAGGTGGGCTTATGATTGTTCCAAAAGACAAAGAGATTTTCGACTTTACACCAATTCAGCATCCTGCAGATAGCGAGGACAAAAGTGTAATTACAACCCACTTTGACTATCATGCAATCTCTGGAAGATTATTAAAACTTGATATACTTGGTCATGACGACCCTACAGTTATAAGAATGCTTCAGGACTTAACGGGAGTTGACCCGCGATCAATCCCACTTGATGACAAGGCTACTTTGTCAATCTTTACAAGTACAGAAGCGCTTGGAATTTCTCCTGAGGATATTGACTGTGAAGTTGGGACTTTTGGCATACCAGAATTTGGTACAAGATTTGTAAGACAGATGCTGATAGAGACAAAACCAAAGTCGTTTGCTGAGCTTGTTAGAATATCAGGGCTTTCCCATGGAACAAATGTGTGGACAAATAACGCACAGGATCTTGTCAGAAACGGCATTGCAACGTTAAAAGAGGTAATCTCAACTCGTGACGATATAATGCTATACCTTATTCAAAAAGGTGTTCCGCCGAAAGACAGTTTTAGAATAATGGAGGATGTTCGAAAAGGGAAGGGTTTAAAACCAGAAGACGAAGAGCTTTTGAGAGGCTACGGTGTGCCAGAGTGGTATATAGAAAGCTGTAAGAAAATCACATACATGTTTCCAAAGGCTCACGCTGCTGCTTATGTCATGATGGCATTTAGGATTGCCTACTTTAAGGTTCATTATAAAGAAGCTTTCTATGCAACATACTTCACAGTCAGAGCAGATGACTTTGATTATGCAACCATATTAAAGGGAAGAGAGTTTATAAGACAAAAGATAAGAGACATGGAGAATAGAATGAATACTCTATCTCAAAAGGACAAAAACCTTCTGACAGTGCTTGAGATAGCAAATGAGATGTTAGCAAGAGGTCTTAAGTTTTATCCTGTTGATTTGAACGAATCAGATGCAGAAAAGTTTATGATAAAAGATGGTGGACTTTTGATTCCATTTAATGCCTTGCCGAACGTTGGAATTGCTGCTGCACGAAATATTGTTGAGGCAAGAAAGGAAGGAAAATTTTTGTCCATTGATGACCTTCAGAGAAGAGCAAAACTAAATAAACAGGTAATTGAGATATTGACACAGTACAAGGTTTTAAAGGATTTACCTCAGACAAGCCAGCTAAGTTTCTTCTAAATATTGGAAAAATATGGAAAGGGATATTGAGATGAGAGCGATTATTATATCAAACGGCAGTGTGGAAGATAAAGCTTTTTATGAAGAATATCTAAAAACGGCAAATTTTATTATTTGCTGTGACGGCGGTGCGAATGTTGCATACAACTATGGTTTTTTGCCAGACTTGATATTAGGTGACTTTGACTCTATTGACAAAGATGTTTTGGAATATTTTAGAATTAAAAATGTAGAAATTTTGGAATTTCCTCGTGAAAAAGACAAAACTGATACCCAGATTGCGGTTGAGTACTTAGCTGAAAGAGGTTTTGATGAGATAGTGATGCTTTCTTGCACAGGAAGAAGGATTGACCATGTGCTGGCAAACATCACACTTTTATATTATCTACTTGAACGCAATATAAAAGGTCTTATTGTTGATAATAATAATATCATTACAATGACAAAAGACAAGATAAAAATAGAAGGAAAAAAAGGACATATTCTATCTTTGCTACCATATACAAAAACAGTAAAAGGCATCTCAACTAAAGGTTTGTATTATACACTAAAAGATGGTAGCATGGAATTTGGCAATCCCTATGGTGTATCAAATGTTATTATAGAAGATGAAGCAATTGTTGAGGTAGAAGATGGGGTATTATTGGTAATATTATCAAGTGATTAAATTCGATAAAAGTAATCATACTAAAGAGTAGAGGTGCTATTTTAAAAAAGGGGGTCAAAGCTGATGCTCGGATTTATAATGACCCTGATTGTTGCAGCAATTGCAGGTTATATTGGTGATGCACTAACCAAGTACAAGATGCCAGGTGGTTTTATTGGAGCAATGATTGCAGGGCTTGTTGGTTCATGGATTGGAGCATATATCCCATTTTTCAGAAAACTTGGTCCTGTTATAGCCGGAATTCCGATTATTCCAACCATACTTGGCGCTGCGATATTCATCTTTGTGTTAGGACTGTTTAGAAAAGGTGCTGAAGAGGCAACCAAATCACAACAATAGTAACAATTGGCTGATAAGGTACAACTCCTTATCAGCCTTTGTTTTTGGTAAGATAGTTTAGACATGTTATCTAAAAGGTTTTTGAAAAGTTTGTTTAAAAAATCAATAGTTTTTAGTCGCAAATAATTGTATAGTCTATATTAGAAGAAAATTTTTGCGAATTAATATACAAATACTGTGTAGGAGGTAAAAGAAAAGTGGCAAGTGTAAGATTAAAAGGTGTTTATAAGAGATATCCTGGTGGTGTTACAGCTGTTTCTGATTTTAACCTTGACATTGAGGACAAGGAATTTATAGTATTGGTTGGACCATCTGGTTGTGGTAAGACAACAACTCTTAGAATGATTGCTGGACTTGAAGAGGTCACAGAGGGCGAAATCTACATAGGGGACAAGCTGGTAAATGACGTTCCTCCAAAGGACAGAGATATTGCGATGGTTTTCCAGAATTATGCTTTGTATCCGCACATGACTGTTTTTGAGAATATGGCATTTGGTCTTAAACTCAGAAAATTTCCAAAAGATGAGATAAAGAGACGTGTTCATGAGGCAGCAAAGATTTTGGGAATTGAGCACTTACTTGACAGAAAGCCAAAGGCTTTGTCTGGTGGTCAGAGACAGAGAGTTGCGCTTGGTCGTGCTATTGTCAGAGAGCCAAAGGTATTCCTGATGGATGAGCCTCTTTCAAACTTGGACGCAAAACTCAGAGTCCAGATGAGAACAGAGCTGTCTAAACTTCATAAGAGACTTGGAACAACATTCATCTACGTTACACACGACCAGACAGAAGCTATGACAATGGGTACAAGAATTGTTGTTATGAAAGATGGATTTATTCAGCAAGTAGACACTCCACAAGTTTTGTATGAGCAACCTGCAAACTTGTTTGTTGCTGGCTTTATTGGTTCACCTCAGATGAACTTCATTGAGTCAAGAATTGAGCAAAAGGATAAGAACTTGTACGTTGTATTTGGTAACAATGCAATAAAACTTCCAGAAGGAAAGGCTAAGAAGGTTGAGGAGCTTGGCTATGTTGGTAAAGAGGTTATAATGGGTATCAGACCTGAGGACTTACACGATGAAGAGATATTCCTGCAGACAGCTCAGGATGCTGTTGTTGATGCCCATGTTGATGTTGTTGAGATGCTTGGTTCTGAAACACTTCTCTATGTAGTTGTTGATGGTCTTAACCTCATTGCAAGAGTTGACCCAAGGTCAAAGACAAAAGCTGGTGACAAGATTAAACTTGCATTTGATGCAAACAGAATTCACCTGTTTGACAAAGAGACAGAAAAGGCAATTGTTCACTAAGCAAAAGAAGAATAAGCCCTTGCCAACATTTAAAAGTGGCAGGGGTTTTTTGTTTTCAAAAACCTTTTACAATCGCAAAGAAAAAAAGTATAATAGATTTATAAAATACTATGGAAAAGGGTGAGGTATAACGTTATGATGACACAAAAGGTAATTGATGTGTTAGAGCAAGCAAAAGATATCATCGAGGATGAATTCGGATATATAGAGGCTGATGGAAGAGTTGTTTATAGTTCAAACCCACTTTCTCAAAATAGAATCAACACTGTTGCTATTGACTTGATAAAAACAGACACAGATCTTGAAATCTTTGAAGGACGCACATATAAGGTTTTTAGAACCCAAACAGACACATATGTACTGTATATAAACAACACAGAACCACATGCTGAAAAGCTTTTGGACATGCTTAACCTTGTTGTGATGAAGGCAAAAGAGCCTGCTTCTGCTTATGATAAGAAATTGTTTATCAAGAATCTATTGTACGACAACATTTTACCAGGTGAAATTTACACAAAAGCAAGAGAACTGCATATCGCAACAGGTGCGACACGGGTTGTTTTTGCTATATATATTCCAAATGCAAAAGAAATCAAAGATATTAATGTTGGAGAGATTTTGACAAGCATCTTTCCAAAGAGCACGAAGGATTTCATTATTCAGCTTGACAATAACATACTTGTGTTCATAAAAGAGCTAAAGCCTGGTTCTACTGATGAGGATGCCTATAAGGTAGCAAGGATTATACTTGATACTCTTAACTCTGAACTTCTTTTAAAAGCGTATATCGGAATTGGCTCTGTTGTTGATGATATCAAAGAGCTTTCAATGTCATACAAAGAAGCTGAAGCAGCGCTAAAAATTGGTTATATATTTGAAAAGGACAAATATATAGTAAGCTATCACAAACTTGGGCTTGGAAGGCTCATATACCAAATGCCAACAAAGCTTTGTGAGATGTTCTTAGAAGAAGTCTTCAAGGACGTAAAACTCTCTGACTTTGATCCAGAGCTAATACAGACTGTTGAGATGTTCTTTGAGTGCAACTTAAATGTCTCAGAAACAGCAAGACAGCTTTATATCCACAGGAATACCTTGGTATACAGGCTTGATAAAATTGAAAGAATGATAGGGCTTGATTTGAGAAAGTTTGAGGATGCTATTATCTTTAAGATGGCTATGCTTGTGAATCAATATCTTGAATATACAAAGGGGAATATAACATTTTAGAGAATATTGCAGGTGAATTTAGATGGTAAAGTTTATAAATGTGAGCAAAAGGTATCCTAATGGGGTACTTGCGCTCAGTTCAGTAAACCTGACAATAGAAAAAGGAGAGTTTGTATTTATAGTAGGTTCAAGTGGTGCGGGGAAATCTACGTTGGTTAAACTTCTTTTAAAAGAGATTGAACCAACCGAAGGTGAGATAATCGTTGGCGAGTACAATCTGAATAAACTTTCTAAGAGAGAAATACCTTATTACAGAAGAAAGATTGGCATTGTATTTCAGGATTTTAGGCTTTTACCGAACAAGACTGTGTATGAAAATGTTGAGTTTGCTATGCAAATAACAGGGGCACCTTCAAAGCTTATCAGAAGGCAAGTTCCTTTTGTACTGTCGCTTGTTGGGCTTGCGCACAAGGCAAAATGTTACCCGCACGAACTTTCAGGTGGTGAGCAGCAGCGGGTTGCCTTGGCGCGAGCAATTGTCAACAAGCCTTCGTTGCTAGTTGCTGATGAACCAACTGGAAATCTTGACCCTGATACCTCGTGGGAGATAATGAGACTTTTAGAGGATATAAATAAAAGGGGTACAACAGTTTTAGTTGCAACACATGCAAAAGAGATTGTGGATAGCATGAGAAAAAGAGTTATTGCAATTGACAACGGCAGGATTGTCAAAGACCAACCTAAAGGGGTTTACAGCTATGAGACTTCAGACGTTCAAGTACTTTTGCAAAGATGGATTTAAGAATATATTTTTAAATAAGACCATGGCTGCTGCTTCTATCTCAATAGTGGTAGCAGCCTTAACTGTGGTTGGGGTTTTCATTGCAATTGCGTTGAATTTAGGATATATTTCAGAGCAAATAGAAAAGACTGTTGATATAAGAGTAATTCTCCAAAAAGGTCAAGAAGATAAAGTACCTGTGATAGAAGAGTTTTTGAGAAAGAATGCACAGGTTCGAAGTTATGATTATATAAGTCCTGAAATGGCGCTTGAAGATTTCAAAAAAAAGCTTGGGAAGAATTCTTTTCTTTTGGAGGGACTTGAAAAAGACAATCCTCTTCGGGGTTATTTTATTGTAAGACCTGTAAAAATAGAATACACAAAAGAGCTTGCAAAAGCATTAGAAAATTTGCAAGGAGTTGCTCAGGTTTACTTTCCGTCTCAAACGGTTGATAGGTTAAAGAGGATAATGAAAATACTAAATCTCTTGTGTGTAGCTTTGATTTTAGGTCTGTATATGGTAGCAATATTTATAATAGCAAATACAATAAAGATTACCCTTTTTGCAAGAAGGAGAGAAATTTCTATAATGAGATATATTGGTGCAACAAATCGGTTTATAAGCGGTCCTTTTGTTGTTGAAGGCTTTATAATTGGAATACTGGGAGCAACTTTTGCATATGCTGTAGTGCTTTTAATATATCATTACTCGATAAAATATCTCTCACAAACAATTACCTTTGTAGATTTTGTAAATATCTCTACTTATAAGTACAAGATATTAGGATTGTTTATTCTAACTGGAAGTATGGTTGGCATTTTAGGAAGTCTAATTTCGCTAAGAAGATATCTCAAAGCTTAATATAGCCTCTTTTTTCTGAAGAGGAGGTTTTTTACTTTGGTGAGAAAACTTAAAATTGTAATTTTATTTTTGGTTTTTGTTTTGTTTTTTGAAAGTGCTATATCTGATACACTGAAAGATTATCAGAACAAACTCAAATCTGTTGAGAAAAACAAAAAGAAGACTCAGCAAAAGATTACTGAAATAAAAAATAAACAGCAACAGGTTTTAGATCAGATAGATGATATTGACAAGGAGATTGACAAAACAAAAAGCCAAATTGATTTGTTAAAAAACAATATTCTTATTGTTGAGAACAGGATTAAAGATACCCAAGAGCAACTTCAACATGAGCAGGCAAAAAAGGAGGCATATTACCAAAAGTTCAAAGACAGAATCAGAGCAATATATGAGATAAACAATGTTTCAGTTTCGTACATAGAGATTTTGCTTGACTCGAAAAATTTGTCTGACTTTTTTACAAGAATGTATCTTTTTAACGATATAATTGAGTATGATAAGCAAATACTAAATGAGTATACAAAATCTATTGAGAATATAAAAAAGAAAGAAGCAGAATTAGTTTTACTAAGACAAGATTTAAACAACAAAAAAGCAGAACTTGAAAAATATCAAAATTCGCTCATTGCTGAGCAACAAGAAAAGAAAAAGCTTTTGTCTGACTTAGAAAAAGAGCAGGACAAGTTAGAAAATATGCTTGATGAACTGGAAAGAGTTTCGAATGAACTTTCCAAAAAGATAAAAGAGATTTTGGCAAGACAAAAGACAAAACGAATATATTCAGGTGGAAAGCTTTTATGGCCACTTGATGGTTACTATGATATATCATCATATTTTGGGATGAGATTTCATCCTATTTTGAAAAAGAACAAGATGCATACAGGGATTGACATTGCTGCACCTTATGGTACAAGGGTTTTAGCAGCAGCTGATGGTGATGTGATCTTAGCTGGATGGGTTTCTGGATATGGGAAAACCATTATTTTAGACAATGGAAGTGGTATTAGTACGCTTTATGCTCATCTTTCTTCAATAAATGTCTCTGTTGGGCAAAAGGTGAAGAAAGGCGAATGCATAGGTAATGTTGGTTCAACCGGATATTCGACAGGTCCACACCTTCATTTTGAAGTGAGAATCAACGGCGATGTTGTCGACCCATTGAATTATCTGAAATAAGGGGCTGAAGAAAACATGAAAAAAAGACTCAATACTATAGCAATAATTTTGATAACTGCAGTGGCAACATACATTTTCACAACATATCTTTACTTTGGAAGTCCACTTTATACCAATAATTTGGTAACAAATCCCAAGCTCTCTAAGGTTATCTGGCTTTTGAAAAAGTACTATTATGAACCAAAGGATATTAGCGACCAAAAATTAATAGATGGTGCAATTGATGGGATTGCTGCAAGTGTGAATGACCCTTACACCGAATACTTTACAAAAAAAGAATTTAACGAGTTTGTGATTCAGAGCAAAGGAACATACTTTGGAATTGGTGTTACAATAGAGCCAGGTGAGCATTATATAGAAGTTGTAACCTCTTTTGAGGGCTCGCCTGCATATATGGCAGGTATAAAACCGGGTGATAAGATTATAAAGGTAAATGGCATTAGTCTAACTGCAAAGGATATTGACAAAGCAGCTAGTCTTATGAGAGGACCCAAAGGCACACCTGTTACTGTTACAGTTCTTCGCGATGGCAGTTCAAAACCAATAGATTTTAAGATAGTTAGAGACGAAATAAAGATAAAGACAGTGAGTAGCAAAATCTTTGATAATACCATAGGGTATATAAAGATAACAAACTTTGACGAGAACACTCCACAAGATTTTATGGCCGCGTATGATAAACTCAAAAGTAGCGGGTGCAGAGCTCTTATTATTGACCTTAGATTTAACCCTGGTGGACTTTTAGAGTCTGTTGTTGATGTTGCAAGCAACTTTCTCAAAAAAGGGCAGCTTATAGTCTATCTTAAGGATAGATATAATAACAAGCAGTATTTTAAATCGTATAAAAATGGAGACACTGTAACACCTCTTGTTGTCTTGACAAATAGATATTCAGCCTCTGCTTCAGAGATTTTAGCCGGATGTTTAAAGGACCAAAAAAGAGCTAAAATTGTAGGTGAGAAGACTTTTGGAAAAGGTGTAGTTCAACAGGTATTTGAACTTGGTGATGGGTCAGCAATAAAGATAACAGTTAGTCAATACTTGCTTCCAAGCGGTGCGTATATCAACAAGAAAGGGATAAAACCTGACATTCAGGTTTTACAGCCCAAAGAGTATCAGGACAAAATGAACGTGCCACTGAATAAGGACTTGCAGCTTAAAAAGGCAATTGAAATTCTAAAAAGTAGCATTTGAGAAGATTTGAGGTGCAGTTTATGTTTAAGTTTTTCTGGCAGATATTTGAGCTAACAGGGCTTAACATATTTAGCCTTCTTTTTAGTTGGAATTTCTGGGTAATAATTATTTTAATTGCGTTTTTATACAAAAGAGAGCAAGAATTTGAGCAAAATGTGTTGGGCTATAATCGAAGGACATTAATTTACAAAGTGATTGAATCATCTATTGCAGGGCTTGTAGGTGGGTATATAGTGAGCTTAATTGTTCTATTTTTTGGAATAGTGGTTGATGTAGATAGCTTTCTTTATCTTTGGTATATTGCATTGATTCTTGCTCTTATAAATCCAAGGTATCTTTGTTTTTCATATTCAGCAGGAATTATTTCAATAGTATCTTTGATATTTAAAAAACCAGCTGTAGATATTTCTGGGATACTATTAATTGTTGCAATTTTGCATTTTGTTGAGAGTCTTTTAATATTTTTAGACGGTTTCAGAGGAGCAATACCTGTTGTAATAAAACGAAGAAAAAAGGACGAATCTACCGGGTATTTAGATAACCATTCGATTACAGGCGCTTACCTGATGCAAAGGTTTTGGGGTATTCCGATGGTTATTATTGCGCTTAACTTTCAGGTATCTGCACCCACAGTAAAAATTAATTTGTTTGAACCTTCATGGTGGCCTTTGTTCAAACCCCAACAGGTAACTCCTACTACTTTGCTTCTTTTGACACCTATTGTAGCAGCACTTGGTTATGGCGATTTGGCTGTTTCTGATGAGCCACATGTGATTAGCAAAAAGAGTGCTTTTACCTTAAGTATATTTAGCATTGTACTTTTTGTTTTAAGTGCACTTTCATATAGAATCTATGCTTTTAAATGGATTGCAGCTTTATTTGCACCTATTGCTCATGAGAGCATAATACTTTTTCAGCAAAAAAAGCAAAAAGAGGGAAAATCAATATTTGAGGTAGAGGAGAATACAATCAAGGTGTTGTATGTTGAAGAAAATAGCGTTGCTGAAAAGATGGGAATTAGACCAGGTGACACATTGATTTCAATAAATGGTATTTTAATTCAATCAGAAAACGAACTTGAGAGGATATTTTCAGATGCACAGATTTATATGTGGGTGAAGGTAAAGGATAAAAGAGGAAAAATTAAAGAGCTTTACTATCAGGATTATGAAAATGGGATAAGAAACCTTGGTATAATAGTCATTACCAAAAATGTGATGCCAAACTATGAAATTGACACTGAGGGTTATTTTATATTTATTAAAAGTATAGCCAGCAAAATAAAAAGGTTTTTGTTCAATAAGACAAATTGATAATTCAAAATTTAATTATTTTTGGTTAATTTATACATTGATTTTTTTTATTATTAAAATAACATTACATGGTAATAAAGGGGTGATTCAATTATGTCATAAGTTTTATTCAATCAATGTTGATAAAAAGTAAATTTAACTTTAAGTTAGCAAGAAAAAATGTTACCAGCTGTTTAGTTAAAATCAAACTACAATAGCTGAAAGGAGGTTTTAAGTGATATGAAAAGAATGTATAGGTTTATAGGAGTTTTTATGTTAATATTATATATCGCTGGAATTTTTAAAGAACAAACAATTTTAGGGAACCCGACGATAAGTAAAAATGAAATTTTAAATTATGCAACATTTGATAAGTCAAAAATACGGGAAAATGATACAGTTACAAAAGCAGTTTATGAGAAAAATCCTTATTTTAATTCAATTCTAAAAAATAACATTTTGAGCAATAAATTAATAATAACACCAAATTATACAGATCCTGGTGAAGGTTCAATAAACATTACGTATACTCCTCGATGGTCAAGTGGTATTCTCTATAAAGATGAAGAAAAAGACGGCATTTTTTCAACGATTGCTGAAGAGTTATTGAGCATAGCTGAAGCAAATTATTATGTCAAAGTAGCGAGTTTGATATACGAAGTTGCATCTATTGCGTTTAATCTTATGCCGCAGGATATTGCAGTAACAGGATATGGAAAAGCAGCATTATATCATTCTTACTCATACTATAGTAAAATTGCCCAGGTTTATTACAGTAGCAAAAAAGAGTGGATTACGAAGGTAGATGTTGAACGTAAGGAAACCTATAGACATGCTTTAGTTTCATTTACAGATAAAAACGGATTTACGCGTACAAAGTCATATGATTTTATTCCAGCAAATGGATATGGCCCTATTGCTTCAGAAGTTTACAGTAGTTACTATTGGCAAGACAGTATAATGTATCAAGAAGCTTATCTTCGTTATTTATGGTCAAAACCAGCTTTGGTTCTTGCGTGGACTCATTGATAATGCTATTTTATAAAAGTTTTTGTAGGTGATAGAATTGTCAAAAAAAAGGTTTATTTCAATATTCGCGCTGGGTATAGCGGTGGTTATATTGATAGGAATGGGGATTTTAAACATTGTAGAAAGAAATATACAAAAAGATAAATCCATTGAGAAATCTAAGTTATTAGGCTACAGAAAGTATAATCCATCAATTTTTAAAACAGAAGCTGAGGTTATAATTCAAGAAGTTAAAGAAAGCAAAGATTATTTAAGATTCATAATAAGTGTCAAAATTGTTCCAACTAAAATTCCTTGCTCGTATAAAGGAATAATAGTCAAAGGCACATTGGACAAAAGTTTAAAAAAATATTTTCCTCCTTGGAGGCAAAACCTTGAATTTGGATACGATTTTAATACAATCCCAAATTATGTATTAGATGGCATCAAGAATAGAGGGATAGATGTCGGGTTAGCCACATTTATTCCTAAGATTACAACTGATAGTAATAAACTCAAAAGTTTATTTGTGAAAGACATACATGTGGAGATTAAATGGGTTGGGGGTTATGCCACTTTTACAATTCCAGCAGAGGACGTTAACTTTGTATACAAAAAACTGTAGTTTTAGTAATAAATATTATGATGAATAAAAGGAGGGCAAGGCTGAATTTCAAAATAGCTTTGCCCTTTAATTTTTTGTCTTTGCCAAGTAGTCAATTATGATTGCAGCTGCCAACCCTTCTATGAATATGTAAAGCGAATTTTGCAAAAGTCCCTGTGACAAAGTTTTTAAATCAATCTTATCAGACACATAGTGCAAAGATAGAAAATAAAATTTTATACCAAACAAAAACATTATGATAGAAATTGTTCCTATGATTAACAAAATCTTCTTTGAAACAGATGAAATCTTTCCAAATAGTCTTTTCTTTGTATTTCGCCTTTCCATTATTTGCACCTCATTCTAAGTTGACATAACTGATTTTTAAATAAATCATATCAAATCCTCTTCTAATATTCAAAGAAAAAATATGGATATTTAAGCTGTTATTTATGTATAGTTTGAGAAATAGCTGGCAAGAATATTTATATGGAAGGAGGTGCAAAGTCAAGATGAATAAAAAGGATTGGAAAGAAAGATTGATAAACTTTTTTGACACCAAAGGATTTTATATAATTGTAGTTGTTTGTCTTTTTATAATTGGTTTTTCAATTTATACAATTGCAACTACTGATTTTACGAAGTATGAGATTGAAGAAAAGCAAGATAATAATGTAAGCCTGAACAATAGCGATACCTCTAATGCAATTCCACAAGTTGGTGCGCAAGAGGTGACCAAACAAGATAAATTAAAAAATAACCCTGTAACCTCTGAAAAATCAGGAAATGAAAATGTACCTCAAAAGGAATCAGAAGACAATACCCAAAGTATTTATGGTTCAAACTCAGTTTACAGTTCAAAAAAGAAAGAAAACACTTTGACAACTAAGAATGACACTGCAAACAATAAAAATGAACGACAACATCCACAGAAAAAGTCCAATACAACTGCAAAGAAAAATCAGGGGGGAAATAGTTTAGTAGGAGACGAAGTAGAAGTAATGAATCCCCTTGTGTTCAAACCCATTTATCCTGTTTCTGGCAAGATAATCAGAGAGTTTTCTGACCAGTCACTTGTGTACTCTAAAACCTTAGATGAATGGACAGAACATTCAGGGATTGATATTCAAGCAGAAGAAGGTAGCGATGTGAAAGCTTGCTTTGACGGGACTGTAATTGACTTAGGTGAAGACCCTCTTTATGGAAAATATGTTGTAATTGACCATAGTGATGGATATATTTCAAAATACTTTAACTTGACAGATTTAAAATATGTCCAAGTTGGAGATATAGTTAGGCAAGGGCAAAAAATTGGTGAGGTGGGGACAAGCTCTAATATAGAATATATGGACCCACCACATTTACACTTTGAGATTTTATACAACGGTGAGAACCAAAACCCAGTAAAGTTTCTGCCACAACCACAATAAAAAAAGAAAGTCTTTATAGAAAGGGGAATGGAGCCTTTTAAAGCACCATTCCCTTTATAAATTCCACAATGTCATTTGATGAATTTGGCTTTGCTAAAAATGAACACGCAAGTTTCATGTGTTCAAGCCTTTGAGGGTTATTTATTATTTGGTTAAAAACTATATCAAAGCTTTCAATATTTCTTACATAGGCAGCAGCGCCGTTATTTATAAGATAAAAAGTATTTCTTTCTTCTTGCCCTGGAATTGGTGATATCAAAATCATTGGAAGTTTGCAAGAAAGTGCTTCAGCACAGGTAAGACCACCAGGCTTTGTAATCAAGATATCACTTATTGCCATGAGCTTGTCTATAAAACTGATAAAACCAAATACAACAACCTTTCTTCCAAAATTTCTTTCCTCCAATGACTTCTTTAATGTTTTGTTTTTCCCAGTAACAACAATTATTTGATAACTCTCGTCACATATGTGGCAAACCATTTCAACTATATCCTCAATATTTCCAAGCCCTAAACTTCCACCCATAATTAAGATTGTTGGCTTATCTTCGAGGTTTAACTCAGATAAGATTTCTTTTTTTTCATAATTTATTGAGAAAGAAGGATTAATGGGAATACCAAGAGGTATTACTTTTTTTCCTGGAGCTCCTTTTTTAACCGCTTCATAAACCAAATTCTCATGATGGACAATTATATAGTCTGCATATTCGTTAATCCAATAAGGGTGTATTGTAAAATCTGTAACTATGCTGATGATAGGGACATTTATGTTTCCACGTTTTTTTAGCTGACTTACCATATCAATTGGTGACGGATGAGTTCCAATTATTACATCAGGGTTTAGTTCAGAAATAATGTTGTAAAGCTTATAAAATGCAAAATAAAATTTTTCATAAATTGCCTTGCTAAAGCGTGTAGGTGGGTCTTTGTCTGTTGAATCATAAACAAGGCCATATATAAATGGAACTGTTTTAATAGCTTTCAAATATGTTCCAACGGCCAACTTGTCCAAGATTGGACTTATAATCTTAAGGGTGTCTACAATTTCAACTTTTGCTTGGGGATCTTTTTGCAAAAATGCAGTTTTCAATGCGTTTGAAGCAGCAAAATGTCCACCACCGGCATCAAGGCTCAGTATCAAAATGTTCATGTTTTCTCTTACCTCGTTTTTTTATCGAAAACTTAATTTAAATTTATTTTATCACAAAGCTGAATAATAAACACAAGCTTACAAAAAATAATTTTAAAAAGAATTTTGACTTGGGGGTTTTGGAAAGGTGAGCAAGCTACTAAAAAAGTATACCATTTTCATCATCTTATTGATAATAGGGTTTCTCTTAAGTGTCTACTCAGCAAAGTTTATTTATGATATTAAAAGAACAAATGATGAAAAAATTGAAAAAAGACTCGAAAAAGCCCTTGAAAAAAGTGAAAAAGAGGTTCGACAGGATTCCATTGCAACTCAAGCATCAACAAATTATCAAAACAAAGATTTATATTTATTAGCAAGAGTTATAAATGGTGAGGCAAGAGGTGAGCCATATATTGGTCAGGTAGCAATTGGAGCGGTTATAATCAATAGAACAAAGCATCCGGGTTTTCCAAAGACAATAAGTGGTGTAATTTACCAACCTGGTGCCTTTACATCTGTAACAGATGGGCAAATTAATGCAAAGCTTGAACCTACTGCTCTAAAAGCTGCAAGAGATGCACTAAATGGTTGGGATCCAACAAATGGATGCATTTATTACTACAATCCTGCAAAGACTACAAATAGATGGATATGGAGTAGAAAGGTTGTGCTTGTAATTGGTAAACACAGATTTGCAAAATAACAGGTTTAAACTCCATAGATTCAAATTTTATAAAACTTAAAGAGGTGAGTTTGATTTGAGTATTTTAGGTGGATATAAGGAATTAAGAGAAAGACTTAAAAGTGTGAGACTTTGGAGTATTATGGCAGTTGTAATTGGAGTTTTAGTGATTGTAGCCCTTTGGGGGGTAAATCAGTATCGAGGTAAAGCAAACTATCACAATTACCTTACTAATATGTGGCATAGGGCCTTTTTTGATATGGTAGGGTATGTTCAAAATATCCAAGCACTTTTGTCAAAGGCTGAAGTATCAAACGATGACAGACAAAGAGCAGCTTTATATACAGAGGTTTGGAGAAACGCCTTTGCTGCCCAGGAAAACCTTGGCCAGCTTCCAATAGAAAACAACGTTGCACTTGAGAGAACAGCAAAGTATCTGACCCAGGTGGGTGATTTGAGTTTTTCACTTTCTAAACAACTTATGAGCGGCAAAAAGGAAACTAAAGAACAAAGAGCACAACTTGCAAAACTTCGCAGCTACGCTGATAAGCTTAGTAAAAACTTAAATGAACTTGCAATTGAAATAAGCCAGGGCAGACTCAGATGGGGTGAGGTCAGAACAGTTGGAACGTCAAGGTTTAGAAGGATTAGCCAAAATGTCACAAGTAGTCGTATGCTTGCAGTGGAAGCAGGTTTTAAAGACTATCCAACGCTGATATATGATGGACCTTTTTCTGACCATATTGCAAGACAGGTGCCAAGAGGACTTCCAGAGAGTGTAATCAATAGGGATGAGGCAAAGAAAATTGCACTTGATTTTTTGAATATCAAAAGAGCTGACATGATTAGCTACTTGGGACTTTCAGGTGATAAGATTAAAACCTTTAACTTTGAGATAATCCCTGACAGAATGGCAAGAGATAGAACCATTACAGTAGCAGTTTCTAAAAAAGGTGGCAAAGTCATCTGGATGATAGATAACAGAGCTACTTCTGCACCAAAGATTGGTGTTTCAAGAGCAAAAGAAAATGCTTTGAGATTTTTAAAGAGCAAAGGATTTACCAATATGGTAGATACTTTTTATCTAAAACAGGACAACACAGCACTTATAAACTATATCTATCAGCAAAACGGTGTAAAGATATATCCTGACATGGTCAAAGTACGAATAGCGCTTGATACAGGACAGGTGGTTGGCTTTGATGCAACAGCATATTATATGTCTCATACCAACAGGAAGATTCCAAAACCAATAATAACTGAAGCACAAGCAAGGAAACTTATGAGCAAGAACTTTGATATTCAGAGTGTGTCACTGAGTATAATTCCACTTGAGTCGGGAAGAGAGGTTTTCACATATGAATTTATGGGAAAATATGACAGAAAATATTTTGCAGACTATATTAATGCAATTACTGGTAAGGAAGAAAATATCTTAGAGATAATAAAAGACCCCAATGGTATCTTATCAATGTAAGAAAATGTATTAATAAAAAAGATGTTTACTGGGGTATATTAAAGATTGCGGTGACAAAACCGCAAAGGGGGTTATTGGCTTGGCAAGGCAAAAAGTTATGTCAGAAGAACTTAAAATGGAGATAGCAAAAGAACTTGGAGTGTACGATGTAGTCACAAAGTATGGTTGGGGCGAGGTAAAATCGCGCGACTGTGGTAACATCGTCAGAAAAGCCATAGAGATGGCAGAAAGAGCCTTGAAAGAAAAGCAATAACCCCTTTTTAAAAAAGGGGAACTGTGGCAAAACATTTTGCTACAGTTCCCTTTTGAGATGTTTTTAAGGTTTAATAATTTCAAAAATGTTGATAATAATATTTCAGGATAAATTTTTGTAAAGGAGAGCGATCGATGTTTAAAATTCATACTGACCTTGCACTTGAAACAAGAGAAATTGTTCAAAAAGGTTTGGGGAGAGAAATTGAAGGTGTTGAAGTTGAAGAGAGAAAAGAGTTTGATGATAAAATAAAGGTAACCAAAGTGAAAATAAACTCAGTCAAAGGTGAGGCAATTTTGCAAAAGCCCATGGGAAACTACATTACAATTGAAGCAGATGGATTGCGTGATGAGGATTTTGAAGTGCAAGAAAAGGTATCAAAGATATTAGCTGAGGAGTTAGAAAGCTTAATAAGATTATCCCAGAAGAGCACAATTCTTGTTGTTGGGCTTGGTAACTGGAACGTGACACCTGATTCACTGGGGCCAAAAGTTGTTTCAAAGGTTTTAATTACGCGTCATTTATTTGAATTTGTACCTGAAAAAGTCCAAGACAGGCGTATTCGTTCTGTGTGTGCCATTTCTCCAGGTGTTTTGGGTATTACTGGAATTGAAACAAGCGAGATAATTCACGGGATTGTTCAAAAAATCCATCCTGATTTGATAGTTGCCATTGATGCTTTGGCGTCACGCAGACTAGAAAGAATCTCAACAGCTATACAGATAGCAGACACTGGCATTTTTCCTGGTTCAGGAATTGGCAATGAAAGAAAAGGCATTACACAGCAGACAGTGGGTGTTCCGGTTGTTGCTATAGGTGTTCCTATGGTTGTTGACGCTGCAATTATCGCAAATGATGCAATAGACCTTTTACTTGAAAGACTTAAAAATGAAACAGAGAAATCTTCGCCTTTGTACTTGCTTCTTGAGAGCATACCTGATGAAGATAGGTTTAATCTAATCAAAGAGGTTATATTTCCATATTATGGAAATTTATTTGTCACTCCCAAAGACATAGACAGGATTGTTGAGAATATCTCTACAGTAATTGCTGATGGTATCAATATGGCAATTCATCCAGAGGTGAAAGAGAATGACCAGTTTAGATATGTCAATTGAGGTTTTTACCAAGAAGGAATAAATTCTTTTTTATGTGAATAGAGATTTTACAAGAAAGTTTTTATCTCACGCTTTTGAGGAGATTTGTATTGATGGTGAAGGTTATTGATTTGAAAAGATTTTGGTATGTTGTTTTTATTGCCATATTATTGGTTATAGAACTTTTAGTAAATAAGTTTGTTTTTTCAAATAGAGAGTTATTAGATCTTTGCTTCAAATATTCTAAGCAACTAATTATTTTTAACACACCTTTTTTGGCAAGCAAAACGGATATTAGTAATTTAATCAAAATAGAAAATTTGATGAGGTTTTCTCATCCACTTTTTGCTTCTTTCAATAGAACTCAAACATTTGAAGAACAAAGTTTTTATGAAGACGATGCTATTGTAATAAATTATGACCAAGAAAGGCAAGATAATTCTAAAGCATCTGAAGAAAATCAAGCTGATGATAATATAGAGTTTCAAAAATATCTAAAGAATATTCGGCCAAATGGCTCTATTTCCTACAACATTGAGGTTATGAATCAAACAGAATATAGAATAGATATAACTAAGTTTCTTAACACAAAATTTAAGATTTATGGCAAAGTAAAACCCTCAATTCTTATTTATCACACACATACAACTGAAAGCTATGAGAACCCCTCAAAAAATCTTATTTACACCCGGGGAACAACTGATAGAACCTTAGATTTTAACTACAATGTGGTTAGAGTGGGGGAAGAGCTCAAAAGGATTCTTGAAAAAGACTATGGTTACAAGGTTTATCACAGCAAGGACATAAATGACTATCCTGAATATAAAGGCTCTTATGCAAGGTCATTGAAAATAATTGAAAGATATAAAAAAGAACATCCTGATATAAAGATTTTCATAGATTTGCACAGGGACGCAATAGGAGATGGCTCAAAAAAAATAAAAGTCTCAACAGTTGCATTTGGGCAGGAGTTAGCAAAGGTTATGCTTGTTGTGGGTACAGACAAGCTCGGACTTTACCATCCTTTTTGGCGAGAGAATCTTACTTTTGCAGTTCATCTTCAAAAGAATCTCATGAAAGTTTGCCCGCAGATTACAAGACCAATAAATATTTCGGCAGCAAGGTATAACCAGCATATATCACCATATGCATTAATAATTGAAATTGGTAGTAACGGCAATCTGCTTAATGAAGCTTTAAAAAGTTGCCAGATTGTTGCGAAAGCTCTTGATGACACTATTATGGGAAGGTGAAACTTTTGAGAAAAAGTAGATACAAAAGATACCTTCAGCATAAGTACTTTGTCAGAACAGCAAGAGCAGGTATATTGCTGCTTTTAGTGGTTTTTCTCATTCTTTTTTTGACAGTTGAGTTTCGCAAACAGTTTTTTTTACCAGAAGACAAATATATGGTTAAGGTTCTCTTTAAGTATGATGGGACTATTTTGAAGTTATATAATGGTAAAATAACACTAAGGATTGATAAAAAGATTATAAATGGTTTCTACAAAAGTATAAACTATTTTTATTTTAAATCTAAAGGTTTTGTTTTCTCATTAGTAGGTAATAACTGACTTGTAATTGACATATTATTTTACTATAAATAAGCGCAAGCAAAAATAAGAAAATGGGGAAAAAAGTAAAATTACTATTTTTTGCTATTTTAACACTTTACTTAGGAGGCGTAATTACCGGTATAAACTTCTATTTTTTGCTCAGCCAAGCTCGAAGAGACGAGCTCAAAAATTTTATAGTACTTTCAATAAACAGTGCGAAAACTCCAGATAATTTGTACTGGAATAAAGTAATCTTTTTTTCGATATTTGCTATTTTATTGTATCTTACAATATGGGGACTATCAAATTTAAATAAATACTTGCAAATTTTAAATATAGGCATGATTATTTTAAAAGGATTTGTGTTTGGGCTAACAATAGGTGCTTTTTTCACTATCTACAAGTTTCATGCTATAGGTTTCTTTTTCACTTACATATTACTAAAAGAATTGATTGTTTTAATATTTTTGATTATACTTATTCTGTACTCATTTACCAACTATTTAATTAGGGATAGATTGTTCAAATTTGAAAAAAGATTTAATATTGTGGTAGGTCTAATAGTGGTATTATTAATATGTGGCATAGTTGTGATAGATGCTTTTGTTTCGAGGTTTGCATGCAATTTGATTTAAGATCTATAAATGGAATTTATGTATAGAGGGGATTTGAAAATAGATGAAGATAGTAGAGGCTTTTTATGAACATCTATGCCAAAAACAGAGATTTTCACAAAATACAGTTATGTCTTATTTGAGAGATATAAAGAAATACATAGAGTTTTTGGATAACATCGGGATGAAGATTGAAGATACGTCACAGGCTACTATAATCACATATATTATCAATATGCAAAAAAGCGGAAAGTCAAACAGCACAATAGCAAGAACAATTGTTTCACTAAAGGTATTCTATGAATTTTTAAAGGACCGGAACATTGTAGACATAGGGAAAATAGAGATTAACCCGCCTAAACTTGAAAGAACACCTCCGCAAATTTTGACAAAAGATGAGGTAGAAAAGCTTTTGAGTTGTCCGCGAGAAGATGATATAAAAGGTATAAGGGACAAGGCAATGCTTGAGCTTTTGTACGCAACAGGTATAAGGGTAAGTGAACTAATTAGTCTTAATCTTTCTGACATTAATCTTGAGCATGGCTATATTATATGCAGAAATAAAAAAAGAGATAGGATAATTCCAATTGGTTCGTATGCAATTGAGGCAGTAGAGAAATACTTGAACTACTCAAGACCATACCTTGCAAGAAATAAAGAACAGGAGGCTCTTTTTTTGAACTTCAATGGGGCAAGGATGACAAGGCAAGGATTTTGGAAAATTGTAAAATTCTACGCTAATGTGGCAGGTATAAATAAGGAAATAACTCCGCACATATTAAGGCATTCTTTTGCAACACATCTAATTGAAAATGGAGCAGATGTGAGAGCTGTCCAGCAGATGCTTGGGCATGCTGATATTTCAACTACTCAAAGATATCTTCAGGTTGCGAATATCAAGCTAAGAGAGGTTTATCAAAAAGCGCATCCTCGGGCTTGAAAATAATGGAATTAGCAAGGCAAAGCCTTGCTTTTTTATCTTTATGAAGTAGTTGTGGACAAGGGGATGAAAAATATTGAAAAACTTAAGATTTTATTTAGCCACTTTTGCAGGAACTACAGCAAAATTTTTTCTAAAGCTTTTAAGAAAAGATGCAACAAGTGCACCTGGCAAGATTGCCTATAAAATCTGCCCAGATATTTTAAAAGAGATTGACAAAAGGTGCAATTTTAAAATACTTGTATCTGGTACAAATGGTAAAACAACAACTAACAACCTTATAAACTGGATAATAAGTCCTGACAAAACCATTCTTTCAAATCTAAAAGGTTCTAACATGGTAAATGGGATAATAAGTGCGTTTATAAATAACCTCAAAAAAAGCTATGAGATAGCCTGTTTTGAGGTTGATGAGGGATCACTACCTGTTGTTACAAAGGATTTAAAAGCGGATATATTTGTGACAACAAATGTTTTTAGAGACCAGCTTGACAGGTATGGTGAACTTGACAGAGTAAAAGATCTAATATTGAGCCATATAAATGGAGCTTTGGCAGTTATCAATGCAGATGATCCAAATTTAGCAAGTTACAGCGGAGAAAAAAAGGTATTTTATAGTGTTGATGAAAATGCGCTCAGCAGGTTAGCAAATGTTACACTTGATTCATGGTTTTGCCCAGTTTGTAATAGCCAGCTTGAGTATACGTTTTATAATGTTGGACATCTTGGAAAATACATTTGTTCTCAGTGCGGATATAAAAATCCTGAAAGCAGGTTTTTGATTACGAATATAAAGTCTGAAGATGGCAGTTTTGTATTTGACTTTATGGATAGAGAAAATGGCACAAAAATTCAAGATATTAGATGGAAAGTAGGGGGCATTTATAACCTTTACAATGTCTGTGCAGCAATGTCTGTGGCTATGTTGCTTGGAATAGAGACAAATAAAATAAAAGAACGGGTTGAGGCTTTTACAAACAAACTTGGCCGCATGGAAGAAATAGAAGTGTATGATAAAAGAGTAGTCATATCTCTTGTCAAAAATCCAATTGGTATGAGTGAGACACTGAAAGTAATAGCAGATGACCCTTGCCCTAAAGCAATTGTCTTTATTCTCAATGACAACGCTGCTGATGGGAAAGATGTCTCATGGATTTGGGATGCCGATTTTGACATATTAAGTGAAGTTAAAAATATTAGGACTTTATTTTTTGGTGGAAAAAGGAAAGAGGATATCGCACTGAGAGTTAAATACAGTAGTTTTGAGCTAAAAGACTTCGAGTTTATTGATTTTGAAAAAGATTTAAAAAAAGTAATTTCACTGAAAGAAGCTTACAAGATTTACATTCTTCCCACATATACAGCTTTGTTTAAGACAAAGAAATTAGTAGAGAGTTTGAAAAAAAGCATGAGGTGATTGAATTGGAGCTAAACATTGTGAATATGTTTCCAGAAGCTTTAAATTTATATGGTGATAGGGGTAATATCATTACGCTGCAAAAAAGATGTGAATGGAGAGGTATAAAAGCAAATATAGTTGAATATAACTTCAATTCTAATGTAGACATTTTAAAAACTGCAGATATAATCCTACTTGGAGGGGCCTCTGACAGGGAGCAAGGAATTATGTTTAGCCATTTGCTAAACTTAAAAGACCTGCTTAAAAGTCTGATTGAAGATGGAGTTTGCCTGCTTGCAATTTGTGGAGGGTATCAGCTCTTAGGGGAGGCTTATATTGATGCAAACCAAAATGTAATAAAAGGACTTGGGATATTGGACTTTTATACTAAGTCTGAAAACAAAAGACTAATTGGGAATATAGTCATTGAAACAACATTAGATGTTTTTCCGAAAACAGTAGTAGGTTACGAAAATCACGGTGGTAGGACATATCATGGTTATCAACCTTTTGGCAAGGTCCTAAAAGGTTTTGGCAATAATGGAAATGACAGGTTTGAGGGGCTAATTTATAAAAACGTTATAGGTACTTATTTGCACGGTCCTCTTCTTCCTAAAAATCCACATGTTGCAGATTATATACTCGAAAAAGCTCTTGAAAGAAAGTATGCTTTTGATGCTTTGGAATTCGAGAAGTTAGATGACACTTTAGAGTACATGGCTCACGAGAAAGTAAAGGAATTGTATATGTAAAACAATGATTGTAGCAAGGGGCTGCGACACAATAAAGCAGCTTTTTATATTATAATTCACAAATTTACAAATTTTCATATTGACTTTTTTGAACAAAGATTATAAAATAGTAATGTCAGATGTCAGATGTTAGATGTCTGACATCTAAAAAATAAAAAGGGAAGTTTGCTTTTTATGAAGAATATGAAGAAAAGGCTATATGCAGTGTTAAGTCTTGTTATTATTGCGGCGCTTTTGCTAAGCTTAAATGTATCTTGGAACATGGCAAGAGGGTCTACACCCCAAAAAACTTTTAAGGTAGGTCTTGTCACTGACGTGGGTGGCGTCAATGACAGAAGTTTCAACCAGTCGGCATATGAAGGTTTAAAGAAGGCAGAGAAAGAACTCAAAATCAAAACAACTCTCATTCAATCAAAGCAGATGACAGACTATATTCCGAATTTACAAAAACTTGCAAAAGCTAATTATGATTTAATTATTGCAGTTGGTTTTCTAATGCACGATTCAGTTGTGACAGTTGCAAAGCAGTTTCCAAAGACAAAATTTTTAATTATTGACTCTGAGATCTCTAATCTTCCTAATGTTGCCTCGGCTATGTTCAGAGAAGAACAAGCAGGCTACTTAGCAGGTGTTGCAGCAGCTTCGCTTGAAAAAGCTAGATTTGGCAAAACAACTGGAAAGAATGTATTTGGAGTTGTTGGTGGTATGAAGATTCCACCTGTTGACAGATACATCGCAGGTTTTAAAGCTGGGGTTTTGAGAGAGATTCCAAAGGCAAAGGTTATAATCAAATATACTGGTAAGTTTGATGACCCAGCATCAGGTAAACAAGTAGCCCTTTCTATAATAGCACAGGGTGCAGATTTTGTATTCCAGGTAGCTGGGCAGACAGGTTTTGGTGTTATCCAGGCTGCAAAAGAAAAGGGAGTTTATGCAATTGGTGTAGACTCAGACCAAAACTATGTGGCACCAAACACTGTTGTTACCTCTGCAATGAAGAGAGTTGATGTCGCAACATATAGTGTTATAAAAGATACATTAAATGGTAAATTCAAGAGTGGTATTATTTACTTTGATTTAAAGAACAACGGTGTTGGACTTGCCCCATTTATGAAAGGTGTTCCAAAGAGTGTAAGTGACAAAATAAACAAAGTAATTGCTGAGATAAAGGCTGGTAAGATAAAGATACCAACAGAGGTAAAGTAATACCATGTAAGTTTTAAAGGCCTGCTGGGCAATAGCTAATATCACAGCAGGCCTTTCGACAATATACAGGTTTATGACACGAATGGAAAGGAGATCTAATCCATATGATAGGGATAATAGGTGGTTCTGGATTTTACTCTTTTTTGGAAAATGTTGAAGAGATAGAGATTGAAACCCCGTATGGCAAACCAAGTGATAAAATAGTAATTTCAAAAGTAGAAGGTAAAGAAGTTGCGTTTATTCCGAGGCATGGTAAAACCCATATTTACCCTCCTCATAAAGTGCCATATAGGGCAAATATATATGCATTAAAAGAACTTGGTGTTGATAAGATTATTTCAACAACAGCGTGTGGAAGCTTAAAAAAAGAGATTATGCCGGGTGATTTTGTAATTGTTGACCAGTTTGTTGACAGAACATGGGGACGAGAGGATACATTTTCGGATATTGGAAATGTAAAGCACACCTCCATGGCACAGCCTTATGATGAACAGATGAGAAAAATTGCAATCAATGTTTTAGAAGAACTTGGATATAGATTTCACAAAAGAGGTACATGTGTAGTTATTCAAGGACCGCGATTTTCTACCTTAGCTGAGAGCAGATGGTATTCCAAAATGGGATTTGACGTTATTGGAATGACTCAGTATCCTGAAGTGGCATTAGCAAATGAGCTTGGAATAAAGTATTTAAATATAACTATTGTAACAGATTATGATGCTGGCCTGGAAGATGACCCGAATATAAAACCTGTTTCACATGAAGAGGTTTTGAGAGTGTTTTCTGCAAATATAGAAAAACTCAAAACTGTTATTATTGAAATAATAAAAAGATTGTAAAGACAGGTGGGGCGTGAAAATGGAATATATTTTAGAAGTAAGAGGTATTTCAAAAAGATTTGGTAATATTCTTGCAAATGATAATGTGAATTTAGATGTTAAAAAAGGCGAAGTACATGCCATCCTTGGTGAGAATGGGGCAGGAAAGTCTACTTTAATGAATATAATCTATGGGCTTTATGAACCTGATTCTGGAGAGATATATTTTGAAGGACAAAAACTTGATATCAAAGGTCCTCATGAAGCAATCGAAAAAGGAATAGGAATGGTTCATCAGCATTTTATGTTGATACCTGTATTTACGGTGGCTGAAAATATTGTTTTGGGATTTGAGCCAAAAGGTTTTAGGTTTAATGTTCAGGAAGCTGAGAAGAAAATTCTTGAAATTTCAAAGAAATACAATTTAGAAATTGACCCAAAAGCAAAAGTTGGAGATTTAAGTGTAGGTATGCAGCAAAGAGTAGAGATATTAAAGGCTTTTTACAGAGATGCAAGGCTTTTGATACTTGATGAGCCAACGGCAATGCTCACACCTCAAGAGACAAGAGAGCTTTTTAAAATTATAAATAACCTCAAAGCTCAGGGAATATCCATACTGTTTATAAGCCACAAGCTTGATGAGGTTATGGAAATTTCGGATAGGGTTACTGTTATGAGAAGAGGAAAGACAATAAAGACCTTGAATACAAAAGAAACCAACGAACAGGAACTTGCAAATTTGATGGTTGGAAGAGAGGTTAAACTTGTTGTTGAAAAAAATGAGCCACAGTTAGGTGAGACTGTACTAAAGGTTGAAAACCTTTCAGTTAAATTAAAAAGCGGTATTGAAAAGGTCAAAGATGTAAGTTTTGAAATAAGAAAAGGAGAGATTTTTGGCATAGCAGGCGTTGATGGAAATGGTCAAAATGAGCTTGTAGAAGCTATTGTTGGACTTATTCCCTCGACAGGAAAGATAATTTTCAATAGCCAGGAGATTCAAAACCTTCCCACACGCAAACGTTATGAAAAAGGAATTGCTTATATTCCAGCAGACAGGCAACAGGATGGACTTGTTTTGAACTTTACAGTTGCAGAAAATATTGTGCTTAAAAGATACTACAAAAAGCCATATTCAAATAGAGGATTTTTAAATTATAAAATTATAACTCATGAGGCTGATAAACTCATTCATGAATTTGATGTGCGTCCACCAGATTTTAGACTATTTGCAAAGAATCTTTCAGGTGGCAATCAGCAAAAAGTAATTTTGGCAAGAGAGTTTTCAAGCAGCCCAGACCTTTTAATTGCTGTTCAACCAACAAGAGGAATGGATGTGGGTGCGATTGAGTACATCCACAGAAAGCTCATTGAGCTTAGAGACAGTGGTAAGGCAATACTACTTGTTTCTTTGGAGCTTGACGAGATTTTGAACCTGTCTGACAGGATTGCTGTGATGTACTCTGGAAGAATTATGGATATATTAGATAGCAAAACTGCAACAAAAGAAGATATAGGACTTTTGATGACAGGCAAGAAAAAGAAGGAGGCTTAAAATGGTGATGGTAAAAAAAGCTTTACAGAGTATTTTAATGCCACTTATTGCTATTTTTATATCAATGATTGTAGGCGGGATTGTGATATTAATCACAGCAAAACAAAATCCCATTTATGCGTACATAGCACTTTTTAGCGGAGCATACGGAAATCTAATGAACTTTGCAACAACGTTGACAAATGCAATACCACTAATAATAACAGGCCTTGGTGTTGCGATAGCATTTTCCTCTGGGCTTTTTAATATTGGTGCTGAAGGACAGTTTTGGATAGGTGCAATTGTTGCGACTTATCTTGGGTACCAGATAAAAGGTCTTCCATGGTATCTGCACATTCCTTTAATAATTGTCTGTGCTATGATAGCAGGTGCACTGTGGGGTGGACTTGTTCCGGGGTTGGCAAAGGTTTACACTGGTGCTCATGAGGTTATTACAACTATGATGATGAGCTACATTGCTATCTATTTTAGCCACTATCTATTAGAAGGCGGGCCGATGATGGACAAGGGGACAATACCTCAATCGCCGCTAATTCAAGACAGTGCAAAGCTAAGTATTTTAGTGCCAAATACACAGCTGTCAGGTGGACTTTTCATTGCAATTTTAGCAGTTGTGGTGGTTTATGTTCTCATGTACAAAACCACAATAGGTTATGAACTCAGAGCAGTAGGTTTTAATATGAAAGCTGCGAGATATGCAGGTATAAATGTTGCGAGAAAACTTGTTTTAGCTATGGGACTTTCAGGTGCATTTGCAGGTCTTGCAGGAGCTGTTCAGATAATGGGTGTGCAGCACAGACTATATGATAGCTTTACATCAGGATATGGTTATACTGCTATAGTTGTTGCGCTTCTTGCAAATAACAACCCAATTGGTGTTGTGATAGCAGCACTTTTCTTGGCAGGACTTTCAACAGGCGCGCAGGAGATGCAGATGCAAACAAATATTTCCGGCCAGCTTGCTGATGTTGTGGTGGGGCTTATAATCTTCTTTATTGCAATTGAAGAGCTTTACAGGATTATTATGGAAAAGATAAAAACCAGAAAATCAAAGTTGGAACCGGTAGGAGGTCAAGAGTGAAATGAATTTACTCAGTATTTTTACAAATCCATATTTGTGGGCATCAACCATTGCAATGGCAGTGCCGCTTGCACTTCCGGCAATTGGCGGAACTTTTTCTGAACGAGCTGGTGTTGTTAATATTTCTATGGAAGGGATAATGCTAATTTCTGCATTTGTTTCTGTTGCATTTTCGGCATACTTTCACAATGCATGGCTTGGGCTTTTAGCTGGAGTAATCTCAGGTATTTTGGTAGCATATGTATTTGCGTGGGCGGCTGCAAAAATGTACGCAAACCAAATAGTTCTTGGTATGGCTTTTAACATATTTGCATCAGGTATTACTGCTTATCTTTTCAATGCAATATATGGTCCTGAAGGAACGCCATTTGATACACCAAAACTTCCTGATGTTAAGATACCTGTTATTGATAAGATTCCTATAATTGGTCAGATTTTAAGCGGTCAAAATGTGATGGTTTATATAATGTTTGTTTTGATAATACTTAGCCAGTGGTTTTTGTTCAAGACAACTGTTGGGCTGAGACTAAGAGCTGTTGGTGAAAATCCAGAAGCTGCTGAAACAGCTGGTATAGATGTTGTAAAAATGAAGTATCTTGGTGTAATTCTTGGTGGAGCATTTTCAGCCCTTGGTGGGGCATATCTTTCAATTGGGGTTTTGAACAGTTTTTCACCTGAGATGTCGTCAGGAAGAGGTTATATAGCTTTAGCTGCTATGATTTTTGGTAAATGGACACCTGTTGGTTCATTTTTAGCATCACTTTTATTTGGTTTTGCAACAGCCCTGAGCTATACTTTGCAAGAATCATCAATTTCAAAAAACATTATCATGATGTTACCTTATGTGGTTACAATCTTGGCATTGATTGGAATAGGTGGCAAAAGCGTTGCCCCGGCAGCTGACGGTATACCTTACAGACCTAAAAAATAAGGGAAAGGAGTGGGTGGACTGTGGAGAGTGCAGAGAGCGTTGTTTATCCACCCAGGTATGAATTGGTGTTGCGAAAATTAAAGCACCTTATCGAAGAAAAATTCAAAGAGGGAGATAAGCTTCCGTCTGAGGTAGAACTTGCAAAATTTTTTGGTGTCAGTCGGGCTACTTTAAGAGAGGCAATGAGGATATTAGAAGAGGAAGGATATGTTATTAGAAAACATGGAATAGGCACTTTTGTTGCATCAAGACCAATTTTACAAACAGGTATGGAAGAACTACAAAGCATAACAAAACTTATGGAAAAGCAGGGGTATCAACCACATACAAAAGATGTAATTATTACACGTACTTATCCAAATGCAAAAGAAGCACATATGTTGAAAATTGGTCAAAATGAAGAGATTATAAAAATTGAACGTGTAAGACTTGCCGACAACATACCAGTTGTATACTGCATAGATAGACTTCCTGCTAAGCTTTTTGGTGAGAAATTTGAATTTAAGGGAGAGTCACTTTTTGACTATTTAAATGATAATTTGGGAATATATATTGCATATGCAGTCTCTGATATAATTCCAATGCTTGCTGAAAAAAATGGGATATATAAAAAGTTGGAGCTTGAAAAAAACGATGTTGTACTTTTGCTTGACCAAATACATTTTGACCAAAGTGATACTCCTATATTATATTCTTCAAATTTCTTTTCACCCAAAAAGTTTAGATTCTACATTGTAAGAAAGAGGGTATAAAAAGATGAAATACTTAACCGAGATTGATAATACGTTAAAGAGTATTTTGAATTTAGCAAAAGAACAGCAAAGTAGGGCCTATGCACCCTATTCAAACTTTAAAGTTGGGGCGGCGGTTTTAACACAAAGTGGAAAAATGTATTTAGGCTGTAATATTGAAAATGCCTCCTATTCTCTGACAATCTGTGCTGAAAGAGTTGCTCTTTTCAAAGCAATTTCAGAGGGCCACAAAGATATTAAGACTATTTTTGTAATCGGCCCTCAAAATGAACCCATTTCGCCATGTGGTGCGTGTAGGCAGGTTATGCTTGAGCTTGCAAAAGATGCTACAATATATCTTTCAAACTATGATATGACTAAAATCATTGAAACTTATGCAAAAGAGCTTTTACCCTATGGCTTTGATTTATAAATTATCGAACAAAATGATTTTCAGGAGGGAAGACAAAGGTTGAAGGCAATACTTCTTTCGCTTCTCACAGGTTTTATAGTTGGAGCAATATTTAAGATTCTCAAGCTACCTATTCCTGCACCAAATGCTCTGGCAGGTATTGCGGGTATTTTTGGGATTTTCTTAGGTGCTTTTGCTATAGAGCAGCTCTTAAAATTGTTTACAAAATAAATCTTTAAAGATGAATAAGAAGGTGAGATTTTTATGTTGATAACTGAAATTATACGCAAAAAGAGAGATGGGTTTGAGCTTAACAAGGATGAATTAGAGTTTCTAATAAATGGGTATATTAATGATGAAATTCCTGATTATCAAATGGCAGCATTTTTGATGGCAGTTTATTTTCGAGGAATGTCAAAAGAAGAGCTGACTACTTTTACAATGCTGATGGCTCAGTCAGGTGAGATGGTAGACCTGAGTAAAATAGAGGGGATAAAGGTTGACAAACATTCAAGCGGTGGGATAGCTGACACAACAACTCTTGTACTAATACCTCTTGCAGCATCAGTTGGAGTAAAGGTTGCTAAAATGTCAGGTAGAGGACTTTCACACACAGGTGGCACAATTGACAAGTTAGAATCAATCCCTGGGTTTAGAACAGAACTTTCTAAAGATGAATTTATTGAAGCTGTCAACAGAGTTGGAGCGGCAATTGTTGGACAGTCGAAGGACCTTGTTCCTGCTGACAAAAAGATTTACGCTCTGAGAGATGTTACAGCAACAGTTGAGTCAATTCCACTCATTGCATCCTCTATTATGAGCAAAAAGATAGCAGCAGGGGCTGATAAAATAATTCTTGATGTCAAATTTGGAAAAGGTGCTTTTATGAAAAGCTACGAAGATGCAAAAGAACTTGCCAAAACTATGGTTGAAATTGGCAATTTGGCTGGCAGGGGAACAGTGGCATATGTGACTGATATGAATCAGCCGCTTGGACTGATGATAGGGAATTCCTTAGAGGTTATTGAAGCAATAGAAGTATTAAAAGGAAGAGGACATGAGGATTTGAGAAACCTTTGCATTGAATTTGCAACAGAGATGATGATTTTATCGGGTGTTGAGAAAGATAGAGAAAGAGCAAAAGAAAGACTTATTGAAAGCATTGAAAAAGGCTGGGCACTCAAAAAATTTGAAGAGATAATTCAAAACCAAGGTGGAAATCCTGAAGTTGTTAATGATTATTCACTGCTACCCCAGGCAAAATATGTTTATGAACTGAAATGCGAAGAAGACTTATATATAAAGGATATTGATGCGTTAAAACTTGGAATAGCTGCTTTAAAACTTGGCAGCGGTAGACAGAAAAAAGAAGACGTCATAGACTACTCAGTTGGAATTGAGCTGTTTGGCAAGATAGGTAGCAAGATTGAAAAAGGCAAGCCTTATGCGCGGATTTATGCAAACGATGAAAGAAAACTAAATGAGGTCATATCAGATGTGGAAGATGCCTTTACGTTCTCACGAGAATATGTAGAGAAGAGAAAGGTCATATTTGCTAAAATAACAAAAGATGGTATATATGAAATGTAAGATTTTATAAGGAGTGGTTAGAAATGACAAAAAAAGAAATAGCAAAGTTTATTGATCATACGCTTTTAAAATCAAATGCTACTCATGCAGACATAAAAAAGCTTTGTGATGAAGCGCTCAAATATTCTTTTGCCTCAGTTTGTGTCAATCCATACTATGTAAAGGTTTGCAAGGAGTATTTAAAAGACTCACCGGTTAAAGTTGCAACTGTGGTAGGTTTTCCACTTGGTGCAACTTCCATGAAAACTAAGATATTTGAAGCAAGAGAAGCATTTGAAGATGGAGCAGATGAAATAGACATGGTTATAAATATTGGAGCTTTGTTAGAAGGAAATGTAGACTATGTATACGAAGAGATAAAAAATATTGTTGATATTGCAAGGGGGTATAAAAATAAGATTGTAAAAGTGATTATTGAAACATCTGAGTTAAGTGACCAACAGAAGATAGAAGCATGTAAAATAGTGATGGCTGCAGGAGCTGATTTTGTAAAGACTTCAACAGGCTTTTCCAAAAGTGGTGCCAAGTATGAGGATATACTTTTGATGAGAAAAGTGGTTGGTGACAAAATAAAGATAAAAGCTTCAGGCGGTATTAGAACCTATGAAGATGCACTTAAAATGATAGAAGCAGGTGCAAGCAGGATTGGTACAAGTTCTGGTATTGCAATTGTTTCAGAAGATTAAACTGAATTTTTACTTTTCTGGGAAGGGGATTTTCTATCATGAAGGTAGTCCTAATTGTACTTGACAGTGTAGGTGTTGGTGAGTTAGAAGATGCAAAACTATACGGTGATGAGGGAAGCAATACACTTTCAAATACTTCATATGCTGTTGGTGGCATAGAGCTCAAAAATATGTATAAGCTTGGAATAGGAAATATTACAGACATAAAAGGCACACCCCCGAATCCAAATCCAATTGGCGCTTTTGGCAAGAGCAAGGAAAAATCAAAAGGTAAAGATACAATTACAGGGCATTGGGAAATAGCAGGGGTTGTGTTGGAAGAACCATTTAAAACTTTTCCTAATGGGTTTCCAGAAGAACTTATTGAAGAGTTTGAAAGACAAATTGGCAGAAAAGTGCTGGGAAATAAAGTGGCATCTGGTACTGAAATAATAAAAGAGCTTGGAGAACAGCATATGAAAACTGGCTACCCTATTGTGTATACCTCGGCAGATTCTGTATTTCAGATTGCTGCTCATGAAGATGTCATTCCTCTTGATGAGCTTTATAGAATATGCGAGATAGCAAGAAAAATGTTGGTTGGTAAATGGCTTGTTGCAAGGGTTATTGCAAGACCTTTTATTGGAAAAGACAGAAACAGTTTTGTCAGAACTTATAACAGAAAAGACTTTGCAGTTGAGCCACCTTATGAGACACTGCTCGATAATGTAAAAGAAGCTGGACTTGAAGTTGTAGGTATTGGCAAGATTGAAGATATATTTGCAAAGAGAGGCTTGAGCATGAGCATTCACACAGAGGGGAATATGGATGGGGTTAATAAAACCCTCCAGGCAATGGATGAGGTAAAAGATGGGCTTATATTTACTAACCTTGTAGACTATGACATGCTCTATGGGCATAGAAATGACCCAATAGGGTATGCTAAGGCCTTGCTTGAGTTTGATGAAAGACTTCCTGAGATTATTGAAAAGCTTGAAAAAGACGATATTCTTATAATTACAGCTGACCATGGGTGTGACCCAACAACGCCCAGTACAGACCATTCACGTGAGCATGTGCCAATATTGATATATGGTCAAAAAATTAAAAAAGGTTATAATCTTGGAACAAGGGAGAGTTTTTCTGATATTGGTCAGACAGTTGCTGAGTATTTGAAAGTTAAAGCCTTGCGAAACGGAGAGAGCTTTTTAAAAGAAATTTTGATATAATTTTAATTGGAATTTTTATAAAAATTGAGGTGATTTTATGTATTACCAAAAGGTCAAAGAGGCTGCTGAATTTATTCAACGTCACCTTCCTCAAGTTCCAGAGATTGCAATAATTTTGGGAAGTGGCCTTGGAGAGTTTGCAGAGACAATTGAAGATAAGATTGTATTAAAATATTCTGAAATTCCTTATTTTCCTGTCTCGACAGTAAAGGGACATAAAGGGAACTTGATGTTTGGAGATGTCAAAGGTAGAAAGGTTTTAGCGTTTCAAGGGAGATTTCATCTTTATGAGGGGTACAAGGTTGAAGAGGTTGTGTTTGGAGTAAGAGTTGCAGGCTTGCTTGGGGTGAAGAATCTAATTGTGACAAATGCAGCAGGTGGGATATCACAATTTTTATCACCTGGGGATTTAATGGTAATAAAAGACCATATCAATCTTTCTGGTGAAAATCCAGCAATAGGTGAGGATGCTCAGTATTTTGGTGAAAGATTTTTTGACATGACATATGCATATGACAAAGAGACAATTGAAAAGGCAAAGGATGTTTACAAGAAAAATGGAGTTGACTACAAAGAAGGAGTGTACGCATTTTTAAAAGGTCCTTCATATGAAACACCCTCAGAGATAAGAATGCTCAAAATACTGGGTGCTGATGCAGTTGGCATGTCAACTGTTCCAGAGGTCATTGCTGCAAGACAGATGGGAATTAGGGTTTTTGGTATTTCGTGTATAACAAACATGGCTGCTGGGATCTTAGACAAAAAGCTTTCTCATGAAGAGGTAATTGAAGTATCAAAGGCAGTTGAAGAAAAGTTTATAAAAATAATTAGAGATATAATTGAGATAATGTAAGAAAAAGATAACAGCTCCTACATCGCAAACTAAAAGCGGTGTAGGATTTTTTTGTTTGTTATACAAATAAGCTGGGTAAATATTAAAATAGGGAATTTTTTGCTGCGGGGAGGTAGTTAGGTTCATGAAAAAGGTTTTGATTGTAGATGACGCAGCATTTGTTAGATATTCGTTAAAACATACATTAGAGAAGTATGGATTTGAAGTTGTTGGCGAGGCTTGTGATGGGAAGAGCTGTTTAAGAATGTTTTCTGAGCTCAAGCCTGACATTGTCACACTTGATATTACTATGCCGGAGATGAATGGGATAGAGGTTTTAAAAAAGATTATGGAAATTGACAGAAATGCAAAAGTGGTTATGATAACAGCGCTTGGACAGGAAGAAAAAGTAAAAGAAGCGGTTCTAAACGGGGCAAAGGGCTTTATTGTGAAACCCTACAAGGAAGAACATCTTGTAAAACTGCTAAACTCTCTGTAAAAAAGAAGGTGGCAGTGTGAATGAGTTAAATAAAGACCCTATGTTTGAGATATTTATTTCTGAAGCAAGGGAAATTATAAATGGTTTAGAAAAGGTATTTGTAGAACTTAAAGAAGGAAATATAGAATTTAAATCTGCTGTTGAAGAAGCGTTAAGACTATTGCATACCTTAAAAGGCTCGTCAGCCATGATGGGTTATCAAGATATCTCAGAGGTTTGCCACAAGGTAGAAGACATCTTTGTAAATCTAAAATCTTCAAGCATTTTAACATTAAATATCGATAAATTTATTTTGAGTATGTTAAAAATTATTGATTTTATGAATTCGCAAGTTGCCTCAATTGAAAATACATTACCACTATCTTCTTATGAAGATATTGAAAACGTTTTATTAGAATTAGAAGGTATTTTACAAGAAACTGAACAAAAGGCAAAAAGTGAGAAAGGCCAAAGGTACTCAATTGTTATGTGGTTTGAAGATGGCTGGGAAATGGAGAATTTGCGTGCATTTTTGATTGTTCAGAAGCTAAAAGAATATGTAAATGTTTTAGAGTATTTTCCACCAAATATAGAGGTTGATGCTTCAACTGCTGAGATGATAAAAAAAGAAGGTTTTAAAATAGTAATTGAAACCTCACTTAGTAAAGATGACATTTTATGTCTTTTTAATGATTTTGTGTGGATTAAAGACATTAGGGTAGAGGAAAAGACAAAAGATGCAAAGAATATTTCTGAAAAGAATCATGAAAAGGAAGAGTCTACTATAAAGAACGTACAGTCAACAGGGCGGCTTATCAATGTCAATGTCGAAAAAGTAGATAGGTTAGTTGATCTAATTGGTGAGATGGTTGTAACATTTTCTATGTTAACACAGCATCCTGATATACAAGAGATAAAGAGTGAGGGTTTTAAAGGTATAACGTTGCAAATGTCAAAGCTTATAAGAGACCTGCAGGAAATAGCTATGTCTATGAGAATGGTACCTCTTTCTAATACATTTCAAAAGCTAAAGAGAATTGTAGTTGAGATGTCTGCAAAACTAAATAAGCAGGTTGAGGTACAGATAAGTGGTGAGGAAACAGAGCTTGACAAGGTTTTAATTGAGTATTTGACAGACCCACTAATTCACATAATCAGAAATGCAGTTGACCATGGTATAGAGGAAAAAGAAGAACGACTAAAAAAAGGTAAATCACCACAAGGCAATATCTTTATAAGTGCTAAAAGTAGTGGCTCTGATGTTTTAATAACTATTGAAGATGATGGAAGAGGACTTGATAAAGAAAAGATTATAAAAAAGGCTTTAGAAAGAGGACTTATCTCTGAGAAAAGCGATGTGGATGATCAGCTTGTATATGACTTGATCTTTCAAACAGGCTTTTCTACTAAAGAAGAGGCAACTGAATATTCAGGTAGAGGAATTGGCCTCGACATTGTTAAGAACAATATTCAGAAGATAGGAGGCAGAATATTTGTAGACTCTCAAAAAGATATAGGTACCAAGTTTACTATTAGAATTCCACTCACTTTAGCAATTATTGATGGGATGCTTGTAAAGGTAAATGAACAAATATTTGCTTTACCTCTGTCTACTATTGTAGAGACATTTAAAGTTGAAAAAAAAGATATTGTTACTGAAGGGTATAATCAATTTATATACAAAAGAGGAGCTTGTTATAATGTTGTTGACTTGCGAAGAGTCTTCTACCACAAAGAAGCCTTAGCAGACGAAAGACCATTTTATTTGGGAGTTATGGTGAGCAATGGGAGCAAGGTGGCTGTGCTATTGGTTGACCAAATGGTTTCTCAGCAGCAAGTTGTTATAAAATCACTTCCTCAAATCATTGGTGAGGTAAGAGGAATTTCAGGATGCACACTTTTGGGGAATGGTGGTATTGCTCTGATTTTAGACATTGATAGTTTAATAGAAAGGTGGTGAAAATATGCAAGACCAGGCAATAAATATAGAATTAGAGGAATTAGAAGAGGGTATGAAAGATAAATACCTTATATTTATGGTAGATGAACAATACTATGGGATTGAAATAAAATACGTGATAGAGATTATAGGTCTTTTACCTATTACCTATGTCCCCCATCAGCAAGAGTACATCAAAGGAATTGTCAATTTAAGAGGAAAAATAATACCTGTGGTTGATGCAAGAATAAGATTAGGGAAAGAATATAAGGAGTATCACGAAAGAACGTGTATAATTGTTGTGAGCATAGCTGATTTTCAGGTTGGAATCATTGTTGACCATGTTAGTGAGGTTGCAATTATAAAAGAAGACGAGCTTGCACCTCTTCCAGAAGTGGAAATGCAGGCTGCCGAGAGATTTGTAAAAAGTGTAGCAAATTCTTCTGGGAGACTGATTCTCTTGCTGGATTGCGAAAAATTTGTCAATCCGAACAAAATCGGAATTTAAAAATAAAAGGAAAGGATGTGAATGTATGAAGTTTTTTAGAGATATGAAAATCTCATTAAAGATTTTGGCGGGGTTTTTTGTGATTTTAGTTTTGATTTCTATTATGGGGGCTGTTGCAGTAAATAGCTTAAACAAGATTCATAATTCTTACATGACAATGTACGAGAACAACGTAAAGGCATTCGTGTATATTAGTGGTGTATTAGAAGGATTTGAGAGACAGAGAGTAAACTACAGAAATGTTTTGTTGTCCCGAAATGCTAATGAGTTGCAATCTTATCTGCAAAAGGCGGATGAAATAAACAACTATTACAAGTCCAACTTACAAGAATTTTCAAAGATAATAAAAGAAAAAGAGATCATTGATGAGTACAAAAAACTAGTAAATTATCTTGAACAGTATGACCAGCTTACAAATCAAATATTAGAACTTGCTAAGACAAATAAAAAAGAAGCAATTAACCTTCTGTTCAAGCCAAGTTCTGCTCAGCTTGTGACAGATGTTCAGAATTCAATAAACAACTTATACGACATGGAACGAAAATACATTGAAGGGTTAAATGCCCGAAACAACAAGTTAGCTTTTCAAACAAAAGCTCTTCTAATAGTTGTTATTGTAATCTCAATAGGTGTTGCAGTAATCTTAGCTTTACTTATCTCAAATGTAATTAGCAGACCTCTAAACAAAATGGTTTTTGTTGCCGAGGCAATAGCAGATGGTGATTTGACAATTGAAGTGGAAAATGGTTCTAAAGATGAGATAGGAAAGTTAGCTGGAGCATTTGATAGAATGGTAAAAGGTTTAAATGAGCTTATACACGGGATTAAGACCTCTGCAGAGCAGGTTGCAATTGGTGCAAAACAGCTGGCTGATGCCTCACAAAACCTTGCCCAAGGTGCAACAGAGCAGGCAACTGTTATTGAGCAGCTTAATGCCTCGGTTGAAGAAGTATCAGTTCAGACAAAACAAAATGCACAGAATGTTGAAGAAGCATCGAAGTTTGCGAGTCAGATAAGGGAAGATGCCAAAATAGGTATGGAACAGATGGAACATATGATGAAGGCAATGGAAGAGATTAGCTTGGCATCATCAAATATATCAAAGATTATAAAGACAATCGATGAAATAGCATTCCAGACAAACATATTAGCCTTAAATGCAGCAGTTGAGGCAGCAAGGGCAGGTAGTTATGGCAAGGGATTTGCAGTTGTGGCTGAAGAGGTGAGAAACTTGGCAACGCGAAGTGCAAATGCTGCAAAAGAGACAAGTAGCCTGATAGAATCTACTATAAAGAAGATAGAAGCAGGTGATAGCATAACAAAACAAACACACGCGGCTCTTGACAAAATTGCAAAGAGCATTGACAAGATGGCAATGATTATGAACGATATTTCCTATTCATCAAAAGAACAGTCAGAGGCTATAGCCCAAATTACAGAAGGTATAAATCAGGTGGCAAATGTTGTCCAGAGCAATTCAGCAAATTCTCAGGAGACTGCTGCTGCCTCAGAAGAGCTTTATAGTCAAGCAGATACACTTAAAAACCTTGTTGAAAGGTTTAGAACGAAAAACTAAGAGTAAATAACGATCTGTTTGAAGGGCTGTTGTAAGGCAAAACTTAGAACAGCCCTTTTAATCTTTTGTATCGATACAGATAGCTAATGGAGTTTTGATTTTTATTTTTTATGATATAAAATTGTTGTGGGATAAATTTCTTTGTTGAGGTGAGAATATGGACAAGAAAACTAAGTTTTGGATATTTTCAGGAATATTGATAGGAGCTGTTTTTGTGTTAACCTTTACAATTAAAATACCTTTGCTAACAGGCTACTTTAATATCGGTGATGTTATTATTATGCTTGCATCTATTTTGTTTGGCAAGGGAGTAGGGTTTTTATCGGGTTCTTTTGGTTCTGCTCTTTCAGATATAGCTTCTGGTTATTTAGTCTATGCTCCATTTACATTTATCATTAAAGGATTGGAAGGGTATATATGTGGTCTTACATTTGAAAAGTTAGAAAAAGATAAAAAACCAAATCTTGGTTTTATTGTAGCAACCGTACTCAGTGGTATTTGGATGGCAGTTGGTTATTTTTTGTCAGAAGCTTTTGTGTTAAAATATGTGTCATCAGCATTAAATGTTAATAGAGACCTGCAGTTTGGATTTAAAACGGCGCTTGTAAATCTTCCGTTTAATTTGTTGCAAGGGATATTGTCAGCTGTAATTGCTATAGTATTAATTGTGCCACTTTATAAGAATAAATTTATTGGGAAGATGAGAACTTGAGATATATAAAATTTCCGCATTTGCCAAGTAGAAAAGTCACCCATGTTTTGATTGATAAAAGAGCTTATAATAAGACAGTCTATATGTTAGAAGATTTAAAGATTGAAGCAATTTTTTGCGAAAAATCAAAAGATGTATATAATGCCATTTCATCTCATCCAGACATATTTTATTTTCACTATGAAGATAATATAATATTTGCCGCTCCCAACTCACCAAAGAAAACTACAGACGAACTTTGTAAGTTGGGATTCAATATAATGTTTGGTGAAAGGAATATATCTAAAGAGTATCCAGGGGACATTGGTTATAATTTAGCAAGGATTGGTAACTTCGTCTTTCACAATTTCAGATTTACTGATAAAATTATTTTAAAGTACATTGAAAAAGATAACTTAAGGAAAGTACATGTAAACCAAGGATATTCAAAGTGTTCAATATTAATTATAAACGAAAGGGCGATTATAACCTCAGACAAGAAGATTTACAAAAAAGCTCTTGAAAATAACATAGATGCACTTTTAATAGTACCCGGGTTTATAAAATTAGAGGGTCTAAACTACGGATTTATTGGTGGTTGTGGAGGATTGATTGACAAAGATGTTTTAATTTTTAATGGTGATATATCAAAGCATCCAGATTATAGCAAAATAAAAGAATTTCTAAAGAAATATAAAATTGAATGCTTGTGTACAGAAGGCTTTGAGCTTTCAGATATAGGTTCAATCATTCCTTTGTGTCAGCAGTAACAAAAAGAGCATACTTAAAAAGAATTTTTGCGGGTATATTTATTATAGTCCCTTTGCTCAAAGAATATTATTCAGGGATGTGAAAAAGATGCAAATATTGAGTTTGGGAGTGGCAGAAGAACCTTTCTTTGTATATAATAGATTAAAAAAACAATTTGATGAACTTGAAAATATAAAAAGGCTCTCGATAGAGCAAGGGCAGAGCGGAGAAATAACCTTTTATGGAATATTTTTGAGTGATGAGGAAATAAAGAAGAACCTTGATTTATACACATATGAAAGAATAAAATATTTCATTGCTGCAGCTCTGTGCAATGTGATAATTGATTATACAAAGGAGAAGCTGATTTGCAAATTGGTAGATGAAAACTACTATTTTTTGGATGGTATAGAAAAAGAAAAGATTTTGTTTGAAAGTAGAAAAAGAATGGATGAGATAGTTGAAAGCAGCGGATTTTCAAATATTAGATATGAGATAATTAAAAAGGTTTTAGACTTTCTTGATTATAACTTTGAATTTAATTTTGAAGGCTTTTTGACATTTAGATTAAAGGAATATCTTAAAATCATAAACAATATCATTGAAGATGCAGCAAGCAAGTACTTTTTAGAAAGAGAGTATATCCAGTTTATAAACTTGTTGAAATACTTTTTAGATCTCCAAAATACAAAAATAGATTTAGTCCACATAGTTCCTGATGAAGAAGCGTATATTCTATATGACAAAGAACTTAAAGAGATAAAAGACGAGTTTTTTGAAATGTTATCAAGAAATTTGAAGTTAAATCTTAGCAAAGAGGATATATTGCTCAGCAGATTAATATCTCTTTCGCCCCAGCAAGTTATCTTTCACAGACATTACAGCTCCAATCTCTCTCAGGATATTTTAGAGATACTTTCTCTTGTATTTGAACAGAGAATTCGCTTTTGTGATGAGTGTGAGATTGAAAAATCAAAGACTATTACCAAAAGTGAGGAATAAATCCTCACTTTTTTTATGCTGGTGTCAAACAAAGTTTACTTCAGCTATTTAAAGTGATATAATTTTAAAGGGAATAACCTCGAAGAGGTGCAAAAGGGTATGAATCAAAAGCTAAAAAATAAGATGACCGACCATCTTTTTGAAGCCATACTGGAACTTAAGACAATAGAAGAATGTTATAACTTTTTTGAAGATTTGTGTACTGTAAAAGAGATTCAGGAACTTTCGCAACGATTTGAAGTTGCAAAGCTTTTATTTGAAGGTGCAAAGTACAGTGAGATAACCCAAAAAACAGGGGCTTCTCCTGCTACAATAAGCAGAGTAAATAGATGTTTAAATTATGGAGCAGATGGATATAGAACTGTATTAGAGAGAATAAAAAGAAAAAACAAGATTGGATGAGCAAAAGTGATGGAACTTTTTATAGCAACAGCCTTTGGTGTTGAATCTGTAACAAAAGAGGAATTGATAAGATTAGGATATAAAGATTTAAAAGTTGAAAATGGAAGAATATTTGTTCGAGGAGATATAGAGGATATTCCAAGGCTTAATATAAATCTTAGGACTGCAAATAGGGTTTTTGCCATACTTAAAAAATTTAAAGCAGAGACGTTTGATGAGCTTTTTAGTGGCATTTATGATTTTGAGTGGCAAGAAATTCTTCCCAAGGATGCTCATATTCTTATAACAGGCAGGTCTGAAAAGTCCAAACTTTTTAGTATAAGCAGCTGCCAGTCTATAACAAAGAAAGCTATAATTGAAAAGTTAAAGAAAAAGTACAGTGTATCATGGTTTGAGGAGACAGGGAATCTCTATAAGATTGAGATTGCTCTTTTGAATGATACAGCATATGTACTTTTTGATACAACAGGTGAGTCTCTTCACAAAAGAGGATACAGAAAACTTCAGTCACTTGCGCCTTTAAAAGAAAATATAGCAGCGACATTGGTAATTTTGAGCAGGTGGAGACCTCAACAGGAGGTTTTATGGGATCCCTTTTGTGGTTCGGGAACAATTCCTATTGAGGCAGCTATGATTGCTAAAAATATTGCACCTGGTTTAAATAGGACATTCTTAGCTGAGCAAAATAGTTTTGTGTCTCAAGATTTATGGAACAAGGCAAGACTTGAGGCTATTGAAAAAATTGATTATAAAAGTAAATTTAATATTTTAGCTTCTGACATAGATGAAAAGATGATTTATATTGCAAAGACTAATGCAAAAGCTGCAGGGGTTGAAAAGGATATAAGATTCTTTAAAGCAGATAGCAGAAAAATCAAAAAATCTTCTGACAAAGGCATAGTTATTACAAATCCACCTTATGGAGAGAGGATAGATAATAGTGACATTTTTAATCTTTATAGGGATTTTGGAAAATGTCTAAGAGATTTTAGTGGCTGGAGATTTTTTATTTTATCTGGCTATGATAAGTTTGAAAAGGCGTTTGGCAAGAAGGCAGACAAAAATAGGAAACTCTACAATGGGAAGATTAAAACTTATCTTTATTTTTATATTCAAGTATGATAAAATTAAGAAAAAAGTTCCACAATTTATAAGGAGTGCAGAACAAAGATGAGTGATAACAATGTTTTAGAACTTGTAGTATCTTCTTTACAGACTTTAAATGCGTCGTTTGAAAACGTGGGGAAAAGACTTGAAAATATTGAAAAGCAACTCGAAGGTATGGGGAAACGGATAGATAGCATGGAAAAACGACTTGATAGCGTGGAAAAACGACTTGATAGTGTGGAAAAACGACTTGATAGTGTGGAAAAACGACTTGATACCATGGAAAAACGATTTGACCAGTTAGAAAAGAGATTAGATAGCTTAGAGCAAAGGCTGGATAGAGTGGAACAAAGACTTGATATGGTAGAGCAAAGATTGGATAGAGTAGAGCAAAGATTAGATAATCTTGAAATGAGGGTCACAAGATTAGAAAATGAAGTAGGAGAACTCAAAGATAATGTGAAAGAACTTAACAGAAGAATGAATGCAGTATATGACCAGGTTGCATTCTTAACAGAATTTAGGACGGAGGTTTTAATATTCAAAGATGAGACAAATAAGAAATTTGAAAAAGTCACCAAAGAGCAAGAAGCAATAAAGGATTGGTTAAAGGACCAAGAAGTTGAAATAAGAACCTTAAAGCTTGCCCAAAATCAGTAAGAACAAGAGTGTACATAGTGAGATAAGAAAGTTAAAAGGGCTGCTGCTTTTTTAAATGCCGTGCAGCCCTTTTGAATTTTTATTCATTGTTTTTTTTCTTAAACTTTTCTAAATCTTCATTGGCAAATTTCATATTTAGTTTAGAGAAGTTTATTTTGTCAATCTTGATTGTATTTATCGACTTTACAAAATTGTCTAAAGTAATACTATTCCAATAAAGAACAGGCACAGATAAATCAATAGTATAGTAGTACTGCTTGTACTTTATCATGTATATTACCCTGTTTTGAAGACTTAAGAAATTAAAGTCTCGATTAGGATTTCCCTTTGCTAAGTTTGGTAGTTTGCTTAGGTTGTATACATAAGTGAACTTGTAAATTGTAAGTTCACCAGTTGAGTACTTTTGAAGGCTCATATCAACTGTTTTACTTTTATATTCATTGCTTTCAACCCAAGCTTGCATAGCATTTTTTATAATTTTCTCAGCTGGATCGAGATTAATGCCACCGTTTATTGTTAAAGTTGAATATGGTGTATTGTAAAGTGTGATTGTTTCGACATCTGATATTCCCTGAGAAATTGGAAGAGCAGTTGCATTTATTACTTGAGTGTAATAACTGTAATAATAGTATGGAATATTTGTTTTATAATCTTTAGATATATTCATTTCAAATGGTGCTTTGCTGAGCTTTACAGTTTTAGAAGTGCTTTGTGGTTTTAAATCACCCGTCCAAAGTATAGAATCAAGGTATTTGCTTTTTGCTGGTATTGGTTTGAATGAGTTTATAATCCTATCATATTTTTGTTTGTCTTTGTTATATTTGTCCTCTTTGACATAAAGCTTTACAAAATATTTGTTGTTATTGAAGTCCACATACATTCTTTTTTCAACGAAATTTTTCTGGAGGCTCTTTCTTATATTGAGCTCAAAGAGTTTGGCTTTTGCACCATTTATATTTAAAGTTTTAGAAGAAATTATCTTGCAAAGAGATTTGTTATAAAGCTCAACGTTTTTCATCTCAAGTTCAACCCACTTGTCAAAACTTACATTTGAATTAGCAACAAAACTGACAGAGAGATATTCGTCATACTCTTGCTGCTCACCTTGTGGTGGCGTTGTAACTACATCTTGCTGTTTTTGAGTATTTAACCCCATTTCTTCATCTGTATAAAGTGGGGCAAAAGACTGGGTTGATGAGTTATATTCAAGGTTATAAATGTCAGTTGATTTCCAATAAGGTGGCAGGTCAATCTGCCAGCCATAACTTGTATTTTTATGAACTCTCCAGCTTGTTACGTTGTCTGCTAAATCCTTTATATTAGGGTTTTTTGAATCAAACTGAAGTTCAAATGAATCAGCTATTTTATACAGAAGATTTTTATGCTCGGTATAAAAGTTTAAGTCCATGCTGATTGTGAGTCTATAAATGTAGTTATACTTCTTGTTTTTGCTAAGATAAATACGTGTAAAATTAAAGGTGCCAGAACTTTCTTCTTCATCTACAAAAACGTAAAAAGAATCTGTATAGACACTTGTGATTTCAATGTACTCTTGCCCATTTTTATCTTTACCTTTTTTCAACGAATATATTTTAGAAACCGAGCCATAATTATTTATAATGTCTGAGCCGTACAACAAAATTTCATCTAAGGAAGAAAAGCCTTCTTTGTTTAGAATTGCTTCAACACTTATATTTGCTTTATAGCTACTGCTAGACATTGAAAAATAACTTCCTTTTGGGTCTTTGTTAATATAAGCATCTTGGGGCATGTATATTGACCAGTTGTAAATGCTATTTCCAACTCTATTTTTGTTGACATCATCTTTTGAAAAAACTGTGTAAAAGTCAATAACTCCATCATCATCCTGAGCAAAACTAAAAGGAGCAACCAAAGAGATCAGAAAAGTGACAAGTAGGGAAGCTATTAAAAATCTTTTTAATTTCTTTACCATCAAATATCATCCTTTCTATGTTTTTATTTATTTTCTGGATACTCTTTTAGCACTACTTCTTTTTCAATTACCTTTCCGTTTCTCTTGATATTAATCTTTACCTTATCACCTGGAAGATATTTCATAAGGGTTTGATTATACTCTGCAATTGAATTGACAGGATAATTGTCAATTGACACAAGTATATCATTTTCTTGAATAAATCCTTTTAAAGGACTATCTTCTTTCACATCAATTATTTTCAATCCAAGAGTAGATGGCAAACCAACAATAGAAAGCCAGCTGTCTTCAAATTCAAGTCCTAAATAACATCTTTTTATTTTACCAAATTTTTTATAGTGGTTCAAAAAATAGAGAATATTTTCAGCAGGAATTGCAAAATTAATTCCCTGAAAATATTCAATACCTAAGGTATTTATGCCGACCAACTTCCCTTGCATATTTACAAGAGGACCTCCACTATTTCCAGGGTTTATAGCTGCATCTGTTTGCAAAAATGTATAAGTTTCATCTACTGGTCTGTTTAATCCACTGATTATTCCTTTTGTTACACTGTTCTGCCAACCCAAAAAAAGTGGAGTTCCAATTGCTAATACTTCTTGTCCCACTTTTATATTTTTGGGGTCTTCGATTTCGATTGGATTTATATTGGTACGATTTACTTTCAAAAGAGCCAAATCTATGTCTTTATTTCTATACAATACTGTTGCTTTATATGCTTTAGCATCATAAAAAATCACATAAGGTTGTTTCATGTCTTCTACAACATGGTTGTTTGTGAGGATTAAACCGTTTTTGTCAATGACAACACCAGACCCGTGCGTAAGCCCTGCAGGTATCTTGCTGTAGTAAAAGTCATCTGCTTTTATCTTTTTGCTGTCACCAATTATTGCTACAACAGATTTGTTAACTTTATCAATTACTTCGCTTATAGATAAGTCCTTTTTTTGAATGGTCACTCCATCTTGGGATTTTACATAATCAAAACCGAAAAAATCTTTCAAAGAGTCTAAATCCACATACATTTTGCCATTAATTACTTTTGGAGTTACTTTAATTGACTGAGCAAATGCCACGTTGAAAATGAGCAAAAAGACAATAAAAAAAACCAGATACATCTTACATAGCTTTTTCATTATAAAACCTCCCGTGTATAAATTTGTTACTATTTAATTATAACATATTTTATCAAAAGATGTTATACCCTAAGAAAGAGGTTTTCAAACTTTCCTTTTTGGGATTGATTATTTTGCATTTTTGAGTTATAATAAACTTGAAAATTGAAATACACCCCCATGGTATAGGGGTTACAAATAGAGGTTGCAAAACATTTTGAGAAAGGAGCAAAAGATAGAAAATGAAAAAGGCAGTACTTAACAAAAATCTATGTGATAGGTCGCCGTTTTGCCCAGCTTCACGTTCGTGCAAGTTTGGAGCAATAAAGAGAAAAGTGCACGGTTTTTTTGATGTTGAGATTGAAATAGACAAAGAAAAGTGTACAGGATGTGGGGGTTGTACAAGGTATTGTCCTCAAGGTGCAATTGAAATTGTTGAAGAGTAGGTGTTTGAAATGCCTGACAAGGAGAGAAAAGAAGAGATTCTAAGTAGACTAAAAAATATTAAAGGTCACATTGATGGTATTATTAAAATGGTGGAAGAGGAAAAAGAATGCGAAGAGATTATGCTTCAAATAGCTGCAGTAAAAAACGCAATAGAAAAAGTTGGTTATTTTATAATCGAAAGTCATGCTGCAGAGTGCTTGTCAAGCGTAGGAAACAAAGATGATATCCAAAGGATTTTAAATATAATGATGAAGTTTTTGGGGTAAAAAAACTCCTAAAAAGTCAAGAGTGTCTTTCTTTTTTTAAACTCATTTGAGACATTGTATTTTGTGTAAAAGTGTTATTATTTTAACAAAGTGTTTTGTAAAGAATTTTATTGTGTGCTTTTGTTAAATAAATCCTATTGCTAAGGGGTAACAATATAAAAAGTTAAAAATAAAGTTTTTGGAGGTGTGTGATTGTGGCAGAATATTTTATTGATGCAAAGGGTCTTCAGTGTCCGGGGCCTATTACTCAACTTTTTAAGCAGATGAAAGAAGCTCAAAGTGGTGACATAGTCACAATTGAGGTGACAGATCCAGCATTCAAAAGAGATGTGGAGAGCTGGTGTAAAAAGACAAAAAATGAACTTTTGTCTTTAGAAGAAGTAAATGATGTTATAAAAGCTAAGATAAAGAAAGCTTAAAGGGTGATTTGTATGAGAGAGGATAAGAAGACCATTATTGTCTTTAGCAATGACATGGACAAGGTGATGGCTGCATTTGTAATTGCAACTGGTGCTGCTGCGATGGGCGATGAAGTGACAATGTTTTTTACATTCTGGGGTTTGAATGTTCTAAGAGATGCTAAAAAGAAAGCACAGGGAAAATCATTTTTAGAAAAAATGTTTGGTGCTATGATGCCAAAAGGGGTTGAAAAGCTTCCACTTTCAAAGATGAACTTTTTAGGGATTGGTCCAAAGCTTATGAAATATATGATGAAAAAGAAAAACGTGATGATGTTACCTGAGATGATAAAACAAGCGCAAGAGCTTGGTATAAAGATGGTTGCATGTTCAATGTCAATGGATGTTATGGGGATAAAAAAAGAAGAGTTAATTGATGGTGTTGAAATTGGTGGTGTTGCCACATATCTTGGTGAGGCAAGCGAAGCAGGTGTGAATCTGTTTATCTAAGTTAGGGGAATCTTAACTAATAGAGGCAGGAAAAACCCTGCCTTTTTGTTTTTTAGCTCTTTTGAAATAAAAACTGTGATATAATAATGAGACAATAATTAATTATTATTCAGAAAGGAAAATCGCTATGATCCTGCTTGTTGCAATAAACTCAAAGTATGTTCATACAAATTTAGCAGTCAGATACCTTTATCAGCTCTGTAAAGAAAACTATCCATGCGAATATGTTGAGTTTAATATCAATCAGTCTTTGCATGATGTGCTCTATGAGATTTTGAGTAAGAAACCTGAATATGTTGCAATTTCAACATATATCTGGAACAGAAGCTATGTCGAAAAACTTGTTGAAGGATTAAAAAAGGCAAGGAAAGACATAAAAATAATTCTTGGCGGGCCAGAAGTGTATTTTGACAGCCTTGATGAGTGGAAGTTTGTTGACATAATAATCAGAGGAGAGGGAGAGTACCCTTTTTTAGATTTATGTGACCATATTGCGGCTGGCAGGCAATATACCCAAAAAGAGTATCCGCCGTTTGATTTGAACAAACTTCCTTTTGCGTACAAGGACGAGAAGTTAGACCAAAGCAGAATCTATTATTATGAAAGCAGCAGAGGCTGCCCTTTTAGATGTACGTATTGTCTTTCTTCTATTGAAAAAAGTGTTAGATTTGCGTCTCTTGAAAAGGTGTTCGAAGAGCTTGACTATCTTTTTAAAAAACAAGTAAGACTTATAAAGTTTGTTGACAGGACATTTAACGCAAACAAAGAAAGAGCAATAAAAATAATAGAGTTTTGTAAACAAAAGTCGCAAGCTACCCAAATACACTTTGAAATAGACCCAACACTTTTAGATAGTGACATTATCACTGCAATAAATACTTCAAAAGATAATCTCTTCAGACTTGAAATAGGTCTTCAGAGTTTCAATCCACAAACTCTTGATGCAATTGATAGATTTTATGATATAGATAAAATAGATAAAAACTTGAAAGAGCTTATGGAGAACAAAAAGGCCATTGTTCATCTTGACTTGATAGCAGGCTTGCCATATGAAGATTTTTTGAGTTTTAAAAGAAGTCTTGATAAAACTATATTGTATTTTGCGGACGAAGTTCAACTTGGATTTTTGAAGATGTTAAAAGGAACAAAGATAAGAGAAGAAGCAGCTAAATACAATTATGAGTTTTTCAAAGATCCGCCGTATGAGGTTATCTCAAATAGCTTTATTAGCTTTGAAGAGATTTATGAGCTTAAAAAAATAGAAGATTTGATAGACAAAGTTTACAACAGGCAGTACCTCTATTTTACTTTAAGATACATCTTTCAAAAAATTTCTCCTTCTGAATTTTTTGAAAAGCTCTCAAGCAAAGTGAATAGCAATTTAAACACAAGGGAGTTTATAAAAGAGCTTTACAGAGCCATAAAAGAGAATTTTGATTTTGACAAGGCTGTATTTGATAACTTGTTCAGATTTGACATTCTAAGAAGGTTTCCGGAAGAATTTTTGCCAGAGGAATTGGCAGTGTCGAAAGAGGAAAAAGAGAAAATTAAACAAGCAATATACAGAGTCAGCCCAGAATACCAAGATATCGGAGAACCAAAAGAGATTATTAGAAGATCAAGGGCTTGCATATTCGGATTTGACATTGAAAGGTTTATAGAAGATAATAAAATTGAAAATGGAGATTTTTTATACATCTTTTTCGAAGAGAAAGTAAAGAAAATAAAACTTCAGTAAAAAGGGGGAAAAAGGGTAATATGGAGTGCACACTTTCAAAAAACCTTTCAATCTGCACATGTACTTATGAACCGTGTCCAAGAAAAGGAAGATGCTGCGAGTGTTTGCACTATCACAGGAAAAATGGACAGCTTCCTGCTTGCTATTTTTCAAAAGAAGCAGAAAGGACATATGACCGTTCAATAGAAAACTTCATTCGTGACTATTCTTCAAGGAAGTAAAAAAATAAAGAAGTGGGCAGGCAAAGTGTTTTTCTTTTCATCTGCCCACTTTTATTTTTATAAAGTAGTTATGAGCAGAAAAACATCAAGTCCTATTACTAAAGCTGCCACAATTCCAAGAATTATCTTATCTGCTAAAGAGTTTGCGAATTTACCCATGACTTTTTTGGATGACGTCAAATAAATTTGAAGAATGATTGTGATTGGTAGCTGGATACTCAATAGCATCTGTGAGAGTATTAAAGCTCTGAACGGATTTGAGATAAAAACTATGATGATAGATGCTAACACCAATGGAATGATAATTCCAACTTTAGTTGGCAGCTCTTCTATGTTGTAAGGCCTTCTATAAAACCCTGCCATGATTGTTCCACCTGTATATGCAGCTGTTATGCTTGAGGAGATGCCAGAAAGCAATAGAGCAAATGCAAAAATTGTTGCAGAGAAATTTCCCAAAATAGGCTTTAACATCTGCTGAGCCTGTGGTAGCGATTCAACAAAGATACCTTTTGTGTAAAAGGTTGTGTGAGCTATTATAATCATGCTGCTGTTAATTAAAAATCCTATAAACATTGAAAAAAGTGTATCAACAAACTCAAATTTGAGCTGATGTTTTATTACCTTTTCGTCTTGAGTGTTCCACTGCCTGCTCTGAATTATTTCAGAATGTAAAAACAAATTGTGTGGCATGACAACCGCACCAAGTATTGAAAGAACAACAATTAGTGAACCAGAAGGTATGCTTGGAGTTATCCAGCCAATGACCACATCTTTTACAGGGACCTTCACAAGAAAAAGCTCTATCAAAAAGGAAAGACCTATCAGCGACACAAACGCAATTATCCACCTTTCAACCTTTTTATATGAGTTAGAAAACAAGAAAAACATGGTAAAAGGCAGGATGATTAAACACCCAAGCTTAATAGGAATTTTAAAAAGCATCTCAAGGGCAATTGACGCTCCTAAGATTTCTGCCATAGCAGTTGAGACTGTTGCCAGCATGGCAGATGAGAGCACCACTATGGCAAGAGATTTATTAAGATAGATTGAAGTTGCTTCAGCCAAGCAAAGACCTGTTGCAATGCCAAGATGAGCTGCGTTGTGCTGAAGTACTATCAAAATTATGGTTGATAGTAAAACTACCCACAAAAGTTTTAAACCAAACTGGCTTCCTGCAGCCACGTTTGATGCCCAGTTTCCAGGGTCGATAAATCCCACTGTGACAAGAAGTCCTGGTCCTATATATTTGAGTATTTCCCTTGCGTTTTGCATTTTGTGCTGCCTTTCACACCTTTCTTCTCAAGTAATTTTATGAAATATCTTCTAAAGTGGTGAATGATAAATAGTAAATCTTATCTCAAGCTCTTATATTAAAATTAATACCCAAAAAAAGATGATTGTGATATCATAGTTTGTATGAAGCTAAAAATATTTAAATGGGAACTGGACATTTTGAACACTAAAATATTGGAGGTAGAACAATGATCGAAAAGTCTTACGGCCAAGAGCTTTACGAAAAGCTATCCTACACTTCTAAAAATGCATGGGAAGTTTTAAAAGAAGAAGAAAAGCCTTTTGTTTTTGATTTGGCAGAAAAGTATAAGCACTTTTTGAACTGTGCAAAGACAGAAAGAGAGGTTGTTGAATATTTCATAGAAAGAGCTAAAGAAAAAGGATATAAAGAATTTAACAATAATATCCAAGAATTAAAGCCAGGTGATAAAGTATATTTTATTAACAATAACAAAAGCATATTGCTTGCTCATATAGGCAAAAAGCCTTTAAAGGAAGGGTTTAATCTGATAGGTAGCCATATAGATTCTCCACGACTTGATTTAAAACCAAAGCCACTATATGAGTCAAGTGAGCTTGCTCTTTTGAAGACACACTACTATGGTGGTATTAAAAAATATCACTGGGTAAATGTACCACTTAGCATCCACGGAGTTGTTGTGAAAAGTGATGGTTCAAAAGTAAAGATTACAATTGGTGAAGATGAAAATGACCCTGTTTTTTATATAACAGACCTTCTTGTTCACTTGTCTTCTGATCAGCTTCAGAAAAAAGCAAGCGAGGCAATTCCCGCTGAGAACTTGAATGTGCTCATAGGAAGTATGCCGTTTAATGATGAGAAAGTGAAAGAAAAGGTAAAACTTAATGTCTTGAAGATTCTGAATGAAAAATATGGTATTACAGAAGAGGATCTTATTTCAGCTGACATTGAGGTTGTGCCTGCTGCAAAAGCACGTGATGTGGGGCTTGACAGAAGCCTAATTGGCGCATATGGTCAGGATGACAGAGCATGCAGTTTTTTAGCAGCAGAAGGCATCTTTTCAATAGATGAAACTCCGGAAAAAACTGCGCTGGTCTATTTGGTTGACAAAGAGGAAATAGGAAGTGTAGGAATATCAAGCGCTGAGGCAAGCTTTTTTGATGTATCAGTTGCAAAGCTAATGAAAGCATTGGGTGAGTACGAGAATAGCCTTGATTTGGCTCTTTGCTTTGAAAACTCAGCAGCAATTTCTGGCGATGTTGCAGCAGCACTTGACCCAACATATGAAGGTGCTTATGATAAGCTCAATTCCACGTTAATTGGCCACGGTGTTACTATTGAAAAGTATACAGGAGTTAGAGGCAAATACAGTGGTTCTGAAGCAACAGCAGAGTATGTAGGCAAAATCAGAAACTTTTTGAATTCAAATAACATCTGCTGGCAGACAGGGCTTTTAGGTAAAGTTGACCAAGGCGGTGGCGGCACAATTGCTATGTTTATTGCAAGAAAAATGATAAATGTAATAGACTCAGGCGTTCCAGTTTTATCTATGCACTCAACATTTGAAATAACAAGCAAGGTTGATGTTTATATGACATACAAGTTTTATAACCAGTTTTTGAGAAAGTTTGAATGAAAGTTTTGCGAGACTACAAATTATTTGTGTAGTCTCGCTGTTTAAAAAGATTTTGTGTATTATTTTATTTACCGTGCTGAAGTATTTCATGATAGTTTTTTTAAATTAATAAAATAAACCATTCCTATTAATGCAATGCTAATTCCGCTGGTTAAGAAAATTGTCTTAACAGATATAGTATTAGATATAATTCCTCCAATTAATAATGAAATAATTGAGGAGATATTTCCCACGATTGAATTAAAGCTAAAAACTCTTCCTAATAGTTTCTTGTTACAATTTTCTTGGATTATAGTAGTTCGAGCAATAGCATAAAATGAATTACATATTCCATTCACAAAATGGATGAAAAGAGCAAAGACAAAAATATTACTTAATGAGAATAAAGTAGTAGAAATACCAATACCTATTACTCCTGTTAAAAGGAGGGTCTCATTTTTTATTGTTTTTATATATTTATAAACATAAAGTGAGGTAATAACCATTGCAGTTCCTTTTGATGTCAGAATAAAACCATATCCTTTTGAATCAGTATGTAAATAGTTAATCACATAAACGATTAACAGTCCGTTTAGAATTCCTGCAAATAAACCAATCAAACCATTGAGAATTATTAAACTTTTTATGATAAAGTTAGATTTCAAATATTTTAAAAATTCCAAATATCTTATATTTCTACTTTTATTTTCAGTGCTTTCATATTTATGGTACGAAATCTGAGAAACAAAAATGGCAGAAACAAGAAAGGTAAATGAATCAATAAAAAAACAATATTTCAAATTAAGATAAGAAGTTAATAACCCACCTATTGAGGGACCAATAACCATCATAATGGAATTTAATGAGCTACTGAGACTGTTAATTTTACGTATTTCTTCTTTGGTGGTTAGTTCTGGTATAATACTATTTCTTGTATTTTCATAAATAGCGGTGACAGAAGATATAATAAACACAATCAAAAACACATAATTGGTGAAATATGGCACTAATATTACTAATAACGCTCTCGAAATATCTCCAAATACCAAAATTGTTTTTTTGTTTGATAAATCAATTATTTTCCCAAATGGAATACCAAATATAATAGCAGGTGATAATATTAAAATAGAAAGAATAGACATTTGTAAACTTGACTTACTAACGTTATACACTAATGTAAGTAAAGCAACCCTATCAATCCAATTTCCAATCTCTGATATAAATTGAGAGCATAACAAGTTAATAGCATTTCTATTGTTTTTCATTCTTTAGTATCTCCCTGAATTAGAATGTTTTTCTCTAATAAAATATTACAAAGTTACCCATTTGTGTATTAGATAAATGTATTCTTTCAGATTTGACCAATCAGTTATAAAATTGTATATCTAATACAATTAAACTTATTTATCACTAAGTATTGATTATGAATATTTATTATGCCAACATCAGCTGTTTTACTATTTGGTTATTTATTTATCAAATTTCCCTTATTCCTTTTGCTGCAAGGATTAGGCATTAATATCTAATAAAACTATATTTTAACATCACAGATTAAAAAAAGAAAAAAGCAAGAAAACAGAATACAAAGTACATAATTGACCAATTATTAAATCTTTTTATTTCATTTCCTCTATCAACTTCACAGCCTCATCTAAAAGCCTTTTGACCTCGTCTTTGGTGAACTGTTCTGTGTATACTCTCAAAACAGGTTCTGTGCCAGATGCTCTGAAGAGTATCCATGAGCCATCTTCAAAGATATATTTATAGCCGTCTAATGTTTGAATCTCTTTAATCTTTCTGCCTGCAAACTCTGTGTTTTGGGAAATCATCTTCAACGTCTTTTCTTTGATTTCGATTGGCAAATGCAGGTCAACTCTGTCATAGTAGTGATAACCTATTTCTTTAAAAAGCTCGTCAAGTATTTGACTGATTGGTTTTTGATAATAAGCCATAATCTCAAGGAGCAGCAAGCTACATAAAATTCCATCTCTTTCAGGTATATGATTTTTAATTCCAATACCTCCGCTTTCCTCGCCACCAATGAGAATGTCTTCTTTTAAGAAAAGTTCGCAGATATATTTAAAGCCAATCGGTGTTTCATAGATTTTGAGTCCGTACTTGTTTGCCAAAATAGGAACCATATTGGTAGTTGAAAATGTTTTTACAACACCACCCTTTAAACCTTTTGCTTCAACTAAATGTCTCAGAAGCAGTGCATATATTCTGTGTGAATCAATAAACTCTCCTTTTTCATCAACAGCCCCTACCCTGTCTGCATCGCCGTCTGTTGCAAGGCCAATGTCTGCGTTGTTTTGGACAACAGTATCAATCAATTTTCCAAGGTTTTTATAAATAGGTTCTGGATTGACTCCTCCAAAGTACGGGTTTCTTTCATCTCTTATCTGGATGTGTTTGATTCCATATTTTTCTAACAAGGTTTTAACATATCCAACTCCAGCACCGTGCATTGGATCGATTATTGCAAAAGGTTTGAATTTTGCAATAAGATTAAGGTCTACAAGCTTTTCAATGTGTTCAAAATAGTCCTTGTCAGCATCTATAAAGGAAAAGAGACTGCTTTCTTCAGGTTCAACAAACTTTACCTCATTTTTATAAAGATGTTTTTCAATTTCAGCAATTATAGACGGTAGTGCAGACCCACCATAATCGCCTTTGAACTTTATCCCATTCCATTGTGGTGGGTTATGGCTTGCTGTAATCATTATAGCTCCTGCTAAATTCATGTTCTTGACAGTAAATGATACAACAGGTGTTGGTGTTGGCTTTTTTGTAAGATATGTCTTTGTGCCGTTTGCAACAAGAACCCCTGCGCAAAGCCGAGCATACTCTTCTGACATAAATCTTGTGTCATATCCTACCAAAACAGGTCTTTTGTCATCAATTTCTTTGATATAGTCAGCAATTGCTTGGGCGACAATCTTTACATTGTCAAAAGTGTAATCCTTACTGATTACTGCTCTCCAGCCGTCTGTTCCAAACTTTATCATCTTGTTTCACCTCCTGCAAACAGTGCATAAAATGTGCTATAATGAATCTTAGAAATAGTCTTATAAATCCTGACAATTATATAGTATACAAAAGTTTCAAGAATTTTTCAAACAAGACAAGATATTTTTTGAATTATTCAAAAAAGAGAGGAAAATCACAATGTCAAGATACCTTGTATATGTTGTCGATGATGAAAAAGATATTTTGGACATTATCTATCAGTATCTGATAAGCAGAGGTTACGAGGTTAAAACATTTGAAGATGCTTCGAGTTTTTTAAAAGAGTTTGAGGAAAATGAGCCTGACATAGTTATATTAGATATTATGCTCCCAGACATTGATGGATATGAGCTGTGCAAAAAAATAAGGAAAAGTAGCAATGTGCCAATTATAATGCTCTCGGCTAAAGGTGAAGAGTTTGATAAAGTTTTGGGACTTGAGCTTGGCAGTGATGATTACATATCAAAACCGTTTTCACTACTTGAGCTTGAAGCAAGAATTAAGAAAATTTTACGAAGAGTGGGTAAAGATACTCTTAAAGTTGACAATGTCTTAGAATTTTTTGGAATAAAGGTTGATTTAAATCAGAAGAGTGTATTTTACAATAATGTAAAAGTGGACCTTTCGCCAAAAGAATTTGAGACATTTTTACTTCTCTTTAGGGAGCACTCCAAGGTACTCAAAAGAAGCTACATATTAGAGCAGGTATGGGGAGCCCCGGCTTTATATGATGAAAGAATGGTAGATGATGTGATAAAAAGGTTGAGAAAAAAGATTTTACAGTATAAACTTCCCATCGAGATAAAGACAATGTGGGGACTTGGATATAAACTCGAGGAGAAGAAAGATGAAAATCAGAACTAAAATCTATCTTTCATACTTAGGTCTCATAGTGTTCATATTTGCTACATTTTCGATAATTTTTTATGCTACTTTTAAAAGTAACTTAATAGAACAGGTAAAAACAGATAATTTAAGATTTGCAAAGCTTGTTGAATCCTTTTTTATAAATCAAAGTAAAAATATTAAAAATCTAAAAAAATTTGAGTCATATTTTGAAACATGGGGATATAAATTTCTTCAGGACTATATTGTAATAGTTACTAATGATGGCTCAATTGAGTATTCAAATAAAGAGCTGGATGTTGAAGCGCGAGTAAAAATAATGAAGTTATTTGATGAGAATAAGGAGTTTTCATATAGTTTTGAAATTGGACAATTACAGGAGAAACCTTATTTGTTTACTTTGTATAAAAGTAAATCAAATACACATTTCTTTATCCTTATTATCAGTGACTTAGAAAGAATTTCAATTTTTCAAAAGAGGTTTTTTAGTCTCATTTTCCAGATTGCAATCTTTACTGCGCTCTTGGCAGCTGCAGTTAGTGTGTTTGTATCTAAGCAAATAATTCAGGGTCTTCTGAAGTTAAAAGAAGGAATAATAGAAGCTTCAAAGATGAGGTTTAATAAAAAGGTTGAGGTAGGTTCAAGAGATGAAGTTGGTATGATTGCACATGAGTTTAACAAGCTTATAGAAAAGATTTCAGAGTATAACCAGGCACAGATTAGATTTCTGCAAAACATCTCTCATGAATTGAAAACACCGCTTACTTCTATTCGTGGGTATGCAGAAGTTCTGAAAATGGGACTTTTAGATGTAGAGAAAGCCAATCACGCAGCCGACAGGATAATTGAGCATGTAGATAGGCTAAAGATATTGATAAACCAGATTATAGACCTTACTAAGATTGAGTCTGTTGAGAACTATTTTGTATTTGAAAAGAACAATCTGGAAGATATCCTTTTTGATGCAGTTTTAGACAATGAAGGGTACGCTCTTTCAAAGGGAATTGAAATAGTATTTGAGCCTAACACCAAAATTCCAGTTTTGTGTGATAAAGAAAAGCTAAAAGAAGCTTTTTCTAATATAATTTCTAATTGTATAAGGTATGCTAAAAGTAAAGTAGTGATTGAAATTAAACTTCAAAAGGACGAATTTGAAGTTAGAATAGAAGATAACGGAGAAGGTTTCAAAAATGATGAAATTGACAAAATCTTTGAAAGATTTTTTAAAGGGAAAAGAGGAGAAATTGGCTTAGGACTTTCAATTGCCAAAGCAATCTTTGACAAGCATGGCTTTGCAGTAGAAGCTGAGAATGCTGAACCAGTTGGTGCAAGATTTGTTATCAAAGGCAGTAGCTATAAAGAGCAGTAGTAAAGTTTTCTCTTTATACCACTGCTCTTTTGAGAAGTTCAAACTCTTCCTCTAAAAATAGTTCATTCTTCACCATATCATAAATAATACTTAGTGCTTCTTTTTGACCCAATCCTTTTCGGTATGGTCTATCTTCAATGAGGGCTTGGTATACATCGCATATTCCCACTACTCTATCTAAAAGAGAAAGTTCATCTTTTCCAAGTTTTTCAGGATATCCACTTCTATTTACCCTTTCGTGGTGATTTCCTGCCCAGTTGGAGATTTCGCCTTTGAACACAGGGATTTGGTCTAAAATTAGCTTTGTGTAGTACGGATGTGACTTTATTATGTAAAATTCCTCTTTTGTAAGCTTTCCCTCTTTGTTTAGTATCTCATTTGGTACAACCATCTTGCCCAAATCATGTAAATAGCCAGCAATTTTTAGTTTATATGAAGTTTCATCATCTAATCCCATTATTTTGGCAATTTCAAATACTACCTCTGACAACCCCTGGGAATGAAGATGGGTAAACTTGCTTTTATTGTCAATCAAAAGAGCAATTGCTTCGGAGAATTTGAGCATAGTTTGTATGTTAAAGTAAACCTCATCATCTGGTAAAAGTCCTAAGATGATCTGCCTCAGTTGAGGGTTGTAAAGGTCTAACCAAAATTTATCCTTATCAGTAATATCTAAAAATGCATCAACTATAAATGGATTAAACAAAATGCCTTTATTTTTCCCCACCCACTCTTTTAAATCATCAACCTGTAAATAGTAAGGCTTTGACCAGTTCATGCTTATGTCTATCTGGTCAGCCAGATTTATAATCTGAGAGGCCAATGGCAAAACTCTATAGTCGTATCCGAATGCACCAGAGCCGTTGTAAAAGTCATGATGGTATTTAATGATTTCTGAAATCTCTTCATCTAATGGGAGCTTTCTAACAAACTCATATCCTAACAGGCAATGTTTTTTTGCGAGTTGAATATCCAAATGTGAAGCATAAAAATTATTATCAGAAACAGTGATACCAATATCATGCAGAAATGATGCGTAATAAATCTTTTTTATCTCACCTTTTTCGACTTGTAGTTGTTTTGCAATTTGCAAAGATATATATGTAACCTTTGGTGCATGTTCCTTTCTGCCTTGGGCGATGTCTATTAAGTATGAGATTGATAAGAGAAGATTTCCCACACCTATTTTCATAAATCTTTTCCACCACCTTAAACTACTTTGAAACTTCTTTACTTTAAGCTAATTATACATCAAAACCTCAAAAAGTTTTACCAAAGTTTTTTGATAAATTATCCGTCCTTTTAGGAAGTTTTTCAAAATGAAGTCTGAAAAGTAGCAAAAATTGCTTTCAAAAATATAATGTATTAAAAGCCCAATAAAAACTTTTGGGAGGTAATAGGTTAAAAATGGATTGGACTAAGTTTGCATATGATGCACCATATCCAGAGCCAAAAGTTGAAGAGCCAAACAGGCACTATGCAGAGATTTTGCTTGATGACTATGCAGGATATGCAAGTGAATTTACAGCAATTGCACTCTATTCTTACCAGCATTTTATAAGTGATGTAAGAAACAAAGACTTTGCAGAGCTGATTATTGGAATTGCTCGGGTTGAGATGAAACACTTGGACCTTCTTGGTACTACAATTTACCTACTTGGTGCACTGCCAAAATATAGGGGTTCTTACACAACATATGGTCAGTACTGGAACGGGTATTTTGTAAACTACGACAAAGATTTAAAAGACATGATAAAAATTGATATACAATCCGAAAAGGAGGCAATCAAAAATTACAAGAGGCACATTGAAATGATAGATGATAGGTACATCAGAAAGCTTTTAGAAAGAATAATACTTGACGAAGAGAAACATATCAAATTGTTAAAAGATTATCTTGATAGAAAATTTTGATTTGTGGGTATTAAATAAATAACAAGGGAAGTAAAATATACTGAGGAGGTAAAATGAATATGCAAGAAAAATATGTCTGTGGAATTTGTGGTTATGAGATTGTTGATTTAAATTCTCCGTGTCCATATTGTGGTGCTGAACCAAATCACTTTGTAAAGGCGGATGAGGTTGACGTTGAGCTAATTAAAAAAATCTATCAAGAAGGCGGAGCAACTTATTAAAATTTCTCTTGCAAACCGCCTTTTTTTATTATAAAATTATAAAGTCGTTGTGTGGGTAAAAGAAAAAACTACTTAAAAAGCTTGCGATGAGGCAAAAGGTTGCTGCAAAGGTAAAGGACTTTGCAGGGAATTTTTGCTGAGTATGTCTTGTCCTTTGAGACGGGCGACACGGGGAAGGTATGAAAGAATATTTCATGCCCGGTGTTTTTATGCCCGAAGATGGAAAACTCCGGGTATTTTTATATAAAAAGTTCTGACACACACGGCTAAGTTGCCAAGTTCCCCTGTCGCAGATAAAATAAAATAACACTATTTTTAAGGAGGGGAATACATGTCAAAGGCACAAAGAATGCGAATCAAGTTAAAATCGTTTGATTACAAGCTTTTAGATCAGTCAGCAAGGAAGATTGTTGAGACAGCAAAGAGTACAGGTGCAGAGGTATCAGGACCAGTACCACTGCCAACAGACAGAGAGGTAATTACAATTATCAGGGCACCACACAAGTATAAGGATTCGCGTGAACAATTTGAAATCAAAACTCACAAAAGACTTATTGACATTATCAAGCCCACACAGAAAACAGTCGATGCACTTATGAGAGTTGAACTTCCTGCAGGTGTTGACATCGAGATTAAGCTAAAGGAGGTGTAAGCACATGACAAAGGGTATACTTGGCAAAAAAATAGGTATGACACAGGTTTTTGATGAGGCAGGGAAGGTAATACCTGTCACAGTAATTGAAGCAGGGCCATGTGTTGTTGTTCAAAAAAAGACAGTTGAAAAAGATGGTTATGCAGCTATTCAAGTGGGTTTTGAGGATATAAAAGAAACCAAACTAAACAAGCCTTTAAGAGGTCATTTTGCAAAACACGGTGTAAAGCCGAAGAGATATTTGAGAGAATTGAGGCTAAAAGATGCAGATAAATATGAAGTTGGGCAAGAGATAAGGGTTGACATCTTTTCACCTGGCGAAAGAGTAGATGTAACTGGTATTTCAAAAGCTAAAGGATTCCAAGGTGTTATCAAAAGACATGGTCAGCAAAGAGGTCCTATGAGCCACGGTTCTATGTATCACAGAAGAGTTGGTTCAATGGGTTCTAATACATTCCCTGCAAGAACATTCCCAGGTAAAAAGATGCCTGGTAGAATGGGTGGTCAGAGAGTGACAGTTTTGAACTTGCAGGTTGTAAGGGTTGACCCAGAAAGAAACCTGCTTCTTGTAAAGGGAAGTGTTCCAGGAAATAAGAATTCACTTTTAATAATCCGAGACTCAGTTAAGAGCAAATAAGCTTTAAGTTTTAGGAAGGAGGAAAAAGAATGCCAAAGGTTCCGGTTTACAATATAGAAGGGCAACAGATTGGTGAGATTGAGCTTAATGACTCAATCTTCAATGTTCCTATAAATACTCATGTTTTGCACCAAGCTGTTGTTGCACATCTTGCAAACAGACGTCAGGGGACATTTGCTGCAAAGACAAGAGCAGAAGTCCGTGGTGGTGGTAGAAAGCCATGGAGGCAGAAAGGAACAGGTAGAGCAAGACAAGGTTCTATCAGAGCTCCCACATGGAGAAAAGGTGGCGTTGTATTTGCAAAAAAACCAAGAGATTTTTCAATAGACCTTCCAAAGAAAGTAAGAAGACTTGCTTTAAAATGTGCACTGTCTTCCAAAGTCAAAGAGAACAATCTCATTGTGCTTGACAAATGGGATATGAACCAGTATAGAACAAAAGAGGTAATCAGGGTTTTAAAGAATTTAGGGCTTGAGAATGAAAAAGCCTTGATAGTAATTCCTGAAAGGAATGAATATTTACAAAAGTCAACAAAGAACATTCCGGAAGTAAAGACATTGCAGGTAGGAAACTTGAATGTGTTTGATATACTAAAATATGACAAGTTTATTATCCTCCAGGACGCTGTAAAGAAAGTAGAGGAGGTGTACGCATAATATGTTGCCAGAAGAGATAATTAAAAGGCCAATAATAACAGAAAAGAGCATGAGCATGATTCCACAGAAAAAATACACATTTGAAGTTGATAGAAGAGCTAACAAAATTGAGATAAAGAAAGCTGTTGAGCAGCTGTTTGGCGTTGAGGTTGAAAAGGTTTGGACAATGAATGTAAAACCAAAGAGAAAGAGAGTAGGAAGATTTGAAGGAAGAACGAAGGCATGGAAAAAGGCCATTGTTAAACTTACAGACAAGAGCAAGACAATAGAGTTTTTTGACAGCTTAATTTAATTGAGCATAAATGCTAATAAGGAGGGGAAAAAAGGTGGGTATAATAGTCTACAAGCCTACATCGCCAGGCCGCAGAAATGCATCAGTTTTGAACTATAAAGAGATCATTACAAAGACAGAGCCTGAAAAATCCTTAGTATTTACAGAGAAGAAATGGGCAGGAAGAAACAATCAAGGAAGAATTACTGTTCGTCATAGAGGAGGCGGACATAAGAAAAAGATAAGAATTGTTGACTTTAAAAGGGATAAGGATGGTATTCCTGCAAAGGTTGAGGCTATCGAGTACGACCCAAACAGAACAGCATTTTTGGCACTCTTATGTTATGCAGATGGTGAAAGAAGATATATCTTAGCACCTGAGGGCTTAAAAGTGGGAGACACTGTTATGTCAGGTCCTAATGCAGATATTAAAGTTGGTAATGCTTTGCCACTTAAATATATTCCTGTTGGTACAATGATACACAATATTGAGCTATATCCCGGCAGAGGCGGTCAGCTTGTGAAAAGTGCAGGTGCAGTTGCACAGCTCATGGCAAAGGAAGGCAAATATGCTCTTATCAGACTTCCATCTGGTGAACTCAGATATGTAAGCCAGGAGTGCAGAGCTACAATAGGTCAGGTTGGAAACTTAGACCATGAGAATGTCAGAATAGGAAAAGCTGGACGTAAAAGATGGATGGGTATCAGGCCAACAGTTAGAGGTTCTGCAATGAACCCTGTTGACCATCCACATGGTGGTGGTGAAGGTAAAGCACCAATTGGTCATCCAGGGCCACTTACACCGTGGGGCAGACCAACATTGGGTTACAAGACAAGAAAGAAGAATAAACCATCAGACAAATTCATTGTCAAGAGAAGAAAATAATATAAAAGCAGCTTTATAAGTGAGGAGGGATAAGCGTGGGCAGATCTTTAAAAAAAGGTCCTTATTGTGACCCAAAGCTTTTAAAAAAGATTGAAAAACTAAACCAGAACAATGAGAAAAAGGTTATCAAGACATGGTCTCGAAGGTCAACAATTTTGCCTCAGATGGTGGGTCATACAATAGCTGTCTATGATGGAAGAAAGCATGTGCCTGTGTATATAACAGAAGAGATGGTTGGACATAAGCTTGGCGAGTTTGCTCCAACAAGAACATTCAAAGGACATGGGCATCACACAGAAAGGTCAACTGCGCTGAAATAAAAATTATTGTGGTTTTAGGATTTTAGTGTTCAATTGTTAGAAGGGAGGAGAAGCTTGTGGAAAAGGCTGTAAATACAAATACTGAAGTGAAAAAGGCAACAGCTACCTTGCGCTATGCAATGATATCGCCACGAAAGGTCAGAATAGTTATTGATCTTATCAGAAATAAACCTGTTCAAGAAGCTTTGAATATATTGAAATTTATACCAAAAAGAGGTGCAAGGTTTGTTGAAAAGCTCCTAAAGTCAGCGATTGCTAATGCAGAAAATAACCATAACATGAATGTTGATAAACTCTATATAGCAGAGATTTATGCAAACGGTGGACCTATGCTAAAAAGAATAAGACCGAGAGCACAAGGAAGAGCCTTCTTGATTAGAAAAAGAACAAGCCATATTACAGTTGTACTCAAAGAAAGAGAGTAACTTTTGATAAGGAGGGAAATAAATGGGTCAAAAGGTTCATCCAAAGGGGTTTAGGCTTGGGATTATCAAGGACTGGGATTCAAGATGGTTTGCAAATGACAAAGATTTTGAAAAGTATTTACTTGAAGACTACAAAATCAGACGTCATATTAAGGAAAAACTCTACAATGCAGGAATTTCAAGAATTGAGATAGAAAGAGCTGCAAAGAGAATAAAAGTTATAATTCATACAGCAAAACCGGGGATTGTTATAGGAAGAGCAGGTTCTGGTGTTGAGGCTTTGAGAAAAGAGCTTGAAAAGATTACAGGTGGAAAGACAATTTCACTTGATATAAAGGAGATTAAGGTACCAGAGCTTGATGCACAGCTTGTTGCAGAGAATATTGCTGCTCAGCTTGAAAAGAGAGTTTCATTCAGAAAGGCTATGAAACAAGCAATGGCAAGAGCACTTAGAAGTGGTGCAAAAGGTATCAAGACGATGGTATCTGGCCGACTTGGCGGTGCTGACATTGCAAGAACTGAGTGGTATAAGGAAGGAAGAATTCCTCTCCAGACTTTAAGGGCAGACATTGACTATGGATTTGCAGAGGCTCATACCACATACGGAAGAATTGGTGTTAAAACGTGGATATATAAAGGCGATGTGTTGCCGCAAAAAGGAGCAGCTGCTGAAAAAGGAGGAGATAAATAATGCTTATGCCAAAGCGTGTCAAGTACAGAAAACAACAGCGTGGCAGAATGAAAGGAAAAGCAACAAGAGGCAACTTTGTTGCATACGGTGATTTTGGTATTATGGCATTAGAGCCAGGTTGGATTACGAGCAATCAGATTGAGGCAGCCAGAGTGGCTATTGCAAGACATATAAAAAGAGGCGGTAAGGTTTGGATAAAGATATTTCCTGACAAGCCTGTGACGAGAAAACCTGCAGAGACACGAATGGGTTCTGGTAAAGGTTCGCCTGAGTACTGGGTTGCAGTAGTAAAACCAGGAAGAGTTATGTTTGAGGTGGGCGGTGTTGATGAAGAGGTTGCAAAAGAGGCTTTAAGACTTGCTATCCATAAACTACCAATAAAGTGTAAGATAGTTTCAAGACAAGATGTGGAAATGGGTGGTGAGGTAAATGAAGGCGTCTAAGATTCGTGAGATGACAAATCAAGAGCTTCACAATGAGCTAAAGAAGTTGAAAAATGAACTTTTTAACTTGAGATTTCAGCTTGCAACAAACCAGCTTGAAAATCCAATGAGAATTAGAGAGGTTAAAAGAACAATTGCAAGAATAAAGACAATCCTAAGAGAAAGAGAACTTGAACAAGAAAAAGCGAATAAAAATGCAAAATAAAGTAGATTCTGAGGAGGGAATTTAAGTGGAGCAAAAGAGAGGCATGAGAAAGACAAGAATTGGCGTTGTTGTTAGCGATAAAATGGACAAAACCGTTGTAGTTGCAGTAGAAACTTTGGTACAGCATCCTCTTTATAAAAAGACTATAAAAAGAACAACTAAATTTAAAGCACATGATGAGAACAATGAATGCAAAGTTGGTGACAAGGTTTTAATAATGGAGACAAGACCGCTTTCTAAAGAAAAGAGATGGAGAGTTGTGCAGATTTTAGAAAGAGCAAAATGATTAAAACCAAACCTTAGGTTTTAAAAGGAGGGAAATTGAGTAATGATTCAACCACAATCAAGGTTAAAGGTTGCAGATAACACTGGCGCAAAAGAGGTTATGTGTATAAGAGTGCTTGGTGGTTCAAATAGAAAATTTGCTAACATAGGTGATATTATAGTTTGTTCTGTTAAAGATGCAACACCAGGTGGCGTTGTTAAAAAAGGTGATGTTGTAAAAGCTGTTATTGTCAGAACAAGAAAAGGTATCAGAAGAGAAGATGGGACTTACATCAGGTTTGACGACAATGCAGCAGTTTTGATAAGAGAGGACAAAACACCAAGAGGTACACGTATATTTGGACCTGTTGCAAGAGAGCTCAGAGACAAAGATTTCATGAAGATTGTGTCTCTTGCACCAGAAGTTCTATAAGCTTTTAAGGAGGGAAAGCCATGCCAAACAAGGTTCATGTAAAAAAAGGGGATACAGTTGTAGTAATTTCAGGCAAGTACAAAGGAAAACAGGGCAAAGTTCTTACTGTTTTACCAAAAGACAAAAAAGTTGTTGTTGAGGGTGTTAATATTGTTAAGAAGCATGTAAGGCCAAATCCTAAGATGCCGCAAGGTGGTATTATTACTCAAGAAGCACCAATTTGGGCATGTAAGGTAATGCTTGTATGTCCAAAGTGCAACAAACCAACACGCATAGGTCACAGGTTCATTCAAGAGGGAGAAGAAGAGAAGAAAGTTAGAACATGTAAAAAATGTGGTGAGATTATAGATTAATAGCCAAAGTGAGGGGAGGTAACATTTATGGCACCAAGGCTTAAAGAAAAGTACTACAAAGAAGTTGTTCCTGCGATGATGCAGAAGTTTGGATACAAGAATGTTATGCAAGTGCCAAGGCTTGGCAAGATTGTAGTAAATATTGGACTTGGCGAGGGCAAGGATAATCCGAAGGCATTAGAAGCAGCTGTGAACGATCTGATGGCAATTACTGGCCAAAAACCAATTGTCACTCGAGCAAAGAAGTCTATTGCAAACTTCAAATTGAGAAAAGGGATGCCAATAGGTTGTATGGTGACATTAAGAGGAGATAGAATGTATGAATTTTTAGATAAAATGATAAACCTTGCATTGCCAAGGGTGAGAGACTTTAGAGGCGTGTCTGACAAATCATTTGACGGAAGAGGAAACTATTCAATAGGTTTTAAAGAACAGCTTGTTTTCCCTGAAATTGATTATGATAAGGTTGATAAGATTAGAGGGCTTGAGGTAACAATTGTCACCTCGGCAAAGACTGATGAAGAAGCAAAAGAGCTTTTAAGACTTTTAGGTATGCCATTTGCAAGTTAACTTTTAAAAGATAAGGAGGGTAATTAATGGCAAGAAAGGCGCTGATTATAAAACAACAAAGGCCTCAGAAATTTTCAACAAGGTATTACAATAGATGCAAAATTTGTGGGAGACCAAGAGCGTATTTGAGAAAGTTCGGCGTTTGCAGACTTTGTTTTAGAAAGCTTGCTCATAATGGAGAGATACCGGGTGTTAAGAAAGCGAGCTGGTAATTTTTAATTAGGAAGGAGGTAATAAAATGTACGTAATAGACCCAATTGCAGATATGCTCACACGTATTAGAAACGCGAATAATGCTCGCCATGAAGTTGTTGATATTCCAGCATCAAAGATGAAAAAGGCTATTGCTCAGATTTTGTTAGAAGAAGGCTTTATAAAAGAATATGAAATTATTGACGATGGAAAAAATGGAATTATAAGAATAAAGTTGAAATATGGTCCTAACAAGGAAAGAGCAATCACAGGTCTAAAGAGAATTTCAAAACCCGGAAGAAGAGTATATGCAGGTAAAGATGAGCTTCCAAAAGTGTTAGGAGGACTTGGAATAGCTATTATTTCTACATCTAAAGGCATAATGACGGATAAAAAGGCAAGAAAAGAAGGGGTTGGCGGAGAGGTTCTCTGCTACATCTGGTAATAATAAGACTTTATTTTTGTTGGAGGTGAAATGATGTCAAGAATAGGAAAAAAACCTATTGATATACCAAGCGGTGTTGAAGTTAAAATAGATGGCAATGTCATTACCGTAAAAGGTCCAAAAGGAAGCTTGACAAAAGAGATTCATCCTGAGATGATAGTTAAGATAGAAAATAATCAGATTTTAGTGCAGAGACCTTCTGATGAAAGACACCACAAAGCACTCCATGGTCTTACAAGAACACTTATTGCTAACATGGTTGCGGGTGTTACAAAAGGGTACGAAAAGGTATTAGAAATTGTTGGAATAGGTTACAGAGCACAAAAACAGGGGAAAAAACTTATTTTAAACGTTGGTTATTCTCATCCTGTTGAGATTGAAGAGCCAGCGGGAATAACTATCGAGGTTCCTGACCAGAACAGAATAGTGGTAAAAGGAATTGACAAGCAGCAAGTTGGCAACTTTGCTGCAAATATAAGAAAGGTACGTGAACCTGACCCATATTTGGGTAAAGGTATTAAGTATGCAGATGAAGTATTAAGACTCAAAGAAGGAAAAGCCGGCAAAGGCGGTAAGAAATAGAGGGGAGTGATTGGGCTTGTATAAAAAGGTGAATCGTAATGAAAAAAGGCTAATACGTCACAAAAGAATTAGAAAGAAGGTTTTTGGCACAGCTGAAAGACCTCGTCTTTGTGTCTACAAGAGCTTGAAATATATATATGCTCAGATAATTGACGATGAGAAAGGTCACACCTTAGTTGCAGCGTCATCACTTGAACCAGAGATTAAGTCAAGATTGACATCTACAAAATCTATCGAGGCAGCACAGTATATTGGAAGAGTTATTGCAGAGAGGGCAAAAGAAAAGGGAATAACAAAGGTTGTATTTGACAGAGGCGGTTACCCATATCATGGAAGAGTAAAGGCATTAGCTGATGCCGCAAGAGAAGCTGGTCTTGAGTTTTAATTTTGAAGGAGGGATAGAGCTTGGTTCAAAAGAGAATTGATCCAAAGGAATTAAATTTGAAAGAAAGAGTTGTTAATATAAATAGGGTTGCAAAGGTTGTAAAGGGAGGTAAGAGGCTTAAATTTTCAGCTATAGTGGTTGTTGGTGATGAGAACGGTCATGTTGGTGCAGGACACGGCAAGGCAGCTGAGATACCTGATGCTATAAGGAAGGCTATTGAAGATGCTAAAAAGCATCTTATTGAAGTACCAATTGTAGGTACAACAATACCACATGAAGCAATTGGCGATTTTGGAGCATCAAAGGTATTGATTAAACCTGCTCCAGAGGGTACTGGAGTTATTGCAGGCGGTGCTGTAAGAGCTGTTTGTGAGCTTGCAGGAATTAAAGATATTAGAACAAAAAGCCTTGGATCTAACAACCCGGCTAATGTTGTACATGCAACAATTGAAGCTTTAAAGCAGCTCAAAAAACCTGAAGAGGTTGCAAGACTTAGAGGAAAGACCTTAGAAGAGATACTCAAATAAAAAGGAGGGCAAGCTTTATGAAACTTTTTGAACTGAAACCTGCGCCAGGTGCTAAGAAAAAGCCAAAAAGAGTTGGAAGAGGCGAAAGCTCTGGTCATGGTAAGACATCAACAAGAGGTCATAAAGGTCAATGGGCTCGTTCAGGCGGCGGTGTCAGACCAGGTTTTGAGGGTGGACAGATGCCGCTTACCAGAAGAATTCCGAAAAGGGGCTTTAAAAATATAAATAAAAAGGTGTATACTGAAGTTAATGTAGAAAAACTTGAAAGATTTGAAAATGACACGGTGATTACACCTGAGCTTTTACTCAAAGAAGGAGTTATTAGCAAGATAGAGAAGGACGGAGTGAAGGTACTCGGTAAAGGAGATCTCACAAAGAGGCTGATTGTAAGGGTGCAGAAGGTGTCAGAAGGTGCAAGAAAGAAGATAGAAGCAGCTGGAGGAAAGGTAGAGGTGATTTAAAGTGTTTGAAACAATTAAAAATGCGTGGAGACTACCTGACCTGAGAAGAAAAATCCTCTTTACACTCTTTATGCTACTCATTTTCAGACTGGGGGCGTTCATCCCAGTCCCCTATATAGATAGGGATGCTTTAGCAAAGGTTATTAACGACCTTACTATGCTTGGTTTTTTTGATGTTGTTGCTGGCGGAACATTTAAAAATATGAGTATATTTGCGATGAGTGTAACACCATATATCAACTCTTCTATTATCATGCAGCTTTTGACAATTGCTATACCGGCTTTAGAAGAGCTTGCAAAACAAGGCGAAGAGGGCAGAAAAAAGCTTGCTGAATGGACCAGATATGGTACAGCAATCTTGGCATTTTTACAGGCGGTTGGTATTTATTTTGGACTCAAGAATGCAACAGGCTTGACAGGTGGAGTTCCTGTTATCACAACACAAGGTCAGGGATTTTTAGGATTTATAACAATAACACTTGCTTTAACAGCTGGTACAGTATTCTTGATGTGGATTGGTGAACAGATAACAGAAAATGGTATTGGTAATGGTATATCGCTTTTGATTTTTGCTGGAATTATTTCGAGAATTCCAAATGGAGCAGTATCGCTTTGGAACTATGTCGCAAAGTTAAATGAATTTTCGCTGACAAGTATTATTGGCGTGCTTTTATTCTTAGTTATGGCATTGGCAATAATTGTTTTTATAATTGTAATCCAAGAGGGAGAGAGAAGAATTCCAGTTCAGTATGCAAAAAGAATAGTTGGAAGAAAAGTATACGGTGGACAGAGCACTCATATTCCTATTAAGGTAAATATTGCAGGGGTAATACCAATAATCTTTGCAATATCACTTGTTATGTTACCGACCACAATAGCTCAGTTTTTCCCAAATTCTGGCTTTTACAAATTTGTAAAAGCGTATTTCTCATCGGGGTCATTTTGGTATACATTTTTCTATGCTTTATTCATAATAGGCTTTACTTATTTCTATACAGCAATAGTTTTCAATCCAGTGGAGATTGCTAATAACTTGAAAAATAATGGAGGATTTATACCTGGTATCAGACCAGGAAAGCCAACAGTGGATTTTATTACACGTGTGCTTTCTAAAGTGACTTTTGCTGGCGCACTGTTTTTAGCATTTATAGCTATTTTGCCAACCTTAGTTGGGCTTATGTTCAGACACCAGCTAAATATATACTTTGGTGGAACGAGCTTGTTGATTGTTGTAGGTGTGGCACTTGAGACGATAAGACAAATGGAAGCTCAAATGCTCATGAGACACTACAAGGGATTCTTGAGTTAAAATGAGTTCATTTTAAACTGGTGGAGGTAATAAAAACAATGAGACTTATAATCTTAGGTGCACCAGGTGCAGGCAAGGGTACACAAGCAGAGTACCTTAGCAGCAGATTTGGGATTCCACACATTTCAACAGGGGATATTTTAAGAGAGAATGTGAAAAACCAGACAGAACTTGGCAAAAAGGCAAAGGAATATATGGATAAAGGTCTTCTTGTGCCAGATGAGATAGTAATTGAAATTGTCAAGAATAGACTTATGCAAGATGATTGCAAAAATGGCTTTTTGCTTGATGGATTTCCAAGGACAATTGCTCAGGCTGGAGCTTTAGAAAAAGTTTTAGCTGATCTTGGGCAAAAGATTGACAAGGTTTTAAATATTGAAGTACCTGATGAAAAAATCTTAGAAAGAATGTCAGGAAGAAGAATCTGTAAAAGCTGTGGTGCGAGCTTCCATGTTATCTATAGGCCACCCAAAAAAGAAGGTATTTGTGATATATGTGGTGGGCAACTTTACCAGAGAGAAGACGATAAAGAAGACACAGTAAAAAAGCGTTTAGAGGTCTACCATGCACAGACTCAACCTTTGATAGAATACTATAAAAATAAGGGTTTGCTTGTTACAGCAGCAGGTCAAGAAGAGATTGCTGACACAACAAAAGAAGTGTTGAAAGCTCTTGGAGTTGAATAAGGAGTAAGGGACAGAAAATGATTACTATTAAGTCTGAGGCTGAACTTGATAGTATGAGATGCGCAGGTAAGATTGTTGCAAAGGTATTAAAAGAGTTGGAGAATTTGATAAGGCCTGGCGTTACTACAAAAGAGCTTGATGAATTTGCTGAAGAGTATATAATTAAAAATGGCGGGATACCATCATTTAAGGGGCTGTATGGGTATCCTGCCTCTATATGTACTTCAGTCAATGATGAGGTAGTTCATGGAATCCCAAGTATGAGAAGGCTGGAAAGTGGAGATATTATCAGTATAGATGTAGGAGTTTGTGTAGATGGCCTTCATGCTGATGCAGCAAGGACCTTTGCTGTGGGGGAGATTTCCGAAACAGCAAAGCTACTTATAAAAACTACTGAAGAAAGTTTTTTTGAAGGTATCAAAAACGCGGTTGCTGGCAAAAGAGTGGGAGACATATCAAATAGTATTCAAAGGTATGTAGAAAGCCGTGGCTTCAGTGTAGTAAGGGATTTGGTGGGGCATGGGATTGGAAGAAAATTTCATGAGTCACCTCAGGTCCCTAATTTTGGTAAGGCTGGAGTTGGGATAAGGCTTATCAAGAACATGACCTTAGCAGTCGAGCCAATGGTAAATGAAGGAACGTTCAAGGTTTACACAGCAGAAGACGGGTGGACTGTAAAGACTCTTGATGGTAAGCTCTCTGCCCATTATGAGAACACTATCATAATTACTGAGGGCTTACCAGAGATAATTACATTATGAGGTGTTTTTCAAATGGATCTTCAAATAGGGCAGATAGTTCTGTCCAAAATGGGGAGAGATAAAAATAGGTTCTTTATTATATTTGACGTAACCGATGATGGTTATGTGTATCTTGTAGATGGGAAATTGAGAAAGATTAAAAAGCCCAAGAAGAAAAAGATTAAACACATTGCACCTACCAAGTTTGTCTCCGAAGAGATAAAAGAAAAGATACTAAAGAAAAAGTTGACTGATGCGGAGGTTGCGAAGGTGATAGAGGAATTTGAGAATAGAAAAGAGTAGGGGGTTGATAAGCCTTGTCCAAGGAGGATGTAATTGAATTAGAAGGGACTGTTATTGAAGCATTGCCGAATGCTATGTTTCAAGTCCAGCTTGACAATGGGCATAAAGTTCTTGCTCATGTCTCTGGTAAGCTGAGAATGAATTTTATTAGAATATTACCGGGTGATAGAGTTGTTGTACAGCTATCACCTTATGACCTGACACGTGGCAGAATTGTGTGGAGGTCAAAATAAACTCTTTTTGAAGAAGGAGGAGAAAAAATGAAGGTAAGACCGTCTGTAAAACCTATTTGCGAAAAATGCAAGGTTATCAGAAGAAAGGGTAAGATAAGAATAATTTGTGAAAATCCAAAACATAAGCAAAGACAAGGTTAATTTTTTGGAGGTGAATTTTTAAAATGGCAAGAATTGCAGGTGTAGATTTACCAAGAGAAAAAAGAATTGAAATTGCACTGACATATATATTTGGTATAGGCTTATCTAGGTCAAAGCAGATTTTGAGAGATACAGGTGTTGATCCAAACAAGAGAGTAAAGGATTTAACTGATGATGAGGTCGCTAAGATAAGAGATTATATTGATAAAAATTTCAAGGTTGAGGGTGAACTTCGTGCCGAGATTGCAAGAAACATTAAAAGATTAATTGATATTAGATGTTACAGAGGTTTAAGACATTTAAGGGGACTGCCTGTTCGTGGTCAGCGAACAAGGACAAATGCAAGGACCAGAAAAGGACCAAGAAAAACTGTTGGTGTTATGAGAAAGAAATCATAAAAGGGAGGAGTAAATAAGAATGGCAAGACCAGCAAGAAGAACAGTTAGACGTTCTGAGAGAAAAAATGTAGAAAAAGGTATTGCTCATATACATTCAACATTTAACAATACAATTGTTACAATTACTGATCCATCAGGAAATGCAATTGCATGGGCAAGTGCAGGAACATGCGGTTTTTCAGGAACAAAAAAAGGAACTCCGTTTGCCGCTCAGCTTGCAGCTGAGAAAGCAGCAAAGATGGCAATGGACCATGGGATGAGGACAGTTGAAGTTTACGTAAAAGGGCCAGGTGCAGGAAGAGAAGCTGCGATTAGAGCACTCCAGGCAGCAGGGCTTGAGGTAACGCTTATAAAAGATGTTACTCCAATTCCTCACAATGGCTGCAGGCCACCTAAAAGAAGAAGAGTATAAAATTTTATAGGAGGTGCTTTGTCTTGTCAAAGTATATTGGACCTGATTGCAGACTATGCAGAAGAGAGGGAATGAAATTATTTTTAAAAGGTGATAGATGCTATACAGAAAAGTGTGCGTTTGCAAAAAGACCATACCCCCCTGGTCAGCATGGTCAAGAGAGAAAGAAGCTTTCTGAGTATGGTATGCAGCTTAGAGAAAAACAAAAGGTAAAGAGAATCTATGGTGTTTTGGAAACTCAGTTTAGAAGATATTTTGAGATGGCTGAGAAGATGAAGGGTATTGCAGGTGAAAATCTTTTGTCTTTACTTGAAAGAAGACTTGACAATGTGGTGTATAGATTGGGTTTTGCATCATCACGTGGTGAGGCACGAGTACTTGTATCGCATGCACACTTTAAAGTAAATGGTAAGACTGTAAATATTCCGTCTTATCTTGTTGATGTTGGAGATGTAATTGAAGTAAAAGAAAAAAGCAAGTCAAAACCAAGATTTATTGAGATAAAAGAGAAATATGCAAAGAGACCATCACCAAAATGGCTTGAAAAGGACGTTGAAAACCTTGTAGGTAAAGTAATTGCTTTACCAACAAGAGAAGATATTGATATGCCAATCAAAGAGCACTTGATTGTAGAGCTCTACTCCAAGTAATAAATGCCCTCACTAAAGCAGTTTGTGGTGTATTATTTTTAAGGAGGGTATATTGAGTTGATTGAAATTCAAAAACCCACAATTAGATGTGAAGAGTTAAGCCAGGACCAAAAGTATGGTCGATATGTCATTGAACCCTTGGAAAGGGGTTATGGAATCACAATTGGTAATGCACTTAGAAGAACGCTTTTATCGTCTTTGCCTGGTGCAGCTGTGACAGCGGTAAAAATAGATGGTGTTCTCCATGAGTTTTCTACTATTCCAGGAGTATTAGAAGATGTTCCAGAGATTATTCTTAACCTAAAAGGGTTAGCAATCAAGATGTCATCACCCGGTCCAAAGGTAATGTATATAGAGGCACAGGGTGAGTGTGAGGTAAAGGCAAAGGATATAAAAGCAGATGCTGATATAGAGATTTGCAATCCTGAGCATCATATTGCAACGCTGAATGAAGACGCACGACTTTTTATGGAAATAACAGTGAATCAGGGCAAAGGCTACGTTCCTGCAGAGAGAAACAAACAATCAAACCAGCCAATAGGTGTAATTCCTGTTGATTCAATCTACACCCCTGTTACTAAGGTAAATTATAAGGTTGAGAATACAAGAGTTGGTCAGGTTACAGATTATGACAAGCTTACAATGGAGATTTGGACAAATGGTACTATCAGGCCTGATGAGGCACTAACAGTTGCTGCAAAGATTTTGATTGAGCATTTTAACCTGTTTACTGATCTTTCAAATATTCCGACAAAGATCGAGACAGTTGTAAAGCAAGAACCACCAAAAAGGAATAAACTTCTTGATATGACTATAGAAGAGCTTGAGCTTTCAGTCAGGTCGTATAACTGCCTCAAAAGAGCTGGTATTAACACTGTTGAAGATTTAGTCAACAAGACAGAAGAAGAGATGATGAAGGTAAGAAACCTTGGTAAAAAATCATTAGAAGAGGTCATTCAAAAGCTTCACAGCTTAGGACTGAGCCTCAAAAAGAGCGATAGCACGCCGAAGGAGGAGGAAGAAGAGAAATGAACAAATTGAGAAAACTCAAACGCGATACAGACCACAGACAGGCTCTTATGAGAAACTTGGCAACATCGTTGTTCAAGCATGGTAGAATAATGACAACAGAAGCAAAGGCAAAAGATTTGAGAAGAGTAGCTGAAAAACTCATCACCATAGCTAAAAAGGGCGACCTTGCATCATATAGAAGAGTGTTAGGGTATCTTTACGAAGAAGATGTGGCTTATGATTTGTTCCAGAAGATTGCGCCAAGATATCAAGGAAGAAATGGCGGTTATACAAGGATAATCAAGGTTGGTCCAAGAAAAGGTGACGGCGCAATGATGGTTTATATAGAACTGGTGTGAGGTCAAAGAGGCAAAGTCCTCTTTGACCTTTTCATTTAATAGTAATCTGCAATAGCGTAATTATTCGAATCCATGTAATAACAACGAATATATTTTTGCTATTTACAAAGTGCAAGATATCTGCTAATATAATATATGCTTTTTGATTGTTGCGGGATGGTGTAATGGTAGCACAGGTGACTCTGGATCACCTTGTCTAGGTTCGAGTCCTAGTCCCGCAGCCAAAATGGCCCTATCGTCTAGAGGCCTAGGACACCGCCCTCTCACGGCGGAGACAGGGGTTCGAATCCCCTTAGGGCTACCATTTATATCCACAAAAGAATATACTTCGTCTGTCTAATGGCTTTGAAAAGTAGGACAGACGATTTTATTATTTTTGAAAAGTGCAATCAGGCTCTTTGTCAAGAATTGGGGTGGGTATTTTGAATGCCCACCTTTTTAGTTTTGCCATATATCATTTTATACGACAGGTAAAGAAACCATTCAAGTGGTCAAAATACGATTTACAACAATGATTATTTTGTGTTACGATAAAAATAGCTAAGCTTTAAGATGAGGTGATAGCTATGATTGTGAATGCGACAGAATTTAAAATGAGAGTAGGGAAATATCTGAAACTTGCTGAGAAAGAAGAGATTATTATTACAAAAAATGGTAGAAAAGTAGCAAAGCTTACACCGATTAGAAAGAGTGATACCTCTGCTGTGGATTTTTTATATGGTTTGATGGAGAATTATGGTAATAAAGAGATAGATGTACAACAAATAAGGAATGAGAGGCTAAAAAAGCATGAAGGTGTTAATTGACACTAATGTTATTTTGGATGTTTTATTAAAAAGAGCACCATTTGACACTGATTTGTATACAGTGTTAAAATACTGTGAGCAAAACGTTGTGGAAGGGTATATTCCTTCTTTTGCTGTTACAGATATTTATTATTTTATCTCCAAGAATTTAGGGAATGAAAAAGCGCGTCAAGGTATTGAAGCATTACTTAGCATAGTAAAACTTGTTGGTATAACTAAAAAGGATGTAGAAGATGCTTTGAGAAATCCAGCTATAAAGGATTTAAGGGATGCTTTACAACTTCAATGTGCCAAAAAAATCAAAGCAGAGTGGTTAATAACAAGAGATGATAAGTTTAAAAAGCTTATATCAAAACAATAACTCCTTTTGATTTTGTTCATACGATTATCAAGCCATAGACAAGTTCTCAAGGTAGCAGTTATAACACTACTCTCTTTTGCAAAAGTATTAAGAGAGTAATAGAAGGATATAAAAAGCGATAACAAAAACTTAAAAAAGTCCATCTAAAAAAGATGGATTTTTTTATTTAGCAAAAGTATTGACAAAGACAACTTCAACATGTTATCATAAAATAAAACCGAGTATACAAGTCGGAATTGGAGAGATAAAAATGTTTAGGTTGTCGACAAAAGGAAGATATGGTGTAAGAGCAATGTTTGATTTAGCACTGCATTATGATGAAGGACTTGTTTCACTCAAAAGCATTGCCGAGCGTCAAGAAATCTCTGAACATTATTTAGAGCAGCTAATTGCAACTCTAAAAAAGGCTGGACTTGTGAAGAGTATAAGAGGTGCTCAAGGTGGGTATATGCTGTCTCGAGAACCGTCGAAAATAACTATAGGAGAGATCTTACGGGCGCTTGAGGGGTCACTCTCGCCTGCTGAGTGCATAGATGATATAGAAAAAGTGGATTGTCCAAGAGCGGACTTTTGCGTTACAAAAAAAGTTTGGGAGAAGGTAAAAAAAGCAATCGAAAGTGTTGTGGACTCAATAACGTTGCAAGACTTAGTTGATGATTATAAAAAGATGACAGCAAATGAGTCTTATATGTTTTATATTTAAAAATGAGGGTATAATAGATGTAGATACTCTACTATAAAGATAAAAATAATAGGAGATGATATAAATGCATGAAAGAATTATCTATTTTGACCATGCAGCAACAACCCCACTAAAAAAAGAAGTTTTAGATGAGATGATGCCATATCTCACAGAGCAGTATGGCAATCCGTCAACCATATACAGACTTGGCAGAGAAGCAAAGAAAGCAATTGAGCTTGCAAGAGAAAGGGTTGCTAAGGCTTTAAATGCAGAGGTGCAAGAGATATTTTTCACCTCTGGTGGGACAGAGTCAGATAACTGGGCATTAAAAGGTGTAGCCTTTGCAAATAAAGATAAAGGTAAGCATATTATAACAACAACCATTGAGCACCATGCAGTTTTGCACCCACTAAAATATCTTGAGGGTTTAGGGTTTGAAGTGACATATGTTCCTGTTGAGCCAAATGGTATTGTGGATCCTCAAAAAGTCAAAGAAGCAATAAGAGAAGATACTATATTGGTTTCTGTAATGCTCGCAAACAATGAAATTGGTACAATTCAGCCAGTTAAAGAAATAGCAAAAATAGCAAAAGAAAGAGGAATAATTGTTCATACAGATGCTGTTCAGGCAGTTGGTCAAATTCCTGTTGATGTAAAAGATTTGGGTGTTGATCTGCTATCACTTTCTGCTCACAAGTTCTATGGACCAAAAGGGGTTGGAGCACTGTATATAAAAAAGGGAACGAAGATTCATCCGTTTTCACATGGAGGAGCTCAAGAGAGAAACAGACGTGCAGGAACAGAAAATGTTGCTGGAATTGTTGGGCTTGGCAAGGCGATAGAGCTTGCAATTCAGAATCTCTCTGAGTATGCTGCAAAACTTCAAAAGCTAAGAGATAAGCTTATTGATGGGGTTTTGAGCAAGATTGATTATGTTCGTCTAAATGGTGATAGATACAACAGGCTTCCAAATAATGCTAATTTCTCATTTGAGTTTATTGAGGGAGAGAGTTTGCTTTTGATGCTTGACATGAAAGGAATTGCGGCATCAAGCGGTTCTGCTTGTACATCAGGGTCTTTAGACCCATCACATGTGCTGTTGGCAATAGGGCTTGAGCATGAGGTAGCGCATGGTTCGTTGAGAATAACCTTAGGTGAAGACAACACGGAAGAAGATATAGATTATCTTTTAGAGGTCTTGCCAGAAATCGTATCAAGGCTCAGAGAGATGAGTCCACTCTATGAAAAGGTGAAAAAAGGGGGCAGATAAAGATGTATAGTGAAAAGGTTTTGGATCATTTTATGAATCCTCGAAATGTTGGTGAGATTGAGGATGCGAATGGTGTTGCTCAAGTAGGTAATCCAAAATGTGGGGATATAATGAAGATGTATCTTAAGATAGAAAATGGTATAATAGTTGATGCAAAGTTTAAAACATTTGGGTGTGGTGCTGCTGTTGCAACAAGTTCAATGGCAACAGAAATGGTAAAAGGAAAGACTATTGAAGAAGCCTTACAGATTACAAACAAGGCTGTAGCAGAGGCGTTAGATGGTCTTCCAGCAAACAAACTTCACTGTTCTGTTTTGGCTGAAGAGGCAATCAAGGCTGCAATAGAGGATTATTTGAGCAAGCAGAAGCAGCAAACACAAAACTAAATTGGTATAAAAGGGTGAGATTTTTTGAAGAAAAAAGTCCTTGTTGCAATGAGTGGAGGTGTTGATTCTTCTGTTGCTGCTGCAATCTTAAAGGAAGAAGGATATGAGGTATACGGTGCTACTATGCAGATTTGGCAAAACGAGTGTGGAGAGGATCTAATAACGGGAAAGAGTTGTTGTTCAATCTATGCAGTGGATGATGCTCGCAGAGTTGCTAATATACTTGATATTCCATACTATGTGTTCAATATGAAGGATGATTTCAAGAAAATGGTAATTGATTATTTCATTGATGAATATATAAAAGGTAGGACTCCAAACCCTTGTATAATGTGTAATAGAAAAATTAAATTTGAACTTTTTTTAAAAAAAGCGATTGCTATTGGTATGGACTATATTGCCACTGGTCATTATGCAGTTATAGAATATGACAGTAGTTTGAACAGATACCTTTTGAAAAGGTCTAAAGCAAAAGAAAAAGACCAGACATATGTGTTATATAACATGACGCAAGAGATGTTATCTAAAACTCTTTTTCCTTTAGGAAGATTTTCAAAGGATGATGTTCGCAAACTTGCAGAAAAATTTAAGCTCCCTGTTGCAAAAAAGCCAGACTCACAGGAGATTTGCTTTATTCCTGACAATAACTATGGCAAGTTTATTGAAAAAGAAACAGGGATTAGAGAAGATGGTGTGTACGTAGACACAGAGGGTAAAATCCTTGGAAAAAGCAGAGCTTATTACAATTACACTATTGGACAAAGAAAGGGACTTGGTATTTCAACTGGCAAGAGAATGTATGTAGTTGCTATAAAGCCAGAAGAAAACAAGGTTGTTTTAGGGGATGAAGATAAGATATTTGCAGATGCGCTTATTGCGACTGATTTGAATTTTATCCCATTTGACAAATTAGAATCTGAAATAGAAGTTACGGCAAAGATAAGATATACAGCTAAAGAGGCGAAAGCCAAAATCGTACCTATGGAAAATGATAAAGTACTTGTCAAGTTTTATGAAAAACAGCGTGCAATAACACCTGGCCAGTCTGTGGTGTTTTATAATAATGATATTGTGGTTGGTGGTGGTATAATAGAAAAGGCCCTCGTGTGAGGGCCTATATTTTTATAAATACTGGTTCTAAGTTTTCAAATTTTGCTAAGTATTTAAAACCAATCTCTTTTAGCAACTCAATGGTTGGTTTAAACATGTAAGCGATAAAATTTGGTGAGTGAGCATCAGACCCAATTGTGACAATTTCTCCACCCAGCTCATAATACCTTTTCAAGATCTTGGGTTCAGGATGAGGCGTCTGAAGGCCATATCTATAACCTGAAGTGTTTACTTCAATTCCCTTCCCCTTTTGTGTGAGTAATTTTAAAATCTCATCTATAAGGTCCCAATATTCTTTTCTGTCCAATTCTTTATTTTCATAATTTCCATAGCGTTTTACAATGTCAAGATGACCATAGACACAAAACTTATCGAACATTTTTATAAGATTTAATGTTTCTTCAAAATATCTCAAAAAAGCTTGTTCTTTGGTTTTGCCTGTATAAAAAATGCCATCTGCCAAATCTTGAAAGTCTACAACATGGGTTGATGCAATAATGAAATCAAACTGATAGCTATTTAAGATCTCCAAACTTTTTTCTATAGAATGTGGTTGCAAACCAACTTCAGCACCTAATTTAATCTTAATTCTGCCTTTGTATTTTTCCTTGACAGAATAAAATTCTTTCATGTACTCCTCATAGTCTATGTCCCAAATAGGATATGAAACTGGCGGGTATAAAAGGTCCATGTGGTCAGTAAAAACTACCTCATCAAGGCCAAGCTCTAAAGCTTTTTTGATAGCATCTTCCATGCTCATATTTGAGTCGGATGAGAAGTTTGAATGAATATGATAGTCAAACATTTTATGTCATCTCCTTTTTAATAGAGTTTTTGGCTTTCAATTAAATTTGGAAACAGGCTATAGTTTTTGCGTATAATCAAATTGTATGATATTTTATTGACAATGACAATAATGTAAAAAAGGGTGATTTTATGATAAAGCTAAAGGATGAACCAATGCAAGTGATAAAAAGGCTAAATCAGCACAATTTCAAAGCATACTTAGTGGGAGGATGCCTAAGAGACTATTTGCTTGGTACCACTCCACAGGATTTTGATATTGCAACAGATGCAAAGCCAGAAGATGTGATGAGACTTTTTGAAAAGACAATTCCAACAGGGATAAAACATGGAACAGTGACAGTCATAATAAACAATGTGAAGATTGAGGTTACAACTCTTAGAATAGAAAAAGAATATCAAAATCATAGATGGCCTACGGTAGAGTTTACAAACAGTCTTTATGAGGATCTAAAGAGAAGGGATTTTACGATAAACGCCTTGGCATATCACCCAGATGAGGGCCTTATTGATTATTTCAACGGACTTGATGATTTAAAAAATAAAATTGTTCGCTGTGTTGGAAATCCTCACCAGAGATTTTTTGAAGATGCTCTTCGAATTCTGAGGTGTATAAGGTTTGCAACTCAGCTTAATTTTAGCATAGATGAGAAGACATTTGAAGGTGTTGTGCTCTTAAAAGACCTTTTGAAAAAGATCTCTAAGGAGAGAATAAATGCTGAACTTTCAAAGATTCTCAGCAGCAAAAACTCTTTATATGGTATAAAACTGCTTTATGAAAGTGGTGTTGGAGAGACTGTGATTCCAGAATATATAAAAATATACAGCTTTCTGCATTCAACAGAGTTTGATTTGATTCCTTCTGAGTTCAAAATTCCGGCATTTTTTGCTTGTTTCCAAGATCCAAAAAAGGTGGAAGATATAATGAGAGATCTCAGATTTGATAAAAAAAATATCACTCTTGCAACAAAGCTATGTAACTATCTAAGTTCTGAATATGCCACAGAGTACCTCGTAAAAAAGGTATATTTTGAAGAAGAGAAGATGCCAGAAGGAATAATTTCTACACTTTCAATTTTAAAGGAAGATAAAACAATGATGGAACTGTTTAGTACTTTAAAGGCCCAAAATAAGCTTGTTAGCAAAAAGGATGTTAAGATAAAGGGTGATGATTTGTTAAAGCTCGGGTTAAAAGGCAAAGAATTGGGGAACGTATTACAGATAATATATGAATATATTCTTCACAATCCTGAGAAAAATAATAGAGATGAAATTTTAAAACATGTTAATTCATATTTTAAACAGGGTAAAAATTAATAAACAAATATTTAATTGAGGAGATGAACAATGCTACCAACCACAAATGAACTTGGATACTACGAAATTCGACTTGAAAGTATCGGCGGACTTGGGGCTAATGTTGCGGGAAAAATCTTAGCCGAGGCAGGAGTTGTTGGAAGTGAACTTAATGCTTTGAATTTTGCAAGTTACGGTTCTGAGAAAAAGGGCACACCTGTAAAATCATATATTAGATTTGCGCCAAAGGAAAAGCAAATAAGAATCAATTCGCCCGTTGTAAAACCTCATTTGGTAGCTATATTTCATGAAAATATGGTAAATACAAATCCTGTCACTCAAGGGCTTCAAAAAGACGGTATAGTCATTCTGAATACAAGTAAAGATGTGTATGCAGCTCGTGACTTTTTAAAACTTGCAAGCGGCACTGTTGCAGTTATTGATGCCATTAAAATAGCTCTTGAACAAAAGACAAGAATTAATATGGTAATGCTGGGTGCAATAGTAAAAATGCTTGGATTTATAAGTTTAGACAGCGTAAAGGAGTTGGTTAAAGAGGCTTTTGAGAAAAAATATCCTCAAACAATACCATCAAATCTTGCTGGACTTGAAGCAGGTTATAAAGAAGTAAAATCTGAATATTTTGAATATGATGGAAAATATCCTTATGTGGAATATCAAGAAGAGAGACGTCCAATAGGCTACAAAAATGCGCCAATTGGTGGGACGATTATTGAATATGCAAATACTATTACGAAAAACAACATTACAAGTAGAGTAGGCAAAATTCCTATCTTTATAAAAGAAAAGTGTATCCATTGTGGTCTTTGTGAAACAACATGTCCTGATTATGTCTTTGTGTGGGATAGAATTCCAGAAAACGGTAAAACTAAAATGTTCAACTTAGGACCAGACTATCAATATTGTAAAGGATGTTTGAGATGTGTAGATGTCTGTCCAAGCGGAGCACTTGTTGAAGGAATTGAAAGAGAACATGACATTGAGAAAATTTCTGCCAAGCATGATTTTGATGTATATGAGAAATGGTATGAGGATGGTGAAAATTCATGATAAAACCTCAGGAAACAATTTTTGAAAGCGGAAATGAAATGGCGGCTTTGGCTGCATCGCAAATAAATTATCATATCATGGGATATTACCCTATAACACCATCAACCCAAATTGCAGAAGAACTTGACCAGATGAGAGCAGATGGTCAGCATGATATCTTGCTTATTGCAGCAGATGGCGAGCATGGGGCAGCAGGAATTTGCTACGGAGCAAGTTTAGGCGGTGGAAGAGTTTTTAATGCAACAAGTGCCAATGGTCTTATGTATGCATTAGAGCAGCTGCCTGTTCAATCTGGTACAAGATTTCCAATGGTTTTGAATTTAGTTACAAGGTCAATTTCCGGACCTTTAGATATAAAAGGTGATCATAGTGACTTGATGTTTACATTAAATACTGGGTGGATAATTTTGCTTGCTAAAGACCCTCAAAGGGTTTATGACATGAATATCATGGCAGTAAAAATTAGCGAACATCCTGAGGTTAATTTGCCTGTTATTGTTGCGTATGATGGATTTTTTACAAGTCATCAAAAAAGAGTTGTAAGTTATTTTAAGAACAAAGAAGATGTTCAAGAGTTTGTAGGGAAAACTCCACCACCCCGGATTGTTGCAACAGACCCTGAAAATCCTGTGACAATTGGTCCATACATGAATGAACCTGACCTTATAAATAACAAATATCAACTTAGCAAGGCGATGGACAAAGCTTATGAGGTCATCCCTAAGGTATTTGATGAATTTTATGAAATAAGTGGTAGAAAATATACTTTGGTTGAAGGTTACAAAATGGAAGATGCTGAAGTTGCAATATTCGTGTTGAATTCCAGCTATGATACCGTTTGCGAAGCTGTTGACCTTTTAAGGCAAAAGGGTCTCAAAGTTGGTGTGGCAACAACAAACGTGTTGCGGCCCTGGCCTAAAAAAAGAAATCCAAGAGCTGCTCAAAAATGTAAAATACCTTGCTGTATTAGATAGACAAGAAAGTTATGGTGCAAAAGGTGGCAATATGACAATTGAGGTAAAAGCTACCCTGCAAGAGCTGAGGACAGATATAAAAGTAATTAGCAGGATTTATGGGCTTGGTGGGAAAGATTTCTTTTTAGATGATGCCATTTCTATTTTTGAGGATTTATATTTAGCATACGAGGATAAGAAACAAATACCAGATTTTGATTATATCGGAGCGTATGCAGGAGATGAGAACTATAAGCCCAGAAAATACATGGAGCCAATAAAGGCTGAGTGGACAAAAAATATTGCATTAAATACTCGCGACTTGACAGCAATGCCCAAAAGAATTGTTCCTGGGCATGGGGCATGCCCAGGATGTGGAATCTTTCCAAACTTGAATCTTCTTTTAAAAGGTATTGAAGGGGATGTAGTTTTACTTTTTCATACAGGCTGTGGTATGGTTGTAACAACTGCTTATCCTCAAACAGCATTCAGAACAACTTATATCCACAATCTATTTCAAAATGGGGCTGCTACTTTATCAGGACTTGTAGAGATGTATCATCAGCGTCAAAAAAGGGGAGAAATACCAAACAGAGAACTTACTTTTATTCTTGTCACAGGTGATGGTGGCAACGACATAGGTATGGGGCCCACAATTGGAGCTGCTCTGAGAAATCACAAGATGATTATATTTGAATACGACAATGGTGGATATATGAATACAGGTTATCAACTTTCATATACAACTCCCTATGGAGCCTCAAGTTCAACTTCACATGTTGGCAAAACTCAGTTTGGAAAGTCAACATTCCATAAAGATACCCCACAGATAATGGTTGCAACAAATATTCCATATGTGGCTACTGTTGCTGAGTCAGATCCCATAGATTTTGTAAAAAAAGCAAGAAAGGCACAAAAGATTATGAGAGAAGAGGGACTTGTTTACATTAAAGCTCTGTCAGCATGTCCACTGAACTGGGGAGATGAACCATCTAAAGAAAGAAGAGTAATTAAAGCAG
>NZ_CP116337.1:1321885-1384385 GCF_028198085.1 Caldicellulosiruptor sp. DIB 104C | reverse complement strand
TTATCCGCCGCGGGCGCAGGGTATTTGAGGGGAGCTGACCCTAGTACGAGAGGACCGGGTTGGACGGACCGCTGGTTTACCAGTTGTTCCGCCAGGGGCACGGCTGGGAAGCCAAGTCCGGATGGGATAAACGCTGAAAGCATCTAAGCGTGAAGCCCACCCCAAGATGAGATACCCCACACCGAAGAGGTGGTAAGGGTCCTGGTAGACTACCAGGTAGATAGGCCGCATGTGTAAGCGCTGTGAGGCGTTGAGCAAGGCGGTACTAATGACCCGAGGAGCTTGACCGATTGACACCAGTCTTACCCTATTCACTTGCGAGGCTGCTGAAAAGCAAGAGAATGATGAGAATAGAGAAGGAAACAAATCCGGTGGCGAAAGAGCGAGGGTAACACCCGTTCCCATTCCGAACACGGAAGTTAAGCCTCGCAACGCCGATGATACTGTGCTGGAGACGGCACGGGAAAGTAGGTGGCTGCCGGATTTTTTATTTTTAATAAGTGTGTTAAATGTTTAACAATTCTCATATTCTACTTAACCATCTTTACATATGGTAGCATATAAAAAATTCCTGTGTATGAGAATTCAATTTAATTCCAAGTTATTAAATCGAGAAATGGTTGTTACTAAGAATATAAGAGTTAAAAAAACGGTAATTAACATTGCTATTTTTGCATCTTGTAAATCAACACTGTTTGTAAGCAAAATTAAATTATATGGACTGAACTTCTTAAGTTTTTCAAACTGAGAGAGTAGAGCAGTAGAAAAAGAGGCTGCACATGCCAAAATTCCAGCTGAGATATTTTTCTTTGTAAAGCTGCTGAAAAGTAGTGTAATCGAAATCACAAACAGGTAATAAATACACAAAAGAAAATAAACAAGAATTGTATCGGAGATAGCAATTTTTTGTCCTTCAAAAAGAAGATTAGCGTAATATCGGTTGAGGAATAAGCCTACAAACAAGAAAAAGCAAACTGCAACTAAAAAATGTAGAAACTTTGCCATAACAATTTGAGATTTACTTGCACCTTTTGTGAGAGGAAAAACTATTTTTTGAGAATATATTTCCTCATTTATACTGCCTGCAGCAGTGAATATTACAAATAGCGTACCAATTTGAAAAAGATCTTTGATATAATTTGCCAATGCGTCTTTAGTCTTAAACTCAAATAGCTTGTGTATTAAATTGGCAGGAATCTTGTTACTAACAAAAGTTGGAAGAAGCTTTAACATTATTGGATCTAAGATAGAGAACAATATTATACCGGTTGCAAGAGCAATGTATTTATACTGTCTTATCCCTTCAATGAATTCTTTTTTAAAATATGCTTTAAATGTCGTCACTTTTTTCTACCACCCTTATGAAGATATCTTCCAGCGAGGGCTTTTTTAAATAAAAGGATAAGATGGGCTTATCTATCTGTGCCAATACTTTTATTAATTCTCTTTTTGCAATTTCAACATTGTTAACATAAATTGAGACTTTCCCGTAGTTGTCAATATCGATTTTTCGAATATAAGGAAACTGAGAGAATTTTTCTTCCAACTTGTTAGGAATACCTTCAAACTCAACACAAAAAACAGGTTGAATATATTGTTTTTGAAGGTTTTCTAAACTGTCACTGACAATTATTTTACCTTCATGCAATATTGTTACGTAGTCGCAAATTCTTTCAACATCGTTTAATATGTGTGTTGAAAAAAATACTGTAATTCCTTCTTCTTTCAAGGATCTTATATGTTCCAAAACTTCAGCTCTTCCTTCGGGGTCTAAAGAAGCGGTTGGTTCATCAAGAAGCAATAGTTTAGGCTTATTAAATATTGCGACAGCTATTCCAAGTCTCTGAAGCATTCCGCCTGAAAAAGTTGAGATTTTTCTTTTAGAAACGCTTGAAAGTTTTACAATCTCAAGGACTTTTTCAGTCCTCTTTTTAATAGTTCTACTTTCAAAATTGCAAATTTGTCCTATTAAGCTTAAATACTCAACTGGTGTGAGATAACCATAGAATACAGGGGTTTGAGGAAGGTATCCAATTTGTTTCACTATTACATTTTTGTTTGTCTTATAATCAAGATTCTCAAATAATATTGTGCCTTCATCAAAACTAATTAGTCCAGAGAGAATTTTCATTGTGGTTGTCTTACCTGCTCCATTTGGTCCAAGAAAACCATGGACAGTTGCAGGTTTTACTTCAAATGATATGCCTTTTAAAACTTTTACTTTTCCAAAGCTTTTGTGAAGATTTATCACTTTCAGCAAACTAATCACGCTCTCTTCCAAGTAACAAGTAAACTATAGGACCCACAAAGTTGAAAATAATTATTATTAGCGCCCACGTCCATTTTGGGAGATATTTTACTTTGTCATTTTTCAACTTAACAAGACAGAAAATCATAAGAACAAACTGCAGTACAATTACAGGTGTAAGCAATTTTAGCATTTCTTCTATATCCATATTTCCGAGCATCCCGAAACACTCCTTTTCAGTAAGTTGTTTTATTTTTATCTTTTAGAATTACCCTTGTGATAAGAAGATATATTATAAGACTGCTAGGAAAATTTAAAAGTCCAAATAAACCCCAGAGAAAATAGTATTTTTCGCCTCTGTTTTTAGCATCAAAGAATATATATACAGCCTGAGCCATCAATAAGAAGAATAAAATTATCAAAAGACCCATTGGTATTTTTTCATCAGAAAACTGCTGGACTAAAAAAAGCAAAAAGCTCAAGCAAATAGTAGCTGTAATGAGAAAAAATACAAATGTTTTATTAATCTTCATGTTCTCACACCTTTCTTCTTAGATATCAATGATGCAGGGATCAAAATCCATGGCAACAGCGTTTCGAAAAGTATCTGAAGCCTTATGAAAAATCCAAAACCATTGATGTTAATTAACAAAATATAAACGGAAAAAATAAGAAAACTCAAAAGCAAAAATAGTAGAAGATTAACCTTTTCCTGCTTTTTTACTTTTGCTTCTATTGCATCTTCAATGACTTTCTGGATATCTATCTTCACCAAAGGAAGTTTATTCATAGGCTCAAGTTTGTTTTTTAAAAGTTTCAACTTTTTTTCAAGCAAAGTATTATCGCAATCTATTTTTTCTGAAACTTTATTCTCTATTTCTTCATAGTATTTATCAATAATTAAATCTTGAATTTTTTCACTCTTTTTTGTTTTCACTTTCCAGCACTCCTTTCTTTTCAAGCTCTTTTACCAGAAACTTTATAGCAAAATGGAGCCTTGACCTTACTGTCCCGACAGGACAGTTTAAAATTTTGGCAATTTCTTTGTATTTATACCCATAAAAATGTTTTAAAATAAAAACAGCTCTGAGTTTATAATCAAGAGACAAAATAGCTTTGCAAATGTCCTTGTATTCACTATTTGATATGGCAGCATGTTCTGCGTCCTGCATGTAATCTTTATATGATCCATCCAAGTAGGTATATCTTTTATTTTTTCTCAAAAAGCTTTTATATACGTTTATAGAGATTTTTATAAGCCATGTCGAAAACTTTACATCTGGTGAGAACTTATCTATGTTTATGATAGCTTTTAAAAGAGTTTCCTGTACAACATCCTGGGCAAGATGATAGTCTGTAGTCATCTTTATCACAAAACCAGAAAGAATATTTAGATTATTTTCAATAAGCTTGCAGAGAGCCTCTTTATTTCCTTTTTTTGCCTCATCTATTAATCTTTTTTCATCCACTACCTATCACTCCTGCTGCAAATTAAACGCTCTGAAATATAAAAAAGTTCAAGGTGATTTGGATTACAAAAATATTAAAAAATCTTGTAAATTTGCTTATTAGTATTGATACCCATTTTTTACTGGGGTATGATTATAATTAGAAGGATAAACATTATGTAAAGGATGAACGAGGATGCTCAGGAAAATAATAGCAAAAGCCCTGATATTACTTATAATTTCATTAATAATAGCCCTTATTATCGAAAGCTTGTTTATGGCAGCAAGCGCTAAAAATTTAAACAAGTTGCCGGCTTCAGTTCAAAAAGCTTCAAAATCTGCAAAGCAAAATATCCAGAGAGAATTGGTTTTCCAGCAACAGGTTGATTTGAATTCAGATGCGCAGGTGGATACAATAAGCGTTTGGCTGGATAAAAACCAGAAAAAGTATGTACTGAGTGTAAACAGTAGCCTTTATCAACCAAAAGAAAATATTTTACAGGTATTTGTACCTGAAATAGTAGACATAGATAGCAGTGATCAATACAAAGAAATTCTGTTTCATTATAGTTCAAACAAGGGTGAAAAGTATGTGATTTTAGATTATAGAGGTAAAGCGCTTAAAGAACTTCTTAGCTCAAATTCAAAACCGCTCATTTTTGGAAATAAGGAAGTTATCGTTGAAGTGAATATGGACTTTTGGATAAAAAAAGAAAAATATGTCTTAAACCAGACACTTTCTGGTGTACGGACCTTAAAACTTTCTCCACAGGAGTTATACAATGTTGGTGTTTTTGCATATGTTAAAAAACCCTTTGTTTTATACTCTTACAGAGACCAAAAAAGCAAATTAACAATTACAAGGAAAGGAGAAAAGATAGAAATAGTAAGTTGCGACACTTCTAATTGGTTTAAAGACCAATCGAAGAAGAACAATAAGCTTTATGATTGGTACCTTATAAAAACAGAAAAAGGCTTACAGGGATGGGCAATGCTTAAAGATTTTATGAACTGCATTGAGATTATAAAGACTCAGGAGAAAGTGGGAAAGTAAAATATTTTTAAAAGGCCATTCGATTGTAAGAATGGTCTTTTTATTTTTTCAATGTAAAGATTTTATGGTATAATAAATACAAACTTTCACACCACACAGCTTATTAAAAAGGAAAGGTATATTAAAATGAAAAACATTGTCCTAACAGGCTTTATGGGAAGTGGCAAGACAACTATAGGGAGATTAGTTGCAGAAAAATTGAATATTGATCTTGTTGATACCGACTCTGAGATAATAAAAGAGTTTGGACTGACAATTGACCAGATATTCGAAATACATGGCGAGAAAAAATTTAGAGAATGCGAAAAAAGAGTTATTGAAAGAGTTTCAAAGCTTGAAAATGTCGTTATATCAACAGGTGGAGGGGTTGTTTTAGATCCTGAAAATGTAAAACTTTTAAGAAAAAATGGAGTCATTTATTTTTTGTACGCATCTCCTGAAAATATTCTAAAAAGATTAAAAGACGATAACACAAGACCCCTTCTGAAAAATGGTGACAAGCTTAGCACCATTATAAGACTTATGAACATAAGAATGCCGTTTTATAAAAACTGCGATTTTGAGATAAACACAGATATCCTAAGTCCTGATCTTGTAGCTGAGAAGATAATTTCAATCCATATGGCAAAGGAGAGTAAGAGATGACAAGGTTTGGACCAGCAGGTAACTCTCAGAGCTTTTACGATGCAGGGCACAAATCGAGTGTTGAAGTACCAAGATGGCTTTATTCTATTGGGCTTTCGGCATATGAATACCAGTGCAACAAAGGCGTAAACATTTCAAAGGAAAAGGCAAGACAGATAGGAGATGAAGCTAAAAAATACGATATACTTGTGTCAATTCATGCTCCGTACTATATAAACTTTGGCAGTCAAGAAGAAGAGAAATTGCAAAAGTCTAAAGAATATATTTATGAGTGCGTAGAAGTTGCAAAAGAAATGAGAGCAGAGAGAATTGTATTCCATCCCGGGTCTTGTGCAAAAGTTGACAGAAAAATTGCCTTTGAGACTGCCAAAAAAGCTATACTTGAAGTTGTAAATGTGGTGAAGGAAATGAAAGCAGAAGGAATTTTTTTATGTCCAGAGACAATGGGAAAGAAAAATAATCTTGGAAGTGTTGATGAAATAATAGAGATATGCAAAATAGACGAGATTCTTCTACCAACAATTGATTTTGGACACATTAATGCATTCACTGGTGGGGGGTTAAAAACCAGAGAGGATTTTGAAAATCTTTTAAAAAAATTCATAAACCAGCTTGGATACGAGAGAATGAGAAGATTTCACAGTCACTTTAGCAGAATTGAATATACATCCCAAGGAGAAAAAAAACATTGGAATTATGAGGACAAACAATATGAGCCGGACTTTGAGCCACTGGCAGAGGCTCTTGTTGAGCTAAAGCTTGAACCTGTCATCATCTGTGAATCAAAGGATTATATGAGTGAAGACGCACTTGTGCTAAAGAAAATTTACCATGAAATATTAGAAAAAAGGATGTGAGGTACAGGGTGAAGAAGATTCTAGTGATAAATGGGCCAAATCTAAACCTTTTAGGTATCAGAGAAAAAAATATATATGGTAACACAAACTATGATGAGCTTTTGGAGATGATATCAAAAAAGGCAATAGAGCTTAATCTAAATATACTCTTTTTTCAGTCAAATCATGAGGGTGAGATTGTAGATAGAATCCACAAAGCTCTTGATGAAAATATAGATGGAATAATTATCAATCCAGGTGCTTACACCCATTACAGTTATGCCATTCACGATGCAATAAAAGCTGTAAATATTCCAACAATTGAAGTGCATATTTCCAACATCTATGCAAGAGAAGAGTTTAGAAAAAGAAGTGTAATTGCACCAGCATGTGTAGGACAAATCTCTGGTTTTGGTATAAAAAGCTATATAATTGCACTTTACGCATTAAAGGAGATTTTAGTTTGATCTAAAAAAAGTTACAAAAGTGAGGGATATTATAAATGACTGACAAGAGAATTGAAAAGGTTTTTACAAGGGATGAAAAAGTAGAGGCGGTATTTATCACAAAAAAAGAAAATGTGAGATATCTTAGCAATTTTAAAGGAGATGAGAGTTTTTTACTTCTCACCAGAGATAAAAAAAAATACCTACTTACAGATTTTAGATACGTTGAACAAGCAAAAAAAGAGGTAAGTGAATTTGAGATTATCGACTATAAGGGAAAGCTTTATGAAGCCATTTTGGATATTCTCTCTCAGAATCATATAAATTCACTTTATTTTGAAGGATACAACCTTACTTTTTCAACATTTTCTGATATGAAAGAGAAGATAGGGGATAGAATTTATCCTCTTTCCTTCAGCATTGATGAAATAAGAGCTGTGAAAGATGAGGAAGAGATTGAACTTATAAAGAGAGCTATTGAGATAACAGATAAGGCTTTTGAGCATATTTTAAGATTTATAAAACCGGGCGTATCGGAATATGAGGTTGTTGCAGAGCTTAACCATTTTATATTGAAAAACGGAGCCAAAGGGTTTTCATTTGAACCAATTGTAGCATCTGGAAAGAGAAGTTCGCTTCCGCATGGCACAGCTACAAACAAAAAGATTGAGTATGGAGATGTAGTAACAATAGATTTTGGCTGCAACTATGACGGCTACATGTCGGATATGACAAGGACAATATTTGTTGGAAAGCCTGACGACTCGATGATTCGAATATACAATATTGTAAAAGAAGCTCAGCAAAAGGCAGAAGAATTTATAAAAGAAGGGATAAAATGTCTTGAAGTGGACAAAATTGCACGTGATTATATAGGTTCCTTTGGTTATATAGAAAAATTTGGTCATTCATTAGGTCATGGAGTGGGGCTTGAAATACATGAACTTCCAAGACTTTCGCCAAAGTCAGAAGCAATTTTGAAAGAAAATATGGTTGTAACAGTTGAACCAGGCATTTATCTTGAAGAGGTGGGTGGTGTAAGAATAGAAGATTTAGTCGTTGTGAAGAAAAATGGATGCGAAATTTTAACAGGCTCCACGAAAGAAATAATAATATTGTAGGTTTAAAGTAAAAAAAGAAAATGATGTATGTAACCTGCTAACAAAAACAAATGATGATAAGATGTTCAAGAGGGGGAATAGAAACATCCACAGTATAGCAAGCAAAATTCCAAGATTTTCTATTGCCAACTGTCAACTTTTTTGATATACTAAAAATAACAGTTAGAGGTGAGAATTTTTTAGTTTTTGAGCTGAGACGAGATGAGAATAGAAAAGATGAGAGGAGATGAGCTACAAGATGAATAAGGTGGCAAATATGCGCCCCGATAGCTCATCGGGGCTTTTTTGCTATCAAGGTGTAAGTATAAATATTCCTTCCTTTGAGGAATATATTGACAGTTCAGTTGACATATCTCATATTGATTTTGAGTCAATAGGGGAAGATTATTTCTACTTTGAAAATTCCCAAATACTGGCATTTTGCTATGATACTCTTTTGGTTATAAAGGTATTTGAAAACAGAATTGAGATTGAAGATGGTTTCAATAAAGTGGTTGAACATGAAGGGGTTTTAGAAAAGCTCAATAAAATCTTAACGTATTTGATTGAGAAAAATGCATTTATATCAGCGCGTTTTAATTACCATGCTATAAACTTGATAGAGGACATTTACTCGACTGATGAGCCATACATTGTGTTTACTATATACAAAAAGAATTTCATAGTTGACAAAAACTTAGGGAATGGCAAAGTGCTTGTTTCCAAAGGCTTTGAGTTCAAAGGGGAAAAATTTAACAAGTTCAATGGGAAAAACCAAAAAGTCACGAGCAAGGTTTTGTACAATACTCCAAGAGATTACTATATCAGTATAGTTAAACAAGCAAAAGAGGATATAAGAAACGGAGAAATTTTTCAGATTGTACTGTCTCAAGTGATAAAGATAAAAAGCGATATTTCAACAAACCAGCTCTTTTACACAATGAAGGAAAAGAATCCGTCTGAGTACTCTGTTGTAATAAATACCAAAGATGAGCAGATTATTTGTTTTTCACCAGAGACACTGATTAAAAAGGAGAAAAACATAGTAAAGACGTTCCCTATTGCTGGCACATATAGAATCAATGATGGCGATGATGTTGCACAAAAAAAGATAGAGATATTAAAAGACAAGAAAGAAATCAGTGAACATGTGATGCTTGTAGACCTTGCCAGAAATGATTTGGGGAGAATCTCAAAACCCGGCACAGTAAAAGTAGAGGAATATCTACAAATTAAAAAGCTTTATAACCTCATACACATCTACTCAGTTGTCACAGGTGAGCTTGAAGAGAAAAACCTTGTGAAAGCGATACTTTCAGTATTTCCAGCGGGCACGCTGACAGGTGCACCAAAGGTAAGAGCAATGCAGCTGATAGAGAAGTATGAAAGGCAAAGACGCGGACTTTATGGAGGTGCGATAGGTTACATCTTCAAAGATTGTTTTGACTTAGCAATTGCAATCAGGATGGCCATAAAGGACAAGAAAGAAGATACATTCCTACTTCAAAGTGGAGCGGGAATTGTTAATCTTTCTGTTCCTGATAATGAATATCAAGAGTGTTTGACCAAGCTAAGAGCATTTTTGAAAATTATGGAGGTGGATGAGAATGATATTGTTAATAGATAACTACGATTCATTTACATTCAATATTTATCAGATGATTGCAAGCAAAACCAAGGTAGTAGTTTTTAGAAACGATAAGGTTACAATTGAAACTATACAAAAACTAAATCCTGCAGGAATAATAATCTCACCAGGGCCAGGAAGCCCAAAAGTTGCAGGGATCTCGTCAGAGGTAGTAAAGAGGTTTGCGGGAGTAGTCCCAATATTGGGGGTATGTTTGGGACATCAGGTGATAGGTGAATGCTTTGGAGCAAGAGTTGTGCATGCCAAGTCAATATATCATGGGATGAGGTCTCGAGTTGACTTATTAGAAGCAGGTAAAAGAAGTCCACTTTACAAAGGTGTGCCAGACAGGTTCTTTGCAGGCAGATACCATTCTTTGGTTGTAGAAAAGACAGCATCATTGCAGGGACTTGAAATAGCAGCAGTAAGTGAAGATGGTGAGGTTATGTCAATTTTGAATGATGAGCTAAAAATATATGGAATTCAATTTCACCCTGAATCAATATTGACACCTGATGGGGAAAAGATATTACAAAACTTTTTAGATTTGTGTTATGGGCAGGTGAAAGAAGATGCTCAAAGAAGCGCTTGAGGTTATAACAGCAAAAAAAGATTTGGATTATGTCCAAGTAAAAAGACTTTTGGAAAGCATACTTGATGGCGAGCTTGATGAGATAAAGTTTGGAGCTTTTTTGGCAGCACTTAAAACAAAAGGAGAGACAAAAGAAGAAATTTCTGCTTTTGTCGACGCGTTTTATGAAAAGGCTCAAAAGATTGAATATACTCATCCAAAGACGATAGACACATGTGGGACTGGTGGAGATGGCAAAGGTACATTTAATATTTCCACTGCAAGTGCAATAGTTCTCAGCTGTTTTGATTTAAAGGTTGCAAAACACGGTAATAGAAGCATTACAAGTAACTCTGGTTCTGCAGATATTTTAGAAAATTTAGGCATAGATATCCAGGCACCACCTCAAAGAATTTTAGAAGGTTTGGAGAAGCACAATTTTGCGTTTTTATTTGCTCCCAAGTACCATCCAGCAACGAAAAAAGTAGCAACTGTAAGAAAGTCGCTTGGTATAAGGACAGTTTTTAACATCTTAGGTCCACTTTTGAACCCTGTAAGTTTGAACTATCAAGTTGTTGGTGCTTTTGATTTTGAAGCACAGGAAAAGATAGCTTCTGTTTTGAAAGGAAAAAGAAAAAGAGCAGCTGTTATTCACAGCCTTGATGGGCTTGATGAAATTTCGGTTTCACAGAAAACAAGAGTTTTAGAGTTGCAAGGTGATAATATCAAAGAATACTACATAGACCCAAAAGAGTTTGGTATAGAGTACAAGCTTGATGATATTAAGGGGTATACCCCGCAAGAGAATGCGAAAATTTTGATGAGTATTTTAAATGGTGAGGTTTCTGCTTATTATTGGGCAGTTGTTCTAAATTCTGCTTTTGCTCTTTATATTGCAGAGATTGCAAATGATATTGAAGAAGGCATTGCCTTGTGCCAAAGTGCAATAAAAAAGGGTGATGCTATGTTAAAGCTTAAAGATTTACAGCAACACTACAAAGTGGGGGCTTAAAAAAGTGAGTGTACTTGAAAAGATATTAGAGGTCAAGAAGAAAGAAGTCGAAAAGTGCAAACAATTAGTTCCAGTTGAAAAAATGAAAAAATTAGCTATTGAAAAATGCACTTCTACATCTTGTGAGAACAAGTTCAGGAATATCTTTAAAAAAGAGAATTTTTGTATCATTGGTGAAATAAAGCGTGCATCTCCATCTGAAGGTATAATTTCTGAAAAGGTTGATGTCAAAGGAATGGCAAAGCTTTACGAGAGCTTAGGGTTTTTTGCAATATCTGTGCTGACAGAAAAAAACTTTTTTAAAGGCTCTGAACAGGACTTGATGGATGTCAAAAGTGCTACTTCTCTTCCTATTTTGAGGAAGGATTTCATCATCGACATATGGCAGCTGTACCAGACAAAGATGATAGGTGCAGATGCCGCTTTGCTTATCACAAAAGCCTTGAATGAGAAGCAGCTTGGCATTTTTATAAAGGTGTTAGAGATTCTTGACATTGTTCCTCTTGTTGAAGTTGAAAACGAATATGAGATTGAAAAAGCTTTAAATTGCGGGGCTAAATTGATAGGGATTAATAACAGAAATTTGAATGATTTAACAATTGACCTTAAAAAAAACAGAAAGACTTTTAAAATATATTCCAAAAGATGTAGCAGTCATAAGCGAAAGTGGGATAAAATCAAGAGAAGACTTTGAGTATATCCGTTCTTTGGGTGTAGATGGCTGTCTTATAGGAACATCTTTTATGAAGACTCAAAATCCTGTTGAGATAATTGGTGAGAGAATATGATAGTGAAGTTCTGCGGAATAAGAAGAGAAGAAGATGTTGAGTACTGCAACATCTTAAATCCCACTATGATAGGTTTGATCTTTGCCGACAGTCCAAGGAAAGTTGAAAAAGACATTGCGAAGAAACTGCTGGCCATGAAAAATTCTTCTATAAAATCAGTTGGAGTTTTCAAGAACCAAACTCTCAGCGAAGTCTTAAGTATCAGTAAAGATTTAAAACTTGACTTTATACAACTACATGGCAGTGAAAGTATCGAGTTTATCACATGCTTAAAAAGCCAGGGTTTCAAGATTATTAAAGCAGTTGAGGTAGAGAATATAAATGACATTGAAAGATCAAAAATTTATAAGGACATAGCAGACTTTATTCTTCTCGACAGACCAAAAGGAAAGGATGTAGATATAATAAAGCTTGCAAAAAATGCCGATTTTGATTTTATCATTGCAGGGGGAATTACACCCGAAAATATTGAAAAATATCTTGCGCTCAATCCTCTTGGGGTTGATGTTAGTTCAGGGATAGAGACAAATGGATTTAAAGATTTTAACAAAATGAAAACTATCATGGAAAAATTAACAAAATGCAAGGTTGGTGAAGTTAAAAATGGATAGGTATTTTGGCAGGTTTGGTGGCATGTATGCACCAGAAACATTGATGCCGGCTCTTTTAGAAATAGAAAAAGAGTTTGTGAGACTAATCGAAGATGAAAATTTTAAATCTGAATATGAGTTTTATCTCAAAAATTATGTGGGAAGACCATCTCCCCTCTACTGGGCAAAAAATTTGAGTAAACACCTTGGTGTCAAGATATACCTAAAAAGAGAAGATCTGAACCACACAGGCGCTCATAAGATAAACAACTGTATAGGCCAAGCACTTTTAGCAAAGCACATGGGCAAGAAAAGACTCATTGCTGAAACAGGTGCAGGTCAACACGGTGTTGCAACAGCTACAGTTGCAGCACTTTTTGGCATGGAATGTGAGATATTCATGGGCGAAGAGGATGCAAAAAGGCAGTATCATAATGTGCAGAGAATGAAAATGCTTGGCAGCAGTGTCAGAGTAGTTGACAAAGGTAGCAAAACGTTAAAAGATGCTATAAACGAAGCAATGCGTGACTGGAGTGAGACATATGATTACACTTTTTATCTTTTTGGTACTGCTGCAGGACCACACCCTTTTCCAAGGATAGTAAGGTATTTTCAAAGTGTTATTGGCAATGAGACAAAAAAGCAAATTTTAGAACAGGAGGGAAGACTCCCTAACTATGTTTTTGCATGTGTGGGTGGTGGGTCAAACGCAATTGGTATTTTTTCTGCCTTTTTAGATGAGCCTGAGGTAAAGCTGATAGGTGTTGAAGGTGCAGGCGAAGGTGTGAATACCGGAAAGACTGCTGCAACACTTTGCAGCGGCTCTGTGGGCATCCTTCATGGTGCAAAGACGTATGTACTGCAGGATGAAGATGGCCAGATTTTAAATACACACTCAATTTCAGCAGGGCTTGACTATCCAGGGGTTGGTCCTGAACACGCTTACTTAAAAGAGGTAGGAAGAGTTGAGTATGTGGGAATAGAAGATGAAAAGGCAGTAGAGGCATTTTTGCTTTTGTGTAAGTTGGAAGGGATTATTCCTGCTTTAGAGAGCTCTCATGCCATTGCAGAGGTTGTAAGAAGGGCAAGAAATGGTATGTTCAAAAAAGACGATGTGGTTGTTATAAATCTTTCTGGAAGAGGAGATAAGGATATTGCTACTATTTTACAGTTTTGGAGGGAAGATTAAAGGTGAATTTGATTGATAAGAAATTTGAGGAGCTAAAAATGAAAGGGAAAAAGGCGTTTATAGGTTATACAACATTTGGCTATCCAACTAAGGAGGAAACTCTTGATTATATAAAGCTTATCTATTCATATGTAGATGTTTTGGAGCTTGGCTTTCCATTTTCTGATCCTATTGCAGATGGTGAGGTTATTCAAAGAGCGTCGGTTAAGGCCTTGAAAGAAGATGTAAAATTAGACCATCTTTTTTATAGCATTGAAAAGTTTAAAAAGGACAAGCCCATTGCAATAATGCTTTATGCAAATACAGTTTACAAAAGGGGAATTGAAAAGTTTTTCAAAGACTGCAAAGACTTTGGTGCAGATGCAGTGATTATACCTGATGTTTCGTATGAAGAAAGCGCTGAGTTTAAGGCTGCTTGCAGGGAAAATGGAGTACATTATATTGACCTTGTATCTATAAGCTCAATTGAAAGAGCAAAAATGATTGCAAAAACTTCAAAAGGGTTTGTTTACTGTGTTACAAGAAAAGGTGTTACAGGCTTTAAAGGCGAAATTGACAAAAGCATTTACGAACTATTAAGTGAACTAAAAAAAGTTACTTCAACACCTCTTGCTGTAGGGTTTGGAATCAAGAGCAAAGAAGATGTACTGAGGCTTAAAGGGGTAGCAGACGGCATTGTCATCGGAAGTGCTATTATAAATAAGATTGATGAGGGAAAGGAAGATTTAGTAAGTTTCTTAGAAACAATTAGAAGTGTTTTATAGAAAACAAAAACAATAGGGCTCCATATCAATTTTTTTGGCTGTTGATATGGAGCCCTTTTTTTTAAATCATTTCATATTCTCCCTAAACACACAAACACCATAATAGCCTTGTGGGCATGAAGCCTGTTTTCAGCCTCATCAAAAACTTTGGATTGAGGACCGTCAATAACCTCAGGAGTAACTTCAAAACCTCTATAAGCAGGAAGACAGTGCAAGAATATTGCATCCTCTTTTGCAAGTTTCATTAGCTCTTGAGTTACCTGGTAACCTTCAAAATCTTTTATCCTCTTTTCTTTTTCCTCTTCTTGCCCCATCGAAACCCACGTGTCTGTGTAGACAACATCTGCATCTTTTACAGCCTCTTTTGGATTGTCGGTAAATATAAGATTGCTACCACTTCTCTTTGCCTCATCTTTAGCAAAGTCAACAACTTCTTTTTTTATTTCATATCCTTTTGGTGTTGCCACTGCTATATCAAGTCCAAGTTTACTTGCACCTACCAAAAGTGTTGCTGCAACATTATTTCCATCGCCAATGTAGGCAATTTTCAAATCTTTTAGTCTTCCTTTTTCCTCAAAGATTGTCTGAAAATCAGCTATTATCTGAGTTGGGTGATAGTCATCTGTAAGACCATTTATAACAGGGATTGAAGAATACTTTGCAAATTCTTCAACCTCACTTTGAGCATATGTTCGAATTACAATCAAATCAAGATACCTTGACAAAACCTTTGCAGTATCTTCTATTGTCTCACCGCGGCCAAGCTGCAAATCATTTTTACTAAGATAGAGCGAGTATCCACCCAGCTGATTGATTCCCACCTCAAATGATACCCTTGTTCGTGTAGAAGCCTTAGTAAAAATCAAACCTAATGCCTTGTGTTTAAGGTAAGGAAAGAAAAAGCCTCTTTTTACTTCACTTTTTAGCCTACAAGCAAGGTCAACCAAGTACAATATCTCATCTTTTGTCAATTCATTTAAGGAAAGAAAATGTCTCATATTGTTTCATCCTTTCTCCTTTGAATAAATCATTTAAACAGTAGATATCTCTTTCAAGCTCATCAAGTGATGTCAGTACGTCTACATAGTAAGTTGCTGTATCAATTGAGGTCAGGGTAGTGATGCCAAACTCAACAGAAAGTCTTCGCATTTTGAACCCAAATTCGTAATTTGAATCTTTTGATGGAATGTTTATAATAAATGAAAATTTATCTTCCATTAGCATTTTTTCAGCAATTTTCTCATCTATAAACTGGACATTTAAACCTTTTACAATATTTTTCATACTTTCAGGCAGATATACTCTATAGTTTATTTCATACAGTTTTCTTATAATCTGCAAAATTGAATCTCTTTCACTCTCAGGTGCCATGATAAAACAACTACCCTCTTTTACAAACTTATGATTTGATGCAACAAAAGCTTTGTAAAGAGCAACCTTAAGATTTTTAGAAATTCCAAGTACTTCACCTGTTGATTTCATCTCTGGTCCTAAATACGCATCCACTTTCGAGAGTTTTGAGAATGAAAATACAGGTGCTTTTACTGCGAAAAAGTCAGGCTCTTTTACAAGACCAGTTCTGTATCCCAAATCTTTAAGTTTTTTACCGAGTATCAATTTTGTGGCAATCTTTATCATTGGAATTCCTGTTACTTTGCTCAAGATTGGCACGGTCCTGCTTGCTCTTGGATTTACCTCGATGACATATACATTTTCATCCTTGTCAATTACAAACTGGATGTTAAAAAGTCCAACAACTTTGAGGGCACGTGCAAGTTTTATTGTGTAATCAATAATCTTTTCTTTTACCCTTTCTGAAAGTGTATGAGGAGGGAAGACTGCCATGCTGTCACCTGAGTGAACGCCAGCTCTTTCAATATGTTCCATAATACCAGGGATTAAAACGTCTTCACCATCAGAAATTCCATCAACCTCTGCCTCTTTGCCAACGATATACTTGTCAATCAAAATAGGATGCTTTATAGAAATTTCCATTGCTGCTTTAATGTACCTTTCAAGTTCTTGTCTGTTATAGACTATTTCCATTGCCCTTCCACCAAGTACATAAGATGGCCTTACCAAAACAGGATAGCCAATCTGCTCAGCTACTTTAATTGCATCTTCTAAGTTGTAAGCAGAGCCGCCTTGAGGATAAGGTATCCCAAGAGATTTTAAAAGATTCAAAAATTTGTCTCTGTCCTCAGCGATGTCAATGCTTTCCATTGATGTTCCTAAAATCTTTACTCCATTTTTAGCAAGGTAAGAAGCCATATTGATAGCTGTCTGCCCACCAAACTGGACAATTACGCCCATAGGTTTTTCTTGCTTTATAATATCAAGTACGCACTCTTTTGTAAGAGGTTCAAAAAAGAGCTTGTCAGATGTGTCAAAGTCTGTTGAAACAGTTTCAGGATTGTTGTTTATTATTATTGCCTCAACACCTTCTTCTTTGAGCGCAAATATTGAATGCACACAGCAATAGTCAAATTCAATGCCTTGCCCAATTCTAATAGGACCAGAGCCAATAACTATTGCTTTTTTGTTTGAGCTAACTTGAAGGTCGGTTTCACTTTCATATGTTGAGTAAAAGTAGGGAGTTTTTGCCTCAAACTCACCCGCACATGTATCAACCATTTTAAATGAAGGTTTTAATTTACACTTTTCTCTTATTTCAATTACATCATCTACGTCTTCTTTTAGAAGGTTTGCAATATAAGAATCGCCAAAACCAAGCCTTTTTGCCTTTTTTAAAAGGTCGTAGGGCAAAGAGTCAAGGTCATACTTTTTAAGCTGTTTTGACACCTCTACAATATTTTTGAATTTTTGTATGAAGAACAAATCAATTTTGCTAAGCTCACTTAAAAATTTGGGATCATAGTTTCTTGCCAGTGCTTCACAAATTGCAAATACCCTTTCATCATTGGGGATTTTTATATACTCCAAAAGTTCATCATCTTTCATTTCCTCAAATTTTTTAAGTCCAAGCTGGTAATTTATTTTGACATCTAATGAATCAATTGCTTTTAAAAATGCTTCTTCAAATGTTCTTCCGATTGCCATTACCTCGCCTGTTGATTTCATTTGTGTTCCCAGTCTTCTATCAGCTTTTTCAAACTTGTCAAAAGGCCAACGTGGAACTTTTACAACTACATAGTCAATAGAAGGCTCAAAACTTGCATATGTGTTTTGAGTAATTGGATTTATTATCTCATCAAGTGTAAGACCTATTGCAATCTTTGCTGCGATTCGAGCAATAGGGTAACCTGTTGCTTTTGATGCTAAGGCAGAAGAACGGCTCACCCTTGGATTTACTTCAATAACAACATATTCCATACTGTTTGGATTTAGGGCAAACTGCACATTGCAGCCACCTTCAATTTTGAGACTTCTGATAATATTTAATGCTGCGCTTCTTAGCATTTGATATTCTTTGTCAGAGAGCGTCTGGGATGGAGCAACAACAATACTGTCACCTGTGTGAATTCCAACTGGGTCAATGTTTTCCATGTTGCACACAGTAATACAGTTGTCTTGACTATCTCTCATCACTTCGTATTCTATTTCTTTCCACCCAAGAACGCTTTGCTCAATCAAAACCTGATGAATTAGAGAAAGTTTCAAACCTTTACTTGCGATATATTTGAGTTCTTCTTCATTATGAGCGATTCCGCCACCTGTGCCACCAAGAGTATATGCAGGGCGGACAATTACAGGATACCCAACCTCTTTTGCAAATTCTAAAGCTTCTTCCACATTATGTGCAATGATACTCTTGGGTACTGGCTCGCCTATCTCAAGCATTGTCTTTTTGAAAAGCTCTCTGTCTTCTGCTTTTTTGATTGTTTCTAATGATGTTCCCAATAGTTTTACATTGTATTTATCAAGCACACCGGCTTCAGCTAATTCAAATGCCATGTTTAAAGCAGTCTGTCCGCCAAGTCCTGCCAAAAGTCCCTGTGGCCTTTCTTTTTTTATTATTTCTTCAATATAGTCAACAGAGATTGGCTCAATATACACTCTGTCAGCTATTTCAGTGTCTGTCATAATTGTTGCTGGATTTGAGTTGACAAGTACAACCTCTATCCCTTCTTCTTTTAAAGCACGGCAGGCCTGAGTCCCTGAATAGTCAAACTCAGCAGCCTGCCCAATTACAATTGGTCCAGAACCAATGATTAAAACCTTTTTTATATCTTCTCTCTTTGGCATCTTTTGCTACACTCCATTCAAAAGCTTTGTATATTGGTCAAAGATGTATTTTGAATCATGTGGACCAGGGCTTGCCTCAGGGTGGTATTGAACAGAAACAATTGGAAGGTCTAAATGAGCAAATCCTTCAACAGTTTTGTCATTGACATTTATATGGGTTATCTTTATTTTGTCATATTCTTTGTACTCAATTGCATAGTTGTGATTTTGTGAGGTAATGTAGACTTTGCCAGTTGTTAAATCTTTTACGGGATGATTTCCACCATGGTGACCAAATTTTAGCTTATATGTCTTAAGTCCTAAACAAAGGCCCAAAAGCTGATGTCCTAAACATATTCCAAGGATAGGCTTTTTGAGGCTTATAATACTTTTTAGAGTATCAAATATTTCTTCAAGATCAGTAGGATCACCCGGGCCGTTTGAAAATACAAATCCATCTGGATTTACTTTCATTACTTCATCAAGTGAAGCATTGTATGGAAAAACATACAGATCAAGTCCTCTTTTTGACAGCTCTCTTAATATATTCTGCTTTATTCCAAAGTCAAGGACGGCAACCCTCTTGCCATTTCCTTTTATTCTATACATTTCTTTAGTTGAGACTTCTTTTACTAAATGAGGTTTTTGATTCTTGTATTCTGCAATTTTATTCAAAAGAAGCTCTTTGTTATCAGTTTCTGTTGAAATTATTCCAAACATAGAACCTTTGTTTCTTATATACTCTGTAATTGCACGTGTATCAACTCCTTCAATTGCAACTATACCATGTTCTTTTAGATACTCGTCTAACGTCTTTTTTGATCTAAAGTTAGAAGGTGCTTTACATGCTTCTCTTACAATAAAACCTTCAACGTGAGGTTTGTATGATTCAACATCTTCATCGTTTATTCCATAATTTCCTATTAAAGGGTAAGTCATTGTGACAATCTGTCCATTATAAGAAGGGTCTGTGAGTACCTCTTGATAACCTGTCATACATGTATTGAAAACAACCTCACCAATTGTTTCACCTTCTGCACCAAGTGAGATTCCTTCAAATGTAAGTCCATCTTCTAAAACAAGTATTGCTTTCTTCATTTTCATTCTCCTTTTTGACTTTTTGTATATAAGAGTACCAAAATAACATCGTAACTTCAATACTTAAATATTGCCTGATAAAATTATATCTCAAAGTGAATAAAAATACAACAACAATTTTATTTTTATTCGAAGTTGACATTATAGTTTTTTATCCAAAAGTCAAGTTGTACAATATATCCAAAAAACTGAGGAAGTGTCATGAGCTGCCCAAACCATGGTTTTTCAAATGTAAAGTTAAGATTATCTAAAATTTCTTTGAGCTGCTCTTTATTGATAATTTCAAAAATTGGTGAAGGAGATTCTACAATCTTTTTGACTTTTTCACTTACATTTTTTAAATATCTTGGATTATAGGTTTTTGGATAAGGACTCTTTTTGCGATTTCTTGCAATTTCAGGTATTAAGCCTTCAAATGCACTTCTTAGAAGTCCTTTTTCTGCATTTTCGAGATATTTTACTTTCCACGGAATGTTGTAGAGAAATTCAACAAGTCTATAGTCTGCAAACGGGACTCTTACCTCAAGAGAGTTTGTCATACTCATTCTGTCTTTTCTGTTTAAGAGAGTGAGCATAAACCATTTGACGTTTAGATAATAGAGGATCCTTTGACTTAGTTCTTCTTCCGGATCAGATTCTGGTAAAATAATTTTTGAAATTGATTGCTGATATTTAGAATTTACATACTCTTTAAGCTCATCTTTTGAATATTTTTGAGACAGGAGTTTTAACCTAAAATCCAAGGATGGCGACCATGGAAAGGTACTTACATCTTTGTAAATGCTGTTCCAATACCATGGGTATCCGCCAAAAATCTCATCGGCACATTCACCGGAAAGAGCTACTTTTGCATATTTTCTCACTTCTTTTGTAAATAGCAAAAGTGATGAATCAATGTCGGCCATTCCTGGAAGATCATTTGCAACTGTGGCTTGATAAAGACTTTCTGAGAGTAAATCGTTGTCAATTTCAATTATGGTGTGTTCTGTTCCAATTTCTTTCGAAGCTATTTTTGCAAAGTCTGTATCAAGCGTGGGCTGAAACATATTAAAGGTGTAATACCGTTTATTTTCTTTATAATCAATGGAAAATGTCTTTAACGTTTTGCATTCTCTTTTTAAAGCTTTAGCAGCTACTGTTGTAATAATTGTAGAGTCAAGTCCACCAGATAAGAATGAGCAAATTTCAAAGTCAGATACAAGCTGTCTTTCAATTGCATCAATTACAAGACTTTTAACCATCTCTTTTATTTCATCAACATTTTTATCAATACTTTGAGGCTTTAATTCCCAATATTCTTTTATTGTTATACCTTTTGGATCATATATGACATAATGTGCAGGAGGCAGCTCTATTATATCTTTAAAAATAGCACAAAAGGGTGACCTTGCAGGACAAAGTCCTATAAGTTCATATACTCCTTCCTTGCCGACTACAGGAGAGATAAGAGGATGTCTCAAGAGTGCCTTGATTTCGGAAGCAAACAAAAAGTTACCATTTTTTAAAGAGAAAAACAGAGGTTTTACTCCTAAGTGGTCACGAGCTAAAAAAAGTTCCTTGGTAGTTTCGTTATAAACTGCGAAAGCAAATATCCCATTCAAATGTTTTACACACTCTTCTTTCCAGTGAATATATGATGTTAAAAGTACTTCTGTGTCAGAGTAAGAAGAGAATGTATAACCTTGAGTTTGTAATTCTTTTTTAAGCTCTGGGGTATTGTACAACTCTCCATTGTAAACTATGATATACTTTTGATTGTTGTGCTCTTTTACCATTGGTTGTTTCCCACCTTCAGGATCGATTATGGTAAGTCGCCTGTGACCTAAAAGAGCATTTTTTGAAAGATAAAAACCACCTTCATCAGGGCCACGGTGTAAGAGTACATCTGCCATATTTTTTATGATGTCATCACAGTTTGAAATGTCCTTCCAGTAACATACCCAGCCACTAATTCCACACATGATGTTCTCCTTGTGCGTAGCTTGAAAAAGAATTTCATTTACAATATATTAAACAAGTAACAAATTTGTGATTTAAGGTTTTCTGATGCTTTGAACTTTTTAATTCCCTTTGGGGTTATTGACATATACGATAAGATGTTTTATAATAAATCTTGCTTTGAGAAAAAAATAGAATTGAAAATAAGCGGAAGGGTGTCCGAGTGGTTTAAGGAGCTGGTCTTGAAAACCAGTGACCCGCTTACGCGGGCCGTGGGTTCGAATCCCACCCCTTCCGCCATTAATTTTTTAAGGGAGACTTTTTGGATGGAATGACTTAATAAAAAGGCTTGCAAGTCTTAAGATAGATAGTGTAATATTATAATTGAGCATTATGTATTAAGACCATTAAGTAGAGTGGTCTTTTTTTATTACATTCCTATTCTTTAATTTTGGCACTTTGAATAAGATTTTTGATAAGCATTCCTAATATTTCTACAATTTTTTTGATAAAATAACTAAATAGAGAATACAATATACAACATCTTGCTTTTAATTACATCATTGCGAAAGGTGTGGAATGAATTGATACTAAAGGCTTATGCAAAGATCAACTTGACATTGGATGTGCTTTCAAAAAGAGATGATGGTTACCATGAAGTCAGAACAATAATGCAAACAGTGGATTTGTATGATATAATAAATATTGAAAAGATAGAAGAAGATAGTATAATTGTTACAACTTCAAGTGAAAACATTCCAACTGACAATAAAAACCATGCTTACATTGCAGCCTCTCTTGTCAAAGAACGTTTTGGCGTAAAAGAAGGAGTTAAGATACATATTCAAAAGAATATTCCAATTTCAGCAGGCTTAGCAGGTGGTAGCACTGATGCTGCGGCTGTTTTAAGAGGGTTAAACAAACTATTTGGCTTGAATTTAAGCCAAAATGAGCTAATTGAGTTGGGAAGAGAAATTGGAGCTGATGTTCCATTTTGTTTAATTGGTGGTACAGCACTTTGTGAGGGAATAGGCGAAAAGGTTAAAAAACTAAAATCAGCGCCAAAGATGAATATACTAATAGCAAAGCCAGAAGTGTATGTATCCACTCAGGCTGTTTATGAGGCTCTTGACCTTAGCAAAGTCAAAAAAAGACCCAATACAGATGCTATGATTGTAGCAATTGAAGAGGGCAATATTCGTGAGATTGCAAAAAATTTGTGTAATGTTTTAGAAACTGTTACAGTCAATCAGTATCCTGTGATAAACAGAGTAAAAGACATTATGAGGAACCACAACGCGCTTGGCACAGTCATGACAGGAAGTGGGCCTGCTGTATTTGGGATTTTTGCTAATAAATACGATGCACTAAAAGCTGCTGACAGACTTAAAGTCTTTATCAAGGAAATAATTCTGACAACCACGTGTGAAAACGAATTTTTTAGTAATGAGGAGTAGGAGTTGTGAGAAAAATGAATGAAAAAAATGATTCACACTATTTTTTGATTGAAAACTATAAGCCTTTGAGGGAGATTGTGTTTGAAAAACTCAGAGATATGATTGTCAATGGAGATTTGAGACCTGGAGAGAGGCTGATGGAGATAAAGCTTGCAGAGATGCTTGGTGTTTCCAGAACGCCCATCAGGGAAGCTATCAGAAAACTTGAGTTAGAAGGACTTGTGGTTATGCTTCCACGAAAAGGCGCTTATGTTGCGGATATTTCTAAAAAAGAGATTATGGATGTTTTAGAGATTAGAGCAGCTCTGGATAAATTAGCAGCAGGCCTTGCAACTCAGAGAATGACAAAGACTGAAAAAGAGGAACTCAAGAAAGTGCTTGCTTCATTTGAGAAGAATTTCAAATTGGGAAACATCGAAGGAATGATAACTGATGATATTAGGCTGCATGATATAATATATATAGGAGCAAAAAATGAAAAACTGCAACACATTATAAATAATCTCCGTGAACAGATTACAAGATTTAGAATTATCTATTTAAAAGAAATATACAGAAAAAATGAAAAACTATTAGACGAACATAGAGAAATTGTAGATGCAATCTTAAGTGGTGATATAGAAAAAGCCCAGAAGATGGCAGAAGAGCATATAAAGAATCAAGAGATGGAACTTATTAAAAGCTTAAAATTTTAATAAAAAAGGTGAAAATTATGGTAAATGCTATTATATTAGCGGGGTCTGATAAAAACAAATCAGGCACCCCTTATGAATGCAAAGCATTGATAAAGCTAAATAATAAGTTCATGATTGAATATGTATTAGATGCGGTGTGCAGCTCAAGGCATGTATCGCGAATAGTTGTTGTAGGACCGAGGAAACTTAAAGATTTATTTGAAACAAAATATCCAAGGGTAGAATTTGTAGAAGAAGATACTTCGATAATGAAAAATGCAAAAAAGGGAATTGAGTATCTAAATGACACTAAAAAAATTTTATTTTTAACTTCAGATTTACCATTTATAACCGCTGAGGCGATAGACCATTTTATTGAGGAGTCAATAAAAACAGGTGCTGATATTTGCTATCCTATTGTTGAAAAAAGTATAAATGATGAGAAGTACCCTCAAATGAAAAGAACATATGGTACTGTAAAAGAAGGGACGTTTACAGGGGGAAATGCAATAATAATCAATCCTTCAATATTTGACAGATGCTATAGTCTTGCCGAAAAGCTTGTAGAAAAGCGCAAAAACCCTATTGCGATGGCAAGATTGATAGGGCCAACCATTCTTTTACTCTTTTTGACAAAAAAACTTTCCATTCAAAAGGTTGAAAAGAGAGTTTCAAAGGTTTTTAAAGTGAAAGCAAAAGCCATAATCTCTACATACCCTGAAATTGGACAGGACGTTGACAAGGATTCTGATTTGACTGTGGCAAAATTCTATCTTGAAAAAAAATGATAGAATTCCTATTGAAATTGTGGTATAATATTTACATGTCAATATCCAAATAAAGGAGGCAAAAAAGATGCCAAGGATAACAACTGATACAATTATTGCGGATGTGCTCAGAATTGACAGAGGAACTATCCCTATATTTTTGAACAATGGACTTCACTGTTTGGGATGTCCATCAGCGCAAGGGGAGAGCATTGAAGAAGCTTGTGCTCTTCATGGGATAGACGCACAAAAGCTTGTTGATGAGCTGAATGAATATCTCAAGAGTAAGGGTCTTTTAGATTAAAAAACTCTTTACATCTTCAAAAAATAGTATTAAAATATAATTGCAGTGCGGGTGTAGTTCAATGGTAGAACACCAGCTTCCCAAGCTGGTAGCGTGGGTTCGATTCCCATCACCCGCTCCAGATTTAAAAAAAGAAGGGGGAGTAAATAAACCCCTTTATTTTTGTAAATGCCCACGTAGCTCAGTAGGTCAGAGCGTCACCTTGGTAAGGTGGAGGTCACCGGTTCGAACCCGGTCGTGGGCTCCATTTTAGTTATTGACAATTTTAATTGTTTATGATAGATTTAAAAAGTCAGACAAAGATGGCTTATTTTTTTTTGCTAATTTTTTGCTCTGATAGGTAAAAGGAAAATTGCAATACCAAATCTTAAAGAGAGTAAAAAGCAGCTTTTTTCAAAGGTTTTAGATAGTGGAGGTGAATAGAATAAGATGGCAGCAAAAGGAGCGAGAATGATAATCCATCTTGAATGTACAGAGTGCAAGAACAGAAACTACACAACAGAGAAGAACAAAAAAAACGATCCTGACAGGCTTGAACTCAGGAAATACTGTAAATTTTGCCGAAAGCACACCCTTCATAGAGAAACCAAATAGGAGAAAGAGGATGTGTGGATAATGGTGGAGAAGAAGAAAATAGAGAAGCCAGTTACAAAGCCTAATACTAATAGGAAAAAGGTAACATTTAAAGAATGGTGGACAAAAACAGTAAAGTTTTTTAAAGATGTTAGAATTGAAATGAAGAAGGTTGTATGGCCTTCTCAAAAACAGGTTATTAAACATACCATTGTTGTTTTGACATTTACATTATTTTTCACAGTGTTCATTCTACTTGCAGATGTGATATATGAACAGCTTATTTTCAAGTTCTTGCTAAAGATAAGATAATCAGTCCATTTTATTAACCAATTAAAGAAAAAGGAGGGCGGGCTTTTAGCCCTTCAAAATGAGTGATAAAAGAGCAAAATGGTATGTTGTTCATACCTATTGTGGGTATGAGAATAAGGTAAAAGCAAATTTAGAGAAGATAATTGAAAATAGAAATCTTTCTGATAAAATATTAGATATTAGAATTCCTACTGAACTTGTAACAGAGATTAAAGATGGTAAAAAGATTGTAAAGGAAAAAAAGAAGTTTCCTTCATATGTGCTAATAAAGGCAGTAATGGATAATGATATCTGGTATACAATTAGGAATGTCAGAGGAGTAACAGGATTTGTAGGACCTGAGTCAAAGCCCACACCTCTTACTGATGAAGAAATTGAGGCAATGGGGATAAAAGAAGAAGAGGTTGTTGAGGTATTTGACATTGAAGTGGGGGATAATGTGAAAATTGTCGCTGGTCCATTTGCAGATTTTTATGGACCTGTTATTGATATAAACAAAGAAAGAAAAAAAGTGAAGGTAATGCTGAACTTGTTTGGACGAGAGACTCCTGTTGAGTTTGATTATCACCAAGTAGAAAAGTTTTAACATAGACAAAAAGGATGATAGGAGGTGACAGCTTAATATGGCGAAAAAGGTTTTGACACAGATTAAACTTCAGATTCCTGCAGGAAAAGCAACACCAGCACCACCAGTTGGACCAGCATTGGGTCAACATGGTGTTAATATTATGCAATTTTGTAAAGAGTTTAATGAAAGAACAGCGAAAGATGCTGGGTTGATTATTCCAGTTGTTATAACAGTATATTCTGATAGGTCATTTACATTTATAACAAAAACTCCACCAGCATCAGTTTTGCTAAAGAAAGCTGCAGGAATTGAAAGTGGTTCACCAAAGCCAAACAAGCAAAAGGTTGCTACTTTGAAAAGAGATGTAATTAGGAAGATTGCTGAACAAAAGATGCCGGACTTAACTGCTGCAACTTTAGAAGCAGCAATGAGGACTATTGAAGGTACTGCAAAGAGTATGGGAATTGTTGTAGAAGATTAATTTATCCTCGCACAGGTTTTTAGATGTGGGAGGTTATTTGAAAGTAACCGCAAATACCACAAAGGAGGTTTTAAAGTAAGAATGTTCAGAGGCAAGAAGTATCAAGAAGCAGCAAAGCTTGTTGACAAAACCAAGTTATATGATCCAGAAGAAGCTATTGATTTGGCTTTAAAGACATCTTATGCTAAATTTGACGAAACAGTTGAAGTACATGTCAGATTAAACGTTGACCCAAGACATGCAGACCAGCAAGTAAGAGGTACAGTTGTCCTTCCAAATGGAACTGGAAAGAATGTAAGAGTACTGGTATTTGCAAAAGGTGACAAGGCAAAAGAGGCTGAAGAAGCAGGTGCTGATTATGTAGGTGCAGAAGAGCTTGTTGCAAAGATTCAAAATGAAGGTTGGACAGACTTTGATGTATGTATTGCAACACCTGATATGATGGGATTAGTTGGAAGGCTCGGTAAAGTATTAGGGCCAAAAGGTCTTATGCCAAACCCGAAATCGGGAACAGTAACAATGGACATTGCAAAGGCTGTCAAGGAAGCAAAGGCTGGTAGGGTGGAGTTTAGGCTTGACAAGACTGCAATAATTCACTGTCCGATTGGGAAGGTTTCATTTGGTAAAGAAAAACTTCTTGAGAACTATAGAACGCTTATGGATGCAATAATTAAAGCAAGACCAGCAGCAGCAAAGGGCCAGTTCATAAAGAGTATTACGGTTGCAACTACAATGGGTCCTGGCATAAAGGTAAATCCATTAAAACCTCTATAATTTTCATTGAAGATTAAAAAGTGAATATTCTACAACCGAAGACAGTAGGTGCAAAGCACTTTTTCAAAGGTGCTTTGCTTAAAGTTTGCCTACCGAGGTTGTAATTATTAAATCCGTCGGCTGATAAAAGCTTTTTTTAAGTGGTATTGTTAGCCGAGGGGAAGGGTAATTACAGCCTCTTTAAGGTAAACTTAAAGAGGCTTTAATAATTTTTATGGGTAGGAGGTGAGTTTAGTGCCAAAATCAAGAGCATTGAAGGAACAGCTTTTAAATGAGTACAAAGAAAAGCTCTCAAAGGCAAAAGCGGGCGTTATTGTATGTAATCATGGAATCACAGTTGAGCAGGATACAGCTTTGAGAAAAAAACTCAGAGAAGCAGGAGTGGAATACAAAGTAGTAAAGAAAACGTTATTTACCTTTGCAGTAAGAGAAAACAACTTGTCAGAACTTGAACAGTTTTTTGAAGGACCAATTGCAATTGCCCTTTCTTATGATGATCCTGTAAAGGTTGCAAAGGTTTTAAAAGAAGGTGCAAAAGACCTTGAAAAGTTAGAAATTAGAGGCGGGTTTATTGAAGGCAAAGTAATTTCTGCAAAAGAGGTTGATGCACTTTCAAAACTTCCATCAAAAGAAGAACTTGTTGCAAAGATGCTTGGCGGCTTGAATGCGCCTATGTCCGGGCTTGTTTATGTACTCTCTGGTACTATTCGAAAGCTTGTTCTGGCACTCGATGCTATTGCTAAGAAGCAGAGTGCTTAACATAAATAAAAAAATTTTAAAATGGGAGGTTGTTTAAAGATGGCAAGCGAGAAGGTTCAAAAATTAATTGAAGAGATTAAGACTTTGACAGTTTTAGAGCTTTCAGAAATGGTAAAAGCATTAGAAGAAGAATTTGGTGTTACAGCAGCAGCTCCAGTTGCTGTTGCAGCAGCTCCAGTTGCAGGTGCTCAGGCAGCAGCTCCAGCAGCTGAGGAGAAGACAGAGTTTAATGTTATCTTAGCAGATGCAGGTAGCGACAAGATTAAAGTTATCAAGGTTGTAAGAGAGATTACTGGTCTTGGTCTAAAAGAGGCAAAAGACCTTGTTGATGGTGCTCCAAAGCCAATTAAAGAAAATGTTTCAAAGGACGAAGCTGAGCAGATTAAGAAGAAGTTAGAAGAAGTTGGTGCAAAGGTTGAGCTCAAGTAATAAAACACAAGTAGCGTAAGTAAAAAACATAGCTTTTTGAAAAAGGGTGGGGAGTTTTTTCTTCCTGCCCTTTTTTAATTTTTGGGATGAAATTTTACTGAGATTGTGGTATTATAAAAGCATATAAAATTAGCCTTAAGTAAATTTAGAAATTATCAAAAGAAAGGTTGAGACAAAGAAGATGAATGAAAGGTACTTAGAAATTGTCCAAAGGATAAATGAGCTTACATCGACAATGTCAGAGGCTTTCGACCACATTGTAAATATCCAGATTCCAGAGCTCAGGTTTGAAGACTCTTTTTATCTTCTAAACGATATTATTGAGGCTTTTTTGAGTATTTCAAATGCCTTGAGAATAATTCAAGATGAGTTTGAGTTGCAAAATGTTATGTCTTTGGGAGATAAGCTGCATCAGAATTTAGAGGAACTTCTTGAACTATACAAAGAACCTGTTGAGGAAAGACTTTTGAAAAAATATAAAGATGACATAATTCCATCGTATGAAATGTGGCTAAACGAGCTTTTGGTCTCTATAAACAAATATCAAGCTTGAAAAAATTTGAAAGCTTAGAAGATATCTGAAGGACTTAAATAAAAAACAAATGGGCTGCACAAAAGTGAACTTGCAGCCTCTTTTTAAATAAAATCTTCTGCTCTTTTTCATTTTTCAAAGTATTTAAACTGTGATGTGTATAAATTATAATAGAAACCTCTTTTTTCAAGAAGCTGTTGATGATTTCCTTCTTCCACAATCTGTCCATTGTGTATTACGAATATCCTATCAGCATTTCTGATTGTTGAAAGCCTATGGGCAATAATTATTGAGGTTCTATCTTTTGTGAGCTTTTCAATAGCCTCTTGAATGAGAACTTCTGTTTGAGTATCCACAGCAGATGTTGCCTCATCCAGTATCAAAATCTTTGGGTCTGCTAAAAGAGCTCTCGCAAATGCAATGAGCTGTCTTTGACCGATAGAAAGCCTGCTTCCTCTTTCATTTACTTCTGTGTCATATCCATTTTCCATTTTCATTATAAATTCATGAGCATTTACAGTCTTTGCAGCCTTTATTACTTCATCCATGGTGGCGTCAGGTTTTGCGTATCGAATATTGTCTGCTACCGTTCCAGAGAAGATAAAAGTGTCTTGAAGCATAATTCCCATCTGTTTTCTTAGGGACTTTAAGGTTACATTTCTTATATCATGTCCATCAATTAGTATCCTTCCCATTTGTGGATCATAGAATCTTGCAAGAAGGCTTATTATAGTTGTTTTTCCCGCACCAGTTTCGCCAACTAAAGCTATTGTCTCTCCTGGTTTTATTGTAAATGACACATCTTTTAATACAGGCTTTCCTTCTTCATACGAAAAAGAGACATTCTCAAACCTGATTTCGCCTTTAATTGGGGGCAAATCATAAGCATGAGGGCTATCTTTAACATCAGGTTGGATATCAAGTATTTCAAATATTCTCTCTGTTGAGGCCATAGCAACAAGAAGCTGATTATAAAAGTTTGAGATATTGTTTATCGGCTGCCAGAACATACCCATGTAATTTGAAAATGCTATAACTGTGCCAAGTGTTGTATACCCTCTTTTCATCATCCACACACCAAATAGAAATATAAGAACAGTTGAAAGTGTTCCTGTAAAGTCAATTGTGGGCCAGAACAGGTTGTTTACCCTGATTGCTTTCATCCATGTATTTTTAAATATGGTGTTAAGTTCTTTAAAGATTTGCAAGTTTGTCTCTTCTCTGACAAAGGCTTGTGTTATCTTCATTCCTTGAATACTCTCGTGTATGTATGCATTCAAAGTGGAAGACTTTTTCCTCACATCTTGCCATCTTACCCTTATAGAGTTTTTCAAAAACATGATTACTACTATTAAAAAAGGTAGAACAAAAAAAGCAACCAACGACAGTTTGACATCAATAGAAAGCATTATTATTATGATAAAAGAAAGACTTAGTGTGTCAATCAGCACATTTAAAATACTATTTGACAAAAGCTCTGACAGAGAGTCTACATCATTCATTACTCTTACCATAATTTTCCCAGCAGGGCGGTTATCAAAAAAGTTAAGAGACAATTTCTGAAGGTGAGTAAAAAGATGCATTCGTATATCTGAAACAACATTGTTACCAAGTTTTGTCATAAAGATTGTACGAATTCTCAGGCTCAGGACATACAAAAGCGTCAATACCACATAAAAAGAGGCTTTATAAAAGAGGCCATGAATATTTCTCTTTGGAATGTCAATGTCAATTACAAGTCTTATCAAATAAGGTCCAGCAAGGTTGTAAAAGGTAGCAAGAATCATCAATAAAAATGAGTACAAAAAGTATTTTTTGTATGGTTTAATATAACTTAGTAACCTTATGAACTGACTCCAGTTGAAAGGTTTTGTTATAGGTTCATCTTCTTCAATTCTGAGTCTTTTTGATGTTGTGCTCAAAGCTTAATCACCTTCTTTCTGTGTGCTATAGATATCTTTGTATTGCTGGACAAAGATGTTATAATATTTGCCTCTCATTGCCAAAAGCTCATTGTGAGTGCCTTGCTCCACTATCTTACCATTTTCAAGATAAAATATGACATCACAATCTTTGATCATTGAGATTCTGTGAGCAATTATAAAAACTGTACAATCTTTAAAATACTCTTCCAAAGCCTGATGAATAAGATATTCTGTTTCCATGTCAACTGCAGAGGTTGCATCATCAAGTATTAATATCTTTGGCTTTTTTAAAAGAGCTCTTGCAATGGCAATTCTTTGCTTTTGGCCGCCTGAAAGTCCAATTCCTCTCTCACCAACAAGTGTCTCGTATCCTTCTGGAAACTCCATAATAAAATCGTGAGCTTGGGCAAGCTTAGCTGCCTTTACTATATCCTCAAACGTTGCATTTTCAACACCATAAGCAATGTTATTGGCAATTGTATCAGAGAACAAGAAAGTTTCTTGAGGAATAATAGATATCGCACTTCTTAGTTTTTTTAAGTCATATTCCCTTACATCAACTCCATCTACTAAAACTTTTCCTGCTGAAACATCATAAAATCGAGGTATTAAATTTACAAGTGATGATTTTCCTGAACCAGTTGGACCTATTATGCCTACTTTCATTTTCGGCTTTATATCAAAATTGATATCTTCTAAAACAATGTTTCCAAAGTGTTTAAAGTACACGTTTTCAAATTTTACAGAACCTTCTTTTAGTTCATATTGGGTAGGTTTTCCTTTAATTTTAATTGGTGTGTACAGAAGACTAAAAACTCTTTCGCATGAAGCATTTGCTCTTTCAACCATACTAATAATCCATCCCAAGGACCTGAGCGGCCAAACGATTGCCCACAAATAGCCTTGAAAGGCCATAAGAGTGCCAATTGTGATTGATTTATTTATGACCATAAAACCACCCAGTGCAAAGATAATTAAAACAAGCAAAGAGGTCACAGCTTCAATCATCGGGAAAAATCTTCCCCAGATAAGTCCCACTGTGATGTTCTGTTCTTTGTAATCTCTATTTGCAGACGAAAACTTTTCAATTTCAAAATCTTCTTGGGAAAATGCCTTTACAACCCTTATACCAGTTATATTCTCTTGTGTTGCTGTGTTCAGTTTTGAATACTTTTCGCGAATCTTAATAAATTCAGGTCTTATTGTCTTATCAAAAAAGTAAACAAGGACCAACAAAAGTGGAGTTGAAAGAAGCAATGCAAGAGTGAGCTTAACATTTAAAAGGAACATAATTGTAAGGGAAATTGAAAAGTTTAAAATGTTTTCAACAAGCAGGGATATAGCGGTTGAAAAAAACATCCTGATGCCTTCTAAATCTCCTGTCATACGTGCCATTAGTTCACCCGTTCGTGTTTTGTCGTAAAATTCATAGGTTTGCCTTTGTAAAAATTTGTAAAGGCTTTCTCTTAAATCATATAGAATATTCTGGGAAACGTTTTCAAATATATAAGAGTGTGTATAACGAATCAAGCCCCTGATAAGACTCACAAGAAGCATGCTTATTAAAAGTGGAGCAAGTAAATTATATTTTCTTTTAGTGATTGATTCGTCAATCACCATTTTCGAGATATAAGGATTTATCATACCGAGGGATATTGATAAAGCAATTAAAGTAAATCCAATTACTAAAAGCTTTTTGTATTTTTCAAAATAAGGTGATAGTTTTTTTAAATTGTCCACTTAATCAACACCTACCAACATCTGTTTAGTAATCTTATGAGTAAATTTTCACTACTTTAATACATTATAACCTCACAGTTTTTAAAAATAAATATAAAGATTTTAATATTTAGCTCAATTTTTTAAGATACATTTTGTTCATCATAAAAGTTTAAGTCCTTTAATAATATTGTTTATAGATACTTGCAGGGATATGAATTTTAGAAATGGTGAATAAGCTACTTGAATTTCATGGAAGTGGACTTTCATCAAATGAGGCAGAAAAGAATATTGAAAGATTTGGGCTAAACGAGATAAAGCTTGAGAACAAAAAAAGTGCTCTCTCAATATTTTTTGACCAATTCAAAGACATTTTAGTTGTAATCTTAGCCCTTTCTACGGCTGTGTCATTTTTACTTGGTGAGTTTTTAGATGCTGTGGTCATCTTTTTCTTGATAATTCTAAATGGAATATTAGGGTTTGTGCAGGAATTTAGAGCAGAAAGGGCTGTAGAATCGCTCAAAAACTATATCTCGTACAAAGCAAAAGTAATAAGAGATAGAAAGGTAGATGTGATAGAGACAAAATTCGTAACAATAAATGACATTGTAATAATTGAAGAGGGGGACAGAGTTCCTGCAGATGGCATTTTAGTCGAGGGTTTTTCTTTGTCTATAGATGAATCAATTTTAACTGGCGAGTCAATTCCGGCTGAAAAGGACGTAAAAGGCGAAAACAAGCTTTATATGGGTACTTATGTTATAAAAGGGAAAGGTGTGATGAAAGTAACATCAATTGGCCTTGACACAAAAATGGGCGGGATAGCTAAGGCTTTAACTGAGATTAAGGAAACTAAAACTCCGCTGGAGCTGAGGCTGAATCAACTTGGAAAGTTATTGGCCTTGATTTGTCTTAGCGTATGTGCCATTATAGTTATACTGGGGATTTTAAGAAAGCAGAACATTTATGAGATGTTTATGATAGGCATTTCTTTGGCAGTTGCGGCAATTCCAGAAGGGCTTCCTGCCGTTGTGACAATAACCTTAGCAATAGGTGTCCAAAGAATGGCAAAAAAGAATGCTCTTATAAGAAAACTTTCATCGGTTGAAACCTTAGGATGTGTGAATATTATTTGTTCAGATAAAACAGGGACATTGACAGAAAACAAGATGACAGTTAAGAGAATAGAAACAGTTGATATGAGCGTTGAAGTTGAAGGTACAGGATATGACTTAAAAGGAAGAATATTGTCAAATGGAAGAATTATAAAAAATCAATTACTTGACTACATAATGCTGTGTGCAATTAATTGTAACAATGCTGAGTTTGAAGACGACAAAAATGAACAATTTAAAATTTCAGGTGATCCAACAGAGATAGCACTTTTAGTTCTTGCTAAAAAATACCGCGAAAATTTAAATAAAGGTGTCAGAATTATAGAAATTCCATTTGATTCTCATAGAAAGTATATGGGGGTTGTTGTCAAATATGATCAAAATAGTATTTTATTTGTCAAAGGGGCCTTTGAAAAGCTAATTGATAAGTGCAAATATTACATGTCTGAATGTGGTACAATAAAACAATTAGGGTATAATGAAAAACGAATTATTACTAAGAAAAATGAGTCAATGTGTATGTCTTCTATGAGGGTTTTGCTTTTGTGTATGAAATACGGTTCAGATACAGTAGATGGCATGATTTTGTTAGGGCTTGTTGGGATGATAGACCCAGCAAAAAGGGGTGTTAAATTAGCAATTGAAAAGGCAAGAAAAGCAGGTGTAAAGACAATTATGATTACAGGTGACCACAAACTAACAGCCTTTTCAATTGCAAAAGAGCTTGGTATTGCATCTTCATTTGAAGAAGTAGTGGAAGGAGAAGAATTAGAGAAAAACGAAAAAGTATTTGAAAGAAATATTGATAAAATTTCAGTATTTGCGAGGGTTGACCCATTGCACAAACTAAAGATTGTAAGGATGCTCAAGAAAAAAGGGAATATTATTGCAATGACAGGAGATGGAGTAAATGATGCGCCGGCAATCAAAGAAGCGGACATAGGAATTTCAATGGGAATAAGCGGTAGTGATGTTACAAAAGAAGCAGCGTCAATGATTTTGCTTGACGATAACTATACCACCATTGTCCACGCAATTGAAGAGGGAAGACTTATTTATAACAATATAAAAAAATTTATAAAATACCTACTTGCCTGCAACATTGGAGAAGTTTTGATAATGTTTTTTACATCCCTTTTAAATTTGCCAATTGCACTTTTGCCAATGCAAATTCTATGGATAAACCTTGCAACAGATGGTCTTCCTGCAGCAGCTCTTTCAATGTCAAAGAGTGAAGATAGTCTCATGAGACAAAAGCCAAGACCCAAAGATGAAAGTATTTTTGCGGAAGGACTTTTAAAAGAAATAGTTTTAAGAGGTTTTGCAATTGGCTGCTTTGCAACTTTGTCATTTTACCTTCCTATTATGAAAGGATATGATATAAAAATGGCAAGAACAATTGCATTTGCAACACTTGTTTTATCCCAGCTGATTTATTCATTTGAGTGTTCAACGCAAAAAAGGAATATCTTCAACATGTTATTTGGAAATTTATATCTATTATTTAGCGCAATTATATCATTTGTATTATTTTTACTGGTAATATATATACCACAGCTGGGTATAGTATTTGAGATAAATCGCTTGGGATATCTGGAATGGGGGATTATCATAATTTGTTCATTATTTCCTTCTCTGCTTCATTCTATATTTGCAAAAAATATCTAAAGTGATAAAATAATATAAGAAGGTCATTTGATAAAAAAATGTCACATTCAAGATAAAAAAACACCGTGAGAAAGGAGATTTGTAAGAGAATGAAGATTGTCATAATTGGAGGCGTTGCAGCTGGAGCATCTGCTGCTACAAAAGCGCGCAGAACTAATGAAAATGCTCAAATTATTCTCTTTGAGCAAGGTGAATATGTATCTTTTGCAAACTGTGGTCTTCCTTATTATGTTGGTGGTACAATTCCAAAACGGGAAAGCCTTTTGGTGGTAAGAGAAGAGCTGTTTAGGAAAAGATACAATATCGATGTGAGGGTGCTGTCTCAAATTACAAAAATCAACCGAGGCAGAAAAACAGTAACAGTTTTTGATAAGAAAAACAATACAACTTATGAAGAGAGCTATGATAAACTGATTATAGCAACTGGTGCAAGGCCTTTTGTTTTGCCATTTTTAAAGGATTGTGAAAATTCTTATACCTGTTTTACACTATATGATGTGGATAAAATTAAAGAAACTCTCACAAACAAGCTGATAAAAAAAAGCTGTAGTAATTGGTGCTGGGTATATTGGTATGGAACTTGCTGAGCAATTACGTGAGATAGGGCTTGAATGCACAATTGTAGAGTTAAAAGACTCAATCTTGCCACAGTTTGACAAAGAGATGACAAATCCAATTTTAGATATACTAAAGACCAAGGGGATTGAGGTTAAAACTGGGGTTTCTGTAATTGATGCTAAAATTGAAAATGACGTTGCAAAGAAATTGATACTTTCAAATGATGAAGAGATAGAATGTGATGCAGTATTTCAGACAGCAGGGGTAATTCCAAATGTAGAGCTTGCAAAAGAGGCAGGGCTTGAAGTTAACAGAGGTATTGTTGTCAATAGCAAAATGCAAACATCTGATCCTGACATATATGCAGCAGGAGATGCAGTTGAAGTCAAAAGCATTATAACAGGCAAAAATGTATGGATACCACTTGCAGGTCCTGCTAACAAACAAGGAAGAGTTGCAGGGTGTAACGCAGCAGGTGGCAATTTGGAGTTCAAGGGCGTTATAGGTAGCTCTATTATTAAAGTGTTTGATTGGGCATTAGCAAAGATAGGTCTTAGTGAGAATGAATGTAAATCTCTGGGGCTTGACTACAATGTAACAATTGTTCATCCTCTTCACCATGCAGGGTACTATCCAGGTGGCAAACAACTAACCATAAAACTTATGTTTGATAACAAAACAGGTAAGATTTATGGTGCAGAGATTGTTGGAAAAGAAGGAGTGGACAAGCGCGCAGATGTAATTGCAACTGCTATATATGCAGGGCTTACAGTATTTGATTTAGAAAATCTTGACCTTGTTTATGCACCGCCTTTCTCTTCAGCAAAAGACCCTGTTATAATGGCAGGGATGACAGCTGCAAATATCATTAGAGGCGAGGTCAAGAATATCTTACCTGATAGAGTATATGACCTTCTTGATAACAAAGAATATTTTATACTTGATGTCAGAACTCCAGAAGAATATGAGTTTGGGCACATTAAAGGTGCTGTGAATATTCCCGTTGATGAGCTAAGAGGAAGGATAAATGAGCTTCCGAAAGACAAAAAGATAATTGCTTATTGCGGTGTTGGATTTAGGTCATACCATGCATGTTTAATTTTGAAGGCAAATGGATTTGACTGTCTGAATATGAGTGGTGGCTGGACTTCGTGGAGAATGTACTATCCTGATTTTGTAGAATAAATGGGGGACTCTAAAATGAGAACTTTTGCTCTTGTATGTGCTGCAGGTAGCGGCAAAAGGTTTGGGGGTAGCACCCCCAAACAATTTTTGTTTTTAGAAGACAAAATGGTAATTGAATATTCACTTTGCGTGTTTGAAAACTCACCTTTTATAGACGGTGTTGTAATTTTAATTCCGAACGGTTATAAAGATATTGGAGATGTACTCAAAGAAAAATACAAGAAAGTGCTCTTTTGGGATTATGGAGAAGATGAGAGAGCAAAGACGGTGAAAAAAGGCCTTGAACTTATAAAGGGCATGTGTGATTTTGTTGCTATACACGATGCTGTCCGTCCTTTTATTGATCTGGAATTAATAGAAAAATTAATTTTAGAGGTGAAAAGCAGCTTTGCAGTTGCACCAGCTGTGTCAGCAAAGGATACTGTAAAGTATGTAGTTGATGGATATGTACAAAATACAATTCCAAGAGAAAATGTCTATTTGGTCCAGACACCACAGGTTTTCAAGTTTGATTTGATATATGGGGCGTATGAAAAGTTTGAAGACACCTGTTTTACTGATGATCTGCAATATGTAGAGGCGCTTGGCGTAAAACCAAAGATAGTGGAAAATAGCAGTTTGAATTTTAAGATTACCACAAAAGAGGATATGATTTTTGCAAAGGCTATTGTGGAGCAGTTTTTAAAATAGTAAAATATCTTTTGAGAAATCTTTCAAAAAGAGGTAGTTTGATAGTGAAGGTATATGCACTGGTTGGACCAAGCGGTTCAGGGAAAAGCTATAAAGCATTGATTGTTGCTAAGATGATAGATGCAAACGCCATCATTGATGATGGCATTTTGGTGTATAATTCAAAGTTAATAGCAGGAAAATCGGCCAAAAAAGAGCCTACATATTTAGCATCCATAAGAAGAGCTCTTTTTATGGAGGATGACCATGCAAATGAGGTAAAGGAGGCTATAAAGAGGCTTAACATTGACAAAATATTGATTTTGGCAACTTCAAAGCAGATGGCACAAAAAATTGTGCAGCGTTTAGAGCTTGGTAGAATTGAAAAATTTATTGACATTCGTGAGGTTTCGACCGACTCAGAGATTAAAAAAGCAATGATAACAAGAAATAAAGAAGGAAAACATGTTGTGCCAGTGCCCACATTTGAGATAAAAAAGGACTTTTCTGGGTTATTGATATATCCTTTAAGACTTTTTAAAAGAATAAATCTAAACGACTACATTATTGCTGAAAAAACAATTGTGAGACCTACATTTAGTTATCTTGGAGAGTATACAATTTCTGAAAATGTTTTAATTGCCTATATAAAAAATGTGTTAAAGAAAAATCCAAATATTGCAAGAATACTATCAATCAATCTTGCTATAAGAAACAATCTTTTATATATAAAAGTAGAACTTATCTTGAAATTTGGCTGCAATATTAAGTTGGCACTTGAAAAGGCTCAAAAGGAAATAAAGGAAGAAATAGAATATTACACATCCATAAATGTTGAATACATTCATCTTATTGCGAAGGGCGTCCAAGTTTGAACTCAAAGAATTTTTTATTTGTATTTTCCCAATTTTTCTGTTGCATTTATCAGTGAGTTTCTAACCTCAAACGAGACAACGTTATTTGCATTCCTATAATCAAATTGTTTGTTAAACTCACATATGTTTTGATAAAGGCGAGAAATTGCATCAAGCTCAATTTTACAGATTTTTTCAACAAAATTGTCAAGTTCTTTTGAGCGCAGATGGTTTTGAGAAAACTCTAATAAATCACAAAAATGGTAGAAGCAAAAACCTTTTGAGCTAAGTACCTTTTGCTGAAATTCCTTGTTTGTTTTCCACATAAAGAAGAACACATCAAAATAATTTTTCATTCTCGCATTTATTCTTTCACATATGACACATTGTGAGTTTATATTTTCTAAAAATTCAAGCAAATTATTTAAAAGAGCCTCTTTTGAGGTATGGTTATTTAAGATTCGCTTTAAAAACCCTTCTTTTTTTTGAAAATTTAAAAGCATAAAATGTGAAGAAAGAATCTTTTCAAAGTTAGTTTTTATTTCATAAAGATGAGTTTCTAACATAAGACCATAAGGAAGCTTATTTTTTTGCTCAAGCAACATGTGAAAATGTCGGGAGCAAAATCCTTTCTTATTTGTTTCAAGCCGCGAATCAACTTCCATGACACTTTCACCCAAGACAATTTCCAAACACTGTTTTTCAAAATTGTTTTCAAGATAACAAAATGCACATTCACAATCAACTGAGAAAGCATCATTTACAGGAATCATGTATATCTTTTCGTCACCCATTTGTTTTCAGCTCCTTTTTGAACTTGTATTCTCACTTCTTAATTTTTGCCATTTGATAATAATATGATAACTTTAATTTTACAGTTTTTGTGTTGGTAACTCAATATTGAATTGTTTTAATAGAATATTTATAAAAAAATTGGGTATAAAACTTTTAAGATAAATATAAAAGCTGGAGTGAGAAATTTGATGAAAGTTACACCAGACAAATTAAAAAGGTATGTAAACTTGTCTGAATTCAATTTTACTACTACTGATGAAGTTGAGCCATTGAGATCAATAATTGGTCAAGAAAGGGCAAGAAAAGCGTTTGAGTTTGGCCTTAAGATTAACACAAAAGGTTATAACATTTATATGTGTGGTCCAACAGGTACAGGCAAGACAAGTTTTACCGAAAGCTATCTTAAAGAAGTTGCAAACCAAAAACCTGCTCCAAATGACTGGGTATATGTATATAATTTTTCCAACCCTGACTCACCAATTGCAATTGGTCTTCCGAAGGGTATGGGAAAAGTTTTTAAAAAGGATATGTCAGATTTTGTTGAATCTGTTGTAAACGACCTAAAAAAAGTGTTTGCAAGCGAAGAGTATGAAAATGACAAGAATAATATCTATAACGAGTATCAGGAAAAAAGGACTCAGCTTTTAGATGACTTAGCTGAGGAAGCAAGAAGGTATGGCTTTGAAATAAAGTATACACCAAGCGGTGTATATTTTATCCCAATTGTGAATGGAAAAGCCATTTCGGATGCTGAGTATCCTGAGCTTGATAAATCAATAAGAGATGAGATGGAGAAAAAGATTAAAAAGCTTCAGCTTGATACGCAAGAGGTACTAAAGAAGATAAAGCTTCTTGAAAAAGAGTCAAAAGAAAAAATAAAAGAACTTCAAAAGAGAATTGCAGTGTTTACTATAAGTCATTATGTCTATGAAATCAGAAACAAGTACAAAGAAAATAAAAAGATACTTGACTTTATTGACGGTGTTACAAATGATATAGTGGAAAATCTTGAAGAATTTTTGGACAGAGACGATGAAGAACAAGGCTTACCTTTTCAGTTTCTTCAATATAAAAAGATTCCTAATTTAGACAAGTACAAGGTGAATGTAATTGTAGACAACTCAGATTTAGATGGTGCACCTGTTGTATATGAGGTAAACCCTACTTACTATAATCTCGTAGGGAAGATTGAATATGAAAATGAAATGGGGAATGTTTTAGTCACTGATTTTACAAAGATAAAAGCTGGTGCAATTCACAGGGCAAATGGTGGATATTTGATACTCCAAGCGAAAGACATTTTAAGCTATCCTCAAGCATGGGAAGCCTTAAAAAGAGTCTTAAAAACAGGTGAGATAGTTATTGAAAATCTAAAAGATGTTTATGGACTTTTTATTACATCAACTCTAAAACCAGAACCAATACCGGTTGATTTAAAAGTAATTCTGATTGGAAATGAATACATCTACAATATCTTATATGCTTATGACGAAGATTTCAGAAAACTTTTTAAGATTAAAGCTGATTTTGACAGTGAGATGGAGTATACTCAAGAAAATGTATATAAAATGATTCAATTCATAAGTTCATTTTGTAAAAAGGAAAATGCTCTGCCATTTTCAAAAGAAGCGGTTGAAAAAGTGGTTGAGTATTCATGTAGGCTTGTTGAAAATCAAGAAAAGCTCTCAACACGCTTTAATGACATTGTTGAGATATTGGCAGAGGCAAGCACATGGGCACAGCTTGAAACAAGCGATGTGGTAAAGAAAGAACATGTCATAAAAGCAATTTGCGAAAAGGAATACAGAAGTTCAAGATATGAAGAAAAGATAAATGAGATGATTGAAGATGGAACAATACTTGTTGATGTTGACGGTTATAAGGTTGGCCAGATAAATGCGCTTGCAATTTTGGATGTGGGCGATTATGTGTTTGGGAAACCTTCACGTATAACAGTTACCACAAGCAGCGGCAGAAGTGGTATAATAAATATTGAACGCGAGGTGCAGATGTCAGGCAAGACTCACAGTAAAGGCATAATGATAATCTCAGGGTATATTGCCGAGATGTTTGCTCAAGATATGCCGCTTACACTAAATGCTACAATATGCTTTGAGCAGCTGTACTCTGGCATTGAAGGTGATTCAGCATCAGTTGCCGAACTGTGTGCTCTTCTTTCTGCCTTGAGTAGTGTTCCAATTTACCAGGGAATTGCAATCACTGGTTCGATCAATCAAAAAGGAGAGATTCAGCCTGTTGGTGGTGTGACAAAAAAGGTAGAGGGGTTTTATTATGTCTGCAAGAAAAAAGGGTTTACAGGTAAGCAAGGTGTGATAATTCCTTATCAAAATATAAAGAATTTAGTTTTGTGTGATGAGGTTATAGAGGATGTTAAAGATGGCAATTTTCATATCTGGGCGGTAAAATCAATTGGTGAGGCTATGGAGATTTTGACAGGGAGAAAGTTCGAGGAGGTTGTGATGCTTTCAAAACAGAAGCTTAGAAGATATTTAGATAATCTTACAAATATAAATCAACAAAACAAAGAAAAGGAGGCGTGAAGTTGATGGATGTATTAGAAGTTTTAAGGGGAAGAAGAAGCATAAGAAAATACAAAAAGAACATGCCACTTGACAAGGAGACTATTGAAAAGATAATTGATGTTGCGCGTTTTGCGCCAACAGCCCGCGGAAATCAAGGATGGGAGTTTGTTGTTGTAACAGATGATGAGCTAAAAAAACAGATTGCGCAAAAAGCGCGTTATGGAAGGTTTATAGAAGATGCTTCGTGTTGTGTTGCAATTTTGTATGAAAAGGGCTTTGAGTATATTTTAGAAGATATGGCAGCAGCTTCGACTTATATCTTAATCGCAGCGAAGGCGTTGGGACTTGGTAGTTGTTGGGTTGCAAGCTATAAAAAAGAACACTCTGAGGAAGTAAAAAGGCTTTTGAATGTACCTGAGCATTTAGAGCTATGTGCGCTAATTAGCATAGGATATCCCGACGAAAATCCTGTGAGAAATAAAAAGGAGCTATCTTCAATCTTGCACTGGAATAAATACTAAAGATAAGTTTAATTTTTTAGAATGGGGGGGTTAAAAGAGTGTTCAAAGAACTTGAGATAAGGACAAAAGATAGGATTGACTTTGTAGACATTACAAGTAAACTTAAAGAGATTGTAAGACAGTCAAATATTGAAGAAGGGCTTATGACTGTGTTTGTTCCTCACACCACGGCAGGTGTTACAATCAATGAACATGCTGACCCTTCGGTTGTGACTGATATCAAAAAACAACTTGAAAAATTGATACCCGTAAACAATGGTTATAGCCACAGCGAAGGCAATTCTGATGCACATATAAAAGCAAGCTTGATAGGTTCATCTGTCAATATAATAATTAGAAACGGTGAGCCTATGCTTGGTACATGGCAGGGGGTATTTTTCTGTGAATTTGACGGACCGAGAAGAAGAAAAATTTACGTGTATATAAAGTGATATGTTGCAAAAAATATTAAAGTGATAAAAGCCAACGCCTGCACACCTGCCAAAATATAATTGTTTTTACTTAAAACGGCAGGTGTTCCAGGCTTATTATTGTATTTGACAAAGCAAAGACCTTGTGCTAAAATAAATTACGCAAAGAAAAGCGGGTATGGCGGAATTGGCAGACGCGCTAGACTTAGGATCTAGTGGCAACAGCCGTGGGGGTTCAAGTCCCTCTACCCGCACCAAAAAATGAATACTCTTGACAAGGGGAAGGAAAGAGAGTAAAATATATAATTGCGATGCCGGAGTGGCGGAACTGGCAGACGCACAGGACTTAAAACTGCCAAATATGGATGTAATTAGAAACTAAGAATTAGCAAGGCTTTGAACATTTTAAATTTACAGAATTGAGTAAAAAGGTCTGTTATGGTCATGAAATAAAAACAGGAGAACAAAGTATTATCCAAACGCAGCCACCAAACACCGAAAGAATAAAAGTAGGTGTGAGGTGGTTTTTATTATGCCTAAACAACTCAAAGTCAACAATTCAAATTCAGATTGGGAAGACGCATTACAGCTTTTCTTATCTTACAAAAAAGCACAAGGTAGAAGTGATTTAACGATTAGGGACTATGAACGTCACATCAGTTCATTTTTTAAACGTTACCCAGATTGTTTTAATGACACAGAGAAGTTAAGAAAGTGTTTGATTGAGTATTTATCACAACCTATGAAACCAGTGACTTACAATCTAAGAATGAAAAACTTGAAAGCATTTTTGAATTGGTGTGTTGAAGAGGGTATTATTCCGACAAATCCCATTGCTAAATTCAAGCCAAGAAAGACAGATGACAGAATTGTTGAAATTGACATTGAAACACTTCAAAAGCTACTCCAGTTGCCAGATAGAAAGACATTTGCTGGTTTACGTGATTATGCATTGATGTTATTGACACTTGACACAGGAATAAGACCTAAAGAAGCCTTTTCATTGCTAAAAGACCATTTTGATTTTAAGAATTTGCAGGTTGTAATTCCTTCAGATGTGGCAAAGACAAGAGTATCAAGAGTGCTGCCAATCTCACCAGTAACAGCAAACGCAATTAAAAAACTCATATCTTCAAGGCATCCACAATGGGATGACAGCGTTCCTGTATTTTGTTCAGTTACAGGAAAGCCTTTAAACAGGTATAGATGGAATGAAAGAATGAGAGAGTATAGTAAACAATTAGGTGTGAAAATAAGACCATATGATTTAAGGCATATGTTTGCTTTGCTGTATCTCAAAAATGGTGGTTATGAATTGAGTTTGCAAAAGATAATGGGACATACAACATTGGAAATGACAAAAAAGTACGTCCACTTTACACAGAAAGACTTACAAGAAATTCATGCTAAGGCTACACCGATTAACACTTTGCTAAAACAACCCTTAAACAGGGTTGGAAATATAAAAAATCAAAATAAAAAGAAGGAGTGAGTTTAAAGATGTTATACCATTTTTATGATGAGGAAAGCAAAATAGACTTCTTTGTTGGCTACAGTGACGTGTTTAAAGACAATCAGGTTGCAGGTGGTGGTTGTTTAATTTTAGAGGAAATGGGCATTAAAAATGTTTATCTTCAAGTGAACAGAAAAATTGACAGAGACAAAAGAATAAAAGCGTGGTTTAAGCTATTAGAAGGGATTGATAAGGCTTTAGGAATGTTACCATCTCAAAGTAGTGTTGTAAGAGTGTATGCCGACGAGGACAAGCTTTCAGGTGTAATTGCTGTAGTGGACGAAAAAGAAGACGCAGAAGTTGTAATGACATACTGAGATAAAAAAGTTGTATGCACAAGTTTAAAAATTGTATTATGTAAACCTTGTCGATACAGAACATACGTTTTTATATACCCAAACAGGGTATGGTATTAGAAAGAAAATCAGTAATACCAAGCATTTGAATTGATAGCAAAATGCACAACAAAAATGTAGTATTCACTATCATGTGACGTTATCACTACCTTTTATTTCAATAGTATCAAGCCTTTTAAAATAGTGCATTTTTCACAACACAGCTAAAAAATAGGGTTTTTTACATGGTTTGTGGTATAATATTTATAGAAGGGTAAAAAGTGAACACGCAAAATTGAAAAAATTAGGCTGCCTTAAAGAAGTTTTAAAACTTCTTTGGGGCAGCTTTTATTTTTGAAAAACACTGGAAAGGGGTTGATTTGAGATGACGAAATTAGAGTATTTGAAGAAACAGCATAATTTATCATCAGCAAAGTTATCTTTGGCAGCTGGTATCAATTACACTTTGTTGACTTCAATTGAGAGAGGCGAAAGAAAAGCATATCCAAAGGTCAAAAAGAGACTGGCTGAGTTTTTCAATGTGGCAGAAGATGAGTTATTCAATGAAGATGGGTCGTTGAAAGAGATTGAAAGTTAGACATTTAAAAAAAATAAAAAAAAACATTGATGTTGACCATTGTTTGGAATATATTAAATAGTGGTAATTAGTAAAATATTCCTAAAAAAGAGGTGAATTAAACGACAAAAATAGAATATTTAAGAAAGCAGAAGAATATTTCTCAAAGTAAGTTAGGACTTACAATCGGTGTAAATCCTAACCTAATTTCACAAATCGAAAGGGGTTGGCGAAAGCCTTATCCCAAACTGTTACAATCTTTGGCAGCATATTTTGGTATATCTGTTGAAGAGATTGCAAATCCTGATGGAACATTAAAAAAAGTCAACGACCAAATTGCATAAAAAATGGTGGTTTTGAACCACCTTCTTAAAGTGGGGTGTTTGAAATGGTTATGTATGCTTACAACAAAATTCTAAACAAAAAAGTTAAAGCAGGGTCGTTTGACGCAAAAACAAAAATTTTTAACAAAACAGTCAAACTAAAAAGCAAATGTTGGAAGTATAACACCTATGGTATAGAACAAGAAATTATCGACAAATTAAAAATGCTAGACTGTCAAGAAATTGTTATTAAAGAACAAGATACAGCCAAAGAATACCATATTCCCTTTAATGAATATATCAAACATGCTTTTGTTGATGTTTTAGGAAATTCGACACCGCAATATTATTTGTCATTGAAATACTTTACTTGCATAAACAAAAAAGAAGCAGTTTGATATTGTATCGGGCGGTTGGGGCGGGGATTTTATTTTAAAAAGGCAAAAACTTTTTATTATTTTTCACATTTTCACATTCAACTTCACTACTTAAATTTTAAATCATTTATTTACAAAAGACAATATCTTTTTTGAAGTGTTGCATTAAATTTTGAATTAACACAAACAAATACAAATTAAGCAAATAGGGGGGGTTGCAATGCAAGGTATTGTAAAGACAATCAAAGACAAAATAGACATTATCGACTACATAGGAAGATACCTACCTTTGCAAAAGGAAGGTAGTAACTACAAAGCTTGCTGTCCCTTCCATCCTGATAAAAACCCATCATTCTACATTAAACCCAGCGAACAGTTTTTTCATTGCTTTGGCTGTGGCGTTGGTGGCGATGTTATCAAATTTGCACAGCTTTACCATAAAATATCCTTTGGGAAGGCGGTAAAAATGTTAGCTGAGGAAATAGGCTTGTCTATTGGCAGCAAGCAAACAGAAGAAAACACGCAAGAAGAAAAGCCTTCTATTGACCAGATTATAGCATATGTCGAGACATGCCATCAATACGCAAGTTTGACAAGTTACTTTGCTGATAGGGGGATTCCCACTTCTCTAATTGACAAATACAAGATGGGCTTTGATGTGGAAAACAATGCAATTGTTTTACCCATCTTTCAAGACGGGCAGATAATAAGCTATGTGCGTCGCAATCTTGATGATAACAAGCCACGATATGAATTTCCTAAAGGACACAAAGCTATGCCGTTTAATTTGGACATTCTCAAAGACGACTTACAAACTGATGTTTTTATCACTGAAGGCATTTTTGACGCACTAACAATAGAAGCTGCTATTGGGTTGCCAGCAATTGCCCTAAATGGCTGTGAAAATCAAAACGAGTTTGTACAAACCCTAAATCGTATCAAACCACAGAACAAGAAATTTTACATCCTGTTTGACAACGACGAAGCAGGCAGCAAAGCAGCAAAACAACTTTTTGATAAGATGAAAACCCAGTATGAAGTGGCTATTTGCAGATGGGAAGGGACACCTTACAAAGACATCAACGAGTTTTGGCAAAATTCTCAAGACAAGTGTATAGAGTTTTTAAGATGGCAGCTTAAAGCGGCTTTTTATCCCTATGCACTCATTAATTTTGCTGCACAGTATGTTGACTTTCTCAAGTCTGATAAATTCAAAGCTATTTCCACAGGATTTAAGCAATTAGACGATGTGTTAAATGGTGGTTTTGTAGCAGGAAACCTGTATGTCTTTGGTGCAAAGCCCAGCGTCGGTAAAACAACATTCTTGTTGCAGCTTATAGACAACTTCTTACAGCAAGGTTATGAATGCGTCTTCCTATCGGCTGAAATACCCAAAGAAGAGATTTTGACAAGGATTTTCTGTCGTGAATATGGACTCAAAAAAGTTAGTGTTAAAGTAGCTGGATTTGATTTTTATCGAAAACTTAGAACAAGTACAGCAACTCAAGAGGAAATGCAAGAGTTCATGTCTGTTATGCAAGACTACATCATGCGTTATGCTTTCAAGCTTCACATTTTAGAAGGACAAAGACTTGATGAGGTCTATTATGTCCTTGACCGCTTGCAAAAGCCTATCCTGTTTGTTGATTACTTACAGCTTTTGCAACCAGCAAAACCATATCAAAGCGACAAGCAAAGAGTTGACCTGATAATGCAGGAATTGTTTGAGATTAAAAACCGCTTTCTAATACCAATTGTCGCAATCAGTAGCCTTAATAGGGAGAATTACAATAAAGACAAAGACGACAAAGACGTGATGGCAGCATTTAAGGAATCTGGGTCTATTGAATATGGCACAGCAGCAGCGTTTTTAATGCAAAGAGACCACGACCGTGTTGTCCACGATAACTATAAAGGAAACGGCTATACAATCAACTTCAAATGCGTCAAAAACAGATATGGAAGCATAGGGGATGATATTACAATGCGTTTTTGGGGTGGCATTTACTTGTTTGAAGAAATAGCCGACAATGACAACAGCTTATAATCCAAACACGCTGCCTTGTACGGGAATCGGCAAGGCGGCGTGGTAAATTAAAAATCTGCATTTAGGAGGGGTTGAAATGGACAAGCAAACCAATGAAAACTACTACATTACAGACGCAAATTTGCCTATCAATATCTTTTCCCTATTGGAAGATAGCATACAACCACGGCAAGGGCGAGAATGCAAGCTTGTTTACGAATATGAAACAAATGACGGCGGCAAAGTACAAATCGGCACAAACTACTACATGCTAACACCAGCCGACATAAACACATTGTACATCTTGACCACCTATAGGCAGGAAACAGGACAGACAGGAGATACTTTCGAAATACCGCTTAAATACATCATGGAGAAGCGGGGAATGGATGTAAACCAGCCAGAGAACATTAAATTGGTTTTGCAATCACTTGACCGCTTAATGATGACAAAAGTTATTGTAGAAAGATACGGTTTTGCTAATGGAAAAGAATTTAAGCGGGATATAGCAAAGTTTGTGCTTTTGCCTTCCTATCGCATATCACAGAAAGGCAGCAAAGGGCGGGGATACAAAACAAAGCTTACTGTAACACTTGCTAAAGAAATTTGTCGCAATTTAGATAATGGCTATGTTGCACGTGGAGATTTGGACGTTGCAAAACAGCTTGTTAAATACAAGATAGCACACAGGCTTTATCACTTCCTAATGGGAAAATGTACACGCAACAAGACCTACAAACGCAACTTTGCACAGTTTGTGCAACAAGATATTTGCCCAGAACTACCATTAGAGGAAGGCAAAGAAAAGGTAATAAACGCACTTATAAAACTGGAAAGCATGGGTCTAATAACCTACAAAATTGACAGGAATATTATCTGCATAAATATACGAAAATAATTGCATAAGTATACAAGAAAAAACGGCTGGTATCAATTGGAAAAACCATAGTATATACCTACAAAAAACCATAGTATATACCTATGAAAAACCATAGTATATACCTGCCTAAAACCATAGTACGCAAAATAAAGAATGCAGATAGGACAAGGCTTTGCGGGCACAAAAACGGGTAAAATTAAAATTAAAATTAAAAGAGAGAATTTTACAACTCTCTCTATTAGCTAAAAATTGGTTTTGTATTTATGCATATTCCCCCTGCTGCATAAACTTGAAGCCAGATACTGGCAAGTGGAGGTGGTGGTGAGAATGCGACCGTGGGAGTGGCTTTCCCTAATTGAAAAGCCAGAAAATCTTGAAAGTAATGTTGGTGTTGCTGTTGGCTTGCCGACGTTTGCGGCTGGTAGGAAAGGCAAGATTGAAACAGTGTTTGTTAAGCAAGCCGACCAAAACAAGCAAGTCAGCCGCACAATCCGACTTATGACTGAACTTGAGATAAGGGAACTTGCTGCCAAGCAAAAGCCTTCCTACTTTGCAAAGCTGAAAAAGAAGGCTTATGACAGGCAACTTTGCAGCAAGGAAGGGCATTTTTGGGCAATGTTAGAGAGGCTTTCTCAAGAGTTTACAAAGAAGAATCCTAATAAACTTGACCTGCGGCTTTGGGCAAAGTTTGTAAAGTGTGCACAGCGAGACTGGGAAATCGAAAAGCTGCAATCTTCCCTAAATGCAAAGTGTCCTGTATGTGGCAGCAAGGATTTTGAGTTTGCCGAGAAAGGACAGGAAAAAGGCTTTGTGTGTTTGCCGTGTTTAAAGGCAAGTGGCAACGTTGATTTTATAGCTTGTGTGTTAATCGAAAATGATGTGCCAGAGTGGAAAAATCGTATAACATTGGGGACTGGGGAACTTGTTCCTAACAGTTTGTGTACACGTTGCGGGCAATCTTTTAAATGGTTTAGTAGCGATGATTGGGAAGGCTGGCTGTGTAGTGGTTGTGGAGAAGAATTCTATTGTTTGGGATGAATTAGTACTTGCTGGAAGTGAAAAATGTTTAGAGAATCCCAGACATTTAAATTAGCCTACCCATCGGGGTTTTAAAAACAACAGCATACAAAGGCAGCCAATAATGGCTGCTTTTTTGTTTTAAAAACACATCAATAACAAAAGAGAGGTGTTTTAAATGATATGGATTTTAGCTTTGTATTTTATTACTCTTTTAGTCTTTCTACCAGCTTATTTCTGGTACAAACGAAAAGATATTGTTTGTTCACTTCAACACAGCTTGTTTTTGGCAATTAGTGCTATGTTTGACAATGTGTTTTTAATTGCAGCTGGGATTTGGGTTGTGATTATTTTAACAGTGTCTCTAATTGGGCTAATACAAACAAACAGAAAACAAAGGGGGTCTTTATCATGATGACAAAAACAAAGAGAAATTACATTGATGAGTGGTATTTTTTCAAAAACGACAAGGGTAAAATTCAATACCATTCTCTTTGTGAGAAGTGTAAAAACAATTGCAAACAGAGTTTTAGAGTGAAAGAAATACATTGTCCAAAATATATTGCCAAGTAGTAAGAGACCACCTTAGTTGTGGTCTCTTTTATTTTTTTTAGCCACTTTGTAGAATTGCATACCCTACCAGCTTGAAATGTGCTTAAAAACTGAATGTGGTAGGGGAAATAAAGGCAGTAACAAAAGTAAAATCAAAAGTTGATATAAATTATCAAATCAAAACTTCAAAGTAAATTATAGCACAAATTAAGTTTTAAAACTTTAAATGTTCAAGCAGCATTTATCTTCTAAATCAAGAAAAAGTAAAATAATGGAATTCAAGAATTTATTCATGTTGTGAATGTCAATCTATTTGATTGGTTTACTTTAAATTGTGCTAAATGGCTTGAAAATTGAAGGTTGGCAATTAAAGACATTAACAGATTATCCACTGCAAAGAATAATTATGCACTAAACTTTGAATAATTATGAAAATCAATTGCCAAAGATAAATTTAGAATAAAAGCCTTAAATTAAGCAAGCTAAAAATAAAAAGAAATTAAACTTGAACAAAGAATTTGTGCAGCTTAAAACAAGTATTTCTTATTCTAAACAGCAAATAAGATTTAAAGAATCACAGTTAAAATTTTAAAAACCTGGACTTTATTTTGCATTGTTCTTTGTGGTCTAAATGTGGTTATGACTTATTTTATCCTGTCCACATCTTTTAAGTCAAATCTATTCTTTGGCTGCTGATTTTAGCTTGACAAATTAGTCATGAGATTTTAAAAAAATATCATACGAAAAAAACGAAAAAAGGGTAAAAAGTCGGTTGACATTGGAAATATCAAGGCTTTTAAGACATAGCCCTTTTACGAAAAAAGTACGAAAAAAAGTACGAAAAAAGTCCAAAGGCATGTCATTTCTATGTTTGTGATAATTCTCATTGATTTTACAAAGTACATTCCAAATTTTAAGGCTGTAAATCTAAAGTGTATTTGGAATTGTCAAGATTTAAAAATACAGCTTCATAGAGAAGCGAAAAATTGAAAGGTGGTATAAAGATATTACCCAGCTATTTTTTGAAGCTTATAAAGGCTTTATACACAAATCTTATTGTGAAAATGGCTTTTATTGTAGGTGTATCAAGGTTTTGTAGAAAATCATTTCAAATCGAGCAGTATCAAGCTTTTGACAGGGTTTTTAATTTTTTGTTATTGGCTAATTTAAAAATGATAATTTATAATACAGTTTTTAGTTAGTGTGATATAATTGTGAAAAGAAATATAATGAACAGGAGGATAAACATTGAAAAAAGCAATAATTATTTGCATTATACTTGTTGTTATATCACTATCTTTTTATTTTTGCTATAAGATTTATTCGTTTTATCATTATTCTGGTGAATTAATTGGAGTCAAAGGGACAGGTATTTATCATAGAGATAATTGTAAATTTATCAGAAATATCTCAAACGAAAAGTTGGTATTTTTTTCTGATAAGATGGCTGCAGCAGAAGCAGGTTATAGGGCATGTAAAACTTGTAAGCCACCTGATAATAAAAAAGAATTAATTGAGGTAGAAAAAAGGAAAGCAGAAGAAAGAAAACGTGAAGAGGAAGAAAGAAAAAATAAAATGAACACAGTTGATGGACCAGACTATAGTAAAGTAAAAATATTAGGTTCAAGTTTTAAAAAGAATATGATAATGGTAGAAGTCACAGGTACTATAAAGAATGAAAACAGTGAAAATGAATCATGGGGAGTTAGTTGTAGAGTTCAGGCAATCTTTTTTGATAAACACAAAAAACCTATATTCGAAGCAGTCTCTGATAACATATCATTGGCATCAGGTCAAATAAAAAGTTTTGATATTCAGGTAATTAATTCTATTGCAGAAAATATTGAAAGTTATAAATTGCAATTAGTAAATTTTTCTGCAGTTCCTGATTGGCTTGTTGCTCCATAATGTATAACTTGATAGACTCAAAAAATGTTAAATAAAGTTTTAAATCATTAATAAAGATAAAATCAAATTGTGCCTTTTAAGTGTGATGGACAATATTGTCCAATCAGTTTAGTGATATTGCCTTAAGGAATAGCTTTTGTTTGTGTTCTAATCCAGATATTGATGACACTATAAATTATATAAGCTTATCAACATATGCTTTACCAGTTACAATTTTAAAATTGTCAGGTTATGGGTGTGAAGAACTAAATTTAATGAGGTTAATATAATGCATCAAAATTGCACAAAATGAGTATACCCAAGCAGGGTATTAGGTTTACACATTTAAGTGTTGAGAATTGGCTAATTGAAAATCATTTTCAATTGAGAAAATAGTGTCAAAGTGTGCCATTTTGTAACTGGTAATGAAGGAAACAGGGCAGTTTACAGAACAGAAAATAAATTACACCAAAGTTGATTATTAGCATTTGAAAAGTCAAAACCATGGCATAATAAAACAAATAAGGTGGCATTGTTAATTTATGTTTGCACAAAAATATGTTTTTGTGCAATGCTAAAATGTGGCAATTATTTGGAGACTAAAGCTTTTGGTTTTAGGAAAGTCTCTTCAATGGTTGTGTTATGGGTTCGCAAGCCAAAAGCAAGGGGTAGGGGGCCAGAATTTGAAGAAGGTTCATTGTTGCGTGCTGCCTTTAGCCGATATTTTGAAGCATAAAATTGGATGTTATGATATGCTGTTATGGCAACAGATAGCAATTAAACTCAAACAAATTTTCTCTATTGAGAATTCTTTACTTTGGGGTTAAACTGATAACGAACAAACCATACAGGATTTTTGAATGTTTTAATTTGAGAACACTTAAAAGTCCTGTTCGGTAAATGAGTTTTTTAAAGGTGTTTGGTGGTTTTTGCGAGTAAAAAAACTCTTGACAATGCTTGAAAACCCTATTAAAATATATAATTGCGATGCCGGAGTGGCGGAACTGGCAGACGCACAGGACTTAAAATCCTGGGACCTGAATAAGGTCGTACCGGTTCAAGTCCGGTTTCCGGCACCAGATATCGCGGGGTGGAGCAGCTGGTAGCTCGTCGGGCTCATAACCCGAAGGTCGGAGGTTCAAATCCTCCCCCCGCAACCAAAAATTTTAAAATATCAAAGATGGCGGCGTAGCTCAGTTGGCTAGAGCATGCGGTTCATACCCGCAGTGTCAGCGGTTCGAATCCGTTCGCCGCCACCATTTTATGTCTAAAAAAGTAGATGGCCCCGTGGTCAAGTGGTTAAGACACAGGCCTTTCACGCCTGTAACAGGGGTTCGAATCCCCTCGGGGTCACCAAAACAGAAAATATGAGCAAAAAGGGCTTTGTAAAAAGCCCTTTTTTATTTTAATTGTAAAAAATACAAAAATTTTTTATAATAAAAGTAAGTAAGTACTTACTAAAAAACTTAGGGGAGGGAGAGATATTAAAATTGAGGAAAAGTGAAGATACTAAGAACAGAATAATTCAATCAGCCATAAAGTTGATTTCACAAAATGGTTATGCTGCCACAACAACAGCACAAATAGCAAAAGATGCAGGGATTTCTGAAGCTACACTGTTTAAGTATTTTAAAGACAAGGAGAATTTACTTCATAAAGTTGTAAGTGTTGCCCTGACACAAATCTTAGATTCTATTGCTCTTTCTCCTCTTAAAGAAAATATCAAAAAGAACAAGGATTTAAAAACTTCTGAATTTTTGAGGTCTATAATAAATGAAAGACTTGAAATGCTGGACAGAAACATTGACCTTTTTAAGATTATTCTAATAGAGATTCAGTATAATGACTCTCTCAAGAATGAGGTTATAAAAAATATGGTGCCTAAAACCTGTGAGGCAAAGGGTTTGATTGAGAGGATACTCATACGAAAAGGGAATATTTCAAAAGAGATGGCAAAAGGCATTTCAAGAATGATGATAGGCACTCTTCTTACTTTTTTATTCCAAAAATATATTCTGGGCATTGAGACAACAAGTGATGAGATTGAAGAGGAGATAGAAAATGTATTAAATGTGATAAAAAAGTCTATTGGGGAGGAGTAAAAGGATGATAAAGGCGATATTGCAATCTAAAAACTTTAAGGTATTTTCTACTGTCCTTTTTTTAATTTCAATTTTTACTTTCTTTTTGACAGGGTGCAGAGAAGAAAATGCTGAAGATGTGTACTCATCAACTGTAGAGGTATCGACTATTGATATAAACACTGAGATTGCTGGGAGAGTAGAGAAAATCTTTATTGAAGAAGGCTCTAAGGTTAAAAAAGGTGATATAATAGCAAAGATTGATTCAAACCTTTATGAAATTCAAAAAAATATAGCACAGGCAAACCTTGAAGTTGCTAAATTGTCTGCGGATATCGCTGAGCAAAATTGGGAATTAGCAAAACTAAAATATCGGCTTCTTTCTAAAAAACCATCGAAATACCAGATTAATCAGATAAAAGAAAATATTCTACAGCTACAAGATATAAAATCAGGAAATGAAAATAACATTGAATTTTTAGAAGAGAACATAAAAAATTTAGAAAAGATGAAAATGGCTAATTTGGACACAATAAAGCTATTATCAGAGCTAAAAATGCAATTAAATTCCCTAAAGGCTCAAAATAGTAGTCTGACACATCAGATTAATTCATTAGAAAACCAACTTGAAATGGTGAAAAACGAATCTGTTACAGATGAGGATAAAATGATTACTGAGATTTCTGTTGACATTGCAAAGAGAAACTATTTGCAAGCTCTCTCTTATGTAAATATGGCAGAGCAGAACTTAAAAATTGGTAATTTGAATCTGAGAAAGACCACAATTACCTCACCTGTTGATGGTATTGTTTTAACAAAAGGGGTTGACCAAGGACAGTTTGTTGGTATTGGTACGTTTATAGCTCAAATAGGCTTAAGCGACTACTATCTTAAGATATATGTTCCTTCAGCACAGCTACAAAAACTTTCGCTTGGTAAGAAGGTTGAGATTATCTTAGATAGCAACAAAAAAGCGTATGGTGAGATTGTGTTTATTTCTGATAAAGGAGAGTTTACACCAAGGAACGTAGAGACAAAAGAGGAAAAACAAAAAGTGGTTTTTATGGTCAAGCTAAAGATAATAAAGAATAAAGATATTTTAAGACCTGGGATGCTTGTTGATGTAAAGATTTGATTTTACAAAATTTGGGGTGATGATAGGTGGAATATGCAATCAAGGTAGAGGGGCTTACAAAAAGGTTTGGAGAGTTTGTTGCGGTAAATGACATATCATTTAGTATTCCCAAAGGTAGCCTCTTCGCCTTGCTTGGGCCAAATGGGTCTGGGAAGACAACTACAATTAAAATAATATGTGGTGTTTTAAGAGCAACAAAAGGATACGTAGAAGTACTTGGAAATGATGTCTCAAAATATCCAGAACAAGTAAAGCAAAATATAGGTTATGTTTCTCAAAAGTTTAGTCTGTATGAGGATTTAACAATTGAAGAGAACATTGAATTTTATGGTGCGATATATGGCCTTTCTAAGGACGAGATTGAAGAGAAAAAGGCAAAGCTACTTAAATTTTTTGGGTTTGAAGGCAGAGAAAAATCGCTTGTCGGCACGCTTTCTGGCGGAATGAAACAAAAACTTGCCTTTGCCTGTGCCACACTTCACAATCCACAAATCTTAATCTTAGATGAGCCAACAGCTGGAGTTGACCCTATTTCAAGAAAAGAGTATTGGGAGATGATAAGAGTTTTTTCTCAAAGTGGTGTGACGGTATTAGTAACCACCCATTATATGGATGAGGCTGAGAGGTGTGACTATGTCGCTTTTATGTTCAATGGGATTTTGAAAGAGGTAGACACACCTGCAAATGTCAAGACAAAGTATTCGTCACATAGTATTGAAGATGTGTTTGTGAAGGTATTCTCACAGTAAAAAGATTGCTTTAAGATAGAGGTGAGATTTAAAATGAATGATTTCTCAATAAGAAGATTTGTTGCCATTGCGAAAAAGGAGTTTATTCAAATTAAAAGAGATAAGGCAATTTTTGTTATAGCATTTGTAGCACCATTTATTATGCTTATGCTCTTTGGCTATGCTGTCAAGATGGATGTCGAAAATGTGAGCATAGGAATACTTGACATGGCAAAGACACAAGAGAGTAGAGAACTTATAAGAAAGCTTCAGAACACAAGGTATTTTAAGCCAACCTTTTTTGCACAAAATCAGGTAGAGATAGAAAGTAGTCTTGACAGTGGAAAAATCAAAGCAGCTTTGATTATCCCTTCTGACTTTACAAAACTTCTTAAACAAAACAAAAGTCCTGAGGTACTTTTCATAGTAGATGGGACAGACCCCACAATTGCAAAGACAGTATTTTCAAGCGGTATTTTGACAATGCAAAACTTTGCACAGAAAAACTATTTTGTAAAACCTATTGTTGATGTCAGAACACGTGTAAAATACAATCCTTCTATGAAAAGCGAACTTTTTACAATCCCTGGTCTTATGGGACTTATTATGCAAAATATAACCATAATACTTACAGCCTTCGCAATTGTAAGAGAAAGAGAAAAAGGTACAATGGAACAGTTAATAGTAACTCCAATAAAATCTATCGAGCTAATTTTAGGGAAACTTGTTCCTTATACATTTCTTGGACTGGGTGACTTTTTAGTTGCGCTCCTGTTTGGAATACTATGGTTTAAGGTACCTGTGAGAGGCAATATTCTTTTGCTGTTTATCTTGGGGATGGAATTTGTCATTTGTGCGCTCATGATAGGAATGCTCATATCTTCTGTCTCGAAAACACAGCTTCAGGCAATGCAGCTTGCACTTTTGTTTTTGTTGCCAAGTGTGCTGCTTTCAGGTTTTATGTTCCCCCGCGAAGCAATGCCAGCTGTGATAAGGTTTGTAGGTAATTTTGTTCCTCTTACTTACTTTTTGATAATATTAAGAGGCATTGTTCTCAAAGGTGTCGGGATAGAATATCTGTGGGATGAGGTCTTGGTGTTGATATTTTTAGGGCTTGTACTTCTTTTTATTTCAATAAAGAGATTTTCAAAGAGGCTTGACTGATTTAAGCATCTTGGAAAAATTGAAAATCTTTTTGGTTGACATCTGGTGGGAGTTTGGCTTAAAATATTATAATGTAAAGAAGAATTTATAAGCTTTTGCGGATGTGGCGGAATTGGCAGACGCGCAAGACTCAGGATCTTGTGGGGCTCTCCCCATGGGGGTTCAAATCCCCCCATCCGCACCAGATGAGAAAATATAAAAAATGACCTCACCAGGGAACAAAGCTGGTGAGGTTTTTATTTTTTGGAGTAATAAAAATAACTATTACTACCATGCAAAACATTTACCAAAGCCAATTTTATTCTACTTATTCAAAAATTTTTCACAAGTTCTCTCTATTCTTTTTACAACCTCTTTCTTACCAAGTACCTCCATCATCTCAAAAAGCCCGGGAGTAACTGTTCTTCCACTTATACAAACTCTGATTGTATGAATAATGTTTGCCGCCTTTACATTTAAGCTTTCGGCTTTTTTACGAACAAGACTTTCAATCTCAGGAGCTGAAAAAGGTTCTAAGTTTTTTAGCTCATCTGAAAGAGATTTAACGATATTGAGATTTTCAGGTGTTAGGTATTTTTCAACTCCTTTTTGATCATATTCGTAGCTATCATCAAAAAAGTATGTGCTTGCATCCACAACCTCGACTAAAGTCTTTACCTTTTCACGAACAAGTTTCAAAGCAGATTTTACATACTCTTTGTCAAACCTCTCAATTTCGATGCCTTTTTTAGAGTAGAAATATTTCATTCTTTCATACAAGTCTTCAATATGAATCTCTTTCAGATAATGACCATTTATCCATGTGAGCTTATTTATATCATATATAGCAGCATTTTTGGACACTTTCTCAAGCTCAAATTTTTCAATAGCTTCATCAAGTCCAATTATTGTTCTATCTTCTCCAGGTGACCAGCCGAGCAACAAAAGATAATTCACAATAGCCTCTTTTAAATAACCATTTTCAAAAAACTCTTCCACAGAGGTTGCACCATGGCGTTTGCTCAATTTGCTTCTATCTGGCGCTAAAATCATTGGAACATGAGCAAATTGGGGCGGGGTTAGATTTAAAGCTTGATAAATAATAAGCTGTTTTGGCGTGTTTGAAAGATGTTCTTCAGCTCTTATTACATGTGAAATTTTCATAAAATAGTCGTCAACCACACATACAAAGTTATACGTTGGATTGCCGTCTGATTTTAATATTATAAAATCATCCAACTGGTCATTTGAAAACTCAACATCTCCTCGAATTATGTCATGGACTACTGTAATACCATCTTGTGGTGCCTTTATTCTGACAACTGCCTTTTCACCATTTTTTATTCTTCTTTTTGCTTCCTCTAAACTTATATTTCTGCATTTTTTGCTGTATTTGTAAGATACCTTATTTTGCTTTGCAATTTCCCTTTCCTTTTCAATCTCTTCTTGGGAGCAAAAACAGTAGTAAGCCTTACCTTCTTCTAATAGTTTATTGATGTACTCCATATAAATGTCTTTCCTTTGAGATTGGAAATATGGTCCAAACTCTCCACCAATGTCAGGTCCTTCATCCCATTCAATTCCAAGCCATCTCAAGCTTCTCATAATACCTTCTGCCCACTCTTCTCTTGACCTCTCAAGGTCAGTATCTTCTATACGCAAAATAAATTTTCCATTGTGTTTTTTGGCAAATAGATAGTTAAAAAGTGCTGTCCTTGCACCACCTATGTGAAGCTGACCTGTTGGACTTGGTGCAAATCTAACTCTTACCATCTTTTTACTCCTTTCGTTTAAAGCTTTGTTTTGGTTCAGTGTTAGTTTTGTGACAGATTGTATTATAACATAAAAATGTTAATGAAAGAGTATCTTATCTTTTTATCTACCTTATAATTCATGATAGAGCAAAAATATATTACATTTGCAAAAAACTGTTTAGGATTTGTAAATAAAAAATTAATTTTAATTTATGAAAATTTCCAATTATAACATAAAAAATTTATCTAATTTGCCCATTGCATTATGTTTTTTTTTTGATATAACTATTTACAGTTACTTTATCCAATGAAAGGAGTTGATGATTGTTTGTATATATGACACCTTTTAAATACTTCAAACCTATTTCCCGTCAAAAAGGACTCAAAGTTGATTAATAAACATTAAAAATTTATTATTCTGACAAGGTTTATTTTTACAATTCTGATATTAATAACTATTAGTAATAACTGTTACCTTGTTCTTCTTAAATTGCTTTAATGGAATATAGACAAAGGAAAACTTTTAGAAAGTTCTTATAATAACACTCATATTGAGTTTTTACTGTAAAAAATTTAACAAAAGCAAGGGGGCTAAGTAGAATTGATTAAAAATAAATTTTATATTTCTCTTGCTTTAATTATAATACTGATATTTAACTTTTGTGTAGCTTTTTCGGCAGATTTAAAAGGTATTTACCTTGGCGTTAGCACTTACAGTAGTCCAAATGGCTCATGCACATATGGCGATAGAGCAGGTGCTCATTATGTTTATAATTTAGCTGATAGTTTATGGAGAAATGCATGGGTAACTGCTTATCTTATAAAACTCAATAGTGAAGCGAATGAATCCTATTTGAAGGATACTTCACTTACGTCACAGGCTGATTTGTTAGTTTATTCTGGACATGGACTGTGTCTTTCTAAAGAGAATGCTGCTCACTTTTTTGCAAGAAGTACAGGTGAAACTTGGCATAACAGTTCGATGGAATATAATGATGAGGTGAATGCAAGAACAAACGAAGTTCGATTTGGGCACAGTAATCTAAAATGGGTTATAATGTATACATGTAACTGGCTAAATAGCAACGGGGATCAAGAAAAATTAGAGAATATTTATAAAACATTTGAGGGCGCAACACTTGTTATGGGTTTTGCATCTACCATGTATTTAGACAGTCGTGAAGCAATTAAATTTGCGCAGTTTTTGGTAGCGGATAAATTAAGTTTTAAAGATGCATTTGTGCAAGCTGCAAGAATTTATCAGCCACAAAGGCAAGATGGTCAAAGCAGTATTGTTCGTATAATGGGATATAAATTAGCAGCGAATGATTCGCTTTATAGTTTTTATGGCTGTCGACCTGAAAAAGAATGGTATAGAAATTACAAGCAAGGATATAGTATAATAGCAGATGTAAAAATACCTGCAACTGGGGTAGTTATTAGGTAAATGAGAGGGGTTGAGCTAAATGAAAATAAAAAATGCTAAAATGCAAAGTATATTAAAAATTTCTTTTATAGTGCTAATAATTGCTTTTATAACGGGTTATTTTTTGTATATTAAAGCAAACAGGATACCGCCGCTTAATATTCCTATGCCAGGAAATGAAATACCTGACATAGACTATAAAGTGACAGCCAAATTTGACAATTTGCCTGTTGAAGCTATGGTATACAAATTTAAAAAGCCAAAAAACATAGATACAGAGATTAAATCTTTAGCTAAAATATTTGGACTAAAAGGTGAAGTGGAATATCAACCTATATGGAGAGCTTATTCGATAAAGGAGAAAATAGATGAAAAGTATTATCGTGAATTTGAATATGAAATTGATACAGGGAGATGGCATTATGTAGATAGAAAAGAACTTAATAATGATGATCCACAAAATCTACCTTCTGATGAAGAAGCAAAAAAAATTGCACTTGACTTTTTGAAAAAGAATGGTATTTATGATAAAAGATTTATTTATTGTGCAGTTACAGACGATTCCTCTGGCGATAAAATTACAAATGATTATAAGGTTCATCACAAGAGTGTATATTTTTATCCCGTGGTAGAAGGAAAGCCTGTGTATGGTGTTTCGAGGATAATAGTGGTTGTAGGTGATAATGGTAAGATAGTAGAAGTTTATAAATGGTATAAGGAGTTTGAAGAATACAATAAGGTAAAGATAGTGCCTGCAGAGAAAGCTTTTGAAAAAGTTAAAAATAGAGAAGCATCGAATAATATCAATCCTATGGCAAAGTCTGCAACAATCAAAGAAGTTGTTCTTGCTTACTGGGAAGATGCAGGTACAATTGAAGAGCAGCCATATTTGCAACCTGTTTGGGTATTTGTTGGTGAGGCAGTGACAGAAGATGGAAAGGTGGAAAAATTTGATGCGATTGTTCCGGCTATAGAGTAAAAGTTCGGACTGGTTGTTTATGTAGGGATGTCTCAAGATAATAATTATTGATAATTAATATACAGTAAAAAATAAGAGGGTTGAGGTAAAGTTACCAACCAACCCTCTTGCTTTTTCTATTTCCTCTTGGCTACAAAAACAATAATAAGCTTTTCCTTCATCCCATTCAATTCCAAGCCACTTTAAGCTTTTCATAATCGCTTTTGCCCATTCTTCTCTTGACCTTTCTAAATCGGTATCTTCTATACGCAAAATGAACTTTCCATTGTGTTTTTTGGCAAATAGATAGTTAAAAAGTGCTGTCCTTGCACCACCTATGTGAAGCTGACCTGTTGGACTTGGTGCAAATCTAACTCTTACCATCTTTTTACTCCTTTCGTTTAAAGCTTTGTTTTGGTTCAGTGTTAGTTTTGTGACAGATTGTATTATAACATAAAAATGTTAATGAAAGAGTATCTTATCTTTTTATCTACCTTATAATTCATGATAGAGCAAAAATATATTACATTTGCAAAAAACTGTTTGGGATTTGTAAATAAAAAATTAATTTTAATTTATGAAAATTTCCAATTATAACATAAAAAATTTATCTAATTTGCCCATTGCATTATGTTTTTTTTTTGATATAACTATTTA